>NZ_JACCCW010000002.1:0-1200000 GCF_013410065.1 Granulicella arctica
CGCTGTCGTGCGGGCGCTCCCGTGAAGAACCTGTCCCATAGTGCCTCCTTCTCGCGTTCAGAAAAGTATGCACCATCAAATGCCGGGACTAAACAGCTAAGACGCCGACGAACGGGTGTTGACCAAGCTGGAGCAGGCGGGCAAGACCGCTGTCATTCCGTCCAAGGTCAACAGGAAACAACAGCGCGAGTACGACAAAGAACTCTACAAAGCACGCCATCTGATCGAGAACTTCTTCGCCAAACTCAAACAATTCAGAGCCATCGCCACACGATACGACAAAACAGCCAGAAACTTCCTCGAAGCCATCTACTTCGCCTCGGTCCGCATTTGGCTAGTTTGATGACACGCTCTAGAGTGATCCATGCTGACTCCCTCGATTTGCTCGAAACATAGCCAGACTGATAGGGAAAACGAACGAATCTCATCAGAAAACCTTTCTTTACACAGGGGTGCGTTATCCCTATCGTTGATTTTGCTTCGACGACGACGGAATCTGATTATGCCACTAGGTTTGTACTCCATGTGTTTCCGCCGCTTTCTGTTGAGATGGTCACTCCTGATCGCGGTCTCGAGTTGCACGATGTCTCCAGTGCTTCTTGGTGCCGACGCGCTCGGCTGGGTCGGCACCTGGATGATGGCTCCTTCCGCACCCGACAGCGTGGAGCCGCGTGCCGGCCAGTTCATTCTGGAAAATGAGACCGTGAGACAGATCGTGCACCTCTCGATTGGGGGCGCTGCGGTCAAATTGCGCTTTTCCAATACATTCGGCGCCGTGCCCCTGCAGTTGCGTTCGGTCTTCGTCGCTCCTCGGGTCTCGGGCGATGGGATAGAACCGAGTGCAGGTCGCACAGTATCGTTTGCGGGCCAGAGCCAGGTGACAATCGCACCGGGCGCAACGGTTTCAAGCGACGTGGTGGACATGCCGGTCACGAGCGACAGCGATCTGGCGGTGACCTTCTTTGTTCCACAGAAGTTGGAGGTTCCGGCGATTCACTATACCGCGCTCCAAACCTCCTACGTCGCCAAAGGAGATCAGAGCACCGCAAGGACTCTGGACGGACCCCGCAAGATCACACTGGACCTGATCCTTACCGGAGTCGAAGTCGCCACACGTACGTCACCGGGGGCAATCGTTGCTCTTGGTTCTTCGACGACCGACGGCGCGCATTCCACGCCAAACGCAAATCATCGCTGGACGGACTATCTTGCGGCCCGCTTGCGCGCTACCCGGGGGGACAATGCGTATTCCGTACTGAATGCCGGTATCTCTGGCAATCGCGTGCTGCGGGACGGTCGAGGGGCATGGGGACCGATCTTCGGCCAAAGCGCGGTTGCTCGCTTCTCAAGGGATGTTCTCGCGCAGCCCGGCTTACGATACGTGTTTCTCTTTGAGGGTGGCAACGATATACGGACGCCTGCCTCCACAGGCGAAGCGATATCCGCCAAGCAACTGATCATGGGTTTCCAGTTGCTCGCACGAACGGCTCATGAAAACCACGTCAAAATCATCCTCGGCACGATTACAGCTTTTGAGGGGACGAACGGGGATCATGATGACTCTGAATGGGAGGAGACACAGCGCACGGTCAATCAGTGGATTCGGACGACGCATGACATCGATGGTTTCGCAGACTTCGACGCCGCAGTACGGAATCCCTTGCGTCCAGCTCGTCTTCTACCGGAATACGACAGCGGGGATCACTTGCACCCGAATGACGCCGGCTACAAGGCGATGGCAGACTCGATCGATCTGACACTTTTCGAAGAGTCCTCTCGCCGCCATTAACGAAGCAGTAGGAACTACCCGAACAGGATCGACTGCGCGTCAGAGTCTAAATAGCCGCGGCTGAACTCTTTTGCTTCCTGGGTCTTCCCTCGAACGCAATCTTTAGAAACAGTTGCGCCGTGGTAGAGACATGATCCTTGTTCCAGGCAATAGCGATCTCGGAGCGGCTCTTTTCCTCCCTCAGCTCACGCACAACGACGTTCTCGACGTGATGCGATTGGATCGAAGCCGGAGCAATGGCAATCCCCATACCCGCCGACACCAGTGAAATCAGCGTGTACATCTCGGCCGCCTCCTGCACGACATTCGGCGTCACACCGTGGGTATGCAGAATATTCATCAACTGATCGTGAAAACCGGGAGCCATCTTGCGGCTATACATGACAAAGTCCGCTCCTTGGCAATCGGAGACCTTGAGATCCTTCACGGATGCCAGAGGATGGTTTGCCGGCAGAAGCAGCACAAAAGGTTCCCTGTGAATCACGCGCAGGCGAATGTCGGGAGGCGTTGGCAACGGGACGCGCAGAAAGCCCACATCAAGTTTGCGTTCCTGGAGCAGCACCACCTGATCGCTGGTGAGCACGTTGCGAAGATCGAGATCGACATGTTGATGTTTCGTCCGGAATTGCTTGACGAGTTGCGGCATGATCATCGCTGCCGCGGTTGAGATGAAGCCGATGCGCAGTATCCCTACCTCGCCGAGCGCCGCCCTCCGGGTGAGCGCGATCGCTGCCTCCGTGCGTTGCACAAGCTCCCTGGCTTCATTGAGAAAGATTCGTCCCGCTGGCGTGAGCCCGGTCTTCCGGCGGTCGCGGATCAGCAATTGCACCCCGAGTTCCTCTTCAATGCCTCTAATCTGGAGGCTCAGGGCTGGCTGGCTGAGATGAACCAGCGCTGCAGCACGACCGAAATGAAGTTCTTCTGCGATGGCGATGAAGGAACGAAGCTGCCTTGGACCCATGTCGACCTCAGCAGAGAGTATATAAACAATACTTATCAGAGCGCCTCGTTTTTTTTACTTCCTAAATCACTGCTCAAGACGTTCTAATGGGTAGCCTTGTTGAATCCACTTGTGACGTCGCCCACGCTGAAGCCGATTTCGGACGCATCCATCTCGCCCCGCAGATGGGATACACGCCGGCGCGACAAAGCGCAGCGTCTTGAGCGCGTGGCTCGCTATGTTCAAGGCAAAGAGTTGAGGTCAGAAGATGCGGTGAACCTCATTGCGATCCTCCTCGAACCCGGTGATCGCATCGTTCTGGAGGGGGACAACCAGAAGCAAGCAAGTTTTCTTTCAGCTTGTCTCGCGTCGCTCGATCCCGGACAGATTCATGATCTCCACCTGCTGATATCGAGCATCACCCGGCCCGAACATCTTCAACTCTTCGAGCGCGGCATCGCGCGCAAAGTGGACTTTGCCTTTGCGGGTCAACAAAGTCTGCGCCTGGCTCAGTTGCTCGAAGATGGCCAGCTCGAGATAGGCGCTATCCATACCTACGTCGAGCTATATGCACGGATGTTCATCGATCTCCCTCCGAGAGTTGCATTCATCTGTGCCGACCAGGCTGATCGCCACGGTAATCTCTACACGGGGCCGAATACGGAAGACACGCCGACGATCGTAGAGGCGACTGCCTTTCGCGATGGCATTGTTCTTGCGCAGGTTAACGAGATCGTGGAACAGTTGCCCCGAGTCGATATCCCGGGAGATTGGGTTGACCTCGTCGTCGCATCTCCGAAACCGTACGCCGTCGAACCGCTCTTTACGCGCGATCCGCGGCAGATTAACGAACTGCACATCCTGATGGCGATGATGGTGATTCGCGGCGTATATGAGCGCTATGGCGTCACTTCGCTCAATCATGGCATCGGGCTGGACACGGCTGCGCTTGAGTTGATCCTGCCCACGTATGGCGCCTCACTCGGGCTCAAAGGAAAGATTTGCCGAAACTGGGCTCTGAATCCACATCCGACTCTCATTCCCGCGATCGAGAGCGGATGGGTTGAAAGCGTTCATTGCTTCGGGTCCGAAGTTGGGATGGAGAGTTACGTCGCGGCCAGGCCTGACATCTTCTTTACCGGACGGGACGGTTCGTTGCGCTCCAATCGAGTGCTTTGCCAGCTCGCGGGGCAATACGGCATCGATCTTTTCATTGGTTCCACCCTGCAGATGGATGGCGATGCGAACTCTTCGACGGTGACACACGGTCGAATCTCGGGCTTTGGAGGTGCGCCGAATATGGGGCACGATCCGCACGGCCGTCGTCATGCTTCCGAGGCATGGCTGAAGCTGCTGCGCGGAGAGTCGCCGATCCAGCGTGGCCAGAAACTCGTGGTTCAGGTTGCCGAGACGTTTCAGCGCGGCGGTGTACCAGCATTTGTAGAAGAACTCGATGCTGTGGAGGTAGGCCGCTCAAGTGGCATGCCTACCGCACCTGTGATGATCTACGGCGATGATGTCACGCACGTTGTCACGGAGGAGGGAATCGCCTATCTGCATCGCGCGGAAGGCCCCGAAGAGCGCCGGGCCGCGTTGGCTGCGATTGCAGGAGTGAGTCCGATCGGTCTGCGCAGCAAAACCGAAGACGTCGCGAGATTGCGGCGTCTCGGTATCGTTTCTTTTCCCGAAGATCTTGGCGTTTCGCGTCTCGAGGCAAAGCGCTCCTTGTTGGCCGCTACCAGCATGGCCGACCTGGTGCGATGGTCGGGCAATCTCTACAAACCGCCGTCGAAGTTCAGGAACTGGTAAATGCATATCGAGTCCATTCTTATCCAGCCGAGCCTAGCTTTCCCAGCGGCAGCCGCAGCACGCGCGCCTGATCGCGCACACTGGCTAGCATCTTGTGTGACCGAGGCGCTCGTGACCGAAGCGCAACTCACCCCGAAGCCCGGACTATGCGACGCGCGAGCTTCGGGAGCCCACATCGACCTTTCGCTGTCTCTTTTGGTCAGGTCTGCAAGGGATCTTCAGCCGTTCTTTCAGCGCATGGCCACAGAGGCCGAGGGCCGTGCTGTAACTGTGAATCTGAGGGAGCAGCTTGGCGAGTTGGGGCGCCAAGCCGAAGTATCGATGTTGCGTGCTACGGAGGGCGTCAATACTCATCGTGGTGCAATTTGGGCTCTTGGGTTGCTGGTGGCCTCAGCAGGTATTTGCGGTTCCGGAGCGAGCGCCAATCGGCTTTGCGAAACCGCAGGGAGGTTGGCAAACCTTCCTGATCGGTACGCGGGCGCGCCGCCAAGCAATGGAACGCAGGCTTTCAAATCGTACGGTGCCACGGGGGCCCGGGGTGAAGCAATGGCTGCATTTCCGCATGTGCTGCGCGCCGCACTTCCTTGCCTTCGGCGGACACGCGCTCTGGGGGGAAGCGAAACTGAGGCTCAGCTGGATGCGCTGCTGGTCATCATGGCTACCCTCGATGACACGTGTCTGCTCCATCGCGGCGGTAAGCCAGCGCTACTTGCCGCTCAGGACGGAGCAAGACAGGTGCTCAGGGCGGGAGGTACTGCAAACAGGGCGGGCAAACTGTACCTTGCGGATCTTGATCGTCGGCTTTTGCGCCTCTGGGTGTCACCTGGCGGCTCAGCCGATCTGCTGGCCGCGACCCTGTTCGTAGACCGGCTCACGACCCTTCGGAGAAGCGAACCATGACCGAACACATCGATCTGTCGTTTCCCGCCGAAGAAACGATACAGAGACAGGCACACGTGGGTGTCGTCGCCTCTGGAGATCTCGAAGTGTTGTTGGAGCCGTTAGACGGGGAGTCGGCAGAGGTGAGGGTGCATACGAATGTGACGGGCCATCGTATGACCTGGGAAGCGCTTCTCGAGCGTTTCTTCTCCCGCTATCCCTATGCTCTTCGACTTGAAATTCGCGATCATGGAGCCACGCCGGGCATGGTCTGGCTTCGTTTGGAACAGGCAGTCGAACTTGCCGGAAAGGAAGCGCACTCGTGACTGAAGCTCCATTCGGCTGCACGGCAACCTTTCAAGAGCTCTCTGCGAGAGAGCGCATCTCTGCTCTGCTCGACGGTGGTTACTTCAGAGAATTAGTCGGTCCATTCGATCGCGTCTCATCCCCGTGGCTGGAGCCACAGGGGTTGGTGCCGCAGAGCGACGACGGTGTTGTCGTCGGCAGGGGCAAGGTGAGCGGCCGCGAGATTGTAGCGATCGCCATTGAACCCGCCTTTGAAGGTGGGAGCGTCGGAGAGGTTGGAGGCGCGAAGATCGCGACAGCGCTTGAACTCGCTCAAGAGTCGTGCCGGGCAGGCACTCCGATTGCCGCGCTGTTACTGCTTGAGACCGGCGGCGTGCGTCTCCAAGAGGCGAACCTTGGTCTGGCCAGCATCGCTCGGATTCAGGCTGCAATCGTTAGCCTACGCGAGCTGGCGCCTGTCATTGCTGTGGTGGCAGGGCCTACGGGATGTTTTGGTGGCATGTCCCTGGCCGCGGCGTTGTGTACCTGGATCATCGGCACACCGCATGGGCGGCTCGGCATGAATGGCCCGGAGGTCATCGAACAGGAGGCGGGGCCGACTGAACTCGACGCGAGTGATCGCGAACTCATCTGGAAACTTATCGGATGCGAAACACGGTATTTCCAGGGTGTGATCGACGCGTTTGTCGAAGACAACGCCTCTTCGATCGCCTGTGCGATCGCGGATGCGGTGGCGCGAGGTGTGCTGGAGTCAGGACGACTGGAAAACCCCGAGTTGAGACTGGATACGTTGCGTAGAAACCATATGCTGGGAAAAGTGTCTGAGGCTGGTAACGCCGCAATCGAGGAACGCAGCGCATGAATGCCACAAAGTCGATGGAGCGCGGGAAGTTGTGGCTGGAAGGCCTTGCAGAGCACGCGGCTAAGACTGTGATGGAGACACCCTCCGTGCTTGAAGCGACGGTTCCCTTGGGTGATCAGGGGGAGGTAATCCTCGCGCTTGCCGTCGTAGCAGATCCGGCGAGCGGGTTTCCACGCGCGCTACATGGTGAGTTCGGCCTTGAGCAGGCGTGGGCAGTTGCTGCACGGATACGACAGTATGTCGAAGAAGATGCCACGCGGAGCACGCGGCGTCCCATTCTCGCCATCGTCGATACCCCAGGACAGGCCTTTGGCCGAGTCGAGGAACAGCAATGCATCTCCGTGGCCTGTGCCGCGGCCGTAGACGCCTACATCGCGGCACGCCGTGCGGGTCATCCGCTACTCACACTCATCGTAGGACGCGCCATCTCCGGTTCGTTCCTGGCCCACGGGCTACAAGCAGACCGTATCCTTGCGATTGAGGACGATGGGGTCATGATGCATGCGATGAGCCCGCAATCCATCGCGAGGATCACGCGCCGTACCCTTGCAGAGGTAACCGAACAGGCTGCGTCGTCGATGCCGATGTCCTATTCCATCGAGAACGCACATCGACTGGGCGTTGTGCACACGCTGATCCCCGGAATCTCTGCGGAAGCGCCGACCGCTGCAAATACTTCGATCGTCAAGGAAGCGCTTTCGAGAGCCCTGTGCGAAGTCCGAGAGGAGGCGAAGAACGGGGTTCGGGATGTAGATGGAGTGAAAGACAATCCTAACCGCGTGGCAACCGCAACCGTAGAGCGACTAATGCGAGAACAATGGAACCTGGATGATTTGGCCTGACCGAAATGTGCTGAGTGTGTCACTATGACTGCAACAACCCGCTTCTTTCTCGAAACGCTGCTGCCTGTGTTCTTTGTGCTGGCGCTCGGGCACTATGCTGGCTGGCGCGGCCGCATCAACAACACGGACACAGGGGCGCTGAATACAGCGCTGATGCACTTCGTGCTGCCGTGCTCACTCTTTCTTGGAGTGGCGCGGACACCTCCCACGGTGCTGCGCTCCCAGTCGCCTCTGCTTGCGGTGCTGGCTCTCACAATGCTCTTCACCTATGCGCTCGTATACCTTTTGGAGCGGCGCGTCTTCGGTTCGGATCCCAGCCAGGCGGCAGTGCAGTCTCAAACGGTCTCCTTCTCCAACAATGTCGCGATCGGACTTCCTCTCCTTTCAAGTCTCTACGGCCCAACGGGGACTCTAGCTGTGGCAGCGGGCATCGTGTCCGGAGCGCTGGTTATCTCTCCCATTACGCTGGTTCTGCTTGAATGGAATGCGAAACGCAACAAAGATGGCCGTCGTTCACTTGGGGAACAACTTGGACCGGCAATCCTCGCCGCTGTGCGCCGCCCGATTGTCCTTGCGCCGGTTTTGGCACTTCTACTGCCCATCAGCGGATACGCCTTACCAGCGACGGCGGTTGCGTCGCTCGATCTGATCGGTAAGGGAACGGTTGGGCTGGCACTGTTCCTGACGGGCTTGATACTCTCCGCGCAGCGCCTGCGATTGCAAGCGAGCGTCGCAACTGGTGTCATTCTTAAGAACTTCCTGCAGCCCTCAGTGATGCTGGGGTTACTCTTCCTCTTTCGGTTGCACGGTGAGGTCGCCCGTGAGGCGTTCCTTCTTGCCGCAGTTCCTGCCGGCTTTTTCGGCACGGTCTTCGGAGCCCGATATGGGGTTCGATCGCTTGAAGCCAGCTCGACGCTGGTGCTCAGTACAGCTCTCAGCGCCGGCACTCTTCCACTCGCAATCCTGTTATCCTCCCATCTGCCATGAACCCTTTCGTCCCCAGACCGCATGATTTATTGAAGGTCGCGTTGAGACGCGAGACGCTTCAGTTCGAACAGGACGAAGCAATTGCCTTCGATCTGCTCCTGGCAACGCCGTTCGTCGTGGTTCGACGCGCCTGTCCTCGAAGAGATTGGATTCCGGTCGGCCTTCGTGGATCGTCCAGATCGGAGCGGTACGGCGGCTGGCTGCACAGGGATTCGGTTCTAGGTGTATACGATCCCTCTTCTCTCAAGGCAGTTCAAACGAGACGAGCCTTACCGTCATTCGAAGCCTTGCGCCTGCTGCAGAGACGCTGGACCGGTATGGAGTTGGAGTGGGGTCCAGTGGGCAGCGTCGGCTTCGAACTGGCGACAGGGGTGGAAGCGGTATCGCCTGAGAGCGACCTCGATCTGCTCATCCAGGCACCTCAACCATTCTCGCGTGCCTTCGCGCGTGAGTTGATAGAGTGCGGTGCGACTTTACCTGCAACGCTTGATGTTCAGGTGACAACGAACGCCGGATCGTTTGCACTCGCAGAGTACGCGTATCAGCAAGGAGCCGTCGCCTTGCGACAACTCGGTGGAAGTGTGCTGGTTTCCGACCTGTGGTGCGATTCTGCGGCGAGTGTCGCATGAGTGCGGCACTACTGGTTCCGGGCCAAGGCGCACAGACTCCAGGGTTTCTTCATGCGCTCCCCGACCACGGCTCCGTTCAAAAGACACTCGCTGAAGCTTCCGCTGTGCTGGGGAGGGACATCTTGGAGCTTGATTCGTCAGAAGCACTTCGGTCGACTGTTGCCGTGCAGCTTACGCTTCTTACCGCCGGTGTCGCATTTGTCCGCTTCCTCGATTCAGAGCATATAGGGCTGATCGTTGCAGCGGGGCTTTCGGTGGGTGCCTTTACAGCTGCGGTTGCGGCTGGTTCTATCGCCTTTCCGGATGCGATTCAATTTGTACGACGCCGCGCCGAACTCATGGAGTCTGCGCTCCCACAAGGCTTCGGAATGGGGGTGCTGGAAGGCCTTCGGTTTACGCAGGTACGAGACCTTCTGATCGGCAGATCCTTAACAATTGCGAACTATAACTCTCCGGTGCAGTTCGTTGTATCGGGCGCACGAAACGAAATTGAAGCGATCTTGTCATTGGCGCTCGCAGCGGGCGCTCACCGGGCACAGTTCCTGAACATGCCAACTGCATCACACACTCCTCTGCTCGGTCCTGCTGCGCAGGAACTACTTCGTTTCGCCGCGGATCTTCCCATGGGGCGATCGAAAATTCCAGTTCTTTCCAACAGCACCGCGCGAATGTTGACCGACGCCGAAGCGATCCGCCAAGATCTCGCACTGAATATGGCTCATCCGGTGCGCTGGGACGACATGTTCACGGTAGTCCGCGGCCTCGAGCCGCGAATCTTTCTTGAAGCGCCTCCTGGGCACACTCTCACTCGGCTCGCACAGCTGGCATGCGAGGAAACACCGGTTCTGTGCGCGAGCGAGTCACGCTGGGATGTCCTAGTGCGCGATACGCAACGCGTAGGCTGAATACCGTTCTCCGCGCTGAGGCTCACCTACTTATGGGGCCGAGGGCCACTCTCGCAATGATTTGAAAATCAAATCAGGTTCACGATAAGAATTCATCGCGGCCCCGGGCTAGGCTGGAGATGGAAACGGATAACTTGATTAAATGGTCGGCCTTTGCAAATGGAAACGATATATATCGATGGCAGTCCTTCTCTCCAGTGCGATGACGTGCTCCTACGCGAGTGCGCAAGCGGTACAGGTACTCGAGACCACGGCGGATGGCAAACAACTGCTTGCGCACAGCGAGACAGGCTTTTCGCGAAGCCCTGGCGCAGCCAAGGTACACATCGAGGTCGACGCGGATACCCAGTTCCAACAGATGGACGGCTTCGGCGCTTCGCTCACCGATAGCTCTGCCTCGCTGCTCGCAAGACTTCCTGCCGAGCAGCGTAAGCAGGTGATGCAGGAGCTCTTTGCACCGGAAGGTCCACTCGGCCTTACTCTTCTTCGGCAGCCGATTGGCGCAAGCGACTTCTCGGCGCACGGTGACTACAGCTATGACGACGTTCCGGGCGGCAGGCCGGACACTACGCTCGCAGCATTTTCAGCAGCGCCGGATAGGTCTTACTTGTTTCCCTTGCTCAGGGAGGCGGAACACCTGAACCCCCAGCTTCGCGTGATCGCGTTGCCGTGGAGCGCGCCGGCGTGGATGAAATCCAATCACAGTATGAGAGCCGGTTCGCTCGAGGATCAATACCTGGAAACCTATGCTCGCTACCTTGCACGATCCGTCGAAACCTTCAGCTCGGAAGGGGTGCCGATCTTTGCGCTGTCGCTGCAAAACGAACCACTCAACGAAAACGCGAGCTACCCCACTCAGCTCATGCCACCAGCGCAAGAGGCGAAGCTTGCTGCAGCATTACGACTACTGCTGGTGGCTCACGGCCGCTCACCGCTGTTATTCGGCTATGAGCATAACTGGGACCATCCAGATTACCCGGCACAGTTGTTGAAGACGGCGGATGAACTCACTCCGGCGGGCTCAGCACCACTGTTCGCCGGGATCAGTTGGCATTGCTATGGGGGCGATGAGTCTGCACAGATGACGTTCCTGAAGGATCACCCAAGAAGTGGCATCTGGTTCACGGAGTGCTCCGGGACCTATCGTGACACCTTTGCCGACTCCTTTCTCTGGCAGGCGAAACACTTGCTTCTGGGGGCGCCGCTCAACGAGGCCCGCAGCGTCATGCTATGGAACCTCGTGCTCGATCCGCACGGTGATCCGCACAATGGTGGGTGCGGCGATTGCCGCGCATTGCTCACCCTGGAGCAACACCCGGGTAAGCCAGCTACGCTCGGTCGCAACGTGGAGTATTACATACTGGCCCATGCGGCACCGTTCGTTCATCCCGGGGCGGTACGCGTTGCCGGCACGGTCCGAGGTTCGCGTGATCTCGAGACAACGGCCTATCGCAACCTCGATGGCACCTTTGTGGTGTTGGTGTTAAATGCATCTCCTGAAGCCGAGGACATCAATGTCGACACCTCTGGCGTCTCCGTATTCCACCGTCTCCCAGGACGCTCGCTCACTACGTTCACCTGGGGAACAGCGACTCCTACCGTGCTAGACGGCGTTTATCGCTTCACGCTGGAAAGGAAGGAAGGAGGCGGAGAAGAACAGTTTCTTGAAGCCGCGAAACAAGAATCCCTTCCAGGTTGGCGGCCTGTGACGACCATGGCGAATCAACTCTGGTCGGTACGACGGTTGGCCACAGGGCGATATGAGATTCGCAACGTCGCCACTGCGCAGTCGCTCGCGATCGCTCAAAATGGGCTTCTGGCAACTGTGGCGCTCGATGGTTCGCATATAGCTCCGCTGGCTCTCAAGATCGACGGAAATGGAATCTGCATCGTCTCTCCATCGGCGTCCCCATGCCATATTCCTGCCGCCGCAGAACCTCTTAAACAGGGTTTGTATATGCGTTGGTTGGCACCTTCTCTACCCCCGCCCCTGTGATAAGGAAAACTTATCTAAAACAACTGAAGATTGCATTTTACAATCTCTCCTCGCACTCACTACAGTTGCTCCCGCGCTTGACCGCCACTTCTTGCGGAAACGAAAGCTACCGGAGCCACTCGTCCATGTTCTTCCAAAAGCACGCCGCCACCAGAACTCCAACCTCCGTCAGATCTCTTGGAGTACTCGCACTCCGCAGGTCAACCTTTCTTCTTGCCATGAGTATTTGGCTCGCGCTGGGCGCTGGCAGTGCTTGGGCACAAGTGGAGACAGCAGATATCCTCGGGAAGATCTCTGACAGCACTGGCGCGATCATTCCTGGAGCATCGGTGAAGGTGACCAACCTCGACACCGATATCGCGCGCACCCAGAAGAGCAATGGAGTGGGTGAGTTCGTCTTCAGTGCGTTGCCGATCGGTCGATATACCGTGGTGATTGTGAGTCCTGGGTTTGAAACGTATTCGGTTCCCCAGATAAGCCTGTCCCAAGGCGATCGCGCTCGCGTGGATGCGAAGTTGGTTGTCGGTAACGTGCAGAATGTCGTCGAGGTTTCTGCTGTACCGCCTGATCTGCAGACGGATAGTTCCGTACTAGGTACGGTGGTGACGGATCGTCAGGTTGAGGATCTTCCCCTCAATGGGCGCAATTTCATGCAACTCGCGCAGATTCTCGCTGGCGCAAACGAGGGCCCTCCGAACGCGCTCTCGAGCGGCAACCGTCCCGACGATCGGCGTATGACCTCGTCGGTCTCGGTGAATGGGCAGGACGAGAACGTCAACAATCAGCTGATCGACGGGCTGGATAACAACGAGCGCATCATCGGCACGATTGGTGTACGGCCATCCGTGGATGCGATCGCCGAATTCCGCATTCAAACGAACCTGTACACCGCGGAGGTAGGCCGCTCTGCCGGAGCCATCATCAACATCATCACGAAGGGGGGCACGAACAAGTTTCACGGCTCCCTCTATGAGTTCTTCCGCAACGACATCTTCGATGCGACAAACTATTTTGCTCTTACGCACACGGAACTGCGTCAAAACCAATACGGCGCCTCATTCGGCGGGCCTATCGCCAAAAATAAGCTGTTCTTCTTTGCGGATTACGAAGGTTTTCGGCAGGTCGCAGGCCGCACCAATACTTCGACCGTGCCAACGTTGTTCGAGGAGCAGAATCCCGGCAACTTCTCCGATATCGGTCACACGAGTGTCCCTGCGAGCGCAATTTCCCCGATTGGCCTTGAGTTCTTCAAGCTGTACCCAACTCCAAACCTGACCGGCACCGCCAACAACTTCGTCTACAGTCCCAATGTGACGCAGAATTCTCAGACAGGGGATGCGCGGGTTGACTATGCGTTTCCGCGCGGCGACCACATCTTTGTACGCTTTAGCCTCAACCAGGTTGACTCGGTATCTCCTGGGACACTGCCGGTGGTCAACGGAGTCGCTCCAGGTGGTAACCCGTTTGCTTATGCCGGCACCTCCAATCAGTTTGCTCAGAACACGCAGGTGAACTTCGTTCATTTGTTCTCGCAGAACCTGCTGGGTGAGTTCAAGGCCGGCTATACGCGAATCAATAACGCTTCTTTCCCACTAAATTATGGGGAGAACCTTGCAGGGAAGTTTGGCCTGACGGGAGTCAATGTCGGCGGTCTTCGTACGTCAGCTCTCACGACCCTATCGCCAGCTGGCTATGCCTCAGTAGGCGATGGCATCTTTCTCCCACTGAACAATCTGGATAATACCTTTCAGGAGACCGGTCAGCTCACCTGGAACCGCGGTCTGCAAAGCATCAAGATCGGTGCGGGACTTGTTCGTCGCCAGGCAACGAGCGCGCAGAGTTCCTACCCGACAGGATATCTGCAATTCAATACCTATACGGGAGGGGGTGCTTTCGGCAACGTGAGCTGCGCACCCCTCGGGTGCCTGCTACGCGGGTTGGTCTATCTGTCTCAACGCGTCAATCAGCTAGACGCACCCGGGTTTCGAGTCTGGGAGCCGAGCGTCTATGTCCAGGATGATTGGCGTGTCGTGCCGAGACTTACATTGAACCTCGGTCTGCGGTACGACGTCTTTACGCCGTTCACTGAGTCGCACGATCGGTTGTCGAATTTCAATCCTTACACGGCGCAGATCATGGTGGCGGGAGTCAATGGCGTATCCAGCACCGCCGGGGTAGCGACCGACTACAGCAACGTCGCGCCGCGCATCGGCTTCGCCTTTGCAGCCAATCCGAAAACCGTGCTTCGCGGTGGCTATGGGATGACTTATATCCCGGTTTCTTCCGGCGCCAAGACCTCGCTCGGGAACGCTCCTTATGTGTACAACTACCGTTCCCAGTACAACACGACCAGGCTCTCGCAGGGGCTTCCGGTGCCGGTAGCCCAGAATCCGGATACCCTCAATACAGACCTCGTTCCCTTCACGCTGGCAGGCATCGATCCGCATTACCGTTCCTCCTACATCGAGCAGTTCAACCTGACGCTCCAGCAGGAGATCGGGGGAAGCACGGTTTCGATCTCCTACGTTGGGGAACTTGGCAAGCACCTTCGCTTGAACAACAACCTGAATCTGGCACCGCCGGGGTACAACTCGTGCCCGACCACCACGACGTCGCCATCAGCGAACTGCTATCTCTCTTCTCTTCCATTCGCCAAACTTTATCCAAACCTGACGACTGCGGACGAGATGACCAGCACGGGGTTCTCAAACTATAACGCGCTTCAGGTCGTCTATTCCCATCGCTTTACCAATAGCCTCGGCCTGAATGCGAACTATACCTGGGCACACGGCCTCAATGATGTTGCAAACTACGCCCTAGGTACCGCTTCAAACGGCGTGATACCAAGCGAGACGAATACGGTCGACTACGGAGACTCCGATCTCAATATCCGCAATCGCTTCGCAATGCTTCTAAACTACTCGCTCCCATTTGGCGAAAGTGCTCGGGGAATCAAGGGCGGCCTGATCAAGGGCTGGCAAACGAACGCAATTCTGCTTCTTTCCGGCGGTCTACCATTCAGTGTCACCGACGACACGGCCTATTCCAACACCGGCGTTTCCGGCGGCGGCGAGCGTGCGCTACAGATCGGCAATCCGAACGACCTACCGTCCAAAAGCATCAAGGGTTGGTTTGACACGACAGCCTTCACCCATCAGGTCTTCGCGACGTACATGCCTATGCGGCGCAACTCGCTTCATGGCCCTGACTATCGTGTGTTCGACCTGTCTGGATTCAAGACCTTCGCTCTGTCCGAACGCTTCAATTTGCAGTTTCGCACCGAGGTATTCAACGTGACCAACACCCCCAACTTTGCGCAGCCAGACTCCGGGGTCGGCGATGGTGGGATCGGTACGATCTCCGCCACTCGGCTCGGATCAACTCCGCGCCAGATTCAATTCGCTTTGAAGTTGCTGTTCTAATCCAGGCATCAATCGTTGATCGTTGCTTTCGTCAGTCATTTCGACGCACCGTATCAGAGGGTACACACCATGAAGCCACACAAACGATTCCGCCCGTCGGTCAAAAGCTCGGCAATCATTGGCGCTATATGTTTCAGTGTCTTTCCGCTACAGCACTCGCTGTGCTTCGCACAGACCGTTCAGGTCTATGAAACCACGGCCAACGGATCGAATCTATTGGCCCAACAGAACTCCGTCACCTTTAGCAGTGGGGGCGGCACTGGCAGCTATACCATCACTGTCAGTCCCTCGCAATTGCTGCAGTCCTGGGACGGTGTCGGCGCTGCTCTTACGGACTCCGCCTCTACAGTGATCGCGGCAGTTCCTGCAAGCCAGCAGACCACTGTACTCCAACAGCTGTTCAGCCCAAGCATTGGAATAGGCTTGAACATCGTTCGCCTCCCGATGGGGGCGAGCGACATGAGTGCCAGCGGTAACTACAGTTACGACGATGTGCCCGCGGGAGAGACAGATCCGAACCTCACCAGTTTTTCCATCGCTCACGATCTAACCAACACGATTCCGCTCCTGCAGTCTATTGCTTCCATCAATTCGAACCTCAAGGTAATCGCCGTGCCGTGGAGTCCGCCCGCGTGGATGAAGACAAATGGCTCCATGGATGGGGTTTCAGGTGCGTCAACCGCTACCAGTCAGATCATCATCAGCGACTTCCCGGTGCTGGCTAGCTATTTTGTGAAGTTTGCTCAGGCCTATGCCGCGCAAAACGTGCCAATTTACGCGCTCTCAGCCCAAAACGAACCTTTGAACACCCAGAGTGGCTACCCTTCCGCGATTCTCACCGCCAGCGACGAGGCGACGTTTATCGCGAACGATCTCGGTCCATCGCTATCGACAGCTGGGCTAAGCAGTATCAAGATCTTCGGTCTTGAAGACAACTGGTCGGATACCTCGTATGCTCAGACGCTGCTCCAGTCGAGCGCAGCCAGTTACCTCGCAGGGACGAGCTTTCATTGGTATAACGGTTCACCCTCGGCGATGTCCACTGTACAGGCTCTGAATACAACCTTAGGAACTTGGCTGACCGAAACGACCGGCACGGTCAGTTGTCCGAATGGGGCGGGCACTTGTCCGGTTCTTTCTGCTTCGACCTTCTCGGCGAGCGGATTCAAGACCCAGATGCAGCAGATCATTATGGGTTCCATTCAGAACTCCGGACGTGGAGCGCTTGGATGGAATCTCGCACTGAACCAAAATGAAGGCCCTCAGAATGGCGGATGCTACAACTGTGTGGGCCTCGTAACGATCAACAACAGCGTTTCACCGGCAGCTATCTATTACAACACTACGTATTATGTTCTCGGCCACGTCGGTAAGTTCGTCACCCCGGGTGCGAGCGTGATCGGGACAACGACACAAGGGTCGACCGGTATTCAGGACGTCGGATTTCTCAACCCGGATGGCAGTGTCGTCGTGGTTGTCTTCAACGCTGCATCTTCAACCCAAACGTTCAATATAGCGGAAGGCTCAGAAAGCTTTACTTACACCCTGCCGTCGGGGGCCGCTGCAAGTTTCAAATGGTCGCCGAATTAATCCTATTGCCGTCCCGAAGCTAGATAAATGCGCTGTTCTCGCGCGATACAAACTCTGTTGTGAGCGGCTGCGCCGGTCCGAGGATGGGTGCTGACTCGCTTCAACTTTCACCTCATTCTTCGCGATAGAGCTGCCCACATATCAGTGATGGAACCGATAGATTAACAATGGATTACGCAGCTCGAAGTATTGGTTCTCCCTGGTCGCCATGTGAACCTGCATACGCTGTTTTCTCCCATTCCGCTATCTGTCGGATGCAACGGGCAAGGAGTGGTGGTGTGCTTCCGTGTCTCTTGCTGTGCCGTTAGGACGCGGGCCAACGGGAGCACGATCTCCGCGAGGTGTTCAACGCATTGCTGTATTTGACCAGAACGGGATATCAGTGGCGCTGGGTCCGAACGATTGCCGCACAGGTCCTTGAAAACCCGCTTTTAGGGAAGCCAACGGAAGAGTCGAACCGGTGATCGCTACCATTTCCAGGAATAGCCGATGCCTTTTAGAACCAATGTTTTGTGGTGGGACCAATAAGGTTGATTCTGGGACCAATCTGGGAGCAATAAGCTGTTCCAGAGGAGTTTTGGGAGCCATTGGAGCGACCAGGGTCTTTTAGAGTCAATGGTTTACATTGGATAAGCAAAATAGCATGGAAGAGGGTCATCGGTTCGAATCTGCGAGGGCACAAAACTCCGGCGCGAGGGCACAGAAAAGAGCACAGAATTCTGCGTCTTACGTGGTTTACAAGGACTTATGCGGCGGCTGAGGCCTTGTAAGTGTTTGTATTGCTCAGGATTGGATTTTTCTTATGAAGAGATCGCTAAGCTCGAACCGCAAGAAAAGTTTGTCCGGGCGTTTCCGAAAGGGGCGTTTGCCGTTACCAATGTCTTCTCTTGATGATTTGCGAAGCCAGCGTAGTGCCCCAAGGATGTATTTATCAACATGAGTTGGCTAGGGTTCCCTCTTCCGCATTATCTTCAAACACGTATTCCTGACAGATCATCCACCGCTGCCAAAGAGACGAAGGTAGCACCTCTCGCGTAATTTTACGGCTGGGGAATTAATATGAGACCTGAGCATCCGACGTTCGGAAACGTGGACGCATGCGATACGTCAAGAATCTCGTGCAATTACTAGCGTTCCTATGTTAGGCGCTACACTAACAAACTCCTGGCTGCTCGATGGCCCCGACAGGAGAGGCGAAGGTGAAAAAAGAGGGAGTGCGGCAACCGCACTCCCTTCGAACCGGCACCAGCGAAGAAACAAGAGCCCGGGCCAGCAGGTATTACAAAACCGGAGGTGCGGTCCGGTAGTAGAAGCCTGCAGGACCAACCGAGCTGCCGCTGTTCTGAATCACGCTCTGGTTACTCCACGAGTACGGTGATCCGGTTGCGTTCGTGGCGTAATACAGGTTGTTGTCGCCGGGAATACCTTTCCACGCCATCACGAGCATTTCGTCGGCCGCAATCAGGCACGGCCCGTGCGAGGTGCCCTTCGAGCCACATGAGCTGAAGCTGGCCGAATTCCATGCTGTCGTGATATCGGGCTTCACGATGCTGTAGATGCCCGTGTCCTGGCCGCCCTTGAACGCGAGCACAAATCCATTCGCAAAGTACACCAGCGTCGGCTCGATGCTGGACGCCGAATTCGGCACAGGTGTGAAGTTCGTGAAGTTTCTGCCATCGGTGGAGGTGGCGCTGTACAGGCCGTCGTCATCCCCCGGCCCACGCCACACCATCAGGATGTTCCCGTCCGGGTCGGAGGCGATGGCGGGTGACGAGGCCGTCGTGATGGGTTCGTTGTTGTGTTGCGTCAGGGCTGCGAGTGCTTGCGCCGACCATGGATTGCCACCCATGCCGTAGTTACTCGTCCAGATGCGGTTATCGTTGCCCACTCCGATCCATGCCAGCGCGGCGCCCTGCTTCCACGGAGTAATCGAGGGCGTCCACGAGGTCGCTCCCGGGCCATCACCCCAGCCAGCCTGGCCTGCCGTTGCAGTGAAATCCTTGTTGATGCTCCAATACATGCCGTCTGCGTCTGCGGGACCGCGGCAGACCATGATCTCTGTGTAGTTCGCCAACTGCGTCACAGCCGGCCGGGTCGAGGTGGTAGCTTGCGGCAACGCGTAGCCCAGTCCAAAGCCCAGGCTTTGATACACGGCCTCATCGTCAATACCTCGCCAATAGAGCATTACGTTACTAGGTTGGAAGCTCATCGTTATGGTCCTTTCATCGTTGAGTCGCGCGGCGGGTGTCTGGCAGACGATCCTCGCTGTCCCCGGCCTGCTTGCCGCAGGGGCTTGGCTTCTTTGTCAGTGCTCTGGCTGCGCGATGGCCAGCGCACCGGCGAAGCCCGGCGAGTTTCGACAGCAAAGGATAGAGTTGGCTATCCGCCGTCACTGGGAAGATGACCGCCATGGTCGCGGAGGCCAGTTATCGGCAGCCATCCCCGATCTCCTGAGCGGCCGGTGCTTCGGCCAAAGCCAGCCCAGCAGGTAAGGCGACTTTGCCCGGGCTGTCGGAACTCTCCAGATCTCCGCCACTGTCTGCTGGATTTCAACCTTTCGCTTTCTGCGGCGGATCAGCATCTTTACCTCCTCGAAGTGTGGAGCGTGTTATGAAAATGAACCGCACCCAGGCCGTACGTCCTCAAGCGGTACTCAATTGGCACTTAATTGCCCTCAATTCCATCGGAAGTTCTCAGGACTTCTTATGCCCGGTGAAATGCGCCGGACGTCCGCGGCCCGTTCGAAGTACAGCGGCTGCCGCAACAGGGTCCGCCAAATCTCGTCCCTGGAGGGAACAGTTACGGACTGGCTCCGAGCTTGAGCTTCAGGGTGAACTGCAGTTTGGGGCAGCGCTACCGCCTTTGCCACGCCCATGGAAAGAAGCGTCAGCAGAATGAGAATCGAGGCCGTCATTGATACTCGCGGGGATTGCCGCAAGCGAAGATCGAGGGACATGGTGAGCTCCTAAAGCTGAAATCAGAAATTCTGAAGCAGACGAATCGGAGACTGGTCAGCCCTGGCCAACCTATTTGGTCGGCGACGATGGCTTAGGACGCCGAGATCCTCGGCGTATGTCATGAAGAAATGCGGCCAAGAAAGCAGCGGCCAGAACACCGAGGGATATGATGGCGGGAAGTTCTTCGTTGAACATGATGTTCCTCTGAGACATGTCTAGGGATGGTGGCGATGTACGCGACTGCGTTTCAATCGCGCGCCGGAATGATGCACCACTATTTGTCTCGTAGAAGAACTTTCCGGGGCTTCAACTCCGGCTCAACTCTGTCTCAATTGTCGATCAAGCGATGAATTGCAAACGGTTTGTAGCCAGGTTCGGGCTAGTTTACCGATTTCTGAGACACGAGTTTCTGGCGAGTCGGCGGAGATAGAAGGCGTCTGGATCGGTGTGGTCGCAGAGGTTGAAGAAGTGACAACACACATCGATCGCAGCAGTGCGATTGATTTCCGTTGCCATTGTGCGGCCAAGTCCAAACCAAGAGAGTGGGAGTTCAGAAGACCCTCATTCAGAACGCTCCTCTGAGAGAAAATGCGCTAATTGGAGATTTCCAGGTTGAGGCGGTAAATCTCTTCGATCGAGGTGTCCTTCAACAAAAGGGGGGAGCCGTCGGGAGTGATGCCCAGCCATGGACCGAAGAAGCCGCCGCGAGGAAAGCCGCGCAGGTCGGCCCAACGCTCGAGTTTGCGGTCGTCCATCGGAATGCGATACAGGGTGGGATCGCCTCCAAAGAACGTGTCGAAATAGAGGTAACGGGAGTCGCGGCTCCAAATGACATCGTTGACGCCAACGCTGGCGAGATCGGTCCATTGCTGTGTCTGCATATCGTAGAGGCGGAGGGTGCGATTGTCCTGAGTAACGGCGGAGAGGAAACGGCCGTCCGGCGACCAGCGCGGAGTCCACATGCCTTCAGACCCATGGAGCGTTTTGTGCGAATGGCTGTCCAGATCATAAAACTCAATGGTCAGGTTGGGATCACGCTCGCTGCCGAAGTCGAGCAGTCGGCCGAAGGAGATCTGCTTGCCGTCGGGAGACCAGTTAGGAACGCCCTCAGTGGCGCTCTCCTCGAGGATGGGGTACGCCTTGCCTCCATCGGCCGGGACCAGGTAAATGCGCCACGGCGACCCGGGTTGGCTGGCCATGAAAGCAATCGTGCATCCATCGGGCGACCACTGCGGAAAACGTGCGACCAGGGGCGATTTGCTAAGCTGCCGTTTTTCGCTTCCGTCAGGACGGCTTCGCCAGAGGGTTCCCTCCGGATAAGCGGTATAGACAATCCAGGAGCGATCCGGCGAAAAGCTGACGCCTTCCGCCGAAACACCTCCGAGGAAAGGCTGAAGCTGGCGGGTAGTCGCGTTGACCGTCATCAGTTCGCCACGGAGGTGCGAGCCAACGGCCCACAGGGCGCGGCCATCGGCACTCGGCAGCGGTGCTTGCCAAAGATCGCTTAGACCCACGGTAAGCTGGGTCGGCTTTGGCTCCTGGAAAAAGGAGTATTTCTGTCGGCGCGGAAGAACCCAGATGCTACTGGAGACGAGGCCGTGGACGACATAGAAGAAGTTACGACCGTCGGCCGACCAAGTGCCGCAGCAAACCTGGTCTTCATTGGCGTTTCCGATGAGGAGCCGATGGAGATTTGCGCCGGTTGCGTCAACCTCCCAAAGACGGTTCTCGTTGCTTCCGACATTTTCGGAGAAGCTTAGGACGCGTCCGTCGGGAGACCACCGCGGCGAATAGACGACTCCACTCGCGCTCACTAGGCGGCGTTCGTTCGATCCGTCGGCGTCTGCTATGTAGAGGAAGCGGCCTTTGGTGACGGCAATGCTTCGTGCGTCGGGCGACCAACTTGCATTGTGTCCGGTCAATTCGCCGACCTGTAGGGGTTGGGAACTCGGGAGTGCTTCGGCGAGGATGGGGCGCTCGTCATCCGTACGCAAGGTGGAACCGATGAGCAGGGTGTGATTGACGCTGGAGTAATCTGCAATGGCAGCGTCCGGGAACGGCGCAGGTCTGGAATGCACCTCCCCTCCGGCGATGGGAACCTCTGCGAGCATACTTTGGTTATCTTGCTTTTCCATAAAGATCAACCGGGTTCCGTCGGTGACGATCCCCTCGGTATATCCGATGAGATGCTTCGCTATTCCGTCGTTCGTGAGGCGGACGGCATCAACGATGCGCGGGCGAGGTTGACGCAGCAGCAACACTACAGCGAGGAAAGAAACGGTAATTGAAGCACCGACCAGCCAAAAAGATGAGCGTCGTACCCGACCCGCGACGGGAACAGGTAATAGAGATGTGTCAAGTAATGGCCCGGAGTATGCATCGGGCGCATCGGTTTCCTCCTCGATGGTGACACGCGTGATGGATTCGCGGGCTTCGATGACCAACAAGCTTTGGATCGGCTGCTCTTCTTCGACCCGGACACCGAAGCGATAGCCGCGCCCAGGAACGGTTTCGATGATCTTCGCCCCGGACTCGTGCCGGGAGAGCGCCTTGCGCAGAAGAAATATGTGCTGGGTCAGGTTGCTCTCTTCGATGAACTGCTCTGGCCAAAGTGCCTGCAGCAGTTCCTCCTTGCCTACCACTCGCTCCCGGTGATCGATCAGGTAGAGCAGGAGGTCGAAGGTCTTCCGATTGAGTTGCAGGGGTTCGTCCCGCCAGCTCAACTGCCATCGGGCGCGATCAATTTCATATTTCTCAAATTTGATTAAACCGTTCGCAATGTGGGGCATAGAGAAATTGATCCTGAATTGAGGCTCGATTGAACCGGACTTGAGGACGCCAGTCCGGCTGCCGTGGGAGAACTGGTTATGCCGAGGGGCGCGAATCTCGGAATCTGTATGGAATCAGGACGAGCCAAGTATAGCAATGCCGACTCCCAAGATCGGAAATGACACCCCCTCGGTTCATCGCACTTTATCAAGGACGACATGAAGAAAACGAAGCGGCTCTCGATTGAGCACCGGCACCGCGAAGTGACCATCACGGTTGAGGGTTCAACGCTCCGTGTTGAGGACAGCCAACCGAATGCTGCGAACGCGTTGGCGACCTGTCCCACCTGCGGTAGTCGCTGGATCACCAGGGTTGCACCAGCGGACGGAGATGCGCCTGCCGGCATAGACAGTATCCATCGCGCGCTCCAGCAATCCGGCCTGCATGTGCAGGTCACCCCGGCCGGCCAATTACTGATCTGCCAAAGGTCATTTGAAGAACTTAAGGAGAAATTTTGATGCCATCGTCAATCCCCGAAATCTCTCAGTTGATCTCGCGCTGCATATTTCGTCATCACTCTCGTTCTCTCCGTTACGGTCTCCTAAAGGCATTTCGGCCGCTGCACTTCTTCGCATTGATGGTCGTGCTCCTGGCGTCATGGAGACCATTAGTCGCACAGTTGGTGCAAGTAAACAGCATCTCGACGATTGCCGGCAATGGGACGCCAGGGTATTCCGGCAATGGCGATCCAGCTACCAACGCAACCTTGAACGCACCCGAATATGTCGCCGTAGACAGGGCCGGCAATATTTTCATTGCTGAGATCGGAAACAATATAGTTCGCAAAATAGCCGCGTCGACTGGAATCATCATGACGGTGGCGGGCAATGGATCTGCAGGCTTTTCCGGCGACGGCGGCCCTGCCACCAGCGCTGAATTGGCCACTCCGGCAGCAGTTGCCCTGGACGCTGCCGGGAACCTGTACATCGCGGACCACAACAATAACAGAGTCCGGAAGGTGGATGCCACCACCGGAACCATCACGACGGTGGCTGGCAATGGGACGGCGGGCTATTCCGGCGATGGCGGAGCGGCTACCAATGCGAAGTTGAATTTTCCGGTAGGAATAGCACTGGACAGTGCTGGCGATATTTTCATTACGGATAACGTAGATAATACTGTTCGCGAGATCAGCGCGACGACCGGCATCATCACCACAGTTATAAGCAATGAATCGACACCCAGTCCGGGCTTCAACGGACCGGTCGGCATCGCGATCGACGGCTCAGGTAACCTTTTCATCGCCGACACCGGCAACCACAGAGTCGTCAAGCTAACCATAGGCAGCGGAACGATATCCACGGTGGCTGGGAATGGCGCCGCAGGCTCATCCGGCGATGGCGGTCCTGCCACCAGCGCTGCATTGAACTATCCAGCAGGGGTCACGCTCGATAGAGCCGGGAACCTCTACATCAACGACGCCCTATCCAATAACATTCGCAAGGTCTCAGCGGCCACGGGAATCATATCCACAGTTGCCGGCGATGGCACCGCTGGATACAGCGGGGATGGGGGTGCGGCAGTCGATGCCGAGATCAATGATCCCGGAGGCGTAGCTGTGGATAGTGCGGGCAATCTCTATATTCCTGATGCCTCCAACAGCGTGGTCCGCGAAGTATCGCCGCTCACCTTCCCTTCCACAGCCGTTGCCAGCAGCAGTACGACGCAGAACCTGTTGCTTCAGACGACAGCAGCCGAGACCATCAGAAGCTTCACCGTACCGGTCTCTCAGGGCAACAAACAGGAGTACACGGTCGGCACGGTCGCCGGCTGCGTTGTGGATGGCGTGACTTCAAATCCAGCCGGGACCATCTGCACCATCCCGATCACCTTCAGTCCCGGCTATCCGGGTCTGCGTTCCGTTCCCCTGAAGGCAGTCACCAGCGCCGGCAAGGTCAATATCGGTTTGAACGGCGCGGGCATCAGTCCGCTTGCAGTGATCACCCCTGGAACCATGTCGACGCTGGCTGGTGAGGTCAACGCGCCGAATTGCAATGCCTACAGCGGGCCTGCACTGCTTGGGCCGCTGTGCAATCCATCCGCAGGGGCCGTGGATTTCGCGGGCAACGTCTATGTCGCGGCGTTCTATAGCAACACCGTCAGCAAAATCG
The DNA here is from genome assembly GCF_013410065.1 of Granulicella arctica. Classification (NCBI taxonomy): domain Bacteria; kingdom Pseudomonadati; phylum Acidobacteriota; class Terriglobia; order Terriglobales; family Acidobacteriaceae; genus Granulicella; species Granulicella arctica. The sequence continues at coordinate 24,854 of NZ_JACCCW010000002.1, forward strand.
ATACGAGTGGCAACATCACCGTGATCGCCGGTACCGGTGCCGGCGGTTTGAGCGGCGTCGGCGGTCCTGCGACCAGTGCAACGTTCGATCGTCCCGCCGACGTAGTTGTTGATCCCGCGGGCAACGTCTACTTCATAGGTGAGACGGCCCAGCAGGTCTTCAGGATCGATGCCGTCACACAGATACTCACCAGCGTCGCGGGCAATGGCAATGCGGGCTATAGCGGAGACAATGGCCCGGCCACCCAGGCGAGCCTGAACTATCCAGAAGGTCTCGCGCTCGATACGCAGGGCAATCTGTATATCGAAGATCACGACAATAACTTGATCCGTAAGGTAGATACTTCTGGGATCATTACTACGGTTGCGGGTAATCCAGCGACTACCGGTCAAGACTCGCCCGTCTACAGCGGTGATGGTGGACCGGCTACCCAGGCGAACCTGGCTCTCTACGGTGGGGGTGTCTATGCGTCGTACGATTCCATCACCGTCGATGCTGCGGGCAATCTGTTCATCGGAGACTCCGGCCACCACGTCGTACGCGAAGTAACCACGGACGGCATCATGCACACCGTCGCAGGCAACAACGCGCTCGGTGCAGGCTTCGCAGGCGATGGAGGATCCGCAACCAGCGCGCAGTTGAACTGGCCTATGGGCGTTGCGGTCGACCCCGCCGGCGATCTCTACATCGCAGACTTCTCCAACAACCGTATCCGAAAAGTCGACGCGGCCACTCAGACCATCACTACCGTTGCGGGCAATGGCGTGGCAGGCGCTGCCGGTAACGGTGGACCGGCAACGCAGGTATCTTTGAGCGGCCCGCAGAAAGTTGTGTTAGACGGCGCAGGCAATCTCTACGTCGCCGACACCAAGAACAATCTTGTTCGCGTGACGAATGTCAGCAACCCCACGTTGACCTTCGCCACGCCCACGGCCGTCGGATCGACAGACAACACAGACGGCCCGCTGGGAGTGGTCATTTCAAACGTTGGCAACGCGCCATTATCTCTGCCGCCGCCTGCGACCGGGACAAATGCGAGTGTCTCTGCGGGCTTCTCGCTCTACACCGCCGAGAGCGGGGCGTGCCCCGCATTGAGTTCATCTTCATCTGCGGGGATGTTGGGGCAAGGAAGCAGCTGCGGACTCGAGGTGAACTTCACCCCGGTCAGTGTTGGCAACATCACCGGCTCGCTTGTGCTGACGGACAACAGTCTGAATGCGGCAAGCCCCTATGCCACACAGACGATCACACTAATCGGTACGGCCACACCCGGTGCCACTCCACAGCCCGTGCTTACACCTTCGTCCATGGACTTCGGCAGCCTGACCGTGGGGACCACCAGCGCGGCACAAATCGCGACGCTCCAAAATACCGGTACCGCTCCGCTGACCATCACCAGCTTCGGATTCTTCGGCAGCAATACCGGCTCCTTCAGCGAGACCAACAACTGCGGTTCCAGCGTGGCTGCGGGAGCAAGCTGCTCCATTGCGGTCACCTGCACTCCGTCGGCTACGGGAGCTCTCACCGCGAACCTCGGCGCGAACTTTCCATCTCCGATTCCACAACAGTCCATCGCCTTGACCTGCTCTGGAACAACCGCTCCCGCGCCGCAAGCCGCTCTTACCCCCGCCTCCGCGAACTTCGGCAGCGTGACCACGGGCACAACCAGCAGCGCACAGGTATTCACCCTGACAAATGCTGGCAACGCGTCGCTGTCCATCACGTCCATTGCTCTCTCCGGAACGAATGCTGGCAGCTTCACCCTCGCCTCGAAGACCTGCGGTACAGCGCTTGCTGCTGGAGCTTCGTGCGCGATCTCCATCACCTTCCAGCCGGTAGCCGCTGGCAGCTTCGCGGCGAGCTTGTCGGTGATCGATGCGGTCGGAACGCAAACGGCATCGCTGACTGGCACGGGAACGGCTGCTCCGCAGCCGCAGGCTGCGCTCACTCCGGCAAGCGCAAACTTCGGCAATGTGACGGTGGGTACAACCAGCTCCGCCCAAAGCTTCACTCTTACCAACTCCGGGAGTGCGGCTCTCTCTATCAATTCCGTCAGCCTCGGCGGGGCCAATGCCTCCGTGTTTGCCATCGCGTCCAAGACCTGCGGAGCATCTCTCGCCGCAAATGCTTCATGCACCCTCTCCGTAACCTTCGCACCCACTGCAACCGGCTCATCAACAGCGATTCTCAGCATCTCCGACAATGCGAACGGTTCGCCACAGACGAGCACTCTGAGTGGTACTGGCACACCTGCCCCTGCCCCTGCTCCTGCCGCTACGCTTACGCCCTCCACTCTGAACTTTGGCTCCGTGCAAACCGGAACGAACAGCACCGCGCAGAACGCGACGCTGACCAACACCGGCAACGCTCCGCTCGCGATTGGGGGCATCAGCCTGACCGGAACCAATAGCGCGGCCTTTATCAGCACCAACACCTGCGGGAGCACGCTGGCTACCGGTGCATCCTGCACCATCGCGGTGACGTTCGACCCGATCTCGGCTGGTACAGATGCTGCGACGCTCTCGGTGAGCGACAACGCAGCCGGTTCACCGCAGACAAGTTCACTGACAGGAGTTGCAACTGCACCACCTCCTGCCGCCGATTTCTCCATAACGGCCACGCCCGCAAGCCAGTCCGTGGCAGCGGGAGGCAGTGCGGTTTACCAGGTCAACCTCGCCTCGATCAATGGCAGCTTCACTCAGCCAGTCACCTTCGTCGCAAGCGGCCTTCCGACCGGCGCTACGGTCACCTTCACGCCAGCTTCGGTAACTCCGGGAAGCGCCGGATCGAGTTCGACCCTGACGATTCAAACTCCCGTTCAGCAGGCAGCAGGCGGGACTGGGCCTCCACTATGGCCCTTCACGGCTCCTGTATTTGCAGCCGCGCTGCTGCTCTTCCCAGGCAAACGATTCCGACCTGGGAAGAAAGGCCTGAGAGTCTTCACAAACTTCGTGTGCATCATGGCCTTGCTTGGTCTTGCGGCGTCAACGATAGGCTGCGGCGGCGGCTTCGCGCTGCCATCGTCGGCCAAAACTTACACCATCACTGTGACCGGTGCCAGCGGATCGGACACCCACTCCACCACAGTCACGCTGACCGTGCAGTAAACGAGGACCTATGACCATGCGTTCACTTCTTGCCCTGTTGCTCCTGTCGATTGCGTCCGTCAACCTGATGGCGCAGACTCAGCCATCCAACGAGATCGCGCTGGATTACACCTACCTTCACACCAATGCGCCACCGGGCGGCTGCGGATGTTTTTCCATGAACGGCGGTAGCGGATCGTACGCCTATCATCTGGGGCCCCAGTTCGCCACGGTGATCGAGGTTGGAGCCGTGCATGCCGCGAAGGTGGATGCCAGCGGTCTTGACCTAACGCTGACGTCCTATCTCGCAGGACCGCGCTTCTACTATCGCAGACCGTATGCTCGCTTTGTTCCTTACGGCCAGGTGCTGCTGGGCGCAGTGCGCGCAACCGGAGGACTGGCTCCGGCGAACTCGGGCGGAGCCTCTTCGTCGACGGTCTTTGGCTCGGCCTTAGGCGGAGGCGTTGAGTTCAACATTAGCCGCACAATCACACTCCGCGTTGCGCAGGTCGACTACTTCGTGACTACCTTTTACAACAAGGTAGACGACCACCAAAACAACCTTCGGATCAGCACGGGTGCAGCCTATCACTTCGGAAAACGGTGACCCATGATGAAGAAAATCGGCGTTCCGATGTTCAGCAAACGAGCCGTCTCTGGCACAGACGAACAGCCCTCCTCCTTACTGCAAGCAAAGCGAACATCTCGCTCCAAGTTGCTCCTGGCTTGGTCCATCGTCGTGCCGCCGTTGGCGTGGGGACTCTACGCAACAGGGCAGACCGCCGCTCCACTGATCCGCACGCTCCTGTTGCACAGTCACTGAACCTTTTATAATCAAAACAACGAGGCTCTACCTATGCGATGCTGCACTCATCCTCACAGGCATTCTCGCAGCTCCTCCAGCGCTTTGTCCGTTGTTCTCTTCGCCTCGATGATCTATTGCATGGTTGTGGGGACAGCACTCTTCGCTCAAGCCCCGGTTTCCCAGACCCAGGAAAGAGAGCGGGCAACAACTCTGGCCAAAGCCACAGCCGTGCGCGATGCGTTCGTCGCACGCATTCGCGCGGATGGTTTCAGTTGCCCAATTCCCGTTCCCACGATTCTGGTCGAGGACGTCCCATCGTTCGGGCAGTATGACAATAAAACAAATGTTATTCGCACCTCCGATTGGACCTTGTTGAATCCCCAAGAGAGGGCTTTTTTCTTCCGGCTTGCCGGTCCCGGAGCCAAGGAAACGGACGTTCGCACCATGTTCGATAAAGCTACTCATGGTTGGATTTTCATACACGAGTTGGGCCATTGGTGGCAGGCCTGCCGGAACGTTAATTCCAATAGCGGCCCTTATCAGGTGGAGTTCGGGGCTGACCGCATCTCGCTGGCATACTGGCGCGAAGTCGATCCGAGCGTTGTCGATACGATGATGCCCATCTTCCGAAGTGTGTTTGACCATTCGCCAAATCCTGTTCCTGCCGGGGAGGATATGGAGGCATATTTCAACAAACATTACCAGGAACTCGGGCCGAGTCCCGCGTATCCCTGGTTCCAATCCCGTATGAATCTCGCTGCATATGAAGAGAAGCCTGCACCCACCTTCGCCCAGTCTCTTCTCAACTTGCTCGAAAAGTGAGAGGTAGTCGATGAACACGAATTTCAACCAACCTCCAGTTCAAGGAGCCAATCCATCATGACCCGATACCTTGCCACTCTTCTCTTCCTCGCCTCCGCTGCTCTCGCCTCCGCGCAAACCGCGCCGAAGAAAACAGTGGCCACGGAAGCCGACCTTCCGCGGTTCAGTTATCCGGTCGATGGCGATATACAGCATCTGCTCGACATGCCAACCGAGGGTTTCTTGAGCTTCGCTCTTCCGATCCGCACCGACATCGACAATACGTTGCGTGATTACGAGATTCAGGACCATGCCGCACATCGCAAGCTGCTCCAGGCACGGCTGGACCTCGAGCTTCTCTCCGGCGAAAATGGGCCGGCGCTTGAGACGATTCAGCAGATTCGCGCTCTTGAAGACAAATCCTGGGCCAAGCTGACCGGCGCTCTCCATGAGGAGGCCATTGTTCGTGCGCGCCTGGGTGGCGCCGATTCAGTGAGCGGCAGGTGCCCCGTCGGCTATCAGGCCGCATACGAGAAGAGTGTGCAGGCTCTGCCATGGCCAATCGTCGGCGACTTCATGAAGCAAGAGAAAAGCTTCGCTGGATTGATGAGCAAGCCGTTCTTTGCCGGAGTGGCGGATTCGGAGTTAGGCCCGGCAACCGCCAAGGAACACGCCCTGAGTCTCGCTGGGGCTGAACGCATTCTCGAAGCGCGGGTGATGATCGAATATGTCGTTGCCTGCAAACAGCAGACGCTTGACGTGGTGACCGCCTACATCAAGATGCACGACGTCGCCAAGCCGGATATTTGGCCGGCAAGAGAGGCGATCCTGCCGCCGACGGAAAAACTGACTCCGGTAAACATCGGTATCTGGGACTCTGGCTTCGATACAACGCTGTTTCCCGGTAAGCTCTTCGCAGACACGGAAGGGGAGCCGGCCGACCGTCACGGCATCGCCTTCGACGTCTTCTGCCATCGCACCCATGGCGAGCTCATTCCGCTCTCTCCGCAAGAATTGAAGGACTACCCCCAGTTCGTGACCACGATGCAGGCCATCGGCGATATTCAGAGCGGCATCGACACGCCTGCCTCCAGCGCCTTGAAGCAGAAAGTCGCCGCCATGACGCCTCAGCAGATGCATAGTTTTTACGACGAGGTGGGCGTCATAGATGGGTATGCTCATGGCACGCACGTCGCTGGCATCGCCGCACGTGGTAACCCGGCCATCCGGCTCGCCTATGTTCGGATGACTTATGACAATGGCAATCCTCATATGCCGCCGACGGAACAACTGCTGAAAGATGAAATCGCTTCCTATGCCGAGTCAGTGCAGTGGTTTCGAGATCACCACATCCGCGTGGTCAATATGAGCTGGTGGGACACACCGGCCACCTACGAAAAAGACCTTGCCGATAATGGCATCGGTAAAGACGACGCTGAGCGCAAGCAGCTAGCGCGTCATTACTTCAATATCGAACGCGACGGCCTCTACGCAGCACTCAAGAGCGCGCCGGAGATTCTCTTTGTCACCATCGCCGGGAACAACAACGCCAGCAACGCATTTCAGGAAGTCATTCCATCGTCCTTCGTCTTGCCCAACCTGATCGTTGCCGGAGCACTCGACCAAGCGGGCGATGAGACCGGCTTCACCAGCTACGGGGACAACGTGCTTGTCCATGCGGACGGCCAGGCCGTGGAGAGTGTCGTGCCAGGCGGCGCTACGGTAAAGATGAGCGGCACCTCGATGGCTGCGCCGCAGGTGACCAATCTCGCAGCCAAACTGCTCGCAATCGATCCAAAGCTCTCCCCTTCGCAGCTCATCACGCTTATACGCGATGGATCCGATGCCAGCGACGACGGCCGCCGTCACCTGATGAACCCCAAGCGCTCAATTGAGTTGCTTGAGAGCGGCAAGACAACTCTGAGCAACATACCTATCCCTGGTAATCCGAAACCTCAATTAATGACCAGATAGAAAGAACGGCGGCTTCGCGCAAGAAGCGGAGGAGCCGCTTTCCTTCCATTAACTCTGTACCAGCTTGCCGAGATTGCTTGCTCTGTTAGGTTCAGCAGTTTGCTATTGCACAAATTTAGGGGCTGTCCTAGATAACTACTCTTAGCGAGGCGGGGACTAGGATGGTTTCAAGATGCGGAAGAGCCGACTGGAGTGGGCTGTGCAAAAGCGATTGATCGAGCATTTCGTATCGGGCTCTACGGCGCGGACGGCGGCTTCGCTGGTCGGCGTGAACAAGAGCACGGCGGCGTTCTACTTTCAGCGTCTGCGCGAGATCATCGCCCAGGAGAGCGAAGATGCATCGCCGTTGTTCGGCGAGATCGAGGTTGAAGAGAGCTACTTCGGTGGCCATCGCAAGGGCAAGCGCGGACACGGTGCCGCAGGCAAGGTTCCCGTATTTGGCCTGCTAAAACGCGGTGGCAAGGTCTATGCCAAGGTCATCCCCAACGTGAAGGGACCCACGCTGAAGGCCATCATCGATGAGAAGGTCGTACCCGACAGCATCGTGTACTCCGACACGCTGAGCTCCTACAACGTGCTCGACGTATCCAGCTTCAAGCACTATCGCATCAACCACTCCAAGCTGTTCTCAGAGCAGAAGAACCACATCAACGGTATCGAGAACTTCTGGAACCAGGCCAAACGTCACATGCGTCGCTTCAACGGTGTCCCGGCGGCCCATTTCCATCTCTTTCTGAAGGAGTGTGAGTGGCGCTTCAATACACCTCAGCCAAAACAACAACAAGCCCAGTTGATTCAATGGGTTACTCAATATCTCAAGTATTTATCTAGGACAGCCCCTAAATTTATTGCAATTAGTCCTCAGGTGTTTAGTCCCGGCATTTGATGGTGCATACTTTTCTGAACGCGAGAAGGAGGCACTATGGGACCAGTTCAACACCGGAGCGCCACAACGACAGAGGCTTTGCGTCGAGCGATACAGCATGGTCAAGACAGCATGAGGGCTCTGGCGCGGCGTCATGGCATCAACCCGAAGACGGTGGCCAGGTGGAAGAAGCGCGAGTCCACTGTCGATCGCATGAGCCGAACCATCAAGGACGCTACCGTCCAACGATACTTCTACGACACCCACAACCCACTCAAAGCGCACTTGACCGACTTTCTCAGTGCCTACAGCTTCGCCCGAAGACTCAAGACGTTCAAAAGCCTTACTTCCTTCGAATACCTCTACAAATTCTGGACTCGCGAGCCCGACAGATTTACTCTCAACCCAATCCTTCAAATGCCGAGACTAAACACCTAGGTAAGGCAAAACAACACGGGAGCTGGGCCTGGCTCCCGCCACCCTCACTGAACGCTCACCCGGACATTGATTCAATGTCCATCCTCCGGAAAGGTCTCCATGAATAGACGATTTGCAATCCATTTTGCGATCCTCGTGCTTTCCTTGACTTTCACAATGGGAGCAGCCCCTCAAACTTCAGGGCAATATACCACCAACGGCAACGGCGGCGCGGTCGACGTTGGCATCTGGACTATGCCGTATTCGGATGCAAATGGCTCGATTGATGGCGTTAACGACTGGGCCTACTATGGCATGAACTATCTGCCTTTGGAGAACTGGTCGATTGTACCCGGCAGCCCATGGCCCAAGGCCCCATATATATCGGGGACCTACGAGCAATACAATTCCAACAACACCACAGCGATCGATCTGGAACTGACGGCCATGGCTGCCGCGCAAATCGACTTTGTCGTGATCGATTTGACCAATGATATAGCGGGCAACATTCAGGCCGGGACCTCGAGCAGCGACGGCGTCGTGTTGAGTGCAACAACGATCGCGGGCGAAGTGGCGAAGTGGAACGCCAATAATGGTATTCCGGCGGGAACAGGCAATAACTGGAAGATCAAGTACGCTATTGCGGTTTCGACGCAGGCCAGCAACGGAAACGTCGAGCAACTGTCCCAGGGGGTTTACCAGGGCTTCTACACCAATGGCACCTTTGGCGGCAGCAACTATTACACCATCAATGGAGAGGGACTGCTTGTGTTTCTCGGCGGCCCCGGCAGTGGTTCGGGGTCGAGCTTTTGTTCCGGGACCTGCACCTACGCCGCCGATTTTTATTTTGGCAGTGCCGCCGCCCAAGGTGGTGGGTCATGGGGTTGGATCCCTGACTCCGCAGGCACGCAAACCGATCCCGCCGGACTTGTAGAACAAGTGAGCGCCGGATGGTTCAATTACCATGTCAATAGTGCTGCCTGGGTACCGAGAAATGACGGCAACTTCTATGCCAATAACTGGAATGTCGTCTTCAACAACACGAAGCCACGTATTGTCTTCCTCACGGCGCTCGACGACTGGCAGGAGGCGCAGGCGCTATGGATCGCCGATACGACCAGTCCACAATATATTCCCACGAACCAGACGAATATCTTTCAAAGCGGCGACACCAGCGGAGGCGGCGCCCGCATGCCTGAAGTGTGGACCATGCCCGACCAGTTTGTGCACAACGATGGGTATTGGAATTACACTACCGCGGCCATTAGCTATATGCGCGGGAACACCAGCACAGCTCCCTCATTGCCTCAACTCTCTCCAAACCTGGCAGTAACTGGGACCGCCACGTCGAGCGGCACACCCGTTTGGCCACCTTCCAACGCTATCGACGGAAACCCGTTGTCAGCCTATTCCAGCGAACGGCATACGTCGGCGAATAGCACCGAATGGGTGAAAATCCACCTTCCCTCTAACCCGACGTTCAATACTGTGGTTCTCATGGGGAGGCCGGATATAGCGAATTGCTTTCCAGTCTCCTTTGAAATTCAGGTCTGGGACGGAAGCCAGTGGCTGACCAGGGTTCAGGAGACCAACTTTCCACAGCCATCCGTTCCCGGAGAGCCCATCGCATTTACGTGGGGATTTAGTGATCAAACTACCGATGTCCGCATCTTAGCCACGCAATTGGGCGAGGGCAATACTGGCGGCTACTACCTACAGTTGGGTGAATTCATGGTGTTGGATGAAGGCAGCACCGCAACCGCTCCGGTCTTTGCCAATTGGGGTTTCGAGGCGCCGGCCTTGGGCGGCCCCAATTATCAATACAACCCGACCGGTGCCGGCTGGACCTTTACAGGATATGCAGGCGTGCAGGAGGCAGGAAGTGCAGGTGGCTCGTATTTTCCGCCCCAGGGCATCCAAACCGGTTTTCTACAGGCGACCGGAAGCATCAGCCAATCGATTACTTTACCGGCTGGTACTTACTGCATTCGCTTCCTGGCGGCACAGCGAACCACCGCTGGTGGGGCGCAAGGCATCTCGGTAACCTTCGACTCTACCAATATCGGAACCTTTAACCCAGTAAATAGCAGCGGTAGCTTCACACCTTATGTCACCAACAGCTTCACATCCTCGGGAGGCAGTCACACCATCACCTTTACGGGAACAGACTACGGTGGCGGCGATGACACAGCCTTCATCGATGAGATCCAGATCTTTAACCAATAGCCGCGAAAGGGATCGCTCGACAGAGACTCGGGTATCCAATCTCTGGTGCCAAGAGTGGGCAGCCGTCGGATCGAGTGGTCTCTTGGGATTGAGGCCTGACGATGGGCCTGCGGAGAAGCATGGAAGCGTTGTTTGCGGGGCGGCATTTTGATCGGGTGGTGATCATCTTGTGCGTGCGTTGGTATCTGCGCTACAAGCTCAGCTTTCGCTATCGAGTCGCGATGATAGCTGAACGAGGACTCCATCTTGCTCGCACCACTATCCTTCACTGAGTTCGCCGGTTTGCGCCAGAGTTCATCATGCGCTGGCACCGCCTTGGAAGATCCTCTGGCTGCTCTTGGTGAGTGGACCTATCTCTATTTGGTGGTAGACAAAGCTGGGCAGATTGTCGATTTTAGACTCAGCAGGACACGAGACGTCGCTGCAGCCACAGCCTTCTTCAAGAAGGCAATCCGGCACGAAGGCCGGCCGTCGCAGACGATCACCCTCGACGGCTACGCGGCGTCACATCGCTTTTTGGTGCCAGATGTCCCCGCTTTGAGTCCATCCGAGACCGAAGTGATGCCTCTCAACGGGGACCGACCTATTCCGCATACCTGCCCGGTAGGGGTTTGGCTCAGCATCCCATGCTCTACGTCGGCGAGGGTTACAACAAGGTCTTTCTCGTCAATGACGGGAAGATCGTTTGGACATACTCAACGGGATCGGGCTGAGAATACGACGATGTGTGGATGCTCTCCAACGGCAATATTCTTTGGGGGCTGTCCTAGATAACTACTCCTGATCAAGCAGGAACTAGGATGGTATGAGAATGCGGAAGAGCCGACTAGAGTGCGTCTTAAAACTCGATATTCATAAGAAGCTGGAAGTTTATTTCGTCCACGACGGTTCGGGCGGCGCTCCCAACACCACCCGAACCACCCGCCTACGGTTATAAGAAGTACCTGGCTACATCAAATCACGGCTATTCCAAGTACAGCATAAGCAGGAATGGCGACGCCATTCAGAGTCATGGTGTTGTTGGTGATGCACACATTGCTATAAGTTGCGACCGGACTAACAGCGGTATTGCTTCCGGTGTCTGCCAAGTAAGCGTAGACTGTAAAGTTACATCCGCTCGTGTTGATACCTTCGAGCGTAAAATTTACCGTAGTTGCGCTCGCACTTTCATTCGACACTGCGGCAGTCACGGCTCCCGTCGAGGTGACCCAGCCTTCCAACGGAACCGTCGCGCCTACCGTGCCGAAGGTATGGTAAGTGCCGCTTCCAAGCCCCAGGTCATTGGCGAGCAACTGCCATGTTCGGGCGATTGGTAAGAGTGTGGCAACATTATTGGTCCCACTATAAAACGCAAATGGATAGTTATCGCATCCCGAGCAGTCTTCATAAGGGGAAATTACTTCGTTGTTAGGGAGAAACGAAAAAAAAGCTGCTCCCGAAAGCTGAGGTTGCCCGGTCATTTCCATGAGCATTTGAGCCGCAAAGTTGACCGTTTCATTGCCGTCATCAATGCAGTTGCAAGACTTGCCTATTGTGTAGTTCCATTCGGTGAGGAAAATTGGCAGACCTCCGCGGCCGTTGCTGGATAGCGTCGATGCGAGGGACGCTATGTTGTCGCCCGTCACCGGATTCGAGCTATAGACATGGTACGAAACAAACTGCAGCAAATTGGAGGTGATCGCGGTGTCCTCGATTAGACCCGGCAAAGTATTGAAGGACGTGGTAGCGTCTGCGTCCCCTCCGATCTTGAGACTGCTATTCCCAGCTCGCGCCCCCACCGCCCCGTTGTAGTAGTAGTCGTTGACGGCTGATTGTAGCGTCGTATAGGGACTTCCGGTAAGACTAATCTCGTACTGTGTCTCATTGAGAATTTCGAGATAGTTGAGGTTAATTCCCTCATGCACAACGATCGCTTTCACGATGTATTGCCAGACACTCCAGTTCGACGGGATCCCCCCGGTTCCTCCGTTGTATGCCAGCCAGGTCGGGCAATTGAGCAGGTTCGCCATGGTGGTCCAGCCTTGTCCATGAGCATTGCTCGCCCACGTGGTCGGTCCCCAGGTCCAGGTGGAAGGGTCTGCGACGCTGCCCACTATATAACTCCCACCGCTGCCGCCCGTCATGGCAGTCAGGAAAGCTGCGACGGTTGAAGTTGGTACTACCTGATCCACGTGAATTGAACCGCGCTCAAATTTCACCCCAGACGCCGTTGCCAGAGGATAAAAACTGGCCTGATCGCCCGGGTTCGGTTCGTTCGACCCACCAAAGATCAATGGAGTTCCGTTCGAATTGATGTTATCGGCGTAATTGATCGTTGCCGTGATTTGAGCCAGACTAGGTAGGGCTGTTATTGCTAACAGGAACGCGACGGCGGCAATGTGCTTGAGTGCAGCGGGAAATTGCATCAGTGTTAGTGATGGTGATGAAGGATTCTGAAACCATTTGTTTTGGAATGAAGCGCAACGTGTGGCCATAAGGTGTCCTCTTAGATGGTAGATATGGTTGAAATTGCCTTCAGCAATTTGCGTTAGACAGTTGATGAATAAGGCGCCGGCAAACATAAGCCGATAGAGCCAGGCAGCGGGCGATTTTTGCAGTACACGTTGAACGTGTTTTTCAAAGCAACCGATCGTCAGATGAGGGGCACAGCTGGCGCAAGTTAATTTACCGGAAGTTACACGCTAGGTTTACCGTTTGGGCCAGTTATGAGGCGAGTAAGTAGTAGGGGTTTCTGCGTCTCAGGAGATACACATCAGGTCTTTATCGAAGAAGCCAAACAGTAGCAATAAGGTCGAAGCGTCGGCCGAGCGCACGCAACCAAGAAGAGGCTGCTTGGGCGCGGCCCTTTCGTCTCGCAGTCAGGTTGGGCCACAGGGCTGTTCCTCCCCTGCCTCCTCCTCAGAAACTACCGTGGCGCACTTATTGTTGCTTGCAATTGAGGCCGGTGGTCTCAGCGACGCACTTTACGGCCATATCTATCTCGCTGTCGGGTCTGCATCGGACTTGGGGAAGTCCCATACACCTGGTTCAACCAGTAATAGCATCGCGAGATTCTCGGCCAGGCGACAGCTTGGCGGGACACAAGGCTATTTGAGGCTGGGGTAGGTTCTGTACGCGAGAATTTCGGAGCTGAGGGACGTGCCACTGAGCCGCGAAGTTTTAAGCAGAACTTCGAAGTAGGGAAAGTGTTCGGTATTGAGGGTCTTGCGGAACTTACCGAGCTGATCCTCAGAGGTGAGGAACTCAGCGGCTGCGCTGGTCGCATCGGAGTCCGTCCCGGTGACAATGATCACGTTGCCGTTGTGGCTCGGGTTGGGCAGATAGGCTACGACGCTGTAGCCGGCAAACCCGCTTGGATACAGGGACGGAATATAGGAGGTAGCCTCGCCAGGATGCGGGTGGCGGTTCACGATGTATCCGAGTCCCCGTACGTCGTCGAAATCGAGGCTGAAGTTCACCTGATCGTCGAACATGTAAATCCAAGGATTCGCTTTCTTTCCGCCAATTAGAATGAGGTTGTCGTGTTTGAGTGATTCGGCCTGAAAGAAGCGCGAAAGCGTCAGGTGCAGCGACGATCCAACCGGACTCAGCGCGAGAAACTGCTGGGCGGCGCGGAAGTCACCGAATGCCACCAGATTGTGTCCGTATATATTGTTGAGGTCCTCGTGTCGATCCTTGCTGACGGGCAGCGATGCCGTCTCGCTCATGTACTGGTGATTTATATACTCGGATAGCGATACGGGATGTCCTGTGAGTTCCTCCCGGATGCTGAGCGAGGCATCGGGCAGAACGATGTCGGTCTGTTGTGAGGGCTTGACGAAGTCCTTCCAAAGAGCGGCAATCGCCGGCTTGCCTTCCCAGACGTAAAGGAGTTTACGCATCTCGCGGCCCTGTTCCATCTGCAAGAACCAAGCCACTGCGAAGGCTAGGCACGCCGTTCCCCACAGAAGATGCGCGCGGTAGTTGCGGCGCTGCGGAACAGGCGGTGCGACAACGTCATCGGGCAGGACAGACCTTGACGGTAAGTTCTCCGCGGGCGGAACCCCGGGGCCGCGCTGATGAAATACCGGCATATAGCCGCCGCGAGGAATCTCGAGGATGAAAGTTTCGTTCGCGCCTTCGGACGCGAAGTATAACTCGATGCGCTTCCTCAACTCCGTGGCGGTGACGCGAACGATATTGTCTTGGCTTCGGTCGTAGGTTGATGATCGTCCGAAAACTTTGGCGCCGATCTCCTGTTCGTGTACTTCACGGCAGCCGTCCTTGAGAGATTGTTCGCCCACGTACAGCAGAAATTCTCGCAGTCGCGCCGACCGACGAAATTGCGTACTGGTTGCAATGCGATCAATGAGAGCGCGTCGCTCATCCGCACTCAGTTGTTCCAAGCGCTCTTCCGCCGGTGCACTTGCTATAGAACCCATAGACCTTCCAGACTTGTATGGCCCACAAGTCTAACATGATGGACTATCGCCTGATAAGGCGCAATCCAAGTGGGCTGGAATGAATGCTTGATTGAGCGAAGGCCTTACAGAAAGGCCATGACAGAGCGATCGGAACTCATTCGCAGTGAAGCTTCAAGTCTCCGACAAGACACTTGTAACAGAAGTTAATAACGCAGGTCTTCAGGAATACCGACAGGGTTGGCTGCCTGAACCAACCACGTTGGCGCACTTGGTTCGTAAGTCGAGTTTCGATTGCATGTTCCTTGGATTGCACGATGGTCTGAATGGCCGGAACGAGCACCGTTCGACCTCCCCCCTTTGTTTCGGAGCATCTCAATATTCTATTGATAATAAACGACTTTACAGGTGCATTACGGTAAGCATTAGCGTGTAGCTTCCGGTAAATTAACTTGCGCGTTTATTCCCCCCGTCTCGAAGATAACCTGTCTCTCGAACCGGGAATTCTTTGTAGTCCAAGCCATTCGATGGGGCTTAGAACTAGCGGCGAATCGAGCACTCAGACAACGTTCTCACAGCTTTAACTTATGGAGGTCTCTCGTGCACATTTGTAATTTACGCCACAAGTTTTTTGGTTTTGCCCTTCTTCTGATGCTTGGTTGCAGCTTCGTAGCTCCATCGTATGCACAACAGTATCTCGGAACACTGAACGGTTCGGTCGCTGACTCGACGGGTGCCAAGGTGATTGGGGCGGAGGTGACCGCAAAGGACCTCACCACAAATTTTGTCTCAAAAGGGGTCACCAACAGTGAGGGTGTATACGCCATCCCTTCTCTTACTCCCGATGTCTATTCCATCACCGTTACCGCCAAAAACTTCCGCATTGAGACGCGCACGGGCATCACGCTTACCTCGGGCGCGACGGTAGGGATCGACTTTGCTCTGACGCCAGGGGCCCAGACGGAATCGGTCATCGTGACGGCAAACTCTCAGCTGCTGGATACAGAATCTCCAGCTCTCGCGACAACCATAACCGGTCAGCAGGTCTCAGACCTACCGAACAATGGACGCGATCCAAACGTTTTGGCGACTCTCACGGTCGGCGTCATCAACGGCGGATCGGGCGGCTACTTTCAGGGCGCGTCTCACAATTACACCAACCCCTTCAGCGGTGTAGCGGTTCAGATTACCACCGACGGAAACGGCGGCCACAACCGGCTCACCCTGGACGGCATTCCGAACGATCCCCCCGAGCGCCTCTCCGGTGTTACGTATGCCGGATTTACTCCTTCTCCGGAATCTGTGCAGGAGGTCAAGATCTCGCAGGGGATCTTCGATGCTTCGGTGGGACATGGCAGCGGCACCGTCACAGACGTCATCCTCAAGTCAGGGACCAGTAGCTTCCATGGCGCGGCCTACTATGTCTTTCAAAACACTTATATTAATGCGAATACATCGCAGAACACCCATAACGGAACGCCTCGCGGCAATGACCAGCTGAGTCAGACCGGTTTCGTATTCGACGGGCCGGTGAAGATTCCCCATGTTTACGACGGTCGCGACAAGACGCACTTTATGGTTGCGTATGAGCGGTACCATTCCCACTCGGGATCCGCCTACTCATCGCGGGTGCCAACACCCGCTGAATTGGCCGGCGACTTCTCCGGCCTCTGCGGTGCCTTCAACGGTTCCGGTCTCTGCACCACAGGAACCCAGCTTTATATGCCGAACTCCGCAGTTGATGCCAACGGAAATAGGACGCAGTACTTCGCCTACAACAACATTGCGTCTGCTATTACGACGTCGGGTGCTGCTTTTGCCAGCTACTATCCTGCTCCGAACGTACCGGGCTACACTGCTACAAGTACGGTAAACTACCAGGCGATCCACGCAGCGTCTCAAAGCAATTATCCTTCGTTGGACATCCGCATCGATCACCAGCTCAGCGCGAAGGACACAATTAACGCGACCTACTTCACAGCGAACCTTACTCAGAGCAACCCGCTACTGGGCTTCCCGAAGGGAATCACGACCAACGGTGGTGGAGACACCGTCATTCGCAATACTCACGGAGGCAGCCTGGATGAGGTCCATGTGTTCTCTCCGAGCTTTGTACTCGATTCGCGCTTTGGACTTATCAACCACCCCTTTGGGCTCAACTATCCCGGCAACGCAAACTTCGATTTAGGCTCCCTCGGCATCTCGGGGAGTTATCCGTATGCCTCCTTCCCGGGTGCGACTCTGACCGCTACTGCCGTCACTGGCAGCTTGAATACGTCGAATGTTACCAACACCTATGCCAGTCTCGCACCCGGTGCGGGCGGTCAGGTCAGCACGAGCACATTGGGCTCGCTCAACGAGATCGCCACCAAGACCGTGAGGACCCACAGCATTCGCTTTGGCTTCGAGGGCAATATTCTTCGCTACGATCAGCAGAACCCGGAGAGCGGCTTCGGCAACGGGTCCAGTACACCAGGGTTTTACTTCGACAACCGCTTTACCCAGCGCAACGTCATACAGCAGACTGTTGGAGCCGACGCGAGTTCCGGCAATGCCTTTGCGGACCTTTTGCTCGGAGACTTTTCTTCTACCAATTACACCGCTGCGGCCTCGTACGCGATGCAGCAGATCTATTATGCGCCGTGGGTGCAGGATGACTGGCGCGCGAGCAGCAAACTCACCGTCAATCTCGGCCTCCGCTGGGACGTAGAGCTGCCCTACACTGAGCGGTACAACAAACTGGTTACCACCTTCTGCACGACCTGTGTCAACCCGCTGCAGGCATCTGTTGCGGGTCTGCCGCTGTATGGCGGCTTGCAGTACGCCGGCCCCGGCAACCGTTACCCATTCTCCGCCAACTACAAAGCCATTCAGCCTCGTCTCGGCCTGGCGTATCAGGCGGCCCGCAACACGGTCATCCATGCCGGCTATGGACTCATTTACTTCAATACATTTGAGAGCCCCATCGGTACTGGTTTCACTCAGAACACGAGCTACAACAACTATGTAACCAGCTCTCCGATCAACTCGCTGAGCAATCCATATCCAAACGGCGTTGCGCTTCCCACCGGCAGCTCGCAGGGTCTGTCGACGGCGGTGGGGCAGAACGTCTCCTTTGTCGATCCGAGTCACGTGCAGCCGCGCTCTACCGAGTTCACGCTTAACGTGCAGCAGCAGCTTCCCGGCAGCCTGGTGGTGGAGGTTGGCTACGTAGGTGCCCGTCCGACTCACATCGAGGTCAACCACAACATCAACCTTCTGCCGGCCCAGTATTACAACCAAGGAGCCAGCGAGGTCACATACCTGAATGCAGCCGTACCCAACCCGATGGCGGGCAAGGTCTCGCAGGCGCCCGGGCTGAATGGGGCCACAATTGCGCAGAACCTTCTATTGCTGCCTTATCCCGAGTTTGGTTCGGTTACTGAGCAGTACTCCCCGATCGGCTCCCAACCATACAATGCGCTACAGATAACGGTCACTAAGCCGATGACCCACCATTTCACCATCTCAGGAAATATGACCTGGCAAAAGATCATAGACCACACTGGTTATCTCGATAACTATGCGGCCGTAACCGGCAAGCTGGACCATGTCTGGGATCAAAGCCCGAGTTTCTTCGGCAACATTTACGGAACGTACGAACTGCCCAAGTTGGGCTCGCTGCCTGTCTACGAGCGAGCGATTCTTGGTGGATGGAAGCTGAACGGCGTGATGCGGTATTCCAACGGCCAATTGCTCAACTCGCCAAGCAACGTCAACA
Source organism: Granulicella arctica (assembly GCF_013410065.1). Classification (NCBI taxonomy): domain Bacteria; kingdom Pseudomonadati; phylum Acidobacteriota; class Terriglobia; order Terriglobales; family Acidobacteriaceae; genus Granulicella; species Granulicella arctica. The sequence goes on from NZ_JACCCW010000002.1 coordinate 43,188, forward strand.
TCATCGGCAATTACAGGCAGCCGCACGGGACGCTCCACCGTCAGTACAACACCTGCTACGAGAACACTGCGGGCACGCCTGTCAACACCGTGCTGGACCCCACTGGTACATACCCACTTAGCACGGCTTGCGATTCGACGTCGCCAACGCCTGCCTTCATTCAGCGTCTGGCCTACACCTCGCAGACCAACAGTAGCTATCTCAATATTCGCCAGCAATATCACCCATTGTTGGATGCGTCGCTCTTCAAGCAATTCGCTATACGGGACGGAGTCAGCTTTGAGATCCGTGGCGAGTTCTTCAACGTCCTCAACACGCCTATATGGGGTGCTCCAGGCGGCCTTGGCGCTTCCAACGCAGGATCTTCGTCCGGAGGGTATTCATTGACCAACCCAACCGGCTTCTTTTCCCAGGCCAACGATCCGCGTATCGGGCAGCTTACGGCGCGCATCAACTTCTAGCAACCTTTCTGAAACTCCTTTGTTTGATTTGAATGCAGCCATTCCATTCGGAGTGGCTGCATTCATCAAAACTGAAGTTCCTATATCGTCGCTGATTCGAATCTGATCGGAAGGGATTCCGTTATGGCAGACAATGAGAAGAAGACGGAACCGGTGCAACCACTTACTCTGGATATTTTGAAGAAGATGTCTGCTTCAGGTAAATCGCTCCCCTCGGTCAAGCCGGCACCCCTAAGGAAGGATGAAGTGACGAATGACTGAGATAGATGAAGGGACTTTTCCGTATGGACTTGGCTGCAAGGCTATCTCCCATCTTCCTAAATCAAATGAGAACTAAAGAGGCATAAACGGAATGACCCTTATCTCTAGACGTGATGTCTTAGCTGGTTTGGCCGCTTCAAGTGCTGCCTGCATAGTGACTGCTCGCAGCGAAGAGCGCCAAAACTCAGCCGCCGGCAACCCGTCGCGGCTCTCCGGCGACGAGCGCCGTCAACACGCAAATGCACTAATCCGTTATTTCGCCGCGAATGCGCCGCAGCTTCTGCGGGCTCCCGATGGGATACTGAAGCGCCCTAGCGTTTCGCCCAGCCTGCCCGGCAAGAGGTACTCGACTCAACTCTGGGATTGGGACACGCTCTGGACCAGCCGAGGACTCTTTCGACTTGCCGCGCTGCAACATGACGCGTCGCTCAAGCAAAAGCTCTGCGAGCACGTTTCTGGCAGCCTGTTGAACTTTCTCGAGCATGCCTCTGCTGAAGGACGGATCCCGATCCTGATGACCACGACCGATCCAGATCCACTTCGAGTTTTGGGGACCAACGCTTCGTCGAAAAATCAAGCCAAACCCGTGTTCGGTCAACTCGCGCTACTCGCCGCAGATCAGCGCGGAGAAGTAGGCTGGCTGGCACCGTACTTCGACACGATTCTGCGCTTCTATAGCTCGTGGACCACGCACAATACATCGTCCATCGGTCTGCTGGTATGGGGAGACGATGTTGCGATTGGTGATGACAACGATCCGACAACGTTTGGCCGGCCATCCTTCTCGTCTGCCAACCTTCTGCTGAACTGTCTGTTTTATGAGGACCTCATTGCGTCGGCCGAACTCGCCCTGCGCCTTGGACGTGCGAAGGATCATGATCGTCTCTCCGGGCAGGCCCAGACTCTGGCACAGCAAATCCAGATGTACTGCTGGGATCCGAGGGATAGCTACTTCTATTCTGTCGATGTTCAATGTGTTGACCGCCGCGCCGAACTCATTCCTACGGTGCCTCGCGGCATGGACATGTCCTGGAAGTCTCTTCCGATGAGAATTCAGATGTTCACCGGATTCCTTCCTCTCTGGTGCGGTATCGCCTCGCAGACGCAGGCCGACGATTTGGTAAAAATCAATTATCTTGCTGATGACCGGCTCTGTGCCCGTTGGGGTGTTCGTTCGCTCTCGTCCCGGGAATCGATGTACTCCCTTGCATTCAGCTCCAATCCCAGCAATTGGCTGGGTCCGGTATGGATCATCGTGAACTACTTCACATGGAAGGCGCTTCAGCGATACGGCTTCCATAAGGAAGCTGCGGCTCTTGCCGACAAAACGATCTCCTTGCTCGCCTCAGATCTCAAAGTGAACGGTTCTCTCAACGAGTACTATCACCCGGACACAGGCGCAGCTCTGAGCCATAAGGGCTTCATGGATTGGAATTTGCTTGTTTTGGAAATGATCTGATCAGAAATTGAATGTTTGCTCATCCCTTCATACTTCAGGTCGATTCGAAATATCCGCAATCCATTCACAAACCGCTCAGACAAGAATTTTGAAGCACAAAGCAAGGTTCAGGGAGCAAGTATGCGTACGTGGTTTCTAAGCGCGGTGGTGTTTGGGGTGATGCTGCGACCGGCGACGGGGCAGGATGCCGCGCCGATACATCTAGTAGAACAGGCACCTGTAGCGATCAGCAAGATCGCACCGGAAGTGTTCCTAGTGGACTTTGGGCGGGTCGCGTTTGGTAACCTTTTGCTAACGCCTGGGAATTTGACTGTATCGGAGGCTGTTACCGTCCGCTTTGGCGAGGCATTGAAAGATGGCCGGGTGGATACGCACCCACCGGGCTCAGTGCGCTATACGGAGGTTAAGGTTTCACCCAATGGGGCACGGACCATGACTGTGACTCCTTCAGCGGACGCGCGCAACACGAAGACTCCTGCGGTGTTGACCCCCGCACCTTGGGGAACGCTGACACCCTTTCGTTGGGTTGAGGTAGAAGGCTGGCCAACAGAACTGCACGCGAACCAGATTCGCCGCCGCGCAGCTTTTGACAGTACCTGGAGCGATGCTGCTGCGACCTTCCACTCGTCAGATCCTATGTTGGATAAGATCTGGGATCTCTGCCACTACTCGATCAAGGCTACGACTTTTTCCGGGATATTTGTCGACGGGGATCGTGAGCGCCTAGCCTATGAGGCGGATGCGTATCTGACTCAGCTAAGTTATTACGCCGGAGACGCCGATCCACGAATATCGCGAGTTACTTTCGATCATTTAACTAAGTTTCCGACCTGGCCGTCCGAGTGGGCCCCGCATATGGTCTTTATGGCCTATGCCGACTGGATGCAAACGGGCGACACGGGCTGGCTGGCGGCGCACTACGAGGGACTAAAAACCAAGCTGTTAGATAATCGAATCGGACAAGACGGACTGGTGCTGAGCTCAGCAGACCTAATTAAACGTGGAGATATTGTTGACTGGCCAGGGCACGAACGCGATGGTTATGTCTTTACCAGTGTCAACACGGTTGTCAATGCCTTCCATCTGCGCGCGTTGAAAGAGATGAGCGAGCTTGCCGAAGCCCTGGGTAAGAAGAAGGAGGCAGCGAAGTTTTCGGAGCAAGAAAGGACGGCGCAGGCGACTTTCCAGAAGAAGCTTTTTGATCCGTCTCGTGGGCTCTATCGTGATGGAGTAGGAACAGATCACGCTTCTCTGCATGCAAACCTGTTTCCTTTGGCTTTTGGGCTCGTACCTGTCGGCAAGCGGCAGCAGATTGCGCAGTGGCTCGCTGGTCGCGGCATGGCGGGCTCGGTCTATGCCGCACAGTATCTGTTGGAGGGGCTGTTCGAGAACGGCCAGGACACGGCTGCGATAGCCTTGATGACCGCACCGGGAGATCGAAGCTGGAGACATATGGTCGAGAGCGGCGCGACGATCACGTGGGAGGCCTGGGATCAAAAGTACAAGCCAAATCAGGATTGGAACCATGCCTGGGGAGCGGCTCCAGCGAACCTTCTGCCGCGCTTCGTGCTGGGCGTGCAGCCGTTGACGCCGGGGTGGAGGAGAGCCCTGATCCAACCACATCCAGGAAATCTGACCAGCGTCGAAGGCCGGATACCAACGCCGCGCGGCGAGCTGTCGGTGCGCTGGACACGAGACAAAAAGTTCACTCTAATGCTGGGCCTGCCGACCGGAATGACCGCCAAAGTCGAGTTGCCAGCACTTGAGGGTTCGAGTGAAGTGTGGGTCGATGGCGCGCCGGTGAAGGCGCATCGCGAGGGTCAGTGGTGGACTTTAGAGAAGGATCTGTCGGGAGCTGTCACGATCGAGGAGCGATGAGGCGTCAGATTGACAGTGCTGTAGAGATCGATGCCTGGCTATTTCTTCCTGAAGACTCAAATGGCAAGAATCCTGTCGTTGAGATGTCGAATCTGAACTTGCATTCGCTCTCTCTGGCTAATTTAGTAGTCACCTGACGTGAACGAAAGCTTTAAGCTCAAGGCCGAGGTGCTGATTCGCATGATTGAGTATTCAGGCAGCGTAACTCGTTCGCTGCTCATTTGGTGGGTTCTTTGCTATTTACTTGGCTGGTTGGGACTGTTGACTCCTGCTTTCAGCCAGCAACCGTTACCGATGACATAGGGTTCCGCGACATCCGGGTCGATGGTACGCGCATCCTCCTCAACGGCAGAGCGATTTTTCTACAGGGTGCCTATATGCGTGCAGAGGCTCCGATTCGTGGAGGCCGCATCAACACCATCTTCGACTATTTAAAGGATATGAACGCGAACTTCGTTCGTCTTGCACACTATCCCCACGACGAGCGCATGGAACACATCGCCAACCGCGATGGCTTTATGATCTGGTCCCAATTGGCAGCACATCTCTTTTGAGAATCCCGAAGTCTACGCCAAAGACGTCGTCATGCTCAAAGTGTGATCCGACGTGAGCGGAACAAGGCATCGGTCACATACTAGCCTCGAACGGAAACCGCCATCAGCCTACCAGGCCTCGATGTCAACAACCTCTTGAGACACCACAACTAGAGAATGTCGAAACGTACCCCAACTGACATGCTTCTTTACCTTCCCCCGCTTAGCGGTGGGACGATGTGGTTCTCCATTAGGGAGATTTCCCAGGCAGATTTACCCTCAACCCGACCCATCAAATGCCGGGACTAAATAGCTCGGTTGTGACGACAGGCTCGGTGATTGGTTCGAGGGCAGGCTCCAGGACTGGTGCTGCGATGGTTATGGCTCGCGTCCTGGGACGTTCCAATAACCGTGCGAAGGTACGGGTGAGGGGACGCTCCAACCAGCGGTAGGTTGCAAGGGACGTGGCTGCCGAAACCACCAAACAGACGACAGTGAAGACTATGGGCGCTGGGAAGTGCAGAAGCTTCCAAAGAATGTAGCAGACGGCGACCGGTATGAGGTGGACGAGATAGAGGCTGTAGGAGGCGTTGCCCAAGGTCTCAAGCCACGATAGGCGGACGGGGCGGCCGAAGATGCAGAGCGCCACGATCGCGAGATCAATGAGCCAGTAGATCGCGTTCGAACGCAACGGGAATGTCTCGGTTCGGGGATTGGCGATGATGGCGTTTATGGCGAGCAGCGGTACGACCCATGGAAGTCCGACCACCTTCAAGGTAAAGTCGGGGCGCTTGAGCCGGAGCCAACCGAGGGCCGCACCTACACCGAAGAGCAGGATGATCGGCCTGGTGAGGAACTCGCCCTCCGAATGCGGGCTTGTACCGGAGAGGAGCGGGTAGAAGCCTGCTCCGATAGTTACGATGGCTGCGAGCGTCGCAACCAGTGCAGGGATGCGGAATCGGTATGGCAGAAGGAGGGCCGCGGTGAAGAGCGCGTAGAAGACCATCTCGTAGTTCAGCGTCCAGCCCATGGGAACGATGGGGAGCATCAGAAGCAAGGGACCGAACTTGCCCACGTAGGGGATGAAGAACAATGACTTCAACACATAGCTTACGGGCATAAGCTTGCCGAGGCCGGCGAGTAAGATCCCTCCCGCAGCCAGAAGTGTGAAGAACCAGTAGAGCGGCACCACACGGACGATGCGGCGGATGGCAAAGTTTTTGGCGAGGGAGGCACGGGGGGCGGCATCGTCAGGTGAGTTCGCCGTGTAGGTCATGATGAAGCCGCTGATGATGAAGAAGATCGCGACGCCCTGCATCCCGATAAAGGACGCGAAGTAGGGCACACGAGCCGAAAGACCATGTCCGGCTGAGGGCAGCGAGGTGTGATCGAAGACGACGAGAAGAGCAGCAATTGCTCGAAGCGATTGTAAGGTTTGAATCTTTGGCATAATAAAGACCCCCGATGATCGCGGCAGCCTTCTCTCGAGTCCTTCGGAGCCTCGGAAGCTCGCCTGAAGTATGAGAGAGATGGCATGGTAATAATTTCTTGGTTACTAAAGACTTGCGTCTTTATACCACCATCTTGTGAGATTCAGATAGGTTGTTTGATTGACGAGGTCAGTCCATTCGAATAAAGGGCGAATAAAGCCCGAAACTGGGGGAAGTCTAGCCCAAAAACAGGGAGAAAGGGTATTACGTGGGCTCGGGAAATGATCCCGCGAGAACGAGCTATACCTGCCACAGCTTGATGCCATGAGAATGCAGGAACGAGTGCATCAAGTTCTGTTGGATACGATGGTGAAGCCGGTTCCAGCTGTCCTGTGACTTAGTTACTTCGGCTGCGCAGTGCGAGTTTTCCCATGAACACGAGCCCCAGCAGGAAGATCGCGCTTACCAGAAAGACCTGCTGCACTCCCATGAACTTTGTCATCATGCCTGAGACGAAGAGCCCGAGCACCTGAGAGCCAAAGACAATGGACATACCCGTGCTGCTGACGCGGCCCATGAGCTCCTCCGGCGTGTCCTGCTGCACCAAGGTTTGTCCAGGGAGCAGGATCATGGCGACGGAGAAACCGATGGCGAGCGCTGCCACGATAGTGACGGCAAGCAATGGCACCAGGCCCAAAGCGAGGAAGCCTGCCGCCATGCACACGAGGCCGCCGAAGACGAGTGTCTTATTGGAGTAGGTCTTCGCCAGTTTTTGCACGATCACGAAGCCGAGGAGGATGCCTAATCCGATCATCGAGCTGATGATGCCAAAGAGACGCGTGGCACCGTGCAGGCTTTCACGGACATACACCGCGATGAGAGGCCCGAAACATCCCAGTGTGAAGACCGCCGCGGCAAGAGCCACGGTGACGAATAGGATCGCTTTGTGGTGCACGATAAAGCTAAAACCTTCACGCATATCCAACCATATTTTGTGGATACCGCTTGTGGTATCCGCTGGATTTTCCTGCGTGGGCACTGTTCTTTTCCGGATAGCGATGGAGCCAATGAGCATGGCTGAGGCCACGAAGCTCACGGCGTCGATCAGGTAGCAGGAGACCGCTCCGAAGGAAGCCACCAGAAGGCCCGCGATGCCGGGGGAGATAATCCAAATCACGAAGCTCACCTGTTGCATCACTGCGCTTGCGGCCATGATGCCTTCAGGAGGAACAGAGGCTCGGATGGTGCATTGTTGCGCTGGTCCGAAGAAGACTCCTACGACGCTCATCAAACCGAGAATGAGGCAGAACTGCCAGAGGTGGGTTGCTCCCAGTAACATCAGCGAGAGAAAGACGCGGATAAGGTCGCTCGAGACGAGCGTGGATTTCAGTGGCCAGCGATCGACGAAGACGCCAGCCAGCGGTCCGATCAACACGGGGGGCAGCAGCGACGCAATCTGCACCCAGGTGATCTGCTCCGCGGCGGCATTCATCTTGAAGGAAACTACGCTGAGGACTGCGAAGAGTGCGAGAAAGTCGCCGAAGGTGCTTATGATGAGGGCGAACCACATCAGCCGTACCGCGCGGATGCCCAGCACTTCGCGTAATGAAAGCTGATCGGGCATGACTGCCGAAGTCTCCATCTTCAGTAATCCCCTTGCCTCTTTACTGTTTTCTTCAAAGTGTCGTCTTCACCTGTTTGTACGGTGCTGGTTTGCGGGATTTTGTCTGCGTACAGAACGCTGTAATGAGTGGCTGGCGGGTATCCATGGAACCTAATCGGCCGAATAGACCGTCAAAGACTCCGGCAATCAGGGCCACCATCTTACGGAGCTTGTTGTTCTCATACAGAAGTACCGAAAGGAACAAAGAGAGCGTCATGAGATTAATCAGAAATGCTGACCGAAGACTCGAGCGATAGCACCATGCGATATTGAGGCCGTTTCGCGCCGCATAGTACAGGCGTGGAGGGCTATAGTTCCACTGTACGAGATCCAGGGACCCGATCTTGTGGTCGGTCGCATCACCGAGCTCGTGCTTCATTGTCAGGGAGGTGTTGCTGAAGACCGGAACTCCCTGACTACGTGCGCGAAAGCAGTAATCGGCATCGACATAGTCGATGAAGTAGTCCTCGCGGAATGCTCCCAGCTTACGATAGGTTTCGGCCGATATGACGCATCCGGAGGAGATGACGCTTGTGCACGGAATCAGCCCCTGATCCTCATCGCGCATGAAAATAAACTTTGCACTGACTTTGGCTTCTCCAAGGATGAGGAGCGGGATGTAGTGATCGACGTTGGTGTCGTAGATCTTGGGGCCGATCAGAAAGTATGGATGATCGAGGCTACAGCAAGCCTCGATCATCTTAACAAAGAAGTCCTCCGAGACGGTCGAATCCTGATCGAAGGTGAAGAGCAGGTCGCACTGCTTTTCCAGAAGCCACTCCATCCCTCGATTGAATGCTCCCGCAATGCCTCCATGGTTGGAGTTGACGATCACATGGATGCCGAGATTCCTCATGCGCTGATGAAGCCCGAGATCCACACGCTGTGAGTTGTCGACTGCTACGACCATTTCGCACAGCTTCTTGAGGCCCAGGAGGTTTTCGACATGCTTTTCCGTTGGGTTGAACAGAACCGCCAACGAGCCTGGGATCGATTTCATCACTTTCCTAGCTCCGTTTCTTCTACTGTTTCAACCGCCCCACGCGGTGCGAACTCACCTGGTACCGCTTTGGCTATCGACAGCGCCAGCATAGAAGAGATTACTGGTTCGTAAGGGTCAATTCAGCCGGTAGCTTCCTTACGGCAGACTTGGCAACAGCCTCGATCACAGAAAGAGCCTTTAGGCCTGCGGTCTCGCCCGAAACCATCCTGGACTGAACTGTGATGCAATTCTGTTGAATAGTTTCACTTTCCAGCAGGCGCTTGAGGGAGGGATATATATCAAACCCCTTCTCTTCCTTAAGTTCAAAACCACAGCCTAGACGTTCGATGTTCGACGCGTTATCAAACTGATCCATCGCATGCGGCTTAACCAGTTGCGGTATGCCTGCTACGAATGCCTGGGAGGCTGTGCCGATACCACCATGATGCACTAACGCTCTCACATGCGGTAATAGCTTGCTTAAGGGAATATAGGAACGGACGAGAATGCTGGGGGGGAACTTGGGTAATACAGTTTCGGCCCGAGCTATAAATACGCCTCTCAGACCAAGCTCCTGTAACGCCTCGGCTGCTGCCGAATAATAAGAGAACCCATCCGCCAAGGTGGACCCCAGAGTGAAAACGACTGGCTTCTCGCCACTCGCAAGAAATTCCTGTAGCTCCGGATCGATTTCGCGGAAGTCTGCCTCGTCGAAGAGCGGAAATCCTGCCAGAGTGACGTTGGGTGGCCAGTCTGACTGGGGTTCTGCAAACCAGGCCGGAAACAGGGCCAGGACACCTTGTGGAGAAGATAGCCAACGGCACATAATGCGTTTGACTGGTGGCAGTCCCAATTCTGCACGCAGACCATTGATATCGGGCCCACAGACCCTATCGAGGACTCCGCGTTCAAACGCCCATAACAGAGCTGCCCGTACGGGGTAGGGCATGTAGCCCGGAACCGGAAGCTGCTTGAGGACTGGCGGTTTCTTTGCGGAGAAAAATATCGCGGGAGAGACATTCAGCGTGACAAGCGGCACGCCGTATTGCTCCTGCAAGAGTCTTGCGCCAATGGCCCAGGGGTGAGCGGCTATAACCGTGTCCTCGTCGATCTCCTTTAGAAGCAAGTCGTACATTGGGCGAATTCTGGTTGATAACGGCTGCCACAATTCTTTCAAGGAGCTGCGGGGATTCCACATCGCGGGATTATTAATGTCAGCGTAATACTCTTCTACTGTTCCCATCGGAAGGTGGCGGAGACCACACCGTTCTGCGGCGTCAGCAAAGATTGAATTTGCGCAGAATGTCACCTTGTGCCCGTGTCGTGCAAACGTACGGCTCAATCCGAGCAAGGGGTGTACATCCCCAACGCTGCCAAGTGCAACCACGATAATATGCAAAGCCTTCTCCCCCTTTTTGCCGCCCTGATGAGAACCAGCCCGAGCAAAACACCCTCGATTGCCTGATCTTTACCGAATAAAAGCTTTCTGATTTTGTCCGGCGTGGCTGGCGCACCGGCTTTCCAAATCGATGAGATGTCCTGCCTTTTCTACTGTGGAAAATCGGCTGGATTGATCTTGATAGGCAATTGGATAAATATGGACTTTAGTAATACATTCATCCAGCCGTCTCTAACGAATGACATCCGAACTTCGTTAGAGGTAAAGAGGGTTGGGTCCTGATCTGCACTGCATTTAGCAATCTGATCGATACGAATCATCATCTGCCGCTCGTTTACGGTGAAATGCTCTGGGAATCGAAGCACGGCAGACTTGAAAGCATTGAAATATCATGGCTGTTACTGGGATCATACTGTACTGTTCGAAGCAGTTCAAGCTTTAGTAACTAAATTATTGTTACGAATAATCCATGTTCTTATTACGACAGTATTGATTGAATTATGGCACCCGCGGGGCTTGGGGTCTTCATGCGCCAAAGTCAAACGCAATGGAATAGATATAGGGAAACAGGCCACGATATGAAGAGAAAGATGTTGTTTTTCGAGCGGATCATGTACTTTGATGGTCAAACACCTGTTAACTGTCTCATAACGGCAAGAATACGAGGGTCCATTGCAGTAGATGACCTTCGTGCAGCCTTGGATAAGGTGCAGGCCAAACACCCCTTGCTACGGGCGCATGTGGAAGAAGAAGATCGCCAGCTCTATTTTGTGTTCGACGCAAATCCTCCAAAGATTCCATTGCGCATTGTGGAGCGCCAAGCCGAAGGGGATTGGCTGAAGAATACAAAGGAGGAATGGAAGAAACCGTTTGATATGGTCAATGGCCCCCTGGTCCGCATGGTCTGGATCAGATCGGACGAGGTTTCTGAGTTGCTGCTGGTTGGCCATCATTGCGCATGTGACGGCGCTTCGCTTGTCTCTATCTACAAGGAGCTTTTACTACTGGTAGATCAACCCGATCTGCCATTGATCGCTTATGAGCCTTTCCAGTCTCTGAAGGATTTGATTCCCAAGGAAATTTTTTCCAATGTAAGAAAAGGCCTTGTGATCAGGGGAAAAGCGGCTCTTGCTCGGCTATTCTTTGCCTTAACGAGCAAGAAAGCGGCGGAGAATCCTCAAGGCGAACATTATTTACTTTGTTCAAGGGCGGATGAAAAGGCATCCACAGCATTCGCTGATCGCTGCAAAAAAGAAGGCACAACGCCCTATTCTGCTATGTGCGTGGCATTTATGCAGGCCTTTGGTGAGGTGAGAAGAACCGATTTCAAAAATAAAATGATGTGCCCAGTCAACATTAGAAGGTATGTAAAGAGCATTGCCCCCGACATGATATTCAACTATGCCCCCACGGTCATGCTCTCACTCAGTACGGATCAAGGGGATGATTTCTGGGGGCTGGCGAAAAAACTCAAACAGTCGATGTTAGAAGAAGTTGAGCGATTGGATGCCTATGAGTATCTGATGGCGGCTGAACATCTTCACGCTGCTATTCCTAAACTCATCACCCTCCTGCCGCGTCTTAAAGGGAAGCATGACTTTATTTTCTCGAATGTTGGACGTTTAGAGATACAGGAAGATTACCGGACATTCAAAGTGGAAAGTTTTCTCAGTTCTACGACGGCACTTCCCTGGAGGGACTCGACTACGATTGTCACCACTTCTTTTCGTGGGCAGATCGATCTGGCGTTTGTTTCAAACGAGTCATTTTTACCTTATGCAGATGCAGTTGCGATCAGAGAACGAGCCCTTCACATATTGACGGATGTTGTGGAAGCCGGAATGCTCTTCGAGTCTTCTGAAGGAGCGTGAGCGTATGTCTGCAAGTCGTTGCCCGGGCAATTTCTTCCGTCATCTTGTAGTGGATACGATGTATCTGAGCTCATCGTCGTGCTCGCCAATTATGTGGTTACGCGACAATGCTTGGAGGGTGCGGCGACCTTGCGGACTATGCTAGAGCTGCTGAACAGGAAGATTCGTCCATAGGCTGTGTCTTGTAGTGACTATCTCTCCGCGATCGAGGCCATGAAGTCCGTAATGGTTGCGCGCCTTCGCATACCACTGGAGGCAGTTTTTGTCGGATGCGAGAGCCTGCACGATGCCGAATATCTCAAGGTGCTGCTTGCCTCAAGTTGCTGCAAAAATTGGTTTTATAGTCGACCAGCATGGCGACCATCTCCGCTTGTGACTTTGATGGAACCGAAGCTGGTGGTTTGACAGTGTTCGCATTACGTTTCCGCTACTATGGAATGGACTTGAATCCACAGAATACTTGAGGAAGAAGGCGTGCCGACAATGGTTCCCGCACCTCAGCAATTTGAACTAGACTCCGATGCATCCTGGGAGCTCTTGCTTCGAGTTGTTAATAGTAATGAGCTCAAACGGTCATTGCGGCTTCGTGAACTGCTGCTCTATCTCGGCAAGCGGTCGCTGAAGTCCAACATCCCGAGCATTCGTGAGCAGGAGATTGGCTCTTCCGTATTCGGAAGGCCGGAAGACTATGACACCGGCATCGACAATATCGTTCGGGTCAATGTCTCGGAGTTGCGGAAGCGGCTAGCCCACTACTTTCAGGATGAAGGTGCAGCGGAATCGATCATCATCGAGATTCCCCGTGGTGGTTACTTCCTGGTTTTCCTGTGTAGATCGGTTGAAATAGGCAGCAAGGGGCAGGAGCATGACTGCACAGCGGAACTCGTAACGAACGTCCATGTTCCCGATCCTCAGATGCGGATTGAACAGGAGATTGTCAGTGCGTCCCTGCAAGGGGATGTCGTGCCGCAAATTGCTGGCCGCGGGCTTCCGTGGATACTCGGCACCGCTTTGATCCTAGCTATGTCTGCCTTCATCTTTATGGTCTGGCAGAACCACACGCTTCGGTTGCAGTTGCAGCCATGGCATGCGGATTCCAACCGTGCCGCTTTCTGGTCACAGTTCTTTGCCTCGGGGCAAGAGGTTGATATCGTTACGGCCGACACCTCGTATGCGATTGCGGAAGACCTGCTCCAGCGACCGATCTCGCTGGACGATTACCTTGACTACAAATACAAGAGCGATGTTAGCCTTCCTGACATTACGGCTCAGACGCGCGATGCCCTGCATCTGGTTCTCGATCGCAATACGGGCAGCGTCGGCGACTTCGAGGCTGCCGAGCGCATTATGCAATTGGATGCCTACTTCCCTTTACTCAAGCTGGCCTCTGCCCGTTCCTATACGGCACAGAGTATCAAGGACAATAATGTCATTTTGATCGGAGGCCGCGCATCGAACCCATGGGAGGAGCTATACAGAGACAGAATGAATTTTTCTGTGGAGTACGACCCGTTGCTGCATCGCTCTTATGTGCTCAACCGCTCGCCATCCGAAGGAGAGCAACATATCTATGAGATCGTTCAAAACCCCGATCGGGCTTACAGTGTCGTTGCCTTTGTGCCGAACTTCAGCAATCACCGCTATGCATTGATCATCGCCGGAACCGATTCCCAGGGAACCCGTGCCGCAGGCGAGTTCATTACCTCCAGTGAAGGACTTGCAGCAATCCGGCAACGGTTGCCGGCAGACCGCTATCCCTATTTTGAGGTGCTTTTGTCCTCTTCTCGTTTAGAGGGAACGACGCTTCACACAGTGATCCAGACCTCAAGAGGCTACGCTCACTAAGACCTTATTCCTTACACCGCGTTTTACGCTCTTACTTGTAAAGAGATCGTGTAAAGGCTTGATTGCTTACTTGCGCAAGCCATTGTTGAAACGCAGAATGGCTTGCAATGTCCCGAATTACATTTCCAGCTCTTCTCCTGCCCTTCGTTCTAGCAGGGTTGCTTTTTCCTTCTTGTGGAGGAACCGTCTTTGCCGCGGATAGAGCCTCCGATCTTACTCCTGAAGATCAGGTAAATGTCATGATCGGCACTGCGGCCGAGGGCCAGACCTTTCCCGCTACGGGCGTTCCTTTTGCCATGACGCAGTGGACCCCGCAGACGCACGCCGGTGAGGTCAAATGTGTAGCCCCGTACTACGCGGCAGATACCCGTATCCAGGGATTTCGCGGCAGCCACTTTCTCTCGGGATCCTGCACCCAGGACTATGGCAGCTTTACGCTGATGCCTCTCAATCGTAGCGCTCAACTTGGGCCGGTTGAGCGTTCGTCCTCGTTCACTCGCCAAAGCGAGCAGGCCCATCCTTATTCATATAGCGTCGATCTAAAGGACAGCGGTATTCATGCCGAGATCACCGGGGCTGAACGTTCGGGAATGATGCGGTTCCACTTTCGTACCGGACAGAAGATTGGCTGGATGGCCGTCGAGAACAATCTGCGGCTTGGCAAGGGCATGATCCGTATCGATCCAGAGCGCCAGGAGATTACGGGCGAAAACCCTGTACATCGCATCTATGCCGGAGCCGACCAGCCAGCCGGTTTTTCAGGATTTGTAGTGGTGGTCTTCGATCGGCCCTTTCGTGTAGGAGGAACCTGGGCCGGTAAGCAGCGCAAGGATGGCTCTCTTGAGCAAAACTCCACGGAGAAGAGTGTGGGAGCGTTTGTCTCATTCGATCTTCCTGCCGACCGAACTGTTCGTGTGCGGATAGGAACATCGTTCACCAGCCTGGAAGAAGCGCGCCGCAATCTTTCTGAGGAGATCCCCGACTGGAACTTTGATGCTGCTGTCGCTCGTGCGCGCATGGCCTGGAACAAGGCGTTCTCAGTCGTCCAGATCCATGGCATTTCGGCCGACCGGACCATCTTTTATACGGCGCTCTATCATTCAATGCTTGCGCCTCGCATCTTCTCGGACCGTAGCGGAACCTATCCACGTTTTGCAGGGGGACAGAGCATCGAAACCGCCAAGGGCTTCACCTACTACTGCGACTACTCTGTCTGGGATACCTTTCGTGCGGTTCATCCTCTGTTAACGATCCTCGACCCCCGTCGAGATGCGGACATGGTTCAGTCTCTCATTGCCAAGGGAGAGCAGGGAGGATTCCTGCCGATCTTTCCTGCCTGGAACAGCTACACATCCGAAATGACTGGGGACCATTCTGTCGCGATCATAGCCGATGCCTATGTCAAAGGCATTCGGGGCTTTGATGCGGAGGCGGCCTACCGGTTGATGCGCAAAAATGCTACCGAAGAGCCAGACAGCCTGGAACTATATAAGGATGGACGTGGTCGCCGCGGGCTGGAGTCCTATCTTAAATATGGCTATATTCCGCTGGAAGACCATGTGCCGTATGCCTTCCATGGGAACGAACAGGTCTCTCGTACACTGGACTACGCCTTCGACGACTATGAGGTCAGTGTCATGGCGAAGGCGCTCGGCCATACTGAGGATGCCGCACTCTTTGCCAAACGCGCGCAGAACTACCGCAATGTCATCGATCCCGAGACCGGTTTTGCTCGTGGTCGCCATGCGGACGGCTCATGGATTGAGCCCTTTGATCCGATGGCCCCGGCCAGTTACGTTACCGAATCGACGCCATTCGTCTCTACTTTCTTTGTGCCGCAGGACATTCCCGGCCTGATTCAGTTCGTTCACGGGCCGGAGTCGTTTGTGAAGAAACTTGACGATCTCTTTGCGAAGGGTATCTACGACCACGGCAACGAGCCCAGCCACCACATTGCATACCTCTACGATGATGCGGGCGTACCCTGGAAGACCCAGAAGCACGTCCACGAGATTATGACCCTCCAGTACGCCGACAGCAATGCTGGCTTGGCTGGCAATGACGATGCGGGACAGATGTCGGCCTGGTATGTGATGTCGGCCTTGGGGTTCTATTCGGTCACGCCGGGAACGCCACGCTATTCGATTGGGACTCCTCGCTTTGACGATACGACGGTGAAGGTTGGGGGAGGGAAGGAGTTGCATATTTGTGCCCCTGGTGCGGAGTCCGGAAAGTTTTACATCCGATCGGTCCATCTCAACGGCGTCCTGCTACCGCGAAGCTATCTTCTTCACTCCGAAGTGGTAGGCGGTGGGGAACTGGTATTTGAGATGAGCAGTCGCCCGACAGGGCTGTAACGAAGGTTCATAGCGCTTTCACAAATCTTTTAGAGAGGGTTATGGGTTTCATACAATCCGCAAGAACTCTCTTACGTGATTCCTTACATTGATCTCACCGTAAATTCACTTGTTCATGTTGTTTGCAGCTAGGCATGATGACCAACATCAATCGGACCTGGAAATTTCTCTACAGTAGACATAAAAAAGCAAGCTGCCATGACGGCATATAGGAAGTACTTCGCAATTTTGAGGTTTACGCGCAAGCGGTAATAAGGAGAAAAGATGAAAACAGCAATAGGGCGGATGAAGCAGATGTTGCGAAGGCTGGGCTCCACCGGCGAGAGGATGATCCGATGTTCCGCTCTGTTGGGTCTCCTGGCGTTAGCCTTGATGTCGGTTCAAAGTGCGCTTGCCCAGGGCATTACGGGATCGATTACCGGCACTGTCACTGATTCGACCGGGGCTGCGATTCCCGACGCAACGGTTATCGTTCGTGGTGTGGCGACCAACTCAGTCCATACAGTCAAGACCTCCGACGCCGGAAGCTATACAGTGCCACAACTGCCTCCCGGCCAGTACACCGTTACGGTCGATAAAGCAGCCTTCAAAAGCTATAAGCAGAGTGCCATCACCCTTTTGATCGACCAGGTAGCGCAAATCGACGCTCAGCTGACGATTGGTGCAACGAACGATATCGTCGAGGTGACGAGCGCCGAGCCGGTGATTCAGACCTCAAGCTCTTCGGTGGGCTCGGTTATCGATAGCCAGGCAATCCAGAACACGCCACTCAACGGCCGTCTCGGGATCAACGGTCTGGTCGCACTAGCTCCGGGCGTTCAGGGTGCGGGCGCCCAGGACCAGCTTGATACGCGTGGCGTTACGGCATCGGTCGGCACTGGCGCTCGCAGCTCCTACGGCGGTCTTGGTTCCACGCTCGATGGCGTTACTAACCAGGAGGTCACCCTTCAGCGCGGCGAAGGTGAAGTCCCTTCACTCGATGCGATCGCTGAGTTCAAGATTCTCACTACTGGCGCTCCTGCGGAGTTCAACCAGCCAGCGCAGATTATCGTCGTCAGCGCCAGCGGAACCAATGCGGTCCATGGCGGAGCCTTTGAGTTCAACCGATCCAAAGGAACAGCTGCCAAAGCCTATAGCTTCCTGGCCCCGTCCCTTGTTCCGGCCCGGCCTCCGTACCAGAGAAACGAATACGGCGGAAATCTCTCGGGCCCCATCGTTATTCCGCATTTCTATAACGGGCGCGACAAGAGCTTCTTCTTTGCAGCGTATGAAGGTTTTCGCCTGACCCAGTCGTACTCTGACAATACGCAGGAGCCGAGCATTCTTCAACGGCAGGGTATTTTTACCGAGTCCTCTACGCCGATCATCAATCCAGCGACGCAGACGGCTTTTGCGGGGAACATCATTCCCTCGTCCTACTGGAACAGCGTGGATGTTCAACTGTTGAAGCTGCTCTATCCAGTGCCGACTATCTCCGGAACCGGGGTTAATACCTACGAGCAGGTACAGGAGACCAGCCATGCCAGCCGTTTTTCTCTGCGCCTCGATCACAAGCTTACCGATAAGGACCAGCTCCGCTTCACTTACCTCAGGGCCTTCTATGGTCCAAGCCCTACCAACGGTAACAATAGTCTGCAAGGTGGCAATGCGCTGGATGGAGAACACAACCAAAACTTCATCGTCGGCTGGACCCACACCTTCTCACCCACACTGCTGCTTGACGTAGCCGGATCGTACTTCCACCTGCCGATCTACCGCACCCCGCAAAACCACAACACCGACTTCTCTTCGATCATTCCCGGACTCGGAACTGAGCTGATCGAAGGTGCGCCGCAGATTACCATCACCAACATCCAGTCTGTCTCAGAGTCAGGCTCGCATGACCTCGAGCAGGACGCCCAGGTTGCCACCTCCCTCACCAAGGTGCTGTCGAAGCATACGCTCAAGGCTGGCTTCTCCTATCTCTATAACAACCACTGGAATGATTCGGCTGAAAGTCCTCAGCGCGGCTCTTTCGCCTTCACCGGTCACTACTCCGGCAATGCGGTCGCCGACTTCCTCCTTGGCGATCCCATCTCGACCGGCAATGCGACACCAAACAACTACATCGTCAGGAACCTCTCCAGCCAATACGGTCTATACCTACAGGACGACTGGAAGGCGCTGTCCAATCTCACCATCAACGCCGGTCTTCGTTACGACCTACAGTGGTTTCAAGGCAATCCTTACGGGAACGAGTCACTCTACGTTCCTTCGCTCGGCAAAGTCGTGGTCTTCGGTCATTCGTATCCGGCGGCTGCAATTCCGAGCTTCCTGACGTCGATTCCGATTACGCTATCTTCTCAAGTAGGGCTGCCGAACAGTGCCTTCGGCTACCTTGGCCAGGACAAGCATAACGTTGCACCACGTTTCGGCTTTGCGTATGAGCCGGTGCACAACACGGTCATTCGTGGCGCGGTTGGTCTTTACTTCACTCTGCTGCCGTCAAACTACGTTGACACAGCTCCCTTTGGAACATTGCCCTTCGTCAGCTCGGAGACGTACAGCAATTCCTCAGGCACAACGCCTGCCTTTACGATGTCCAACCCGTTCTCGGCCACTGGTGCCTTCACGGCAAACCCATCCGTCAGCGCACAGGCCAAGACCACGACACCCTATACCGAGGAGTACAATCTCGCCATCGAGCATCAGTTGCCAAGGGGCGTCGATGTGCGCATCGGCTATGTTGGGCAGCATAATCTGAAGCAGAACAACTATGGCGGACCCGGATCAACACCTGGCAGCAGCGTTAGTGGCCCGAATCTCAATCTGCCGTCCCAGCCGGTGCTGATTGCCAACGGATCAGCAACAGTACAGAGCACCTATCTCGTCCAGCCGTTCGCCACCATCAACAACAGTATGGCCCCGATGTTCCACAGCAACATGAACTCACTCCAAATCGGCGTTCATAAGCAGTACAGCCACGGCCTTGCCTTTGGTGCTGAGTATCAATGGACCCGCGTTCTCGGGACCGAGAATATAGAGAATCCTTCCGGTTCAACCCCCAACGACTCCTACGGGCCGATCTCCGGACTCACGCCACAGGTGCTCACGGTCAACTACTCCTACTTGCTCCCATTTGGTAAGGGGCAGGCGTTCCTGGGAAGCGCAGGCAATCTGGTCGACAAGATCGTCAGTGGTTGGCAGATCTCGGGGATCAGCACCTTCCAGACCGGACAGCCGTTCTCCGTCACCTACACTGCGCCTGGCAAATACCAACTCAACTCAACAACGACCTACAGTAACCTGGTCAGTGGCCGAGCCAACAGGGTTCCTGGAGCATCTATTTATCCGTCCCGCAAAACGAAGGCAGAGTGGTTCAACCCAACGGCTTTTACTGCTCCGACTAATGCTGCCGGTGTCAAGGGTGGCGCATACGGAAACTCGGGATATGACATGCTCCGCGGGCCTGGTTTTCAGAACTGGGACATGAACTTGCAGAAGAATATCTCCTTCAAGGAACGGTACAAGCTTCAGCTTCGCGCCGATTCCTTCAACGTCTTCAACCACCCTAACTTCACCGTCGGCACGTCAAACGCATCTTTGACCAGCAGCAGCGTCGGAACGATCACATCTACCACCACTACGCCCTCGTATGAAGCGCGCACCGTGGAGTTTGCTGCGAAGTTCAGCTTTTAGCTGAATCAGCTGTAGATTCCTTGTGTTTCCACGGGGGTCTGCTCAGCATGGCAGATCCCCGAATAACTCTACTGTGCAGCGCGTTTTCTTGGCGAGCGACGTAGCAAGAGCGAAGCTCCATCTTCTTATGGTGACTCCTGATGGCACAGTGCATATCGAGCCAGGAGATGTTGTGACCAACCCGAGCCTGCGGAGTGCCTCCGCAAACCAGACTCTTCCTCGCGGGCGATGTCTGCTCTAGCTCGATGTGTTGCGTGGCCTTCGGGCTCTCCGGCCAATCTTCATTTGATGATGGAACGAAGATATTGTGTATAAAAAATGTAGTCCGAAGGTGATCGGAATGAAGCGAAGGATCTGGATTATATGTTTCTGGATGGGGATGAGCTGCGGCTTAGGCCTGGCACAACTAGCTCCAACGCTCCACTCAGAACTTAATCCTTCGTCGAAAAATACCCGCGAGCTCTTCGATGAATCGATGCGCTTGTTCGACGCAAGCTACGATTCCCACGTGCATCTGGTCCTGCGTCCGCACGACGGCGGCACTCATGTGCGTGCACATTATATGGTTCGTGAGTCGAGCTGGTATGCGCTGGGTCTGATGATGCGCGCCCGCTCCAATAACCGACCAGCCGATGTCGAGCGGGCATCTCAAATTCTCGGAACGGTGCTGGACCAGCAGTATCTCGATCCGAATATGAAGTGCTATGGCACCTTCAAACGTTCTCCAGAAGAGCCCGGTCCCGCCGATCACGATCTTGCTTTTACTTCTTACGATCCCAACTGGCGGCAGTTCATCGGAACCACGCTAGAGATCATCCTGATTGAATTTCCGGGGCGGCTTCCGACTGAACTGGAGACGCGTATGTACCGCGCCATTGATGCAGCCGTTTCCGGCGAGATGCAGGATGGGCGCCTGGTTCCGTCCTACAGCAACATCGCGCTTATGTATGGCTCGTTGTGGGACTTTGCGGCGGTCCATGACAACAATATGGATTGGCGTTCCCGCTCGCAGGCCTGGACTGAGGCTATCTATGGCTTGTTCCGGCAGCACTGCACCTTTAATGAATACAACGCGCCGACTTACTACGGAGTGGACCTTTATGGGCTCGCTCTGTGGCGCGAATATGGGTCGACGCAGCGTATGCGCAGACTTGGCCGTATGTTGGAGGCTGCACTTTGGAACGATCTTGCCAACTTTTATCAACCGGAGTTGCGCAACATCGCGGGTCCCTATGACCGGTCCTATGGCATGGATATGTCGAGTTACGTGACCGTGACCGGCGTATGGATGCGAACGGTATTGGATGCAGCCCATGCTCCGCTGCCGGCGAAGGCTACGCTAACGACTTCACAGGTTGCCGATATATGGTTCGCACCGCATGTCACCCTTCTCGGTACCCACATTCCGAACTCTGCCCTGATAAAATTCCGCAGATTTATTGGGCCGCATATGGTGCATCGGCGCATCGACCCATTGCGGGTGGCAACCTCCTGGGTCGGTGATCGTGCCATGTGGGGGGGTGAGTTTACCAGCATGACCAAAGACTCCGGCGGCAAGACACAGTTTCACCCCGTTACTGTGCAGTGGAGCATGCCCGGGGGGGCGATCGGCTGGATCAAGGTGATACGCTCTCCTAATATCGATGCCATTGCCGATCCAGAGGGCATAACCATCGCGACCCATGGAGATGTCTCTTTCCGCGTTTTTACGGGAAAGAGGCAGTCCAAGATCAGCAAGGCTTCATGGGTTCTTCCCGGGTTTATCGCCGAGATTCAAACCAACGCCAAGAGCTTCTCAACAAGCCAGCCAACAGACTGTGGAGATTGCGAAGATATGCTTTACTCCGGCGTGCGATCTATCCGCATGGAACTCCATCCGGATAGACCGCATACCTCTGACAGGAGTGCAGCTGATTAATCTAAATCAGCTGCACTCCTGTTTGCAACGGTGGCAGGTCGCTCGTGACGGTCACCGCTGGGATGAAAGAACTGATCTTCAATTGGAGATTCACTCTTTGTGAGATATTTTTTAGTATCTCTATGCCTCTTACGGAAGAGGAGCAAAGCTTTGCGTCGAAGCACTGATCTGATAGGCGCCAGAGTTCAGACCGTTGACAATATAAATGCCTTCCCACATTACTCGTAGCGTCTCGCTCCACGCCCGTGGCGACGTTCGTGCCTTGACTGCTGCTCACTCTGTATAGCCGCGTCGACTTGGACGACGCGTTTTTGTCATTCTTCCTTCTCAATGCCTCTGACTGATTGGCACTGCTGCTGTTGAGCTATTGCTGAGAAGCTGGAGCGGGGCCTTGTCGACCGCCCTGAGGGGAAAATCCTCGATCCATCGATCCTCTTCTTTCTCCCCTAAAACCTTCCGTATCGTGGATACCACGGTGCAGGGCTTGCAGTTTGGTCCACTGATCTGCATTGAGTACGCCGCGGATGCTGAGCAGCATCTTAGCGTTGGCCTTCTCAAGGTCGGCTCGAGTGTCGGCGATTTTGTCTATTTGCGCGAGTGCCTTGCCCTGGTCGACAGGATTGGCATTCAGCAGGGGCTCGAGCAATAGTTGCTCTTCTTCGAGTGAGGCGTGTGTGTGGATGAGTTGCATACGACTCTGTAGGAACAGGTCTTCTATCCGCTTCTGCTGATCGACCGTCAGACCAATACGGGCCGTGACCTCGGGACTCCTCCACCACGTACCCGGAGGTAGCAGGTCATCACCGGGCCTGCGCATTTCACCATGATCTATGCCGCGTCCAGGCCCTATATCGTGTTTCATCCCTCTACCATGCATCGGAGATGGAGGGGCCACCGGGGTGCTTTGAGAGTTCGGCACGGGAGCAGGTCCAGCGGCGTTCTGTGCGTAAGCTAGAGGAGTGGAGAGGAGAAGCGAGGTTACAAGAAGAAGACTAGGGGGCATTAGTTTTTCCTTGAGTTACCGGTCGGTTGCGTTATGGAGGTGTAGGTGGAGGTCGCGACGAGCGGAAGCATCGGCTCCGGGACCGAAGAAGAGAGGTCGTTCTGAATACTGCTCAAGAGTGCCTCATCCAAGATCTTTGCTTGTGCTTGTTCCGAGGGAACTGTGATTTCTACTGGGATGGCTCGTTTGTGATAGACAGCCAGTGGTGCCACGATGCAAGCCAAGGTTGCGGCGATAGCAAGCGTCCAGGCTAAGCGGGGGGAGCGATGGTGATGGACGGCCAGAACTGCCTTGCACCGGTGATGTTCAGCACAAGCTATTGCGGAGGTGCGCAATTCGTCGAGCGCTGCCAGCAGGAATGCAACCTCCGCGGAGCACTGCGGACAGGTCGACAGGTGAAGAGGTGTTTCCGCAAGCGGAGCGTCTGAAAGCAACGCTTCCATTTGTTCGCTACTTAGGTGATGACTGCTCATCCTCGATCTCTCTTTCCAGCACTTGCGGTATGGCTCGCGCGGACACGGTCCAGCGCTCGATACAGATGGCTCTTTACCGTGGGCAGCGCCATGCTCATGGCCTGTGCAATCTCGAGTAGTTCCAGCTCATCGACAAAACGCAGGAGGAAGATGCTGCGCTGCTGAGGTGAGAGTTTTTCTACTGTTTTCCATATTTGCGCGAGTTTTTCCCGCGCGATCAGGGTAGATTCGGCTGAGCGTACAGGGTGAGGAAGATGAGACGATAGAGAGTCCACATCGATGGCCGTTGCGTTTGCACGCTTCCAGAAACGGAAGGTATTGGTCCGCGTTTGATCACGAAGCAGGTTGACGGCGATGCGCGTGAGCCATGTGGCGATAGAGCATTCGCCCCGAAAGCTGTCTCGCGAACGCCATGCGTTCAGAAAAGTATCCTGTGTGAGCGAGAGCGCAATATCGCGGTTGCGCACAGAGAGCAACAAAAAACGGAAGATGCGTGCTTCGTAGAGGCTATGTACTGTAGCAATATCGTCAAAAGGCGATACGTACTGTTCGTCCCCTTGAGTCAGTTCACCGGGTTGGAGAGTCTGTTGGAACATAACACGTCGGTCTTATCTTGAACAGACGCTCCTTATACGAAAAAGACTACGTATATGGAATTTTTTGCGAATTAGCTCGACATGCTGCTCGTAATTTTTAGGGAAAGCTTTATGCGATTGCGTGAAGATCATGAAAGATTACATGCGTCAAGGGAGTGTTTGGTGAGGAGAAAATCATCGTTGAACGTGTTGGGGTCATTTTCATTTCGCCAGAGATTATCGGTGTTGTCCCGCGACAATTCGCCGTGCTAAAGAATGGCTTTAGGAATACGGTCGGATTTGGTCAGTAACTTGCCATGTCTTATTTTCTCTCCCGCTTATACCTAGGTAGGTGTGAGATGGAGAGCAGGCTAAATATACCTTCCATGAAAATGATCTGACCGATACATAGTTAGAAGCTGGCGGGAGTCTTGTCCGCATTCCAGTCATGAGAGGGTCAATATATTTGGAGAAGGACTGCGGAGATGGCCGGGACGAAGCAGGAAACCTTGGAGCCTGAGATATTTGCAGGTGCATAGGGAGTGCCCAGCGTGATTGATCCATCGGTGACTACTGTCGCGCCTTGTAGAGTCTGTCCCGTGGTGGCACTGAGGGATGTGCCACGTAGTTCGAACAACTCAGCGGCGAGAACGGTTCTTCCGCAGTCGATGGTGAGATTGAGGCTCTGATAGACCTCTTTGTTAACGATGACGATGTTGGTGATGCCTGCGCCGGTGAGCACCGCGTAGATTGTCGCGTTGAAGTTGCTGGTGGAGAGAGTGGCCTGTAGAAGAGTTCCTTGGCCTACAAGGGAGAAGAGCAAAAGTCCGTAGTACTCCGGCGCTGCTCCGAGGATAGTGGCCCCGTTGTTTTCAATAGGTGTGTAATAGCCGATGTCTCCGCCTTGCACGTTGACGCCGCTGCCTCCGCCGAGCGCAATATGGAAGAGATGGTCGATGACCCAGAGTGCGGAAGCATAGGCATTACTGACTCCCGGAGATCCGCCGTATAGATAAGAATTTGTTTCGGAGAAGCGGAAAGGGATGTCCAGCGCAGATGCTGCGGATTGGAGGGCGGCACAATCTGCGATGATATTGGGGTCTGCTGAGACGAGATTCTTAGCGGTCGCATTGGCGGAGTGGCCGTTGCCGCGATAGTAGTGCTGGGTAAGGAGCGAGATGAGCTTACCAGTGGGATCTTTGGCGAAGGGTATGGTCCAGGTGGTGACGTTGCCTCCAGAGGCGGGGCCGGTGAGGATGGCTGATGGCGTGACAGCGAGAATGGCTGAGCGGAACTGTTGCCAGAGCGTTTCAAAGGTTGCGAGATCCCATCCAGTAGGGAAATAGCTCAGTGAGTATTCGTCGGGCTCGTTGCCTATCTCAAAGCCTATGAGGGAAGAGCCGAGCTTGGCCTGGACGTAGGCGACCTCTGCCGCTGCGAGGGTGGGTGTTGATGTCCCCATATTAACGCCATAGAGAACCTTCCAATTGGTGAGGGGAAGGAAGGTTGCGAGGTTATCGACATCGACAGGAGAGACTTGTCCAGTAGTGTTGCCGGAGCCGTTGGGGGTCCAGAGAGTGGTGTCGACGCTGTTGCCACCTAGGCGCAGGACGCCGTTGCCGAGGCGATTGAATAGGCCGGCGAGTGATGTATTGGCAGAAGTGAAGAGCGACTCGGACACGAAGTCTCCCTTCTCGTAGGAGAGCCCCATGAAGTAATCGGGGAGGGTTCCGACGGCGGAGGAGATAGTAGCGGTGGCCACGGTTTGGACTGCAGCGGGTACAGGTTGAGGTATGGTGTCTAACTCCAACTGGCATCCCTCTAAGAAAGAGGACAAAGGAAGCAGTGGAAGTGCCATGCTTGCGCCGAGGCCGCTAAGAAGTGATCTGCGGGAGGTCTGATAGGGCCGGCGAGAGTGAGTTGGTCTGGGTACAGCTTTGAACTCTGAAGAGGTTCCCGATTTGTCCAAGAGGGTTGTGCTCCTTTTGTTGGGCAGTATGCGTCCCATAGATTAGTCAACAATTGGACCCTTTCTTAGGGCGTTTTCGGAGCATAGAGAGCACCAAATATTATTACTTGCCACGAAGAAAACCTTTGCTATGAGCAGGCTCCGGCTGCACCAATTCAATGATCTTTGCTGTGTGACGCCCTAGAATAGAATAGCGCTAGCCTAAAAAATGTATCTAGCCTAGGCTATGAGGATTTTTTAGGCCGGCATATAGGACTTTAGTATTAAGACTTCGAGGTCATTTTCGGCATTGATGAACTTGCTGAAATGAATGTGGCTGCGAGCAATCATTGTTTTTCCATGACATAGCCAGCGGAACATTGACTGCTATAGGAAGTATGGTTCCAGTACTTATCTTCATTGCCGGGAATATTCGAAGAACCTAATATCGTGCTCGAAAGCCCAATTCAAAGCCATGTGCGTGTTCGAAACCACATCTCCTCTTCGCAAAGCAAACGGCAGTTACGAGACCGATGCGCCCAGAACTAGTCAATTCAATTCGAGTCCTTTTGATTCTGGATGGCAAGAAGCCAATCGAGAGGTTTCTTTTTTGGGGTTGACCATGCAACCTAAGTCCATGTCGGAGTTGAATGCTTTGGTGGAGCAGGGGATTGCGGAGGGCAGGAAGTGGATCATTACGAACCACAACCTACATAGCCTATACCTGTTGCACCGATGGCCTAAGTTGCGCAAATTTTATGCGGATGCACACTGGACGTTCATCGATGGAATGCCGCTGGTGGCATTGGGCCGGCTCTATGGCTATTCGCTTCAACGCGAGCATCGAGTGACACTGGCAGATTGGCTTCAACCTCTGATGGAATTAGCTGCCAGTAAGGGATGGCGCGTCTTCAATCTCGGGTCGCCAAAGGGTGTAGGAGAGAAAGCTGCAGCAGAACTCCGCAAGCAATATCCCGCGCTACAAATCGAGGTAAATGATGGATACTTTGACGCGCGGCATGGTAGCCCGGAGAGCGAAGCGGTGATCGAACGTATCAATGCCTACCGGCCTGATTTATTGATGGTGGGAATGGGTATGCCGCGGCAAGAGTATTGGACTCACGAAAATTTTGCACGGCTCGACGCATGCATAATCATGTCTTCAAACGGCGCTGCCATGGATTACATTGCCGGTACGGTGCCGACACCGCCACGATGGGCTGGCAGGCTGGGACTGGAGTGGGCTTTTCGGCTATTGAATGAGCCACGTAGGCTTTTTGGACGTTATCTGGTGGAGCCTTGGTACATCCTAATGTTGCTGTCAATAGATTACTTGCGGACGGGTGGTCGATTGAAAGCAAGGGAGCCGCGAAAAATTTGAGAGAAGAGTTGTGGTCACGCTTTTAGTAAGAGTGTTTGTTCTAGCTTCTTCAAAATTATGTTCAGGTTTGATGCACCATAGCTTGTTTCGGCGGACTGCACAAGCACTATAGGAGAGCATAGCAATGAACCGCAGAGACTTCCTGACAGCGTTGGGCGCGACGGTAGCGACGAAGTGGATGTCGCTTGAAGTCACCGCGCAGGCTGCGGCTGCTCCTCTGAAGCAGTTGGCTGCTCAAAAAGGGTTAATGTTCGGCTCCTCTCTTGCTATGAAGTACTTCGATCAGTTATCTGCTTACAAGCAGTTATTTGTGTCGCAGTGCGATATCGCGACTCCAGAGTTTCAAATGAAGTGGAACTCGCTGAGTCGTCAGCCTGGGGTATATGACTTTGCTGCTGCTGACCAATTTGTAGCATTTTGTGTGGCGAACCATATTAAGGTGCGCGGGCACACGCTGGTGTGGCACGATTCGATGCCTGCATGGGTTCCAGGACAGCTTTCGCCGACAACCGCTAGGGCTGTCATGTTGGACCACATCCGTGTGGTCGCTGAACACTTCGCGGGCAAACTGTACTCCTGGGATGTGGTAAACGAGGTGCTCGATCCAGGGAGTCAGCGGCCCGATGGGCTCCGGGCTAGTCCCTGGCTGAAGAATATTGGTGTCGACTATATCGAACAAGCATTTCGTGCAACTGCAGCGGCAGATCCGAAAGCTCTTCTCGTATGGAACGAAAACTACCTCGAAGTATCCAACGGATTCGGTGATGCGAAGCGGAAGGCGATGCTCATACAACTTGACACTATGCTCGCGCGAAGCGTTCCGATTCATGGAATCGGATTAGAAGCACATCTGCGTGGCGACCAAGCAAATGTATTGGGCGATGCAAGTTACGAAGTATTTCTCGATGAGTTGGCGAAACGTGGAATGAAGATTTTCATCACGGAATTGGACATACAAGACGCTAGTTTTTCCGCGGATTTCAGAATGCGTGACAAAGAGGTTGCTGATGTTTATGGGAAATTTCTTACTGCTAGCCTGCGGCAGCCGGCGGTAAAAGGAGTCGTCACGTGGGGGCTTTCGGATTCCTTCAGTTGGATCTCAGGATACCGTCCGCGCAAAGATGGTCTGCCGGTACGGCCTCTGGCATTCGACGTGAATTGTCAGCCTAAGCCGGCATACTATGCCATTGCTGAGTCGCTTGAGAAGGCTCCTCGGCGTGGTTGATCTGGTTATTTTTAGAAGCCTAACGCGGTATCGTAAGCGGAAGGCCCGAAGGAGTTTCAGCTATGGTTCTTGTCTCGACTGTGATTCCAACGCGTGGACGACCGGAGCTCTTGCTACGTGCAGTGAACAGTGTCCTAGCCCAGACGCTGAGAGAGATCGAAGTGGTGATAGTCATCGATGGAGAGGATCGAGCTACAGAACTCGCATTGGAGCGGCTGGTCCGAGAAGACAGACGAGTGAACGTTGTCGCACTGGGTAGTAGTGTTGGAGGATCTGATGCGCGTAATCGCGGAGTGGATGCCGCTTCCGGTGAATGGATTGCATTCCTTGATGATGACGATGAATGGCTTCCCGGTAAACTCCAGGCTCAACTTGAGGCGGTTACGGCGTCTACTGCTCCGGTGGTAATTGGCACCTGCAAGATCATCGCGCGTACGCCGGGTAACGACTATGTGTGGCCACGACGCCTGCCGAAACAGGGCGAGCCAATTTGTGAGTATCTGTTGGCGCGCCGTACGCTTTCACGCGGTGAAGGATCGATCCAAACGTCGACGTTTTTCGTGCGCCGTGCATTGATGAAAGATCAACCATTCAAGAGCGGACAATTGAAGCATCAGGATACAGAATGGTTGCTGCGGGTAGGACAATTGCCGGGAGCAGAAGCTGTGTTCGTAAACGATGTTATGGCGATTCATTACATCGAAGAGGAACGTGTTTCGGTAAGTAGCAAGGCCAACTGGCGCTACTCTCTCGAATGGGTGCGCCGCGATCGACACCTTTTTACGCCACGCGCATTGACTGGGTTTGTCTTGCACCAAATCGCTCCAGAGGCATCGGAGCAAGGAGAATGGCGCGCCTTTCCTATGTTGTTCTTCGATGTTTTGCGCCATGGCAAGAGCGAAGCCCGCGACTTTGCGATCTTTTTGGCAATGTGGTTGCTGCCCCGTCGTCGCCGCCGTCGCTTGCGCGACTGGATGGCACGACGACCGGCACTGCGTCCTTTGGTGCACTCGCGATGAAGATTCTTCAATTGACGCGGCAGTTTCTTCCTTCCGAGGGGGGCATAGAGAGTGTCGTCGAGGGGTTGAGTTGCGCCCTACAGCAGAGGGGGCACACCGTGCAAGTGGTCACACTCCGATCGCTGTTTGCGAGCGGCACGATGGCCCCTATGGAGTCTGTTGAAGCTGGGGTGGCAGTGCGCCGCATGCGGCACTGGGGACCGCGTCGTTATCCCGTAGCACCGGCAGCGCTTGCGGAGATTAGCGGCTACGACTTGGTGCATATTCATGCTATTGACTTCTTTGTGGACTACTTGAGTCTGTTGCGCTTGCTGCATCGCATTCCTTTAGTGGTCAGCACGCATGGAGGTATCTTTCACACGCAATGGGCAAACCATTTCAAGAAGTTGTACTTTGCGACCGTGACTCGCATGTCGCTGGGTGGAGTGGGAGCAGTGGTGTGCGTGAGTCAGCAGGACCGTGAAAAATTTGAGGAGATCGTCCCGAAGCAGCGTATTCGGCTCATTGAGAATGGTGCCAACATTGATCGTTTCTGGAGTCTGCGGAAAAAGATAGAGCCCGGCCTGATGTTAGGCATCTCGCGACTGGCGGAGAACAAGTGCATTCATAAGGTTTTGGAAGCAATGGCTCCTTTGAAAGATCGATATCCGCAGATGCGGCTTGAGTGGATCGGAGCAGACTTTGCTGCGTTGCGTTCCTCACTGGAGCGTCGCGCTGTTGAGCTTGGGTTGGGAGGCCGTGTACGTTTTCATGGAGCAACCAGTCGTGAACAGTTATACCGCTTATTGGAGCGGGCTCACCTATTTGTGTCGGCTTCGGCGTACGAAGGATTTGGGTTGTCGACGATTGAAGCTATGAGCGCGGCGACGGTTCCCGTGGTGACCTCCGTAGGAGCACATCCTGACGTGATAGAAGACGGAGTAAGTGGTTTCTTGACGGATGCATATGCGACGGAGCTTTCGGCGCATATGGAGCGTGTGTTGGTGATGCCATTGGAAAAAATTGCGATTATGGGAGAGGCTGCACGTGCGTCGACACGACGATTCTCCTGGACTGAAATCGCGCCTCAGTATGAGCAACTCTATAGTCAGGTATTAGGGGCTGGACGCAATGCCAGTGTGTGGTCGCTATGAGCGAAGCAATTGTAATCTTCCGCATTCAGCTGCTACCACGTTCGGAGACGTTTATCGTCAAGCAGGCTGAGGCAATGCGACGGTTCGAGCCGTACTTCGTTGGTTGGCGCAGGGTGGTTGGATTGGAGGTGCCTAAGTACAAAAGTTGGACGGCCGATGACGGTGGACTGCGAGGAAAACTACGGGAGTTACGGTTCCGTTATCTAGGCCCCACCTCCAGTGAGATTGCCCGATTACGGCTACAATCGCCTCGTCTTGTCTATGCACATTTTGCCTTGGACGGCTATGCGGCGATGGAGCTTGCAAAACAGCTCGGAGTGCCACTTGTAACTGCATTACACGGCTATGACGTGACCATGAGCGACGAAGCGATAGGTGCAACGCGGCTAGGACGCGAGTATCTGAAGGGGCGCACAAGGCTCCAGAAGGAAGGCGCGCTCTTTGTAGCATGTTCGGCATACGTGCGCTCGCGAGCGATCGAGCGCGGATATCCAGCGGAGCGCACGATTGTTCGCTTCATCGGGGTAGATATAGCTCGTTTCGAGCCGCCCCCAACGCGACGTCACGAGCAGGTTGTTTTATTCGTTGGGCGTCTGGTTGAGAAGAAAGGTTGCAAGGATTTAATCGAAGCGATGGTGGAGGTGCAACGTCGCTGCGCGGAAGCGCAGTTGATTGTTATCGGGGATGGCCCATTGCGCGCGAGCTGTGAGGCGGCGGCTGCAACTAAGCGCGTACGATGCCGCTTCTTGGGAGCACAGTCATCTGCGGTGGTGAAGGACTGGATGATGCGTGCAACGGTCTTCTGTGTGCCCAGTGTGGTTGCAACCTCTGGCGATGCGGAGGGTTTCGGCATAGTGTTTATCGAGGCGCAGGCCATGGGACTGCCTGTTGTCAGTACGAGAAGTGGGGGGATTCCTGAGGCGGTGGATGATGGGAATACTGGACTGTTGGTTGCAGAGGGAGATCAGCGAGGACTGGCAGAGGCAATACTCGTGCTGTTACAAAACAACGAACTGTGGCAGCGTTTCAGCGTGGCCGGACGTGAGCGCGTCGTGGAGCACTTCAATCTGGAGCGACAGACCCAGCGTCTAGAGGATGTTTTTGACGAGGTGTTGTTGTCGCATAAATCGTTTATCGAGGACGACAAGATAAGGTCTGCGGTAAGCAGTGTGTCTATCAGTAGCGCGTCCAATGGTTCTCTGAAGTTAACGCAGAATATTTCTTATTCTGAATCACTAAGCCAATGGGCTGCGAAATGCGATGGAAGGAGCGTAGACCATGAGTCTCTCAACTGAGGTCATAAACGAGGTAGCGCCATCGAGAGCGTCGGTCACGAACCGCTTCTACCAGCCAGAACTAGACGGCTTGCGATTCTATGCGTTCCTTGGTGTTTTCGTGTGTCATACCCTGCCGTTTGAGACGTCATTTTATAGAAGTTTCCATCTCCCACTCCCGTGGCTGTGGGGTGCGGTAGTAAAAGCGGGAGCTGCGGGTGTAGATCTATTCTTCGCGTTGAGCGCATTCTTGATTACTTCGCTCTTGTTAAAAGAGCGGCTGGAGACGGGTGGAATTTCACTCAAACTCTTCTATGCCCGGCGAGTTTTGCGTATCTGGCCACTCTATTTCCTGGTGATTGCGTTAGGGATAGTGCTCTCACATACGATGTCGAACCAAAATCTGCCATGGTTCTACGTCGCGGGGTATCTTCTTTTTGTTGGCAACTGGGTACATGCCGTATTCGGGCGGCCAGAGTCGATTGCCTTTCCATTGTGGACGGTTTCGATCGAAGAACAGTTCTATCTAATCTGGCCGCTACTGGTAAAAAAATTCGAACGTCGCGGCTTGATCATATCGGGGATAGTCATGTTCTTGCTCGCTACGGCGTGTCGTGTCGGACTTGTACTTGCGGGTGTTAGTGGAGGGTATATCTACTATGGCAGCACAGCACGTTGTGACTCGATTGCTCTTGGGAGTTTGATGGCACTATTTGCGGATCGTCTGCCAAGGCTTACGAGTGGTACTCGGTTGCTTTTGGTGGGCGGTGGTCTCATGGGATGGATCGTCTCTTCGGCCTGGCTTACTGATCAGCCCGGCCCGATCAGTATGCGTGAGGTGTCGGGACGTTTGATCATTTCGCTTGCTGCAGGAGCAATTCTATATGGCTGCCTTTACAGTCGCACCAAGCTTCTTACAGGCCCTTGGTTCGTGAGTTTGGGTAAAGTTAGTTATGGGCTCTATCTGCTTCATCTCGTGGGACTGCTTATTGCTAAGAGCCTTATTCACCCTATTTCCGGGATGGCGCTGCTCGGAACGAAAGCAATTGGGTTTGTTGTGACTCTTATTCTAGCGTTTGCATCATACCGTTGGGTCGAATCGCCGTTCTTACGATTGAAGGATCGATTTGCCAGAGTTCTTAGTAGGCCAGTTTGAAGTCTATTTCTCCACTAATATCTCGTATCGTTCGTTGTAGTAATGAAATATAGCCATATAAAATAGGTGTTTTGTAAATATTGGAGACATATGAAGTTCATGAAAAACAGAAGATACCTTATCCCTTGACTTAGCTCATAGCTTCCTGCCATTAATTCTATATTCGCTCTATAAGGAAGGCTCATTTGGATAAGCTTGCACTTCAATCATCAGGTGTTGTTATTGCAGCGGGTTCGTCTTCACCCGAACTCACACTTCGTGAAATATGGATGATGCTGTGGCGTCGACGCCACATTATTTACGGCAGCATAGCAGTGTGCTTTATGCTTGCTCTTCTTTTACTTACGATCTCAACGCGTCGCTATCGGTCCATTGGAGAGATTCAAGTCCTAAAGGACTCCGGGACCTCGCTCGGCTTGCAGACAGATAGTACGGATACTCCCTCCGATGCTCTTGAAGAGAATATGATTCTTCAAACGCAAGCGAAAATTCTACAGTCGGACTCGCTGGCTCTGCGTGTAATCAATGAACTCCACCTTGAGCAAACGGACGATTATAAAGAGAAGTGGAGTCCGATTGGCTGGGTGTTTGCGCTTATAAGTCCAAAAGGGAGACCCGATCCAAAAGGCGCGTCACTTGAAGACTCACCTCACCGCCGAGTGCAGGTTCTGAATATCTTTCGTAAAAAACTAACAGTGAAGGTGGTCGATGGGACGCGTCTTATTGATGTGGAATATCTAAGTCCTGATCCACAACTAGCGGCGGCAGTCGTGAATCGTATGCTTCAAGGGCTAATTGAGGCAGGATTTCAGGCGCGCTATGACGCGACGACCCAGGCGTCGTCATGGTTGAATGGACAGCTTGGGGATCTGCGGGTGCAAACTCAGGCGTTACAGGCGAAAGTTGTCAAGCTGCGGCAAGGGTCTGGAGTCTATGCTCTGGGTGAGGTTGATCGAGAGGGTAAGGATCAGGTTTACAGTCCGACGCTCGACAAGCTACAGATAGCGACTCAAGCGGTGGCGCAGGCAGAGTCGAATCGCATTTTGAAAGGTGCAATTTACGATGTTGTTAAGACGGGAAATCCTGAGCTGATCTCGGGATTGAGCGGAAATACAATTTTGGCAAGCTCATCTTCAGGCATTGGCAGCTCGCTAACGCTCATACAGAACCTGCGGTTACAAGAAGCCACTCTTCAAGGACAAGTGCAAGAGCTTTCCGCAAAGTTTGGTCCCGCCTATCCAAAACTCGCCGAAATTCACGGCAATCTGGATGCGGTGCAAGGAGCGATTCGAGCTGAGGTGGATCGAGTCGCTGGACGCGCACGTAATGACTTTGTGGTAGCGGAGCAAACAGAACAGAATACGCGTAAGACTTTTGAAGCTGATAAAAGTCAGGCTGAGACACTCAACAACAGGACTATTGAATATCAGATGGCACGGCAAGAAGCCGACCAGACCCGTTCGCTCTATGACGATCTTTTGCGGCGGCTCAAGGAGTCGGGACTACTGGCAGGCTTGCGCTCAACTAACATAACCATTGTTGATCCGGGGCGGGCGACCGATAAACCTGCCAAGCCTGTTGCTCTACTCTATTTGTTCGGGTCGATCGTAGTGGGATTGTCTGTTGGCTCTGCAGCGGCTCTACTGCGTGATGTGACTGACATTAAGATTCAGGACGTGCGGGAGATCGCTCGGGAGTTGGGGGCTACTCCGCTTTGCGTGCTGCCCTATCAGAATGAGCGTGCAGCTCTACCTGCAAGCTCCATAGCGAGTTATCCGCTTGTATTGCTTCCAGTTCTCGACAGCCCGCGCTCCATCTTTGTGGAGTCACTCCGCTCGCTTCGGACCTCTCTGATGCTGTCTCGGAGCGGAGCACCTCCGCGATCAGTCCTAGTGACGAGCCCCTTGGCGGGAGAGGGGAAAAGTTATATAAGCTGGAATCTTGCAATTCTCTTTGCCCAACAAGGGAAGCGAGTATTGTTATGCGATGCGGATCTGCGCAAGGCGAGGTTGCATAAGGATTTACTGTTGGATCCGAAGACTGGGTTGAGCACAGTATTGACTGGACTTTCTGGAGATTACGGTGCCTCTGCAATGATTCCGGTGACCGCGGTTCCGGGACTGGATCTTATGCCAGCAGGACCTACGCCGCCATATCCTGCAGAACTGCTGTCGTCAGATCATATGGCGAAGCTATTGAAGGTCTGGGAGTCACAATACGACCTCGTACTTTTGGATGCTCCCCCGGTACTGCCGGTGACGGACTCGGTCGTTCTGAGCTCGTTCGTCGACTCGGTCCTGCTCATTGCCCGGCATCAGAAGACACCTCTTTCAGCACTTGAAAAGAGTTATCAAATGCTGGAAGCAGTGCAGTCGGAGAGCGATAGCAAAATCAACGTCTTGGTCAATGGGGTGCGTGAGCAGCCTGCTGCGGGACATGCATTTTACGAATATCTCGGAAGAGAGTCTGTGAGGGGATAGATGAAGAATTCAAAATTGGTTGGTACGCTGCTATCCCTTATTCTCGGCATCACGATGAACTCACTAGCCCAAAAGGAAAGTCTGCTGATTGGGCACGGTGATGTACTGCACATTCAAGTCTACGATACGCCAGAAATGGAGCAGCGTGCCCGCGTAACTGATTCAGGCGATATTCCGCTGAGTTTTCTAGGAAACGTGAAGGTAGTCGGCATGACACCGGGCGGGGCAGCCGATGAGATTGAGCATCGACTTATTGCAGCAGCCATCATGTTGCACCCTCAGGTAACGGTGCGCGTGGATGAATATGCAACCCAGAACGCCTCAGTAATGGGGCAGGTGGTGAAACCAGGGCCGTACGAAATCGATACACGCCGGAAGGTAATTGATGTACTTGCGTTAGCTGGGGGATTGACGGATATTGCAGATCGTCACATTACGATTGAGCGGTATGGCGATCCAAGCCAGAAGATCGAGTACTACTATTCCAACGTAGCCGGAGCAGCGTTACAAGATGACCCCATGGTCTACCCTGGTGATACGGTGGTCGTGCCAAAAGCTGCGGTTGTATATGTACTCGGCGATGTTTTAAAGCCAGGAGGTTATCCTATCAACACCAACAACTCGAAGATGACTGTGTTGCAGGCGATTGCGCTCGCGGGTTATGCGAACCATACAGCAGCGGTTGGTAAATCGAAGCTTGTTCGTAAGACTCCGACAGGTGTGGAACAGATCGACCTGCCTGTGGGCGCGATGCAAAAAGGAAAAACACAGGATATTGCACTCATGCCAGACGACGTGGTCTATGTCCCGTTTAGCTTTATGCGCAACGTGGTGGTGAATGGTTCATCAATTTTAGCTTCGGCCACTTCCGCCGCCATATATATACACTAAACCTATCCTGCAAATTAGGAGTTTGTTTGGCAACCTCCCAAATTTTGAGACCAGCCGCGATCGTTGAT
The DNA here is from genome assembly GCF_013410065.1 of Granulicella arctica. Classification (NCBI taxonomy): domain Bacteria; kingdom Pseudomonadati; phylum Acidobacteriota; class Terriglobia; order Terriglobales; family Acidobacteriaceae; genus Granulicella; species Granulicella arctica. The sequence goes on from NZ_JACCCW010000002.1 coordinate 79,549, forward strand.
GATTCAAAAAAAACGGTGCATACCACCAAAGAATTAAACAGCTTCTGGAGCCGTGCTTCGACCTGGGGTCTTTTACTGCCGCTACTTTATTTTGCTCTTGATGGTGTCTCCCCGTTCGTCAACAGCGGGGTCGCTATGCGAGCGGTTTCGACGAGTTCGTCAGGTGGTGTCCTTATGGACCGCCTCAGCAATGTGCTGATTTTTGGCAGTTGTATGTATTTTGTTATTCGGCGGCATCGATCTGTTCGACTGCTCAGCTTTCAGATGAAGCTGGTGAGCATCTTTCCGATTCTCGTGCTCTTTCTCTCTCCTGTTTCGCAACAAATCACGCGAACGCTCAGCTCTGGCATAGTGCTGCTAGGAGGCGTTCTGCTCATCTTCTACATTATGTCTCGATATACATTTAACGAGATGCTTGAGCTGCTTCTTGTTCTTGGAACAGGAACAATCATGGCGAGTATTCTATTTGCCATTGCTCTGCCGCAATACGGTCTTGATTTGATGGGTGGGCACTCCACAGCATGGAAAGGTATCTTCAGCGCTAAAAATTATCTTGGCAACATGGCGCTATTTTTTTTAACAGTGGCGGTCTCTTATCGCCCGCGCACCAATTTTCTTAAATCGCTAAGATCTTCGCAAATACTCTTCTGCCTAATAGCAATTGCTTTTTCGCATGCAGCAACGGGTTATATGTTGACTGTAGTCTATATTGTCTATGCAGTGACCTTGAAAACGGTACGTGATTTTCGGAAAAAAGACTATTTCGTCGCATTTATTTTGCTGTTTGTAGCTTTCGCTGCGGTAATAGCGGTGATCATATTACAGCCCGATTTCCTGTTCAAGCTGCTTGGGAAAGACGCGACCTTAACTGGACGCACCGAAATATGGGAGGCGGTTCTGGGTTCGATTGCCAAGCGGCCGCTCTTCGGCTATGGATACCAGGCGTTCTGGCTAGGTTTCAAAGGAGAGTCCTATCGCATCATCCTTACGGTGACGTGGGCTCTAGCACAGGCACAGAACGGATTTCTCGATGTCTTGCTCGAATTAGGTATCGCAGGATTGTCCATCGTATTGCTTCTCTTTGGCTTTGCTTTCCGAGATGGAATCACTTGCCTTTTACGTTCATATGACGAAGAGCACCTCCGAGCAGTAGAGTGGTACCTTGCAATCATAATTCTTACCCTGATCTACAACTTGGATGAAAGCTTTCTCTTCGAGCCGAGGCATCTTGGCTCAATGATGTTTGTAATTGCCTGTGTGGGACTGAAGATGGAGCATATGCACCTACGGCCAGTTTAAGCGGACAAAGTGTATAGCTAGGGGTATCTTCCGTTACACCATAGTCGATATGTTGAGGAAGGCAACAGATTAATAATCCTGGGGCCGTACGATCAGGCAGGCTGTGTCGAGAGGACAGCGGCTTGCTCGCGACGACGAAGGCAGAAGAGCACAGCCCAGGTAAGTACGGCAAGACCTCCATCCGTCAGCAGGCTCGCAATCGCAGCGCCGAGCCATGAATAGTGTGGAATTAGATATAGGTTTAAAGCGAAATTAAAGCCGGCAGCAAAGAGTTGGCAGAGTAGGCGTAATTTTTGTTGGCCTACACCAGCAATTGCATCGCCTGCACACAGATGGAAGCTGCGAAATAATGGAATCAGGCAAAGCCATCGCAGAGCGCTCACACTTGGCGAAAAACCTTTTCCGATAAAAAATGGAATAATTGGCGCAAAAAAAAACATGCCAATCGCTGCAGCGAGGCCAAGTATTACGGTGCGCTTCAGGATCTTGACAGCGAGTGGTTCAACCGCAGCCATGCCTTTGGCTCCTTCGCGAAAGAAGCGAGGGAACGCCGCTGCCTCAATGGATTGGATGGGCATGGTTGCAATGTTGATGATGCGATATGCCATTGAGTAGATGCCGTTGGCAACGGTCATCCCGTAGTGCCCAAGCATGACCTTATCAAAGTCGTTGTAGGCTGCGGTTGTAGAGCTCGACATGGCGAAGACGAAACCTTCTGGGCCGCGCGTTAAAAGAAGTTTTGGTTCGAAGCGAGGCCAGCCAAAGCGGCGCGTGACGACGGCGAAGGCAGTGCACGCAGCGCCGATGGAGACAACCAACATGGCGACTGCCCACTGCTTAGCTACGGCATGGTGCATTATGAACAGCATGGAGCAGGCAAGGAGAAGACGAAACGAGCTCGTAAGCATATTGAGGGTAGCAGTTAACCTCATGCGCTCAAAGGATTGAAATACTTGTGCAGCACATGTACTTAGCTGTCCACAGATGCAGTCAGAGAATGCGATGAGAGTTAAGAGCGAGGCACTTTCTTTACCGACTAGCCAGCGTCCGGAGAAGTGCAAGAGCAATACGATGAGAGAACCGTAGAAAGCCGTCGACATCAGTACGTTGCCCCAATACTTTGGGAATTGCTTTGGGTCTTGGCTGACATATCTGAGTAGAGTCAAACCCGATCCCATCGTACTGTACTGGCTTACGACCGTGACTAAAGCCACTGCGCCTGCCAGAACGCCGTATTGCGTCGCATTAAGTAGACGCGCAAGAAAGACGAAATATAGTGCCTGAATAACGAAAGAGAGACCTTGACCCGCGAACATCCAAGCTGCATTGCGAGCGAGAGTACTTTGACGCAGACGTTTGATAGGGTCTGAAATCATATGGAGAATGATTGGTAAATTTCTTGAACTTGTGAACGGACGACGGGCCACGTGAAATGTTTGTGGAACGTGGCATAACCCTGTTTGCCGAAAAGGGACCGAAGCTCTGTATCTTCTGCGAGTTGACGTAAAGCAACGGCAAGCTGTTCTACAGATCCGCGCTCCACAAGAATGCCACCACCGTTTGCAAAAATCTCTAAAGCCCCTCCTCCGCGTGTGCTGATGACCGGCAGACCAGAGGCAAACGCCTCTACATTGACGAGGCCGAATGGCTCATCCCATATTGAGGGGGAACAAAACATATCTACCTCTCGAAAAAGATCTCCTAAAGCAACGCCACTGCGATAGGGAAGAAAAGTTATAGTTGCCGGTGCATTAGCTTTAAGTTGGGTGATATAGTCCGTCTCGCGGCTATTTCCAAAATTAGAAGACCCAACAATGCGCAATTGAAGGCGAACGCCCTGTTGTGCAAGAATTTTCATGGCATCCACTAAAATATGAACGCCCTTATCTTTGACAAGCCGTCCTGCGAAAAGAACGATTGGGATGCTTGGTCTCTTTTCGGGATCGGAGGCGGGATAGAAGATCGTTTCATCGGCTCCGTTGTACAGCACAGAACAGGCCCCGAGTGATGGGAACTTGTGTCGAGCCTGTTTCAGTAAAAACTCACTTACGAAGATAAGTCTATCTACATGAACTTGCCGCATCAATGTGTAAGGCCAGTCGATCAAATGAGCGTTGTGCATATGAAGAATAACTCGACCGCCGGCACGATGAATATGTGGTGTGAGTGCGATGGCGAAGTCAGGCCGATTGTGAATCCATATGACATCACCTGGCTGCAAGCGCTTGAGAAGGGGATCGAAGATTCGCTCGAGAAGCGCACGATGCAGCGCCCAGGGAAGGCGAGAAATATAGCGCCGAAAGCGACTATAGCGAGTCAAACTTGGGAGTATGAAAATAGCCTCAGGGGAAAACTTCCAAGTGCTATCGGCGGACGGACAAACTACGACTGCTGTTGTTGTCCGGAGTACATTTGCAGCCCAGCGCGAGATCGCACCTCCGTGAAACTCGGAGAAGGCCTCGGCCTCGGTCAAGAGATGATAGGCAACAGTAGACACAACAACTCCACAAGATCAAACGTTGAAATATAGGTACTCCAGTTCGTAATAATTCGGATAGTTCTAGAATTAAGCTATTGGCCTTTATTACGCTTTCAGTGTCGATCCTTTGTCCAGTGAAGCCTGAAAATAGGGAAACGGCAATTGCAAGCCTTGACTCAGCTTGATTTGTGGCTGCCATCCGAGGAGGGCTTTCGCCCTGCTGATATCGGGTCTGCACCGTGTTGGATCATCTTGTGGAAGTGGCATAAAAATAATTTTTCTGTCGAAGCCGGTAACCGTTAGGATCTCTATGGCGCACTCGAGAATCGTCCATTCTTCTTGATTGCCTATATTTAGAGGAGAGTGTTCCTCTGAACTCGACAGAGCAAGAATGCCTTCGACTAAATCGTACACATAACAAAAACTGCGTGTCTGCGAGCCACCGCCATAGATGGTAAGCGGTTCTCCAGAGAACTTGTGCCATAAAATTTGAAATCACTCGGCCATCATTGATTTGCAAACCAGGTCCATACATATTAAAGATTCGGACCAAATGAGTATTTACACGATGGTAGCGATAAAAAGCCATAACCGCCGCCTCGGAAAATCTCTTGGCCTCGTCGTAAACGGAACGCGGCCCAACTGGATTGACGTTGCCCCAATATGTTTCAGGCTGCGGATGAGCCTCGGGGTCTCCATAGCACTCCGAAGTAGATGCATGAAAATAGCCAGCGCAATACTTTTTCGCAATCTCAAGGGTATTTAGCGTTTTAGACGAACCCACAAGCAAGGTCCCGATACCAAGGCGCGTATAGTCTACAGGGCTTGCTGGTGAAGCGAAGTTGAAGACAAAGTCCACGGGGCCAACGTCAAAAGGCTGGCAGATGTCCTGTTGAACAAAGTCAAACCGGTTTTCTCTGGATAGATGAGCCAGATTGATGTCACTGCCTGTGCTGAGATTGTCAATACCGATCACATGATTCCCTGCGTTGAGCAAGGAATCACGCAAATGAGAGCCAAGAAAAACAGCCGTTCCAGTAAAGAGAATTCTCTTGGAGTTCATACCCACCTTGGAAAATTAAGCTGATGATGTGTCTCTCTAAAGTCGAAAACAGATTACAGATGTGAATCATGCTAGTATCTAACATCCAGCAATATAAGTATTAGTGAGATCCTACAGTTGCAAACTCTTGTACATGATGTTTTGTAGGTCTTCCTACACTGAAATAAGAGATTCCATTCTCCAGCATCAAATTCGGATCGTAGAGATTACGGCCGTCCACGACAATGGGATAGCGCATCAATCTATTAATACGTTGCAAGTCTAGGTGAGAAAACTCCGCCCAATCGGTAAGAATGAGTAAAGCATCGACATCTTTGGCAGCTTCGTATGCATCTTGCATATATTGCAGATTCGGACCAGAAAGCAGTACTTGTTCAGCCCGTGCCATTGCAGCCGGATCAAAAGCCTGAATCGAGCAACCCTCAGTAATTAGCATTTGGATGAGTTCGATCGCTGGCGATTCGCGTATATCATCTGTTCCTCCCTTAAAGGCAAGGCCGAGTACTCCAAGCTTCTTACCGCGGAGTGTCCAAAGTGCTGAGCGCACTTTGTCGAGAAAGCGTGTTTTTTGAGATGCATTGATGGTCTCTACTTCAGACAATAGAGCAAAATCAACTCCAAGTTGCTCCGCGACGCATCGGAATGCCGCAACATCTTTCGGAAAGCATGACCCGCCATATCCGATACCGGGCCGTAAGAATCTGGGACCGATGCGACTATCCATTCCCATTCCTTGAGCGACCTGCTCGACGTCGGCATTTGCCGCCTCACAGAGGTTTGACACAGCATTAATGAAAGATATCTTTAGTGCAAGAAATGCATTAGAAGCATGCTTGATAATTTCCGCACTTTTCGTTGATGTCAATAGCAGGGGCGGTGGTTTGTGCGAAGTGCAGAAGCCGTCAATCGCATCTGGCTGTTTATAGTAGCTGCCATCCGTCAACGGTTCGTAAATCTTCGATAGCACCATAGCAGCACGTTCACTATCTGTTCCGACTACAATTCGATCGGGATGGAGAAAATCGCGAACGGCTGTTCCTTCTCTCAAAAACTCCGGATTCGATACAATATCGAAGAGATTTTGTGAAACACCATTGCGTTCCATTACTTTCCGTATCCACTCATTTGTGTACACAGGAACCGTACTTTTTTCGACGATAACTGTATAGGTTGTAAGTGATCGAGCAATCTCACTAGCTACTGCTTCAACATAAGAAAGATCGGCAATCCCTGACCCGCTTTGAGGGGTTCCGACTGCGATGAAAATTGCTTCTGCTTCGCGTGTCGCTTCGGCGAGGTCACTTGTAAAACGCACCCTGGAATTTCTATACCGCTCGAGGAGCTCGGGCAGATAGTTCTCATGGATCAAGCAATTTCCACCTCGCAAAGCGTCAACTTTCTGTTGGTCATTATCCACACATACGACACTATGGCCCATCTCTGCGAAGCAAACGGCGGCTACCAGTCCGACGTATCCAGAACCAACTACCACAATTCGAATTGTATCGTTCATAGAGATTTCACCGGCCTCATTGTTTTATGAAAGTTGAGTTGTGCGCAGTCGTTTGGCCGATCTCTATCCGGTTTTGATCATCCGGATTTTGCTAGATGCTACTTTGCTTGTCGGGGCAACGGGCGCAGGTAGAGTATTGCGAGGAGTGAGCGCGTATAAGACTGCCTCCATTCTGTTTGATACACCGAGCTTGTCGTATATTCGGAAGAGATGATTCTTTACGGTGTGCTCGCTGAGTCTCAACATTGTGGCTAATTCATGATTGCTCATCCCATCTGCCAGTAGATGTAGGACTTGTTGCTCCCGAGTTGTGAGTAGAGGCCTTCCATGGGAATCGGTAACATCCGTTGACTTCGGACGAGACACGGAAGATACAAGGTGACCCAACTGCTCATTGCTGGCCCATATTTGCCCCTCATGGACGCGCCGAATACTTTTGCAGAGCATATTGAACTGTAGATTGGAGCTGCAAAAAATCCCCCTCACTCCGGCCCGAAACAAAGAGATAACTTCGGCATAACCAGGTCTCTGTGTGAGGACTATCACTTTTGCGTCCTTGTAGCATTCTGGTAAAGCGTCAATTATGGCTACAGCACTGAAAATATTCTCCACCCGCGAAGACCCGAGAAGAATTATGTCTGCGGTTCCCTTTTTTGAAATATCTAAAAGTTGCTGTACATCATTGATCGGCTCGACAATCTGTATATCAGGGACCTGCGCGAATGCACTTCGTAAGAGATCGCAAACCATTATTGGAAGATTGGCCATCAAGAGTCTAATGCCAAGTGCTGATCTTTTTTCTTCGATGATTCCCGCCATGAATACCTCCGGTACTGAGATTGTGGTCTTTGAGCGAGATAGCTTTCGCTCTGAAGGCTGTCGGTTCAGATTCAAGGGGATCGCGTCTGGAGCAATTAGCAAAATCCTAGGGGTGTCAGGCCAGGATGTATAGAGTGTAATTGTATTAGTACTTAAGTACTATTGTTATACGGGCCTTGGTTGAGACCGTCTGCACCTCATTTAGCTATCGTTTACTTCAGAAACGCATGAGAATCAACGGCATCAATGGAGTTTGACTGGACGAATATGTGAACACTCATTCTCTTCGGCATCTCTCGAGGCTGTTATGTCTTTCATCCCAGTTCTTTGGTCGTGCGGGCGATCATGATGCATGCGAAAGCGATGTAGTGGAAGGCTTTGAGGCTTGTATCGAGGCGTTCGTAGTCTCGAGCGAGTCTTCGGAAGCGCGCAGCCCAGGCGAAGCTTCTCTCCACCACCCATCGTTTTGGTAGCAGGACGAAGCCCCTTTTCGCCATCGGATGCTTGACGACGCTGAGCCGGATGCCATGTTCTTGCGCGGCCAACGCAGCGTTCTGTCCGGTGTAGCCCTGATCCACATAGGCAAGCTCAACCGAGTTGCCGGTCACCTGCTGCACCTCCTGGGCCAACGCGGCGACCTGGCTGCGGTCACCTTCAGAAGCTGCCGTGACCTTGAGCGCCATCAGGTGCCCCAGCGTGTCCACCGCGATATGGACCTTCGATCCCTTTTTCGCTTGGCTCCGTCATAGCCAGCGCGAGCGCCGCATCTGCTGATAAACCGCAGGCCAGGGAGGCAGATCGTTCGGCATGAACCGCCACTGGTTGCCCGTTCGCACGATGTACCGCACACCGTTGAACAACTCCCGAAGACTGTGCCTCCGGCTCCGGCTGTCCTCGCGACTCAACAACAGATACGGCAAGACAAACGCCCACTCCTCATCCGTTACATCCTGCGGGTAAGACTTCCGCTTCACCTCAGACATAACTCTATGCGGAACAAAAACAATCCTTCAGCAAAGTAGCCAATCAGGTCCAAAAGACATAACAGCCTCGAGGCAGCGGTTAGGTTGGATTTTCAAGAAGCCTACTGTAGTGCAGCCAAAATCGGTTGCTGAGACATATGGGAGGCTCCTAGAGACTGTTATGAAGTTGTAACCGAGCTAGATTTTTTGCTAGGCGGCATTTTCTTTAGAGCATGAAGGCATGGCGAGAGTTTGCCAGCAGGGTTATTCGAGCTATATGACGGGTGAAAAGTGTGGTTTGTGTTGCCGTATCTGCTGCTGTGCCGGGAGAACAGCGCCCATCGGGAGCACGATCTGCGGGAGGTGTTCAACGCACTTCGTTATGTGGCGAAGACAGGGATGCCTGTGGTGTTGGGCTCTGCGTGATCTTCCTCTGTGGCCAACGGTTTCTCGGCAGATGCAATATTGGCTGTCGGCAGGCTGTTTTGAGCCCCCGGCTGTAGGCTTACTGTCGATTTTGTGCGAGTGTGCAGGTCGAAAGGCCAGTCGATCGCAGTTTGCCCTGGTAAGTTGTGCACTGTAGTCAATTCCGGAGTTCGGTGTGCGGGACGGTTATGATGGAGCCAACCGCAGGAAGGGCTAGAAAGTCCACATCGCGGTTGATACGCTGGGCCACTTGTTGCCCTAAAGATCAGGGCGGCAGATGAGAACAACAGGAGCCAGGTCACCGGGCTGCTGAAGAAGTGCAACAGGTCATCCGGTAGGGCTGGCTTATGTCGATCAGGACTATATCAGGCTGAGCGCCGTCGAGGCTGTACTGTAGCACTGTATCCGGCTCGAAGTTGTCAAAGGGGGCTTCGTGCTCTAGCCGAAATGCTGGGCCGTCGAACGAAGCTCCGCTCGGGTCGCCCGTTTCCGACACCTCGCCAGAGACCATGGTCGACTCGACAACACGCTCATAGGATCGCCTTGCGATCCTCGTGGCCACAAAACTCATCAACTCAATATCTGCAAACTCATAACAACACCTGCGCTAAATAATAACGTTCACAATAATTTGAGAGTCTTTAGGTGCTTTTTTCGACAGATGCCTATCTGTTTATCTTGCCTAATGTGTAATAGAACGCTAGCTATCACTTGTAGAGTATTCGAGAGTATTCAGATGGCAGTATTAGCCTAGACCTGCATATGAGAAGTATGGTGTAGCTACTTTTCTTCATTGTCTGGGGCATTCCTAGGCCCTATTATCATGCCCAGTCGTCAATTCCATTGCTTTACTCCAAAGCTTAAAGCAATCAGAAGACGCAAGCAGATAAGAGGTCATCCTTATGACACCAGCAAACAGAAAGTCAATTCTAGAGTTAGTTAAAATTGGTGATATAGGTCTACTATTTTTATGCCTCAGTATTGCTTATCTACTAGCATCGCATCGTCAAGTCTTCGACCTTTTGAATTCTCTAGAGACACGCCATCCGATTCAGGTATTTATTGCAACAATTTTATTGGCATTTGCATGGTATAGGGCGCTTCTCTTGAATGGGTTCTACACTTCCCGGAGATTGGAGGGGCATCTCAAAGAGGTACTGGATATTGGCTCTGCTAGTTCGCTATCGGCTCTGTTTTGTTTTGTATGGCTTTGGCTAATATCATTTAATTCTAATCGCAGCCTCGCAGAATTGATTACCATCAGTATTATTTTCGGTATTTTGAGTTTTTCAATTCTTCTTCTTACCCGTCTAATTGGACGAGCTACAATGTATGCATTTCGCTCGCGTGGACATAATCTCAGACACATATTAATCGTGGGTACCAACCGTCGGGCAATTAGCTTTGCCCAAGGTATCGATTTTCATCCGGAATGGGGTTATCGGTTACAAGGCTTCGTCGATACCCAGTGGTGGGATGAACAATCAAGCCACTCCACTTCAAAAAACTTACTTGGTGATTTCGGTGCGATACCATCTCTGCTCCGAAGTCTTCCTGTTGATGAAGTCGTCGTGGCGCTCCCACTAGCTTCTTTTTACCAACAAATAGCCGAGATAGTCGTACTATGCAGGCACCACGGTATTGTTGTCCGTTCTATCGGAACGTTTTTTAACCAAGAACAGGCGAAGGGGACTGAATTTGTGAGGGAGGCTGTAACCTCAATCACGCTACATGATGAATCTTGGGATGAGCGAGCTTCCATGATAAAACGTTCGGCAGATATCGTTGTTTCATCGATCTTGCTTCTCGCACTCGCCCCGCTTCTTCTGACTATTGCAATATTGATTAAATTTACTTCTACTGGACCTGTTTTATTTAGTCAAACTAGAGTGGGGTATGGTAAGCGGCCTTTTCAGATCCGAAAATTTCGCACGATGGTTCAAGATGCTGAAAAGCTCATTTCGCAAGTGGAGCACCTCAACGAGACTCAAGGTCCGACCTTTAAATTGAAAAATGATCCGCGTATAACGCCTTTTGGCAAGTTCTTGCGGAAGACTAGCCTCGACGAACTTCCACAGCTTATTAATGTGCTAATAGGTGATATGAGTTTGGTCGGCCCACGGCCGCTTCCTTTGCGTGATTATCAAGGATTCTCGCAAGATTCACATCGACGACGGTTCAGCGTAAAGCCCGGTATAACTTGCCTTTGGCAAGTTATGGGGCGAAGCTCGATTGGTTTTGATGAATGGATGGATTTGGATATTCGGTATATCGATCAGTGGTCAGTATGGCTTGATATCAAAATACTATTCCAAACAATCCCTGCGGTCTTCCGAGGCTCTGGGGCAGTCTAGTAGGCCAGATCGCGAAACTTCTTGTGGTGCTAAAGTTTAGTGGCTGCCCTAGATAATTACTTGGGATGATTTGTAGTCTATTGAACCAATTGGGCTGCTGGCGTTTTGATTGGGGGGGGACGTCCTCGCACTTCTTCAAAAGAGGTGGAAGTGGGGCGCTGGGATGCAGTTGAAGCGGCACATTTGACGCTTGACCTGATTAATTCGGTAGTGCTTGAAGTTCGATACGTCGAGAACGTTCTAAGAACTAAAAGTGTTGGAGTAGGCGATGCTATCGGGCACGACCCTGGTATCGATCCTCGCCTTCAGTGTCTTTTGCTTCTTGCATCCGGAATGAGCTTGGCATAGGCCTTGCAACCGGATTTTAGAGGGCCAAACACAGGAACATTGCCGCCAGCTACACGGTCGCCCTGCTCTTGCAATAATCGCGGATTAGCTATTATCGACCTGATCTCACCGAATAGAGGACTGCACCTTCGCTCTTTTGGGCGATGATCTCGCGCGGAGGCTAGAGGCAAAACGCAGCCGTACCCTTGTTCATGCCGATCAGAGAGGCCGCTGTGCGAGCCATGGTCCAAGACACGAAATGCACTATCAAGCGTTTCTACACTGCCCACGCCAATCAACTCTTTCGATCCTGAAACCGGCCTAGTTCATCCCTGATGAGAAGCAGGTATCTAGGACAGCCCTTTCTTCTATTGCTTGGCATCATGTCAGACGACCAATCGGCTTGCCAAGTATGCCACTTGACGATTATTTCAATGCTTTGCTTTCTAATGGCGATATGCAGTATTTATTTTTCTACCGGGCACAAAATGGATATTACCGCGCATCTCGATTTGATAGGTCGGGTATTGTCGGGTGTGGTTCGTACAGCGGTCATACATTTTTCGGTGAATGGTCCCACAACTACGATCCACTGGCAAACAATTCGATTACGGGTCCGGTGGAAGAGTTCCATTCGGATGATGGAGGAGCTCTTGGCTGCAATGAAGTCAGGCCAAGAGGACTCTTCGTCAGGCTAGGATTTGGTGTTTTTAGAAAGATCGAAACTTTCTTGTAGCCTCCGCTATCTCTATCCTTTATTGATTCTGAGAAGTGGACTGTTCATTTAAAGCGTCGTTCTTTTTTACGCAGGAGCTTCAGCGGCCAAGCGGAATCGGCTATGTGTATAAGAAGCCCCGGACGTTTGAAAGGCACTGCGGGGCGCTACTCTTATCAGTACAGCTTAAAAATATTGGACATACGGTTATTGATGGCAATGTCTACGAGCATGATTTTTTCATGCTTCACGAAGAATGACTGGAATTAAGCATGGTCGTCCATTTTCCTTCGACATTAAAGCCGATTCTTCCCCAGATACAGCTGCGAAGATCGAGACGAAGGAGAATGCCTTATAAAAGAGCTGGCAACCAGTGAGGCCTTTGCTGTCTATCTCAAGGGTTATTTCAGCATGCGTTACGAATATGCTCTTACGGCAGTGGATCGAACTACGAGGATGTGCATTGAGCGGTCTTCAACCGTGCCAATAGTCAAACTCTATTTTGGATCGATTTGTTCTACGAGTTCTCTTGAGGTATACATTCCCCTCAATATCGCTCTAGGATCGAGCAAAAGTTGGACGATTTGACACCGTTTTTTGGCCCTTTAGGGGTGACGTCCCATGCTGATTGACAATCTTAGATGAGATCTAACGACGTCAGGAAGTACACTCCGTCTTGGAAGCTCTGTACGATAGTGCTTCAGGGGGATGTATGGCTGTCCGGTTGAAAGATATTGCACGCGACCTGGGAGTTTCGGTCGTGACCGTCTCTAAGGTTCTGCGAGGCAACACAGATATTAGTGATGAGACTCGCCAGCGGGTGCTGAAACGGATGAAAGATCTGAACTATCAGCCCAACATGATGGCGCGGGGACTCGCGAGTGGGCGCACCTACACAGTAGGTCTCGTAGTCCCGGATTTGGTGCATCCGTTTTTTGCTGAGTTTGCGAAGGCTCTTAGTGCAGTGTTGCGCACGTCTAACCGGGCGCTGATTCTGGCGTCTTCTGAGGAAGATCCTGATATTGAGCAAAATGAAATTCGAATGTTGCTTCGGCGAGGGGTCGATATTCTTCTCATCGCATCATGCCAGGCAAGTCTACGCAATTTTTACGATTTGGGGGATCAGCGTACGCCGTACTTGTTGTTTGACAGGAACTTCCCCCATCTCGCGGCGCACTTCGTAGGATCAGATGACGTTCGGGTGGGAGAACTTGCTACAAAACATTTGCTCGAGCTCGGGCGGAGACGCATTGCACATATAGGAGGAAAGAATACCAGCCCGTCATTCGATAGACTGAGAGGCTTTAGGAACGTGATGGAGGAGGCGCGACTGCCTATCCCTGAGGGGTATGTAGTAATTCGCGATCGAGTTGAAGAGGTGGGCGATACCGTGGGATATCAGGCAATGCAGCAACTACTACAGATGGAACCCTCTCCGGATGCGGTTTTTTGTTACAACGATCTAACGGCTGTTGGTGCCATTGAGGCAATCATTGAGAGAGGGTTGCGGGTTCCGGAGGACGTAGCGGTGATCGGTTGCGGCAACTTTCGTTATGCAAAATATCTCAAAGTGCCGCTGAGTTCTATCGATCACGGAACTGCGGAGCTTGGAAGAATTGCAGGCGAATTTGCGCTGGACCTGTTGCAAACCCCCGAGCAACAGCCTAAGAGTATTTTGCTAGAGCCTACTCTTGTGATTCGGAGATCTACAGGAGGGGTGTAGGCAGGTCTGGGGCCCATTGGTTGGCCGTAAAAACGTTTATATGCTTGCGCAGTATTTTTGGGAATGGAACAAGATGGATTAATTACAAAATTATCTATCTTGATGAGGGTTTGAAGATGTATAGTTACCGGTAACGTAATTAGCGCAAGATGTATTGCGCTCTGAATCAGGAGTTTCCGATGGCTACGACGATTGACGCACCACTGAAGGACATGGATGAGTGGGACGATTTTCTGACGGGTCGGTACCAAGAGGGCAAGACAGAGGATCAGTTCCGCCAGTACGACTCTCAGGTAAACCCAGGTGTGGCCGAATTCTATCGCCTCAACCATGAATTTCAGACTCTGGACTATGTGCTAGCCAAAGAGAAGCAGTATTTTGGCTTGGACAAGGGGCTAAAGAGCATTTGGGAGGCGGCGGAATTTCTGAACACGCTGGTGGATGATAGCGATCCTGATACTGATCTGACACAAATTGAGCATTTGCTTCAGACTTCGGAGGCGATTCGCCGGGACGGCCATCCGCGCTGGTTTGTGCTGACGGGCTTTATTCATGATCTCGGGAAGGTGTTGTGCCTTTGGGGTGAGCCGCAGTGGGGTGTGGTAGGCGACACATTTCCGGTTGGTTGTGCCTACTCGAAGGACATTGTCTTCCCGGAGTATTTCGAGGCGAATCCGGACATCAAGAACCCGCTATATCAGACGAAATATGGCATCTATGAGCCAAATTGCGGGTTGGAGAAAGTACATCTGTCGTTTGGTCACGATGGCTACATCGGCGAGGTAATGAAGAATTACATGCCGGAAGAGTCGCTGTATATGCTGCGGTACCACTCGTTCTATTCGGCGCACCGACACGGCGCATATAGGCACCTGATGAGCAAGCACGATCTCGAGATGTTGGAATGGGTGAACAAGTTCAATGTGTACGATCTGTACTCCAAGGGCCATACCAAGCCGAATGTGGATGAGTTGAGACCGTACTATGATGATCTATTCGCCGAATTCTTCCCGCAGAAGATTGCCTGGTAACATGCTCATCCTCGATTGATAAATCTCATTCTGCCGTGAGCGCACAAGTTTTTCTTCACCGACAAATAAGAGTACCAATGTCAGAAAGTTAAAGTGGGTCTTCTGGCAATTGTGCTCCCCCGCCTTGGAGCACAGTTGCTACGGGGAGGATATATCTTCACGCGTGTGTAATCTTTTATTCAGATCTGATAAATAAAAGACCTGCGATTCTTCGGATGACATCTAAAAGATTTCAATATTTTCAACTTGAAAGGATGTTTATAGTTAGCGATAACGTCGTCATCGTTGACCGATCATTTGTGCGCACGCAATCTTCCCGGCACGCCGAACGACGTCTAGGATAGGTCGCTGAATCTACGATCTGGTTGCGTTCGTAACGAGCTGTGGATTTATGAAAAAATATGCGAAGTAGTAAATCGAAGGCCATAAATCCGTAACGCGCTGCTTGACAATACAAAAGATATTGATAAATTCGAAGTTTTTGTCGTGATGGCACTACTGAAGCAACTACAAAATATTTGGCTAACGATGCCAGCAGCGGAAGTCTCAGTCAGATATTCACTTCTTGGATTATTGCTCGCATGGATAATAGAACTCGCACTCAAGTTGAAGTTTTAATCGAAGGAAAATCAGATGGCAATGGATCGCAGGCAGTTCGCCGCTCTTGGGGCCACTTCGTTCGCAAGCCTGCTTGCCCAGAAACTCTGGGCGGAGCAGGTACGAGCGATTGCTTCTCCGGATAAATTTTATTTTGCACTTCTCGCCGACTCTCACATCATTGATGATTTTTATGTCAAAGGAAGCGAGAATGGGATAGAGGATAATCAGAGCATCCTGCTTACAACCCCTCGCTTGATCTCAGCACGAGACCTCATCAATAGTCTCACCCCTTCAATTGAGCAGGTTTTTTTGATTGGCGATTACTTTCACAATTACCCATCGACGGATTACGATTTTTACTTCAAGAACACTACCCGGTTGGATAATGCGAAAGCAATCACTGATGGTTTTAAGATGCCCGTCCATATCGGTTTCGGAAACCACGACTATGATGTGCGGAAGGTCTCTCGTGAGATGAGCCATCGCCTTTTCGCGACTAAGTTCAACGCTCAGCCTTATTCAGTAGTGGACTATAAGGGCTTCAAATTTGTTCACCTCAATAATTTTCTAGGAAGTACGCAGAGTAAGATCTCATCCGACTTCAATCCTGGTATTGGTTCACTTGGTGAAGAACAACTCCACTGGTTCGAGGGGCAGCTCCAACAGCACAAGCCAACCTTCGTTTTTATCCACTACCCGCTCATTCAGAACACTCCCACCGAGTTTGCCGACTATGGACTTCTACCGCTCCTGCGTCGCTACCAAGAGACTATTCAACTAGTTGTATCAGGGCACATGCACAAGTGGATCGACTTCGCCCACACGTATGGCCCGCAACACTATGTCATGGCAGCTACACGCTATGACCCTAACGCCTATATGTTGATGGAAGTCGATACAAAGCGTGTCACTTGGCGATTCATGAATGCAAGTCTTATCGAGTGGTCCACACACTATAGCAAGCCATACCGCGCGATCTAAGCAGCAGGAATTTGATTTCCGTTTTAACTGCTTTAGCTAACTCGAAAAGAAATTGACTTGTTTCTCGCGATAGTTTGTGGGAAGTGCACGCTAAATCGAGTTTGAGAAATAATTGGAGAAGCTTCTATGGTGATAATGTAACTCGCGTTTATCCTTTGGAGACTACTATTGTGCAGCACTACAGAGAGGCGCAGCGGGATCGGATAATGACGGAGGAGGGACAGTCTTTCCCCATCCTGTAGGAGCGGACCCCATGGTAAAGACAAGGGTGCCACCCTCGGCTATTTGGCTATGGCGGAACCACGCACGATCAAGTGGGATGCCATTGAGAGTTGCAGACTGGATATAGCGGTTGATGTGTTCGCTATCCATGTTATGCGCGATGAGGTGTAGGACTTTTCCAGAGGATAGAGTGATATCTGCTTCTGGAAAGCTAGGCGTGCCGATGAGATACATATCTTGCCCAGCATTGGGATAGAAGCCGAGCGACTGAAAGATAAACCAACTGGACATAGCACCCGAGTCATCATTGCCAGGTATGCCGCTGCGCTGGTCAGTGAAAGCTTTCTCTAGTAGTGCGTTTACGACCTCTGCGGTTTTATCCGGTCGCCCAGCCCAGTCGTAGAGTAATGGAATGAGGAAGCCTGGCTCATTGGTAACGTCAAAGTGCTGCTTGTAGAAGATGTTGTCGAGACGGTGGACAAAGGTCTCATTGCCGCCTGCTAGCGCTATGAGTTTGCGCACATCCTGCGGTGCATACAGAGAGTATGTCCAGAGATCGCCTTCATAGAAGAAGTCAGGCCATGTGCCGCGCACCAGCATGTTCGGAGTGGCCCAGCTTCCGTTGGGATTGCGAGGGCGCAGAAAGCCTTTGAAACCTTCGACGGCAAGGTCCTTGTCCCAGAGGTTCTCCCAGTTATGAGCGCGGGCAGCGAAGAGCTTTGCCTCGGCGGGGCGGTTGAGGCCGCAGGCTACTTCGGCGATCGCATAGTCGTCGTACGCGTATTCAACCGTGCGGGAGCCAGAGCGCTCGTCGGCGAGGGTAACATAGCCTTTAGCGTTGTAGTCGAGGATTCCGCCCCGCCCTTCCTTCTGTGCGTTTGCTGGTGGAACTGAGGCATCTTTCAACATCGCTTCGAAGGCGGTTCGGTAGTCGATACCTGTGAGGCCTTTCACATATGCATCTGCGACGACAACATCAGCGTTGCTGCCTCCCTGGGTTCGTCCGTTATCGTTGCCGCTGCGCGCATCAGGCATATAACCTGTGTGACGATAGATGTCGATGAGAGACCGAATGAGATCGCGTTGTCTGTTTGGTGCTATCAGGGTGAGCAATGGTCCCGAGCTGCGGAAGGTGTCCCAGATGGCGTAGTAGTCATCATAGTAGGGCTCCGTCGACTGCCAGTTGGGATTCTCTTCTGTGCGATCGGAAGGCATCAGCATCGTGTGATACATGGCGGTGTAGAACTGAATACGTTTTGAGTCTGCCTCGCCATGGAGCTGAATCTTCGAGAGCGCTTGATCCCACATGCTGACGGAAGACCTGCGGACCTGATCGAAGCCCCATGCTGGGGTCTCCTGCTGCACATTCTCGCGGGCCTGTTGCGTACTGATGAAGGAGATGCCCACCTTTGCCTGCACTATCTGTCCAGTACGTGTATGGAAGTTGAAGGCTGCTCCGATAGGGTGGTCACCGTCGATGGAGGCATCGGTCGCCGGTGAGAGTGTATCGCCACTCCACGTCTGTGTGCTGGAGGCGGGGGTATCCAGCACCATATAGAAATAGATCTTATATTCTCCACCCTTGTTCCAGCCGCCAGCATAACGACCAACCCCTTCGACATCATAATTGGAAAGGACGTGAAGCTCACCACCGAGGAAGCGTTGCGACTCTGTCCCGGTTCCCTTGTTGAGGCAGTGTGCAATGTTGAGGGTAAGGTGCGACTCATCGGACGAGGGAAAGGTGTAGCGATGGATACCGACGCGCCGCGTAGAGGTCAACTCAGCCCGGACGTTATAGCGAGTTAGCTTTGCGGCATAATAGCCAGGGCGATTGGTCTCGTCCGTCCGTGGTGATTTGATGTCAGTGAGATCGAGCGGACCGGTGACAGGAGCGACAAGGATGTTGCCGTATTTACCTGCTGCCCCGCTGAGGTGAAGATGGCTGAACCCCAGAATGCGACCTCCGCTCATGTAGCCAAATTTGGATGGCTGGGAGTCGAAGCTCTCCATGTCCGGACCGAGTTTCACCATTCCAAAGGGAACCGCCGAGCCGACGAACGTGTTGCCCCCCCAATCGACGCCGAGAAACGGATAGACGCTCTGCACGTAATCTGACGCAGCATCTACAGGCTTGTGGATTGCAGCATGACTGGGGAGAGAACAGGCCGAGATGAAGCAACTGAGCCATGACAAAACGATCTTTGAACTGTACCTGACACCAACCGACACCGTTTCATCTCCTTAGTATTTTATTGCAAGGCAAATTATGGTAACGGATCAATATAGCGAGGTGACATGCACATCCTGCAAGGGGGCCTTGTGAAGGGTTCGATCGGTTGCATGCCGCGACTGGCTCAAAGGTAGTAGATTCTTCATGGGATTGTACTAAGCTAAACAACGAGCACGCGGACCTGCTGCCGTTGAAATATATCGACCAGTTCTGGCTCGATGCTGTCATCAGTAATGATGGTGTGAATCTGTGAGGTGGAGCAGACATTATTCGCACTGATCATGCCTATCTTACTGGCATCTGCGACGGCGACTACCTGCCGTGCATGTTTAACCATCTCTCCAAGGATCAAGGCTTCGTCAGATTCGATGACGGTCAAACCATGCTCTGGATGGATGCCGCAAGCACCCATGAAAACTTTGTCGAAATGTAATTTTTGAAGAGAATGAAATGCTGTTGCACCCACCATCGAGAAGGATCCGGGCCAGCGTATAGAGCCACCTGTTAGAGTTACCTTCGCATTCGGCTGGCTTGAGAGTTCCATCCCAATATTTACGGCACTTGTGATGATATGGATGCCCTCCCGATGACGGAGACTGCGTGCAACCTGCGTGGTTGTTGTGCCTGGCGAAAGTGCGATCGTGTCGCCTTCTGCCACCATCTCGGCCGCAGCCATGGCAATACGGCGCTTTTCGTCTGCGAAGCGTTCTTCCCTAAGAGGGAAGGCCGCATCAAAACGAAAGGGCTCGTAGGTAAGCTTGCCCGCGAGCTCCACACTTCCGTGTGCACGGTTTACTAGACCACGCTGCTCCAATTTGATTAGATCGCGTCTCACACTCGCAGTGGAGGCACCTGTCATGGATGCAAGATCTTCCACGCAGCTAGAGCCCTTCTGAAGTAGAAGATGAAGAATCTGGTTGACACGATCCTGGTTCTTCGCCGTCACGGTTTTGGTCCTCCTAAGTGTCCAATTAGCTTACCGGAAGTGATGCGCTTTCGAGTTTAAGGCGAAATTTTTATCAATGGATCAGTGCCAATGGATCAAGAAATCCTGATTCAATAGACGGTCTTTTGGAAAGACCCTAATAGGGAACATCATGGCAATCAAGCCCGGGTTGTTATGTTTCATCTGCTTTTTGTCTAAGCAGAGTCGGTTGCTGTTTCGGTAACGGAAGAGGTAGCGAACACCAGATGGGCAGTAATCCCTGAGGCGCACGTCACGTCTGAGATAGGCTTTAGCGGGGCTGAGATAGCACAATCTACCTTGCCCCATTGGGCAAAGGTATTTTCAGGCATTGCAGCACGTCCAAGAAGCGCGACACAGTTCCACTGATTTTGGCGGACCATGTGCCACTCTCATGGGCTTATGAGGTTGGATACTCCACCTCATAAGCCGTAGTTTCGGGTCACAAGTGGAGTAAACGGATTAAACCGGTGTCTTGAATCAATTGAGGACTAGCGACATAGCCACCATCCCGTCCTTGACTACAGCATTCAAATGACCGATTCATCCAGGGGAGCAAATTGCGGCAAGGTTTGCTCTGCAATTAAGAGACACTAGGCACCAAAATCTCTCTCTATCTGATAGACTTGTTTCTGTCGTTGAGTTGGAGTCTTGGTGCCCCAAAACACTAAAGATGGCGTCTCAAACAGCGACTGGATAGAAGAGAGCAAAGTTTGCGCAAGTCGCTCATTCTATGTGACGCAAATCCAAATTGCTGAAGATGCAATCTGGGGACGTAGCTCAGTTGGTTAGAGCGCTGCCCTGTCACGGCAGAGGTCGCGGGTTCGAGCCCCGTCGTCCCCGCCATAAACCTAAGAAACCGAAGGGTTTATGGCAATGATAGCTTCTTTCATATTGCCTCCGAAGGTGCTGAAGCACCCCCCTTTTTAAAGTAGACCTCGGAAGGCTAAATCCTGAGCCACTCGTTTCTCCTTTCCCACAGCTTACTACCTGTTTAGTCCCGGCCTTTGATGGATTGGATTGAGGGTAAATCTGTCTGGGGTTTGAGTCCAGAGTTTACAGAGGTATTCGTAGGGCGTGAGTCCTTTGAGGGTCTTGAGTCTACGGGCGAAGTTGTAGACTCTGAGGAAGTCGTTCAAGTGCGCTTTGAGTTGGTTGTGGGTGTCGTAGAAGTATCGCTTGACGGTAGCGTCCTTGATGGTGCGATTCATGCGTTCGACCTGCCCGTTTGTCCATGGATGGTTGGGCTTGGTGAGGCGGTGTTCGATTCCATGAACGAAGCAGAGCCGGTCGAAGGGGTGTCCGCGGAAGCGTGCCGTTGGTCCCTGGCGGTTCTTCGGCAGATCGGCGAACTGGATGCCGTTGTCGGTGAGCACGGTGTGGATGCGATACGGAACGGCCTCGACGAGTGCTTCAAGGAACGCTGCCGCAGCTCGCATATCTGCCTTCTCGACGAGCTCGACGACAGCGAACTTCGAGGTACGGTCGATGGCCACGAACAGGTAGAGCTTGCCTTCCGCGGTTCTTACCTCGGCCAGGTCGATGTGGAAGAAGCCGATCGGATAGGTGTCGAACTTCTTCCTCCTGGGCTTGTCGCCTTCAACATCAGGCAGCCGGCTGATACCGTGACGCTCCAAACACCGATGAAGGGAAGAGCGAGTGAGCTGAGGGATCGTAGCTTGGAGAGCATAAAGGCAGTCGTCGAGCGGCAGCAGCGTGTGCTTGCGAAACGCTACGATGATCGCTTCCTGTTCGACGGACAGAACGGTCGATCTCGGTACGGTTGGGCCGGCGCGGCGATCCGCCGTGGTCTCGCGCTTCTTCCACTTGGCGACCGTCTTCGGGTTGATGCCGTGACGCTGGGCTAAAGCCCTCATGCTCTCTTGACTATGTTGTATCGCTCGACGGACCGCCTCTGTCGTTGTGGCGCTCCGGTGTAGAAGCTGTCCCATAGTGCCTCCTTCTCACGCTCAGAAAAGTATGCACCATCAAAGGCCGGGGCTAAACACCTAGTAGATCTCCAGTGTGATCCGGCTATTGTCATGTTGTGATAGCTCCCGAGCCGTCTTGAGGTCAACCCCCTGCTGCCTGAGTATGGTTCTGAGCCATGGCCAGAAGGAGTGAAAACCGATCCGCTTCGTGACCCCAATACGCTTCAGCGTTGGCCGAATATGACGTTTGAGAATCATGTCCGGTGAAATGGGTTGCCACGAATAGGCTAGAGCGTTCGGGAACGAACGTCTCTTGCACGGGAGGCTTCCGTTTGACAAGCGAGATGTCCTTATCGGTCGGAGACCGGTAGGCGGATCTCTGCTGAGCATCCCGTCAGACTTTCGCGATTACGAAGCGTGATGCTCCCCCTGTGCGCGGTAGCTATCTGTTGTGCTAGGACCAGCCCTACCCCAGTCCCACCTGGTTTGGTGGTGTAGAACGGAACGAAAAGGTTTGCCGTATTCAAAAGCCCAGGGCCATTGTCATCGATGCGTAGTACAGCCTGCGTCGCAGCGATCGTCCACTTAATTGCAACCCACGGGGTCCGATCTGTGCCTTCGGCCTCCGGGGCCAGCGCAGCGTCTGCTGCGTTGCGAATTAGATTGATGAGGAGTTGCTGTAATTGATCTGGATCAGCCTGCACGAGAACATCCGGACCTCCTTCAAGCTGCACTGGAAGCCTCGTCTCCAATTGAATGACCCGCGAGATGAGAGGCATGAGTTCTGTAGGCTGTAGATTGGGAGCAGGAAGTCGCGAGAGTTTCTGATAGGCCTGAAGAAAGCGGTTTAGAGAGTCTGCGCGATCCTCGATAACGGCCAGTCCTCGTTCGAACTCGCGCTGGCGCGATGCGTGCTCTGCATATCGCGACCCCTCTTCGAGATCGGTCGAAGGCATACGAGATCGCAAACTTCCTGCGATCGATTTAATCGGCGTAAGAGAATTGTTGATCTCGTGGCTGAGGACACGGATCAGTCGCTGCCACGCGAGGCGTTCCTCCTCGCGCAATGCCGCCCCTACATCGGCCAGCACAAACAGCGTATGCGGAACACCATGCAGTCGGAAGCTGGTGCGATAGACGGACCAACGCCCACTGTCGGGAGATTCGGCGGAGTTCATTGTGTCTCGGCCTGAATCCCCTCCGTAAAGCTGCTGATCGGAAATCCTGACTAACGAGCTAAGGCCAAGCTCATCTGCCGTACACCCAATGGCACGCACACGCTGGAGTGAAAAAGCGCGCTCCGCCGCGGGGTTGAGCAAAAGAAGCACTGACGCGGCATCGAAGGCTAGCACAGGCGATTGCATGGACGTCATGACAAGTTCGACCAGCGTGAGCGCATCGACAGCCGTTGATCGCTGATGCTGTAGGGTGCTGGCGAGCGCGTTGATCTCAAGCGCAAGATCGCCCAACGAATCCCCACGCCGCGCACCACGAGCGCGAAAGGTGAAATCATCCTCTCGTAGTGCGGCAACCACGTTTGAGAGCGTCTGTAGCGGCCGCGTTATCTGCTCAAAGAACACCGATAGCATCACTGCACACACAGCCGAAGCCGCAATACCGGCAATGATTGTCACCCACGCAGAATCAGTGTGCTCAAAGACTAAGACAATGACTATCGCAATCGGCGGAAGCGCAAGAGCGATCATCCACAGTCGAAGTCGACGTTCGAAGCTGAGCAGTCGCGAGCGACCTCGTGATAGAGGAATACGTTTGGGCCGAACGATGGGTTGGCCTGCGAGTTCGGGGTGATCCGGTGAGGGAGTACGCTCGTCGCTAGAGGCCATACTTCTCGATCCGACGGTACAGAGCGCCCCTGCTCAGACCAAGCGCTTCAGCTGCATGGCTGACATTGCCTGTCGAGCGAGCCAATGCTTTGCGAATAAGAATTGCCTCTACTGCCTCCAGGCTTAGTTCATCGAGACTCTGCGAAGCTGTACGCGTGCTGCTCAACCCCAGATCGGAGACGCCTATGCGGGGGGTGCGAGACATCAGGACCGCCCGTTCCATGGCGTGTTCTAGCTCACGTACATTGCCTGGCCACATATACGCAAGTAGAAGTTGCAGCGCTGTTGGATCAAAACCCTCCACCGCTCGCCTGTACCTCGTAGCGTAGCGGGAGAGGAAGTGCGCGGCTAGTGCGGGGATGTCCTCACGGCGATCGCGTAGCGGTGGAAGTTTAATCTCAACTGTATTGAGGCGAAAAAGCAGGTCTTCGCGGAAGCGCCCGGCAGCGCATTCTGCGTGAAGATCGGCGTTGGTGGCCGAGAGCATGCGGACGTCGACCTTACGCGTTGTTGACGAACCCACGCGTTCTAACTCACCTGTTTCAAGCACACGCAGTAGCTTCGCTTGCTGCCGTGGCGGAATATTGGCGATTTCGTCGAGAAATAGAGTGCCGCCACTCGCCAACTCGAAACGACCTATACGGTCGGCCCGAGCATCCGTGAAGGCACCCTTGACGTGCCCGAATAGCTCACTCTCAAAGATTCCTTCAGGCAACGCGCCTGTGTTGACTGCTACCAGGGCACGATGGGCACGATGCGAGAGTCGATGTAAGGTCTGTGTCACGATCTCTTTTCCCGTCCCGTGTTCGCCGGTGATCAGAACATTTGCGTCCGAGGGACCGATGCGGCTCATTAATTCAACAACTGGATGCATGGATGGCGCTGTCGCGATGAAGTCTGGGGCTCCATCGGCACGTAGAATACGGTTTTCAGCCTCCAGCCACTCCGACCGTTTCTGCGCGCGATGCAGCTCAAGCTGCGTGCGCAGAATCGTCAACAGGCGTGGATTATCCCAGGGCTTTTGGATGAAATCATTTGCGCCGCGCCGCATCGCTTCTACTGCCAGGTCAACGTTGCCCCAGGCAGTCATTACGATTACCGGAATCTTCGAATCGCGTTCGCGAATCGAAGCCAAAAGATCCAATCCCTCTCGCCCCGAGGTTGTGTCACGTGTGTAATTCAGGTCGATAAGGATGCCGTCGAACTCATTCGAGTTGAGACACTCGAGGACCAGAGCCGGCGTACGAAGGGTATCGAGCCGATACCCTTCTGGCGTCAGTAAGATCTCGAGCGCCTCGAGAATGGAGGGCTGATCGTCCGCGATCAAGAGGCGGCAGGAGCGGAGCGGGTTGGTAGCTGGATCCATGGTCATGGCGCTCTGTTGTGCAAGGACCACTGTCATAGCCCTGCCTAACGATAGTATCTCTATGGGACCGCCGTAGGTGGGTGGCTCTCGATACCGGTCCGTGCCGATTCTATCGATATAGAGTATGCATCAAGCGTACGTCCAACGGCCCGATCAACCTCGATCCGTGCCTTCTGGTTTGTTGTACGGGCTGCTACAAGGGCAGATTCGGCCGTAGCCAGGTCGTGCCGAGCGGTAAGGGTTTGAAGTGCGGAGCCTGCGCCAAGTTCCTGCTCTTTCGCAGTGATGTCGAAGGTCTTTGCTGAAAGATCGCGCGCCTTGGTCGCAGCGGTCACGCGCGCCTCGCTCTGCTGCAAAGCATACTGTGCGTTGCGGACCTCAATGCGGATCTGCTTCCGCAGTTGTTGCAGCCGAAGTTCAGCCTGACGCAATTCGAGCTCTGAGCGATATTGATCCGATTTCGCTACCCGGTTGCGGAGCGGAATATTCAGCGAGAGGCCCACATAATAGTCAGGGGCGGAGTTGTTGAATGCGTTGGCAAGCGCTCCTCCATAGCTGATGGGAGCCGTTGAGTTGACATTCGAAGCAGGATTGCCTGGCCCACCCAACCCGGTGCCACCATAGTAGCCTGTAAGCGAGAGCGAAGGAAGAAGCGCGTTGCGAGCGGTGTCGCGGCTGATGAATCGATTTTGGAGATCGACATCTGACTCGGAGAGCTCAATGCGCTCCTTTAGCGCCAGGTTGATTACATCCTCAGTCGAAGCGCTCGCAGCCATTGTGGAGTCGCGTGCGACCGTGCTCAGGTCCGTTGGTCTTACCGGCATCGCTTCGAGGATCGGATCATCGAGATTCTTGGTCAGAGCGTTCTTGATGAGCAATTCCTGAAACTGTAGCTGCGAACGAGCGATCGTCAAATCCTGCTCCCGGTTCGCTACCTCAACCTCATCTTTCATCACATCCAGCGCAGGAATTGCCTGTAGCTTCAACTGCTTGTGCGCAGTATCGAGCGTCTGGTTGGCGAAGTCCAGCGAGTGGCTCTTCACCTGCTCGTCTTCATATGCGCTTACCAGGTCCCAGTACATATTAGCGACCTGCGTAATCGTAGTGATGACCTGTAGCTTGAACGCCGCGTCGGAGATCTTCTGATTATTCTTCGCAATGCGCAAATAACGCAGATTCGGCCCCAGCCCGAAACCAGCCAACAGATCTTGCTGAAAGAGGACCCGATAAAACGTATCCAGTTCGGGGTTGAGATACGTATAGGGACTGTTATTCGTGGCGCGATCGTTGTTGAGTATAAAGGAGAATGTGGTCCCTGTCGGAAAGGCTTGTGAATAGCCGAAGTTGCCGGTAATTGTATTAGAGTGAAGCAACTGCACGCCGTAGATGGAGATATTCGAGAGCGGCTCTGTGAAGTGCTGCACGTTGACGTTGGCGGTAATCGTCGGGTCGTACGAGGAGACTGCGGTTCCGATCCCGAGAGTGGATTGCACTAGTCCCGACGCTCCCGTGCCTGCCCCTCCCGCTCCTCCTGTCGTTCCGCCCGCGCCAGCCCCCGAAGAGCCGGACCCAAATCCTCCGATGCCGCCGCCCGGCGTATTCTGCACAACACCTGTATTGACTCCGCGAGTGCTACCACCTCCTTGTGTCCGAAGGATATCGGCGCGTGCAATCGGAATGTTGTACCGAGCGATCGCAAGGTCCAGGTTATTTTCGAGCGCCAGTGTGATCGCATCATGGAGCGAAAGCTCCAATACTCCATCATGGACGAGTGCATCGATTCGCGATGAGTTCGCGAGATTAGACTTGGGAACAAACGACGCGCGATAGGCATTAAAGGGATTCCACGAGTGGGGAATGTCAAGGCGAAGCGCCGGGTGCGTTCCAGCATCTGATGTCGCGCTTGACGTAGCAAGAATCGGGGCCCCTGTTGCCGGCAGAGAAGATTGAGCAACAACCTCCACTGAAGGAAGCAGCAAAAGCATAACGGTGGCAAGCGCGAAGCGTAAATTAGGGTTCATGGTCGAGGCTGGGCTCCGGCTATACAGTGAGATTTGGATTGGCGGTATCGCGGCTCAACCATCCGTCGCGAAGCTCGATGGTGCGCGTCCCGAAGCTCGCGTTAAGCTCCGAGTGAGTAACCTGGACTACAGTCGTTCCCTCTTCGTTGAGATGTCGGAAGAGCTGCATGACCTCAGCGGCCTGCGCTGAGTGAAGGTTGCCCGTCGGCTCGTCCGCCAATAGCAGCGATGGCTTGTGGATCACAGCCCGCGCAATACCGACGAGCTGTTGCTGGCCACCCGAGAGTTGTGACGGAAACAAGTCCTTCTTGCCCACAATGTTAAAACGATCCAGTGTGTCTGCCACCAGCGCCTGCCGCTCAGAGCGCGGAATGTTTTTGTACGAGAGTGTTAGGTCGATGTTCTCGGCCACAGTCAGGTCATCGAGCAGATGGTAGCTCTGGAATACCATGCCGATGCTCTTGCGCGCGAGTTCGCTGCGCTGTTTGCGGCTGAGAGCATGCACAGCCGTATCGTCGAAGAAAAATTCACCTCGCCACTGGTCATCGAGCATTGCAAGCACATTCAGGAGCGACGACTTGCCCGCTCCTGATGGCCCCATGATCGTCAGAAACTCACCTTGTGCGAGAGAGAGGTTGATCCGGCGAAGCACGGAACACTCGGTATGCCCGGTCTTGTAGCTGCGTTCGAGATTGCGAAGGTCAATCATGTGTTTGTCATTCCGTTCTAATGTGGTTGCATGGGATCGAGCGTGGCTGAGCATTCATCGTGATAAGTGCTCCTTCTGCGCTCTACTCCGTATGGAGAGCATCCATCGGATTAGTAGAAGATGCTCGATATGCCGGGAGCAGCGCAGCGACAAGTGCAACTCCGGCCACTAACAGAATGGTCGTGGCTAGGGTAACCGGGTCGGCAGGAGAAACTCCGAAGAGCTGGCTGCGTAGAAGGTGACTCAACCCATACGCAAGAGGCAGTGCAATTGCTATTCCAACTCCTGCGAGTCGTAGTACATCGATCAATACAATGCGCGAAATAGCAAGTCGCGACGAACCCAGCGCTATACGAA
Source organism: Granulicella arctica (assembly GCF_013410065.1). Taxonomy (NCBI): domain Bacteria; kingdom Pseudomonadati; phylum Acidobacteriota; class Terriglobia; order Terriglobales; family Acidobacteriaceae; genus Granulicella; species Granulicella arctica. Next base: position 107,485 of record NZ_JACCCW010000002.1, read on the forward strand.
TGCCGATCTCCTTCGTCCGCTGCGCTGTAGAGTAAGCGAGCACACCGTACAGGCCAACCCCGGCAAGCAGCGTCGCCAGCACGCCAAAAGAGACCGCAAGCAGAGTGACGATGCTGTCATCGCGCAAGGCTTCATCGATCTGCTGATCCATAGTGTTCATTGTGTCGAAAGCCAGCGTTGGGTCGAGTTGCTGCATAGCGTGACGGATGGCTTGGAAGGAGTCCGCAGGTGCGGTTGCGGTCCGCAGATACAAATAGGTTTCGCGGACGGCTTGTGTGGGCGACTGCTTGAGAGGACGGTAGAGCGTAGGTTCCGGTAGGTCGCGGATGCCGGTATGTTTGTAGTCACGGACAACGCCGATGACTTCAGTATCGAAGACGAGCTTGGTTGGGTCCCCTTCGACAAGATGATGGCCGAGCGCATTCCGCACGCTGCCGAAGAAATGTCGTGCGAAGCTTTCATTGACGATCGCGACCTTCGGCGAGGTCTCACCGTCGGTCTCGGAAAAGGTACGGCCAGCAAGCAGAGGTACCTGCATGGTGGAGAAAAAAGCTGGATTGATGGCCGTCTTTTCGATGTCAATATCTTCATCTGGTGCCGGAGTATAGCCGTCGATGCTGATGTTGCCGCCATGCGTAGAGCCGGTGAAAAGAGAATCATCGGTCGCCGCAACACCTTCGATTCCAGGAATCGCGGACAGCGTATCAACAATATGCTGTTGCAGTGCCGGTATCTTCTCCGGGGTATAGCCCGCGAGGTTCGGACGAATGCCGAAGCCCACGATATGGTTTGTGTTGAAGCCTACATCCACAGCGCGCAGCTTCTGCATCGTGCGAACGAAAAGCCCAGACGCAACCAATAGCAGAACGCTCAGACCGATCTGTAAGCAGACGATTACGCGACGCAGGCTCAGCAGACCACCGGAGCCGGTGGAAGAACTTTCCCGTAGCGTTGTGGTAAGTTCCGGCCTGCGTAGTTGCAGCGCTGGCGCAAGACTGAAACAGAGGCTAACGACGACCGCGGCCCCGAAGTTGAAGAGCAAAGTTCGTGTATCGAGTGCTGAGGAGAACGAATAAGAAGAATCACCAGGGCCGGAGAGGCGGTGTACCAGGACACGTAAGGCGATCGGAGCAAGCAACAGGCCAACTGTGCCGCCGAGGACCCCAATCATTAGACCCTCCAGCAAAAGCTGTCCCACGATGCGCCCGTTGCGTGCCCCTAGCGCGACCCGCAGCGAAAACTCACGAACTCGCCCAGCCGAGCGGACCAGCAGCAGGCTCGCCACGTTGACGGAAGAAATCAACAACACAAGAATGGCCATCCCCATCACGACTAGCAGCGGCTCTTGCAGATCATCACGACTATACGAAAATCCACGTGCGCCGGGCAGTACAAGCATGCGGCTATTGGTAAGAAATTCCAGTACGAAGCGCGGCGGCTCGTGTCCCAGGGCCTTCAATTCCTCGGCACGCAAAGCATGCCAAAGAGGAGCCATGGCGGCCTGTGCCTGCTCCGTCGATTCTCCCTCATGGAGACGTCCGAGAATATTGAGCCAGCGATCCTTGTGGTTGCTGAGCCGTTTATCTTGCCCTGGGATCACCTGTTCGAGCATGGACATTGGCACGAATAACTTTGGGGTCTCCCCCCACACCGCGCTATGAAAGCCCGGCGCCGCGATACCGATCACCTCGAAGGGATGACCATTGAGAGCCAGGCTCTGGCCAACTATATTCGTCTCCGCGCCCAGATGGTTTTTCCAAAAATCGTACGAGAGAACTGCAACTGGGTTAGCGCCGGGAGCACCATCGTCGGACTGGGTGAGTAACCTTCCCTTGTAAGCCTGTGCTCCGAGAACAGTGAAGTAATTGCCACTCACAATCTCGCTTGAAGCGATCTCCGCGGCATTGTGCCATGTCATGCTCAGCTCCGACGGCGAGGTAGCGATCAATCCTTGAAAGGCTTTGTTCTGATCGCGCAGGTCGCTATACATCGGATACGAGAAATACGCTTCTTGATCGCCTCCGTGGCTGCTACTGTGGCCCTCCCAGGCCTTGCCCGTCCCTTCGAGAACGACCAGCTGTTGCGGATCGCGCACTGGCAGCGAGCGCAACAATGCCTGATCAAGCAGGGAAAAGATTGCGGTATTTGCTCCTATCCCAAGCGCCAGCGTTAGGATCGCCGTCAGCGCAAAGCCCGGCGAACGCAGTAGCTGACGCGCCCCATATTGCGTGTCCTGAGCTACATTTTGAAGCCAAGAAAATTGCATCGACTCTCCTATTCCGTCCGTAAGGCTGTAACGGGATTCGTTGAAGCCGCCCGTTGCGACGGAATCAGCCCCGCAACGCATGCCGACGCCGCTAGAGCCAGCACCGCCGACCCCAACACCATCGCGTCGAAGCCGCCGACTTGATAAAGTTTTGCCTGCACAAACCGTACACACAACATAGCCACCGGTACTCCTAGCAAGAGGCCGATTCCCGCCTGCAACATCGCCCCACGCAGCACCATTCCCACGACACTTCCGCGCCCCGCACCCAGTGCCATCCGTATTCCGATCTCAGACGTCCGTCGCGCAACGGTATACGCCGTCACTCCATACAGTCCCACTGACGCCAGTATCAGCGCTAACACTCCAAACAGCAGCGTCAATCGTGCAATCAGCCGGTCCTGATCGAACTGATCGCCGATCTGCTCGGCAAACGTGCTGAAGTCTATCACCGTCAAATTCGGATTGATGCTCGCCAGAGTTTTCTGCACTTGCGACTCCAGACCTTCGACCGGAGCCTTCATCTGCAACATGATTGCCTTCGCATATAGCGACCGAGTGTCGCTCTCCGGCTTCGTACGCGCCACCTGTAGCAGCGGACGGAAGTACATCGGCCGCGTTACGTTACGCGGATCCACATACTTCACATCCGAGACCACGCCTACGATCTCGAAGTCGTTCGAGCTCTCCACGCCGGATACTCCAAAATGCGCCCCAATCGGATTTTCCCCCTTCGGAAAGAACCGTTTCACAAACGTCTGGTTCACCACAGCAACAGGAAGCGACGTCGGCGTATCCTGCGCCGTGATCCCGCGCCCCCGCAATACCTGTTGCCCGATGATGTCGAAGAACTCTGGACTTACACGATCCCAGGACGATCCAATCTGATCTCCATAGTGCGGCTCTGGCCTTCCCTGGATAAAGACAGGCTCACCCCAGTTGTCTCCCCCAAGTGGCGTGTACAGTGTCAAACCCGTCCGCGCTACCCCCGGCAGTGCTGTGAACTTCTGCTCCAGTTGGTCATACAGCGCCTGTAACTGTTCCGGTTTGTATCCCGCTGTCGCTGGGTTGATGTTCACCACAACACGGTTCTGCGTCTGCAAACCAAAGTCCTGATGCTCCAGCTTGTTCAGACTCTTCGAGAGCAGACCGGCCCCTACCAACAGCACCAGAGATAACGTCGCCTGCAATACCACCAGCGACCTCTGCAACAGAGAAGACCCGTTTCGTGTTGAACGTCCTGCTCCACGTAATGCCTCCGCTGGTTCTGCATGCGACGTGATCCACGCTGGCGCAATCCCGAACAGCAGTCCGGTCAACAACGATAGTCCGAACGCAAAGCTCAGCACCACGGGCGATGGATTCGCATGGATAGGCAGGTCTGGTGACATCGGAAATGCCAGCGTCAACAGCATCTTCGTCCCCGCATACGCCACCAACAACCCCGCCAATCCACCCAGGCAAGCCAGAACAATACTTTCAGTCAGCATCTGCCGGATAATGCGTCGCCGCCCAGCACCCAGCGCCATGCGAATTGAGGTCTCCGTCCGCCGTGCCATCCCACGCACCAGCACCAGGTTCGCAATATTCGCGCACGCAATCAGCAGCACCAGCGCGGAGATACCCATCAGCAGATGCAGCCCGCTGCCATACTCCTGCTGCATGTTCGCGATGCCCACCCCGCCAGGCGTCAGCACCACATGCGACTGCGCAAGCGACTTCTTAAAGTCTTCTTTCTGGTACATCTCCAACTGAGCCAACCACTGCCGCAGGCGTCCACTCATCTTTTCTTGAAGAGGTCCCAGCTCCACTCCAGGTTTCACCCGTCCGAGAATGTACACCCAATTTGACTCCTTCTCATGGAGCAGCGAATGCTCCGCCATGATCGGCTCCGATGAGAACGGAATGAAGAAATCTGCAGGCTCCGCGCGCATCCGGTCCCCGTAGAACGAAGGCGGTGTAATCCCGATGATCGTCGTCGGATGGGTGTTCAACACAAACGTGCTCCCCACCACCGACGGCTCCAGCCCATAGTCCCTCTGCCATGTCCGGTACGACATCACCGCTACCAGCGGCGCACCATCCGCATCGTCCGGCGGAGCCATGAGGCGCCCCGCATACGGCATCAGGCCCAACGTCTGAAAGTAATTACCTGAGACATACTCACCTCGTGACGGATGTGCCACAGCATCGGCCGTCTTACGCCGCACCGTCAATGAGCCCCCGTTGATCCCTGCTTGCATCGCCGCCAGTTGTTCGAACTCCGGAGAGCTATCCTTCAGATCCTTGTATAGGTCATACGCGAAGATGGAGTAGTCATCTTCATCTGGTGCCCCTCCATTCACGCAGCAGTGGTCCGTATCCCCCACACGTACCAGCATCTTCGGATCGGCCACCGGAAGGTTCCGCAGCAGTACCGCATGTACCAGCGTGAAAATCGCCGCGTTCGCACCAATCCCAAGCGCCAGCGTCAACACCGCCGTCAGCGTAAACCCCGGCGCCTTCCGCAACTGCCGCAACGCGTACTGCACATCCTGGATCAGTCGGTTCATGCCGAGCCTCCACGGCGCGTGCCGCACGTTCGCTCTCCCCGCATCGGCTGGATTGTTTTCTCTAGGTGGGGCGTGCTGAAGTGATACCCGTGTCCAGGAAGCACCAGAGTCACGCCCAACCCCGGCCCACCGCAGTCTGCAACCGTAGTCCAGTGGACGCGGACACCGGACAAATCCTGAAGGCTCGCCATATGCACATCGATCAGCATTTCCCCGCACTGCGCCACACCCAAGCGTGCTGTCTCAGCCGTAAGCTCCTGCTGAACCGCCGACGCTACCTGTGCCCCGTTGCCAAACAACAGCCCCACTCCAAGCACCAACATCGCCGCCGCGACCATCTCCGATCGCCATAGCTCTCGTAGCGTCATCCGTATCTCGTCCAGCAGTTCCATCATGACTGCACCTCCGCCAACAGCCGTTGCAGCTCGCCCTCCGCCACTACCTTGCCATCGAACAGATGCACCAGCCGTTCGGCGTGTGCCGCAAAGCGAGGGTCGTGCGTGACCATGCAAATCGTCGCGCCTTCGTCGTGAAGCTCCTTCAGCAATCGCATCACGGCTTCGCCGTTCTTGCTGTCCAGGTTACCCGTCGGCTCGTCCGCGAGCAGGATCGACGGAGATCCCGCAAGCGCTCGTGCTACCGCCACGCGCTGCTGCTGTCCACCGGAGAGCTGCGCCGGATAATGCCGCATCCGATGCGCCATATTCACGCGTTCGAGGGATTGTTGCACGCGCTGCTTCCGCTCCGACGCCGCCATTCCAGCCCGGTATGTCAGCGGGAGCTCGACGTTCTCATATACCGTTAGATCGCCAATCAGATTGAAGCTCTGGAAGATAAACCCGATCTCCTGGTTTCGTATCCGTGAACGGTCCGCGAAGTTCAGGTTTGCAACCTCCTTCCCGTTTAGCGTGTACTGTCCGCCCGTCGGCGTGTCCAGCAGCCCAAGAATCGAGAGCAGCGTCGACTTCCCGCATCCCGATGGTCCCGACATCGCAACATACTCCCCGCGCGCAATCGACAGGTGGACGCCGGAGAGCGCATGCGTCTCAAGCTCATCCGTGTAAAAAACCTTGGTCAGCTCTTCGATATGGATGAGTGTGTTCGGTGAAACAGTGGTTGCCATGCGCTTTCTCCTTGATCCTGATTCGTATCGCTGTAAATCATTAGCTACGGTAGACGGACCCGATCAACTGAGTCCCATCGGGACATGTCCGACAGAATCACTGTGTCTCCGACGTTGAGGCCCTCAATCACCTGGATATTGTTGACAGAGGCACGTCCTACCTTTACCGGAACCCGCGTTGCCGTCTTTCCATCCGGAGACTCGCGGAACAGATTGATCGTCGAGTTTTCGTTCCCAAACGCTGGCCGACCCACATACAGCACATCGGACATTCGATCCAGATCGATCGTGCCATCCACCGACAGGTCGGGGCGCGCACCCTGCGGCAGCGCTCCGGTCAACTCCACATCAACCGTCACAGTTCCGTTCTGCACCGCCGGATCGATCCGCATCACCTTGCCGTCGATAACGCCGTTATGCGTGTCGATCTCCGCCGGTTGGCCAATCTGAATATCCCGCGCCTGCGTCTCGGCAATCTTCAGCGACGCCTTCAACTGATCCGGCTGTACCACTTTGGCTAGCGTCGTCCCCGGGTCGATATGTTCGCCCACCTGATGCGGCAGATCAACCAGCACACCAGAAATCCCGGCGCGGACACTCAACGCATCCTGCTGTTTCTGCCGTAGCGCCAGCATCGCCTCCGCCTGCTGCACTTTGGTCTGCTGCACGTCGAGCTGAGTCGCAATGGCCTTCTGGTTCAGGTCTAGCCGATCTCCTTCGATCCCGTTGCGCTGTGTCAACTCGTCGGCCTTACCCTTGGAGGCGCTATACGTCAGGCCGCTGATCACGCCCAGATCGTACAGGCTCTTGTCTGTCTGCGCCTGTAACTGAGCTTGCTTGTAATCTGCTCCTACCGTCGCCGCACCTGCCCGCTGATTCATGAGATCACTCTGCAGGCGCGCTCGCGTGTTCACATAATCAGCTTGCGCTGCTTTCAGCTGTAGCTGCGCGTCGAGCATCTCCTGCTGCACCTCTGGAGCCACCAGGTCCATCACGATTGTGTCCGGTTCAACCTTTGCTCCTGGCAGCACGCGGATGCGCACTACTGTCGCCTCGGTCTCCGCCGGTATCAGCCGGATCTTGTCTTCGCGGGGAACCAACGTTCCCGGACCCCGCACCTGTCGCAGCAGAGGACCACGCTTCACTGTGTCGGTCCACACGGCGCTATCGACCGTTGGGATGGCTGGCTTGAGCCGCATTAGAAAGTAGCCGGCGACGCTGGCCAACAGCAAAATGACAATCGTGAGTGTCACGTTGCGACGGAGTTTGCGTTTCTTCAGATCTGGTCGAGAGATATCCATTCGCACGTGTATAAAGCACGTCGAATGCCATCCAAAACAATACTGTTTCGCTGGCCTTTTCTTGCTTGCGGTGGATATCTGCTACAGGCGCTTGTCCATTTTTGAAAGAAGCTGTCCATTCATGGACACTGCTCTATCTCTTAGCAGAGTAGTCACCAGCCCTGCCAGCAACTGATCATGCAGCTTTGATCGTGCCTTGGGACGGGAATAATAGAGTAGTGAGCTGTCGTACAAACGGACTGGCAACCGTTTATCTCGATGCAGTTGCCAGTCCGTTCTGTTAGAGCTTGAGTTTGCTGAAGATGGTAAGTTTCGAGAGATCGTTGAAGATAACGAGTGCTCCAAAGATCAGCAGACAGACCAGGGCGACCTGCATGATGCGCTCTTTGATCTCCTGATTGATGTCCCGACGGATAATGCTCTCGATGGCCAGGAAGCTGATCATCCCGCCGTCCAGGATGGGGAATGGCAACAGATTGAAGATGCCGAGATTGATACTGATGTAGGCCATGAGGCCGATGATCGGCATCCAGCCAGGCATCTCAACGGCCTGATGAACCTGCTGGCCGATGCCAATCGGTCCCGACAGGTTGCGAACGGAGACATGGCGGGTGAACATGCCTTTGACGACCTCGACAATGAGGGAGGCGTATTTAAGATTGACCTTCCATGAGGCGGCCATCGCCTTACCGAGGGGGAGCTTCTCCACCTTGACGGGCGGCTGCACGGGAAGGAAGCCGATGCGATAGCGGTCGGTTCCGTCGGAGGACTTGGCGAGCTGCGGCGTGAGTTGAACGGAGAGAGTCTGGGCGGGTGCGCCGTTGACGCCGGGCCGCAGAATGCTGAGCGCTGCAGGCTTGCCGGCCTGATCCTGAAGATAGGAGAGCAGGGCATCGACGGAGTGAAGCTGGAGGCCGTCGATGGTAGCGATCTCGTCCTTGGGTTGGAGTCCGGCATGGGCAGCAGGCATGTCCGGGTCAAGCTCGGCGACCTGCACCGGCGTATTCTGCGCGCGAGGAATAAGCCCGAGCTTTCCTGGGGAGAAGTTCTCCGCACCCTCCTTGGATTCAACAAAAAGAGTGGTGTCGGTGCGCTGGCCATCGTGGAGGAAAGAAAAGGGAACGTCCCGATTAAGGTTCAGCAGGGACCGAATGAGGACCTGATCCCAGGTGGGATTCTCGATTGTGTCGTAGTGGACGATGAGGTCGCCTGAGTAAATACCGGTATGGGCAACCCGCGAGCTTGCCGGGACGTAGTCGGTCTGTGCCGGGCCGTCAATATACTCCTGCACCTCGTTATGGAGCATGGAGACACCCGTCATGAGGGCGAAGGCAAGAATGAAGTTGGCCACAGGACCTGCGAGGGCGATAATGACGCGCTGCCAGCGAGGATGGGCGTTGAACTCGCCGGGATCGCCAGTGGTCGGTTCGCCGGGCGTGTCGCCAGCCATCTTGACATAGCCGCCGATGGGGAGAATGGAGAGACGGTAGTCCGTGTCGCCATGGCGGAATCCGAAGAGGCGCTTGCCCATGCCGACGGAAAAGGTTTCGACGCGAACACCGCAGAGTTTGGCTGCGGCGAAGTGGCCGAACTCATGTACCAAAACCATGATGCCAAGCACGATTGCCAGTTGAATGACGGTCGACATAGAAGGGCGGATACCTCGGAAGCTTAGGAGATCAGGGCTTATGCCCGTGTGCTGGTAGCTTGTTGGGCGATAACCTCGCGCGCGCAGGCTCTAGCGGCTTGGTCGACGGCGAGCACCTCCACGATAGACGAAGGTCTGGAGGTGAGAGTCAACGCGAGCACTCGTTCAATTGTACGTGGGATGCCAAGAAATGGGATATCTCCCGCAAGGAAGGCGGCGACAGCAATCTCGTCGGCGGCGTTGAGGGCGATGCAGGCATTGCCCCCGGTGGCGGCAGCCTCATAGGCGAGCCGGAGACAGGGGAATTTGACGAGATCTGGCTGTGAAAAATCGAGATGACCAAGCGTGGCGAGATCAAACGTCAGATCGGACTGCACGCGTTCGGGATAGGCAAGCGCGTAGAGGATCGGGAGGCGCATGTCTGTGACTGAGATCTGGGCAAGGATGCTGCCATCGATGAATTCGACGAGAGAGTGCACCGTCGATTGCGGGTGGACGGTGACCCGTACCTGCGCCGGAGGAAGATCGAAGAGGCGGCAAGCCTCGATGACCTCGAAACCCTTATTCATCATCGTGGCGGAGTCAATAGTGATGCGCTGACCCATGACCCAGGTGGGGTGCTTGAGCGCCTGCTGAGGTGTAATGTGCTCGAAGTCCACGAGCGGAGTGTTGCGGAAAGGGCCACCAGAGGCAGTCAGCCAGATCCGCTTGACCTCGGTGGTCTTGCCTCCGCGCATGGCCTGATGGACGGCGTTGTGCTCGGAGTCGATCGGGAGCAAAGCGACGTTATGTTTTCGCGCAGCCTCGATGATCAGTTCTCCAGCGGCAACAAGGCACTCCTTGTTAGCCAGGCCGATGGTTTTGCCCGCACAGACAGCGGCATAGGTGGCCTCAAGCCCGGCAACACCGACGATGGCGGAGACAACGAAGTCGACCTCAGGAAGGGTAGCAGCGTAGACGGTGCCAGCCGTCCCGTGAACCACTTCGATACCCGTGATTCCGGTGGCCTTGAGTCGATTGCTGAGGGCGGTAGCGAGCTCTTCGGTAGCAAGGGAGATCACCCTGGGCCGCCACCGCTCACACTGGGCGAAGGCGGTATCGAGATTCTGCCCAGCAGCGAGGGAGATGACCTGATAACGGTCTGGGAAGGACTCGCAAATAGAGAGTGTGGAGTGTCCAATAGAGCCGGTGGAGCCTAAAATAGCAAGTTTTTTCACGTATATATTCCCGATTCTAAAAGCGGCCGAGGCCGAAATAGTCCTTCATGAGGAGGATGTACCAGAGCACGGGAGCCGCGACGAGGAGCGCATCGATGCGGTCGAGAATACCACCATGGCCGGGCAGCATAGTCCCGGAGTCCTTGACGCCCGCACCACGCTTGATGGCTGATTCCAGAAGATCGCCGGCCTGCGCAGCGATGTTGAGCTGGATAGCGAGCAGGATGGACTGCCAGACGGGTTGCGCAATGTGAAGAATGAGATTGCCGCGAGCAGTAAGAACATCGCTGATCCAGACGACAGCCATGCCTGCAATGACGCTACCCAACACAGAGGCAATCGCTCCCTCCCAGGTCTTACCCGGGCTTAGCCGTGGCGCCATCTTATGCTTGCCAAAGTTCTTCCCGATATAGAGAGCGGCAATATCGCCACACCAAACGCAGACCATAAGGAAAAGTAAGAGCGCTGGACCGTCCTCTTGCTTCCACATCAGCGGAACAAGGGTAAGCGGATAAGCAATATAGAGGAGGCCGAAGAGACCTTGGGCTGTATCGGGGAGCACCTGGATGAGCGGTGCTCGGAAGCCGTTCCATGCGAAGAGCGCGAGTGTAAGCGCGCTGAGAACAGGGAGTTGAGCCTCCACGGGGAAGTTAGGCAGGGTGACGACGAAGGCGAGAGCAGTGCCGAGCGTCATCCACCAGACCGGAATGCGGAGCTTCGCGCCGTGGACCTCCGCGCCGACCGAGGCAAGTTGCAGGTACTCATAGGCCGCAAGCTCGGCGACGAGCGCAGCGCAGAGAGTGATCATCCAGAGTTTGCCAAAGAAGATAAGGGCAAAGACAACAGCAATCAGGACGACAGCGGTGAGGATACGTTTCATAAGGACTTAGACAGAATATATGGGTTCTCGATAGGAAGTATTCAGGCTATTCCGATAATAGTCTTGACGTATAAAGATATATCTTGATACGATTTTGTTATGAGAAACCTACACGAACATTTCAGAGGGCTTTGCGGCAGGGACAATCACCGCGAAGCAAGACACAGGGACGATCAACATCGCGGCGGGCACCACAGTGCCTTCGGCGAGTTTGGCGAAGGACGCCGCGGATTTCGCGGAGGCAGGGGCGGTCCGATGCGGCTCTTCGGGGCCGGTGATCTGCGATACGTGATTCTGCAACTGATCGCGGAGAAACCCAGCTACGGCTACGAGATCATCAAGTCGATCCAGGAACGGCTGGGCGGAAGCTATGCGCCAAGTCCGGGAGTCGTGTATCCGATGTTGACGATGCTAGAGGAGATGGGCCACGCAACGGTCGTCTCGGAAGGCGCACGCAAGCTGTACACGATCACCGAGGAGGGTTCGATGTCGCTGGCCGAGAACAAGGCAATTGTCGATGCTATTTTTGCGCGGATTGACCGGGTGCGCGGCGAACAGACGAGCGAAGGCGCACAGCAGATCGAGCGCGCTGTCGCAAACTTCCGAATGGCGCTACGGATGCGGACGGGAAAGCTGACGACAGAGCAGGTTCATGCGATCACCGACATCATCGATGCGGCGGCGAAGCAGATCGAGAGGCTGGTATGAACTCGTACCGCTATCGCATTACGGTCGACGCGCTGACCGATGCGAAAGGAGAACCCGTACAGGGCCGCACTCTCATCTTCGAGGCGATGAACCATGACGACATCCTGACGATCGTAGACCGAATGCGTGCTCGTCTGCCGTTTGATGGAGTTACCGTCGCCTCGCTGGCAGTTGGGTTGAAGCTCTTCTCAGAGGTCGCGCTGACGCACCGAGAGGATCCGATCTTTGCGAAGATTCGGCCAGCTTTGAGCGAGTTTATTGGCGAACTCAAGCAGAGGCTGGCTGAACTGGCTTCGATCGAGCAGAACTAGGGCGGGTCAGTTCAGTCTCGATCTCGTGGGCGACCTCGTCTGCCGGCTCGAGATTATCGAGGTCTTCATCGGTGAAGCTCTCACCGAGGCCGCCGAAACGACGTTCACGGTGCTGGTAGTTAGCAATGGCTTCGAGCAGGTGAAGGCCGCGGAAGTCGGGCCAGAGGCGGTCGGTGATGAAGATCTCCGAGTACGCTATCTGCCAGAGAAGGAAGTTCGAGATCCGTTGCTCGCCCGAGGTGCGGATGACGAGGTCTGGGTCAGGCATGTGCGCAGTGTAAAGGCCGCCGGTAAGATGATGCTCGTCGACACGGGACTCGATCCCATCGACCTGAAGCAGATCTTCGAGAGAGCAACCACGTTGGTGGGCCTCAGCGATCAACGAGGTAAGCAGGGCACGGGTAGAGTCCACAATCTCCGAGCGTGAGCCGTAGTTGAGCGCCAGCGTTAGAGTCGTGCCGGTATTTTTGGCTGTTTCTTCAGCCGCCCACTGCATGGTCTCCTGTACCTCAGTAGGGAGCTCATGGGTGCGGCCGATATAAGTCATGCGGACGTTATTGTCGTTCATCCGCTGCACATTGCCCGTGAGGTAATTGCGCAGGAGCTTCATGAGGAAGCTGACTTCGGACTTGGGGCGGCGCAGATTGTTTTCCAGAGAGAACGCATACAGCGTAAGCCACGGAAGATCGATACGGGAGGCCGTCTCGACGACAAATTGAACAGACTCAGCGCCTTGCTGGTGGCCAAGGAAGCGCTTGAGCATACGCTTGCCGGCCCAGCGGCCGTTCCCGTCCATGATGATAGCAACGTGCGCGGGGATTCTGACTGGATCGAGCTGCCGGTAGACACTCTGCTCCTCAGGAGAGAGCTCATGAACGCGGCTTGGTGTAGTTGCTCGCAAAGCGACCTCGAAGACTGACGCTAACACACCGATCTGAACTTCGCGATGAAAGCGAAGCCGACATGACCGGGCGCGAATATCAGTTTACAGCGCGGCGAGCCACCGTGCTGTGCTCGCGGGCCGATTGCCGACGACAGCCCGATTTCAGGCGGTGCGACGGTGACCGGCCGCGAGCTCGCGGACGTGGTTGAGGAAGATCGATTTCTGTAGGTCGTCGAGCTGTGCCGTATACATGGCGATCTCGGCAAGGAACGGGTCGGCCATTAGGACAGCGGTCTCGTCATGGTGCCGGGTCTTCGCGTCGCGCAGCAGGGCAGAGATATCGACCTGGAGAGCGCGAGCGAGGCGATCGAGTGAGGACAAGGTCGGCATCGCCTTGCCATTTTCGATCTTTGAGATGTAGGTACGCGGCACGTTCATCCGCGCAGCAAGCTGACGCTGCGAGAGATTGCGGACGTGACGCAGATCGCGAACGGCAGTCGCAACCTGAAGACCGCCCTCTGGAGTTGGCTGAGCTGCAACTAGAGTAAGCGGTGCTGGAGTCGGTTCAGGCTCCTCGACCTCGAGGGATTTGTGGCAGCGTCGGCATAGTGCGTTTGCCGTCCGAAACTGCACCAGGTTGCATTTGTCACAACGCAGAACTTCACGCTGCTCGACTGACGCCATCATGGTTGCCATAAGTTGTCTGTAGCGGAAGGACCCAGAGCAAGGACCTTCGTCCCATGTCCGATAACGGATCATGTGACGTGCCTAGCTTGACACTGGGGTAACTGTGAAGTCAAGAGGAAACCCGTTGATTATTATCGAAATGCCTAAAATAACCTAAATTGAACCAAGGTAGTAACTTGTTTGGGAGAGACGAGTATGAGCGAGATGTACACCAAGGAGCGGGCGCGGGTCCTGCTAGAGGAGTGGACGAAGGGCGAGAGCCTGCGGAAGCATGGACTGGCGGTTTCGATCTGCACGGAGTCGTACGGCAGACTGGAGGCAGAGCGGCTTGGGATGAGCGGTGTTGAGGCGGAGTCGTTTGTCGAGGCGTATGCATGTGCCGGGCTGCTTCACGATATGGACTATGAACGGCATCCGTCGCTTGAGGAGCATCCGTTCGTAGGTGTGACGTTTCTTCGCGGGCAGGGATGGCCAGAGGAGGTGCTGCATGCGATCCTGGCGCACGCGGACTATTCAGGTACTCCGCGGGAGACACATCTGGATAAGGCACTGTTCGCCTGCGACGAGCTGGCAGGATTTCTAACGGCGTGCTCGCTGGTGAAGCCGACCAAGTCGGTGCTGGATGTTGAGGTAAAGGGTGTGCTCAAGAAGATGAAGGATAAGGCGTTCGCCCGCGCAGTGCTGCGGGAGGATATTACCGGCGGCGCGGCGCTGCTGGGGCTGAGCGTCGAGGAGCATGTGGAAAACTGCCTGCGGGCGATGCAAACTCATGCAGCGGAGCTCGGGTTGGGCGGAAGTTCAACCGAGTAGATCGTTCGAGTGAATGCGCGGTACTCCTGCGGCGGCAAGGTCGGCGTCGGTCGCTTCGACGGAGCCTGGCAAGCCGACGGGACGAGTCGCGTCTTCGAGGACGTGGCACTCAAAGCCGAGGGCTTTGCCGTCGAGAGCGGAGAAGCGGACGCAGAAGTCATAGGCGAGGCCGCAGAGGAAGAGCCGCGTGAGGCCGCGATCGCGCAGGTAGCCTGCAAGTCCGGTTGGCGTGCGGTGATCGTTCTCGAGGAAGGCGGAGTAGGAGTCGATCTCGCGGCGGAAGCCCTTTCTCAGGATGAGTTCGGCGTGGGGAAGGTCGAGTGCCGGATGGAAGGCTGCACCTTCGCTGTGCTGGAGGCAGTGCTCGGGCCAGAGCGTCTGCGGTCCGTAGGGCGCGGTGATGGTCTCGAAGGGCTGCTTCCCTTGATGGCTGCTTGCGAAGGAGATGTGTCCTGTTGGGTGCCAATCCTGGGTCAGCAGAACGTGGTCGAAGCGCTGTGCGAGGGCGTTGATGGTGGGGATAATCGCGTCGCCATCGGTGACGGCCAGTGCTCCGCCGGGGCAGAAATCGTTCTGAAGGTCGATGACGAGAAGGGCGTCGGTCGCAAGTGGCCCGTGCATGCCGACAGTATGACACTGTATCGTGCTTGCGAGGACAAGATGACGGACGAGACGAAGATTCTGGACTCTGGGATAGCGAGCAGGATGGATACGAAGACGACGCGGTTTGCGACAAATCGGGCCGCGATGCTGACTCTGTTAGTGACGCAGCGGGCGGAAGAGGATGTGATCCGCGCTGGCGGCGGCGCGAAGGCGGCCGAGGCGCAGCGGGCGAAGGGACGGCTGACGGTGCGCGAGCGGCTGGCGCTGCTGCTCGATGAGGGAACCGAGCTGCTGGAGCTGGGTCTCTATGCTGCGCATGGGATGTATACAGAATGGGGCGGAGCTCCGGCAGCGGGCGTCGTTACGGGACTTGGACGGGTGAGCGGGCGGCTGTGCATGATCGTTGCGAACGATGCGACGGTGAAGGCGGGAGCGTTCTTTCCGGCGACGGCGAAGAAGGTGTTGCGGGCCCAGACGATTGCGCTTGAGAACCGGATTCCGACGCTGTATCTGGTGGATTCGGCGGGCGTCTTTCTGCCGTTGCAGGAGGATGTGTTTCCGGATACGGACGACTTCGGGCGCGTCTTTCGGAATAACGCTGTGATGAGCTCGCTGGGCATTCCGCAGATCACGGCGATCATGGGAATGTGCGTCGCGGGCGGCGCGTATCTGCCGGTGATGACGGACACGGTGCTGATGACCGAGGGTTCGGGGCTGTTTCTGGCTGGACCGGCGCTGGTGCAAGCGGCGATTGGGCAGAAGACGAGCGCCGAGGAGCTGGGCGGCGCGGCGATGCACGCGGAGATCTCGGGAACGGTAGACTTCAAGGAGGCGAATGATCATCTATGCCTTGCGCGATTACGTTCCCTTGTAGGCAAGCTTGGGGCTCCGCAGAAGGCTCCGTTTAATGTCGCGAAGTATGACGCAGGGAAGGATGCTCCGCGGTATGCGGCGGAGGATTTATACGGGTTGATTGATCCGGAGCCAGGCACGAGCAACATCTACGACATGCGTGAGGTGATTGCGCGGATTGTGGATCGCAGCGAATTCGATGAGTACAAGGCGGACTTCGGACGGACAGTCTTGTGCGGATATGCGCGGATCGGCGGACGCGCTGTGGGGATTGTCGCCAATCAGAAGACCAACAAGTCGCAGACCGTCGCGATGGGGCCGCAAGCGGGGACGAAGCGCACGGAGTTCGGCGGAGTGATCTATACGGAGAGCGCGCAGAAGGCGGCGCGGTTCATCATGGACTGCAATCAGGGGTTGGTGCCGCTGGTGTTTCTGCACGATGTGAACGGCTTCATGGTGGGTAAGGATGCAGAGTGGAGCGGCATTATCCGCGCTGGAGCGAAGATGGTCTCGGCTGTCTCGACGAGCGTCGTGCCAAAGATCACGGTGATCGTCGGTGGGAGCTTTGGCGCGGGACACTATGCGATGTGCGGGAAGGCTTATGATCCGCGATTTCTCTTCGCGTGGCCGACGGCGCGCTACGCGGTGATGAGCGGCGCGAGCGCGGCGGGAACACTGGTGGAAATCAAGGTGAAGCAGATGGAGCGTGGCGGAAAGACGATCTCGGACGAGGAGCGGAAGGTACTCTACGAGGAGATTCGGGCGCAGTATGAGGCGCAGGCTGATCCTCGCTATGGTGCAGCGCGAGGGTGGATTGATGCGATTATTGATCCTGCGCAGACGAGGCAGATGTTAATAACGGCGCTCGAGGCCTGCGCTCTGAATCCAGAGGTGGCGAAGTTTAATCCGGGAGTATTGCAGACATGAGTACGGTGAAGATCATTGAGTGTCCGCGGGATGCGTGGCAAGGGTTGCCGAAGGCGATGCCGGCCGAGGTGAAGGCGGACTATTTGCGGACGCTGGTTGCGGCGGGATTCAAGCATATCGATGCGGTGAGCTTTGTGTCGCGGACAGCGGTGCCGCAGATGGCGGATGCGGAGCTGGTGCTCGAGTATCTCGATCCGCCGGACGATGTGGAGATCATCGGCATCGTCGTGAACACGAAGGGCGCGGAGCGGGCGGTGAAGACGGGAAGCGTGCAAACACTGGGGTTTCCGTACTCGATCTCGGAGACGTTCCTGAAGCGCAATCAGAACCAGACGCCTGAGGAGTCGCTGGAGGCGTTGGAAGAGATTGGCACGCTCGCGTACAAGGGCGGGCTCGAGGTGGTTGCGTACCTGTCGATGGCGTTCGGGAATCCTTATGGCGAGCCTTGGGATATCGACGAGGTTGTGGCCGCGTGCGATCTGCTGGTGGATTCGGGCGTGACGCAGATCTCGCTTGCGGACACGGTGGGAATGGCGACGCCGAAGCAGATCGCGGATGTTGTGTCGGATGTGCTTGCGGTGCATGATGGCCTGGAGATTGGCGTGCATCTGCATGCGCGACCGCAGGATGCGGCGGCGAAGGTGCGCGCGGCGTATGAGGCTGGATGCAGGCGGTTCGATGTGGCGCTGGGTGGATTGGGCGGATGTCCGTTCGCGCAGGATGCTCTGGTGGGGAATCTGGCGACAGAGGTGTTGCTGGCGGAGCTGAAGGCACTTGGCGCGGAGCTGCCTGAGATGAGGCCACTCGATGGGTTGCTGCATGCGAGCCGGGAGATTGAGCGGAAGTACGGAGTGCGCGTGCAATGAGTTATGAAACCGTTCTGGTTACAGATGACGATGGAGTGCGGACGATTACGCTGAACCGGCCGGAGCGGCGGAATGCGATGACTCCGCTGATGCAGGGAGAGCTGCTTGCGGCGATGCGCGATGCGGCTGCGAGTGACTGTCGCGTGGTGGTGTTTCGCGGCGCTGGCGAGGCGTTTTGTGCGGGGCTCGATCTGAGTGCGTTGCAGGGGATGAACGATCGTTCTCCGGAGGAACATGCGGCGGATGCGGAGCGGATTGCGCTGCTGTTTCGGACGCTGTATGAGCTTCCGAAGCCGACGATTGCGGCGGTGCAAGGCGCGGCGATTGCGGGAGGAACTGGACTGGCGACGATCTGCGATTTTACGCTGGCGGTTCCGGCGGCTCGGTTTGGATATAGCGAGGTGCGGATCGGGTTTGTGCCTGCGGTGGTTTCGGCTTATCTGACGTTGCAGATCGGGGATAAGAGGGCGCGTGCGTTGCTGTTGACAGGCAAGGTGTTCGATGCGGATGAGGCTTTGCGGCTTGGGCTGGTGAGCGAGATTGTGGATGCGGAGCGGCTGGATACTCGGGTGATGGAGATTGCGGCGGTGCTGAAGGCGAACAGTCCTGAGTCGCTGGCAGCGACGAAGCGGCTGTTGGCGGCGCAGAACGCGGTGTGGCTCGATGCGGCGATTGCCGCGGCGATGGCGGCGAATGCGGAGGCTCGGGGAACGCATGACTTTCGCGAAGGTGTTGCAGCGTTTTTGGAGAAGCGGAAGCCGGTTTGGCGTGGGTAAACTGAAGAGATGAGCGATGCGAAGGTGATTGAGGCGCGGGTTCGCGTGCGGTACGCGGAGACCGACCAGATGGGCGTGGTGTATCACGCGAACTATCTGGTGTGGTTCGAGGTTGGGCGCGTGGAGTTTATCCGGCAGTTAGGCTTGAACTACAAGGAGATGGAAGCGGAGGATAACTGCCTGATCGCGGTGGTTGAGGCGACGGCGCGGTATCGTGCCCCGGCGCGATATGACGATGAACTGGTGATCGAGACGCGGTTGACGGCTTCGCGGAGCTCGGTGATCCGTTTCAGCTATCGGGTTGTGCGGGAGGCTGACGGCGTGTTGTTGTGTGAGGGTGAGACAATGCACGTGGTGGTGAACCGCGAGATGAAAAAGACACGTCTTCCACAGAAGTATGCAGAACGTTTTGCGGCGTATCTCATCGAATAAATGTGGGCCAAGGAGAGGAAATGAGCAAGCAGGCGAAGGTTGCGTTGATTACGGGAGCGAACAAGGGACTTGGTCTCGAGACGGCTCGGCAGCTTGGAAAGCTGGGGATTACGGTGTTGTTGGGCGCACGCGACAAAACGAAGGGTGAGGCTGCTGCGGCGGAGCTGAAGCGCGAGGGCATCGATGCACGCGCGATAACGCTGGATGTGGATTCTCCGAGCGATATTGCGGAGGTTGCGGACAAAATCGCGGCTGAGTTTGGGCAGCTTGACATTCTGGTGAACAACGCGGCGGTGATGGTCGATGCGCGGACGGGGAATGAGACGAGCACGACCTCGGGTGAGGTGCTGCGGACGACCTTCCGGACGAACTTCTTTGCGGTGGTGCAGCTGACGCAAGCTCTGCTGCCGTTGCTGCAACAGAGCGAAGCGGGACGGATTGTGAATCTGTCGAGCATTCTCGGGTCGAATACGTTGCATGCGACGCCGGGATCGCCGATCTACGATGCGAAGACGTTTGCGTATGACTCATCGAAGGCGGCGCTGAACTCGTTTACGATCCATCTGGCGCATGAGCTGAAGGATACGAAGATCAAGGTGAACTCGGCTCATCCGGGCTGGGTGAAGACGGATATGGGCGGCGAGGGCGCTGTGATGGAGATCACCGATGGAGTGAAGACGGGCGTGGAGCTGGCGACGCTTGGTGAGGATGGTCCTACGGGCGGTTATTTCCATTTAGGGAAGGCTTTGCCCTGGTAGGTTTTTGCCAGCTAGCTGGTGAGCAGGCCGCGGGGTTTTATGTTTTCGCGGATGAAGGCGATGGTGGTTTCGAGCGGTGTCCCCGGGCCGAAGATGGCGGAGACGCCGCTTGCTTTTAAGCCCTCGACGTCTTGATCGGGGATGGTGCCGCCGAGGATGAGGAGGATGTCTTCGGCGTGCGCGGCCCGGAGGAGCTCGGTGATGCGGGGGACGATTGCGTTGTGGGCTCCGGAGAGGATGGAGAGGCCGATGCAGTCGACGTCTTCCTGGATGGCAGCGGAGACGATCATCTCGGGTGTTTGGCGGAGGCCGGTGTAGATGACTTCCATGCCGGCGTCGCGGAGGGCGCGGGCGATGATCTTGGCGCCGCGGTCGTGGCCGTCGAGGCCGGGCTTGGCTACGAGAACGCGAATGGGGGTGTTCGCCATGCGTGGTGAGTATACGGGTTCGCCTTCATGGCTGGGTACCCCCCCACCCTATGTATCAGGCTAAGATTCCTGTTTTCAACGATTTACGCTATTTATCGTGGCGTAAATATAAGATTCTAAATGGCTTAGATGTTAAATATAAGATTCTAAAGGCTTTACGCCGTTCTTAATTGAAGCGAGAGGGAACCAACGTAAGTTTTCTAACCCACTCTTCCAGTATACGGGATGGATGGGGTAAATGTGCCACGTGTAAGTGATTGATAACGCTATGGATAGGTGCTGGAGGGGCTTGACAAGAAAATTGTTAGTCGTTGGGGACGATGAGGCGGGCGGTCTGCCAGGCTTTGGCGTACTTCCAACTAGTGTAGGTGGCGTGGTAGAGGTGCAGGAGCAGGCCCTCGCGGCCGTCGAGGAAGCCGAGGCGGCCGAAGTAGTTCCAGAAGAAGGTGAGGAGCGGGACGAAGACGACGTTGACGTAGAAGCCGAGGACGCTGCGGCTGCTTTTGCCGTTGGCGACGAGGAGGAGCGCGCCGAGGCTGCTGTAGCGGTCCATGTGCTCGAGGTAGCTTTCGAGGGTGGGATAGGCGTGGTGGATGAGGTCGAAGTCGAGGGTGGAGGATTCGCCGTCGAAGGTGATGGTCTCGTGGACGGGGCGCTCGGCGAAGCGGGGAGGGCGGGAGTAGTTGGCGGCGTGGCGGCGGAAGAGACGGAGTTTGGGGTCGGGATAGTAGCCGCCGCGTTTCATCCAGCGGCCGAGGAAGAGGTTGCGGCGGTTGATGTAGTAGGCGTCGTGGGGCGGGTTGGAGGGCAGGAGGTTGCGGATCTGGGATTGGAGCTCGGGGGAGAGTTCTTCGTCGGCGTCGAGGGAGAGGACCCAGATGCCGGTGCAGCGGGCGATAGCCATGTTTTTCTGGGCGGCGAAGCCCTGCCAGGGCTCGTCGTAGACGATTGCGTTGAAGGAGCGGGCGATCTCGACGGTGCGGTCGGTGGAGGCGGAGTCGATGATGACGATTTCGTCGGCGAACTGGACGCTGGCGAGGGTGCGTGCGAGATTGTGCTCTTCGTTTTTGGTGATGATGGCGACGGATAGCAGTGGTGGCATAGATAGAACTCTCCCGGAGCTTGGTGTGCCAGTCCTGTTTCTTTTCGCGGTGTATCTGGTAGACGAGAACTATGGGCTAAGGTTGGCCCCGGAACGAGTCAGAGAAGCGTGATTTCGGGGTCTCCGAGGTGTTCGCGGAGCAGACGCTGCATGAGCGGCTTGAGAGCTTCGCCGGTTTTGGAAAGGGTGAAGGCGCTGGAGGCTTCGTTCCACTCGAGCTTGAAGCTGGTGGCCTGGGCGGAGATCCAGACCTGGCGAACGGGGGTGTTGGGGGTGACGACGAACTTGCTCGATCCGTTCTCGAAGATGACGTTCATGACGCCGTTGTTGTCTTCGAACTCGAAGCTGCCGGAGTCGTCTTCGGCCTCGATGAGGGATTGCTTGAGGGACTCGAGGGCGCGGTCGGACTCGCGTCGGAAGGTGGCTTCATCGATGAGGCTCATGCGGTTAGTGTACTGGATGGGGCTTGTTGTGGATGACGTTTGGTGGAATCGTGGGTAGGATCTTCGCATGAAGCTGATGCAGGTTTTGACCTTTGCAACGGGCCTTGTTCTGACTCTTCCGATGGCGGCGCAGAGGCCGCTGGTGCCACATCCGATCCATCTTGCGAGTGGGCGGTCGCTTACGCTCAATCTTCCTGTGGACTTTGCGATCAACATTGCGATGGAGGGGCTGCGGCGGGTGCGGTTTATGACGAAGTCGCCGGATGGGCGCATCTTTGTGACGGATATGGACTCGCTGGCGGATAACACGCGGGGAGCGGTGTACATTCTCGATGGATGGGATGAGACGACGCACCGGTTTGCGCGGGTGATTCCGTATCTGAAGGGGTTGCGGAACCCGAACGATGTGGCGTTCTATACGGATGCGGCGGGGCAGAGCTGGCTGTATCTGCCGCTGACGGACAGGCTGGTTCGGTACAGGTATGAGGCGGGGGATGTGGCACCGCATTCGGCGCCTGAGGTGCTGGCGCGGTATCCGGACTATGGGCTGAACTACAAGTATGGTGGATGGCATCTGACGCGGACGGTGGCGTTTGCGAATCTGCATGGCAGGCCGAAGCTGTATGTCGCGGTGGGGTCGTCGTGCAATGCGTGCCGGGAGAAGGAGGAGATTCGGGCTACGTTGTCGGTGATGGATCCGGATGGGAAGAATCAGCAGATTGTGGCACGTGGGCTGCGGAATGCGGTGGGGCTGGCGGTGATTCCGCCGGGCAGCTCTGAGTTTCCGGGTGGGGCGTTGTTTGGGACGAATATGGGGGCGGATCATCTGGGGGATCATGCGCCGGAGGATACGTTCTTTGAGCTGGATAGTGCGCGGTATCCGGCGAGTGCGGATGCGAACTACGGATGGCCTACGTGCTACTTCGAGGATGGGGTGGCGCATGCGGATGCGCGGATCTCGGACCCGAAGCCTGGAGACCATACTTTTCCGCCGCCACCGGCTGGGCCTGCTCCGGTGCAGTTCGATTGTGGGAGGGTTCCGGCGGCCTATACGACGTTTGCGGCGCATAGCTCGCCGCTGGGGCTGGCCTGGTTTGGCGGGGACTCAAGCTTGCTGAAGGATAGCTTTCTGGTAGCGCTGCATGGGGCGAGTCATCTGGATATTGCGACGGGGTACAAGGTGGTTCGGTTTTCGCCGGAGAGCCGGAAGCCGGAGGATTTTATTACCGGCTTTCTGGTTCGGGAGAATGGGAAGCCGGTGGTGGCGGGGCGGCCTTGTGGGATCTTGCAGGTGGGGCCGGATAGTTTTCTGCTGACGGATGACCATGATGGGGCGATCTATTGGGTGGGGCCAAAGGGGCGGGGGTAGCTTGCTTCCCACCCTTCGCATGGGAGCGAAGGGTGGGGCACCCGGCATGATGGGCTCTGATTATTTTTTTACTGCGTCGGGGTAGATGCCTTCGAGGGGTTTGCTGCGTTGTTCTACCAGCTCGGGGTGGGGGAGGGGTTTGCGGGGGAGCATCTGGTCGCGCGTGGCGGCGTCGTAGACGAAGGTGGCCATGATGACGGCGGCTTGCTGGAGGTCGGGCTCGGAGAGGCGCTCGTAGACGTCCTGGTTGGTGTGGTGGGAGCGGCTCTCGTAGTCGCGTGGGTCCTGGATGAACTGGAAGCCGGGCAGGCCGACCAGATCGAAGGGGACGTGGTCGGTGGAGCCGGTGGGGCGCTGGCTGATGGTGGTGAAGCCGAGGTCGCGGAGAGGTTTGCCCCACTGCTCGAAGATGCTGCCGATGGCCTGGTTGCCTTCGGTGTAGATGCCGAGGAACTTGCCGGTGCCGTTGTCGGCGTTGAAGTAGCCGGAGAGGAGCGCGTGGTCGGGTTTGAGGGTGACGGGGCCGGTCTGCTGGCGGAGGAACTCGGGTATGAGCTGCTCTTCGGGTTTGGTGGAGTATTGGAGGGTGGCGAAGTGGTCGCGGACGTAGCCTGCGGAGCCGAAGATGCCCTGCTCTTCGCCACCCCATAGGGCGACGCGGATGGTGCGGCGGGGATGGGCGTCGACGGCTTTGAGGATGCGCATGGCCTCCATGGCAATGATGGCGCCGGCACCGTCATCGGTGGCGCCGGTGCCGGCGATCCAGCTATCGAGATGACCGCCGAGCATAACGACCTGATCCTTGAGGGCGGGGTCGGAGCCGGGGATCTCGGCGATGGTGTTCATGCCGGGCTCGTGGTCGCCGGTGAATTTGGTTTGGATGTCGAGGGCGAGCTTGACGGGGACGTCGTGGCTGAGGAGGCGGGAGATGCGGCCGAAGGCCTCGTTGGCGATGACGGCCTCGGCGATGGGCTGCTTGTGGTCGGGGCGGTAGACGAACCAGCCCATGCTGGAGCCGGTGTCGTCGTGGATGACGCCGCCTGAGCCGCCGGGGACGAGGAGTGCGGCGGCCTTTTCGGAGGCGAAGAAGGCGGAGACCTTCTCTTTGAAGGCCATCTGCTTGAAGACTTTTTCCCAGAAGGCGGGGTCGTCGGGCAGGACGTACTGCTCGCGGAGGCCGTTGTAGCCGTCGAGGGGGAACTCGCCGATGGCAGCTAGGTGGGCGGTGTCGTAGTGCTCGAGTTTGGGTACGGCGTCGGGGTCGATCTTGGGCGCGGGACCGTAGAGGACGATCTTTCCGGTGAGCTTGCCCTTCCAGGCGTCGAAGTCTTTTTCTTCTTTGAGCTCGGGGATGGCGATGACGTCGGCGGTGATCTGACCTTTGGTCGCGGGGGACCAGGGTGTGGCTTGAGCGAGGAAGGTGGCGGTAGCGGGGGCGGTCATGAGGGCTGAGGTGCCGATCTGCTGCCAGCCCATGCCGAAGTCGCCCCAGCTTTCGAGATGGGCGTTGGCGAGGCCCATGTGGGTGAACTGGTCGCGGGTCCAGTCGTTGGCTTTTTTGAGGCTGGGGGAGCCGGTGAGGCGGGGGCCGATGTCGTCGAAGAGGCCGCCGGCGTACTCCATGATGTGCGAGTTGAAGATGCCCTCGTGGCGGATGCGGGCGTACATGTCGAGGTCGAGGGTCTCGGTGGCGGGCTGCTGGGCTTGGGCGACGCAGGTGAGACCGATGGGTGCGAGCAGGCAGGAGAGCAGGATGGCTCGAGACAGGTGGACTGGCAGGGAGCGGCTGGAGGAACGCAGAGTGGCGATCATTGCAGCCAGTGTAATGGGGCTTGGGGATGAATGTGAGAGGAATGAGCAGTTTGAATTCTTTTGATCCTCCTGCTACTCCATGAAACATTCTTTTGAGGAATTTGTGATGCCGTGGAACAGTGGACCTCTATCAGGTGTCTATAGTCCGTGTGCGCGCTTGTGCCGCTTTGGGCTGCGGGCTTCAGAATAGGACGGCCTCGTGCGAAGTCTCTCGATGATTCCTTTGGCAATGGCTCTCTTCGCTTCGCTTGCTCAAGGGCAATATTTCCCGAAGTCGTCTCTGGATTCCAATGGGCATGAATTTAAGGCTGCATGGTATTCATCGCAATTGCGCGCGCTTCAAGAACCATCCTTACTTGCGTTGAAAGAAACTCCTTCGTCTGAGTCCTACAGGTTTCTTTGGCTCCGATCGTTCCATCATCCGATTGCCATAAGGCTTGAAGTGAAGCCGGACGGGAGCGGTATTCTTACGACGAAAGTTGCGAATGGCGCTGGTGGGTTCAGTCCGGGTGTCCTCAGTGAGAACGGTTCTCACTTGTTGACTCAAGAGCGGACTCAAGCGTTTCTATCGCTGGTGGACCGGCTCAACTTCTGGAATACTCCTAACCCAGTCAATGATCAGAAGGGTACAGACGGATCTCAGTGGATTATCGAAGGAGTAAAGGGAGGCCATTACCACGTGGTGGATCGTTGGTCGCCTAAGTCCGGAGTCGTTCGTGAGCTAGGACAGATGCTCGCCTTCGATTTGGCCAAGATGAACATTCCGGAGAACGAGATCTACTGAACTCTAGTAAAGAGCCGCTTCAAGCTTCTACGAAGTCTGCTTTCGGTAAATTGAGCTATTGCGCGCTTGAGACGCGGCAAATGGGGAGTGGGCTTCGTCTATTTAGCTGTAGGTACTCTTTTGCGGTTGGCAGGTGCAGAAGAATGGCCTGCGTGCTAGGGTTTAAAGTGACTATGACTACGACCACAGAAGAGATTCAATCACAAGCCCACGTTCAGAAGTACACACGCAACCAGCCCTATCACTGCAAGGTTCTGGTGAATGAGCTCCTTACGGGAGCGGGATCCGAGAAGGAGACCCGGCACATCGAGCTTTCGCTCGAAGAGGGGATGACGTATCTCCCTGGGGATGCGGTGGGGATTATTCCGGAGAATCGTCCGGAGGCGGTGGACGAGGTGCTGAAGGCGCTGGGTTATACCGGCGACGAGCGGGTGCTGGATCACTACAAGGTCGAGATCAGCTTTGAAGAGGCGGTGCGGACGCGGTTGGCGATCGGCAAGCTGATGCGCGGTGCAGTGACGCAGTATGCGAAGCTGGCTCCGGGAACCGATGGGCTGAAGGATATGGTCGGGCCGGACAACAAGGCTCGAGCTGAAGAGTATTGCTGGGGTCGCGAGTTTGTGGATCTGGCGAAGGACTATCCGGGGATCGTGACGAACCCGCAGCAGCTGTTCAATGTGCTGGGGCGGTTGACGCCGCGGATGTACTCGATTGCGTCGAGCAACAAGGCGCATACGGATAACGTGCAGACGACGGTGCGCGTGGTGCGGTACGAGTCGCATGGGAAGGACCGTCAGGGGTTGTGCTCGGGCCATCTGGGCGAGCGGGCGGAGGTAGGGGCGACGCTGCCGATCTTCCTGCACGCGAACCAGAACTTCCGTTTGCCGGAGGACAGCTCGGCACCGGTGATTATGATTGGGCCGGGGACGGGGATTGCGCCGTTCCGGTCGTTCCTGGAGGAGCGCGAGGTGCTGGGCGAGACGGGCGATAACTGGCTCTTCTTCGGCGAACAGCGCGAGCAGCTTGACTACCTCTATCGGGAGCAGTTGCAGGCGATGCACAAGAGCGGCGTGTTGAAGCATCTGGATACAGCGTTCTCGCGGGACCAGGCGAAGAAGATCTATGTGCAGGACCGGATGCAGGAGCGGTCGGTGGAACTGTATGCGTGGTTGGAGCGCGGGGCGTACTTCTACGTCTGCGGCGATGCGACGCGTATGGCGAAGGACGTGGAGACGGCGCTGCTGGATGTGATCGCGAAGGGTTCGAACGGGACGCTGGAGCACGCGGCAGAGTATCTGGAGAATATGAAGAAGCAGAAGCGGTACCAGCGGGACGTCTACTAGATCGCTGTCCTGATGGCTGTTTTGGAGGCATTGTGCGCGGGCGATGGAATTGCCATGCCCAATGTCTCGCTTCGGGGTAAGATAGCGGAGAAGAATTACCTGCCTGTCTTTGACGGCGCCGAGGCATATGTCCGAAAGTATTCAAGATCGCGTTCTGAGAGTTATCGCAACGACCCGCCGGGTTCCACCGGAGACAGTGCGGGCGGACAGCACATTTGAAGAGCTGGGTATCGACTCGCTCGACCGGATCAACATTCTGTTCGAGCTGGAGAGCGAGTTCGATATCGAGATCGATGACGAACATGCCAAACAGGTGACGACGCTGCAACAGATGATCGATGGGATCACGCAGCTCGTCGATGCGAAGAATGCTCATCCGCCGGAGGATTAGGCGAGTAGCGGCTTACTCGAGGGTGATATCGCCCGTGGTTACGTGGGCTTCCAGCCGATATTTGCCGGGAGCGGCTGTGGCTGTGTAGCTGCGAAAGAAGCCTCCCTTTGAAACTCCCTTACTTGGGATATTTACCGCACCGATGCGCACCGATGCGTCAACGAAACCGTACTCTTCGAGCGGGATTGGGGTTACGGAGATTTCGCCGGCGAGGAGTTGAATCTTCTTATTGCCAATGACGTGGCTGACCTTCCATTCGCCTGCGCTGGCGTTTAGCGCCAGGTCGGTTCTCTGAGGAACTTCGATGCGGATCTGGACGTTGTTCCTTGGACCTCCCTCGATGCGGATTTGGTGCGAGTTCCCGGTCTTCGAAAACGCGATTTTGATCTCTCCGGCTTTATCCTGTTCATCCAATTTGCAGGAGATGCGCACACCTTCCTGATCCGTGCCGACGACCTCAATCCCGGCTGAGCGCGAGTCGATGGAGAGGGCACTCTCTGGATTCAACGGCATAGAAGGCGGTGCTGCGCAGGTTCCGGACTGAGCTGACGCAGCCAGGCAGGCAGTGGCGGAGAAGAGTATGGCAGTCAAGGCGGAGGAGAGGCGCATGATGGTCTTAACGTTCCTCTCTCCTCAAAAGTTCAACTAAATCGTAAGAGTGGTCGTTATGCTTATGCGCGGTCGTGGAGCCAGGCGGCGGAGCGGGCGATGCCTTCTTCCAGAGAGATCTTCGGTGCGAAGCCGAAGGTCTCTTTTGCTTTGGCGATGGGGAACTCCTGGTTGATGCCGAGGAGCTGGACGGCGTGGCGGGTGAGCAGGGGGCGGCCCGGCAGCTTGAGAAGGCGGTGCGGGGTTTCTAGGACGCTGGCTAAGTTGGTGGCGGCGGCGAAGCTGAGGTTGATCCAGGGGGGCTTGGCGTGGATGGCCTGCGAAAAAAGTTTGACGTAGTCGGCCCAAGTGGCGTGGGTGCCGTCGCTGAGGTTGAAGGCGTGACCGAGGGTGGCGGGGTGGTGTGCGGCGGCGATCATGGCTTCGGCGACGTTGTCGACGTAGGCGAAGCCGCCGGGCGCGCGGCCGTGGTCGATGGTGGCCATGAGGCGCTGGCGGAGGAGGGTGGCGATCTCGACGGTGAAGTCTTTACCGCGTGGGCCATAGATGGTGGCGGGGCGGACGATGGTGACGGGGAGGCCGTGGTCCTGATGGGCACGCCAGACGGCTAGCTCGCCGAGGCGCTTGGTCTGGTTGTAAGGGAGGCCAGCGTCGCGGGTGGGGGCGGATTCGTCGCAGGGGATGGCGGGGTAGCCGTAGACGTCGGTGGTGCTGACGTGGACGAAGCGGGCGAGAGTGGGGCTTTCGAGCGCGGCTTCGAGGAGGTTCTGCGTGCCGGTGACGTTGGCGTCGAAGTAGGTCTTCCAGGGGGCCCAGTCGGTGGAGCAGGCGGCGCAGTGGAAGATGTGGGCGACGCCCATTCCAACGACGGCCGCGCGGAGGCTGGCCAAGTCGGTGAGGTCGCCGGGGACGATGCGGATGGGAAGACCGGCCAGGTGACGGAGATCAGAGGTCGGGCGGGCCAGGACGATGACTTGTTCGCCCTGGGCTGCGAGGAGTTGGGCGAGGCGGCCTCCGAGGAAGCCGCTTGCTCCGGTGATGAGTGTGGTCACGAGTTAGTTGGCGAGCTGGCGGAAGACGTCGAGGACGAAGTCGAGCTGCTCGCGGGTGTGAGCGGCGGTGACGCAGAGGCGGAGGCGGGCTACTCCCTGGGCGACGGCGGGGAACATGACCGGCGCGGCGATGATGCCGTGGTTACGGAGCTTGCGGGCGAAGACGGCTGTCTGAATCTCATCGTGCAGGACGACCGGGATGATGGCGGTGTCGGAGAGGCCGGTGTTGTAGCCGAGACTCTGGAGGCCGGTGCGGAGATAGTCTCCGTTGTCCTTGAGGCGGGCGACGCGCTGGGGCTCTTCCTTAAGAATAGCGAGGCCTTCGGAGATGGCGGCGACGGCGGAGGCGGCCATGGCGGCGGAGAAGATGTAGGGGCTGGAGGCGTGCTGGAGGAAGATGGCGACTTCCTGGGAGCAGGCGACGAAGCCGCCGACGGAGGGGATGGACTTGGCGAGGGAGCCGGACCAGAGGTCGACTTCGCTGGTGTCGATGCCGAAGTGCTCGTCGGTGCCGCGACCGGTGAGGCCGAGGACGCCGGAGGCGTGGGCTTCGTCGATGAAGAGGAAGCAGCCGAACTCTTTCTTGATGGCGATGAGGTCGGGTAGGCAGCAGATGTCGCCATCCATGGAGAAGACGCCGTCGGAGATGATGACGGTGCGGTTTGCCGGGGGACCTTTTTTGATCTCTTCGCGGAGGCTTTCGGGATCGTTGTGGCGGAAGCGCTGGACCTGGACGCCTGCCATCTTGCAGGCATCGAGCAGGCTGCGATGACAGAGGGCGTCGATGATGATGCGGTCGGAGGGTCCGAAGAGGCCGGTGATGAGGCCGAGGTTGGCCATGTAGCCGGAGCTGAAGGTGAGGGCGGCTTCGGTGCCTTTGTAGGCGGCGAGATCGCGCTCGACTTCATTATGAATGTCGAGGGTTCCGGTGAGCAGGCGGGCTCCGCTGGTGCTGGTGCCGTAGCGGTGGATGGCCTCCTGCGCGGCTTTGTCGATGCGCGGGTGACCGATGAGGCCGAGGTAGTCGTAGGACGACATCATCAGCATCTGGTGGCCGTCGGCCTGGACGCAGGGACCTGCTTTGGCTTCGAGCGGCATGTGAAAGGGGTAGGCGTCTGCTGCACAGCCAAGAGCCGTGGTTTCGAAGATGCGGCGGGCGCGGGCGTCGAGCAGGCCGTTCTTCTTGAAGCTCCACGACCGGCCGGGCGTGAAGTAGTTCTGGAACATGTGGCCGGACGAGGAGGGGAATACCTTGGTTTCCTGCTCCACGGTTTCTTGTACTTGCAATGGTTGTGTCATGCCGATTTAACAATGCTAGACGAAAGCATCCGGGTTTGGAAGGGAAACCAATCCTCTTTTTGCGGGGATGAAGGGAAAATATGACGGCTATCCGATTGGAAACACCTAGGTTACGAAAGACATGGGGTGTTTTTGGAGGGTTGTTTAGATGCGGTTGTAGTCGGGACGCCAGGTTTGAATGGCCTGCTTGATCTGTTTGGGGTCGAGGTTTTCGGCTAGGGTGCGGCGGGCGAGGGCGGGGAGTTCGCTGTCGGAGGCGAAGCGGAGGGCGATGAGCTGGCGGGTGGTGAAGGACGCGATGGTGGCGTGTTCGGCGGGAGGAAGGAGCGCGGTGAGACGGAGGCGCTCTTCGAGGCGGATGAGGCGGTCCTGGATGCGGAGGGAATAGAAGCGGATCTTTACGGAGAGCAGAATGAGGGTGAAGGCGAGGATGATCCAGCAGAAGGAGAGGGTTCGGTGTTCGTGGTGATCGCTGTTCCAGAAGAGAAAGGCGAAGACGAGGTTGAGGAGGAGCAGGGGGGTGATGACGAAGTGGTGCAGGGGGTCGTACTTTGAGTGGTTCTTGTAGGACTGTGGGGCGGGCATGGGGCCTTTCGTGGAGGTTCTGGTGAAGATTGGTGATGGGTTGAGTGTACGTTGTGGATGATGGCGAGGTGGGCTTTGCGGTAGGCTCGATTGTATGACTACGACGGTTTCGAAGAAGCGGATTGGTGTGCACCTGGGGACGGCGGGTGGTGCGTGGAAGGCAGTGGAGCGGGCGGTGGAGGCGGGGGCGAATACGTTCCAGATCTTCTCGTCGAGCCCACGGACGTGGAAGGCTGCGCCGGTGAAGCCGGAGGATGCGGCGAAGATGCTGGAGCTGCGGGCGGCGCATGATATTGGGCCGGTGTCGGTGCATGCGAGCTATCTGATCAACCTGTGCAGCCAGACGGAGAGCGTGCGGTTGAACGGGATTGCTGCGTTTACGGGCGAGGTGGAGCGAGCGCTGGCACTGGGAGCGGAGTCGCTGGTGCTGCATCCGGGGAGCTGGAAGGGGCTGACACGCGAGGAGGGATTGCGGCTGGCGGTGGAGTCGATCGAACGGTCGATTGATGGGGTGGCGTGGCAGGGGAAGGACTTCAAGATTTTGATCGAGAATACGGCAGGGGCGGAGTTTTCGCTGGGCGGAAGTCTGGAGCAGGTAGCGGAGCTGGTGACTCGGTTGCAGGCGTGCGCTCCGGTGGCGGTGTGTCTGGATACCTGCCATATGCATGTGGCAGGGTACGACATTGTGACGGCGGAGGGGTATGCGGAGACGACGAAGCTGATCGAGGAGACGGTGGGGTTCGAGGCGGTGCGGGTGTGGCATTGCAACGATGCGAAGGCGGCGCGGGGATCGAAGCTGGACCGGCACGAGCATATCGGCGAAGGGACGATTGGGGCGGCAGCGTTCAAGCGGCTGCTGCACGATGCGCGGTTTGGGCATGCGGCGTTTATAGCGGAGACGCCGGTGGATGCTCCGGGGGATGAGGCGCGGAATGTTGGGGTGTTGCGGACGCTGGCGGCTGGGTAGGGAACGATTGTCCTTGCACCTCCAGCTAGCGCACTGGATACTGTTGCTGATTGGATCACCGGTATCTTTTGGAGGCGGACGATGCGACTGGCCAGATGGTGTGGAATGCTTCTCTGCGGGGCGCTGGTTCAGGGCGCTCGCGCACAGAGAGATATGGGTGCGCAACAGCAGAACGTCGGGGCAAATCAATCGATTATTGCAGCGATTCGTGAACCTGTGACGGGGATACCGTATCAGGCGGAGAAGGTATCACGCTCGGTGCAGAAGCTGAGCGACGGCACGGTAATTACGCATGAGTGGAGCGGGATCATAGCGCGGGACGCTGCGGGCAGAATGCGCGAGGATCTCTATATCGTGCACTCGGGTTCTGTGGGTGGCCATGAGATGGATATGACGCTACAGTCGGCGACCGTGGGCGATCCTGTGGCTCATGCGATGTTGATCTGGACTGGCGAGAAGAGCAAGGTGGTGATGCAGATGAAGTTGCCGGCTTTGCCAAAGAGCCGGACGGAGATGGCGGAGATGTTGAGTGCACCGCCTCCACCACCGCCGTTGCCGCCCGGGACTGTGCGCAAGTCGGTCTCGCTGGGGACTGGCAACGGAACCAGGGCGGATGGGTTGAAGGACGAGGTACAGACGGAGCAGCTTGGGCAGCAAGCAATGGAAGGCGTGCTGGTGACGGGGAGACGTGTGACGACGACGATTCCGACGGGCAAGGTGGGGAATGATCGGCCGATCGTGGTCGTTCATGAGGAGTGGAGGTCGCCGGAGTTGAAGTTGGTGGTGAAGTCGATCGACACCGACCCACGAAGCGGTGAGCAGACGATGGAGCTACAGGGGCTCGTGCGCACTGATCCGGATGCAGCACTGTTTCAAGCGCCGGCTGGATATGAGGTGAAGGATATGGCCGAGCTGATGAAGGGGCTGGGAGAGGTGGGTAAAGCGAAGGCGCAGTAGGGTGGTGTCGTTAGGCTGATGTGGGGGAGCTTGAGCGGTTGTAGCTGAAGTAGCTTTTGAGTCTCAGGAATGGCACCTCGTACAGGCGGTAGCTGAGCAGTGCGACGAGGATAGAGAGAACCCCGACTGCTAGCGCCTCGAGGATGACGCTGAGGGCTTTGGAGTGCAGGTGTTGGTTGAAGAAGAGGCGCATCGGCTCTGTTAGCCATCCAGCGAGCGAATAGTGGAAGACGTAGATGCCATAGCTGTAGGTCCCGAGGAAGCGCAGGGCTCTATTCTGGAACAGAGATTGGGTGTTCGACCCTGGCTTGAGGGTCATGGCGATGACGGCGGTGCTGGTGATGCCGATGAGGCTGAAGCCAAGGGTCTGGATGAAGATGCTGGTGGTCCATTCGAGTCCGCCATTCAGGATGGCGGCGACCAGCAGAATCGCGGCTGCGATGGCGAAGATGCGAGGTGCGAGGCGTAGGACGGTTTCGCGTGCTCGGGTACGAACAAGGGCGCTGAGGCAGCAGCCGAAGAGGATATTATCCGCGCAGGAGAAGGTGGGGGAGTAGGGCAGGTAGATGTTCTCGAAGCCCGGATGCGAACGCATGGCAACCAGGAAGATGCGGATGCCAAGAATGACGATGCAGCTGATAAGGGAGATGCGGACGAGCGTCTCCGGCTTTCGGATGCGATAGACGACCAGCGGCCAGACGAGGTAAAACTGCTCCTCTACCTGAAGCGACCAGAAGTGATTGATATTGAAGACGCCGAGCTGGAGGGGAATGTGGCTGCGCCAGAGCGCCAGGTTCGAGGTGTAGGTCAGAAAGTAGTACTGCCATCCTCCCCAGGAGAAGTGGAAGTGCCAAGTAAGCAGCAGGAGAGCCAGCAGGGAGCCGTAATAGAGCGGAAAGATCCGCAGCGTGCGGCGAGCGTAGAAGGTCCGGAAATAGTGCGGGACGTTCAAGGTGTCGATCAGAATGCCGGTGATGAGAAAGCCTGAGAGGGCGAAGAAGAGGTTCACACCGCAGTAGGTGGAGGCTCGGATTCGGGAGGCCAAGTCGAAGATGCGGGAACCGGTACTTCCGTTGGCCCAGAAGAGATGGTCGATGAGCACCAGCAGAATGGCCATGCCGCGAATGCCATCCAATGCAGGAATATGTGCGAATCCACCTGGATTTCCTGTGTCTACCCCCTGGGGAGTGGAGCTTTGAGAGAGTACTGTCGCCATTGAATAGAGTATGCCTGATCTCCCGAAAAATAGGGAATGACGACGCCCTTGTGTACAGCGGGTTCTCTGTCTGGAGCTCCGGTGCGGGAAGGTGACGCAGTTACAATGAAAAGATTATGGATGTGAGCGAGATAGGCGGCAAAACTGCCGCGAATGACGATCAGAAGCAAGAAGGACGTTCTGCGACAGGCGATGTCGTTCGTTATAACCCGAGCGAGATTGAGCCGAAGTGGCAGGCGCTGTGGGATGCCGATCCGTCGTTGTATGCGGCGGAGTCGCATGAGTGCGGCAAGCCGAAGTTTTATTGCCTGGAGATGCTGCCGTATCCGAGTGGGCAGTTGCACATGGGGCATGTGCGGAACTATGCGATCGGCGATGCGCTGGCGCGGTACATGTGGATGCGCGGGCACAACGTGCTGCACCCGATGGGGTGGGACGCGTTCGGGTTGCCGGCGGAGAATGCGGCGCTGAAGAACAACGTGCCTCCTCGGGAGTGGACGATTGCGAACATCGCCGCGATGAAGAAGCAGATGCGGCGGATGGGGTTGAGCTACGACTGGGCGACCGAGGTGACGACGTGCCTGCCGGACTACTACCGGTGGAACCAGTGGATCTTTCTGAAGATGTTCGAGGCGGGGCTCGCATATCGGAAGAAGAGCAAGGTGAACTGGTGTCCGGAGTGTTGCACGGTGCTGGCGAACGAACAGGTGATCAACGGTCGTTGCTGGCGGCATGAGGAAACGCTGGTCGAACAGCGCGATCTGACGCAGTGGTTTTTGCGGATCACGAAGTATGCGGATGAGTTGCTGAGTGGGCTCGATAAGCTGGAGGGATGGCCTGAGAAGGTTCGCACGATGCAGCGGAACTGGATCGGGCGGAGCGAAGGGACGCTGGTTGATTTTGCGGTCGCAGGGAGGGCTAGCGAGTTAGCGAGTCAGCTAGTTAGCGATACGATCACGGTGTTTACTACTCGGGTGGATACGGTCTTTGGTGCGACGAGCGTGCAGCTTGCGCCGGAGCATGCGTTGACGAAGGCGTTCTGCGCGGAGGATGCGGCGCTGGAGGTGCAGGTCGCGGAGCTGCTGGAGCAGCAGCAGAAGGCGAAAGAAGCGGGCGACGTCGGCGCTATTGAGAAGCATGGTGTGGCGACCGGGCGGTTTGCGGTGAATCCATTCAACGGCGAACCTGTGCCGATCTGGGTGGCAAATTACATCCTGGCGGACTATGGGACGGGCGCGATTATGAGCGTCCCGGCGCATGATGAGCGGGACTTCGAGTTTGCGCAGACGTATGGCTTGCCGGTGAAGCGGGTGATCGCTCCAGCTGTTTCTCAAGTCGCAGGTGCCGCTGCTGAGGAGCCTGCGCTGCCGTATACGGGCGAGGATGAGGCGGTGCTGATCAACTCTGGCGTGTGGACGGGCGAGGGTTGTGTCGAAGCGCAGGCGAAGATGGCCGCGTTTGCGAAGGAGAATGGATTTGGCACCGCTACGGTTACATATCGTCTAAAGGACTGGGGTGTGAGCCGGCAGCGGTACTGGGGTACGCCGATCCCGATGGTGTATTGCGACTGTTCGCCGGAGGAGCCAATTCCGCTGCGGGCGAGCGATCTTCCGGTGGTGCTGCCGCCGCAGATCGAGATTACGCAGCAGGGCGGAAGTCCGCTAGGACGTGTGCCTGAGTTTGTGAATGTGATCTGTCCGCGATGCGGTGGACCGGCGCGGCGTGAGACGGACACGATGGACACGTTCGTCGATTCGAGCTGGTACTTCTACCGGTATACGGATGCGAAGAATAATACGGCTCCGTTCGATTCCGCGAAGGCTAATTATTGGTTTCCGATTGACCAGTACATCGGTGGGGTCGAGCATGCGATTCTGCACCTGATCTACTCGCGCTTTTGGACGAAGGTGATGCGGGATCTTGGTCTCATCAAAAACGATGAGCCTGCGGAGCGGCTGTTTACGCAGGGGATGGTGGTCAAAGACGGCGCGAAGATGTCGAAGTCGAAGGGCAATGTGGTGAGCCCCGATTTGATGATCGAGCGGTATGGCGCGGATGCAACGCGGATGTATGCATTGTTTGCGGCTCCGCCGGATCGCGACCTCGAATGGCAGGAAGAGGGTGTTGGGGGCATCAGCCGGTTCTTGAATCGGGTGTATCGGCTGGTGACGAAGTATAGCGAGACAGCGACTCAGCGAGACAGCGAGTCAGGGCTGGCTGGTGGAGAGAGTGTTAAGGGGAAGGCGTTGCTGCGCAAGTTGCATCAGACTCTGGCGAAGATGACGCTGGACTTCAGTGGGCGGTGGCACTTCAACACGTCGATTGCCGCGATCATGGAGCTGGTGAACGACGTGCAGGCTGCGGAACCAGCGATGGACTCGGGTGAGATTCCGACGGCGACGGTGGCGGAGGTATCGCGCATACTGGTGCTGATGCTGGCTCCGTTTGCTCCGTTCTTTGCGGCGGAGTTGTGGTCGCAGATTGGCGGCGAGGGTGTGGTCTTTCGTACGCCTTGGCCGGTGGCCGATGCGGAGCTGGCGAAGGACGATGTACTCGAGATTCCTGTGCAGGTGAATGGGAAGCTGGTTATCGTCATTACGGTGCCCGTTGGTAGCGATGAGGCTACGGTGAAGGCTGCGGCGCTGGTGGATGCGAAGGTCGCGGCGAGGATTGAAGGGAAGACGGTGGTGAAGGTGATTGTGGTGCCGGGCAAGCTCGTCAATCTTGTGGTGAAGTAGTGGCGGAGACTCTGCCAAAGGATCGGGTTACGCAGTCGTTTGTGGGGACGTTGCAGTGGTGCTGGAAGCGGCCTTTGCTGACGGCGCTCGAGGTGCTGTGGCGCTGGGTGTATGGTGTGCCTGCGCTGTTACTGCTATGGCATGAGGGAACGCGGATTTTGCAGACAACGCCGCTTGATGATGCGGCGTTGAAGCAGATGACGCTGCTCGATCCGGTGAAGGCTTCGTTGACGCTGGCGAAGGCGATGCTGGCGCTGATGCCTCCGTTGCTGGCGGTGGCGGTGTGGCTGGTTCCGCTGCTGGTGGTGACGTGGGTGATTGTGTCGTCGCTGGGGCGGACGGTGGTGCTGCGCCGTGTGGATAGCCGGCTGCATGTGCGGCCGGTGACGCTGATGGTGTTGCAGGTGATCCGGCTGGCGGCGATGTCTACGAGCTTCGCGGTGTGGTTCTGGTGCTTGCAGGAGGCGGCGAAGATTGCGGTGACGGGGCCGATTGCGCAGGGGGCGGAGCCGAGCATGGTGCTGTACTTCGCGCTGGCGATTATTGCGACGCTGGGGTTGTTTGTGCTGTGGGCGCTGGTGAGCTGGGGGTTCTCGGTGGCACCTTTGCTCGCTATGCTCCATGGTTGGGGAGTTGGCAGGAGTTTGGCGTCGTCGTTCCGGCTGGGTGGGTTGAAGATCAAGCTGGTGGAGATCAACCTGGTGATGGGGATCGTCAAGATTGCGCTGATTGTGCTGGCGATGGTGTTTTCGGCGAGCCCGTTGCCGTTTGAGACGGTTGCCACGCAGGAGTTTTTGACCTACTGGTGGGCTGGGGTGACGGTGCTGTACTTCGTGGCATCGGACTACTTCCATGTGGCGCGGCTAGTGGCGTATCTGGAGCTGTGGCGGGCGACGGCGGTGGAGTCCGGCGGCGGAATCTGAACTTCTTGCGATTGGGCCTCGTGTGGAGGGCGAAATCGGCATCCTAACTGACAGGCGCTATCTTCCGTTCGAGGAGTTTGTATGTCATCCTTTGCGATTTACGCTATCGGCGTTGTCATTATCATCATTGGGCTTGTCTACGTGGCGTCGCTTGCTCATGTGCATACGCCGTGGATTGTGGGTGGTGCGATCCTGGTATTTGGGGCGGGGCTGATCGGCGCGGTGAACAGTACGAAGAGGCGGGATTAGCCGAGGCTCCGCGCTGATTTAGACTTGAATGATCGTGGATACTTCTACTGTCGTCATTCTGGATTTTGGGTCGCAATATACGCAGCTGATTGCGCGGCGCATTCGTGAGTTCAATGTGTTTTCGGTCGTGCTGCCGTGCACGGTTTCGCTGGAGCAGGTGAAGGCGCTGAAGCCGAAGGGAATCATCCTTTCGGGTGGGCCTTCGTCGGTGTATGACGCGGATGCGCCGAAGGCCGATCCGGCGGTGCTGGCGATGGGTTTGCCGGTGCTGGGGATCTGCTATGGGCTGCACTTCATCGTGCATCATCTGGGTGGGAAGATCGAGTCGGCTCCGGCGCGTGAGTATGGGCACGCTGAGGTGACGGTGATTGCGGAGACGCCGCTGTTTAGCGGGTTGCCGCAGGTGATGAATGTTTGGATGTCGCATGGGGACGAGGCGAAGGCTCTGCCCGAGGGCTTCGTGCTGACGGCGCAGACGTCGAATGCGGTCGCGGGCATCGCGAATGAGGCGCGGAAGATCTGGGCGGTACAGTTTCATCCTGAAGTTGCGCATACCAAGCAGGGGATGGAGCTGCTGAAGAACTTTGTGATCGACATCTGCGGGGCCAGCGCGGATTGGACGCCAGAGCACTTTATCCAGTCGACGGTGGAGCGGGTGCGGGCGCAGGTTGGTGATGGGCATGCAATCTGCGGGTTGAGCGGCGGTGTGGACTCGTCGGTCGCTGCCGTGCTGGTGGCGAAGGCGATCGGCGATAAGCTGACGTGCATCTTCGTGAACAACGGTGTGCTGCGTAAGGACGAGTTTGCCAAGGTGCAGACGACGATGCGGGAGCAGCTTGGGTTGAATGTTGTGGCTGTCGATGCGAGCGAGAGGTTTCTTACGAAGCTGGCTGGTGTGACTGATCCGGAGACGAAGCGGAAGGTGATTGGCGGCGAGTTTATCTCGGTGTTCGATGACGAGGCGAAGAAGATCTTCGAGGCGGAGAAGCATGATGGCAAGGATGTTGCGTGGCTGGTGCAGGGGACGCTGTATCCGGATGTGATCGAGTCGTCGAGCGTGCATGGGCCGTCGCATACGATCAAGAGCCACCACAATGTGGGTGGTTTGCCGGCGGATATGAAGCTGAAGCTGATTGAGCCGCTGCGCGACCTGTTCAAGGATGAGGTTCGGCGGATCGGGCGCGACCTGGGAATGCCGGACGATATTATTGAACGGCAGCCGTTTCCGGGGCCTGGGCTTGCGGTGCGGATTCTGGGCGAGGTGACTGCGGAACGCGTGGCGATTTTGCAGGAGGCCGACCAGATCGTTGTGGATGAGATCAAGCGGGCTGGGCTGTATCGCAAGGTGTGGCAGAGCTTTGCGGTGCTGCTGCCGGTGAAGTCGGTTGGCGTGATGGGGGATCAGCGGACGTATGCGAATACGTGCGCGATCCGCGCGGTGGAGAGCGAGGACGGCATGACAGCGGATTGGGCTCCGCTGCCGTATGAGGTGCTGCGGACGATCTCGAGCCGAATTGTGAGTGAGGTGCGGGGGATTAATCGCGTGGTGTATGACATTACGAGCAAGCCGCCTGGGACGATTGAGTGGGAGTAGGGATGTCTGTTGCTCCAGATGGATTAGATGAACTTAGGGATTCTTTGCCTATATTAGCTAAGCTGCTGGGAGAAACAGTTCGGTGGGTGCACCCAGACGTATTTAGAGCGATGCCGCTTTGGTATCCGGAAACTGCTCGTGGTGAGCCTGAATTTAATGCGGCTTACGACAAACAAAGGATGCTAAATGGCAATCTAAGGGCGGAGGCCAACATCTTTGCGGGGAGAGCTTTGATGAAAGCCATGGGTTTAAGAAAGCGACCACCCAATTGGGCAGTCTGCCACATTTGGGGATATGACGATCCCAAGTTTGGTAGCAAAGGAAATGTCGTTCGGGATAGAAGGTTTTATTCATGTGTTGGGAATATGGTTTTAGTGCCTTCACCTCTCAAGGGATTGACGGATCACATTCCTGAAGTAAGGTTGATGCTTAGGACATGTGCTTACCATTTATACGGATGGTTGTGTGAACACGATGATCTTTCATCCTCGAATGACTTAGAACAAATTCGTCAAGGTTTGATACCGAAAGATTATCCGGCTGATTGGCCGGTCAAAAAGTCGGATGTATTACCACGCAATGTAATGCATCCAGATAATTGGGTGTGGAACGAAATAGGTAAAAGAAAAGAACGTATAAAAAGTGAACTTAAAACATGCGGCGCGCTTTACCCGAGAGAAGCGATAGTATCGGCTTTACGGTTTTGGAAAGTCGATTGGATATAAATAGAAAAGCGCCGCAGTGATGCGGCGCTTTTCTATGGGATAGAAGTACGGTTAGCCGAGTTCGGCTAGGCTGGTGGCTCCGAATTTGGTGTACCAGGGGGTGGCGGCTTTGAGGGCTTCGTTGACGTTGGAGATGTTTTCTACGCCGGTGGTTTCGAGCCAGTCGCGGAAGGCTTTTTCGCCTTCGCGGGCGTAGATGGCGATGCCGTCCTTCCAGGTGGCTCGGCCGCAGAGGACTCCGTTGAACTTGGTGCCGGACTCGGCGGCTAGCTCGAGGGTCTCGATGAAGACGGGGTTCGAGACGCCGGCGGAGAGGTAGATGAAGGGCTTGTGGGTCATGGTTTCGGCGTCGCGGAAGTGCTGGAGGGCTTCGGCGCGGGTGTAGGCCTTTTCGCCCTTGAAGGCGCGGGTGCCTTCGACGAAGGACATCTCGATGGGGACCTCGACCTTGAGGACGTCGACGTTGTAGCGGGCCTTGCCGAACTCGGCCATGGAGCCGGAGACGATCTCGGGCTTTTTGAGGGCGTAGGCGAGGGACTTTTCGTCGCCGCCGTGGGCGTCGTAGCCGACGAACTCGAGGAAGAAGGGGATGTCGTGGGCGATGCACTCGTCGCCGATGCGCTCGATCCAGGCGTGCTTGAGGTCGTTGATCGCGGACTTCTCGAAGGGGGTGTAGTAGAGGAGGATCTTGATGCAGTCGGCTCCGGCTTCCTTGAGGCGGCGGACGCTCCATACGTCGAGGAGGTCGGGGAGGCGGCCGGGTGTGGCGGAGTCGTAGCCGGTTTTCTCGTAGGCGAGGAGGAGGCCCTTGCCGTTGCGCTGGTGGGCGGCGGGGAGGCCGAATTCGGGATCGAGGAGGATGGCGGAGGCGTGGCGGGTGAGGACCTCGGTGACTAGGAGCTTGAACCGCTCGAGGTCATGGGCGTCGGCGGCGGCTCCGCGCTCCTTGGCGAGGGACTTTTGAAGGGAGCCGCGCTGGTCCATGGCGGCGGCGGCGATTACGCCGCGGGCGTCCGAAACGGACTTGAGTCCGGCAAGTTTTCCTGGGGTCAATTTCATGGTGAAGTCACTCTCCTGAGAGCTTGGATGCATACAAGCGCGATTTTATCGCGCTTGGGGTTTTGGGCTTCAGGAGGGGACGATTATCGGATTTTGGTGGGAGGTATGAGGAAATGCAAAAACAGCAGCAAAGGCAACCGCAGGTCCTTCGACTGCGCCTCTCGCGGTGAAGCTGCGAGAGGCTTCGCTCAGGATGACAGTTTTTGGGGTGGAGTGGGAGAAGAAGAAGCAACAGCAGCTGTAGATGCAGGCCCTTCGACAAGCTCAGGGTCAGGATGACAGTTTTGGGGTGGAGTGGGAGAAGAAGAAACAACAGCAACTGTAGATGCCGGCCCTTCGACAAGCTCAGGGTCAGGATGACAGTTTTTGGGTGGGTTTAGGCGGAGAGGGTTTTGGGCTCTGGTGATTCGAGGGTGAGTTCGAGGGTGGGGTTTGCTTCGGCGAGGTCCAGGCCGTCGCTGGTGGTTTGGACGGAGCGGACGGTGTTGGTTTCGGCGGGCTTGAGGAGGGTGATGTTGCGGGCGGCGAGTTGGAGTCCGTAGAGGAGGACGGCGGCGCGTTTGCTCTCAAGCTGGTTGGTGGCGAGGGCGTTGACCACCTGAGAGATGGCGAGTTGCACGGATTCGCGATCTTCGAGGGCGTTGAGCTGGATGGAGTTGGTGTAGTTGAGGTAGCTCTTGGCCATGGGATGCAGGCGATAGCTCTTGTGGAAGCGGTGCATGCGGTCATGGGCGTAGCAAAACGGGTTTTCTGTGAGGGCTACGGCGCGGCACTGGATTCCGTTTGCTTTGATGTGGCGGCAGAGGGGTGTTTCCATGGCTTTTCTCTCCTGGTGGTGGGGTGTACCCCCCCCGGGGGGGGTGTCTCGCTAAGTGCAATGAATGCAAATACTTAGCAAGTTTATCCCTCGCTAAGTATTTGCATTCAAAGGAGTTGCTGGTAAGTATAAGGATTCAAACGAGTTATGCGGCAATGGAAAAGCCCCGGCGGTTGGCCGGGGCTTTCTTTTGATGCACTATATCCAGTATAGCTGCTGCTGGGAACTGGTATGCCACTTGGATGTGGTTTGTTTTCATGGATTTAAGGGGGTTTGGGGGTTGACAGGTTTTGGGGGGATAAGCAACGGCAAAGGCAAGTGCAAAGACAACCGCAGGTCCTTCGGCTTCGCTCAGGATGACAGTTTGGTGGAGAGTTGAAGAAAGGCGGTCGTGCTGCGCACGATGCCCACCTTAGGGACGATGAAGCTGTCGCGAAGATGGGGCACCCGATTCTGTTTGGTTGGGATTTTGCGGTTAGCGGCGGCTGGTGGCTAGTTTGAAAGAGGTGGCGGCGATGATGAGGGAGAGGATGGTGGCGAGGCTGGCCCAGAGGTAGGTGGCTGCGGGAGTGTTGACGGTGACGAGGTCGAAGTTGGTTTGGTTGGAGGTGGTGAGAGAGTGGGCGAGCTGGGGGGCGACGGCGATGAGGAAGGTGGCGAGGAGGGCGAGCAGGACGATAGCGATGGGGAGGAGGCGCTTCCAGGGGAAGGGGATGGGGGGGAAGGCTTCGGCGGGTTGAGTTTGGGTGGCGGCCTGCTTATGGATGGCGTCCATGACGGAGGCGGTGAAGCCGGAGGAGGGTTGGAGGGCGTCGGGGCCGAGGTGGGCGGCGAGGCGGCGGTCGAGTTCGGCGTTGTGCTGACTATCGTGGGGGTTCATGCGGTCTCCTTGGCGCGAAGGGTGGGGGTGCGCGGGGTGACGGGTTGGAGCTTGGAGCGGAGGATGTCTCGGGCGCGGAAGAGGCGGGCCTTGACGGTGCCTGCGGGGAGCTTGAGGGCGAGTGCGGTGGCGGGGACGTCCATCTCTTGAAAGTAGTAGAGGAGGAGGACTTCGCGGTACTTCGGGGGGAGGGTGTCGACGGCGCGGTGGAGGGCGGCGTCTTCGCTGCGCTGCTGGAGGGTGGCGGCGAGGTTGTGGGGGTGCTGGGGCTCGAGGATGTCGTCGAAGGGGAGGGTGAGGGGAGGGATGCGGCGGAGCTCGGTGCAGTAGAGGTTGGTGGCGAGGGAGAAGAGCCAGGTGGAGAAGGCGGACTCCTGCCGCCAGGAGGAGAGGTTGCGGAAGGCGCGGAGGAAGGCCTCCTGGGCGAGCTCTTCGGCGCGGGAGCGATCGCGGGTGAAGCGGTAGGCGAGGTTGATGAGAGGGGATTGCCAGCGGCGGACGATGCCCTCGAAGGCGGAGGTGTCTCCGGCGAGGACGAGGGCTACGTCGTGTTGGTCGTCTGTGGGGTGCATGCGTTTTGTTGTCGCATGTAGTGTGACCTATGGGTGGGAGATTTGGTTGCGTTTTTTTGTGGGGGTGACTGGGTAGGGATTTTTTGAAGAAAACGAAACCGGGTTGGCGAGGGGGTGGTCTGACGGTATGTAGCTGAGAGATTTCTAAATTTGAGGAGGATGATATGACTTTGGCGATGATGGATCTGGATGTGAGAACCCCTGAGGTGGCGGTGTTTGTGTTTCTGGCGATCGGGGCGGTGGCGCTGTTTGGGTTTCTGTCGGTGGCGACATGGACGGGGACGCGGCAGCAGGAGCGAGAGTCGTATTACAAGGCTGAGATGTTGAAGAAGATCGCGGAGATGGGTGGGGAGCGGAACCCGGCGCTGGAGTATTTGCGGGAACAGGAGCGGATTGCGGCGGCGAAGCGGATCGGTGGATTCAGGCTGGGCGGGCTGATCAATATTGCGGTGGGGCTGGGGGTGATGATCCTGCTGCACGGGCTGGTGGATTCGAACAAGGTGTATCTGGTGGGGGTGATCCCGCTGCTGGTTGGGGCGGCGTTGACGGTGTATGGGTTTTGGATGGGGCCGAAGGCGGAGGCTTAGAGCTAAGTGGCTGTGCGGAATAACCGCAGGTCCTGAGCAAAGCCACTCGCGATACGGCTGCGAGTGGCTTTGCTTAGGATGACAGTTTGGTGGGATGGGGCGAACTAACAAAAGCAAAGACGGAATACAGGGGTCCTTCACTACGTTCAGGATGACGACGTAAAGCGATACAGGGTCCTCTCCCTTCGGCTACGCGACCTATTCGATGCGATGGAGGGTGCGGCTCCAGCGGGTTTCGTCGAAGAAGTGGAGCATGGTGTGGAAGGTGGAGGCTGTTCGCTCGGAGGCGGAGGTCTTGTCGGTGTCGTCGTCGGGTGTTTTGAAGGACCAGTAGACGAAGAGCGGGCGGCCGATGAGGTTGGCTCGGGGGACGAGTCCCCAGTAGCGGCTGTCGTAGCTGATGGGGCGGTTGTCGCCCATGACGAAGTAGTAGCCGGTGGGGACGACTAGATCCTGGCCCTGGATGTGGGTGGGGAGTTCGACGCTCCAGGTGGCGAGGACGTTGTTTCCGTCTTCGGGGGCGATGGCGGGGAAGTCGTCGTTGTAGGGGTTGTAGTTGGCGTCGGTGGGCATGGCGGCGTAGGGCTCATGCAGGGCGACGCCATTGCGGTAGACGATGCCGTGGCGCAGGTGGATGCGGTCGCCGGGAAGGCCGATGACGCGCTTGACGAGGATGTCGTGGTCGTCTTTGGCGTTGGGTGCGGGGCGGAAGAAGACGACGGGCTCGTCGTGCTGGAGCTCGCGGTAGGGGATGAAGGGAGCTAGCGACGATGAGGGCGCGAGCGAGGCGCGATCG
The DNA here is from genome assembly GCF_013410065.1 of Granulicella arctica. NCBI lineage: Bacteria > Pseudomonadati > Acidobacteriota > Terriglobia > Terriglobales > Acidobacteriaceae > Granulicella > Granulicella arctica. Next base: position 152,382 of record NZ_JACCCW010000002.1, read on the forward strand.
ACCAGGACGTGGTCGCCGACGAGCAGGGTGCTGGCCATAGAGGCCGACGGGATGACGAAGTTCTGGAAGCTGAAGGTGATGACAAAGATCCAGACGGCCAGGAGGGTGACCATGGAGGCTAATCCTTCGAGGCGCGTCTCTTCTTTCTGGGGAAGAGCGGATGCTTTGGGGTCTGCTGTCGGGATTGTCTTTGCCATGGAGATCGCCTCGTGGTTCGTCTGTCGATTGTAACTGTGGGTGGTTCGATGGCGGCGGCGAGAGAAGGAACAAACAACAGCAAAGACAACCGCAGGTCCTTCGGCTGCGCTCAGGATGACAGTTTTTGGGTGGGGTTGAGGGATAAAAACAAGCAGCGACGACGGCAAGAGCAACCGCAGGTCCTTCGACTGCGCCACTCGCGATACGGCTGCGAGTTGCTTTGCTCAGGATGACAGTTTTGTTTGAGGGTTGAAAAGGACCGGTTAGATGGCGGTGGCGAGGGCGGTTTGCTGGGCGGTGAGGAGTTGGCGGATGCCGGTTTCGGCGATGTCGAGCATCTGGGTGAGCTGGGCGCGGGTGTAGGAGTCTTTTTCGGCGGTGGCCTGGGTTTCGACGAGGCCGCCGCTGGCGAGCATGACGACGTTCATGTCGACGGTGGCGCGGGAGTCTTCTTCGTAGCAGAGGTCGAGGAGGACGTTGCCGTCGACGATGCCGACGGAGGTGGCGGCGACCATCTGGGTGAGGGGTGTGACCTTGAGGGTTCCGGCGACGACGAGCTTGTTGAGGGCGATGGCGAGGGCGACGGCGGCTCCGGTGATGGCGGCGGTGCGGGTTCCGCCGTCGGCCTGGAGGACGTCGCAGTCGAGGATGATGGTGCGTTCGCCGAGGGCTTTCATATCGACTACGGAGCGGAGGGAGCGGCCGATGAGGCGCTGGATCTCGTGGGTGCGGCCGCCTACTTTGCCGCGTTCGGACTCGCGTGCGGTGCGGGTGAGGGTGGCGCGGGGGAGCATGCCGTACTCGGCGGTGACCCAGCCGCGGCCGGAGTTGCGGAGCCAGCCGGGGACGCCTTGCTCGATGGTGGCGTTGCAGAGGACGCGGGTGTTGCCGGTCTCGATGAGGACGGAGCCCTCGGGGGTGGAGACGTAGCCGGGGGTGATGCGGAGGGTGCGGAGCTGGTCGGCGGTGCGGGAGTCGGGGCGGAAGAGCTGGGCAACGGACATCAGGCGATTATAGTTTGCGGGGGTGATGCTCGTTGCGTGCGGCTGTTCGAGAATGAGGATTTAGTATCGACGCATGCCGCGCAATCCAAAAGAGCCTCAGAAGCTTGCTCCTCTGTGGCGAGCAGTCGTCGAGATAGCGTTTATCGTATTTCTGTTTTATTCGAATCTTTTGATGGGGGATTTCGAATCCTCGAATCAACGCGGGAGGACGCTTATCTCTGCGCTGCGAGATGTTGTTACGCCTACGAACTTTGGGATTGCTCTTGTCTCTGCGGTGATTGGTTATCTGGGGTTTGAGTATTTGCGGAAGAAGCTATAGGGCTTTTCATATTGAGGCAGAGTGGTCATGTTGAGGGGTATCGCTCATGGGGTTCTCTGGTAAACTAGAGTTCCATGAGCAATTCTTATCGCATTGCACTCGTGGGAGATTACGACTCTTCTGTTCCAGCCCATCAAGCAATTCCTCTTGCACTTGCCCTGGCAGCGCGTTACCACAAGGTTGCGGTGGAAGGGGTGTGGGTTCATACCTTGCAGATTGAAGACGCGGATGCGCTGCTTGCGACCTACGATGGGATCTGGTGTGTTCCTGCTAGTCCTTACAGCAATACTCGTGGAGCGCTTGAGGCTATTCGTGTAGCCCGTGAAAAGGCGATTCCGTTTCTTGGTACGTGCGGCGGCTTTCAGCATGCTCTGATTGAATATGCACGGAATGTGCAGGGGCTGGTAGATGCCGATCATGCGGAGACGAACCCGGATGCTTCGCTTGCTCTGATTGTTCCTCTGGTGTGTTCGCTCGTTGAGAAGGAGGCGGAGCTGGTTTTGACGGAGGGAAGTCTCCTTTATCGAAGCTACGGCGTGCCGAGGGTGGTGGAAGGGTATCGTTGCAGCTATGGGCCTAATCCAGAGCATGAGCAGGCGCTGTTTGCGGGGTCGCTCCGGGCAACGGCACACGATCTCGATGGTGCGGTGCGCGGTGCGGAGCTCTCGGGGCACCCTTTCTTTGTTGGCACGTTGTTTCAGCCGGAGCGGAAGAGTTTGAAGGGCGAGCTGTCTCCTGTGGTTCGTGACTTTGTGGGCGCGGTTGTGGGGGTGATGGTTTCGAGCGCAATCATTTCTCATGATTGAGTGGATGGGCTTATTCAAATCGCTACAGGATGTTCTGTTTTGGGAATCTTGTCCCATAATGGGAAATACGCTTTTAGGAGGGTTTTGTTGGGGTTTGTCCCGATTCGGGCCGGTTGGCGGTTCCGAAACGGGAATAGTGCGGAAATGGGATGGTTGCGGCGGTAACTTTATTAGTGCTTTCTTTTGAAAGACTTACCTTAACTGTCCCACTTTGGCACGCAACGTGATTATAGGTTTCGTACAGACACTCCAAAAGATAGGAGTGCGGATACACAATTCGGAGTAAGACCATGCAGGCAACGCTGAGCAGGACCGCCTCGGGGAAGCAATTCCGTTCAGGAACACACACTGCTGTACTACCTTTTCTATCTGCCGATACGTTTGAAGCTGGTGACGGGTCTGATGCGGGCCTGACGAGAGAGGCGCAAGACAAACACGCACATTCTGTTGCTGAAGGGGCGGGGCTGGCGCATGATGCCGGGAATCTGCTGGGGGCGCTTGGGCTCTACTGTGAGCTGCTGGCGTTGCCGGGGGTGCTGCGGGATGAGCATCGCCACTACGCGGACGAGTTGCAGATGTTGAGCGGGCGGAGCCGGGTGCTGATTGAGCGGCTGCTGCATCCGGCGGCGACGGCGCGAGGGCGTGATGTGGCGCAGGGCTTTGCCAGGCCGGTTGAGATGGTGGTGGTACCGGAGGTGATCGAGCAGTGCCGGGGTCTGTTGGACCGGATTGCGCGGCGTGCGGTGGAGGTGGCGTATGAGGAGGGAAGCTCGGCGCCGGTGGGAGTTTCTCGGGAGGCGCTGGAGCGCATCCTGGTGAACCTGACGAAGAATGCGGCGGAGGCTTCGGATGGCGGCGCGGCAATTATGTTGCGGGTGAGCTGTTTGCGGGCTCGGGCGGATGGTGCGGCGGATACGGTGCGGGACCGGATTGTGCTGAGTGTGGAGGACAGGGGTTGTGGGATGAGCCTGGCGACGGTGAAGGTGCTGCTGGGTGCAGGCGCGGAGGCTCCGGTGGGGCCGCGTGGGATCGGCTTTCGGGTGGTGCGGGAGCTGGTGGGAGCTTCGGGTGGCCGGTTGCGGCTGAGGAGCCGGACGGGTGGCGAGGTCAGCGGGACTAGCGGGACAACGGTCGAGATCGAGTGGGCGGTGGCTGGGGTTGAGCTGCCAATGGTGGTGAATGCGCTGGAGGAGCGGCGACGGTTGATGGTGGTGGCTCGGGGCCGAGCTGCGGGGAGGATGTCATGCTAAGTGCGACTGGATTTGGAGAGAAGCGGGAACAGGGTGTGGCGTCGTCTTCGGGGGCGGCGCGGCCTTCGGGGGTGCTGGTGGGGCACTCGACGGCTGACTTTCAGCATCGGCCGGAGGTGATGGAGGTGCAGCGGGCGAGCGAGGTTCCGGCGTTGCAGGTGCTGGTGGTGGATGATGATGGGCCGGTGCGGAAGGCGTGCTGCGAGATCGCTGCGGGAATGGGGTTTCTTGTGTCCGGGGCGGAGAGTGTGCCGGAGGCGCGGGCGATTTTGAAGCACCAGACGGTGGATCTGCTGTTGCTGGATCTGAAGCTGCCGGGCGGCGGCGGGCTGATGCTGCTCGAAGAGGTGAAGGCGCTGCACCCGGAGACGGGGGTGGTGGTGATGACGGCGTTTGCGACGGTTTCTTCTGCTGTTGAGGCGATGCGGATTGGGGCGGGGGATTATCTGACCAAGCCGTTTGCGCTGGAGGAGCTGACGGCGGTGCTGGATCGGGCGGGGCAGCGGCGGAGCTTTGACCTGGAGAGCCGGAAGCTAAGGGAGCGGCTGCGGACGACGAAGGGGATGGGGAACCTGATCGGGCGGTCGCCGGAGATGGAGAAGCTGTACCGGATTCTGTCGAAGGTGGCGACGTCGACGCATCCGGTGCTGGTGCTGGGGGAGAGCGGGACGGGCAAGGAGCTGGTGGCGCGGTCGATTCACTTCAACGGGCCGAATGCGGCGAAGCCGTTTGTGCCGGTGGACTGCGGGTCGCTGGTGCCGACGCTGATCGAGAGCGAGCTGTTCGGGTATGTGAAGGGTGCGTTTACGGGGGCGAATCGGGCGAAGGAGGGGTTATTGGCTGCGGCGGAGGGTGGCACGGTGTTTCTGGATGAGATTGGGGAGCTGCCGCTGGATCTCCAGGCGAAGCTGCTGCGGGCGTTGCAGGAGAAGGAGGTTCGTCCGGTGGGGGCGACGCAGGCGGTGCCGATCTCGGCGCGGGTGCTGGCGGCGACGAATCGCGACCTGATTGGGATGGTGGAGCAGGGGAGGTTTCGCAAGGACCTGTACTTTCGGCTGAATGTGGTGAACATCAAGATTCCTCCGCTGCGGGAGCGGCGGGCGGATATTGCGGTGCTGGCGCAGCATTTTCTGGAGCGGTTGCAGAAGGATTCAGGGGTGGTGCATACGTTCTCGGATGAGGCGCTGCGGCTGATGACGGAGTATGACTGGCCGGGGAATGTGAGGGAGCTCGAACATGCGATTGAGCGGGCGTGTGCTCTGTCGAGCGGGCCGGTGTTGCATATGGGCGATCTGCCGACGCAGTTGCAGGAGTTTCGGTTGCAGACGATTGGTCCGCCGGGATTGACGGAGCGGGAGACGGATGCGGTGCTTGCGGGGGTGCCGGGGCCGAGCGGGATTGTTTCGATTGCGGAGATGGAGAAGCACGCGATTCTGGTGACGATTCAGCAGTTGAAGGGCGACAAGCTGATGGCGGCGAAGCTGCTGGGGATTGGGAAGACGACGTTGTATCGGAAGCTGAAGGAGTATGGGATCGCGGAGGGTGGGGAGGAGGAGTAGAGGCGCTTATGGTGTTGGCGGCGGTACGGATTATTGCTAAGCCAGGACGGAGAGGGTGTGGAAGAAGGGTGGCGCCATGGCGGGGTCTCCGGTGATGGTTGCGTGGGATAGGGCTTGCTCGGGACGGATGCCTTTGGTGAAGAGGCGCCAGGCTGTGTCTTGCGGGATGGAGATGTGGGTGGTTGGGGGTGTGCTTGTGGCTGTTAGCAGCTCCCAGGAGGTGGAGGATCGCTCGAGGAACCATTGGTTGCCTGCTTCGCCGGTGATCTCGATGTGGATGGTGGTTCCTTCGGGTGCGGCGGTGTTGCTGTAGCTGTGCGGCATGGCGCGCAGGAAGGTGTCGAGGACCAGCGCGAAGAGGTGTGGGGTGTAGAGCGGCGGCCGGTGGGTTGCGTCGCGGATCTGTTGCTGGTGGTGCCACTGCTCGGTGTACTCGCGGGCGATGTCGAGCCAGACGGGTGCGGGATCGGGGCCTGCCCAGTCTACGGGGTCTCCGAGAGCGAAGGGGTCGAGGCTGGCGAAGTAGGTTGCGAGCTGAGGGCCGGTGAAGGCGAGGAGATCGCAGAGAAGGTGTGGGCTGATTCTTCTGGAGGCGCGGACCCAGTCGGCGTTGTGGCGGTTGATGAAGGCGACGAGGTCTTGGTAGCTGTCGATGGGGCTGTCGGGGGGCGGGCGATGCTGGTCGCGGCGACGGGAGAGGTTGCTGAGGTCTCCGCCGAGGAGATGCAGGGCGACGTCTTTGACGGACCAGAGGGGCGCGGCGGTTGGTTGTTGCCAGTCGTCGGGTGAGAGGCTGTTGAGGAGTTCGAGGAGGAGGGTGCGTATTTCGTTGAAGCGATCGTGGAGGAGGATGGGTTGTGGGGGTGTTCGCTCCTGGGGCATGCGGGGAGTATATAAAAATTCTTCACTGTCGATAAGCCGGAAGTTAGATGATGAGATGCGCGTTTATCGTTACCTCTCCAGTAATGCCAGGACCAACTCGCTAGATGAGTGCATTGGGCTGTTCTCGCCAGTTGAGGTCGCATTAGGAAACACAAGCCGCTTCACGGTACCCGATACAGCCTCACAATATCATTTGCGGATATATCACCCAATGATCTATTGTGTTCTGCATGTCGGCGTCGATTGATCCGCACTCCGAGTACTTGCCGCTTCCGCCCGCGGCGTTTTTTGTCCTTTTTGCTTTAGCTGAAGGCGAGAGACACGGTTATCGGATCATGCAAGACGTTCGGGAACTCTCTGCGGGATCTGTGTCGATGGGCCCTGCGACTCTCTACACGACCATCCAGCGATTAGTGGATCGCGGCTTTGTCGTTGAGGTTGAATCTCATCAGAACACGAGACGCAGGATGTACAGCCTTACCTCGGCAGGAAGCGGCCTACTTCGTGCCGAGTTCCAGCGCCAGACGGATGTACTTGCGCTAGCGAAGAGGCGCCGGGTGTTTGTCCTGGGAGATCGAGCATGACCAGGACACTTCTTCAGGTGAGAGGAAGGGCTCTCTTCCGGACAAGCTGCTGGCTCTACTCGCAGATTCTTCTGCTCTACCCCGACGATCTTTACACGCGGTACGGGGACGAGATGCAGTGGGTCTTCCGTGAAGAGCTGAAGCGAGCTGCCCGCCGTGGCCTGAAGGAATACACGGCGGTCTGGTGCAGCGTTCTACGCGACACCGCCTTGCAGATTGGGCCCCTCGTGACCCTTCGTTTCGCCATAGTGAGTACTGCTGTTGTCGGGACGCTGGCGGTTATGTTGCCAGTGCTCTTTGCTATCCCTACACGCTTCCCAAAAGCCGAGGTGTCTTGTCTCCCGAAGGTGTATGCGTCGGGCAGCGTGCAATCTTCACACCGTTCTGGAGCTTTCCATGGAGTTCTTTATGACGCTAGGACTAGAGCTGCAACGCAAAGCGCTTTGTCTGTACGTGCTCGCAATCCTATTTGCAGGCAGCCTCTATGCACAGGACATCTCAGGCAGCTGGCAAGGAACCATTACGCCGCCCCAAGGCACACCGCATCGCATGGTTCTGCGAGTCATTAACGACGACAGCGGAGCATTCAAGGCAAGGATATACAGCATCGATCAGGGGTTTACCGGCAATTGGGTAGACTCGATTACCGTGCACGACTCCGCCGTGCAATTGAAGGTCGGTATGCTCCAGATCTCTTACGAAGGCAAGCTCAGCCCCGACGGCAAAACCATCACTGGCACATGGACACAAGGCTCCGGGGTCCCTTTTACCCTCCGAAAAGTCACCAAAGCAACTGCGTGGCCCATGCCCACCGACCGCTCACCGCACACCGTGCAGTTCGTCACCGTCGCGCCCGGCGTTAAGCTTGAAGTCCTCGACTGGGGTGGCACCGGGCGCCCTCTCGTCTTCCTCGCCGGTCTGGGCGACACTGCACACGTCTTCGACCAGTTTGCTTCCAAATTTACCGGTAGATATCACGTGTACGGCGTTACCCGCCGCGGCTTTGGCGAGTCCAGCGATCCCAATCCTAACAACGACAATTATTCGTCCGACCGCCTAGGCGACGATGTCCTTGCCGTCATCGCCGCCCTGCATCTGGACAAGCCGGTCCTTGTCGGGCACTCGATCGCTGGCGAAGAGCTGAGTTCAATTGGCAGCCGACATCCCGAGAAGGTCAGCGGCCTGGTCTATCTTGAGTGCAGCGGTACCCATTCTTTTTACGATCGCGCTCACGGCGACCTGCAGCTGGACATGATCGATGTCCGCAACGAGATCGAGCATCTTCTCCCGACCGGAGGCGACCCATCCGGCCCGATGCAACCAACAGAAGCCCTGCTGGCCAGCCTCCCCCGGCTCGAAAAGGAACTTCAAGAACAAGTGAAGCTGCAACAAGCCGTCTCGCCGCCCATCGAGGATGCCTCGCTGCCAGAAGACCCGCATCCCACTACTGCAAGCGCTTTCGCCGCTATCCTCAGCGGCGAGCATAAATACACCCAGATCAAGGTACCCTGCCTTGCATTCTTCGCTTTGCCCCACGACCTAAGCAGGGTCTTCCCCGGAGACGCTGCTCGCCACGCCGCCGTTGTAGCAGCCGATCTCGAGAGGCAAACCAGACTGGCGAATGCCTTCGAAGCAGGCGTTCCCTCAGCTAAGGTCATCCGTGTGCCCAACGCCGATCACTACATCTACCGTTCCAACGAAGCCGAGGTCTTCCGCGCCATGAACGAGTTCCTCGACCACTTGCCTCGACCCTGAGGAGCGACCTACAACCATCACGTCCAAAGTACGCAACCAGCTTGACCTCACCCGCCTTCGAAAGATAAGTCCCTAAAAAACGTGATTCTCGGCAGGATAGGGTTGGACTGACGCCAAATCGCCAATGAACTCATCGAAAGGGATTAGTCCTGTGAATGTCGGCTTGTCGTCAGTGATCCAACGAGCCGATGGAGGATTCCGTGTGGCGGGTTTCGTAACAGCCTCTATACAAAACTGCTGCGTGTGGTTTGTTATGCTGGCTTTATCTTAAAGATTCATGGGAGTGTTATGGCGGATGAGGTAGTAGCGGCGGTTCCTGGAGTGAAGATTACGGTTCGGCCGAACGGGCCTTTTCGGGTGGAAGGGCCGATCTCGCTGGTAGATGTGGAGGGGATCGAGTGGGACCTGACGGGGAAGCCGGCGATCTCGCTGTGTCGTTGCGGGTTGAGCGCGAAGCGTCCTTTCTGCGATGGGACGCATGGCAAAGAGGGCTGGAAGTGTGATGCCAGCCCGATTCCGAAGGAGCCAGTGGCTCTGGGGTAGTGTGAGAGGGTGGGACTTTGGTCCCGCCCTTTTTGTTTTTGGGTTTGGGGGTGGAAGAGCAAAGACGAAATACAGGGGTCCTTCGCGTTGCTCAGGATGACGCGATTTTGGGGTGTAATGGTTGAGGTTGAAAAGGTTGGATGAATCGGGAGGTTGGCGCGTGAAGGCTTGGCGGTTGGTGGTGGGTTTGGTGGTGCTGGGGTTTGCGGCGCGGGGCTTTGCGCAGGGTGGGGCGGCGGGGCAGGAGCAGGGGCGGGCTTATACGCGGGATGAGGTGATGATTCCGGTGCGGGATGGGGTGAAGCTGCATGCGGTGATCTTGCGGCCTTCCAACAAAGAGACTGGGGGGTCGGAGAAGGATGGCGAGGCGCTGCCGTTTCTGATGACGCGGACGCCGTATGGGGTGGATAAGGCTTCGTCGAAGACGGTGAATGCGAGCAAACCGGAGCTGGCGGCGAGCGGGTACATCTTTGTGTTCGAGGATATTCGGGGACGGTATAAGAGCGAGGGGCAGTTTGTGATGAATCGGCCGATTGTGGAGCATCGGTCGAAGACGGATGTGGATGAGACGACAGATACGCGGGACACGATCAGCTGGCTGTTGAAGCATGTGAAGCACAACAACGGCAAGGTGGGTGTGCTGGGGGTTTCGTATCCGGGATTTCTGGCGATGATGGCGGGGATCGATGCTCATAAGGCGGTGAAGGCGATCTCGCCGCAGGCTCCGATGACGGATGTGTGGATGGGAGATGACTTCTTTCACAATGGGGCGTTCCGCGAGACGTATGGGTTTGACTATGTGCAGCAGTTGGAGGCGCAGAAGACGGATGCGGTGGTGCAGTCGAAGGAGGATACGTTCGACTTCTTCCTGCGGAATGGGAACTTTGCCGGTGCGGCGAAGACGGCGGGGATGAGCGAGCTGCCGACGGCGAAGATATTTTTGACGCAGCCGAGCTATACGAAGTTCTGGCAGGACATGGCGGTGGAGAAGCGGCTGACTAAAGTTGAAGTGCCCACCCTCGAAGTGGGAGGTTGGTGGGATCAGGAGGATATGTGGGGGACGCAGGCGGAGTATGCCGCGCTGAAGCCGCATGATACGAAGCAAGAGGTGTACATGGTTCTGGGGCCCTGGAACCATGGGGGTTGGGGTGGACCAGGGAAGATGCTGGGAGCAGTGGACTTTGGGCAGCCGACGGGCGAGGAGTATCGGAAGACGATTGAGGCTCCGTTCTTCGAGAAGAATTTGAAGGGCAGGGCGGGGTTTGATCTGAAGGATGTGGCTAGCTTTCGGACGGGTGTGAATGCGTGGGAGCGGTATGAGGCGTGGCCTCCGGTGGCGAAGTTTGCTCCGGCGCGGTTGTATCTGAAGAAGGATAAGGAGCTGAGTTTTACGGCTCCGGATGGAGCGTACGACACGGTTGCGGCGGCGTATATTGCGGACCCGGCGGACCCGGTTCCGTATCGGCACAGGCCGATTCAGTCGACGTATGCGGAGGGGTCGAAGTGGCGGCCGTGGCTGGTGGAGGATCAGCGGTTTGTGAGTGGGCGAAAGGACCTGGCGAACTTTACGACTCCGGTGCTGGACAAGGATGTGACGGTGACGGGGGATGTGGTGGCGGACTTGTTTGCGGCGACTACGGGGACGGATGCGGACTGGGTGGTGAAGCTGATCGATGTGTATCCGGATGATGCGCCGGGGGCGATGGCGGGGTATCAGTTGATGATTGCGGATGAGATCTTCCGGGGGCGGTATGTGCATAGCTTCGAGAGGCCGGAGGCGCTGAAGACGGGCGAGGTGACGGAGTTCAAGTACAGTCTGCATGGTGCGGACCATACGTTTTTGAAGGGGCATCGGATCATGGTGGAGGTGCAGTCGAGCTGGTTCCCGCTGTATGACCGGAATCCGCAGACGTTTGTGCCGAATATTATGGAGGCTCCGGCGGATGCGTATAAGGCGGAGACGGTGTCGATCTATGGATCGGCGAAGTATCCTTCGCATTTGGAGTTTTTGGAGCCTCAGTAGGGGCGGGAAGAACGAGCAACGGCAAAGGCCATGCAGGTCCTTCGGCTGCGGCTTCGCCTTCGCTCAGGATGACAGTTCTGGTGGGGGTGAAGGAAAGAACAGGCAACGGCGAGAGCAAATACAGGGGTCCTTCACTACGTTCAGGATGACGAGTTCTTTGTGGTGGGGGTGGATAAAAGCAACGGTGGTTGTTACAGATTGATTGGAGAGTGCGTGTCGATCAAGACGATTAGTAGCCGTGAGGTGTATCGGAATGCGTGGACGCGGGTGCGTGAGGATGTGATTGAGCGGGATGGGGGTATGCGGGGGATCTATGGGGTGGTGGAGAAGGATCCGGCTTGCATTGTGATTCCGTTGGAGGTGACGGATGAGGGGGAGTTTCTTTATCTGATCGAGCAGTATCGGTATACGGTGCAGCGGCGGTTTGTAGAGCTGCCGCAGGGTGGGTGGGAGACGGAGGACGTCGATCCGGAGGAGCTGGCGCGGGGTGAGCTGCGCGAGGAGACGGGGTTGTCGGCGGAGCGGATGACGCTGCTTGGGGAGCATTGGATTGCGTATGGGGTGATGCGGCAAAAGATGTATGTGTATCTGGCAGAGGGGCTGACGCATGGCGAGACGGATCGCGATGTGGAGGAGCATGACTTGGTGGTGCAGAGGGTGCGAGTGCAGGAGTTTGAGGAGATGATTCTGGATGGGCGGGTGATGGATAACTGCTCGGCGGCGGCTTGGGGGCTTTATAAGATTTGGCGAGAGCGGAAGGGCAGGGCTTAGGGGTTAGCTCTGAGGAAGATTCTCCCGGCGTGGCGCAGGCAAGGACGAAATACAGGGGTCCTTCACTCCGTTCAGGATGACGACGCAAAACAAACAAAAACAGGATGAGTGTGGCGAGTCGTCGGTGTGCGGCATCCTATGTTGCAGAGGGCAGGAGGGGTGCAGCATGGATGTGGAGCGGTTTGATGCGATTGTGATTGGGTCGGGGCAGGGTGGGAATCCGCTGGCTGCGGCGATGGCGGAGCATGGATGGAAGACGGTGGTGGTGGAGCGGCGCTTTGTCGGTGGGACGTGCGTGAATGTGGGGTGTACGCCGACGAAGACGATGGTGGCGAGTGCGCGGGTGGCGTATCTGGCGCGGCGGGCGGCGGATTTCGGCGTAGAGAACAGAGGGGTGAGGGTCGATATGGCGGCGGTGCGGGCGCGGAAGGATGCGGTCGTGGAGAAGTGGCGGGCGGGGAGCTACAAGCGGCTGACGGAGACGAAGAACCTGTCGCTGATGGAGGGGGAGGCGGCGTTCGTTGGGTCGCATGAGATTGAGGTGACGCTGAACGCGGGTGGGACGCGGCGGCTGACGGCGGAGCGGATCTTCATCGATACGGGGGTGCGGACGGCGGTGCCGGCGATCGAGGGGATCGACTCGGTGGAGTATCTGAACAACGAGACGGTGATGGAGCTGGGGGCTATCCCGGAGCACTTGATTGTGCTGGGCGGCGGGTATATCGCGCTGGAGTTTGCGCAGATGTTTCGGCGGTTCGGGAGCGCGGTGACGGTGGTGCAGAAGGGTGATCGTCTGGCGGAGCATGAGGATGAGGATGTGTCGCTGGAGATCTCGCAGATCCTGCGGGAGGATGGTGTGGAGGTGGTGGTGAGTGCGGAGACGCTGCGGGTGGAGCGGACGAGTGCGGGTGTGCGGTTGACAGTGAAGACGATGATTGGCGAGTGGCCGGTGGAGGGATCGCATCTGCTGGTGGCGGTGGGGCGGGTTCCGAATACGGAGGCTCTGGGGTTGGAGCGGGCTGGGGTGGAGGTGGATGAGCGTGGGTTCGTGAAGGTGGATGAGTGGCTGGAGACGACGGTGGGTGGCGTGTATGGGATCGGGGATGTGAAGGGTGGGCCGGAGTTCACGCACATTTCGTATGACGACTATCGGGTGTTGAAGGCGAATCTTTTAGAAGGGAAGAAGCGGTCGACGAAGGGACGGCCGGTGCCGTACACGATGTTTATGGACCCGGAGCTGGGGCGGATTGGGATGACGGAGGCGGAGGCGCGGGCGACGGGGAAGAAGATCAAGGTGGCAAAGATGCCGATGGCGTGGGTGGCGAGAGCGTACGAGTCGGGGGAGACGCGTGGGTTTATGAAGGCGGTGGTGGATGCGGAGACGGATTTGATTCTGGGAGCGGCATGCCTGGGGGTGAATGGAGGCGAGGTGGCGACGCAGATCCAGATTGCGATGATGGGTGGGGTGACGGCGTCGGAGTTGCGGGATGGGATATGGAGTCATCCTACGTTTGCGGAGGCGCTGAACAATTTGTTCTCGAAGTACGAAGACGAGGAGTAGTGCGGTTCGGGTAGGATGCTCGGATGATGATTTTGAGGGCGGTTTCGCTGGGCGTTCTGGGTTTGGGGGTGGCGGCTTCGGCGCAACAGGTGAAGCTGCCGTTGTGGTCGCATGGTGCGCCGGGTTCTTTGACGATTACGGGAACGGAGCATGATGCGACGACGGAGAAGGATGCGCTGGTCGCGGGGCGGAAGCTGATGCATCTGACGGATGTGAGCGAGCCATCGCTGGCGGTGTACAAGGCGGGTGTGGATCGTCCGGCGGTGGTGGTGTTTCCGGGTGGCGGGTACAGGATTCTGGCGTATGACCTTGAGGGGACGGAGGTGTGCGCGTGGCTGAACTCGATCCATGTAGCGTGCGTGCTGGTGAAGTATCGGGTGCCGGTGGATGGGCACTTTCCGGCGCATGTGGAGGATCTGGAGGATGCACAGCAGGCGATGCGTCTGACGCGGCTGCACGCGAAGGAGTGGGGCATCGATGCGAAGCGGGTGGGTGCGCTGGGGTTTTCGGCGGGAGCGCATCTGGTGGCGGTGTTGAGCAATCACTTTGATTTTGCGGGGCCTGGGGTGGAGGAGCATGGTGGTGTGGGCTCGGGAGTGAGTGCTCGGCCTGACTTTGCGTTTGTGCTGTATCCGGGGTATCTGGCGAATCCGCCGGACCTGATGAAGCTGGCGGCTGAGGCGCAGCCTAGCGTGGCGACTCCGCCGACGTTTTTGTTGCAGGCGGAGGATGATCCGGTGCATGAGGAGAATGTGCTGGTTTATTTTCAGGCGCTGAAGGAGGCGAAGGTTCCGGCGGAGTTACATGTGTTTGCGAAGGGTGGGCATGGGTATGGGTTGCGGGCTACGGAGCTTCCGGTGACGCATTGGCCGGTGTTGGCGGAGGAGTGGCTTAAGACGATTGGGGTGTTGCGGCGGGAGGGTTTTGGTGGGAAAACAGGCAACGGCAAAGACAACCGCAGGTCCTTCGACTGCGCCTCTCGCGATGGGGCTGCGAGAGGCTTCGCTCAGGATGAGAATTGTATTATAACTAACTAGAAATAAAGAACATAATTTCCTATAATGTTCCATACAAAGTCTGCACAGCCATGAAGACTCAATGGCTTACAGAGAAAACCTACACGGAAACTGCACAGAACAGATCAACCGCAGGAGGCAATATGTCCTTCGTTACCGAGAAAGAGGAGCTGAAACCCGGCCTGATTCTCTTTAGGCGCGGCGACGTGGAGCACCGCATGTGGTATTGCCGGATGAAGATGCCGAAGGCCGACCGCTACAAGACGGTTTCGCTTAAAACATCGGACAAAGAAGCGGCGCGGGAACGCGCCTTCGATCAGGATGCCGATGTACGGTTTCGCATCAAGCATGACGTTCCCGTATTTAACCGCCCCTTCCGCGATGTGGCGCACGAGTATCTGTTGACGCAGGAAGCGCGAGCGAAGCGCGGAGAGATTAGCGCCGCGCGGCCCAAGAAACTCCGTGCCGTCATTGAAGGCACGTTAGACAGGTATGCAGGTTCGATGCAGGTCCACCTTATCGGTGATGAACGGTGGGGCGGCTATCCGGCATGGCGGCGGGAGAACGGCGCGGGACGCCACCGGCGCAACGGCGTTCGAGAAGTCACCGCCGACGCAGCGCAAACCTTCGCAGACCATGAAGCCGAGCGCCGCACCAAGGTTCAGCAGACTTTGGGTATCCGAGTGTTAAAACCGATTGAAGTCAAACCTTCCGAAGAACGGACTGTTCCTTTCATCAGCGATTCCACCATCCGCTTCGAGATGTCCATCTTTGGCGCGATCATGAATTATGCGGTGAAGAAACGCTATGTTCCCGCAAGCCAGCGTTTCGACGAGCGCCCCAAGCTCAAGACGATGCGGCGTGACGAGTTCACGCTGGAGGAGTATCGCAAACTCCACACCGTAGGTCGCAAGTGGATTGCCGAGGCGGATAAGCCGTCCAGCGTTTGGTATCGTACCGTCACCTACAACTTGATTCTGATTGCCTGCAATACGGGAATGAGGCCAGCGGAGATGAAGAACCTCCGTTGGCGAGACATCATGCCTGCAAAAGACCGGGAGGGCCGCGAGATTGTTGTCTTGTTCGTGCAAGGCAAGGGAAAATCGCGCAAGCTGGTAGCTCCCAAAAGCGTCGGAGAGTATTTAGAACGCATCCGTGCGATTTCCAAAGCTACGGAACAGGACGACCGAGTATTTACCAACATCACAGGCAAGCCTGCAAAGACCCTTTACAGCAGTCTGATTGCCGACCTTCTGAACGAAGCGAATCTGCGCGAAGGCACGCAGGGCGTGCCGCGCTCGACTTATTGTTTCCGGCACACGTATGCCACGCTCCGCTTGCAGGAAGGCGTGGACGTGTATTTTCTTGCCGAGCAGATGGGAACTTCCGTCCACATGATTGAGAGCCACTACGGACACGTGAACACCATCAAGCACGCCGACCGCGTGTTGCAGGGCATGGCGGGTTGGGAGTTGCCACAACCGGACGTGACCAGGGCGAAGGCGTCGAAAGCTGCAGAGACCCACGACAAAGGCAAACGAGGTCAGCGCCACAAGCTGCGCTGACCGTGAACCTCCCGAAGCCGTCTTTGGCCGGAGCCGTTGGCGGAGGCTGGCGTAGGGAAGTAATCGTCTCAATGTCCGGCCCGGACGTTCCTTGCTGAGATGGTTTTGATTTGCCGCTGCCCCGCCGGGGCGTTCTTAGCGGCAAATCTTCGCGCACGAGCCGCCGCTGGCGGCAGTTCTTCGTGCGCTTTGTGCCGGGAAGGATGCAGCGCCCATAGTACGGGGCGCTTTCCACTCATATCCATGCAGGGCTTGTGTCCTGTCCCGCAACGCCCGGCCCTGAAAGGCAATGCGGAAGTAGACCTAAATAGGCGGATGCCTTTTCATAGACTGTCAAGAAACCTCATCAGCTCGCTATCATCGCGCCACCGCTTTTGGCCTCGCTTTGGACTGAGTTTATTGAGTTGCGCCCGGAAGCGCTCTGGAGTCAGACGTAGATAACGTTCCGACGCGCTGAGGTCATGCTGTCCCATGTAGGCCGAAAGCGCCGGAATCATTCGCCCCATGTCTGCGCCGTTCTTGAACCACGCAGTTAATCGGTGGACAGCGAAGGTATATCGCAGATCTTGCATCCTCGGCTGGTAGCGGGCTCCGTCGTAGCGAGCAACGCCTGCTTTCTTGCGCACCTTCTGGAAGGTCTTGCTCGCCGTGCTCGCTTTTATCTGTGCCCCATCCTTGGTTAGAAAGAATTGCGGGTCTCTTATTGCCTCTTGTTGATGATGCGCTCGGTGATACTGCAGCAATATCTTGTAAAGATCAGAACCAATCGGAATCTCGCGCGCACAGCGGGCGACACTACTGCGAAGAGTGATTCGTCTCCTGCGAAAGTCCACGTCACCGCGCTCCAGTTGAACAGCTTCGCTGAGACCCGCGCCGGTTCCATAAAGAAACAGAATCAAGGTGCGAAAGGTGCGAGGGCAGATCACAGAGTTCAAGTCTCGTTGAGTGTTTCCGGCTGCTACCAGCAGCCGCCGGAGTTCAGTTCGTGAATAAACGTAGGGGACAAATGTCTGTGCGGGAAAGCGCCGTGGGGGAGGCAGCGGCAACCCGTATATCTCATTACGGGCCTTCCAGTAGCAAAAAAACTGGCGCAGGACACAGTATTTGTTGTACCAAGTTGCAGCAGAGGTGTGAGGACCATCGAGAAAGGGGGCAATCTGGTTGACTCGGATTCGATTCAGGGGCATATCCCCGAGGCTTCGGCAAAGGGAACGCAGGTTTTGCGCACCTTTCATCCAGGGCGCGCCTTCGGATTGTCTCGCCTCAATATAAACTTCAATTCCTTCCTGTAGCTTCATCGCAACCCGCCCAGGCGAAAGGCGGCAACCTTGCGAAGAGCGGCGATGTCGCACTTTGCATAGATACCAACAGATTTCGTGTTGCGGTGTCCCAGGAAGTCGGCGATTTCTTTAAGGGATGACCCTTTCTGGAGCAGCCGGGTTGCACATGCGTGACGTAAAGCGTGAGGTCCATGATGACGGAGCTCTATTCCAAGTGCCCCCAACCGCCTCGATACGGTCCTCCACATAGTGCCGTGTTGGAGTGGTCCCCAAGGGCGTCGTTCTCCAAGGAAGACATGCCGATCATCGACACGCGGTCGGACATGTCGAAGATATTTAAGAATCGCCTCCCCCACTTCGTATTGGATCGGATATTGCTGGGTACCGCCGTGCTTGGCGCGTCGAATGGTGAAGACTTCACTCTGCCAATCAAAATCCTCCAGACGCAGATTGATGACCTCGCTGGCGCGCAGTCCATAGACCGTGAACAGCAAGAGGAGAGCTCTGGCACGAATATGCTCGGGGTCATTCCCTTCGGTCAGTTTTAGCAGTTGGCGGACCTGCGTCCACGTTGGTCCCGTGGGGCGCGGCTCGCTTTTGGGAATACGGGGGATTCGGATGGTGGGTGCGAGATTCGGCACACACCATCCGCGCATTTCAGCAAAACGGAAGAAACTGCGCAAGGCCTTGCATTGGTTGGCAATACTGCGGGGCCTGCATCCTTCTGCACGCTTCGCGACAACGAATTTGTCAATGTCGGCCAAGGAAACGGTTTCCATATTTCCACCTTGAGCCGCCAGCCAAGTCAAGAAGCCTTGGGCACGGTTCGAATAGCCGCGAGCCGTCACTGCGGCGAGGCCATAAGTAGATCGCAGGGCATTGGAGAATGCGTGCGTCTGTTCGTGGAAAGGAGGATCTGGTGACAGCGCCAATTTGCCATTAAACCGAAACCATGCGCAGATATACTTGATAAAGGATCTTGGCGATCCATATTGGCTGTGACCGGGATCTCGAAATGGGCCCCGATACTCCGCCCAAAATTCCGCCGCTTTTTCAATCTCTTCCTGGTGAACGACACGAAGCTCACGCAAGCCGAGGATTTGAATGGCGTGGAGCATATAACTGGCCGCATTGGTCAATGTGCGGTGGCTGTAGCCCTCTTCGAGCATGTGCCTCAGATACTGCTCGCGCTCCGCACACAGAGGTGCGAGGCGATGCCTATGAATTACTTTTGACGATTTATAGACCTGTTCAAAGATCATTTCTCTGCCTTAATTGGAGATGTCTTGGTAGCGTTGGAGCCACACTCTTTGGGTCGACTCGAATAGAAATGCTTCCATTCAGGCGACGACTTTTGCCGCTATCGTCCGACAATGCAGACAGAAACTTCATGAGTTCAGGATCGTCACGCCACCTTTTCTTTCCGCGCTGGGGACTCAGCTTGACGAGTTGAGCGCGAAAGCGCTCCGGCGCAAAGGCGAGGTACTTTTCGGTCGACCTGAAATCAGTCAAGCCCATATAGATCGCCAGCGCAGGCAACATACGATTCAGGTTCGCGCCGTGTTTAATCCATGCGGCAATTCGGTGCGTTGCAAATGTGTGCCGCAGATCATACATGCGAGGTTGATAGCAGCCACCATCGTCATGTCGTCGAATCTCAGATTTGTGGCGTAGCCTCCGGAACATCTTTTCAAGCTTGCTATAGCTCAGACGTTCTCCAGTCTTGTCCTGGAAAAAGTAAGGATCATTCATCTCTTTCCGTCTCGAAGTCGCGTACGCCTCTAGCACCTTCCTCAGGTCTGGGCCGATCGCAATGATTCTTGAACGATTGAAGCGATTTCCATGGACACTGATTGCGCCTTTTTCGAGATCCACATCCTCTTCCTGCAATCGAAGAGCTTCCCCGACTCGCAGACCTGTTCCGTACAAAAAGATCAGAATAGTGCGTAGAGTCGTGTGGTCTATCTTGCTACGTTTCACCTTCCGAGTATTACGCGCTCCATTCAACAAAAGGCGGATTTCCACATGAGTGAAGATGTAAGGAAGAAAGGGACGATCACTGACTTTTCGCTTCACCGGCATCGGCAGAACGTCGATCTCGCCGCGTGCTAACCAGAAATCAAAGAAGCCCCGGAGCATGTGATATTTTTCGAGCCAAGTGCTCGGAGAAGTTTTGGGTCCTTCGAGAAATGTGGCGATCTCGCGACTGGTGATCTGATCGAGTGAGACATCTCCTACCTGCCTGCACAGAGCCGCAAGATAGCCTGCGGGCCAGCTATAGACAAGGCCCTCGTCTCGTTTTCTTCTGACATAAATATCTGCTGCTACATTGAGCTTCACAGTATCTCCGCCAAACTGAAGGCCGCTACCTTTCGTAAAGATCGTCGGTCGTATCTCGCATAAATGGCAACGCATTGAGTGCTGCGATGTCCAAGGAAGTCCGCGATCTCCTTCAATGAGCTGCCCTTTGTTAACAGACGGGTTGCGCATGCGTGGCGTAAAGAATGGGGACCACGATGCTTTGATTGAATTCCCAGTCTATTGAACTGTCTTTGGACGACACTGCATATTGCTCCCTTGGAGAGTGGCCGATATGGAAGCTGCGCAGTCAAAAAAAGGTGCCGGCAGGCGCAGCGTGGACGCCCATAGCGTAGATAGTCGAGGATGGCTTCACCCACTTCATACTGAATAGGGAACTGTTGGACTCCACCGCGTTTGGAGCGAAGGACGGAAAACGTCTCGCTTCGCCAATTGAAATCCTCCAAACGAAGGCGCGCTACTTCGCTGACCCGTAGACCGTAGATCGCACAGAGGAGAAGCACGGCGCGAGTACGCATATCCCCGGAGGTCTTGCCCTGCGTCGAACGGATCAGGCGCCGCACGTCGACCCAACTCGGTCCTGCGGGAGGTTCCGTGTACATGGGGATACGTGGACCGACGATACCGCGCCAGATACCAGGTGGAGACCAGCCTTGCTCTTCCGCAAAGCGGAAGAACGCACGAAGTGCGATACAGTGACCAGAAATCGTCAGAAGGTGGACCCGAGCGTCACGCTTGGAGGCTAGAAAATCGTCCACGTCATAGACCGAAACGAGGGATAGTTCACTGCAACGCGCAGATAGCCATCGCAAGAAGTTCTCTGTTCGGGTGACGTAGGTATTTATGGTGGTGGACGCGAGCCGTCGCACTTCCAAGGCGTCCTTGAATTCGGCAACCTGAACATCGAAACATCCGGTTGGCCGACCAGGTAAGTTCAAAACACCAAGAAAGCGCAGCCACTGGCGGGCAAATTTAGCAAAATGTACAGGAGAGGTCTCAGGGCGTTTGCCTACTCGTTCAGCTCCCTCATCATTGGCCCAGCGCACTCCAGCTTGTTCGATTTCGGCAGTTTCAACGCACCGCAAACTGACAAGTTCCATCATACGGACGATGTGAACGAGGTATGTTGCAACTTCTAGGACACGATGCGCACTCCAGCCGATTTGGAGTAGATGGGCGAGATATTGCTCTCGCTCTTTCAGGAGCGGTGCTGCGCGATGCCGTCGCTGAGTGCTTAATCTGCTAGAGAGACTCTCGATCATCTGGCCATCTCCTTGATGTCATCGGAGTTCCAGTTGGTCCCACAGAAAGTATGCTGAGCCCGGTGCAATGCGTTGTCCCGCGTGAACGGTCATCTCAAGTCAGAGAGCCGCCGCATAGCAGCTTGTCATCTTACTGCTTCAATCCCAGTTTTGGATACTCCAGCCTTGGCTCGTTTCTTCTGCCGCTTAGATGTGGTTTCTCTTGATGAAATCTTGATGGCAGGACTCGCAGTAGGCCAAATGGATTTGCAGCAGAGCCCATTCCTCTTCTGAAAGCCCTCCTGAGAAAAAGCGGGAGCATAGCGCAGCCAACTCCTCGTGCAATTTTGCGGTCATAATTCGCCTCCTCTATCTGGTTACCCCAACCTCTCTTACAAAATTGCCTTTCAGGGTATTTGGAATCAATACAAAGATGCGAGTTTGGCCAAACTTACTCTTAGGGAGCTGGATCAGGGCAATTCAGGCGAGGTAAGCGGTTAGCCGACTCATCGTTGATGCCGCCGCCAACGCGCAGAGAGCCGGGGATTGCATCCTTGTCAACACCTTTGAGGAAGAGAGCGAGATAACGGATGATGCAGCAATGCAGCTTCTGACGGCTTGCTGAGACAGCAGCATTAAGTTGGCCGCAGCCTGCGCAGCAGTCTTGGAGGTATTCATAACTTGCTCTTCAATGGGAGGAAGCCAGTTTAATGGGCGAGCACCAACAGTCTCGCTGACACAGACCTGGGAAGTGACAAACTGCCAGTGCCGTTGGACGATCCTCTATCGGGATTCGCCCATCTTGCAGGTCCCCCCTTTTCAGTTGTTCTTGAGCCAAGGGGGCGGACCTGCGCTAGCCTCGGTCATCTCGTCCACGCGTTTATAGAACTGATGAATCTCCATGACGCCGAAACCCAAAGCCTGAACCATTTGCATTTGAAGGCGTATGGAATAGTTGGTCGTGAGCCGGTTCTCCTCAAACTTCCGAAGCCAGGGAACGGAAATTCCCGCCTCCCTTGAAAAGTCCGCAAGACTCCAGCCCTTTTCGGTGCGGAGCTGGCGAACCAGATCACCGCAACATCGGTGGTATTCCTCTCTGTACCGTTGCATCGCGGCATTGTTCCGTGGCCTCATTTCCTAGACCTCTTCGCGGGCTTTCTCTGTTTCGGCGGTTGCTGAATCTGGTCGTATTGGGGATAGAAGTCTGGATGATCCGGCAAGAACAACTGTCCACTTTCGGCAATGGGGTCGTCTTCGATGGAGACAAAGTGCGAAACCCTTGCTGTCGGCAGGGAAAAAGACTCAATAGAGATGGACCACTCGGTGCGATCGGCAAACACCACGGTCACATAAACTACGCTGCGCTCCGCTTGAGAAAACCTTATGTGGTCGACTTCCTTCCCCTTCACGCTGTAATCGAAGAGCGTGCCGTGCTTATGCTCTAGGCGAATCGTCTTCACCCGCGCTCTGCTCATGGTTGCTCCCCCTCTTCGTTGGCTTCGTTCTCCAGAAGCACTTCATCGGGAATGTCCGATAGCTCTTCAGCCCGGTGCGCAAATTCTGTAAAAGAAAGATCGAAACCGATGCTGAGGCAGTAGAGAAAATAGAAGTCGGGATTGGGGTCTTTTCCAGCTTCGAGACCGCACACGAATTCAACCGGCACCTGGCTACGCTTTGCCAGTTCTTCCTGCGTCACACCATGCTCGTTCCGCAAAATGATAGAGAGAGCGGCATAAGCAGCAACAGCGCGTGTGCTCCGCTCTTGCCTGTCAACTTCGGGAATCGCGTTGATGCCCTCCGCGACCTCTGCTTGCGAGAAACCACGTTCTACCCGCAAAGCACTCAGAGCTGCCCCTATGGCTTGGTTGAACTCCTCACGGCTGATTCTCATATCCCCTCGGTTTCCAGCTCGGCGAACTGTCGTTCCGCATAAAATTTCAGGCCAGCGTAGAGGTTCTTCACCAGCTTGGCGTCATTCTTGAATGGGACAGACCTGTCACCAACCAGTTCAATACCTGCTCTTCTAGCCCAGGTGTAGGCCGCCGATACCATCAACTGCCTCGCGCGCTCCCCACTGATGCCGTGCATGGCTCCGATGGTTCTTTGCGATTCGCCGTCATGAACGAACTGCACCAGCATCCTGTAAGCCCGCGCGAATTGCTGTCTTCCCTCCGGCGTAGACTTCGAGCTGCTGTGAGAACCAAAACTGAGGCGCGGTGCTTTACGAGGGAGTATGTCTGCATACTTCTCACGGATGATGGTCATAGGAGAGGGGTCAGGGGGAACTCGATTGGCTGGAAGTCGCGCAATCCGAGAATATTGCCGCCAGTGGCGGTACGCTCGTTGCCTGATCCACTCCACCGCGTCTTTGTCAGACAGGCGTGGGGGCACTCGCAGGCCACACGCAACAGCCCATTGTTCGGCCAGAACTCGCGGACAAATGCTGAGGGCTTCGGCAAGCTGATAGAAGTCGCGTTCCAGCAAATGAACCTTGCCAGCAACATATCGAGCGAGATAGCGTTCCGTTACATCTCCCAGCTTCTTGCTTAGCTGTTCGTGGGAAATGTCGCCACGTAACATTTCAATCTGCATGAGCAGATGAACGCTGAAATCGCCTCGGATGCGCGGAGAATGTTGAGAGCCTCGCATGGCCAAAATAATCTCATAGTTGATTATTATAATCAACTACTTGTATATGATGTTCATATACTTGGGCTTATGCCGCTGCGCGTGTTAGCTTTCCCTTGTTTTGATTATCACGGGAAGACAATTACGGGCTGCACGCGCTCTGCTTGGCATGGAGCAGATTGAGCTGGCAAAGCGCTCGCGCGTCGCGGTAGGAACCATCCGAAGGATGGAGTCTTTTGATGAAGAGGTTGGCGCGCGCACGTCAACGCTCTCTCAAGTGCAGAAGGCATTGGAAAAGGCTGGAGTCGAGTTCCTAAACGACGGACAGCCGGGTGTGCGGTTGAAACGCTCTACCGGGAAGGTGTAGAGACTAGTCATGCACCACCAAACCCTGATGTGGGATGGTGATCGTATAGTCCAGACCACGGCCCAGCCTTGGGCGCGGGCGGTTGATGCCGGGCGAGATCACGGACGTTGCCTTCGTAATTAGCTAAAGAAAAGTGAGATATACTTTCGTTACGCTTGTAGCTAACGAAAGGTTCATCGTGCCCGAATCCCGCACACCATCTCGGCTTGGGCATTACGTCTCCAATGTTTTGGGCGGGGAAACGACGCGCGCATTTGTCCCGCCCCCTCTCCCACCGATCCCACCTGTTGAGCTTGACAGGCTCCAAATCCTCTTAGAGCAAGCAAATCAGGCGCTTGGGAGACTGGACGGGCTCGCCTCGTTACTGCCCGATCTTTCTCTGCTGCTCTACACCTATGTTCGCAAGGAGGCTGTGCTTTCCTCGCAAATCGAAGGTACGCAGTCTTCGCTCTCGGACCTTCTTCTCTTCGAAAACGAGGAGATCCCCGGTGCCCCTATCGAAGACGTACAGGAAGTGTCGAACTACGTCGCTGCAATGAGCCACGGTCTCGAACGGTTGCGCGCCGGATTTCCCCTGTCCCTGCGGCTCATCCGCGAGATCCACGAAATCCTCCTCTCAAAGGGTAGGGGCAGCGGGAAGCAGCCGGGAGAATTCCGACGTAGTCAGAACTGGATCGGCGGCAGCCGCCCGGGGAACGCGCTATTTGTCCCGCCGCCTCCCGAACTCGTTCAAGAGTGTCTTGGGCACCTTGAGAATTTCTTTCATGAAGAAGAGTCCCGACTTCCATTGCTCGTGAAGGCAGGACTCATCCATGTCCAGTTTGAGACGATCCATCCTTTCCTCGATGGCAACGGTAGACTAGGCCGACTCCTGATCACGTTTCTGCTTTGCGCTCAAGGTACCCTTCGGGAACCGATTCTGTATCTGAGCCTGTATTTCAAAACTAATCGTACGGCGTATTACGAACTCCTGGACCGCGTTCGAACCAGAGGCGACTGGGAAGCCTGGCTCGACTTCTTTCTGATTGGAGTGCGCGATACCGCCGATCAGGCAGCTCATGCAGCTCGCCGTATACTTGCACTCTTCGACGCGGATCAGAAAAAGATCGAGGGCCTTGGCCGCCCTGCGGCTTCTGTCCTTCGCGTCTTCCAACATATGCAGAGGAATCCGATTGTAGCCATTCCCACAACCGCCAAGAAAATCGGTATCTCTGCACCCACTGTTACGAAGTCGCTCATGCACATGATCGATCTCGGAATTCTGCAAGAAGTGACGGGTCGGGAGCGCCACAGGCTATTTGTCTATGAGCAGTATTTGGCCATTATGAACGAAGGGACGGAGCCGATTCGATGAGTGAGCCGATGGATAAGAAGGGCCTCACAGAGGCGGATATCCGCACTAAGTTCATTACGCCCGCCCTGCTTGGCATCGACGGTTCCAAGTGGAATGTCATGACACAGCTTCGCGAGGAGGTCTATTTCACAAAGGGACGGGTGATCGTACACGGCAAGACGACAAAGCGGGGTGAAGCCAAGAAGGCGGATTATCTGCTCTACTACAAACCCAATATTCCAATTGCGATCATCGAAGCGAAAGACAACAATCATGCCGTTGGTGATGGAATGCAGCAAGCTCTTGAGTATGCCGAACTCTTGGATGTCCCCTTCGTCTACAGCTCCAACGGAGATGCATTCCTGGAGCATGATCGTACCGGAACAGCCGACCCTGTGGAGAGAGAAATCCCTCTAGTCGATTTTCCTACCCCAGCGGAGCTATGGAATCGCTATCGTTTTGCCAAAGGATATTCACCTGAGCAGGAAGCGATAGCGACACAAGACTACTATGACGACGGCTCTGGGAAGGCACCACGGTATTACCAGTTGACCGCCATCAACCGCACCGTAGATGCAATCGCGCGTGGAGAGAACCGTATTCTGCTCGTCATGGCCACCGGAACTGGAAAAACATACACGGCCTTTCAGATCATTTGGCGTCTTTGGAAAGCGGGTGCGAAGAAGCGCATCCTTTTCTTGGTAGACCGTAACATCCTCGCTGACCAAACCAAGACCAATGACTTCAAGCCATTCGGTCAGGCCATGACAAAAATCACAAACCGTACAGCAGACAAAGCATTCGAGATCTACCTGTCGTTGTACCAGGCGGTGACGGGCACCGAAGAAGATCAGAATATTTACAAGCAATTTTCACCGGACTTCTTCGATCTCATCGTCGTTGACGAGTGCCACCGTGGCAGCGCGGCAGACGATGCATCTTGGCGCAAGATCCTAGAGTACTTTTCGTCAGCTACCCAGATTGGCTTAACTGCAACCCCCAAAGAGACAGAGACCGTCTCCAACATTGAGTATTTCGGCGAGTCAATTTTTAGCTATTCGCTGAGACAAGGAATCAGTGACGGCTTCCTTGCTCCTTACAAAGTTGTTCGCATCGGAATAGACAAGGACCTTGATGGCTGGCGACCCGAAGTTGGTCAAACGGACAAATACGGACAGTTGATCGAGGATCGGGAGTACAACGACCTTGATTTTGACCGCAACATGATCCTCCAAAAGCGCACGGAGCTTGTGGCGGCCAAAATTACCGAGTTCCTGAAAGGAACCGACCGCTTCTCCAAGACAATTGTTTTCTGCGAGAACATCAACCATGCGGAGCGGATGCGTCAAGCATTGGTAAATGCAAATGCAGATCTCGCGGCGGCTAACAGTAAGTACGTTATGCGGATTACGGGTGACAACGACGAGGGAAAAGCCCAGCTCGACAATTTCATCGATCCTGAATCAACGTTTCCGGTGATCGCTACAACTTCTCGTCTCATGACAACTGGAGTTGATGCGCAGACCTGCAAGCTCATTGTGCTCGATCGCCGCATTGCATCCATGACTGAGTTCAAGCAGATCATCGGTCGTGGTACCCGCATCAATGAGGACTACAACAAGCTCTACTTCACGATCATGGATTTCAAACGGGCGACAGCTTTGTTTGCTGATCCGGATTTTGACGGCGATCCTGTCCAGATTTATGAGCCAGGACCGAACGATTTGCCTATACCTCCCGACGATCCTGCTGATCCCAATAGCCCCGAACAGGCCGGCGACATATTGCCTGAGCCGTTCGGTCAAGAAGGAAATGACGGACACGGACGAGTCACATACCACGTCGATGACGTAGAAGTGGTCGTGGCGACTGAGCGAGTTCAGTACTTGGACGAAGATGGGCGGCTTATCACTGAATCGTTGAAAAACTTCACGCGAAAGGCAGTCCAGAAGGAGTATGCCTCGCTCGACGCCTTTCTAACGCAGTGGAATTCCTCCGACCGAAAGCACGCCATCGTGCAAGAGCTTGCCAATCGCGGGGTGTTTTTCGACGAACTTGCTGAACAAGTCGGTACCGATCTAGATGTGTTCGACATCATCTGCCATGTAGCCTTTGACCGACCTCCTCTGACACGCCGCGAGCGTGCAGAAAACGTGCGAAAGCGGGACATCTTCGGGAAATATGAGGCAAGCGCGCGTGCAGTACTGGATGCCCTACTGGAGAAGTTTGCGGATGGCGGTCTGAACAGCCTCGAATTTCTGGACATTCTTAAAGTCGATCCGCTGACCAAGTTTGGAACACCCATTGAGATCGTGAAAATTTTCGGCGGCAAGGAACCCTATCTCGCTGCAATTCAATATCTCGAAACGCAGATTTACCAGGAAGTGGCCTAAGCAATGGCGAATGTCTCAAATCTCGTAAAAACCATTCAGGACATCATGCGCAAAGACGCTGGCACCTACGGCGATGCGCAGCGGCTTGAACAGCTTGGCTGGATGTTCTTCCTTAAGATCTTTGACGACCGTGAGAAGGAGATGGAGCTTCTTCGCGATGGCTACAAGTCGCCGCTACTCAAGCACCTGCGCTGGACCAATTGGGCTGCAGATGAGGAAGGCATCACGGGAGATGCACTGCTCGACTTCGTAAACAACACTCTGTTGCCAAAGCTGAAGGCTCTTCCGGGTGGACAAGACAAGATCGCCGGGCTGATCAGGATGACCTTTGAGGATGCCAACAATTACATGAAGAATGGCACTCTCATGCGGCAGGTTATCAACAAGATCAATGGTATCGACTTCAATGCGTCGGACGACCGGCACATGTTTGGCGATATCTACGAGAAGTTGCTGAAGGATTTGCAATCCGCAGGTAATGCTGGAGAGTTCTATACACCTCGTGCAGTCACCCAATTCATCGTTGACCAGGTCAACCCACGGCTTGATAAGCGGGAGACCATTCTCGACCCGGCTTGTGGAACGGGCGGTTTCCTCACATCTGTGATTGAGCATCTGCGTAAGCAAGCCAGAACGGCAGACGATGAAGCCTATATCCAGAACTGTTTTGCTGGCATCGAGAAAAAGCATCTCCCCCACGTACTTTGCATGACAAATTTGCTATTGCATGGCATTGATGTTCCTTCGAACGTGCGACATGACAACACGCTTGCGCGTCCACTGCGTGACTGGTCGCCGAAGGAACGTGTCGATGTCATCGTAACCAATCCTCCATTCGGAGGGATGGAAGAGGACGGCATTGAAGCCAACTTCCCAACCGAATTCCGAACGCGTGATACGGCAGACCTCTTCCTCGTACTGCTCATGAAGGTGCTGAAGCCCGGAGGCCGCGCCGGTCTCGTTCTGCCCGATGGCACTCTCTTCGGCGAAGGTGTGAAGACTCGTATCAAAGAGGCACTCCTTACTGATTGCAACCTGCACACGATCGTTCGTCTTCCGAACGGTGTCTTCAATCCCTATACGGGGATACGCACCAATCTCCTCTTCTTCACGAAGGGGCAGCCCACGACGGAAGTCTGGTATTACGAGCATCCTTATCCTCAAGGAGCAAAGAGCTACAACAAGGGCAAGCCAATCCGTATTGAAGAGTTCGAGCAGGAGAAAAAGTGGTGGAAGAAGCGTGTCGAAAATGAGCAGACCTGGCGTGTTTCAACCGACCAGATCAAGGCTGGCAACTACAATCTCGATCTCAAAAACCCCAATGCACCCAGCGAGCAACCCGGTGATGTAAACAGTTTGCTTCCAGCATATGAAAAGCTCCTCGCGCAGATTGCCGAAAGTCGAGCGGCGCTCAAGCAAGAACTCCACCGCGCCCTCGCATCTGTTGTTGGGGAAGATGCATGAAGCTAGAGATGTTTTTTGAGAAGTTCGATCAGCTCACTGACTCTCCGGGAGCAGTGGATAAGATGCGTGGGCTCGTTTTAGAACTGGCTATTCGAGGAAGACTATCCGAGAGAGATGCTTCTGACCAAGCGGATATTTCGTGGGTTCTTCTTTGCGACGAACTCGAGGCGAAAAGTAGAAGCGCCCAATTTACCCAGAAGCGCATTTTCGAAATTCCGGCCTCGTGGCGTTGGGCCACATTGAGTGACGTTGGGAACACGAAACCTCGGAACGAGGCTCCCGATGGCACCAGATGCGCGTTCATTCCAATGAGACTCATCCCTTCCGAGTATGGTCGGGCCCCAGAGCACGAGAAGCGGATTTGGGAAAAGATCAAGACGGGTTACACGCACTTCAGTGATGGTGACGTGGTTATGGCTAAGATCACGCCCTGCTTTGAGAATGGAAAGTCGGCGCTCGTAGACAATCTTCCAGGGGGAATAGGTGCAGGAACAACGGAACTGCACGTTTTCCGCAAAACCAGCGACGCTATCGATCCCTCCTTTATTCTTCTTTATCTGAAATCGCCTGGGTTTATTGAACGCGGCATTCCACGCATGACTGGATCGGCTGGACAGAAGCGAGTATCGCCGGATTACTTCTCCAATTCACCTCTTCCGCTGCCACCGCCGGCCGAACAGAAGCGGATTGTAGCGAAGGTGGATGAGCTGATGGCGCTGTGTGATCGGCTGGAAGAGCAACAGTATGAGCGCGTAACGCGCCATGCTGCACTCACACGAGCAGTCGTTGATCGATTCAACGAAGAACCTACTGGGGATAACCTCAACCTTCTATTTCACAAGTCATATTCCATTTCCGCAGCTGATTTCCGGACAGCAATAGCCAATCTTGCGCTCCGTGGAAAGCTTGCTCCGAGAGATGAATACGCTGAGTCAGTGGATTTGTTGCTCGCAAAGTTGCAGGATGAGCGGCATAGGTATGCTACAAAATACGGCTTTAGAACTAATGATCCTCGCAAGGACAAAGCTAACAAGCCGTACTCAATACCAAACCATTGGAGATGGGTAAACCTGAGTGATCTGTTCTACGCGGTGACTGACGGGGATCATCTTCCGCCGCCAAAGTCGTCCGATGGTATTGCGTTTCTAACGATTGGCAATATCACTACAGGCCAACTTGATTTCTCGGAAGTCCGCTATGTTCCAAAGCACTACTATGACGCCCTAGCCGAATATCGCCAGCCGCGAAACGGTGATTTCCTTTATACCGTTGTTGGTGCCACGTATGGGCGTCCAGCGCCTGTAGATACGACACGTCCGTTCTGTGTGCAACGGCACATTGCAATTCTCAAGCCATGCCAGAGCACAAACAGGGCGTTCCTGTCTCTTCTTCTTAAATCACCTCTGGTCTATGAACAAGCTACGGCCAGCACTACCGGCACCGCGCAGCCCACCATTCCGCTTGGTGCTCTTCGGCGTTTTCGAGTTCCTCTTCCACCACTCTCGGAGCAAGATAGAATCGCGCGAAGAGTATCGGAGTTGATCGCGTTGGTGGATGCGATGGATGAGCAACTCAGGAGAACTGAGGCTACGTCAGAAGAATTGCTCGACGCATTCACACACTTAGTGCTTCATCCAGATAAGGAAATTGCCAATAATCAGAAGCATGATAGTGCATCCGCCCGAGCTGCAATTGGCTGCTATGTGATAAGAAGTTTGACACAAAACGCGAGCTTTGGTCGCACAATGTTGATGAAAGTGTTCTATTTGTCGGAGGCTCATTCTGGAATCTCGCAAGGCTGGCAGCCGATGCGGCAAGCAGCGGGCCCATACGATCCATCCATTGAAGATTTTGAATCGCTTGGCGTCCAAAGTGGATGGTTCACGGTCAAGACGAAGACCCTCGGTAATGGCCGCGAAATGGTTGAGTATCAAAGAGAGAGCGGCATAGATGCGAAAATCGCCGAAGCGGTCTCTGTGCTCGGTGGGCAGCAAACAGAGTTTGACCGACTGCTTAACCTCTTTCAGAACAAGACAACAGAGGAGGCAGAGATCATCGCGACTCTCTTTGCTGCCTGGAACGACTTGCTGATCGATGGGAAATCTCCTTCAGACGATGAGATCATCCGCGAAGTGCGTGAAAATTGGCACTACAGAAAGGAACGCTTCACTCCTACGCTCCTGACGAGATGGCTGAATTGGCTACGCCAGCAAAGTGTTATCCCTAGAGGGCTCGCGCCACGGACTCGTCAGCAGCTCAAGCTTGGCTTGAGCTGAGGGCTTGGTCCGTAGCTCGCTGAGCTCGGGGATGCGGCTCAGTATCTCCCCCTATAGTCGCGGATCGACTGGTTCACTTTCCAGTGCGAGGACTCCGAAGACACATTCATGAGTAAGGCGCAGCGGTTCCTTGCGAACGAATCGCTCCAGTGCCTCGATGCCAAGCGCAAACTCTCGGCTCGCCAGAGAGCGCTTGGCTCCTACGTTCCGCGAACGCAGCCGTTCGAGGTTCTCTGGGAGGAGGTACTCCGGACCGTAGATAATGCGGAGGTACTCTGCACCTCTGCACTTTATCGCTGGCTGGGTAATTCCACGCTTGCCTTCTGCGATGAAGTCGATCGGCTTGACTACCATACCTTCTCGTCCTTGAGCCGTCATCTCAGTCCACCAAGCAACTGCGTCGGCAACGCTTGCCTCATTTTGAAGATTGACGATCTTGAATGGGGTTGCCACTAATATCTCGGTATCCGCGCTACAGAGCTTGGCGATCATCTCCATGTGCCAGGTGTGCGGCTTGTCCGTGTGGACAGCGCCTTCGCTTGCCAGGAGATGAAACGGAGCAAGCTTGAGATCGGCTAGCGAACTTACTGGCCAGCAGTATTGCAGATAGGCTTGCGTGTAATGCTCCACAGCGCCGAGCCGTTCAGTGGTCTGCGCAGAGAGTATCTCCAAACCGGGGACGCGCAGCATAGCTCTTGCGATGAGATCTTTCTCAGATTGCAATGCACGAACGCCAGCATTGCCGACAGGCGCATACTGCTTCTGGAGCAACTCCTGCGCCTTCGCAGACCAGGGCATCAGCTCGCAATCAAGGCAAAGCCAATCGGTCCCTAGTTCATCCCAAAGCCCCGACTTCTCCACCGCCAGTTGCAGACGAATGAGGAACTGACGTTCCAAGGCTTCATCTGTGAAGAATCGGCGACCAGTGCGGGTATACACCGTTCCGAGTGAGGCTTGGACAACCCCGAAGCGTTTCTGAGACACAGCCTCGTCTTTGCAGAGAACAACGACAGCGCGCGAGCCCATGTGTTTCTGTTCGCAAACAACGGTAGCGATCCCTTCCTTGCGGTAGAAGGCGAATGCCTCGTCCGGATGTTCCAGCAGGTTCTCGTGCTTGCTTGTCTCGGTGGGTGACATCGTGGGAGGAAGATAGATGAGCCACTTGGGATCACTTGCGAACCGACTCATGACTTCAAGCGCCGCAATCGCATTCTCTTCTCGAATCGTAATTTTCGGCTTCAGCCGTGTGTCGATGAGGCGTTTGCCGACTACATCGGCCAAGTCGAGCACATCGTCCTGTGCGTGTTGCAACGGCCGCTGAGTCTCGGTCGTTTCAGGCAAAAAGGGACGGGCAGGCTCGTAGTACGTCTGATGCGCTTTGACCGATACGATCTCGCGCTCGGGATAGCGCAGCGCTGTGAGTTGGCCACCGAAGACACAGCCGGTATCAATATTGACCGTGTTGTTGAGGAAAAGCGGTTCGGGTACGGGAGTGTGTCCGTAGACCACCAGTGCCTTACCGCGATAGTCCGCCGCCCAGTTGTAGCGAACCGGCAGACCAAATTCGTCCGTCTCTCCTGTTGTCTCGCCAAAGAGGGCGAACTCTCGCACCGCTCCTGATCCGCGACCGTGCATGGACTCCTTGAGACCAGCGTGGGCAACGACCAGCTTTCCATCATCGAAGACATAGTGGCTGACAAGACCATCGAGAAACTTGGCGACTTCGACGCGGAACTCATCCGACTCGTTTCCGAGTTGTTCCATCGTCTCCGCGAGACCATGCGTACGCTTCACATCTCGGCCTCGCAATGCTCTGACGAGTTTCATGTCGTGATTGCCCGGAACGCAGAATGCTTGTCCAGATTGCACCATGCTTGAAATGAGACGAAGTACCTGAACAGTCCCTGGGCCGCGATCAACAAGGTCGCCCACAAAGACCAGCTTGCGTTCGCCTGAGGACGAAATCGAATACACGCCATCGGTTTGATTCACCGTGTAGCCGAGCTGGGCCATAAGCTCGACAAGTTCATCAAAGCATCCATGAACGTCTCCGATGATGTCGAAGGGGCCGTGCTCTGTCTTTTTGTTGTTCCAGAGCGGGTGACGTTCGATGGTTACGGCGTCCACTTCCTCGGGGCTGGAGAGCTTGAAGACGTGGCGGATGCCTTCACGTTCCAGTCCGCGCAGAGAACGGCGGAGTTGCTGCGACTGGTTGCGAATGACGTGCGGCCCGAACTGCCGATCGGGACGAAGCACGTTGCGATCCTGACACACGCGCTCCGAGAGGTCGAAGACAATCGCCTCTGCGAAGAGATGAAACTCCTTTGCCAACGCGATCAGAGATTTCCGTGCCTCTGGCTGGACATTGGTTGCGTCAACCACCGTGAGACGACCGCGAGCGAGTCGTTTGCAAACTATCTCATGCAGTAGATCGAACGCATCTCCGGTAGCAGACTGGTCGTTTTCGTTGTCGGAGACGAGCGCGCGGCAGAAGTCGGAGGAGACAACCTCGGTGGGCAGGAAGTGCTTACGCGCAAAGGAAGACTTGCCGGAGCCCGAGGGCCCAACCAGGAGGACAAGCGACAATTCGGGAATGCTGATCTTCATGCCGCGACCTCCCTCTGAGTAAAGACTGCCATCTGCGTTGGTGCCCCTCGTTCTGCATCGACTGGTCCTACTGGCTCAAATCGAACTCCGTATCCAAACCGCTCTGCAACTCCATTTGCCCAGCCTTCGAATTCAGGACGTTTCCACTCAAAGCGGTGGTCGCCGTGCCGGAACTCGCCTGCGGGGAGCGTCTCAAAGACCGTGTTGTATTCCGCGTTCGGCGTGGTCAAGACCACATGCGTGGGTCGCGCAAACTCGAAGACGATGCGCTCGAAGGTCGCCAGTCGCGCCGCGTCCAGATGCTCGATGACCTCCACAATGGCGGCTGCTTCAAACCCATTTAGCCGCTGATCGCGGTAGGTCAGCGATCCTTGGATGAGCTCAATTCGACCCCGCTGCCGTTCTGTTAGCCCGTCGAGTCGCAAGCGCTCCTTCGCTGTCTCCAGCGAGCGCCATGACACATCCATGCCGAGGATAGTGTCAAACTGCTTCTCGGATAGAAGCAGCTTGAGCAACTTGCCCTCGCCACAGCCGAGATCGACAACGCGCTTTGCACCTGTATCCCGAATGACCGACAATACCGCCTGTAGGCGTTGGTCATGTAGGGAAGGCGTGCGTTCTATCGCGGGCGACTCTACCGAGGGAATCTCGTCCCCCTCATCGCTTGGTGTGTCCTCCGCCAGCAAACGGCTCAACGCTTCTCGCGTAAGACTGCGCTGGCGCTTTAGATAGCGCGAGACGATGAGGTCTTTCTCTGGATGAGCGCCCAGCCAGCCTTCGCCGCGCTTCAGAAGCTTTTCGATCTCGTCGTTGGCTACCCAGTAGTGCTTCTCGTTGTCCAGGACGGGTATCAGTACATAGAGGTGCGTGAGCAAATCCTGTAGCCTAACAATGCCTGTAATCGTCAGAGCGACATACGGAGACGCTCCCCATTCGGGAAACTTGTCGTCAAGCTGCGATCCCTGCGTTTCGACGGTGTAGCCCAGCGGCTCGAAGAGACGCTTGACCAAATCTTCACCGCCGCGAGCCGCAATGACTGGCAGATGGGCAGTCAACGGAATTGCTGTCTCCGCAAGCTCAGGTCGATCTTTGCTCCGTCCGCTCATTGCCGTGCTCAATATCCGCCCCATCGCGACGCTGAGAAAGGAATTTGCAGCATACGGACGGTCATTCACGTACTGCTCCAACTGCCCGCCCTCACCGGCTGGTCCTCGACCGCGAACGAGGGCGACCGGGTCAATCTCGAGCAGCAGAGCCGCTGCGCAGAATTCGACAGACGCATCGGGGTAAAAGACATAAGCCTTCCCAAACGAAAGCGCCTCCATCTGGAGATTTGCCGGATTCTTATGCAGTAAATAGCCGAGGTCGGTGGCCGGTTGATGGGTCGTGGAAATCGTGAGGAGCATCTGGTTAGTTTAGTGGATGGATCGTGGCCGGTTTCTACGATGGCCGGCGGTCTCTCGGTGGCGATCCGCATTGCAATTGTGACGAATCGCTATTTGCCGCTTGGACGGTGCTTGGAGAAATCTTCCGGCTGTGTAAATTACTCGCTTTGATAGCCGTCAAGAGGGGGCGCGCTGCTACGCAGCGGTTGTAGATATGACACATCACCCCCAAATGGGTGCTGTAGGTAAACCGGAAGTTTCCGGCGGTGAACGCGATTACCATCAGCTACTTAGCCACTCCGCGTTTACGTCCGTAAACGCAAGTTGCCGCCTGGAATCACTTTGTCGCGTTCGCGTAAACGCATTGAATACTAAAGCACTTGACCGGCAAGTGCGGTTTTCATGGGTTGACTATTGCCGTCGTCGGATGCACTCTGTTTTTGAGGTGGCCCTCCCCATGACCACTCCTCGCATCCCGGCCTCGGCGCATCCTCCATCGCCACCCGACGATGAAGTTCGCCCTGGACTCCGCGCCAAGACGGTAGCAACCAGACTCACGCCGGAAGAGCTGCGCGAGGTCGAAGCCGCTGCTGGGCGCGATGGGAAGTCGCTTGCGGAATGGCTGCGCGAGTTGGCCCTGAAGACAGCGCGGCAACGTCCAGCGGACACGATGGAGCTGCTGCTTTCGGAGGTCTCGGCGACCCGGTACATGCTCCTGAATCTCTTCCATGCGACCGCCCATGCGAACGCCGAAGGCAAGCATCTGCTCCCTGAGTCCGTGCTAAAAATCCGTGACCAGGCCGACGTTCGGAAGCTCGAAAGCGCCCGGAAGTTGATGGCGGATTTTCTCGCCCAGGGAGGGCAGGACGGGAGTCAGAATGGGGGCAAGCCCTGAGCCGCCCGATGCAGTTTCCGAGCCGGACAGGGAGGCTCTTCTGGCTACTTGTCTGGGTCACGCTGGGGCCGCTCGCGCTCATTGTTTCGGTCTCGGCCTGGCTCGCTTGGACACTCCCCCCGCTCCAGAAAATTTATCTCCCGGTATACTCCGCGAGCACCGTTGGTGCTCGCCTGCCCGGCAATCTGATGACCATCCGGTGGGTGATGAAAACCGCTCCCGGACGAAAACCCGAGACGCTTTTGCCCGATGATGCAATCTCTGGATCGGACTCAAAACTGCCAGTCAAGCTCTCGCCCAAAGCCGTCGCGGAGGGGTGGCGCGGAGTGGTCCAGAGCCCTACGGAGAAAGTTCGTTCCTCCGAGCTGGTTCCGTATCTCCAGGCGACGATCTACGACGGCGAGAGTGTTTGGTGGCTCTTCGCTCGGCCCATGATCTACGGCCTGGCCGGAATTTTGTTGCTGTACGCGCTCCGGCTTCAGCTTAGACAAGGACGCAGTGGGGAGCATGAGGAGCGGCACGGACGGCGGACCAAAGGCCCCGAATTGCTGGCTGGCGTCTGGCGTCGCAGAATCGGAACGGATGGCATTTCCTTTGAGTTGCGCTTTGAGAAAGCTCCCTGGAGCTGGCTTCCGTTCGGTCCGAGTTTTCGGATTCCACGCCGCCTGGAGTCCAGCCACATCGAGCTGATCGGCGACACCGGTTCGGGTAAATCGACGGCCATCCGGCAGATATTGCGCCAGGTCCAGCAGCGCGGCGAAACGGCCATCGTCTATGACCCGGCGATGGATTTCGTGGGGGAGTTCTATGACCCCAGTCGCGGCGACCTGATCCTGAATCCTCTCGACGCCCGGTGCCCCTACTGGAGTCTCGATCAGGAGATCGTGCGCGATGAGACCGCCGCTACAATCGCCGCCGCTTTTCTTCCAGAGAAGGAGTACGAGAAGGCATTTTTCACCGACGCTCCGCGCCGGTTGCTTGCCGCCATGCTGCGGCGTCGGATGCCGACGCACTTTCTTTTGAAGTGGATGAGCGACCCTGAGTCGCTTGCTTCCATCGTGGCAGGGACACCGTTGGCTGCGCTGATCGACCCGGCAGCTCCGGCGCAGCGTGCCGGGGTGCTGTCGAGCCTCAACTTGGTAGCGGACTGCTTCGAGCTACTGCCCGAGGGAGGCGGTGGACGGGCGACTTTTGCCACGGCTGATTGGAGGAAGGAGCGCAAGCGCTGGGTCTTTCTGACCTCCAGCCCCGACTACCGGGAAAAGGTCTTGCCGCTCCATTCGGTATGGCTCGATCTTTTCATCCTGCGGATGCAGGGCCCCTGCGATGATTCCGCCGCCAAGCCAGTATGGTTCGTTATTGACGAGCTGGCAAGCTTGAACAAGCTACCCCAGCTCCACGCTGCCGTGACTGAAAATCGCAA
Organism: Granulicella arctica; assembly: GCF_013410065.1. NCBI lineage: Bacteria > Pseudomonadati > Acidobacteriota > Terriglobia > Terriglobales > Acidobacteriaceae > Granulicella > Granulicella arctica. The sequence goes on from NZ_JACCCW010000002.1 coordinate 189,829, forward strand.
GTACGGCAATCCCGTCGTGCTCGGCTTCCAGGGGCGCAGCCAACTAGAAAAACGCTACGGCCATGACGCCGAAGTCATGCTCTCCCAGCCCGCTACGAAGGTATTTTTCAAAACCTCCGAACCGCGCGCGGCCAAATGGATTTCCGACGCTATCGGCGAAATCGAGGTCGAGCGCTTGAAGGAGTCACGCAGCATGGGGCTACTCGGTAGTAAGAAGTCCTATGCGATGGAGATTGCCACCAAAGCGCTCATCATGCCGTCGGAAATATCCGGCCTTGAGCCGCTACACGGGTTCATCAAGCAAGAGAACCGCGTTGTGCCCGTTGTTTTCCGATTAGCAACGAAACGCTCGAAACAGCCTGACTTTATAGAGCGGGAGATTCCGCAGGCCGCGCCTAGACCCACTTCCCCGGTGCCAGTATCGTCGGCACACACCTCGCCTCCGAAACAAGCCAAGGCGACGGCGGCAGTCCAGGCTTCACTACCCCTGGCCGATCCGCCGTCCACTAACGGAAGACCCAGTGAAGCGTTTGTGTGGGATGAGAGCAAAGGGATTGAGTGACGAGATGCCCATTTGTCGGGACTTATGAGGATTCGCGTGAGGGACTCCGGCCTGTTGAGGTCTCCGGTCTCCCCCCAAGTGCGAGAGATCCTTCGGCTTCGCTCATAACAAGCTCAGGAGGGTCATTCGCGGACAGGGAAGGAGAGGAATCGGAGCCGCCTGCCGGATGACAAATATGTTTGCCAGCATCAGGTCAGGATGATTTTCTTTGGGTTGGCGTTTTCAGCCAAAAGCAGCTCAGGCGTATCTGCCTCATTAATTGACACCGCTTCGACGGCAACCTTCCCCTGCGCAAACGCCGAATGAAGCGATTGCCCTGCGGCAATTGCTGCGTAAAACTTCGCTGCAAAGGCGGTCGCGGCCAAGTCGCCAATCGAATCTCCCATGGCGATGATCGCTTTGGCTGGCGGAAAGAAGGACTTTTTTGCCCCTGCACTTTTGCATGAATTCAAAACGATAATCTGCGGCGGCGTATCTGTGGCAGCGATTGCCTTCGCTAGAAGTTCGAACGAGACCAGTTTTCCTGCCGGATGAGCTGACTTGGCATCGTCCGTTCCGACACCACTCTCATTACCGTGACCGGAGAAGTGTACGATCGCTGGAACGTGGTCGTTTAATCCTTGGATCAGAGAATCTAGATTCGCAGCTGGCCGATAGTGAACGTCGATGTTGTCGCGGAGCTTGGAACCACGCACCTCCTGCTGCACCTGATTCACTTCCGCTTCAACTCTGAGGTCTCCGCGCGGGTTTGCTGTCAAATATAGAACGTCCAAATGCTTTCGCTTCTTGAGAAATTGGCGAGTCACAGCAACAGTTGTGGATCCCTGTGGTCGGCGCTTTGTTGGCACTTTTTTTGCCTCTCCAGGATTGTTTGCATATCTCAAGATTTGCGCACGGTGAGCACGAACATTTTCATCTTTGAGATACAGCCAACGACTCCCATCATCGACGAAGACATTCCCCTCATTATTGGTTTGCCTGATTAGACCGTACTTTGCGAGGTGATCCAGTTCATTCTGGGCTTGCTGGCCGTCGCTCGATTTTAACGTGGTCGCTGCAATCATCTGTTTTCTGGAGCGCGGCTTCGAGACGCGGCCATAGATAGCGTCGAACAATATACGTCGGATTTTGTTTTTGCCAAGATGCTTGGCAAGCTGGAGACAGTTTTCCTCGTAATTGCCTGACCAATCAACGACTGGAGTTCTGCCTGCCATAAAGTCAGCCCTTTTTGGTCGAGACTTTTGGCATCATTCGACTGATGGTCGGCTGACTAACGCCTAAAGCTTCGGCCAACTGCGCCTGTGAGTAACCCTTGTCGAATAGCTCGATCATTTTAAGTTTACGTAACATCTCGAGCTCTTTGAGAATCTGATTCGCTTGTTCGTTGGTCATCAAGCCTCCGGCTCGGTACGGAATCGGCGTTCAGAAACTCTGGCTAAATCCTTACCAAGACCTTTTGGCAACATGCGGCTCAGCGTAGCCTCGCTTACACCGAGGGCCGCTGCGACATGCTTTTGTTGACAACCCGAGATCATGGCTTGAAGAATGAGAAGCATTTTCACAGCCTTCAATTCTCCCAGCAATTCGCTTGATTCATCGCTAGCCACGGGTTTTCCTCCGAGATGTGACGTTGCGTTGTTTCGGCTTCGAAGGCTTGCGGAGCTTAGACACCTCGGGAGCCACTGTGGTGCCTGGAAGGCTGAGGAGACGAGCTATTTCAGAAGCTTCAAGACCGAACCCGGCGAGGAGATGAATCATTTGTGTCTGGCTGCGGTCCCCCTTCAAGGAATCGATCTTGAGCCGCACAAGCAAGTCAACTGAATCCGCAAGCTGCTGGACCGGTTCTTCTTGTTTGATTTCTCTAGCCATTCTCCACTTCCTTCCTCAATTGGCAGTCTTTGCGGTGCTTTCGCCCACGCTGCGCTTGGTCGGCCTGATTAGTTTGGCTACACCGTTGACTTCGCCCATCGAGCAGCCGACAACCTCGCGTATCTGGGCTTGTGCCACACCCGCCAGCGCGAGCTGGGTGATAAGTAGCTTCTTGAGGAGCTCTGCCATCTTCTCCCCGGGATCTGCTTGTTCGGACCTTTTTGCCATCTACTGTTCCCCCTTCGTGCGACCTGGTGCTCCCTTGCTGGCGCCTGCGGTTGCCTTGTTCCGCAATCGCTGGAGCGTCACCCCGACAGTGTTCCCGGTGGTGTCGAGCACGTCTGCGATTTCTTTCGCGGTGAGATCAGTGGTCGATAGGAGCTTTACCAGCTCCATCTGAGTCATTTGATTTTTTAACTGCGCCGCGAGCAAGCGATTTGTCGTCTTCGCTTGTTTCAACAGGTCATCCATGGTCGCTGACAGAGCTTTCGCCATAAGAGCTTTATGCCTCCTTCTTGCCTGCGCGCTGGATTGTCTTCTTCACCGCGTCGGGACTTTTGCCAAGTAGCTCCGCGATTTCTTTCGCTGGCAACCCTGCGCGGGCCATGAGGATTTCCGGCTTTACTGGATCTTCATTTTTGCTCATCGCCTGAATCTGAATCGCGACCAGCGCCTTTGTGTACCTAACAAGATCTGATACGTTGCCCTCGTCCATAAAGTGTCCCTCAGTATCAACTTTCTCGCCGCTCCGGCAAATTGTCAACAGTGAAATTATCTTTCAACAAGCTCCACTGTCTGAAGTTTGAGTTCAAATATATTTGTTTTCAACAAGATACGAAAGTAATAATTTACTTGATAATTACGCGATATTTTCTCATGGACGCACCGCGAAAGGGACTTCTGAAGTGCGCTCCGTGAATGTGAAGCTGTGTTGATCCGAATCTTTGACGGCGCAGCTCCGAAGACTTCAATCCTGCGGTCTCCCAGGAGGAATAGTTCTGGCTAAATGCCGGTTTTCTGCCGATTATTTGAAATATCTGGCGTTGCCCAGGAAGTCTACATACCGTGGCTTACCTTTTTTTGAGTGGGCATATCCGTCCTTCGCCTCGGGACTCAGTCCAAGAAGACCTCTCGGCGGTTTTAGGTATATGTCTCTGAATGTTTAGTAATATCTGCAACTCTATTAGCGGTAATTTATAAACTGTTCTGATAATTGACCTTATTGGACAATGATGTTGTGTAATGGATAACGCACTTTGGACATATTGTTTTATTTGCATGAAGTGCGCTCCGTGAATGTGAAGCTGTGTTGATCCGAATCTTTGACAGCGCGGCTCAGAAGACTTCAACCCTGGCAGGCGGCCCACAGCTCAATCAAGCCCAACGATTGGGCGTCCAAAGTCTCGACTTTGAACACGGAGCTCATTCGCCCCGGTCATAGGCTGGTTGCAAATCCATATTCACTTCGCGCCAATCACGATGCGCTCTATGACTCAAATTAGTACCAAGGTGTCGGCTTGTGTTTACCAACGTGGCATAGAATTTTGCTGTGGCTCATCTAGTCGTTTGGAGCAAGGCCCATGCTCTCGATGTCTCCCAAACCGTTATCGGCAGGCCAGGCACGGACTTATCATGAGCGAGAGTTCGCATCCCAGGGGCAGAACTACTGGAGCCGGGATCGGCAGGGCTACAGCGAGTGGCAGGGCAAGCTGGCCGAGAGGTGGGGCTTGCAAGGTCCGGTGGGCAATGAAGAGTTCGCCCGGCTGACAGAAGGCCAACATCCTTTGACTGGCGAACAGCTCGTTCGCCATCAGCCGCAGAAGACCTACGAAAATCAGATCGGCAAGGAAGTCACCAGTGTGGAGCACCGTGCTGGATGGGATGGAACCATCTCCGCGCCGAAGTCGGTTTCGATCACCGCGCTTGTGGGCGGCGATGACCGCGTAAGAGAGGCACACCGTGAAAGCGTCCGTGTAGCACTGGGGGAGTTGGAACAGTTCACCCAGGCGCGGATCGGCAACGTCCATAAGCCGGAGACGACGGGGAAGTTCGTTGCCGCGACCTTCGAGCACGACACGGCGCGGCCCGTCGATGGCTATGCCGCGCCGCAACTCCACACCCATGCCGTTATCTTCAACGTCACCGAACGCGACGCCGGTCCCGGCAAGCTGACCCGCTCCGTGCAGTCGCACGAGCTGTACGCTGCCCAGAAGTACGTGACGGCTGTCTACCGGTCGGAGCTGGCGACACGGTTGCAGGGTTTGGGGTATCAGTTGGAGCGTGGGGAATACGGGCAACCCGAGATCAGGGGCTATACGAAGGAGTATCTCGAAGCCTCCAGTCTGCGCCGGGAACAGATCCAGGATTACAAGCGTGAGCAGGGCTTGGACGGTTCCTCGGCGGCGCAGATCGCCGCGCATCGGACGCGCGATCGCAAGGAGCTGCTGTCGCCCGAAGAGGTGTTGCAGCGGCACCGGGACCTTGCCGCGCAGTACGGCCATCAAGCGGATCGCATCGTCGCCCAAGCCAGGGAGCAAGGGCAGCGGCAGACTCAGGAACCGGAACGAGGCGTGAGCCAGGCGCAACAAGCCGTGACCTACGCCCGCGATCATCTCTTCGAGCGTGGTGCGGTCCATGCCCGGAAAGACATCCTCGCAGCAGCCCTTGACCGGAGCATGGCCCAAGCGACTCCCAACCAAGTGCGGGAGGAGTTCGAGCGCCGCGTACAAACTGGGGAGTTTCGCCGGGTGGAGAACGTCGGGACTGGCCCTCAGTACACGACCGCCGCAATGCTACGCATGGAACGCGAGACCATCGCCCACATGCAAGCAGGCAACCGGCGCGGCTTCGAGGACGCGATGCTCGTTTCTCCGAGCATTCGAATTGCGACGGAGAATCGCCATCGGGAGCTAAACTCCGGTCAACTCCGCGCCGTCGATGAAATCTTTCTCTCGCGCGAGAAGATCATCGGTCTGGACGGAGTCGCGGGCGGGGGTAAGACAACGACGCTGGCAGTCGTTCGCGAGGGTGCGGAGAGTGCTGGATATACCGTGGAGGGTTTTGCTCCCACATCGAGGGCCGCGCAGAAGCTCGGGGAGTCCGGGATCGAGACCAGGACCTTGCAGTCACATCTTGCTCAAGGCCAAAAGGCAGACACCGGCGAGCACCGGCTCTATGTAGTGGACGAGAGTTCGCTCGCGTCCACCAAACAGATGCACGAGTTCGTGTCTCGCCTGCATCCGAACGACCGTGTTCTCTTAGTGGGCGATACTCGGCAACATGAGTCCGTCGAGGCGGGACGCATCTTCGCCCAGCTTCAGGACGCGGGGATGAAGACGGTCAAGCTCGATGAGATCGTGCGGCAGCGCGACCCGGAACTGAAACAAACCGTCGAGCAACTCGCGAGAGGCGATGTCCGCGCGGCGCTGGCGGGGTTAGAACAGCAGGGCCGCATCCATGAGGTACAGGGCCATGACGAACGCGTGGCAGCCATCGCAAAAGAGTATGCGAGGTCGCCGGAGAGCACGTTGGTTGTCTCACCCGACAACCGCTCCCGCGTGGAGATCAACCGGGCAATTCATGTGGAGATGCAGTCTAAAGGCGTTGTCGGTCAGGAAGAGCATCGCGTGCAGGTCCTCGTTCCCCGTCAGGATCTCACCGGCGCAGACCGTACATGGGCCGAGCGGTACAACGTCGGCGACGTACTGCGTTACTCGCGAGACTCCAAAGAAACTGGCATCCACAAAGGCGAGTACGCAAAGGTGACCGAGATCGACGCAGCCAGCAACCGGCTAACCGTCGAGATGAAGGACGGTATGGAGAAGACCTACGACCCGCGCCGTCAACAGGGTGTCTCCGTTTATCGCGAAGAGGAGCGAGCCTTCTCCATCGGAGACCGGGTGCAGCTCACCGCGCCTTCCCTTGAGCTGAAGGTTGCCAATCGCGAGCTGGGGACGGTGGAGGGTATCGGCGAGGATGGGAGGCTGTCCCTCAAGATGGATGGGGGCCGCGCGGTCGAGCTTGATCCGGAGAAGCACCCGCATCTCGATCATGGCTATGCGGTGACCAGTCATTCCAGCCAGGGGCAGACCGCTGACCGCGTGTTGATCCACGTCGATACCGAACTGGGAGCCAAGGACCTACTGAACAATCGCATGGCCTACGTGGCCGTCTCGCGTGGAGCGCAGGACGCACAGATCTTCACCAACGACCGGGAGAAACTCTCCTCTGCGCTCGGCCACGATGTATCGCACCAAAGCGCCCATGCAACAGAGATCACTACCTCGAAGTCGATTCAGCAGGAGATCGCACCTAAGCATGAACAACAATACGAGCATGGAATCGGCCTGTAGCCTGCCTGTCCAGATATATTGAGTCCGCGCTTGCCGCCACCGCCGACCTCACGACCGTGTGAGATAAATTCGGGCCAGCGATCAGCGCACTTCGGGTTCAAACCGAGGCAAGGTTTCGAATGGGGCATCGAGTTATCCTACTTGGGGAGACTGGTGGCAGAACACTACCTTCGCATGATAAGGGCCTTATGAAAACCACGATTATGGTCATGGATGTATTCGTGAGATTCCGCTTAGTCGCCATCGTGCAATCAGAGCAACAGACGCAGGCATGGGAAATGCAGGTCATGGTCATCCAACAGGTTGCAGACATCCTGATTTCCCTTGGCTTTTTGGATTCCAAAGCTGCTGCGCTGCTCACGGAAGCTAGTACCACCATCACGCCTCAGCCAGGCATCAAGACAATTCCGTTTTCGGATTTCATCACGTTAACCGAACTCGTCTACCCTGACTCCGAGCCAGTAAGCCTGGAGGCTCAACAGGGCCATGCGCTTATCGCTACTGGCGAAACGACAGAAGAAGCTCTTGCCTCCGCAGGCTTCGTATTGAAGATGGACGGCCCGTTGCAGTGACGCTGTCTTGAACAGGCGCAATTTCTTCTAGGCGAAGAATTTGTCCGGCCTACAGTTCCGCCAGAAACTTCATCAATGCCTTATCGTCAGGCCATCTCCTCCATCCGCGCATCGGGCTCAGCTCGTCCAGTTGTGTCCTAACTCTCGTGGGAGTAGGCTTCCTCCCGCGCTGCGACCGCCACGCGTTCTCCGCTTCCCACCTCTGCGGGCCTTTCCCGCCCGCAACGCCCACCCTATAAATCTGTGCGCCAACGCGCACGATTTCGGAAACCAAGCCTCCCTAGTGGGCTCCGCCCCCCGCGCGGCGACAAGGGCTTCCCCAATCTTCCGCGCTTCGCTTGTGCAGACCTTCGCTGCGCTCGCCCTCCGCTTTGCTCCGGGTGGGGAGACCCCTCCCTTGCACCTTGCTACCCCCGCCTTCGCCAGGTGGCGTTCGGCATGTACATGCCGCGTTTCAACGCGGAAGTGCAAAAGCCAAACCCAAGGAGCCAACACCATGAACACCATCGCCATCACCGAAAGCAAGAAGCCCAACACTAAGCAGGAATTGATTGCCACCAACGTCAAGCTATTGATTGAGCAACTGGAGGCCGGACACTCCGAAGCCCTCACGACCTACCTCACCGTCATGAGCCGATTCCATAACTATTCCTTCGGGAACGTCTTGGAGATCGCGCGGCAAATGCCCTCGGCGACCAGAGTAGCGGGGTTCTGGACATGGAAGAGCCTTGGCCGTTTTGTGAAGGCCGGACAGAAAGGCATCCGCATCCTTGCTCCCATCGTTGGCGTTCGCCGCAAGAAGGACGAGGTAGCGCAGAAGGACATTACCAAGCAGAACGAGCGCGTCTTGCTTGGCTTCCGCAACGCTTACGTCTTCGATATCTCGCAGACCGAAGGCGTAGAACTGCCTTGCTTGCGGCAAGTCACCGGCGACCCAGGCGAGAACATCGAACGGTTGACCGCCTTCCTCAACAGCAGGGGCATTTCTGTCAGCTATAGCGCGAACATTGCGCCAGCCCTCGGCATGAGTTACGGCGGACGCATTGCCATCCTGCCCGGACAGTCCAAGGCAGAAACTTTCGCCACGCTTGTCCATGAGGCAGGACACGAACTGTTGCACCGCAGCGAACGCCGCACCGCTACCACCAAAATCGTGCGCGAGACGGAAGCCGAGGCCGTGGCGTTTGTGGTGGGTAAAGCTGTTGGTTTGGTCAACGAAGATTCTAGTGCCTCGTACATCCAGCTTTACCACGGCAACGCTTCACTGTTGGCCGAATCGCTCGAAGTGATTCAGCAGACCGCCGCCGTCATCCTTGACGCCCTGGAACCGCCCATCTCTGAGGAAGTAACCAGCGAGGAACTGGAGGCAGTTGCGGCATGAAATCACGTCCTCAGCCATGCAAGAATCGGACGACACGGAAACAGGACAGACGGGACGCACATCATCCCGTCTGAGCTTTTCAGCCGCGCGGGAGACACCCTGCGGGTTTCTCCCGGCCCTCTTCCGGCGATGAAAAGCTGTCATTCACACTGGATTCTGCACATTTGTCCTGCACAATTCCTACACAGGCAAAAATAGGAACATTATCTGCAATAAAAACAATCGGATACAAAAGTTTTATCACCCGCTCAGGATGACAGTTTTGTTTGTGTGGTGGATGAAAGAACAAGCAGCGGCAAGTGCTGAGGTTAGGTTTGCTGGCGGGCTTGGCGGACCATTTCGACGAGGGCGGTGCGGGTTTCGGTGGGGGTGGTGACCTGGTGGGGGAAGTTGATGCGGGTGCCCTTCATGCCTTCGGCGGTTTTGAGGCGGAGGTGGAAGCCGAGGCGATCGACGGCGGTCATGGTGGCCTCGGTGGCTTCGAGCTGGGAGTGGGTGCGGGCGAGGAGGATCATGGCGTCGGTGTGGTCGGCGTTCATGTGGCTGAGGATGCCTGTCGCGGAGGCGGAGAGGGGATCGGGCGCGGCGGTGGTGTAGTCGGCTGCGGTGACCCAGCCCATGACGCCGAATCCGCCGACGTAGTAGAGGTCGAGGATGTCCATGCGGAAGAAGGAGAAGTCGGCGAAGTCGACCCAGTAGCGGGAGTTTTCGTGGCGGGCGAGATAGAGTTCGCGGACGGCGGCTTTGTCTGCTTCGGGGACCTGGAGGATGTTGCCGATGAGGGTGGCGCGGGCGGCGCCGAGGGGGTCTCCGTCGGCTGCGGGCTGGGTGACGAAGAGGCTGGCGCGCGGGTCGGCTTTGATGTTCTGGGTGTGCATGGCCATGTTGCTGATGAGGAAGAGGGGGCGGCCCGTCGCGTCGAGTGCGTAGGGCATGAGCGAGCCGAAGGGGAAGCCGGGTTGTTTTTTGGAGAGCGTGGAGAGGGTCGCGAGGGAGTGGAGATGGAGGAGGGTGCGGGTGCGCTCGGCGTGGGTGGGCTCGGGGATGATGGGGAGGGAGGGGCCGGTGTAGGCGTGCTGCGGGCGTGTGGACATTGAACTAATGATAGATGGGGTGGATGGGTTTGGAGTTGCCGATTTCCCCGTTGTGCGGGAGTCTCTCTAGAAGCGTCTATGCTTGGTGTAATGAAAACAACATTTTTTCGTAACCTGCGTCTGCTGAGAGTCTGCGTCTGCCTCTTCAGCCTTGTTCTACCGGTTACGCCTTGTCTTGGTGAGGGCGATCCATGGCAGTCGCTAAGGCTGCTGAAACGAGGTCTAGGCTTCGTCTTCATTGAACACGACCAGACTTGCCGGTATGGTGAACTCAAAGAAGTCACAGATACAAACGTCTCGATCAAAACGACACAAGGTAGTGTGGTGATCCCGAAATCGGATTTAGTACGAGTCCGATCTGGGTTTGGCGGGCGCTCCGTAGCGAACGATAATCCTAATTTGCCGCTCTTCACCCTTTACAGCGGCAGAAGCTCATGGGCTGATCTCCTAGCTTTCGCCCCCTTTGAGTCAAAAGGGCATCCCTACGCCACGGTGAATTTCTCACTAAAGACAAAAGATGGCAGGCTGCATAGAGGCTTCCTTAGCAAGGTGACAGCGGAAGAGATCACGCTTACTGACAAGGTTGGAAGTGTTGCTACCTTTCCTAAGGGACAAATTGACCAAGTCGACTACATCCGAGAAAAGCCTCTCAGCGATACGCAGGAGTTCTATTGGGAAGAACTAGGTATGGGGATCGTTTTCGATCCGCAACTTTACCCACGGCTGTTTCACTTGGGAGACACCATGCCGGTGACCTTATATCAATCAATACTCGCTGAAGAAAATTCCGCAGTCATGTGCAAATGAGTTGTTGCTCTTCCTGACAATGTCGGGTTATCGGCAAACTTGAAGAGAGTGGCTTGTGATGGTGATCGCGAATAAGCGGCCCTACTGCGATGAAACTGTTGTGGGAATGGGGCATCCGGCACGACAGTTCTATACTTCCTAATGCGCCAAACTTTGCAAATCCGCCAAGTTATTCTCTCAGCATTTTGTCTGCTCTTCCTGGTGCAGAGTTCCTGCATCGTTGCGCAAACTTCCATCACTGAACAGAGCAAGCCTGAGGCCGCGAAGAGCATTCATCAGATGTTCCTGGATGATCAGGACGATGTTCCAGCTGGCAAGCCCGGCGGCATTGCATCTATTTCACAAGAGGATATTAAGGAGCGAGGAGAAAAGCGACGTCTACTAGTCCGAACCATGTTGGCGAAAGGTGAGGTGCAAACTGGCGAGGATCTTCACGATGCTGCGCTGCTCTTTCAACATGGGGTAACGGCTGATGACTACCTGCTCGCACACATCCTTGCGGTCGAAGCTGTGATCAGAGGGAATGATAAGTCAAAATTTCTGGCAGCCGCTACATTGGACCGCTATCTTCAATCCATCAACAAGTCTCAGGTCTTCGGCACGCAATATGCTCCAGACCCAAATACTCCAGTTGTGAAGGCGGCTGATGGAGTTTTTAAGGGAAGAATTTGGACACATGGCCCTCTTGATGAACACTTAGTGCCGGATATTCTGCGCCACGATTACTGTGTTCCAGATTTGGAACAGCAGAAGAAAAATCTGGCTACCTTGAATGCAGGGTCTTACCCTGGCGAGGCGTTGGTGGTTCCTGGCTGCCAGCGATAGGCGAAACCGTTTATCAATCAATAAATAAGGAGCTAAGGCGAAATGCGGGAGGTTCGATTGCTGCGCGCATTAGAGTGCTGCGTGTGCCTTTGCTTAGGATGGCAGTTTTTTGCGGGTGGGGAAAGAACAAGCAACGGCAAAGGCAACCGCAGGTCCTTCGGCTACGCTGCGCTGCGCTCAGGATGACAGTTTTGTTGTGGGTTCGAAATTGGTTTGTGGACCGTTTTCACTGACGCAAAGCGAGGGGTAATAGCTTCGCTTGATTTCAATGGACGGTTTTCATTCTGCGGGACATGAAGTCCATGAGGAGGTAGCTGCCCAGGCGTTCGGGGCTGGTGAAGTAGGCTTTGCCTCGGCACATGGCGCTTACTTGCTGGACGAACTGCATGAGGGCGAAGTCCTGCGCGAGCATGAAGGTGTTGATCATGATGTTGCTGCGCTTGCAGCGGGAGACCTCTTCGAGGGTTTCGGCGATAACGAGGGGGTCGAGGCCGAAGGCGTTTTTGTAGATGCGGCCGTCGGGGAGGGTGAGAGCTGAGGGCTTGCCGTCGGTGATCATGACGATCTGCTTCATGTCCTTGTTTTGACGGGAGAGAATGCGCTGGGCGAGGCGGAGGCCCTCGCGGGTGTTGGTGTAGTGCGGGCCGACCTTGACGCGGGAGAGCTGGGAGACGGGGATCTCTTCGGCGGTGTCGTGGAAGAGGACGAGGTTGAGGGTGTCGCCGGGGAACTGGGTGCGGATGAGGTGGGCGAGGGCCATGGCGACGCGCTTGGCTGGAGTGAAGCGGTCTTCGCCGTAGAGGATCATCGAGTGGGAGCAGTCGAGGAGGACGACGGTGGCGCAGGAGCTGGTGTAGTCGGCCTGCTGGACGTGGATGTCGGAGTATTCGATGTTGAGGGGCGCGTGCTCTTCGCCTTCGACGGCGGTGCGGATGCCCTCGCGGGCGAAGACGCTGGAGAGGGTGGCGGTGATGTCGAGGTTGAGGGTGTCGCCGAACTCGTAGAGCTTGCTGGAGCCGTTGGTTTCGACGCCGGAGGCCTCGTGGCGGGTGTCGTGGCGGCCGAGGTTGGATTTGCCGAGGGGACCGAGGAGCTCGCGGAGGGCCTTGTAGCCGAGGAAGTCCATGGCCTTGTCGGTGACTTCGAACTTGGCTGATTCTCCGTCGCCGCCTGCCTTGCCCTGGCCGTTCTCGGGCATCTCGGCGTTGATGAAGTTCTGCTCCTGCATCTTCTGGATGATCTGGTCGACGAGCTCTTCGACCTGGTCGGCGGAGAGCTCGTCGAATTTTTCCTGGGCTTCGTCGTCGAAGAGTTCACCGGATTCGAGGGCCTGCTTGATGGCCTCGCGGAGATTCTCCATGGTCTGCTCGCCGTCGAACTCCTGGAAGCGGGACATGGGATCGTTGAAGCCGGAGTCGAGGAGGAAGTCGGAGAGCGCCTGCATGAGGTCTTCGAGGCCGAAGGAGCTGGCCAGATCGCCGGTGAATTTGGTGTAGCGGATGCGCTTCATAGTTTGACCCTAGTGGACCCAGCGGGTGTTGACGACGTTGAGCTTCGGGCAGCCGACGGTTGCGGCGAGGCGATCGATGGGAAGGGCGGAGGAGCCGGAGGCTTTACGGATGCGGGTCTGGAGCGGTTTGACGTCGTCGAATTGGAGCAGGTCGCAGCCGTGCATGAAGTCTACGATATCGCCGGTCTGGCGCTGGATGGAGTACATGCGGAGCAGGTGCGCGTTGCGATAGAGGCCGATGCTGTAGAAGTCTTCGTCGCGCATGGGCTGCATGGGGTCGAGGGTGTAGCCCTTCTGGTCGATGGGCCAGCCCTCGTCGAGGGCGAGTTTGTGCGCGGTGTCGATGAGCTCGGCTGTGGAGAGGGCAGCGGGCTGCTGTTGCGGCGGTAGAGCGAAGGCGAGCAGCGCGAGGATGGGGGAGAGGAGCATGGTTGGTGTAAGGCTTCTTGCTGTCTGTCTTTATCTTAGACGCGCGTGCGCTGCTCGCGATGCGGGTTTCGGAGCTGTCTAAAAACTGAGGGAGGTTCTGGCCTATGGATGGTTTGGGCCTAATCTTCCCTCAGGGGCTGAAGCCCCGCTTCTCTCAGCTATTTGCGGCACGGCTGAAGCCGTGCCCTTTCAAAACTCTCTTCTTCGATAGCAGTTTTTAGACAGCTTCTTAAATGGGTTTGGTTGCGGCGAGGACGGCGAAGCGGTTGTCCTTGTACCAGCAATCGACGTTGGTAAAGCCGGCTTCGCTGAGCCAGGCGAGCTGGTCGGCGACGGGGGCGCAGCGGTCCTCCTGATTGCGGTAGAGGGAGTCGGCGATCTGCTGCTCGGTGGCTCCGTTGGCGCGGATGTGCTCGAGCCAGAGGGCCTTGTAGCGGGCTTCGAGCGCGGGGGTGGGACCGGCGACCATCTCGGCGTTGATGAAGGCTCCGCCGGGCTTGAGCGCGGCGAAGATCTTGTGACAGAGAGCGCGTTTTTCGGCGTCGTCGATGTGGTGGATGGAGAGGGAGGAGACGACGGCGCAGAGCTGGTCGGGGAGGGGCTCGGTGATGTAGTTGGCCTGATGGAAGGTGACGTTGGGGTCGTTGCCGAGGCGGGTGCGGGCGATCTCGAGCATGGGGGCGGAGAAGTCGATGAGATGGATGTGGGCGTGGGGGAAGCGATTACGGACGAGGACGGTGAGCAGGCCGGATCCGGCGCCGAGGTCGACGATGGTCTTGGCGCGTGGGGGGATGAGGTCGAGAGCCCAGCGGTAGAAGGTGTCGCAGCCGGGGATGAGGCGGGAACGGTCGCGGTCGTAGGTAGAGGCGGTGGCGTCGAAGACCTGCTGGCTGAGGTTTGTCATGTGGGTGATAATAATAAAAATCTATTTTGTTGTTGATATTTATAAATATTATGAATGTTTCTATTTGAGCGGGTGTGTTTGTTTGGGCGGAAAACAAGCAACAGCAAAGGCAACCGCAGGTCCTTCGACTGCGTGCTTCGCACTTCGCTCAGGATGACAGTTTGGTGGGGTAGGTCGGAGCAAACAAGCAACAGCAAAGGCAAGAACAACCGCAGGTCCTTCGACTGCGCCTCTTGCGATAAGGCTGCAAGAGGCTTCGCTCAGGATGACAGTTTGGTGGATATGTGGGATGAGGGCAAATACTCTTAGTTAGTTGAAGCCTCGGCGGGTGCGGTTGCGGGCGGCTTCGTCGCGGTCTTGTTCGCGTTCGCGCATCTTTTCGGCGTAGTTGGCGGCGTCGTTGTTGCGCTGCTTTTTCTCTCCGGCGGTGAAGGCTCGTTCTTCGGTGCGGCTGAGGCGCTTGTGGGCGTACATGCCTTCGAGGAGGAACTCGGCTGCGCTGACGGCGATCTCGGGTTTGGACTTAGCGTTGATCTTGAGGGGGGAGAGTTTTTCGACGAGGCCCTGGATCTGCTGGAGCTCGGTGAGGGAGCCGGCGGAGGGTTGCGCGTCGTTGAGCTGGACGGTGCCGCCGAGGTTGAACCACTGCTCGATCTGCTGGGTGTTGGTGTCGGCGAAGTACTGGTCGAAGACGGTGGCTACGCTGGCGCGGATGATCTCGCGGATGACGGTGTCGGCGCCGCGCATCTCGCCCTCGTACTCGAGTTCGATCTTGCCGGAGATGCCGGGGAGAGCGGTGTAGATGTCGCCTACGCGGGGGACGACGAGGGTTTCGCCGTGGAGGAAGGCGCGGCGCTCGGCGTTCGAGAGGACGAGCTCCATGGTGCTGATGGGGAGGCGCTGGGAGACGCCGCTGCGCTTGTCGACCTTTTTGTCTTCGCGGGCGGAGAAGGCGATCTGCTCGACGATCTGGCGGATGTAGTAGGGGATGTCGATGTTGGAGTTGGGGCGTTTCGACCAGGCCTCCTGGGTGGTGATGCTGATGGCCTCTTCGACGCTCTCGGGGTAGTGGGTGCGGATCTCGGAGCCGATGCGGTCTTTGAGCGGGGTGACGATCTTGCCGCGGGCGGTGTAGTCCTCGGGGTTGGCGGAGAAGACGATGGCGACGTCGAGTTTGAGGCGGACGGGGTAGCCCTTAATCTGGACGTCGCCCTCCTGCATGATGTTGAAGAGGGCGACTTGGATTTTGCCGGCGAGGTCGGGGACTTCGTTGATGGCGAAGATGCCGCGGTTGGCGCGGGGGAGCAGGCCGTAGTGCATGGTCAGCTCGGAGCCGAGGTCCTGGTTGCTGCGGGCGGCCTTGATGGGGTCGATGTCGCCGACGAGGTCGGCTACGGTGACGTCGGGGGTGGCTAGCTTTTCGACGTAGCGGTCGTCGGGGGTCATCCAGGCGATGGGGGTGTTGTCGCCGAGTTTGGCGATGAGGTCGCGGGAGAACTTCGAGAGCGGGAAGTATGGGTTGTCGCGGAGCTCGGAGCCGGCGACATAGGGGCACTGCGGGTCGAGGAGGGTGGTGAGGGCGCGGAGGATGCGCGACTTCGCCTGTCCGCGGAGGCCGAGGAGGATGAAGTTGTGCTTTGAGAGCACGGCGTTGACGATCTGGGGGATGACGGTGTCTTCGTAGCCGACGATGCCGGGGAAGAGCGGGGCGTCGGAGGTGCCTTTTGCGCGGAGGCGGGCGATCAGGTTGTCGCGGAGCTCGTCTTTGACGGAGCGGCTGAGTCGTTCGGGGGTGTATTCGCTGGCGCGAAGGGCACCGAGAGTGGATGGGAGGGAGTTCGCCATGTGTGGAGTATAGATGTTTGGCGAGGGCGGAAGGGTTCGGCGGCTCTCGCAGATTGAGGATGCCGCCTGTAGGTTAGGCGGTGAGCTCTTCGTGGAGGCCTTCCATTTCGGCGAGGGCGTGCTGGTTGTTGGTGCGGTTGGCGGCGGCGATGCCGTTGTGGAGGCGGTCGAGGGCTTCGTCGGTGCGGCCTAGTTTGGCGAGGTTCTGGGCGGACATCTGATAGGCGGGGACGTAGTCGGGGTTGAGGCTGATGAGGGTGGTGAACTCTTCGAGGCCCTTGTCGGTGTTGCCCTGGCCGATGTGCTCCATGGCGAGGCCGTAGCGGGCGAAGGCGTTGTTGGGGTCGAACTGAAGGATCTCGTGGAAGGCGGCGATCTTGTCCATGTCCTTATGGTGGGGGTTGGGGGTGGGGAATGGCAAGGGCGGGGATTTCGTGGTCGTGGGTTCGTTTCCGCATTAGAGTATTTCTTGAGGTGTTTCCATGCGCCGAGTCTGGTTATCCTTCGTGTTGGGTGGTTCTTTTCTTTGTGCAGCGCAACAGCCTGCGGCTCCATCGCTGACAGCCGAGCAGCAGACACTTTTCGATGCAGCAAAGAAGGATTTCAGCGAACATCATCCCGAGCTTGCGCTGGAGAAGATGAAGCAGCTTCACGCGATGGTTCCTGAGAACTCGACGATCACAGACGGCACCGCAGAGACGGCTATAACTCTAGGCGATGATGCTTATGCCATTTCGCTGCTGAAACCGTGGACTGCCACACATTCGGAGGACTCGTTCGCGTTCGAGTGGCTGGCGCGTGCCTATGCCGAAACCGGCAATGCGGCTGAGCGCGACAAGACGATTGCTGCGGTGCTCAAGCTGCACGAAACGACTACGAACGAACAGTTCAAGCGTGCGGACCGATTTGTTGTGGAGCGCGTAAAGCTGGTTAGTGGCTATCTGGACATCTACTATGCGCTCGTGCCATTCAGTCGATATCACATCTACATGCTTGGGCGCCAAGTGGACGTCAACAATGTCCTTATTCGGCAGATTGCGCTTGAGAGTGACGACATTGATCAGGTTAGTTTTGCGAAAGAGCATCCCGATATGGTGGCTAAGGGAATGCGCCGCTTTTCGATGGATACCTACAGCGCCGGCAAACCTGGCCCTAACGGCACGACGACACAAACTCAGGGACTCATCGGGTTTATGGACGGACAGCCGAGCTATGACGACACGAAAGCTCGCATGCTGAAGGTGGCCCATGGTGACGCTCCTCCCGCAGCAACGCGCAGTGGAGTACCCGTACCGAAGTCGAACTAGAAGGCCAATATGGTTTGGAAGGCCGCTGTATTTTTCACGCAGGATGATGTCGTTTTCGTGCGTGGCTTACTGAGATGCTGTATGGCGGCTGCGCTGTGGGATTTACACTGAAGGAATGAGTGAAGAGGTGGTATCGCGGACGGTTGAGGAGTCGCAGTCGGAGCGGAGCGAGATTGTGTTTCCGGCGGACTCGAATGCGCTGGGGAATTTGTTCGGCGGGCGCCTGATGCAGTACATCGACCTGGTGGGGGCGATGGCGGCGAGCCGTCATGCGCGGGCGATTACGGTGACGGCGAGCATGGATCATCTGGATTTCGTTGCGCCGGTGCGGGTAGGGGAGCTGCTGATCCTGAAGGCGAGCGTGAACCGGGCGTTCCGGACGTCGATGGAGGTGGGGGTGCGGGCGATGGTGGAGGATGTGCGCGAGCAGCGGCTGCGGCATGTTTCGTCGGCGTACCTGACGTTTGTTGCGGTGGATCGGGATGGGCAGAGGATTGTGGTTCCGCCGGTGGTTCCGGTGACGGAGCACCAGAAGCGGCGGTATGAGGATGCGGGCCGGCGACGTGAGATGCGAGCCGATGAGACGCAGCGGAAGAAAGAGATGCGGGCTGCGTTGCCGGGTGGGTTTCATGTTTAGGCAGGGATTGAAATGCAGGTCCTTCGGCTGCGCTCAGGATGACAGAGTTTTGAGGATGGGGAGAAAGAACAACCAACGGCAAAGGCAACCGCAGGTCCTTCGACTACGGGCTTCGCCCTTCGCTCAGGATGACAGTTTTTTGGGCTGGTTGAGAGTAGTTTTGGCTAGTTGAGAGATTAGAGGAGAACGATATGGGACATATGGGAGCGGGAGCGCCGCAGGGGCCGCAGCCTTTGCCGGGCGTGGCGCATGTGGTGGCGGTTGGCAGTGGCAAGGGCGGGGTCGGCAAGACGACGGTTGCGGTGAATCTGGCGGTGTCGCTGGGTAAGCTGGGGTACAAGGTCGGGCTGATCGACGCGGATATCTATGGGCCGAATGTGCCGATGATGCTGGGTGTGACGCGGCAGCCGAATGTGGTTGGGGATAACCGGATTGAGCCGCTGCTGGCGCATGGGGTGAAGTTTATTTCGGTGGGGCTGATCTCGCCGGGCGATAAACCAATGGTGATGCGTGGGCCGATGCTGCACCAGATCATCCGGCAGTTTTTGATGCAGGTGGAGTGGGGCGAGCTGGATTTCCTGATCGTCGATCTGCCTCCAGGGACGGGCGATGTGGTGATCTCGCTGGTGCAGACGGTGCCGCTGACGGGGGCGGTGGTAGTTTCGACAGGCTCGGGTGTGGCGTTGCAGGATGCACGGAAGGCGCTGGAGATGTTCCACCAGGTGAAGGTCGAGGTGATTGGGCTGGTGGAGAATATGTCGCAGATGACGCTGCCGAGCGGCGAGGTGATCGACGTGTTCGGCGCGGGTGGGACGGAGCGGACGGCGGCACAGTTTGGGCTGCCATTTCTTGGGGCGCTGGACCTTGACCCGAAGATTCGGGTGGGCGGCGACCGGGGCATGCCGGTGACGCTGGCTGGGCCGGACTCGGCGAGTGTAGCGGCGTTCTATGACGTGGCGCGGAAGGTGGCGGCGCGGTCGATGGAGCTGTCTGAGCATAACGAGGATGTGATCGAGATTAGCTAAGGTTTTGTCAGGGTGTGGGAGGAGATGCGCTTGACGTTTGGCGTATTCTTTAACCAGAGGTGGCTATGATGGCGGATGCGGAGCGTGTGACGGCGCGGCAGCGGGCTATTCTGACGGCCATCGTCGAGAGTTATATCGATACGGGCGAGCCGGTGGGGTCGGGGACGATCTCGCGGATGCCGCAGGCGGAGATTGCAGGGCTGAGCCCGGCGACGGTGCGGAATGAGATGGCTGCGCTGGCGGATGAGGGCTTGATTGAGCAGCCGCATACGTCGGCGGGCCGGATTCCGACGGCGCGGGCGTTTCGGATGTATGTGGAGCAGTTGAACGGCAGCGCGGGCTTGTCGGTGGGGTCTCGCCGGCAGATCGACTCGAGCTTTGCGGGGCTGGCGGGGACGCAGGCTGTGCTGCAGCGGACGTCGCATGTGCTGGCGACGCTGTCGAGCGGCGTGGGTGTGGCGATTGCGACGGCTTCGATAGGCGACATGCTGGAGCATGTGCACTTTTCGCGGTTGGCGGAGGCCCGGGTGCTGGCGGTGGTGGTGACGCGGTCGGGGATGGTGCGCGATCGGGTGCTGGCGATGGATAAGGATCTGACGCTGCGGGAGCTGGAGACGGCGGCGAACTTTTTGAATGAGAACTTTCGTGGGTGGAGCATCGAGCGGGTTCGGCTGGAGATTGCGCGGCTGGTGGAGCGGGAGCGGAATGAGTATCAGCGGCTGTTGAGCTCGGTGCAGCAGTTGTGGGCGCGGGCGGTTCCGGAGACGGATGCGCCGCGGCAGACGGTGTATGTGGAGGGCGTGGCGAATCTGCTGACGAGCGGCGGAGGCAGCCAGGAGGAGCGGGAGCGGCTGCGTGAGGTTCTGGTGGCTCTGGAGGCGAAGCAGCGGGTGGTCGAACTGCTGAATGCGTATATCGATGCGCGGCAGGAGTCGGTGCGGGTGGTGTTCGATCTGGAGGAGCAGGCTCCGGAGATGGCGGGGCTGGTGTTGATTGCTGCTCCGTCTCGGATGGGCGGGGAGAGCCTGGGAACGGTAGGGGTGATTGGGCCGAAGCGGATGCAATATGAACGGACGATGAGTGCGGTGAGTTATATCGCGCAGGTATTTGAACGGATGCTGGAGATGCCGCAGTGACGGCATCCTAAGAAGCTGTCTAAAAACTCCAGAAAGCTTGGTGTACTCTCTCGCTGTATGGAACAAACAACGACGAAATACAGGGGTCCTTCACTACGTTCAGGATGACGACGTAAAACAAACAAAGACAAAAGGCAGTTTTTAGACAGGTTCTAAGGGTGAACGGATTTGGACGGTGGGGAGTATGGCAAAAGAGAAGAGTTGGGACCGGTTTGCCGATGGGGTCGCGCGATGGGCTGGAATCGGCAACAATAGAAGTGATAGCGATATGACGAGGAGTATTGGAACCATGCAGGACGAGACAGTAGAGCAGGGAGTGCAGGAGCCGGAGATTTTGACCGGGCAGGAGGTTTCCGGCGAGCCGGTTGGGCCGTCGGAGCTGGAGCAGGTGCGCGGCGAGCGGGATCAGTTGCTGGATCGGCTGGCGCGGTTGCAGGCGGAGTTCGACAATGCACGGAAGCGGGAGATCAAAGAGCGGTCGGATGCGCGGGACTATACCGTGACGCATACCGTTGAGCCGTTCCTGGGCGTGATGGATAACTTCCAGCTTGCGCTGAAGGCGGATGGTACGGCGGATCAGCTACGCGCTGGCGTGGAGCTGATTCTAAAGCAGATGGAAGATGCGCTGAAGGGGCTGAACGTGCAACCGGTGGAGTCGGTGGGGACGCAGTTCGATCCTCGCATCCACGAGGCGTTGGGGAACATCGAAACAGCAGAGTTCCCGGACCACCAGGTGCTGGAGGAGATTCGTCGCGGATACAAGATTCGCGAGAAGCTGCTGCGTCCGGCGCTGGTGCGGATCGCTTCGAACCCAGGGCAGGTTTCGGAGTAAAGAGGAATTAACAAGGCGGTTAGGAATTTAAAGATATGGCGACGGCAAACGTGACGAAGATTGATTACTACGAGGTGTTATCGGTATCGCGGGACGCATCCGATCAGGAGCTGAAGACCGCGTACCGTAAGCTGGCGATGCAGTATCACCCGGATCGCAACCCGGATAATCCGGCGGCTGAGGATAAGTTCAAGGAGTGCAGCGAGGCGTACCAGGTGCTGAGCGATGCGGAGAAGCGCGCCGCATACGACCGGTATGGCCATGCGGCGTTCCAGGGTGGCGGACCGGCTGCGGGTGGGAATCCGTTTGCGGGCGGCGGCTTTGGCGGCGCGCAGGACCTGGGGGACATCTTCGGCGATTTGTTCGGCGAGATGTTCAACATGGGCGGCCAGAAGAAGGCGTCGCGGGTGCAGCGCGGGCGCGATCTGCGGTACGACATGACGCTGGGGTTCGAGGAGGCGGTCTTCGGCAAGGAGCAGGAGATCACTATTCGCCGGATGGAGACGTGCGACGACTGCAAGGGAACGGGCGCGCCAAGCGGCAAGGCTCCGATCACGTGTACGCAGTGCGGTGGGCGTGGGCAGGTCCGGTTCCAGCAGGGATTCTTCTCGGTGGCTCGGACGTGTTCGGTGTGCAACGGGACGGGGACGCTGGTGGTCGATCCGTGCAAGACGTGCCGGGGCGAGACGCGGGTGCAGAAGGAGCATACGATCCTGGTCAAGGTGCCTGCGGGCGTCGAGCAGGATACGCGTATCCGGTACTCGGGTGAAGGTGAGACGGGCAAGTTCGGTGGACCGGCGGGCGATCTGTATGTCGTGCTGAACGTGAAGGCGCACAAGTTCTTCGAGCGCGATGGCGACGACCTGCACTGTGTGCTGCCGATCTCGTTTCCGCAGGCGGCACTGGGGACGGAGCTGGAGATCGAGACGCTGGAAGGAGCGGCGACGATCAAGATTCCCGAGGGCACGCAGAACGGCAAGGAGTTCAAGCTGAGGGGTAAGGGTGTTCCGCACCTGAACTCGCATGGCAAGGGCGATTTGATTGTGGAGATTCGGGTTTCGACTCCGGGCAAGCTGACGAAGGTGCAGAGGGAGTTGCTGAAGCAGCTTGGAGAGACGATGACGGTGGAGAATACCCCGACTTCGCGTGGGCTGTTTGAGAAGGTGAAGGATATTTTCAGCTAAAGGCTGGAAGCAGGGGACAGGGCGGTGGGGGTGCGGTTGGCCCTTGCTGCCCTGTTTTGCGTTTGGGGGGAGATGCAGGTTCTTCGGCTGCGCTGACCTCCGCTATCGATGACAGTTTTGTGGTGGGATGGAGGAAGGCGGTCGTGCTTTGCATGATGCCCACCTTAGCGACGATAGAGCTGTCGCGGAGATGGGGCGCCCGGCAATCACAGGGGGACTTCGCTCAGGATGACAGGTGGGAGCTGGCTATGGCGATGGCTGCGATGGCTGCGGTTTCGGCGCGGAGGATGCGGGGACCGAGGGTTACCGGGTGCCATTGGTGGGTGACGAAGAGGGCTATTTCTTCGGGGGTCCAGCCGCCTTCGGGACCGATGGCGAGGCTTAGAGCGGTGGACTCATAGCCCGTAGACGTAAGGGCGGCGGTGAGGGTGTTGGTTTGCTCGGTTTCGGCGAGGAGGAGGCGGATGGGGCTGGTCTCCTGGTTGAGTGCGGCTTTGAGGACGATGGGGTCGGAGACCTCGGGGATGTCGGTGCGGCGGGATTGTTTGGAGGCTTCAAGGGCGATGCGGCGCCAGCGTTCGACGCGCTTGGCGGAGGATTGGGCGAGGTGTTTCTCGGTGCGGCGGGCGAGGATGGGAGTGATGCGGTCGACCCCGAGCTCGGTGGCCTTTTCGATGGCCCATTCCATGTGGTCGAACTTGAAGACGGCGAGAAGGAGGTGGATGGGAAGCGCGGCGGCGGCTTCGAGTTGCTCGTGGAGGGTGAAGAGGACCTCTTTGTCGGTCACGGAGGTGATCTCTGCGCGGTGGAGGTGGCCGTTGGCGACGATGTCGTAGACCTGACCGGGCTCGGCGCGGAGGACGTGGGCGAGATGGTGAGCTTGATCGCCGGTGAGGGAGGCGGTGGTGTCGGTCCAGGTGTTGGCGATGAAGCGGCGACGGGTCATTTTGCAGAGGGCTTGTCGGCTGGGATGGAGATGGTCTGCGAGGACTGGTGGTAGAGGTCAACGGTGAGGGATGCGGCTTTGCGGTTGCTCCAGTCGGCCTGGGTAATGGGGAACTGGAGGAGGATCATGCCCTCGGCGGATTGGCCGGGATCGATTTGTGTCTCGCGGAAGAGCGGTGGTGTGGCTAGGGCTTTGAGGCCGGGGAAGGTAATGAAGAGGGGCTGGAAGTCCGATTTCTCGGCGGCGCTGGTGGCGAGAGTCCGACCGTCATCGGTGGTGAGGGTGGCCGTGAAGTCTTTGAGGAAGAGCGGGAGTTTGAGATGGTCTTCGATGCGGAGGGTGACGAGGACGTAGAGGTCGTCTTCGGCTTTGTCCTTCCCAACCTCGATGGACTCGGACTTGTAGACGGTGTGAGCCTGCCAGGTGGCGAGGTGGGTGATGCTGAGGTTGGCGGTCGTATGCGGTGTGAAGCACAGGACGAGGGCGAGGGCAGCCGCGAGTACAACCACGGCGAGCGCAATGGGGAGGAAGAAGTTGCGGCGCTCGGATTGGGTGAAGTTCAGATCGGCCACGGTCTTTAGGATAGCAGCGGTGGTGGAAAGAGGAGTGCTAGTAGTCGCGCTGGATGGCGTACTCGGAGACGATGACGGTGATGAGTGCGGCGGTGGGGACGGCGACGAGGGCGCCGACGATTCCGGCGAGCGCGGTGCCGATGAGCAGGGCGATGAGGACGGTGAGGCCCATCAGGTCGACGCTCGACTTCATGATGCGTGGGGTGAGGAAGGCGTTTTCGACGTTGACGTAGATGGCGTAGAAGATGAGGACGCCGAACATCTTGGGCCATGAATCGAGCGCGGCGACTCCGGCGGCGAGGACGATGGTGATGACGCCGCCGGCGATGGGGATGATGTTGAACAGGCCCATCAGCACGCCCAGCAGGAAGAAGTAACGGACGTGCAGGATGCCGAAGACGGTGGTGCTACAGATGCCCAGGATGAGCATGAGCAGTCCCTGGCCGAGCAGCCATTTGCTCATCTTGACCTCGGCCTTTTGCAGGGTGGCGTCGAGGCGGCGGCGCTGATCGGGCCGGAAGAGGGAGAGGAAGAACTTGTAGGCGTACTCCCCCTCGAGCATGAAGTAGATGCAGAGGAAGGCGGCGGTGAGGATGTCGAAGACGTGTGAGAGCCAGAGGGGAAGGGAGGTGAAGAGGTAGCCGGCGGTCGCGGAGACGGCACCTTCGGCGCGCGCGGCGAGGGAGTCGATGCCGATTTTGTCGGCCAGAGGAAGTTTTTTGAGCTTTGCGACGACCTCGGGGATGCGATGGGGCAGGTCTTCGGAGAACTGGCGCAGATCGTGCAGCACGGGAGGAAGGCCGACGGTGAAGAAGATGGTGAGGGCGAGCACAACTCCGGCGATAAGCAGGATGATGGCGATGGGGCGGGAGGGATGCCAGCCGCGGATGTTGAGGTTCATGATGCTGAAGACGATGGGCATCAGAACGACGGCGAAGAGGGCGCTGACGTAGATGATCTCGATCTCTTTGCTGAGCTTCCAGGCGAGGGCGAGAGAGAGGAAGACACAGGCGGCAAAGAGGATGTGGCCGCGGACAGAGGAGCGGGCCTGCTCCTGGGACGGGCTCGGGTGAGAGGGTAGGGTGGCCAGCGCGATCTCCTGTCAGGTACAGAGGGTGAGATGCCGAGAATGCCGGATTCAGCGGCTGGGCAGGGTGACTTTTTCGAGCGAGAGGAGAAGCATCGCGGTGGTCTCGTCGGGGGAGAGTGTTTCGGTGTCGAGGGTGAGGCGCGCGAGACGGCGGTAGCTGGGCTGGCGGCTGATGAAGCGGGCTCGGGCCTGGTCGGGGTCGGCAAGGACGGGACGGGCGATCACGGGATCTCCGGGGCCCTGGAGGACGCAGCGGTCGAAGAGGGTCTCGAAGGTGGCATCGAGGAAGATGGTGAGGGTGCCGGGGGTCTGCTCGAGCAGGAGCCGGTTGGTGAGGGATTCGGGGGTTCCGCCGCCGAGGGCGAGGACGGTGGACGAGCGTCCGAGGGCCGAGGCGAGGGCGGAGGACTCTAGCTGACGGAAGTGGGCTTCGCCGTGCTGCGCGAAGAGCTCGGGGACGGTGGAGCCGGTGCGGGACTCGATGTGGGCGTCGAGATCGAGGAACTCCCAGCCGAGCTGCTGGGCGAGAAGTCGCCCGATGGTGGACTTACCCGATCCCATGAAGCCGGTGAGGACGATGCGTCGAAGATGAACGGGCAGGGTAATGGAAGGTGGTTCAGGTTGGTCGGATGTTTGGGTCGATATTTGGGCGGATGTCATGGCCTCTCCTTAGTTTAGTGCCGGGATGTGCGCTTCCGTTGAATTTCTGTTGGTGGACATGCAAAAGCCGCGACCTTTGGAGGTCGCGGCTCGGGAAGTTCGAAGTTCTCTGAAGGCTTGTTTGTTCTCAGAGATGCATGCGATTACTCCGCTTGGCCGCGCAATGGCGCCAGTAGCGGTAGGTAAACGAAGCGGTCTGGAACTGAGTCCTCATACTGGTAAGAAAATACACCTGTCTGGAACGATTGGCAAGGAAATGATTCAGTTTTTGTGGTCCGGCTTCATCGCGACGGCTTCGGCCTGGAGCTTCTTCTGCAAGTTGTCCCAGATAAGATCGCTGGGCTCTTCGACCGGCTCCAGGATGGCGCGAGCGGCTTCGGCGATGGCTTCGAGGTCACGAACCAGTGCGGCGCAGTCGGGATTATCGGCCAGAAATTGCTGGAGCTTTGGATCGCTGCTGACGCGTCCGTTGGATGAGGCGGCGAAGAAATCGGGGAGATAGCGTTCGAAGTCTGCGGGAGTCATGGTGTCGAAGTCCGGGAACTCCGAATCGTTGGTGTCCGTCATTGTGCAACCTCCTTAAGGAGCCCGGCCTGCTTAGGAGTCTGTCCAGTTTGACGGAGCAGTTCGCGCAGCTTGAGTCGTGCCTTGTGCAGTTGAGATTTGCTGTTGCCGGTGGAGCATTCGAGCATGGTTGCGATCTCGTTATGTTCAAAACCTTCCACATCGTGAAGGACGAAGACCATGCGATAGCCAGGGGGGAGGGATGCTACGGCGCGCTCGAGGGCGACGCGGTCGACGGAGCCGGAGAGAATCGGATCGCGGCTGCCGAAGTCGCGTTTTGGCGCGTCTTCTTCCGACGGATTGATGGTCTCTTCGAGTGAGACGAGATTGAGACCCTTCTTGCGCAGATGCATGAGTACAAGGTTCACGGTGAGGCGATGCAGCCAGGTGGAGAAGGCTGACTCGCCGCGGAAGCTGCCCAGCTTGCGGAAGAGGTGTAGGAATGCCTCCTGGGTCATGTCTTCGGCTTCCGATACGTTGCCGAGCATGCGGAGACAGAGCGTGTAGACGCGGCGTTTATGCAGCGAATACAGCTTCGAGAAGGCTTCTGGATCGCCGTTCTTTGCGGCTTCGATCGCTTCGGCTTCGCCGGCGATCGGTGGGTTCCGCTTGAACAAGCCGGAATTAGGTTTTGCTTCGGTCATCTGAATGCCTTGAGTGCTCATGGGGTCGACTCTGGTTTGTATGTTCCTGTTTCGCCGCGCTCTCGCCTTTAAATAGCGTACCGCAACCGTGATCGACGGTAAGTGTTTCCCGACCTTTCCATGAGAGTCGGTAATGCTGGAAAAGGTTGGTTTGTGCACCGGGAACTGTGCACTGGAGATTGTGCAGGTTGACGTCTACGAAACGCAGGGTTGCATGGATCAGGAGCCGATGAACCGTGCGTAGAGCGAACGGGCGAGGGTGATGTCGGTGGTGCCCTGGACGATGGCTCGACCGTCGGCAAAGAGGGTGAGGGTGTGGGGGCCGCGTCGGAAGCGGAGGAGCAGATCGTTGAAGCGAAGGTCTTCGATCTCGGAGTGGCTGGCGAGACGGGAGCGCATCGTGGCGAAGTCGACCGGGCGGTGGTGCTCGTGGATCTGGACGGAGTTTCGACCGCAGAGGGTGATGTGGGGCCGTCCTTCACCGCTGAGATGGGTGAAGATGCGCTGGCCGCAGACGGTACAACCGGGATTGGGACGGGAGGTGTTGATATCGCTGCGCTCGCTGCTCCAGAGATCGAAGGAGAGCAGGGTGCGGCGCATGGCCTTGGACTGGCCGGTGAGGAACTTCAGGGTCTCGGTGACCTGGAGCGAGGCGGCGAGGTTGACTGCGGTGGAGAGGATGCCGGAGGTATCGCAGGTCTCGACTGGGCCGCTGGGAGGCTTGGGGAAGATACAGGCGAGGCAGGCGGTGCGGCTGGAGTCGAGCGCGGGCAGGATGTTCATGGTGGCGGCGTAGGCACCGATAGCCGCGGCGTAGATCCAGGGTTTGCCCTGCTGGACAGCGAAGTCGTTGATGAGGTAACGGGTCTCGAAGTTGTCTGTTGCGTCGAGGACGATGTGGGCCGGACTAAGGAGCGATGCGATATTGGCCGGGACGAGGTCGGCGATGTGGGGGTGAACGACGATGTCGGAGTTGAAGAGGGCGATCTTGCGGCGTGCGGCTTCGGCCTTGGGGAGCGCGTCGAGCGCGTCGCTCTCGTCGAAGAGGACCTGGCGCTGGAGGTTGGAGGGTTCGACGAAGTCGCGATCGATGAGGGTAAGGGTGCCGACGCCGGCGCGGGCGAGCAGCGATGCGGCGGCTGCACCGGTGGCTCCGCAGCCGACGACAGCGACGTGGGCAGAGGCCAGACGCTGCTGCCCCTCGGACCCGATGCCGGGGAAGAGAATCTGCCGGGAGTAGCGGTCCTCCGCAGCGATGCGTGGCCGGGGGGGTGCTTCGAGGTCGGGGGTGGTTGTCGGCAGGGGCATGGGCGGTCGTTCTACAAAAGAGGGCTAACAGTCATAGTATAGAGAGAGGGGACGGGGTGTGATCTGGCGCTTCGGACACCCGAACAATTTTTAGCATCCTAAGGCTTGAATGAGCATTTTGCCGTGTCCTGAGTGGCCGATGAACGCTCCAGGCGAGCGATGAATTTTGGCCGGAGATCGTGTGGTGGTCGTCTGGGGAGAGGGAGTAGCGGTGGTGTTGCGACGGCCAGCAGAGAAGGGGCGGCGATCGTTTCGGAGTGAAATCCGAAGATGGTCTGCGCTGGCGGGATGGATGTTGCTGCTTGCCGGGGTGACGGCGGGCGCGCAAAGCATATCTACGCCTTCGACATCTGCGTTGGATGGGCCTGTTGGTGGCAGCGTGCTGGCCCCGGATGCTTCAAGCCAGGTGTCGCAGAAGGTAGAGGCCGCCACGGAAGGCCAACTGGGATCGAAGGTGCAGGATGTGCCTGCGGTTGCGCCGCTCACGGCGACGGTGTGGCAGTTCCAGGGGCTGCACGTCGACAAGATCGAGTTTCAGGGGGTGACCTTCGACGCGGGTGATACGCTGCCCGGCGAGATCGCGCAAAAGGCCGGGGACCCTCTGGACCCACAGAAGGTGCGGCAGAGTTTGCGGCGGCTCTTCGCGAGCGGACGCTATCGCGACATTGACGTTCGCGGTATCCGGCAGGGCGATGCGGTGACGCTGATCTTTGCGGGATCGCCCCGATACTACATTGGCCGGGTCGAGATCACGGGTGTGAAGAGCGAGCGATTGACCTCGCTGCTGGAGTTCGGGACGAAGCTGGACCCGGGGACGTCCTATACCAAGGGAGCGCTTGAGGCTGGAGTCGAAGGCATCAAGCAGGTACTCGCGCAGAATGGCTACTATCAGCCGACGGTCACGGTGGTATCGACGATGGATGCGGCGGACCAGCAGGTGAATGCGACGTATACCGTCAATATCGGTCCACAGGCGCGGATCGGTCTGGTCACCCTGGAGGGGAGCGATGCGGGATTCACTCTCGAGGAGTTTCGCAAAAAAGGGAAGCTGAAGAATCGCAGTAAAGTGAACCGCGAGACGACCAGCAACGCCTTGACGCGGCTGCGAGCGCAGTATCAGAAGCGGGATAGGTTGGAAGCGACCGCGGCTCTTCAGAAGTCGACGTATGATCCTGCTCGCAAAGAGCTGGACTATCAGTTCACGGCGAACCAGGGACCTCTGGTGAAGGTGTTGACGGAGGGTGCCAAGTTTTCGAAGAGCAGGCTGCATCTGTTGGTCCCAGTGTTCGAAGAAGGGACGGTCGATAACGATCTGTTGAACGAGGGGACGTTCAACATCAAGGATTATCTCCAACAGCAGGGCTACTTCGATGCGACGGTTCAGGTGAAGGTGATTGGCGCGGATACACCGTCCGAGCAGATCATCTATTCCGTCGATAAAGGGAAGAAACACAGGGTCGTCGCGGTGACGTTGAAGGGAAACAAGTACTTCGACGACGACACGCTGCGGGAACGGATGCGTGTGCAGAAGGCGGATGCCTATCTGCGCAGTGGACGCTTCAGTCCGTCACTGTTGAGCGCGGATGAGAGCTCGATTAAGTCGTTGTATCGCGCCAATGGTTTCAGCGATGTTACGGTATCGTCGAGTGTGCAGGACTCCAACAATGCGGCGAACGGCAAGGAGCTGAAGTCGGCGCAGATTCGGGTCACCATCACGATCAACGAGGGACTACAGCAGAAGTTTGGGACGGTTAATCTTGCGGGCGTCGATCCGAGGCGTATCAACGATCTGAAGCCGCTGCTGAATGCGCAGGAAGGCCAGCCATTCTCGCTGATTACACTGTCCGGCGACCGCGATGCGCTGTTGAGCTACTACGTCAGCAATGGGTTCGACCAGGCCAGGATCGAGATCAAGCAGGTTAAAGAGACCGCTGACCCTGCGCGGACCGATGTCACGCTGGAGGTGGTAGAGGGGCAGCAGGTCTTCATCAACAAGGTGCTTCTCTCGGGCGTCGTGCGGACGAGGCCGAAGATCGTCCAGGACCAGCTGAAGGTTCACGCGGGCGATCCTCTGGACCAGAGTGCATTGCTGGATACGCAGCGCAAGTTGTACAACCTTGCGCTGTTCAACGAGGTTGTCGCGGCGGTGCAGAATCCCGCTGGAGATGCTCCTCGCAAGAATGTGCTGGTGCAGGTTACAGAAGCAAAGCGATGGGATGTGACGTATGGCTTCGGCTTCGAGGCGCAGACTGGAACGCCGAACCAGGGAACGATCTCTGAGGCTTCGGCTGTACTACTCGGCCTTAAGCCAGGCGTTCAGTATGAGCAGAATGGAAGCGCGAGCGTGAGTCCCCGAGTTTCGCTGGATGTGACGCGCATCAATCTGCGTGGAACGGATGAGTCTCTGACACTCCATACGACGTATGGCTTGCTTGAAAAGATTGCGACACTCAGTTTTCAGAACCCGCATGTCCTTGGCCGCCCTCTCCTGGCTTTCTCGGTGTCTGGCGGCTACTCCAATGTGCAGAATATTACGACCTTCCAGGCTTCGACGTTACAGGGTGATACTCGACTGACGCAGAAGTTTCGCAAGACGGATACGTTCATCTACGACTTCCAATATCGTCGCGTGTCAGTGAACCCGGCGAGCCTGCGGGTTTCGGCGAATTTGATCCCTCAGTTGTCGCAGCCGGTGCGTGTGGGTGGACCGGGGTTGACGTGGTTCCACGACACGAGGCAGCCGAGCCCGCTCGATGCGTCGAAGGGATCGTACACGTCGGTGCAGGAGTTTCTGGCGTCTTCGAAGTTTGGGTCGCAGACGAGCTTCAACCGGGTGGATCTTACGAACTCGACGTACTATGTCTTTGGCAAGAAAAAGTATGTGTTGGCGCGGAACACGCGTCTCGGGTTCGAGAACTCGTTCGGTGCGAATCCGAATATTACAACGGACTCTACCTCGGCTTGCTATGGCGCATTGCTCGATACCAATGCGAGCTGCAATGCGGTGCCTCTGCCGGAACGTTTATATGCGGGCGGCGCGACATCGCATCGTGGCTTCGGTATCAACTCTGCCGGGCCGCGCGATTTACAGACGGGCTATCCTGTGGGCGGCTCCGCGGTCTTCGTCAATACGACAGAGCTGCGGCTTCCTGCGCAGACGCTCCCGTATGTCGGCGACAGCGTTTCGTTTGTGGTCTTCCATGACATGGGCAACGTGTTCGATCACATCGGCGATACGTTTCCAAGCATCAAACACTTTCACCAGTCAGATGAGCAGACATGCAGCAACGTTTCGAATGCTGTCGGCACTTGTAACTTCAATTATTTTTCGCACGCGGTTGGCCTGGGTGCGCGATACAAGACGCCGGTGGGCCCTGTCCGCCTGGATTTCAGCTACAACCTGAATCCACCGGCCTATCCGGTGATTTATGACTTCAACGGAAGTGATCCGCACGAGGCACAGGCTCCGCACTTCAACTTCTTCTTCAGCATTGGACAGAGCTTCTGATGATGAATGCGATAACAAACACGAGGGTAACGGTATCGGCGGAGTCGCGACGGAGCGTGCTCACGGCCTTGTTGTTGTTGGTGTTTGTTGCTCCGCACTGCATGGCGCAGGCGGCAGCGCCGGTTTCTTTCGCGCCTGTTGTTGCTCAGGGAACGACACCTTCTAACGAAGATCGCGGGACGGTTCTGGATCAGGTGGTTGCGGTGGTCAACGGCGATCTGATCCTTGAAAGCGATGTCGATGAAGAGCGCCGATTTGAGGCGTTCCAGCCATTCAACAACCACGGAGCATCCTTTACGCGAGACAAGATTGTCGAACGGTTGATCGATCGGTCGCTTATTTTGCAGCAGGCAAAGTTACAACCTGAGACCCCAATCACTGACGCAGAGGTGAACGCTCAACTGGCGACGTTGAAGAAAGACATTCCCGCCTGCAAGGAGTACGACTGCGAGACGGATGCTGGCTGGCAGAGGTTTGTCGCGGCGCAAGGCTTTACGATGCCTGAGCTGATGGAGCGCTGGCGGGAGCGGATGGAGTTGCTGCGTTTCATCGAACTGCGTTTCAAGATGGGTATCCGCATCTTGCCTGCGGAGATTAAGACCTACTACGACAAGACGCTGCTTCCTGCATATGCGGCGCGTAAGACGACTCCGCCGAAGCTGGATACGATCTCTGATCGCATCCAGGAGATTCTTCTACAGCAGCAGGTTGGTGCATTGCTGGACGACTGGTTGCAGTCATTGAAGGCGCAGGGAAGCGTGCGTATGGCCAAGCCGGGCGAGGTGCTGCCATGAATCGATCCGGCGAGAACGAGCAAGTGGTGGTGACGAAGAGGTCGCTTGGCGGGCGCATTGCGCGACCTGTTGGGTGGACGCTGCTCGGGCTATTTCTTTTTGTGCTGGTGGTGTTGGGCGGCTTTGCGTGGTATTCGACGACGTCCGATTTTCAGCGGCGTGTCGGCAAAGAGGTCGTCAGCGTTCTCGAAGACGCGACGGGCGGCCGTGTGGAGCTGGCTAACATTAACTTTAGTCTTTGGCATCTGGCGATCGAGGCGAAGGGGCTGGTTATCCATGGTCTGGAGGGTCCGGGCGAAGCGCCGTATCTGTCGGCGGATCGGATTCTTGTCCGGGTGCAGATCGTCAACTTCTTCGCACATGCTGCGGGGACGGGCGTGGCTTCGCACGTCGGCTTGAACCTTCTGCGCGTCGAGCATCCGCAGGTGCACCTCATCATCGACAAGGACGGCAAGACGAATCAGCCGGCGCCGAAGCATCCCAGCACGAGCAAGACGCCGGTGATCGATACGCTGCTGGACCTGAAGGCGCGTGATGTGGAGCTCGTTAATGGGATGGCGTTGTTGAACGACAAGGCAATTCCGTTCGACCTGGCGGCGCGCGATCTGAATGCGCAGGTGCAGTATCTCTCTGCAACGGATCGCTACGGCGCAATCGTTGACCTGAACGATCTGCGTACGAAGATGGGTAAGCAAAAGGAGGCGCAGTCGAAGCTGCATATCGAAGCGGAGGTGGGTCGGGCTGTGGCGGAGCTGAAGCGTTTCGATCTACACACCGGTGCGGCCTCCACGCTTGCGGCGACGGGTTCGATTCGCAACTTCGCGCAGCCGGAGTGGCAGGCGACGGTGAAGGGTTCGCTTGAGTTGAAGCAGGTTTCAGTGCTTGCGAATGTGGATGGGTTGGACGCGGGTGTGGTTGATCTTAACGTCAACGGTCATAGTTGTGGGACGTCTCCGGCGGTTGCGCAGAAGCATCCGCACTTCTGGCAGCGGCGTCATCCGAAGACCGAGATTAAGCCCGCTGCGAAGGTACTGCCGCCCGATCCAGATTGCAAGGCTGGGTATCTTCTGGTGGGTTCGGCGAAGCTGCACAAGGCGGCGTATGCGGATGAGTTTGTTCGGCTGCATGACATCGACGGGGGAGCGCAACTGCACATTACGCCGACGGAGCTTCTGCTGACGGCGGTGACTGGATACCTGCCCGGTGGCGGCAAGGCGGAGGGCATCTTCCGCATCTCGAACTGGCTTGGTGAGGTCTCGGCGGATGCTGCTGCAAGCTCACCGACGGCGGTGGGTGCGGTGACGACTGTGAATAAAACCGCAACGTCGCTCGGTTCGCAGGCAGTTGCGACGGCGACCAAACTGCCGCCGGTGCAGAGCGCCCATGCATACATCACGGCGACGGTCACGAAGATTCCGTTGCGGACGATCATGGAGATCACGGCTCCGAAGAACTATGGTGATCTCGGGTTCGATACCTCGATTACCGGACCGGTGAAGGTGGAGTGGGGCGGCCCTGCGAAGGACGTCGCCGATACCGTCGAGGTAGATGCTGATGTGGCGCTATCGCCGACTGGGGTCAAGCGTAAGGGGGCATTGTCGGATATTCCTGTGACCGGTCAGGTGCTCGGGCATTACACGGGAAGGACGGAGGTGGTGAAGATTCAGCGATTGACGTTCCAGACGCCACAGTCGACGCTGAACGCGAGTGGCGTGCTGGGTGTCAATCTCGGCGACCCACTGACCGATCTCCGGACAGACCTTACGGTGCGTGATCTCTCCGAGTACGATCAGTTGTTGCAGACGCTGGGCTTCTCCGCGAATGGAAAGAAGGGCAGGGCAGCGATCCCTGTGGCGCTGCACGGCGGGCTTGAGTTCAACGGAGCGGCGAAGGGTGCGGTCGCCGATCTCGATCTGAAGGGACACCTTACGGCGTCACAGCTTGAAGTTCAGTTGGGGACGACGGATGTGCATGTCGATTCGGTCGTGGCAGATGCGGAGTATTCGCCGCAGGCCGGACTGGCGGTGGCGACATCTACGATTGAGCGTGGTACGGCGGTCCTGAATCTAACGGGTACGGTGAGGCCACGGCGGGTCGTCTCGCGGCGCGGTGTCGTCAGCTATGAGTGGGACGATCAGATCGCGATCGATGGCAACGCAAAGCTCGCCAACGCGCAGGCGGCGGATGTGCTTGAGATCGTCGGCCAGCAGAAGAAGATTCCGTTAACCGGGACGTTGACGGCGAACGTGCATGCTGTGGGAACATTGAAGAATCTATCCGGTGGAGGGTTGGTTACGCTGACGAACGGCGTTGCGTATGGAGAGACGTTTGAGTCGGTGGTGGCGAACCTAACGGTGCAGGGGCAGGATATCGAAGCGAGCAGTGCGACAGTGAAGCTGCACGGTATGCAGATCCAGGGCAGTGGTGGCTACGATATCGCATCCATGCATCTGCACGGCCACGTTGAAGGTGACAATGTACAGCTCTCGAAGTTCAAGACGTTGCAGCAGAGTGGGACCAGCGTGGATGGCTTGCTGAATGTTGTTGCGGATGCGAACGGTACGCTGACGGAGCCTGGTCTGAAGGCCAATCTGAAGCTCAATGCTGTGACGCTGAATAACGCGGCACTCGGGGATCTTTCCGCCGCAGTGCACAGCGAGGGCAAGGTTGCGTATGTGACGGCGGAGTCCATGTTGGTCGGCGCAAAGCTATATCTTACCGGGCAGACACAGCTGACTGGCGACTATCAGACTCAGGCAAAGCTTACATTGACTGGTCTCGATGTGGGTAAACCTCTGGCGCTTTTCTCGCCTGGGACGATCAAGGCGACCTCTTCGATTGCAGGCGTTGTGACAGTGGATGGGCCACTGGCGACTCCAAAGGCGCTGAGTGGAACGGCGGAGTTCAACGATGTCGATGTGAAGCTACAGGGCATCGAGCTGAAGGCGGCTGAGCCGCTGCGCATCAGCCTCGGCAACGGCGTCGCGCATCTGGATCAGGTCCATATCACTGGACCTGACACGGACATGCATGCAAGCGGAACGGCGCAGCTCTTTGGCTCGACCAATCCGAAGGGCGGCGTGCTGGATGTGAAGGCCAACGGCAGTGTGAGCATCGCGCTGGCGCATACCTTCGATCCGGAGATTATCTCGAGCGGCAAGGTGAAGTTTGTGGTCAATGCGGGCGGCCAGGTGATGAATCCAGCGTTGACGGGGACGGTGCAGTTCGAAAATGTGAACCTTGCGATGGACGGCATTCCGAACGGCCTGAGCAATATGAACGGAACGCTTGTCTTCAACGAAGATCGGTTGCAGGTACAGACACTGACGGCGACGACCGGCGGTGGACTGCTGAAGATCGGCGGCTTTCTGACGTACCGCAATGGCCTCTTCGCCAACCTGACGGCTACGGGCGAGACGGTTCGTGTGCGGTTGTATGGATTGAGCGCGACGGCAAACACAAACCTGAAGTTGCTGGGAGGGCTGGATAGCCTACAGCTAAGCGGCAATATTCTATTGACGCGCTTTGGCATTGGCCCCGATGTGGACTTTGCGGCGTTCGCTTCCACGGGAGGGGTGAGCGCACCGACGGATCCGGACGCGCTGTCGAACAAAATCCGGCTGGATGTTCACATCACAAGTTCGCCGCAGCTCGACTTCCAGAACTCATACGCAAAGCTGGCGGGGACGGTCGACCTGACGGTGCGTGGAACCGTTGCCGAACCATCGGTGCTCGGACGCATCCAGATCACCGACGGAAGCGCGACCTTTGCCGGAACGACATACCAGTTGCAGCGCGGCGATATTTATTTCTCCAATCCGGTCAGGATCGATCCGATCATCGATCTCGACGCGACGGCGCGCGTGGAGAACTACGACATCACGATTGGCCTGCATGGGACGACGACGAACCTGAAGCCGACCTACCGGTCGGAGCCGCCGTTGAGCGAGGCAGACGTCTTCGCGCTGTTAGCGCTGGGACGCACCCAGGAGGAGTCGCAGCTCTACCAGGAACAGCAGGTGCAGGCGGGGACTGATCCAGCTACGAGCTCGTTGCTGGGTGGCGCGCTGAATGCGACCGTCAGCAATCGCGTGGAGAAGCTCTTCGGTGTGGGAAGCGTCAAGATCGACCCGGCGTTTGTCGGGACGCTGGGCAACTCCGCGGCGCGTATTACGGTGCAGCAGCAGATATCGCGACAGATCACCGCAACCTTTGCGACCAACGTCAACCAGTCCGCGCAGGAACTTATCCAGGTGCAGTACAACTTCAGCAATAACAAGTCGGTTGTTGTCACCCGCGACGAGACAGGCGTCTACAGCGTCGTGTATAAGCTTCGCGAGCGGTACCGCTAGGCTACCTTGCGACTCTGTCTCGCATCCTAACGGCGGAAGCTGTATGAGCAGCTCGTGTTTCAAATATCTTTCGAGGTGATTGCAATGAATGCAAGGAACGGAAGACTGATGATCTGTGCGGGTTTTCTGGCTATCTCTCTGGTTGCGTGCGGCCTTTCCACAGCCCATGCCCAGGCGACGAGCTCGGAGACGGTGAGCGGTCCTAACGATACGCAGATTCAGGCAGACGTGACCAAGATTCTGGACAATAAGAGGTTCAAGGATGTGAAGTCGGGCGTTCAAAACGGGATTGTGACCCTGACCGGAACCGTCGATCTCTACAGCGACAAGGAGGACGCGGACAAGAAGGCGAGCCATCGCAAGAACGTCAAGGGCGTCGAGAACATGATCGAGGTCGCCGGACCCACGGTGGAGGACGTGCAGTTGCGCAACAAGCTGGGGGAGAAGCTGGCCTACGATCGCGTCGGCTATGGGACGACCGCCTTTAATGCCTTTACGATCGGGGTGCAGAATGGCGCGGTCACGCTGGGCGGAACCGCATACGGGCCGGTGGATAAGGCTTCGGCTCTGGCTCTGGTGGCGAGCTACCCCGGGGTTAAGGATGTCATTGACAACATAGAAGTAGCTCCGACTTCCCCAATGGATGACCGGATTCGTATGGCGGAGTTTCGCACCGTGTACGGGGCTCCGCAGCTAAACCGGTATGCTCTTGATCCCGCGAAGCCGATCCGTATTACGGTGGTCAACGGAAACGTGACGCTCTCGGGAGTGGTCGATAGCGAGGGAGACAGGGAGGTCGCGAATATTCGTGCCAACCAGGTTTCCGGAGTGTTTAAGGTGATCAACAACCTTCAGGTTGCAGGCAGCGCGCCGAACAAATAGACGTTCGTTTCGGTAACGAAAGGGCCATGCGGCCTACCCGCGTGGCTCTTTCTGTTTAAGATGGAGGTATGGCAAGAATATGGAAGAGTACGGTCGCGACGCTGGAGATGATCAAGTGGGAGCACTCCGTGTTCGCGCTGCCGTTTGCGTTGACCGGTGCGGTGCTCGCCGCCGGGGGCTGGCCTCCGCTGCGGGTGTTGTTCTGGATTGTGGTGTGCATGGTGGCGGCACGGTCGGCGGCGATGGCGTTCAACCGGTTGGTGGACGCGCGACTTGACGCGGCGAATCCCCGGACGGCTATGCGTGCGCTGCCTGCGGGCCAGTTACAGAGCGGCTTTGTCGTCGGCTTTGTGGTGGTGGCGGCGGCTATTTTTATCGTGAGTGCGGCGATGCTCAATCGGCTGACGCTGGAGCTTGCGCCGATTGCTCTGTCGGTGGTGTTGGCGTACAGCTACATGAAGCGCATCACGCGCTGGTCGCATCTGGTGCTCGGTCTTGCACTTGGGATTGCTCCCTCTGCGGCATGGATCGGGGTGCGTGGCTCGCTCGACCCACGCATCGTCGTGCTGACGGTTGCTGTGCTGTTATGGGTTGGTGGTTTTGACATCCTCTATGCCTGCCAGGACTTCGAGCATGATCGGAAGGCCGGCCTCAACAGCGTGCCGCAGGCGTTTGGGCTGAATGCAGCGTTCTGGATGGCGCGGGTGATGCACCTTGGGATGATGGTGCTGCTTGTCTGGCTGGTACGGCTGTTTGGCCTCGGCTGGCTGGCTGAGGTGGGGCTCGGGATTGTGACGCTGCTGCTGCTCTATGAGCACAGCATCATCTCGCCGGGCGACCTGAAGCGGATGAATGCAGCCTTCTTCACGCTGAATGGAGTGATCTCTGTCGTCTTCTTTCTCTTTATCGCGGCGGATCTATTCTTCGTTAAATAGCCAAGAGGCCCGCTGCATCGAGCGGGCCTCTTGGTGTTTCAACTGCCTTGTTACAGTTATGCTCGGTCGTTGCCTTTGAGATGATCGAGGCCGCGATTGATGCTTTCCTTCGCATGCTGCGCTGCCGCAGTCACATTATCGCGGACGTTGTGGCCGGTGTGCTCCGCGTGCAACTTCTCCTCCTCGGTGCGAGCATTGGCTTTCGCGCGCGCGTCGTCGTGAAGCTCGGCGGCGGTGTCTTTGACATTGCCCCAGGCCTCTTTCGCATGACCTTTCACCTGCTGGGCTGCGCCCTCGTTGGCCAGCTTGTCGTTGCCGACCGCTTCACCGATGCCCTGCTTGATCTTGCCAGCAACCTGATCGAACTTTCCGCTAACGTTTTCCTGATTCATGTTTGTCTCCGTAGATGAAGCTGCTGCCTCCATCGGTATGAGGGTGCCGAATCTACGATGTTGACGATGTAGATCGGCAATGATTTACAAGGCTCGTCGTCCAGAGAGCAGGTTGAAGATCAGCATGATGACAGCAAGGACGAGGAGAATATGAATCCAGCCGCCCAGGGTGTAACTGCTGACGAGTCCAACGAGCCATAAGACAACAAGAATGATTGTGATAGTCCAAAGCATGTAATTTCTCCTGACAACTCGCCTGGCAATCGAATCTGCCTTAAGCTTGGTAGTTCAGGGCCGTGCTGGCCGCCTTCTGGTAAGGTGCCGGGTTCAGGAATGAGGTTGCCAATGCGGGATAAATTTGAAAAGGGTGATTTTTGCGTATGAGGATTGCTATTCAGGGAGAGCTCGGGTCGAACAGCCACATGGCTGCTCTGGCGATGCTGGGTGAGAGCACGGACGATCTGGAGATCGTTCCCTGTAGCGTTTCGGCGGAGGTAATCGAGCGTGTCGTCGATGGTTCGGTCGATGGGGCCGTCCTGCCCATCGAGAACAGCCTGCACGGTTCGGTCGCGGAGCACTACGATCTGTTGCTGGAGACACAGGTGCGCATCGAGCGGGAGAGTCTGTTGCATATCCGACATAACGTGATCGCTATGCCGGGTGTTCGCTTTGAAGATATACGCCGGGTGATGTCGCATCCGGTGGCGCTGGCCCAGTGCAGGCGGTTTTTCAATCAGCATCGCCATATCCAGGCTGTTCCTTTCTACGACACGGCGGGCAGCGTGAAGCATGTGATGGAGGCTGGTCTTCGCGATGCTGCCGGTATCGCTCCGTTATTGGCAGCGCAGCAATACGGCGCGGAGGTGTTGCGCGAGGGCGTGGAGGACCACGCGGCGAACTTCACGCGCTTTCATCTCATCGTGCACGACGCGACGCCGGAGCGTGGCAATTCGGCTGAGATCGACAAGATGAGCCTCGCCTTCGCTATCGAGCATCGTCCGGGGACGCTGGTCGCCGCGCTGGAACAGTTGAGCGTCGCTGGAGTGGATCTCTCCAAGATCGAGTCGCGCCCCGTACCCGGCAGCCCGTGGGAGTATGTCTTCTATGTGGATGTTCGCTTTGCGGGCAAGGAGAGCGCCGATGCTGCCGTTGCGGCGCTTCGGGCGCACTGTCGGATGGTGAAGGAGCTGGGCCGGTATGTCGCGGCTTAGTTTGAAGGAGCGTCGGCCCCGATGGGCGGTGGCGCGCTGAACGCAATCCGATGACGGTGCAGTAGCCAGATC
This sequence comes from Granulicella arctica, assembly GCF_013410065.1. Lineage (NCBI taxonomy): Bacteria > Pseudomonadati > Acidobacteriota > Terriglobia > Terriglobales > Acidobacteriaceae > Granulicella > Granulicella arctica. The sequence continues at coordinate 230,030 of NZ_JACCCW010000002.1, forward strand.
AGGAAGCCGTTGATCGCCAGGCCGAAGATGCCAGACACCATCATCTGCGCCGCAGGGTATTGGAATGTGCTCGGCGGTGCGCCTGAGGGCATGGGAAACGCCGTCAAGAATTGCTGCATGTATGCGCGAAACTGGTTTTGATACCAGGGCAGCACGCTCAGGAGCGTGTTGCAGCCTCCGACCGCGAACATCGCCATTGCGACGATTCGTGCTGCCGGATGCAGTTTCAGAAGCCCAACTCCGGTGAGCAACGTTACGAGTGCGAGTCCGGCGTAGAGTGCGTGAGCGGCGTTGCCGGAGGCGATGAAGCCGAGCATAAATGCTGGAAAAGGGAGAAAGGCAAGTCCGGCGCAGGATGCCGCTCCCACAAGGAGTAGGCAGCCGAGGATGGTGATGGCTGTCGGTCGTCGCGACGAGGAGACAGGGGACACCAGGAGTCCGGTGTCGTGGCTCCGTTGCGAGAACAGGTCTTTGGTGGAGCGCTGGTTGAAGTACACGAGCCACCACGCGCCGATCGCAGCAACCGCTGCATAAAAGATGGCGCAAAGGGCGAAGACAACTGTAAAGATATGGTGAAGCTGTTGTGGATTCACACCGGGCTGCGGTGGCAACGCCATCCCATGTGAACCTGCGACCAGGATCGCCAAAGCTCCCAGGAGAGAGAATGCTCCAAAGCAGCTCAGTATGCCACCAAATACCAGAATTGCGTACCGGGCCCAGCTCCTCAGGAAGAGAAGACCTACCAGGGTCGTCACCACCATCGCTACTATTGCTGCAAAGACGAAGCCGAGAGCGTATAAAAAGAGTCCAATAAAGGGCGGCGGTGGCGGATGGACAGGATGAGTCCGGAGCTGGAATCCGGCGAAGACCATGAGACCGGCGAAGAGCAGCATGCCAAGGGCGGCAAGCCCGAGAGTGAGAGTAGACAGGATCAGGCCAACGGGACGCTTCATGCGGCCAGTGTAGCGTCATCCCGATCACGGAAGAACTTATTTTTCAATCAGGTACGAGGACAAGAGAGGGATGAAGAGAAGGCTCTCCAGCGCCGATGACAGCAGGGAACCACTCCCGCATGTGACTCCGACGAGTAGAGGTTGCGACCTTCGCTTGACTTGCAGCATCGAATAGCAGGAAACTTGATAGAAGGACACTCAATGCCAAACGATTTTGTTAGCGTCATCCAGCCGAAAGCCGCAAAAGCCAGTGAATCCAGCGAAGAGAGCCGGAGCGACCGCCGACCCATTCCCGTCCTTCCGGTTCGGGATACGGTGCTGTTTCCCCATGCCGTACTACCTCTGACGGTCGGCCGCGACAGCTCCATCCAGTTGATTCAGTCCCTCGGCGAGGAGAAGACGATCCTCGTTGTAGCCCAGCGCGATGCCCGCCAGGACAGTCCCACGGCGTCCGATCTGCACGAGATCGGTACCAAGGCGACCGTGCATAAGGTCGTCAAGATGCCGAACCAGAGCCTCTTTGTCTTCACCGAGGGCAACGAGCGCGTCCGGCTGGGCGATTTCTCTCAGATATCCCCATTCATGATGGCGGAGGCCGAGACGATTACCGAGATCGAGCCTGTTGCAAGCCCTGAAGAAGAGGCGCTGCAACGCAACGTGATCAGCCAGTTCCAGCAGATCGTGACTGCCTCCCCGACGCTCTCGGACGATCTACAGACGATTGCGATCAATATTGAGGAGCCAGGACGGCTGGCCGACTTTATCGCCTCCTCGCTGCCCTTCCTGACGACGACCGATAAGCAGGAGCTCCTCGAGACGCCGGATGTAGCTGCGCGTCTGGAACGGGTGAACAAGCACCTCGCTAAGGAGCTGGAGGTTCAGCAGCTCCGCAACAAGATCCAGACCGAGGTTCAGGACTCGGTGCAGCAGTCGCAGCGGGACTATTACCTGCGTGAGCAGTTGAAGGCGATCCAGAAGGAGCTTGGAGACGCCGACGATGCCCAGAAGGATATTGCCGAGCTGAAGGAGAAGATCGAGAACGCCGGCATGCCGGAGGACGTCAAAAAAGATGCGCTGAAGGAGCTTGGCCGTCTGAGCCGGATGAATGCCATGGCTGCTGACTACTCGCTGACGCGTAACTACGTCGAGTGGCTGGCGGTGCTGCCGTGGGCGAAGAGCTCTGCCGGCGAGGTGGATATTCTGAAGGCCAAGGAGATTCTCGACGAGGATCACTACGGCCTGAAGAAGGTGAAGGACCGCATCCTCGACTATCTCTCCGTGCGACGCCTCAAGCCGGACATGAAGGGTCCGATTCTGTGCTTCGTCGGGCCTCCGGGCGTGGGTAAGACCTCGCTGGGCCGCAGCGTGGCGAAGGCGCTGGGACGCAAGTTCTCGCGTATCTCGCTTGGCGGCATGCACGACGAGGCAGAGCTGCGCGGTCATCGCCGGACCTACATCGGTGCACTGCCGGGACAGGTCATCCAGAACCTGAAGCGCGTCGAAACCAACGACCCCGTCTTCATGTTGGACGAGATCGACAAGCTCGGCCGCGATTTCCGGGGCGATCCGGCAAGCGCGCTGCTCGAGGTGCTCGACCCGGAGCAGAACAACACCTTCCGGGATAACTACCTCGACCAGCCGTTCGACCTGTCGAAGGTGCTCTTCATCTGCACGGCGAACCAGCTCGATCCGATTCCGGCTCCTCTGCTCGACCGTATGGAGATCATTGAGCTGACCGGTTATACGGAGGAGGAGAAGGTCAGCATCGCCTTCAAATACCTCATCCCGCGCCAGATCAAGGAGAACGGCATCGATCCGGAGCTGATTGAGTTCCCGAACGAGAGCGTTCACCTCATCGCGCGACACTACACTCGCGAGGCTGGCGTGCGTAAGCTCGAACAGCTCGTCGGCACGGTCTGCCGCAAGCTGGCGCGCCGTATCGCCGAGGGTCAGACGGAGAAGCTCGTCATCACGCCGGAGATCATCCACGAGTTCCTGGGTGGCATTAAGGTTCGCGTGGACACGGAGATCGCGGAGCGGACGAAGCGCTCGGGCGTCGTCGTAGGCCTGGCGTGGACGCCTGCGGGTGGAGACATCCTCTTCATCGAGGCGAACAAGATGAAGGGCAAGGGCGGCTTCAACATCACCGGCCAGATTGGCGATGTGATGAAGGAGAGCATGCAGGCCGCGCTGACCTGGGTGCGCTCGAACGCTGCTTCGCTTGGTCTCGACGAGGACTTCACCAAGGATGTCGATCTGCACATCCACGTGCCTGCGGGAGCGATCCCGAAGGATGGTCCTTCGGCTGGTGTGACGATGGCGACCGCGCTGGTCAGTCTGTTGACGGACGTACCTGTCCGCCCGCTGACGGCGATGACCGGCGAGATTACGCTGAGCGGCAATGTGTTGCCGGTCGGCGGCATCAAGGAAAAGTTCCTCGCCGCCAAGCGCGCCGGTGTTCGCGACGTGATTTTGCCGAAGGAGTGCAAACAGCAGGTGGATGAGGACCTGACGCCGGATCAGACGGCGGGCATCACCATCCACTACGCTACACGCATCGAGGACGTCCTTGCGGTTGCGTTGCCGAAGACCGCGAAGGAAGCGGTTCAGGACGAACTGATCCGCGAAGAGGTTCTGAGCGAAGCGACCGTCTAACGACATCATCATCGAAAGAAGAAGCACGCACGGCCCGGCAACCACCGGGCCGTGCGTGCTTCAGGATGGATGCTATTGCGAACTCTCACACGTCAAAGACTCGGAGTCACGTATTCTTGACCAGAATATGCGAGTGCGCGTTCTCTATTTCGGTGTTCTTAAGGATGTCGTTGGCCGCGAGCGGGAAGAGGTCGAGCTTGCTGAAGGAAGCTCGGTTGCCATTCTTCTGGAATCGATCCAGCAGCGGCAGCAAACGCGTCCGAAGTTGTGGGCGTCCATTGCTGTCGCGGTCAATCAGGAGTATGTCCGCCCCGATATTTTGTTGCATGAGGGGGACGAGGTAGCATTGCTGCCGCCGGTGAGCGGTGGCCTGGGAGAGGATTACAGATGTATGTCGAGATAACGAAGACGGTGATCGATGCTCCTGGGATCGTGTCGGCGATTAAGGCCGGTCCCGATGGCGCCGTCTGCGCCTTCGATGGGATCGTGCGTAACAACACGCGTGGCCGCACGACACTCTTTCTGGACTACGAGGCGTATGAGGAGATGGCGCTTCAACAGATGCGCAGCATTGCGGCGGAGGTGTTGACGAAGTTCGGTGTCCGCGATGTTGCGCTCGTTCATCGGCTTGGTCGTCTGCACGTTGGCGAGTCCAGTGTTCTCATCGTGGTGGCCTCCGCGCATCGCGGCGCAGCGTTTGACGCTTGCCGCTGGCTCATTGATACGCTCAAGAAGACCGTTCCCATCTGGAAGAAAGAGTACTTCGTCGATGGCGCTGTCTGGGCGGACGGCGAACCCTTTCCCGAAGAGATTGTGGCGGGCACGGTGGCAGAGAGATGAAGGTCGCTGCGATCATCTTGTCGGCGGCCTGTGTGCCCGGTCTGTTCGCCCAGGCGCCTATCGAGCGCCGTCCGCCCTCGAATCAGCCGATCGAGACGCTTCACGTCGAGACGCGCCTGGTCAACATCGCGCTGAACGTGGTCGATGACAAGGGCTCGCCGGTCGGTGGTCTCCAGCGCGATGACTTTACGATCAGTGAGGACGGCAAGCCGCAGAAGATCGCCATCTTCGAACGCGAGGCGACGTCGCCGCTCTCGATCGTGCTCGCCATCGACGCCAGCGAGAGCGTGCTGCGCAACGAGGCTCTTGAGAAGTCGGCGGCGAAGCACTTCGTCAATGCGCTGCTGCGCGAACAGGATGAGCTCGACCTGATGGACTTCTCCGACACGGTCCGCGAGATCGTGTCCTTTACGAATAAGCCGAAGCGTATCGAGGCGGGGCTGGGTGAGATACAGCATGGTGATGCTACTGCCCTTTATGACGCCATCTACCTCGCAAGCCAGCGGCTCGAGAGTACCAATCCAGCCAATGGTCGCCGCCGCATCATCGTCCTCATCACCGATGGCACAGACACCGTAAAGGGTTCTCACTACGAGCAGGCGATCGAGCAGGCGCAGCGTGCCGGCGCGATGGTCTACTCGATCATCATCGTGCCTGTCTACGCCGATGCGGGCCGCAACACCGGCGGCGAGCATGCGCTCATTCAGATGGCTGAGGACACCGGCGGCAAGTACTACTACGTCGAAGATCCGAAGGACCTCGAGCCCGCCTTTCGCCACGTCTCGGACGATCTCCGCACCCAATATCTGCTTGGTTACTATGCCCCGCAGCGTGGTCACGGCGACTCTTTCCGGAGGATCCAGGTCAAGATGAAGGACCCTGCGCTCCAGCAGAAGTTCGACCTGCGCTATCGCACCGGTTACTACGCCGATTCGCAATGACGATAGACTTGTGTCCATGAAGAAGTTTGAGATTGCACACATCGCTGAGGGAATTGCCCGCCAGGCTGGCGGCCTGCTTCGCGGTTTCTATGAAAAAGGTGTCGCTACAGAGTACAAAGGCGATGTCGATCTGGTCACCGAGGCTGATCGCGCCAGCGAAAAGCTGATCGGCGAACGCCTGATGGCGGCCTTTCCCGACCACGGCATCTACGGTGAAGAGGGCACGCGTGACCGCCTCGAGAGCGAGTATCGCTGGTACATCGATCCGCTCGACGGCACTACGAACTTCGCTCACCAGTTTCCGGCGTTCTGCGTGTCGATGGGGCTGGAGCGCCGCGCTCCCGGCCTCGCCTCCGACGCCGATGGAGAGATGGTCGCGGGTGTCATCTACGATCCGCTGCGCGACGAGATGTTCTCTGCCGAGCGTGGTCGCGGCGCGTGGCTCAATGGCCGCCGCCTGCACGTCTCAAAGACGAAGATCCTGGCCGAAAGCCTCACCGCCACCGGCTTTCCCAGCCAGAAACGCCACAAGAGCCCGAACATTCACTTCTATCACGAGATCACCCTGCGTTCGCATGGCGTACGCCGCGCCGGTTCCGCTGCGCTTGACCTCGCTTACGTCGCGAGTGGCCGTCTCGACGGCTTCTGGGAGTTCGGCCTGAACCCGTGGGATACCTCTGCCGGGTATCTTTTGGTCGAGGAGGCGGGTGGCACCATCACCCACTTCGACGGCGGCAAGTTCACCCTCGACAGTCGCGAGGTGCTTGCCACGAACGGCCTCATCCATGGCGAGTTGACGCATGTTTTCGTGGAGATGTTCGCAGGCCGCGGGCTCGAACCTATCCCTACGCCCGCCGAGTTTGCTGCCCTCCGGGCGGCCTCAAAATCGTAACCGATGTCCCGAGCACTGAAACGTTACCCGTGGCACAATAAAGCTACTGGTAGAATTTGAGGTCGCGGAACACTTTTTTCAGGAGAGAGATTTATATGGCATATGTAATCGCAGAACCGTGTATCGGAACGAAGGATTCAGCGTGCGTCGACGCTTGCCCGGTGGACTGCATTCACCCCAAGAAGGATGAGACTGGTCACGGTGAGTCGGAGCAGCTCTTCATCGATCCGGTCGAGTGCATCGACTGCGGCGCCTGCGTCCCGGTCTGCCCGGTCTCGGCTATTTATGCCGGTGATGACCTGCCCGAAAAGTGGGCGGACTTTCAGGAGAAGAACGCGGCTCACTTCGGCCGTTAGTCTCTCGTACGAATCGCATCTTTCAGACGCGCGGCCCTGTGCTGCGCGTCTTCCATTTGAGGCGCAGAAATGATACAGCGGCAGGGTGAGGCGATTGTGTTGCGAACGTGGCCCTTCCACGAAGCCGACCTCCTCGTCAGTCTCTTCACCCGTGAACAGGGCCGCGTCAAAGGAGTTGCCCGTCATGCGCTGCGCTCGCGGCGACGATTCGGTGGCGCGCTCGAGCCGATGACCCACGTTCGCGCCAGCTATGCCGAACGGCCCCGGCAGGAGCTCGTCCGGCTCGATGCCTTCGAGATCCTCTCCTCGCCGCTCGCTCGCCCTATCGACTACTCCCGCACAGCTGCCCTTCAGCTTGTGGCCGAAGTGCTCGAAGAGGCGCTCCCCGAACAGGCTCCCGAGGACAACATCTTTCGCCTTGCGCTCGCCGTGCTGGATGAGCTCCAGGTCGGCCGCATCTGGTTGCCTATCACCTACTTTGCTCTGTGGATGAACCGCCTGATGGGATGGATGCCGGAGCTTGGCCACTGCGTCGTCTGTGGGCTCGATCTTCGTGGTGGCACTGTCTGGTACTCGCCTATAGGCGATGGCGTCACCTGTGGCGACGACCGCCGCAATGGCAGCATGGCGCTTTCCGCCGCGTCCGTGCTGGAGGCCGATCGCATCTTCCGCGGGACGGTGCGCGGTCTCGCGGAAGAGGACTGGCCGAAGTCGCGCGCGGCTGATCTGCGGCGGTTTGCGCTGGAGACGCTGGAGCGCCATCTGGAGCGGCGTCTTGCCAGCGCGCGAGCACTCGGACGGGCCTAGCGATTCGTTGTGGGGCTAGCTGGGGTGGGATATGGCATCGTTGAAGCTCTGGAAGAAGGCGTCATACTTTTCTTTGCCGTTTTGCTCGGCGAAGCGTAGAGGCTTGACGCGCTCGACGAGGATCTCGGTGGCATCCGGTTGCGTTTTGATGATTTCGATGACCTCGGCGATGAAGTCGGCAAGAGGCATGGCGCGAGGATCGGAGGCCTGGCCGCTGCCCATCAGCTCAGTCTGAACGTAGGGTGGGGCCAGTTCGAGGACTTCGATGGTGGTCGACTTGAGTTGGTAGCGAAGCGACTGGGTGTAGGAGTGGATGGCGGCCTTGGTCGCGTTATAGGTGGGCGTGAGGGCCAGGGGAATAAATGCCAGACCGGACGTGACCGTCATGATGGTGGCGTGGGGCTGATTCTGAAGCTGTGGGAGCAAAGCCGATGTAAGGCGGATGGGACCCAGCAGGTTGGTGGTGATGATGGCCTCCGTGGCGGAGAGATCTTCGGGGCGGTGCAGAAGATCTTCGGGACGCATGATGCCGGCGTTGTGGATGACGGCGTTCAGCGCCGGACAGTCAGCTGCGAGCCGCGCGGCAAACTGGCGAATGTCCTCGGCGGACTCGATGTTGAGAACGGCGGAGCTCATGCCGGGATTGGCGGCGGTCGTTTCGTCGAGCACCTGCTTGCGCCGTCCGGCGATGATGACGTGATTGCCAAGCGCGTGGAAGGCCTTTGCGAGCCCACGGCCGATGCCCGAGCCGCCGCCGGTGATGAGAATGGTATTGCCGGTGATCTTCATAGTGTTCGTTACTCCTGCGCTTAGAGTAGGAGGATAAGTTTCTATTGGGAAGTAGGCACCCAAAAGATTGATACTTACCAAAAAGAGAGTAAAGAAAACATGAAGAAACTTCTGGTGAACGAGAAAAGGGTTCTCGAGATGAAGGCAGAACTAGCGCGCTCCGTCCAGCCGACCGAGGTAGACCCGAAGCTGGAGGCTCTGGTGCGGGAGATTATCGAGCGGGTCGCGGACAAGTGGACCATGCTGGTGCTGGAGGTGCTGGCCGAGCACGGCGTCGTCCGCTTCACGCGACTTGGCACGTTGGTGGGGGACATCAGCCAGAAGATGTTGACCAAAACTGTCCGCCAGATGGAGCGAGATGGTCTGGTGACACGAACGGTGTACCCGGTCATCCCGCCAAGGGTGGAGTACCAGCTCACCGAGCTTGGTTGCAGCCTCGGCGCGGCGTTCTGCGGTGTGTGGATATGGGCTGCGGAGCATCGGGATGAGATCGTCCGGGCGCGAAAGGCGTTTGGCGAAGGCAGGCAGCAGGGCAGCGCTTAAAGAGGTGGATGGGCTGAATGCCCATCGCGGTATGGTCTGTCCTCGCCCACAGGAGAGAACTTAATCTGCGCAAACTGGAATCATTCAAGGCAAGGTGTATGACTTTCGGCATCCTATGGAGTGCGGCTTAAGTAACCATCGTTACCGCCAGTTTTGCATCGAGGATGCTTATACTAGCGTCGTCTACTACAGCACAGCTCGACTCTTGAATAAACCCCTAAAAAGGCTTGTTTAGGGGATGTGCCGACTCAACGATCGAGGTTTGCCGATGCAAAGATCGTCGCTCCAAGAGATCGAGGCCTATGGAATCCGGGACCGTACTATGAGTATCGTTCATCCTCAGACAGAGCCCTTGCGCATTGTTCGTGGTCGAACAGCTATTCTGGCCTTACAGCCCATGCTTTCAAGGCTTGCCGCCCTCACCGGTCAGCCGGGAGATGCCGCGGATATGGAGTACTTCCTCTCCTCTCCAAAGGCGCTCAAGAAGACCCCGTATCTCCTGCTCACGAAGGCTTATGCGAACGAGCCGTCCGTGGAGGGTTACAGTGAAGCTGTCCTGCTCTTCGAGTATCGAGTTTCAATTGGAGCGACGCGCGTCTTTGCTACCTCCGATCCCAGCGGACGCCGGAATCTCTTCGCCGCCCCGGCGGAGCGTGCGACGCTCGCCGCAAGGGCAGTACGGACCCTCTTGCAGAGCGGTGCGCATATTGTGCACATTGCCTACCACAAAGGAGACCTCGAGTTACCCTCGGAGTCTCTCAGCGAGACAGAGCAGGTTGCCGTTGCCTTTGGTGATCCCAGCCCAGATGCCGCGTTGAGGCGCTCCCAAAGGATGGCTGGAAAACGCGATTGGTCCCTCGTCGAACAGATCATTCCGTCGTATCTTCCCATTGAGCCCACATTCGATGAAACTATCGCTCGTCTTGGTCACCTGACTCGTCGTAATCTGCGATATTACCGACGCCGCACGGAAAAGGAGATTGGCTGCGTCTTCGTCCCCGAGGTGCAGATAGGGCTTGACGATTTCCTTGCCTTCAGCCGCGCATGCACCTATGCCGTCCCCGATGAGATAGCCGCATGGCGCTACCGTGCTCTGTCTCTCATCGAAACGCCGTTTCTCTGCGGTGTTCACGACAGCAGCGGCCGCTGGCTCTCGATGATCGGGGGACGTCGAAGCAGGACCGTCACGGAGATCGACTGGCAGATGAACCTTGACGGACTCGAGAAATACTCGCTCACGACGGTCGCGCGCGCCTGCATGATTGAGCACGAGGCCTCGCTTGGATCTACTCGCCTGTATCTGGAGGGGGGCACGCCTCATTCCATCACGAACCAGTTCGTTCGTGAGACGGTCGTCGAACTCACGGCCAAACGGCGCTCGCTGTATACCCACCTCTTGACGCGTTTTGCGCCGCGCGTCTTTCCGCCTGACAACTACGTCGGCCAGATCCTCAGAGATGCTTCCTACTCCTGGCATCTCTGGTAGCCGGATGCGGCTGGCCTCTGGCGGTACATGTTGCGAACTGAAATGGGGGGATCTCCATGGATATCGTGCGTCACCGTTTAGAATCAGGGGAGCTTTGATGAAAAGAGATGTATGACCGCTACTACCGAAACCAAGAAGGCCCTCACCTTTCAGGAACTCCTGTTCACGCTCCAGCGATTCTGGGCCGACCGTGGCTGCGTCCTCCAGCAGCCCTATGATGTCGAGGTCGGCGCGGGCACGATGTCGCCCGATACCTTCCTTCGTGTGCTCGGCCCCAAGCCCGTGCGGATAGCCTATGCGCAGCCCTCGCGTCGCCCCGCAGACGGCCGCTACGGCGAGAATCCGAACCGGCTCTTTCGTCATACGCAGTTACAGGTGATCCTCAAGCCGCCACCGGTCAACATCCAGGAGATGTATCTAGAATCGCTCGAGGCCATCGGCATTGACCTGCGCGAGCAGGATATCAAGTTCGAAGAGGATAATTGGGAGTGGCCCGTCGGTGGCGCGTGGGGCGTCGGCTGGCAGGTGATGCTCGACGGCCTCGAGATCACCCAATTCACCTACTTCCAGCAGTGCGGCGGTATGGATCTTGATCCTATCTGCGGTGAGATCACCTACGGCCTCGAGCGCATCGCCGGGTTTTTGCAGGATGTCGATTCGATCTACGACATCGTCTGGGCGGTCGAGCCCGATACTGGCCGCAAGGTCACCTACGGCGAGATGCGGCTTCCGGAAGAGGAGCAGTTCTCGGCTTACAGCTTCGACTACGCCGACGTTCCGAAGCTTTGGGAGCATCTGAACTCCTATGAGGCCGAGTGCCTTGCGCTGCTCGACAAGGCGAAGGGCTTCGAGAAGATGGAGCCGCTCGAGCTCAAGCGCTTCCCGGTGCTCGGTGCATATGAGCTCGCTCTCAAGTGCTCGCATGTCTTCAACCTGCTCGACGCTCGTGGAGCTATCTCGGTGACTGAGCGCGTCGGCGTGATGGCACGCATTCGCACGCTCGTCGTCGGCGTCGCAAAGGCCTACGCCGCGCAGGGCGAAGCACTCGCCGAGTCGAAGACAGCCATCGCCAGCTAAACCCGTCCGCAACGCATTTGCACGACCGCCCCGAGGCGGAGATTGAGTCGAGAGCATGTCAGAGTTTCTGTTCGAAATCGGTTTGGAAGAGATTCCCGCGCGGATGATCGCAGGCGCGCAGGCGGAGTTGGAGCGGCGCGTCGTCGCCCTGTTGGAGCGCGAGCGGTTGATCGCATCCGGTGTCGCCAGCAAGAGTTTTTCGACCCCGCGCCGTCTCGCCGTTTGGGTCGCTGAAGTTGCCGACCGCCAGCAGGATGCAACCGAGGAGCTCCTGGGTCCCTCCGCGAAGATCGCCTTCAAGGATGGCGTCGCAACCCCTGCTGCCGTTGCCTTCGCGAAGAAGGCCGGAGTCGCCGTCGAAGATCTGAAGACTGTCACGACACCCAAGGGCGAGTATCTCCAGGCCACGTCGATCAAGCCCGGCCGCTCTGCTGCTGAGGTCATTGCCGCGGAGCTGCCGAAGGAGCTCGCCGGCATCTACTGGGCCAAGAATATGTACTGGCGTGCGGGCAAGCCGGAGCGCTTCGTCCGCCCTGTGCGCTGGCTGCTTGCACTGCTCGGCGAGAGCGTCGTGCCGGTCGAGTTCGCAGGCTACACAGCGTCGAATGTCACCTATGGACATCGTGTTCTCTTTGGCTCGCAGGAGATTGTTGTTGCAGCGCCGTCGGCCTACGAGCAGTCGCTTGCGAAGGCGTTTGTTCTTGCTGATGTGGAGCAGCGCCGCCATACCATTCGCAAGGCGCTCGACCACGTCACCCGCACCGTCGAGGGGCTGCGCTGGCGCGAAGACCATGCGCTCGTCGATAAGTTGACCCATCTGACGGAGTGGCCTTCGGTGTTGCTGGGCGGGTTTGAGCCGGAGTATCTGACCTTGCCGGAAGAGGTTCTGGTAACAGTGATGCGCGATCACCAGAGCTACTTTGCGGTGGAGGACAAATCCGGCAAGCTGGCACCTTATTTTCTCGCTGTGCTGAATATGCAAGCGGATGAGGCGGGACTCGCGGTGATCCGGCACGGCAACGCGCGCGTGCTACGAGCCCGCTTTAACGATGCCCGCTTCTTCTGGGAGTTTGACCAGAGGACACCGCTTGTTGATCGCGTCGAGCTATTGAAGAACGTCACCTTCCAGAAGGATTTGGGAAGCTACGCGGCGAAAAGCGTGCGAGTGCAAACGTTGTGCCATAAGCTGGCGCATGCAGTTCAAGGACGTGGCTTCGAGGTGGATTTCAACGCGCTTAGTGATGCCGCGATGCTCGCGAAGACCGATCTGACATGTGAACTGGTGAAGGAATTTACCGAACTACAGGGCGAGATCGGTGGCCTGTACGCACGGGCGCAGGGGCTTAGAGAAAAAGCTGCGGATGCAATCTACGATCAGTACAGACCAGAGTCGATGGAGGCTGCGATTGCACGCACCGCCGAAGGGCAGTTGCTGGCAATTGCCGATAAGGCAGACACGATCTCGGGCATGTTTGGATTAGGGTTAGAGCCTACCGGATCAAAGGATCCGTTTGCATTGCGACGGGCTGCGAACGGAATTGTAAAGACGTTGGCAGAGAGCTCGGTTCCTCTTCTGCTGAGTGAGATTGCTTCTGCTGCTAAAGCTTCGGAGAAGGTGGCTGGGTTCTTCGCCGAGCGGCTGGAGTTCTATCTCCGCGAAGCGCGAGGGCAGGCGTACGACGTCGTGAAGGCTGTGCTCGCTGTCGGGGCAGATGATGTGCGCGATGCCATAGCCCGCGCCGAGGCTGTTACAGCCGTCCGTGGCTCGGAGGACTTCGCCGCCGTCTCCGCAGCATTCAAGCGTATGAAGAACATTCTCGCGCAGGCTGTAGAGAAGGGAATTGCGGCAGGCTCTAGTGTCGACGCAGTGTTGCTGGCCGAAGCTACTGAAAAGGCGCTCGCCGAGCGATCAGCCGAGCTTGCTGCGCAGGTTACTGCCTTACGCGAGCAGAAAAACTACACCTCTGCCCTCGAAGCTATCGCCACACTGCGCCCACAAGTCGATGCCTTCTTCGATGCTGTTATGGTCATGGCTCCCGAGCCAGAGCTGCGCGCCAATCGGCTCGCTCTGCTGTCGCGTGTGCTGGGAGATTTCTCTGGCATTGCCGACTTTTCGGAGATCGTGACGCAGGGGTAGATCGCATTTTCACAAACAGTCTTCCAGTGCGCGGTACAGTGGTACGACACTCAAGACTGTCGAGGAGATAGATATGCCCCTTCCCACCGATGAGAAGCTCTTAGCGCTTAGTAACGACCTGATCCAGCAGTTCGACACCATCTTCGGCGAGCACCCGGGCTTTCGGCCTGCCCACGCCAAGGGTGCGATGCTGACCGGCACCTTCACGCCGTCTTCCGACGCTGCTGCGCTTACCCGCGCTCCGCACATCACGCGGGCCTCGACCCAGGTGACAGTACGTTTCTCGAACTCCACCGGCCTCCCGTTGGTCCCCGACAACGACCCCAACGCCAACCCGCGCGGCATGGCTATCCGCTTCCATCTTGCCGAGCACAGTCACACCGACATCGTCAGCCACTCCACCGACGGCTTCCCCACGCACACCGGCGATGAGTTCCTCGACTTCCTCCGCGCCCTCGCCGCGAGCGACCTCTCCACGCCCTCCGACCCCGCCAACCCCAAGCCGATAGAGATATTTCTTGGCGGCCATCCCGCTGCGCTCGCCTTCGTGCAGGCGCCCAAGCCCGCTCCATCCAGCTTCGCCCGCGAGTCTTTCTTCGGCGTTACGGCGATGCAGTTCACCAATGCTGACGGGACCATCCGCTTTGGCCGTTATCGCATCGTCCCCGAGGCTGGTAATGACCATCTCGACGCCACAGCCGTCGCCGCGAAATCCGCGAACTATCTCTTCGACGAGCTGACTGAGCGCGTTGCTGCCGGGCCGATCAGGTTCCGCATTCTCGTGCAGCTCGCGAAGGACGGCGATGTCGTGGACGACGCGACCATTCACTGGCCGGAGGACCGCCCTGTGACCGAGCTCGGCACGCTCGAACTGACCGCGCGGGTCGCGGATGACGCGCACGAGCAGCAGCGCATCATCTTCGATCCCATTCCACGCGTCGATGGCATCGATCCCTCGGACGATCCGCTGCTCGAGCTGCGCGCTGCTGTCTACCTCATCAGTGGTCGCCGTCGTCGGGCTGCATAGTAGAACGATCAGGCGTCCCGGATTGGAACAGAGAGTCGTGTCTCGGGATGATGCATTCTTTCTGTCTGCCGATGAAGGGAGTGTGCCAAAGACGCACACTTCAGTGAGGGACGAGGAGACAGGCAGATGATTCGGCAAGCGATAAATTGCGATATGTGTGCAGCAGAGAAGCAGGCGACCAACTCCTGGTTTGTCGCCTATGACCATGGCGGCGAGTTGAAGGTGCGCGGCTGGGAGTCGAAGAAGAACTCGCCGAAGGGTGCCAAGCATCTGTGCGGACAGAAGTGTGCGCAGCGCATGATGGCCAACTTCATTGCGACGCTGATGGCGGCGAGTCATAGCAACGAGCAGAGTAAGGAGCCGATGGTTGAGGTCTCCTCTCAGGCTGCGGCGACTGTGGGCATGGAAGCTGACGATCGATTGGGGCGGTTGGACCGATCCGAGCGCTTCGGACGTGCCGACCGTGCATCGCAGGGGCTCTCTGCCCGCGAGATGGCCGACATCGAAGCCGAGTCCTGGGCAGGTCCGGCGCGGCTCAAGGAAGACGCCTGGGAGATGCAGAACAACAAGCTGCGTCAACAGAGCGAAAACTATCTGCACGAGACACGCATGAAGGCGCCCGCGTCGAGCCGCATGGATCGGATGGCCTAGGCGTTGGTTTCAGAAGCCTGCTGGAGACGTGTGCGTTAGTTGAGCCGTTGGAGGCGGGCGATCAGCTTCTCCGCCAGCGGCTCGCCCGACTCCGTCCAGAGCAGGCGGCTCGAGATGCCGCAGTGCTTCTCGACCGAGAGCGTGAACGCCAGCAGCATCTCGATATTCTGCTGGATGTGCTTGGCCGCCAGCTCGTCCAGCTCCGCATCCTCGAGCACCCACGGCGTATCCAGCCCGAAGTCCACGCGGATGTGGCCGTTCTGCTCGAAGCTGGCGTCGTCGAACTCCGGTCCGAAGCCGAAGATTCGCACGGTAGCGGGTTCGAGCTTCCATACCGTCTCCAGGCCATCCTCGCCGTCTGCTAGTCCTGGTGACCAGAGCTTCCACTGCATCTCGAACTCGTAGGCCATGTCTTCATGGAGCTGTTCGGTCGCCTCGGCCACGGCGTTCTCGATGATCGAGTCGGAGGTGTCCTCGGAGCGGTCGTCGTTCACATAGATGCGCTGGTAGGTGGGTGCCTCGGTAAAGCCGATGGGGTATACGGAGGCTGCGGCGACGCGGCTCTCTTTGCTGATGAGGGCAAACTGGCGCAGCACGGAGATGAGCGCGGCCGGAAGCGCCTCGAAGCGAAAATTGGGAAACCAGAGGCTAAGGTAGAGCTGATCGGCCATGCCTTATTCTACCGCCCGGGTGAGGCAATCGGCTTGTGGATGCGTCCAACCTGTGCCCGGATGAGAAGATAGAACGGATGCGTATTTCAGTAGAGAGGCTGCGGGTTTGGCTGGTGGTTGGTGTGGCCCTTCTGGTGCTGGTGATCGCCGGCTTTCTGGGCTATGCGCACTACCGGGCGCACCGTTTCCTTGCAGGTTTGCCCGGCAAGCTCGGCGTCGATATCCGCCGCGAGACGAACGGCTACACCTATTCGCAGTCACTCGGCGGCAAGACCGTCATGACCCTCCATGCCTCGAAGGCGGTTGAGCATAATAACGGCAAGCTCACCCTGCATGATGTCAGCATGATCCTCTACGGTCGGAAGCATGATCGGGCGGATCGCATCTCCGGCAGCGAGTTCGAGTACGATCAGTCCTCCGGGGTCGTACGCGCGACGGGTGAGGTCCACATCGATCTCGAGGCACCACCTTCCGCTACCGCATCTGCAAAGAAGACGCCCAGCGCTCTCCCCTTTGCGGACGATCTCGAAGGAGAGAGCACCCGCGTCATTCATGTTCGGACCAGCGGTCTGGTCTATCTACAGAAGCTTGGCGTCGCCGCGACCGATCAGGACCTCGAGTTCCGCTTTGCCGGCATGATCGGCCACGCCACCGGCGCGGAGTACAACTCGGATACCGGCGTTCTCATCCTCCAGTCCAACGTAAAGACCAACGGCATCCAGCATGGGACGCCGGTAGTCCTTACGGCCTCTCACGCCGAGCTGGAGCGAGATACGCAGCTCGCCCTGCTCACTCAGGCGAAGTACACCTCGCCGGGGCAGACCGCTCGGGCCGACCACGCCGTCGTGCACCTCCGCAAGGAAGGCTCTCCCGAGCGCATCGAGGCCGAAGGCAACGTCGTCCTCGAGAGCCCGACCGCCGGAACCATGGTCGCGCCGCACGGGGATATCCTGCTGAACCCGGCGGGTCAGGCGCAGAGCGCACACTTCTTCGGGGGAGCGAACTATGAGGACATCGACAGTCTCCGCGAGGCGAAGAGTCAGGCGCAGGACGTTCGCGTTGCCTTCGACGCCGTTGGCCGCCCACAGAACGTCGTCCTTACCGGTACAGTCCACGTCAACGAGCGTGTCCGCGCAACGAACGCTGCTCCCTGGAGCACACGCGACGCCACTGCTGGCAAGATGACCTTCGCCCTCGTCCATGACGGCACCGGCAAGCGCAGTCAACTACGCGAGGCCGAAGCCACCTCCTCGGCTCACCTCGCGCTGGTGAGCGATGTCGGCACTGCAGCCTCATCGAAGAGCGACCTCTCCGGCGATCTCCTCCACGGACATTTCTCCGGCGAAGGCAAGTCCGCGCAGCTCACTGACGTCCACGGCACTGGCCACACCTTCCTGCACCGCGTCAGCGCGCAGGGAGCAGACCAGACCAGCTCTGGCGATACCCTCGATGTTACCCTCCGGCCTGCCCGCAAAGGGGCCAACCCGCAGAAGCGTGCGGCGAACCAGACCGGCACCGAGGAGATCGCCAAAGCGACGCAATCCGGCCATGTTGTGCTGACCAGCAAAGCCGCTCCTAAGCCCGGAGAGAAGACTCTACCGACGACGAGCAGGGCCACGGCCGATCTCGCCGTATACGATGGCGACGCGGACGATCTGACCCTCACCGGTCAGGCCCAGGTCGTCGATGACGCGAGCACCCTTTCGGCCAGCAAGATCGTCATGCAGCATGAGAGTGGCGATGCAACCGCCGAGGGCATGGTCAAGGCGAACTATGTGCAGCCGAACGCCACAGAGCCGGTCCACATCCTCTCCGACCACGCTGAGCTGAAGCACGCCGCCCAGCGCGCGATCTTCTACGGCGTACCGGGTAAACCGGCTCGCCTCTGGCAGGGAGCCTCACAGGTCGAAGCACCTATCCTCGACCTCGAGAAGCAGCAGCGCCGGTTGACCGCACGCGCTGCCGCCGCCGCGACAACCCCACAGGTTCACGCCGTATTGGTCGGTAACAGCGCGGCAAAGCCCGGCAAGCCCGCTCGCTCGTCTGTCGTGCGCATCGCCAGCCAGACGATGGTCTACCTTGATCAGGCGCGGCAGGTCGACTTCAACGGCGATGTCAAGGTTGAAGACCTGGATGGCACGCTGCGCGCTCGTCTGGCGACCGCCTACCTTCAGCCTGCACCGCCAAGTGGTCCGGCAGCATCCAAGAGTCCTGTGGCAGCATCGAAGAGTACTCCCAGCAAAGGCGCCCCGACGGGTTTCTTCGGAGGAAGCGTGGAGCGTATCGTGGCCAAGGGTAAGATTGAGATGGAGCAGCCCGGACGCCGCGCCTCGGGAGAGCAGCTCGTCTACACCGCAAGCGATGGCATGTTCGTCCTTAGCGGAACCCCCGCCGCCCTGCCCAGGTTGATCGACGAGGTACAGGGAACCGTCACCGGAACCTCCCTCCGCTTTCACACCGGCGATGATATGGTCACGGTCATCGGCGGAGGCGCGGACAACCCCAGCCAAAGAGTCCATACAGTGACAAAGGTTAAACAGAAGTGATACGCACGTTGGCAACACAGGAGATTGGCAAGTCGTACGGCGGCCGCGAGGTCGTGCGCGGTGTCAGCCTGGAGATTCAGCAGGGCGAGGTTGTTGGCCTCCTCGGGCCCAACGGCGCGGGCAAGACCACCAGCTTTTACATGATCGTCGGCCTCGTTCGACCCGATGCCGGGCGTATTCTGTCCGACGGCAACGACATCACCACTCTGCCCATGTACCTCCGCGCCCGCAACTGCGGCATCAGCTACCTTCCGCAGGAGCCCTCGGTCTTCCGCAAACTCACCGTCGAAGAGAACATCCTCGCCGTTCTTGAAGCCCAGCAGCTTAGCTGGGAGACCCGCCGCACCCGTACCGAAAGGCTGCTCGAGCAGTTGAGCCTCGGCCACGTACGCAAGACGCGTGGCTATGCCCTCTCCGGTGGTGAGCGCCGCCGCGTCGAAATCGCCCGCTGTCTCGCCATCCAGCCCGCCTTCATCCTGCTAGACGAGCCCTTCTCTGGCATCGATCCCATCGCTGTCCTTGAATTACAGGAGATCATCTTCGCCCTCAAGGCCAGCGGCATCGGTGTCCTCATTACGGACCACAACGTCCGCGAAACCCTCGCCGTTACCGACCGCGCCTACATTATCGCGGAGGGAAAAATCTTTCGTACCGGTACCCCCCGCGATCTGGCGCGTGACCCTGATGTCCGGCGCCTGTACCTTGGGGAAGGGTTCTCGATGGATTGAGGTACCGGCACCCTGTAACAGCAGGAAAACCCCAGTGCGTATAGACTGTGTCCAATCCTCATGGCTGAGATCACTTCAAGTGCGGGAGACAACCGCGAACATTGCCGTTCACGTAGACCGCCGATTATCCTGAGCTTCTGAAAGGCTGAACGTGTACCTGCAACCCAAGCTGAATGTCAAAGTCTCGCAACGCCAGGTGCTGACGCCCGGCCTTGTGCAGATGGTCAGCGTTCTCGCGCTGAACAAGCTTGAGCTGAAGGAGATGATCAACTCCGAGATGGTGGAGAACCCTGTGCTCGAGGAGATGGAGGAGTCTTCCATCTCGCTTGAAGAGCGCTCAGGCATCGAGGGCGACCGGGAGCGCTCCGCCGAGGATGTCGCCGCTGAGGGCGTCCGTGCCGAGAAAGATCCCTTCGACGAGATCGACTTCGGCAGCTATTTTCAGGATTACCTCGACCCCGGCTTCCGCACTACGTCGAATTTTGAAGAATCCGACAAGCCTTCCTTCGAAAACTTTCTCTCGCAGCCCAGCCACCTCAGCGATCATCTCGCCTGGCAGCTTGGATCGCTGACATTGTCTCCCATCGTGCGTGCAGCAGCCGAGCTGATCGTTGGCAATCTCGATGAAAACGGCTACCTCACCGCATCCGAGGACGAACTGGTCGAGGCGCTGCTCCTGTTCAAGGTGCCCGTTCGCCACGAGCCTATCCCTTTCGAGCGCGGAGCAAAGAGCCGCCTGACACACCTCTGGCTGGCCGAGCGAGCCTCCGCCGACGATCACGCAGAGACAGTGCATCTTGCCGCCAGCGAGGAAAAAAGCGAGCGCGCCCTCGCATATTTGGCCATTGACGAGGCCCGCTCCATCGTCCATCAGCTCGACCCGCTCGGCGTCGGCGCGCGCGATCTCCGCGAATGCCTCCTCATCCAGATTCGGGCGCAGAAGCGCGAGGCGCAGCTTGTCCTTCGTCGCCGGCAAGCCCATGAAGCGGCCAGAGCAGCGTCGAGCCCTGCCCCGGAAGACCACGCGGACGGGGAAGACTATGCCGCAGCCGCCAGCATCCCCTCCACGCCTGCGCCCGACCAGACCAACATCTTTGAGACCGCCAAACACATCGTCTCCAACTGCCTCCAGCTCCTTCAAAAGAAGGACATGCGCGAGCTGACCAAAAGCTGCGGCGGCTCCGCCGAAGAGATGCAGGCCGCGGTGGACTACATCCGCACCCTTGACCCGCGCCCCGGACAGCGCTACAACCAGAGCGAGACCCGCCTCATCGAACCCGATGTTGCCTTCGTCAAACGCGACGACACCTACGTCGTCCTGATGAACGAAGAGGACATGCCCGTTCTTCGTCTCAACCAGGGCTACCGCAAGATGCTCCGTCAGAAGCAGACCGAAAAAGAGGTGCGCGAGTACGTCAAGGATCGCTACAAGTCCGCTATCCAGCTCCTGCGCAACATTGAGCAGCGTAAGAACACCATCGTCCGCACCTGCGATGTCATCGTCCGGCGTCAGTCCGAGTTCCTCGAGCACGGCGAGCAGTCACTCAAGCCGATGATGATCAAGGAGGTCGCCGAGGAGATCGGCGTCCATCCCTCCACAGTCAGCCGTGCCGTGTCTAACAAGTACGTTCACACCCCGCAGGGCGTCTACGAGCTGCGCTTCTTCTTCTCCGAGGGCGTCAACGGCCCCGAGGGAGCCGACCTGCCCCTCGTGCTCCTCAAGCGCAAGGTCAAAAAGCTCATCGAGGAGGAGGACCCGCGCAAGCCCCTCACCGACGACCAGCTCGCCGCCGAGCTTCAGAAACAGGGTATCCAGGTCACTCGCCGCACCGTCGCCAAATATCGGGAAGATTTGCAGATTCCCAGCACGCATCAGCGACGCGTAAGGTGATCGACTTTCAATAGAGTGCGTCTAAGGTGTAGAACGTGTAACCGAGGTGAGCACAATGAAGGTTGAGTACACAGGAAGACAGACCACCATCAACAAGAAGCTGAAGGCGCAGGCCGAAGCAGGCCTCGAGCGGATTGCCAAGGTAGTGGGCAGAACCGCCAGCGCACACGTCATCCTGAGCGAGGACAAATATCGCCAGATCGCCGAAGTGTCGGTTGTGACCGGCGGCCACAGCCTCGTGGCAACCTGTAAATCCGCGGAGATGACCACCGCGCTTCACGATGCATTGGCCAAGGTCGAGCAACAGGCCATCCGCTATAAGAAGAAGTTCACCACCCTCAAACGTCACCCCAAGGACGACAAGAACGTCACAAACGTGGCTGCCGGCGAGGCCGAGAAGATCGAGAGTCCCGTGAAGCGCGTTTCGGCCAAAAAGGTCGCCGCCAAGACCAGCGCGGCGCGCAAGGCCGTCTCCATGGTCGTCCACTCCTTCCCCTCGAAGACGCCTCTGATCGAGCCGCATGTTGTCCGCTCGATCGACAGCGCCGCCATGCGCCCTATGACCTTCGAAGAGGCCGTCAAGGAGGCTGCCTTCCGCGACCGCGACGTCTTCGTCTTCCGCGATCACGCGAATCAGGTCCTCATCCTGCACCGCAAGCGCGACGGCAAGGTCGAGCTCATCGAAGTCCCGTAGCTAAGCGGGCCTGCATCCCCACAAGGTGCAGGCCCATTCTTTGCAGCGATAACGATCCTCCATCTGTGTTCATACCTGCATCCACCACGGATGCTAGGATTTCAGCATGCCACGCAAGCAAGCCGCGAAGAAGCCCGCGAAGCAGACAGGTTCCGCATCGCAGCCGCCTACTAAGGGCGAACTTGTCATCCTCACCGGCATGTCCGGCTCGGGCAAAGCCTCCGCGCTCAAGGCGTTCGAAGACCTCGGCTACTACTCGGTCGACAACCTACCCCTCGACCTGGTCCCCCGCTTCGCCGACCTTGTCCGCCAGTCCACTGAGATCGAGCGCGCCGCGTTGGTCGTGGATGTGCGCGAGGGCATACGTCTTGATGAGTTTCCTGCCATCCTCAAGCGCGTCCGCAAGGTCCTTCCGACGCGCGTCGTCTTCCTCGAGGCCGACGAGGACGTCCTGATCCGCCGCTTCTCTGAAACGCGTCGACCGCATCCGCTAGGGAGGGGGGAGATGGTCGTCAAGTCCATTCGCGCCGAGCGCAAGCGCCTCGACCCCATCCGCAACGTCGCCGACATCCTCCTCGACACGACCCGGTTCAACGTCCACGAGCTCCGCGCCCACATCAACGCCCAGTTCGAGCGCGAGGACTCCGACAGCAAAGAGCGCAACCTCACCATCTCTTCCACCAGCTTCGGCTTTAAGAACGGCGTTCCCGCCGACGCCGACCTCGTCTTCGACGTGCGCTTCCTCCCCAATCCGCACTTCGTCCCCGAGTTCCGCAAGCTCACCGGCCGTCACCCCAAGGTCGCGAAGTATGTTCGGCAGTTTCCCCAGACGCAGGAGTTCCTCGAAAAAACCACCGAGATGCTCGAATTCCTTCTGCCCCACTACATTACGGAGGGTAAGAGCTACCTCACCGTCGCCTTTGGCTGCACCGGCGGCCAGCACCGGTCGGTCTTTATTGCTGAGGAGATGAAGAAGCGCCTCACCCACGCAGGCTACCGCGTCAAATCCGCCCACCGCGATATGCCGCGCTCCTGAGCGCTGCGTTTTAGAATAGAAAGGTGCACCCAGCAATGATCACCGCCCGGAGAGTGAACGTTTGAAGCGCCTCTGGCGGTTACTGCTCTACGTTCGTCCTTATGCCCTCTACTCGCTGGCTTCCGTCGTCCTCATGGCGCTGGTCGGCGCAATGGCGGCGTTCCGCATCATGCTCGTCAAGCCGATCTTCGAGAGGGTGCTCAGTCCGGACTCCTCCAAGACGAACGTGTTGGTCTTTAACATTCCCCGTCTTTCGCATCCGCTGGACCTGAATTTCCTCGTCCCCAGCCACTTCCACAACGCCTGGACGATCATCGCCTACGCGCTCGTCGTCTCCGCGGTCGTCAAGTCCATCTGCGACTACCTCGGCACCTACCTGGTCAACTACGCCGGCTTCGGCATGATCACCGACCTTCGCAACGACCTCTACGACGCCGTCCTTCGCCGCTCCGTAGGCTTCTTCCAGAAGCACACCACCGGCACGCTGCTTTCGACACTCATCAACGACATCGAGCGCGTCCAGATGGCGATGTCGACGGTGCTCAGCGAGTTCCTGCAACAGCTCTTCACCCTCCTCTTCATGATCGGTGCGGTCATCGTGCTCGGCGGCAAGATGGCCTGGGTGTTGTTGCTCTTCATCCCTGTCGTCATCTCGTCTGCACGGCGTATCGGCCGCCGTGTCCGCCAGACCACCCGCAAGGGCCAGGACAAGCTCGCCGAGATCCAGAACATCCTCCACGAGACCATCACCGGCAATCGCATCGTCAAGGCCTTCGGCATGGAGCTGTGGGAGATGACGCGCTTCCGCAAGGCTGCCAGCCGACTCTTCCGCGCCAATCTCAAGTCCGTCAGCGTGCAGGCCATCAGTTCGCCGCTCATGGATGCCATCGGCTCCATCGCCATCGCGCTGCTGCTCTACATCGGTCGCCGCCAGATCGTCAGCCACTCCATGTCGGCTGGCGACTTCATCGCCTTCCTCTTCGCGGTCTTCTCCCTCTACGACCCCGTCCGTAAGTTCGCCGCCTTCTACAACAGCTTCCAGCAGGCACTCGGTGCCAGCGAAGAGATCTTCAAGTTTATGGATGCGCAAGACGACGTGCAGGAGAAGAAACGCGCCCACGTTCTCAAGGGTTTTCACGAGAGCATCTGCTTCGACCACGTCGGCTTCGCCTATCAGACCGACGGTGAAGTGAAGCAGGTCCTCCACGACATCAACCTATGCGTCAGGCCTGGTGAGGTCATCGCCTTCGTCGGGCCCAGCGGTGCAGGGAAGTCCTCGCTCGTCAACCTCATCCCGCGTTTCTTCGACGTCAACGAGGGCCGCATCACCATCGACGGCTACGACCTCCGCGATGTCACCATCGACTCGCTCCGCAAGCAGATCGGCAAGGTCACGCAGGAGATCGTTCTCTTCAACGACACCGTCCGCAACAACATCGCCTACGGACAGCCGGACGTTCCCATCGCCCGCGTCGAAGAGGCCGCAAAGATGGCGCTCGCGCACGACTTCATCCTGAACATGCCCGACGGCTACAACACGCAGATCGGCGAGAAGGGAACGCGCCTCTCCGGCGGCGAGCGGCAGCGCCTCGCCATCGCCCGCGCCATCCTCAAGAACGCCCCTATCCTCGTCCTCGATGAAGCCACCTCAGCCCTCGATACCGAGAGCGAACACTTCGTCCAGGCCGCCCTCGCCAACCTCATGCAGGGGCGCACCGTCTTCGTCATCGCGCATCGCTTGTCTACCGTCCGCCGGGCCACACGCATCGCGGTGATCGAGCGCGGCCAGATCGTCGAGATGGGCACCCACGACGAGCTCATCGAGCACTCCGGCAGCTACCGCCGCCTCTACGACATGCAGTTCGCGAACGACGATCTCATCCCCGTCGGCGCCGTACCAGCCGAGCTCGAGGGCATGGCATGAACCACGTTTACTCGATGACCGGCTTCGCCACCGCGCAGTCGCAGACCGAGGACGGTCTCGGCTTCACCCTCACGCTGAAGAGCGTCAACCACCGCTTCCTCGACCTCTCCCTGCGCTTGCCGCCCAACTGCGACGAGCTCGAGATCGCCCTTCGCCGTGTGCTCAAAGAGTCCCTTCGTCGCGGCCACGTCGATGTCACCTTGCAGCTCATCCGCGGCAGCGAGGGCACCTCGCAGCTTCAGCTCAACGACGAGCTCCTCGCCGCCCACATCGCCGCCTTTCATAAGGCTGCCGCGCAGTATGGCGTCACCGCCGAGCCCGACCTCAACGTGATCCTCCGCCACCCCGGCGTCCTGCGCGCCGAAACCGTCTCTACCCTCGAGAGTCCCGCCGCGCTTCAGACGACCGTCCTCGCGCTTCTGCCCGAACTCATTCAGCGCCTTAACCAAGTCCGCGCGCAGGAGGGAGCTTCGCTCGTCGCCGAACTCCGCGCCGCCATGCTCCGCCTCGAAGCCCTCGCCGCCGAAGTGACTACCTTCCGTACCGATATCCGCGCCACCTACGTCGAGCGCATACGCTCCCGTATGGCCGAGCTGCTCGAAGGTGGCATCCCCGAAGACCGCCTCCTCGCCGAAGCCGCCCTCCTCGCCGAGCGCTCCGATATCGACGAAGAGCTCGTCCGCCTCCAGACCCACATCACGCGCTTCCTTACCCTGCTTAGCGATGGCGGCGAACTCGGCAAGCGCCTCGACTTCCTCCTGCAAGAGCTCAACCGCGAGGCCAACACGCTCCTCTCAAAGACCAGCGGAGCCATCGGCGGCAACGGCCTCCGCATCACCGAGCTTGGCCTCGAGATGAAACTTGAGATCGAAAAGGCCCGCGAACAGGTTCAGAACCTCGAGTAACGAATCACACGGGCCCCTACCAGTTACACTGCTAGCAACACCATGGCAGGCATCCTCTTCATCATCTCCGCCCCTTCCGGTTCCGGTAAGTCCACACTGGTCACGCAGCTCCGCACGCTCGTCGAAGGGCTCGATTTCTCCATCTCCTACACCACCCGCGCCCCACGCGGCTCCGAGGAGAACGGCCGCGAGTACCACTTCACCACGCGCGAGGAGTTCGAGCGCATGATCGCAGCGGATGAATTCTTCGAGTGGGCCCAGGTCTTCGGCAACTACTACGGCACCGCGCTCTCCGCGCTCGACCACGCCCGCGACAACGGCAAGGACCTCCTGCTCGACATCGACGTCCAGGGCGCCGTGCAGGTCATGCAGAAGCTCCCCGCCGCTGTCTCTATCTTCATCCTGCCACCCAGCCCGCAGGTGCTCGAGATGCGCCTCCGCAATCGCAGCGAGGCCGAAAAGATGACCGGCCACACCGTCAGCGAGGATGTCATCGAGCGCCGCCTCTCGCAGGCCCGAGAAGAGCTGAGCCGGATCGGCAACTACAAGTACGCCCTCGTCAACGATGTCCTCGATCAGGCCGTCTCCGAGATGCGCGCCGTCGTCCTCACCGAGCGCGGCGTCCACGACGGCGTCCAGGCCCTCGCCGCCACCTGCCGCACCACCAATGCATCACCGCGCCTTCAGGCCGCCCTCAACAGCTTCGCCTAGAAATCGCTAGGCGTATCCGTTGGGATAGGGTAGATTCAATTCACCGAGGAAAATCTATGACCCCTGAAAGTCCTTTTCAGAACAAGTACAGCCTGGTGAAGGGTGCTGCACGTCGTGCACGCCAGTTGCAGTCCGGCGCTATACCGCTCGTCGCCTCGAAGTCCATGAAGGCCTGCCGCGTCGCTCAGGACGAGATCCGCAGCGGCCACGTCAAGTTCGTTCTGCCGGAGAAGGTCATTCCGCCGGTCGTCGACATCCACCACTAGCCTCGACGCTGCCATCGCGCTGTACCATAGAGCGATGGCAGCAAATCAAGAGCAGTTGCGGGCGTACGTCGAATACCTGCGCGACATGGGCGTCCACGATCTTTATCGCCACGGCGATCCCATCGAAGCAGAGCCCCAGGTTGCGACACCCCAGCCCGCAGCAAAATCTCCAGCCGTTGTAAGCGCCCCACAACGCCCCGCGCCCACCGTTCCTCCCGCACGCCCCCTTGCAGCTACCCCCGTTCCAGCATCCGCCGCTCCGCGTGAGCCCTTCCCCTCGGAGCCCGTCATGCCGAAACCTATCAGTTTTAATAACCTGGCACCCCTGCCAGAAGTCCGCATCGCGCCCTCCGAACGTCCCGCCGCCCTCCATGCCATCCAGGAGGAGATCGGCGACTGCACCCGCTGCCCGCTCGCCTACGGTGGCCGTCACAAGATCGTCTTCGGCAACGGCGACCCATCCGCCCGCCTCATGTTCGTCGGCGAAGGCCCCGGAGCAGATGAGGACGCCTCCGGTGAACCCTTCGTCGGCAAGGCAGGTCAACTCCTCAACAACATGATCAACGCGATGGGCCTCCAGCGCGAGCAGGTCTACGTCGCCAACATCGTCAAGTGCCGCCCCCCAGCCAACCGCGTTCCCGAGCCCGTCGAGGCCAACACCTGCTCGCCCTTCCTCCTGCGCCAGATCGACATCGTCCAGCCACAGGTCATCGTCGCCCTCGGTGCGACAGCCGCCACCTACCTGCTCGGCGTCAAGCAGTCTCTCGCCTCACTACGTGGCCAGTGGCACATCTGCCGCGGCGCAAAGCTCGCCGTCACCTACCACCCAGCCTTCCTGCTACGCGACCCCCGGCAGAAGGGCGAAGCCTGGAAGGACCTCCAGGCAGTCATGAAAGAACTCGGCCTCGAACCACCCAAGCGCCCGGCCTGACCAGCTAAAAATATGTCATCCTGAGCGAAGGCGAAGGACCTGCGGTTGCATCTGCTGTTGCTTGTTCTTCCAACCCTAAAGCTTGTCTGCCTCATCCTCCAGCGGCTTCGCCTTCCACGCCTGATGATTCTCCCGCAGCACCACCGCATGCAGCCGGAGCACTCCCTTCAACTGAGCCTTCATATCTTGTGCCAGATAGGGGGCCAGTGCCTGGTCAAGCAACCCGTGCAGAATCCGCTCCGCCTCCACACAATCCTCAAGGCTGCGCTTCAGGTCGTGCACGCGCAACCGCGTCTCCGCCCGTGTAATGTAAGCATTCGCCGCCGCCAGCGACCCTGGATACGCATCTGCCACGGTCGTCACCGCATTCTCGCCGACTGCGGCTGCTTCCTTCGGCTTGCCCTGCCGTAGCAACACCAGCGCAACGTCGTTGAACGCCACCGCATGTGCCACCATATGTCCGGTTGGGGTGAATCGTCCCGCGATATCCAGTGCCTGCTGGCACACCCCGAGGGCGTTCGCATCCTTCGCCCGCTCCAGCGTCTCGCACTGCTCATGCACCGGCTCAAAGTCCTTCGCCACCAGATCATCCGGCGACGGCGGAGCCTCATGCAGAGAAAAATCCACCTTCGTCGTTACCACCGCCGGAACCGCCTTGCCCGCTCGTATCATCGGCTTGTAGCTCGCCAGCGAATACGCATCCACCGCCGCTTGCCGCAGCTCTTCAGGCCCTGAGAGCGCCTTCACCGCCGTCACTCGCCCTGTCTCCGACACCCGCACCTCCAGCTCCACGGTTCCCTGGATGTGCTTCTGCTTCGCCTCAGCCGGGTACACAATCGTCGGCGGCGTAATCGGCTCGTCGTTGACGACCGGCGTCTGAGCATGGACAAAAGGAAGCGCGATACTGAGAAAAAGAGCGAGCGGCAATCCAGACTTCAAAGTGTTTCCTCCGAACCCCGACAGGATACCGTACCCGCATGAGTGGCGAATGAAGGCAGCGGACGATACCCTGAAGCTGTGCCCCTCTTCTGCGACGTCGCCCTCCCCGTTCCGCTCGACCAGACCTTCACCTACGCGGTGAACGGCGCGGTCCCGACGGTTGGCGCGCGCGTGCTCGTCCCCTTCAGCGGACAGCGGCTCATGGGCGTCGTCCTCCGCGTCCACTCTGACCCGCTTCCCGAGGGCATCGAAGCCAAACCCGTCCAGCAGGTCCTCGACGACGCTCCACTCCTCCCCGACGAGCTTATGCGCCTGGCAACCTGGATCGCCTCGTACTATGTGGCACCACTCGGCGAGGTCCTCCGCGGCATGCTCCCCCTCTCCGCCGAGGTCAAACGCCACCTCGTCTACCGCATCGCCGAGCAGGGCCGCAAGGTCCTCTACGAGGGAGCAGAGAAGGGATCCTCGCGCCGCTCCCGTCTCACCCCCGAGGAGCAGAACCGCGAGTACGCCGTCCTCAACTACCTCGAGTCCGGCGAACCAGCGAAGGCGTCGGCACTCCGCTCCGCCACACAAGCCAACAAAGCCCTCCTCGACGGCATGGTCAAAAAGAAATGGCTCCTCCGCGAGGCCATCGCCGACCAACGCGACGCTCGCCGCCTGGAGCGAATCGCCGTCCTTGTCCCCGAAGCGCGTCTCCCCAAGCTCAACGACAACCAGACCGCCATCCTCGCCGAACTCGCCGCCGTCGGTGGCCGCATGCGCATCAGTGATCTCCGCGCCCTTCAGGTTCCCGACTCGACGCTAGGCACCCTCGTAAAGCGCGGCCTAGTGGCGATTGAAGAGGTTCCTGAAGCCTTCCACATGGGCGGAATCGGCCAGCATCCCAGCAAGAAACACGCCCACGAGCACGCCCTCAACGAGGCCCAGATGGAGGCCCTCTCGACCATCGCCGCTGCCATGGCCAAGGGGGGCTTCCAGCCGCACCTCCTCTACGGTGTCACCGGTTCCGGCAAGACCACCGTGTACTTTGCCGCCATGCAGCGAGCTCTAGACGCAGGCCACTCCGCACTCCTGCTCGTCCCCGAGATCGGCCTCACCCCAGCCATGACCGGCCAACTTGTCGCAGCCTTCGGTGCTGAGGTCGCTCTGCTCCACTCGCAGCTCACTCCGGACGAGCGCGCCGAGCAGTGGCACCGCATCCGTCGCGGCGAAGCCCGTATCGTCGTCGGCACGCGCTCTGCCGTCTTCGCACCACTCGTCAAACTCGGCCTCATCATCGTCGATGAAGAGCACGACTCCAGCTACAAGCAGGAGGAGACGCCGCGTTACCACGGCCGCGACGTTGCCGTCATGCGCGCGAAGTTCAACGACGCCACCATCGTCCTCGGCTCCGCCACGCCCTCGCTCGAAAGCTGGTCTAATTCTGAAAAAGGCCGCTACCGGCGCGTTGAGATGCTCACCCGCGTCATGAATCGCCCCCTCCCGGAGGTCGAACTCGTCGACATGCGCGCCGAATTCCAGGCCACCGGCCAGGAGAACCTCTTCTGCCGCCGCCTCATCGAGGAGACCCAGGCCACCCTCGACCGCGGCGAGCAAGCCATCATCCTGCTCAACCGCCGTGGCTACTCCTTCGTCGTCATGTGCCGCTCCTGTGGCGAAAAGATCGAGTGCGAAAACTGCGCCATCTCGATGACCTTCCACAAGCCCGCCACCCGCACCGATCTGCACGCCCATCCCGGCGAGCGGCTCGAATGCCACTACTGCGGCTTCCGCCGGTCCGTCCCCAAGCTCTGCCCCAAGTGCAACAGCGAGCATCTCTACTACCTCGGCGCCGGCTCCCAGCAAGGCGAAGAGCGTCTCCAGGAGATCTTTCCCAACGCCCGCATCGGCCGCATGGATCGCGACACCGTCCGCGGTCGCAGCGACATGGAGCGCCTCCTCACCCGCCTCCACGCGGGCGAGATCAACCTCCTCGTCGGCACGCAGATGATCGCCAAGGGGCACGACATCCACGGCGTCACACTGGTCGGCGTCGTCGGTGCCGATCATGCCCTCGGCCTCCCCGACTTCCGCGCCGCCGAGCGCGTCTTCCAGCTCCTCACCCAGGTATCAGGCCGAGCCGGACGCGGCGATCTCCCCGGCAAGGTCCTCGTCCAGACTTACCATCCCGACCATTACGCCATCCAGTTTGCCGCGAAGCACGACTATCCCGCCTTCGTCGCGAAAGAGATGCAGTACCGCCGCTGGATGCACTATCCACCCTTCTCCGTCCTTGCCAACGTCCTCATTCAGAGCGACAAACTCGAGGAAGCGACTGGATGGTCCGCCACCCTCGGCGGCTGGTTTCAAAAGACCAGCTTCGACAAGGTCCGCATCCTCGGCCCCGCCGCCGCGCCCATCGTGCGTCTCAAGCGCATCTACCGCTATCACTTCGTCCTGAAGGCCGAAAAGCGTCAGACGCTCGGCGAGGTTCTCCGCCGCATGCTCGCCTTCGCCGACGCTCAGGGCATTCCACGTCGCAGCATCCTCGTCGATGTGGATGCGGTTCACCTGATGTAAAGAAAAACAAGCAAAAAATGGGATTTAAAACTTACAGTAAGGGTTTGTTAGTCCAGTAGATGCAGCTCTTTGCCTGGCTTGAACCGCACCGCTTTACCCGGCGCGATCGTTACCTCGGCGCCTGTGCGGGGGTTGCGGCCGATGCCTGTCTTCCTTGGCTTCACGGTAAACACGCCAAAGCCGCGCAGTTCGATTCGGTCGCCAGCGATGAGGCTCTGCTTCATCGTGTCGAAGATGGCGTCAACCGCCGCCTCGGCCTTGGTCTTCGGCAGGCCGGTACGGTCCACAACCCGTTGAATGAGATCCTGCTTGATCAAGTGACGAGCCTTTCTGCTTTACTATTTAAAGATACATCTGTCGGCAGCACAGAATGCAGTGATCTTAGAAATACTCTGGGCGAATGTCAACGAAACGTCTGCAACTCGTTTCATTGTCAATACATTAGGAATCATCAAAGGTAGCGGGAGTCGAATGGCCATCAAGAGCGATCGTTGGATTCGTCAACAGGCAACAGAGCACGGAATGATCTCTCCGTTCAGCGAAAAACAGGTCCGCAACGGCGTTATTTCTTATGGATTGTCCTCCTACGGGTACGACCTGCGCGTCTCCGACGAGTTCAAAATCTTTACCAACGTCAATAGCGCCATCATTGACCCCAAGAGCTTCGACGAGCGATCCTTCGTCACAGTCGTCGCCGACAGCGTGATCGTCCCGCCCAACTCCTTTGCGCTAGCCCGATCCATCGAGTACTTCAAGATTCCCCGCGACGTCCTGACCATCTGCGTAGGTAAATCGACCTATGCCAGATGCGGTATCATAGTGAATGTGACTCCCTTTGAGCCCGAATGGGAAGGGTTTGTTACGCTCGAGATCTCGAACACCACTCCGTTGCCCGCTAGAATCTACGCAAATGAAGGATTATGTCAGATATTATTCTTTCAGTCAGATGAGACCTGTGAAGTAAGCTACGCGGACCGCAAAGGAAAGTACCAGAATCAAACCGGCATCGTTTTACCGAAGTTGTAAGCGCCTTCCACTTATGGGCGATTGGCGAAAGACCACCTTCGACCGGGGCCAGATACGAGTATTTTGGGGGCTATAGGTTGATGGAAGAGAGCAAGAAAGTCGTGAATCAACAAGTGGGTCTGGTCGCCAACGATCCTTTGCGCATCCTCGGATTGCAGGTCATCCTGTCGGAAGAGGCGCAGGCGAACGTCGTTCCGCTCACGATTCCGGGCGCTCTTCACTCGTTCGAACTCTCTCTCCTCCTGATCGACGTCGATAGCTCGCCGCAGCTCTTCGAGCAGCTCGCCACCTTCCGCCGCCTGCGTCCCGATCTGCGGGTCATCGTGCTCGGCCGCGAAAGCGACCAGGAGTTCGTCCAGCGCGTCATCGGAGCAGGAGCCAAGGGTTATCTCTCGCATGACGCCAAGGAAAGCGACATTCGGCTGTGCATTGAAGTGGTCCGTGACGGCTCGATATGGGCTCCGCGCAAGGTGCTTGCTCGTCTGATCGATGCGTCCGTCACCTCCGCGGCGGCGCCACGCCCCTCGGCCGAATCGAAGTTCACCGAGCGCGAGGGTGAGGTGCTGAACCTCCTCATCGAAGGCCGTCCCAACCGGGACATCGCGATGCTGCTGGGAATCGACGAAGGCACCGTAAAGGCCCACATCAGCCGGCTGATGCGCAAGGTCGGGGTAGGAAACCGCACGGCACTCACGATGCACTTCCTTAGTTCGAGCTCGAACCGACAGGCTAATTAGCCCTTCAAGCTGGTCCAATCTAATGTCATTCTGGTTAACAATCCCTATTACTGAAGTCGGCTGACCTGTGTACTCTTGCCTAATCTCTGCTTACCCCTGAAAGTAATTGGAGCAACACAGACCTGGGAGAGTGGGGTTGTGGGTGAGGTTCCGGAGTTACGATTCCGTGCCATTCTCGCAACCCCCATTTTTTTTCTCTCACTCAGGCAACGTCTGCCCAAACCTTGAAAATGGGATGCATGCAACCCTTGTGCGGGGTCTGTCCGTCAGACTGTAAGTGAACGGGAGTCGGCGAGCGTATGCCGCACCGCATGTTGCATCCACAAGAGAGGTTTAAAACAATGAAGAAGTTAACGGGCATTGCATGTTTAATTGCCTTGGCCACAACGGCTGTCTCCGCGTTTGGTGCTACGGATCGATCGAAGCTCGACGAGCGTCTCAACAGCGCCCAGGCTGTCGTCCATGAGATCATGGCGACTCCGGACAAGGGCATTCCCCAGAGCATTCTTGCTGGAGCCTCCTGCGTTGTCGTTATCCCGAGCTTCAAGAAGGGTGCCTTTGTCGTCGGCGCGCAGTATGGTCAGGGTGTCGCGACCTGCCGCACGCCCCGTGGCTGGAGCGCTCCTGTCTTTGTCCAGCTCGCCGGTGGCAGCTTCGGCTTTCAGATCGGGGGCCAGGCTACGGACCTCGTCCTCGTGGCAATGAACCAGAATGGGCTTCAGGACATGCTGAAGAACAAGTTCAAGATCGGTGGCGATGCCGCTGCCTCCGCCGGCCCGGTTGGGCGTAACGCGCAGGCCGGAACCGACTGGAAGCTGAACGCCGAGTTCCTCACCTACTCGCGCAGCAAGGGTCTCTTTGCCGGAATCGACCTCGACGGTACGGTCCTCTCGCAGAACCAGGATGACACCCGCACCTTCTACGGCGCAGATGTTCCCTTCGACACTGTCCTTAAAGGGGATAAGGTCACCCCTACCGATGCGCGTCCGTTCGTGCACACGGTAGCGAAGTACTTCATCATCTCGAAAGACAACCAGTAAACAAGTTGAGGGAAGGGAAGGAGGGGCAGCCATTCGTGGCTGCCCCCTCCTTGTTTAAGCGAATCTTAACTCTGGCAGTAAACTAAGGGCTTGAGCCAGAGATCTCATTCAAAGGGGCCGAACCCCGCTTTCAACGTCCGTGAGGTGTTGGAATTTCTCTTGGTGTGGATCGCCGTCCATACGCTGCGTCTGCTGCCGCGCTCGCTGGCACGCAGGATCGGTGCCGGCATCGGCTCCATCGCGCTCAAGCGGCTGGGCAGGCTCCGCAAGGTGGGCCTCCAGAATCTGCACCTGGCCTTCCCGCAGATGCCCGAAGCTGATCGCCTCCGCATCCTTGAAAATGTCTACCGAAATCTGGGCTGGCTCCTCGCCGAGTTCTGCCAGATGGCAACCTACACTCCAGAATCCGCAGGAAAATTCATCCGCTACGATGGCCTCGAGCACTACCTCGCAGCCCGCGAGCGCGGCAAGGGCGTCCTCGTCCTCACCGGCCATCTCGGCGCATGGGAGCTCTCCAGCTTCTACCACTCCCTCGTCGGCTATCCGATGGGCCTCGTCATCCGACGGCTCGACAACCCGCTCGTCGATCGCTTCGTCAACCGCATCCGCTGCCTGCACGGCAACCGCGTCATCCACAAGGACGACTTCGCGCGCGGTCTCATCGCCTCCATGCGCGCCGGGGAGACCGTCGGCATCCTCATGGACACCAACATGACGCCGCCCCAGGGCCTCTTCGTGCCCTTCTTCGACATCCCCGCATGTACCGCCTCCGGACTCGCACGCGTGGCCCTCAAGACCGGTGCCGCCGTCGTCCCCGGCTTCCTCCTCTGGGAGGAGCGCGAACAGCAGTACATCCTCCGCTTCGGCGAAGAATTAACCCTCGAACACACGGGCGACAGCGAAGCAGATACCATGGCCAACACAGCTCTGTTCACGGCGGTCATCGAGCGCTATATCCGCCAGTATCCCGACCAGTGGCTGTGGATGCACCGGCGCTGGAAGACACGCCCACCCGGGGAGGATCGCCTGTACCGATGATGACCCTGCATCAACTCGCAAAGCTGGTAGGCGCTGAGCTCACTGCGCCCGAAGCCGATCAGCCTTCCGCCGAGCTCACCCGCGTCTCCCACCTCGAAGCCGCATCCAGTGACGCCATCGTCTTCGCCTCCGATGCCAGGACCCTCACCTCTGCCCTCGCCTCACCAGCCGGAGCCATTCTCGCCGCAGCAAAGTTATTCCCCGCAGCAGCGGCGAACGATTCCCGTCTTATCTACGTCACGGACGCACGCTACGCCTTCGCCCTCGCCGCCAGCCACCTGCAAGCGCAGCCGACCGAGAGCGAAGTCCACCCCACAGCCGTCCTCGGCAAAGGCGTCACTCTGGGTAAAGCAACAACCATCGGTCCGCACGCCGTCCTCGGCGACGGCGTCCACATCGGCAATCACTGCGCCATCGGCGCTCACGTCACCCTCTACACCGGAACCACCCTCGGCGATCACGTCGTCGTACAGGCCGGAGCCGTCCTCGGCGCAACCGGCTTCGGCTATGCCTGCCATGCAGATACCGGTGAGTACCTCCTCTTTCCCCAGCAGGGAACCCTCGTCATCGAGGACCACGTCGACATCGGCGCCACCACCACCATCGATCGCGGGGCGCTCGGCGAAACTCGCATCGGTCGCGGCACAAAGATCGACAACCTCGTTCACATCGGTCACAACTGCACCATCGGTCGCAACGTCGTCATCGCCGCGCAGACCGGCATCTCCGGCTCAAGCGTCGTCGAGGACGGAGCGATCCTCGGCGGCCAGGTCGGTATCGGTGAGCACGCCACCGTGGGCCGCGGCGTCATCCTCGGCGGGGGAGCCGGTGTCCTCAGCGGCAAAAAAATGCACGGTCCCAACCAGGTCTTCTGGGGCCGCCCTGCACGCCCCTTGAAGGAGTACCTCCGCGACCTAGCCCGTCTGCGCGGAGGCCGCAAGGGGTCGGAGGCCTGAGATGGCTATCGTCGTCGTTGGCGGAAGCACCCGCAATATCGGCAAAACCAGCGTTGTCGCCGGCCTCATCCGCTCCCTGCCGGAGATGCATTGGACCGCCTTCAAGATCACCCAGTTCGGCCACGGTGTCTGCTCCGCCAACGGCGAGCCCTGCGACTGCGAGACTGCCGACCACACCATTGCCATCAGCGAAGAGCGCGATGCCAAGTCTGGCACGGACTCCGCCCGTTATCTCGACGCCGGCGCCGTACGCTCCTTCTGGGTGCGTACTCGGCAGGGCCAACTCGCCGAAGCCATGCCGCGTATCCGCAAGGAGCTTGCGCAGGCCGAAAACGCAATCATCGAATCGAACAGCATTCTGCGCTTCCTTCGGCCCGATCTCTACCTCAGTGTGCTCGACCCGGCCACCGTGGACTTCAAAGATTCAGCACGTCTCTTCCTCGACCGCGCCGATGCCGTCCTGCTGCCCGAGGGCGAACTCGGCAGCCCGCAGTGGAAGGGAGTCTCGCTGAAGCTCCTCAGAGGCACACCGCTGCTGCCGATGCGGCCACCTGAATATGTGACAACAGAGTTAACAAAATTTGTAAATGACTACCTTTGGACGCTAAATGCTATGTCGCCTAGGTGACCGATGAGGAAACCATCGATACCAACCCACTACTTTAGTGCGACGATAGCGTAACCTGCATCATTAAACACACAATTCTACGCAAAAAATACATCAGAATGAACAGAATAAGCGGGAATCGTTGTCCCGTATCCTCGTAGCTAACACAGAGCCTATGGACACGCATACGCTGATTGCCAGCAAGCTGTTGTTTTTTGCTTTGTACGTCTCGGCCGCATGGATCGCCCGTTCTATGTGCCGCGAAGCCGAGCGAAGTGCACATGGGAGTGATTGGTTTATCGCGGCGAACTTGAGTTTTGCTGCAGCGGTTTTGGTCTCGCTCAGCAGATCCCGGTTGCCGCATGGCCTCGGGTTCGACGCCTTGGCGCTCCTGCTTCTCCTCGCCCACCTGCTGATGTATAGGGCGTTCATGGAGATGCTCGAGAACGGCAGAAAACTCTGGCGTCCGCAACTCACTCTAGTAGCTGCCGGTGTGGTTGTACTGGCGCTCTCTGTTATTCCGGCACTCTCCGGAGCGAGCCTGCTGATTCGCCCAATATGGGCCATGCAGTACATGCTGATTGGATGGATGCTCGTGAGTTGGAAGGGCAATGGTAGTCGCATTGCTGGATGGTTCGCTGCGAGCGCCATGTTCTTCCGTGCAGCCTGCCATCTCGCGTGGTTCTGGATGGTAGCCACGCACGTTGGGCCGCTGACTGTTGCTCGCCTGGGACGGCTGCCTGGGGTGATCATGCTGGTGTCGCACAGCGCCATCGCATTTGGGTTCCTGCTGGTGGCGGGATCCCGATTGAACCTGCGACTCGAGCAGGAAGCCCGGATCGATGAGCTGACCGGCCTGATGAACCGGCGCGCAATGCGGGTAGCTGTTTTGCAGGCCATCGCACGGTGCCGCCGTTCGAACCAGCAGATGTCGCTCGTCATGATGGATCTCGACGGTCTCAAGGGAGTAAACGACCGTCTGGGCCACGACGCCGGAGACATGGTCCTCCGCGAAGTCTCTAAGTCCCTCTGTGACAACCTCCGGTTTGGCGACGATCTGGCGCGTCTCGGCGGCGATGAGTTCTGCCTCCTGCTGCCGGCAGCCGATGAAGCCGAGGCGGTGCAGGTGGCGGAACGGTGCCGCAGGAGGCTGGCGGAGCTTGAGCTGACCTATCACGGAGAGAAGATCGTCATCAGCGCAAGCTTCGGCGTCGCGCACTCGCCCGACTGCACCTTGCACTGGGAAGAGCTATTGCGTCGGAGCGATGCGGCCCTCTACGTAGCCAAGAGGCATGGCAAGAATCGCGTCATGCTTGCGGAGCGGCCTAAAAGCGCTTCCGCTTTATGGGTGCTAGACGCGCAGAAGGTCGGCAGTTCCAACAGCTTCGTACCGCCTGTAACATCGTCCTATAGAGAGGCAACTGGCAGCAGCATCAGGTCGTCGGCCATACCGACCTCCTTTTGAACGAAGGGCTCGGCATAGCGAACGCCGGCCAGCAGACCGTAATGGCGGGCCGTTGCGAAGGTGGTCTCCCGAATCTCTCCTTCAGGGACAAAGAGCCCGCCTCCCTGAGGCTGCTGCGCGTACTGCGACCTGTACGCCATCAGCGACTGAAAGCGCTGCTCCGCGAACAGCGTGATGTCGACGACGAAGGTAGGGCGCACGTCGGCGTACAGACTTGCATAGAGAATCTTGAACGGACGGTGCGGCGCTTGAGCCTCGCCCGGCGTCTCCATCTTGGCTAGCCCGCTCACGAAGCATGCCTCGTAGCCCAGCGTTGCCGATGTATAGTGGTCCGGATGACGCCCCTGCCAGTAAGGCAGAATCACCACGCGCGGTCGCAGGCGGCGCAGCACGCCAGCAACCTTCAGCCGATTCTCAAGTGTGTTTTGAACATTGCC
Organism: Granulicella arctica; assembly: GCF_013410065.1. NCBI lineage: Bacteria > Pseudomonadati > Acidobacteriota > Terriglobia > Terriglobales > Acidobacteriaceae > Granulicella > Granulicella arctica. The sequence continues at coordinate 268,294 of NZ_JACCCW010000002.1, forward strand.
ATCCGGCAGGTCGAGCGCCTCACGGTGCGCCACATGCAGGATGCGGCCTGCCTCGGCGGCCTCGGCAGCTCGCTCCGCTGCCGTTCCACGCGTGCCGGACTCGCCCTGCGTCAGGTCGAGGATGCCGGTACGCCAGCCCTTTGCCTGCATCGCGAGGAGCGTGCCCCCGCACGTCTGTTCGACGTCGTCGCGATGCGCTGCTATGGCCAGTATATCGATCATGGAAGGGACCGCGGAGATCGGAATCATTCCTCTCCCCGCGCTTATTAGTTGGCGGCGTTGGTCAGGGCGTCCAGATAAGCGACATCGAGTGCGGTGCCCTGAACGGTCACCAGCGAATTATCGATCTCGGAGCCGTCGATCGTGCTGAAGATGTGAACCTGTCCACCGTAGGCGGTGTACACCTTGTTGAACGTCTGCACCCAGCAGATTCCCGTCAGGTCGCCGTAGTAGTACTGATTCTGGTTCGTGTTCGGGTAGGCAACCGTTGTTGTACCACCCGGCGTCACGTTCGGAATGACAGAAGCGGTCTTCGCGCTGGTGTCGAAACGCGTGAGGCAGTTGTAGTTCTCGCCTAGATTCTGACGTTCACCGCTGGCGCAGGATTGCGACCCGATCCAGAGGGTATTGTTGTCGGCAAACAGCATCTTGGTATGGTTGCCGTCCGAGATCGAGTACGTTCCGTTGACTGCGTTGGTAGACAGCAATATCGTGGTGAGATTTCCGGCGAACAATCCATCCTGCTGCTGTTGCTGACCTGCCACATACAGCGTCGTTCCATCGGAGATAGCCGTCGTGGCTCCTCCGGGCGTAGCAACAGTTGTGATGAGTGGGTTCGTAGCAGTGACGTTCTTCGCCACATTGTTAATATCCAGCGAGCCCTGTTTGAGGAGGGTCACGCTGGCCGTATTTCCGCCGCACTCAGGACCGCAGTTCATCACATACACCGTTGTGCCGTCGAGCGAGAAGTACGCACTCGTAGGCCGGTCGAAGGAGAGCGTGTTCCCCGAGCCGTCTGTGACCGGAACAACGCAATACACCGGCAGATTATAAGGCTGGCAATCAACAGCGTTGGCAGGGTAGAGGGGATGCGCAGCTCCCGCCGCCGTGTTGTAGATCGTACCCGCGTTGAGCTTAATGACCTCGTAGAGAGTATTGGAGTTGCGCACCATTGCGATCGCAACAGTGTTGCCCACGTTCGCAGCCACCCGGTACACATTCGGAAGGTTCAGCTGATACACCGCGCTGGTCGAGTTATCCAGCACAACCAGTTGCCCGACAGCTTCTTCAGCCGAGAAGATCCGCCCGAAGTCCGTCGGGATCGCCACAGAGCTTGACGTAGATGGGAAGGTTCCAGCGGAGCCCGTCACCGCTTCCGTGCCATAGTTGACAATCGTCAACGCCCCCGTGTTCGAGTAGACATATCCGCGAGTCTGCTCGGGGAAGCTGATGATCTGCGACGGCATTGCCGTGCTGTAGCCCGAGATCGAGAAGTTCGTAACAGTGTCCTCGACGTTGCTGCGGATATCGCGTTTCGCATCGACGATGGCGAGCGAGCCACTGGTTCCGGCTACGCCGACGTTGCTCACGGCGATCATCACCCGCTCAGCCAGCTTGCTGGGAGGTATTGGCCGGTTGGCGAACGTATAGGTCGGAAACTTGTAATAGTAAGGGCCGCAAGCGGTCAGGCCAAGGGTGGCAACGGCGATCAGAAGGCCACATAGCGCGTATCTGCCGAAGCTCGAATTGCGGGACGATGTTTCGACTTTGCCGGACGTGCAGGCAGAGAGACTTTGATTCTTCAACGTGAACAACTCCAACCTGTGACGCGGCAATTTTGTAGCGGTTCTACTCGCTGAGTATACCAAAGGATAGACGTGCGACCCTCGCTTTGGGCATCTGCCGTGCCGCGGAGTGAACCCGTCCCCGGGTTGGATTGGACGAGGTCGTGGCATAGGATGGGTAGAATGTGCCGGACTGCGCCTCGCGCGGAGTCGACGGGCGAGGACGACGATGACGAAGGTTGGAGCGGGACACACAGAAGTAGAGAGATTGTTTCAAGGTGGAACCGCGGAGCGCAATGCCTCCGCCACCCGCCATACCGTGCTGTGCGACGGCGCAATGGGCACCATGCTCTACAGCCACGGTGTCTTCATCAACCGTTGCTACGACGAGCTCAACCTCTCGCAGCCTGAGATGGTTCACGACGTCCACCATGAGTACCTCCAGGCAGGCGCACAGGTGATCGAGACCAACACCTTCGGCGGCAATCGCTTCCGGCTCGAGCGCTACGGCCTCGCCAACCGCGTCCGCGACATCAACCTCGCCGGTGTCCGCATCGCCCGCGCCTGCGTCAACCAGATGCGCGAGAAGCAGGCATCCGAAGCCTTCGTCGCCGGCGCCATCGGCCCCCTCGGCATCCGTCTCGAACCCCTCGGCAAGACCGGCCTCGACGAAGCCTTCGACGCCTTCGCCGAGCAGGTCAAGGCCCTCGTCGAAGACGGTCCCGGCACCGGCGCGGACATCCTTATCATCGAAACCATGCCCTCCATGACCGAGACCGAACAGGCCATCCTCGCCGCTCGCAGCGAGGCTCCCGGCATCCCGCTCATCGTCATGGTCACCGTCGACGAGGACGGCAACTGCCTCGACGGTACGACACCAGAAAAGGCGGCCGCCCAGATGACCCAGTGGGGCGCGGACGCCGTCGGCTGCAACTGTAGCGCCGGTCCCGCCACCGTCCTCAGCGTCATCGAGCGCATGCGCAGCGCCACCCATCTCCCCCTCGCCGCGATGCCCAACGCCGGTATCCCCCGCGCCGTCGATGGCCGCACCATCTATATGACCTCGCCCGAGTACATGGCGAGCTTCGCGCGCAAGTTCATCCGCGCCGGAGCTACCTTCGTCGGAGGCTGCTGCGGCACCACCCCCAACCACACCCGCGCCATGCGCAGCGCCCTCCGCGCCCAGTCCGTACAGGACGCCGCCACGCAGGAGGCATCCGTCTCCGTCGGAACCGAAAAGTCGAGCGCCCCCGAAGGCAAGGACAGCGTCGAACCTCCACCCCTCGGTCAGCGCTCCCGCATCGGCGCAAAGATCGCCGTCGGCGACTTCGTCACCATGGTCGAAATCGTCTCCCCCAGGGGCATCGACTGCTCAAAGGAGATCTCCGGTGCCGCGCAGCTTCATCAGCTCGGCGTCGACGCCATCAACGTCCCCGACTCGCCCCGCGCCAGCGCCCGCATGAGCGCGCAAAGCCTCTGCGTGCAGATCCAGCAGAACGTCGGCATTGAGACCATCCTCCATTACACCTGTCGCGACCGCAACGTCCTCTCCATGCAGAGCGACCTCCTCGGCGCGTCCTCCATCGGGCTCAAAAACGTCCTCTGCCTTACCGGCGACCCGCCCAAGCTCGGCAACTACCCCGACGCCACAGCCGTCTTCGACGTTGACGCCATCGGCCTCGTCAACATTGTGCGCAACCTCAACCACGGCCTCGACATCGGCAAAAACCCCATCGGCGAATCCACCGGCTTCACCATCTCCGTCGCCGCCAACCCAGGCGTTCCCGACATCGAAAACGAGATCCGCCGCTTCGCCTTCAAGGTCGAAGCAGGCGCCGAGTTCGCCATCACCCAGCCCGTCTTCGACATGCGCCTGCTCGAGGAGTTCCTCCGCCGCATCGAAGGCTTCCGCATCCCCGTCATCGCCGGCATCTGGCCCCTCACCAGCCTCCGCAACGCCGAGTTCATGAAGAACGACCTCCGCGTCAGCATGCCCGAAGCCGTCATGACCCGGATGGGAGCCGCAGCCTCCCCGGAGCTTGCCCGCGCCGAAGGCATCAAAATCGCACAGGAGATGCTCGCCGAAGCCCGCCCCATGGTGCAGGGCGTCCAGGTCAGCGCACCCTTCGGCAAGTACGCCGCAGCCGCACAGGTATTGGGATTAGTCGAAAGCGTGGAGGCATAAATGGCAAACTTCGAGCAGCAACTCACAGCCCTGGAAACCGTCGTAGAACGCCTCGAGCGTGGCGAACTCTCCCTCGACGAATCCGTCCGCCTCTTCGAAGAAGGCATCAAACTCTCCAACGCCTGCAAACAAGAGCTGGAAGCCGCCGAAGGTAAAATCCAACTCCTAGTCGAACCAGGAACCGGCCCCATTTCAGTCCGGGACTTGCCCGTAGAAGACGACGATTCCATTGAGGACGACGAGGAAGAGGAGTAGCATTAAGCCATGAGACGCGATATTTACAAACTTGCAAGCTGGCTCGAAAAGGTCTGTCAGGAAGGCGTAGCCATAGAACACAAGATTCTCGAATGGAAGCTGGAAGAAGAGAAGAAGGGTGCCGAGGGCGTTTCAGCTAAGGTAAGTTAGTTGCCGACCTTTACAGTGGTTGCGGGGGCGAACGGAGCGGGGAAGTCCACACTGACGCGATTGGGGCGCGAGGCTTTTCAGGACTGCGTTGTTCTTGACCCTGATGCGATTGCGCGATCCATGCAGCGACTTGATGTGGAGAGTGGCTCACCGATTGATGCAGGCCGATCCGTACTGGCGCGTGCAGATGGATTACTTGGGGCCGGGCAAAGCTTTCTTATAGAAACGACGCTTTCGGGAAATACCTATCTGAAGATGATGGTACGAGCGAAAAGCCTCGGATATCTGGTAGTTCTGCTTTACGTCGGAACCAACGATGTGTCCATCAATCTGGAGCGAGTTCAGGCGAGAGTGAAGATGGGCGGGCATGACGTTCCCAAAGAGGATCAACTTCGGCGTTATCCCAGAAGTCTAGCTAATTTAAGAAAAGCGTTTGGGTTGGCGGATGAAGCGGTAGTCTATGACAACTCCGGACCAAAGGGGCATGTCGAGGTGGCGGTTAAAGGACCTCTTGGGCTGCGTATCGTCCAACCGGTGCCTGAGTGGGCGGGGTTTTTGCGCAGCTAGATAACGCTAGTCCTTGATCGTAGAATGAGCCCTCACCGATCCCGGCTAGTCACAAAGCCCGGCACCCAAAGCAGCGCCCGCTTCGCATCCGACTCCGCTAGATCCGCTATGCTCATCCGCGCCGCCTCAGCGTATGCGCACGCCGTATCCATCGCATAGTCCAGCGACCCGTGCCGCTGCAATATCTCCAGAATCTGCGTATGCGACACCCGCTCGAAGCTCCGATCGGCCAGCACCGTCCGAATCGCCTCACGATCCGCGCCCGTCCCACGTTCGAGTGCATGGATCACCGCCAGCGTCGCCTTGCCTTCGCGCAGATCGCTCGCGACTGGTTTGCCCAGGACGTCTTCGGCTGCAGTTAAGTCCAGCACATCGTCGACGATCTGGAACGCCAGCCCCAGATTCCTCCCATACTCGCCCAGTGTCTCTTCGCTCGCGTCGGCTCCCGGCGTAATCGCCGCGCCAAGCTGCATCGACACCTTGAACAGGCAAGCCGTCTTGCGGAAGATCAGGTCGAAGTACTCTTCCTCGTTGATCAGGTGGCCGAGCTTCTGCATCTGGAGCAGCTCGCCCTCCACCATCTGCTGTGTCAACGAGATCAACAGCTCCAACACGCGAAAGTTCCGCTCATCGAGCGCCGTCTGGAAAGACTGCATGTACAGCCAGTCTCCGGCCAGCACGCACTTCGCATTGCCCCACGTCGTATTCGACGAAGGCCGCCCGCGCCGCGTATCCGCCTCATCGATAATGTCGTCGTGTACCAGCGTCGCCGTGTGCAGCATCTCCACCACCGCACCCAGCCGTATCCGTGCCTCGCTCGTGCACCCCAGCGCCTTCGAGCTCAGCAGCAGCAGCAGAGGACGAATCCGCTTGCCCCCGCCTGCAATCAGGTAATGCGCAATATCAGTAATCACCTCAACCTGTGAGGCGGACTGGCGCGTGAACTCCTGCTCAATGGCCGCAAGGTCGTCACGGAGGAGGTCGAATACCTCTTTTGCGGTCGCGATGGAGATCGTGCTCACTCGATAGTTAGAGTATCAGGATGCAGGGCGCTGTTCGACAGCTTTGCTGGTTTCAACGAAGGAAAGATGATACAGGGAAAGAACTTCAACGGTAGGTTCTTCCCCTGCAAGGTCTAGCTCGAGCGGAAGTTCGTAAACTGCAGCTCGACGCCGATATCCTTACCCCGCAGCAGTGCCATCACCTCTTGCAACACGTCGCGGTCCTTGCTCACCACCCGTACCGTATCGCCCTGGATGCTCGCCTGCGCCTTCTTCTTCGAGTCCTTGATCGCCGCGACGATCATCTTCGCCTTCTCCGACGGAATCCCCTGCACCAGCTTGATCTTCTGCCGTACCGAAGAATTCGATGCAGGCTCGATCTTCTCGAACTCAAGGTTCTTCAGCGACACGCCGCGCTTCACCAGCTTCTGCGACAGAATCTCCGTCACCGCCTGAAGCTTGTACTCGTCCTGGCTCGCCAGTTGGATCGTATCCGTTCCCTCAAGCTCGATCTTCGACTTCGAATCCTTCAGGTCGAAGCGGGCATGGACCTCCTTCGAGGCCTGGTCAATCGCGTTCTTCACTTCCTGAAGCTCTACCTTGCTCACCACGTCGAAGCTGTTATCGGATGCCATAAGAATGTCCTTTTCGATATCTGTTTCTGTCGATCTTTATTAATAGCTATTTCTGTCGATTCTTATTATCGCAGGCTCGCAAGCCGAAAGAGACGGTTGAAATTTTCACTCGTCAATCTCGCCACCTCCTCCGATGAGATGCCGCGAAGCTCTGCCAGGGCTGCCGCCGTATGTGTCACCAGAGCCGGTTCGTTCCGCTGCCCACGATGCGGAATGGGTGCAAGGAACGGCGCATCCGTCTCCACCAAAATGCAGTCCGCAGGAGCCATCGCCGCCGCCTCTCGGATCGACACCGACCGCGGATACGTCAGATTCCCCGCAAACGAAAGATAAAATCCTGCCTCCAGCGACCGCCGCCCCTGCTCCACTGTCCCAGAAAAGCAGTGCATAACCCCCGGCAGCCCATGCGGCGTCCAATGCTCCGCGATCAGCGCCAGCAGATCCTCCCACGCATCCGCCTCGCCGAACCGCTCCTTGGCCTCCGGCTTCGCCAGCTCCGACGTCCGGCAGTGGATCAAGATCGGCTTGCCCAGCGCCGCCGCAACGCTCATCTGTGCGACAAAGGCCGCCTGCTGCGTCGGCACATCGGGGTTATCGACGTGGTAATAGTCCAGCCCGATCTCCCCCACCGCCACGCATCGCGGCTCCTCGGCCAACGCCGCCAGCTTCGCCAGCGCCTCAGGCGTAGCATGTGCTGCCTCCTGTGGATGAATCCCCACACTGGCCCAGATCTCCGGCCCACCCCCATCGCTCGCGTTAGCGATCTCAAGCGCCCGATGCATCGTCTCCGGCCCATCGCCGATCCCGATAGCCAGCAGCGTCCCAACCCCCGCCTCCTTCGCGCGCCGCAGCACGTCAGGCAGATCCTCATAGTCGTCCAAATGGCAGTGCGAATCGATCAATTCCATAGTCACTCGTTAGGTTGTAATTCGATATTGCGGTTGTCGTTGCGTGTTCTTTTCCCCACACACCCAAAACTGTCATCCTGAGCGCAGCGCAGTCGAAGGACCTGTGGTTGCACTTGCCCTTGCCGTTGCTCGTTCTTCTTTCCCTCACACAAAAACTGCCATCCTGAGCGAAGGGCAAAGCCCGCAGTCGAAGGACCTGCGGTTGCATTTGCCGTTGCCTGTTCCTTGATCTACCATCCTTCATCATATCTCCGGCCACCAGCCAACACGCTCCAGGACAAAGCCAGCTGCAACCCGGCTGCGATACCATGTCCGCCATGAAGAACCTGAACCGTCGTGATCTCTGTGTAGCCCTATCCGCCTTCGCCGCCATGGGCACCGTAGCGGCTGAAGGGCAGTCGCAAACAACGCCCGGTGAGTCCACACTCTCCCAGTCCCGAACCTTCCCCTTTGACCAGCTACCCGTCAAGAAAAGTTCGAACGGAGGAGCCAGCCGCGCCGTCATCCAGGGAGTCCTCGCCACCGGAGAAGCCGTCGAGGTCCACGAGACCACCCTCCCTCCCGGCCAGATGCCCCACCCGCCACACCGCCACCGTCACTCCGAATTCATGATGATCCGCGAAGGCCAGGTCGAGTTCGACAACGACGGCACCAAGCAGCGCGTCGGCCTCGGTGGAGTCATATTCGCCGCCTCGAACGTCATGCACGGTCTCAAGAACGTCGGCGACTCCCCGGCTAACTACTTCGTCATCGCCATCGGTCGCGAGTCCGTCGTCAAGCAAATCTGAACCGAAAGCAGGGAAGCAAAAATTGGAATGTGGTCCGACCAATTCTGCTCGAATTCGAAAATGTAACTACGGTTTTGTAACTACAAAGTCGTAACTCCGCTTTTGTAGTTACAAAACGCTTTTGGTCAAACGCACACCCTTTTGGGGGCGCAGGATTTGTCAAGTCCATCCCCTATCGAACGCGAGACCCCAGCTCAATATCCTCCCCAAACGTGGTTAGAATCGGCTTCCCGTTCTCCCCGTTCGAGGCTGCCAGCAGCATCCCGTGCGACTCCAGCCCACGCATCTTGCGGGGCGCAAGGTTGGCGACAATGACGATCCGTCGCCCGATCAACTCCTCCGGCGTGTACCACTCCGCGATCCCCGAAAGGATCTGCCGCTGTTCATATCCCAGATCCACTTCAAGTCGTAAAAGCTTGTCAGCTTTGGGGATACGCTCCGCCACAAGAACCTTCGCCACGCGCAGATCGACCTTCACAAAGTCGTCGATAGCGATCTGCGGCGTATCCGGAATCGCCGATCCCGCAGCCGAATTACCGAAGATTCCCGAAGCGGGAGCCGCCTGATGCGGCGGTAACCCCGGCCTCTCCGTCGAGAGCGCATGCGACCCGGCAACCGAAGCCCCAGGATTCACCTCCTCAAACGCCCCCGTCCGCGGCCCTGCCCCCGGATGATTCGAGTCATGCTGCTCGACCTCCGTAGGCACAGCCTCGTCGGTCAAATTAACTGCTTTATCCTGAGCACCTTGCAAGCTATTCTTCGCCTCAATGTCGATCATAATCTGTGCCAATCCTTTCTCCGCCCGAGGGAAAACCGGCCCCAATACCCCAAGTTTAGTCCCCGGCTGCAGTCCCCCCCACTCAAGATCCTTCAACTCACCCCGCTGCGCCGCCTCTTCGATATCTCCAAGTCCCAGCTGCGCCCAAACCTTGGCAGTTGCATTCGGGAGGGCAGGGTACGCAAGCGCGGTAATGATTCTTATGCTTTCACTCGCGGCATAAAGAACCATTTCAAGGGTGAGCTTGTCGTTAGGATCAGCCGACTTAGCTAATTTCCATGGTGCGTATTCCGAGATCATCCCATCGACAGCCGCTAAGAAAAGCCATAGGTCTTGAAACGCTCCAGAGAAATCGTATCTTTCGAACTTCTTGCGAAACTCTTCAATGAGATTCCAGCTCTTTGGTTCCGCTGAGTGTTTGGGAGGTATCGCACCGGCGAAGTTAGAGTTGATCATGGTCAACGTTCGGCTAACCAAATTCCCGTAACCATTAGCTAAATCAGCATTATAGCGAGTAATCATCGCGTCGAAGCTGAAGCTTCCATCCGACCCGAACGGTATCTCTCGCAGCAGAAAATATCGCAGAACATCCGTAGCAAAAAGGTCCTGCTCCCGCTTCGTGCTGTCCGGGAACTGCTTTGCGTACACCTCAGTTCCGAAGGCATCGAGGATGGTATCCGTGCGAACAATATTGCCCTTGGACTTCGACATCTTGGCGTCGTCGAAGAGCAGCCATCCATGAGCGGTGACGGCTTTGGGGACAGGCAGACCGGCGGCCATCAGGAAGGCGGGCCAGTAGACGCAGTGGAAGCGGGTGATCTCCTTGCTCATCAGGTGGAGATCGGCGGGCCAGTAGCGCTCGAACTTTGCGATGTCTTCGGGGGCGTCGCTGCCGTAGCCGACGGCGGTCATATAGTTGGCGAGGGCGTCGAGCCAGACGTAGATGACATGCTTCTGTTGCGTCTCGGAGGCAGCGGGCTCAGGGACGGGAATGCCCCAGGTGATGCCCGAGCGGGACACGGAGAGATCGCGGAGGGCTCCGGGGACGTAGGGTTTGCCGGCAGCGGAGAGGGCGATGACCTCACCGCGCTCGGTGGCCTCAGCGACGTTGCCGCGGATGAAGCTGAGGACCTCGTTCTTGCGCGACTCAGGCTGGATGTGGAGGGTGTCGGACTCGATGAGATCGAGGACGGGCAACTGCCAGGCGGAGAGCTTGAAGAAGAAGTTCTCTTCGGTGACGGTCTCGGTGGGCTTGCCATCGGGACCGATGGTGCCCGGGGGGCCATCGACGAACATCTCCTCGCCGACGGAGTACTGGCCGGTGTAGGAGCTGAGGTAGATCTGCCCGCGCTGGTGGAGGAGGGCGAAGAGGCGCTGGGCTCCCTGCTTATGGCGGGGCTCGGTGGTGCGGATGAAGTCGTCGTTGGTTAAGCCCATGCGTTTCCAGAGCCCGCTGAAGGCAGCGGAGACCTCATCTGTAAAAGCTTGCGGCTCAATGCCTGCGGAGGCAGCCGAGCGCTCGATCTTCTGGCCATGCTCGTCGGTTCCGGTCAGGAAGAAAGTATCGTCGCCGAGCAGCCGGTGACGGCGCGCAATTACGTCTGCGGCGATGGTCGTATACGCGTGGCCGATGTGCGGGCGCGCATTGACATAGTAGATCGGTGTGGTCAGGTAAAACTTGCGTGGAGTATCAGGCATCAGAAAGCCCAGTTTAGTTCATTTTCAAGAGGTATGGGTCGTGTTGGCGAGCGCTACTCGGCGGGTATCTCAGCGGTCTGGGCGGTATGGGCCAGTTGGAGGTGCTGTTCCATCGCCTGACGCGCCTTGATGGGGTTGCGCGAGCGCACGGCGCGGTAGATTTCGCGGTGCATCTCGGCGGACTCCTTCAAATCGCGGGCGTTGTGCACGGTCTCGACGCGGGTCTCGTAGAGGTTCGCCGTGATCGTCTCCATCAGGGCCGCGAGGATGGGGTTTCCGGCTGCGCGCGCGATTGTTCGGTGGAAGCGGACGTCGTGGACAAGGTACTCCTGCGGGTCGTCGAGCGCGGCGTACATCTCGGCGACCTCCTCGGCCAGCTCGGCGAGGTGTTCATCGGTGGCACGCTCGGCAGCGAGCGAGACGACGTTGGCCTCGAGCACCAGCCGTGCCTCGAACATCTGCCACGGTAGAAAGTGGTGCAGCGCTCCGAGAACCGAGAGGGAACTGGAGTCGAGTGCGGGCGGTCCGGTCGAGACAAACGTTCCTGCGCCGTGCCGGCTCTGTAGTACGCCCATGGCGGAGAGGAAGCCGATGCCCGAGCGAAGGCTGGAACGGCTGATGTTCAGCTCGCGGGCCAGCTCGCGTTCCGGAGGAAGCCTATCGCCGGGCTTCAGCTCGCCAGAACTGATCAGTGCGCGCACGTGCTCAACCACCTGCATGGTTAGTTGACTGTGGCCGCCGTTTCCATCTTTTTGCTCTTTTTTCAAGGCTTGTTCATACCAACTTAGCGAATTTTGAGAAGAGTACCACGCTGCCTGAAGTCAGCCTATACGGTTATACCGAACGGACCTCGCCGAGGCGCGGAACCAGCTTCTGGAAGATGGCGAGTGCAGTGAGATAGGCGAATCCGGCGAGCAGGAAGATCAGGAGCGGATGCAGCGAGAAGTAGTGCGAGACGATCCAGGTGAAGATCGCTCCGCCAGCTGCCCCCACCGCGCCGCCGATACCGACCACGGTAGAGACGGTTGTGGAAGGGAACATGTCCGTCGGAGTGGAAAACAGGTTGGCGGACCACCCCTGGTGGGCAGCGGCGGCCAGCGAGAAGAGCGCGATGGCTGGCCACGCGTTCGTCGGGAAGAGAGCGCCCATGTGCGGTACGAGCATGATCGGAAGCACGCACAGGGCGCAGATGAGCAGCGCGAACTTGCGTCCGGAGTTGACGCTGTGGCCGTGCTTCATGCGGAAGCCGGAGAGCCAGCCTCCGCCGATGGAGCCGACGCTCGATACGCTGTAGATGACGATGAGCGGATACTTGGCGTGGTTCAGATCCATGCCATAGTTTTCGTTGAGGAACTTGGGTAGATAGAAGAGATAGAACCACCAGATGGGATCGGTAAGGCCCTTGGCGATCGCGAAGGCGTAGAGGCCGCGGTGGCGGAAGAGCGCGGACGACAGTCCCTGGTTTCGAGCGGCGGCGGCTAGGTCGGTCTCGAGGTTAACCTGGCTCTGGGTAGATCCGCGGCGGAGCCTGTTGTAGGGAAAGATGAGCCAGACGACCGCCCATATGAGTCCCATGGAGCCAGTGCAGATGAAGGCGGCATGCCAGCCGAAGCGCGCTGTGACGGCGGCGATCAGGATGGGCGCGATAAAAAAGGAGGCGTTCGAGCCTGAGTTGAAGAGTCCCGTGGCGAGCGCACGCTCCTCGGACGGGAACCACTCAGTGGTGGCCTTGATGGCGGCAGGGAAGTTGCCTGCCTCACCCAGACCGAGCACGGCGCGGGCGATGCAGAAGCCGATGACGCTGGTGACCAGCGAGTGGCTGATGGAGGCGATCCCCCAGACGAGGATCGCGAGCGCATAGCCGCGCTTGGTGCCGAGCTTGTCGATCACGCGCCCGGCGAAGAGCAGCCCGACGCCATAGGCGACCTGGAAGCAGATGATAATGTGCCCGTAGTTGATGTTGTAGGCGCTCTGGTGGGCGGCACCGATGCCCGGAATCCAGCCCATAAAGCTGAGATGGAGCAGCGGCTCGATCAGCGAAAGGACCGAGCGATCCATGTAATTGATGGTCGTCGCAAGAAAAAGTAGAAAGCAGACGAACCACCGAATATTCGGGCTCTGCGACTCGCGGGATGTGAAACCGGAGTCAGGAAGAGCAGACTGAGTTGACATGGCGGGCTACTCCGGATTCTCAAGGTCTGGGAATGGTTGAACCAGCTGGGATTAGCACATTATCGACGGCAATAGAACGAGGTCAGAATAGCCGTTGAAGGCATATAAGTGTCAAGCCACAACCAGCACCCTGGTCTGGCTGAGGAGCCTGCGAGGAGAAATTGGTAGAGCCACGTTGGTTGGGCGGCTATTTTCGAAGCGTGCTGGAGGTAAGACAGCAAAGCCTGTCGCGGTAAGGCGGTACAGGCTTTGCTCGGGACGATAGTTTCAAGATACTTTTTGGAACCCCTAGTTGGCGGTTTTGAGGACGAGCACGGTAGCGATGGGGTCTAGTGGGTGGCTGGGAAGGGCTATGTCGATACCTTTGCCGGTCTTGGTGATCGTGAGTGATGTGTGGCTGGGGTCGGCCAGGAGATAGGCTCCGGTGACGGTGCGGGGAAGTGTGTCGAGGTGGAAGCTACCGCTTGGCCAGGTGAAGATCTCGATGTAGATCATGTCAGCCTTGGTCGTGGAGCGCCAGTTCCAGGACGCGATGAACTTCGGCTTGCCATCTTTATCCTTTTCGGTGGAGCTGAAGGCACCAGCTTCAGCTCCGAAGAGGGTGGGATGAGTGCCGTAGATGGATTCGCCGTTGACGGCTAACCACTTGCCCATGGCGTGGAGGCGTTCGATCTCGGCAGGCGGGACGTTGCCCTTGGAGTCGGGGCCTATGTTGAGGAGGTAGTTGCCGCCCTTGCTGGCGATGTCGACGAGGTTACGGATGAGGGTTTCAGTGGACTTGAAGTTGTTATCCCATGACTTGTAGCCCCAAGTGTCGTTCATGGTCATGCAGGACTCCCAGTCGAGGCCGGGGTAACCCTGGGGCGGGATGAACTGCTCGGGGGTCTCAGTGTCGCCCTTATAACCTCCGCCAAGGCGGTTGTTCCAGATGAGGTTCGGATGCTGGTTGAGCAGGGCTACGATCTCGCCGGCGAGGGCGGGCGTCATATCTTTGGTGGGTGTATCGAACCAGATGACGACAGGGAAATCTCCATAGTTGGTGAGGAGCTCTTTTATCTGTGGGATGGCTTTTGTGTGAAGGTAGGTGGCGAAGTCGCCGTCCTGAGCTTCGTCCCAGTGATAGGTGGGTGGCTTGTGATCGCCCGTCTGGTAGGCGGCTCCGCCGGGGGCTGTCCAGTCCTGATCTTGCGAGTAGTAGAAGCCAAGCTTGATGCCCTGCTTCTTGCATTCGATTGCCAGCTCGCGGAGAGGATCGCGGTGGAAGGGGGTGCCATCGACGATGTTGAAGGGGGCGGCCTTGGAGTCGAACATCGCGAAGCCGTCGTGATGCTTGGCGGTGATGACGATGTACTTCATACCGGAGGACTTGGCGAGGGCGACGATGTCATGCGCGTTGAAGGCAGTGGGGTTGAATTGTTTGGCGAGGGCTTTGTAGTCGGCGACGGGAATGGAGGCGGTGTTCATGATCCACTCGCCAACACCGTCGATCGGTTTGCCGTTCCAGGTGCCGGCTGGGATGGAGTAGAGGCCCCAGTGGATGAACATGCCGAAACGCGCATCGCGCCACCAGGCCATTCGAGCGTCGCGCTGAGCTGGGGTCTCGGTGTCCTGGATGGCGGCGACAGGGTGTTTAGCAGTGGTGGCGATGTGATCCCCTTCGAGCTGGGCGAGAGCTGGGAGGGTACAGGAGGCGACGAGTAGGGCTGCGGAAAGGGTGCGGCAGGCAAATTTCAAGGCATGTCCTCGTGACGGAGTAAAGACACGGGAATTATATGTGAAAATATTTATTCACTAACGCAAATTGAAAAGAACCTGCACGGTGGTGTGAGTTCCGAACGAGCCTGGGAGTTGCGGGATGCGATGCTACGGGCGGTATGATCGCTGACGTGGATGTAACGACACGAGCGGGTGAGATGTTGCGGCGGATGCGGGCGGGGGATGTGCGCGCGCTGGCCCGTGCAGTGTCTCTGGTGGAAGACGGATCGGCTGGTGCGGCGGAGCTGCTGTCGACGTGCCGGGAGTTTGCCGGACAGTCGGTGAGAATTGGGGTGACGGGGCCTCCGGGGGCAGGGAAGAGCACGCTGGTGGACCAGATGGCGCGGTGGCTGCGTGGGCAGGGAAGGACGGTGGGGGTGGTTGCGGTCGATCCGTCAAGCCCCTATACGGGCGGCGCGCTGCTGGGGGATCGGATACGGATGCAGGGATTCGCGGATGATGCTGGAGTCTATGTACGAAGCATGGCCTCGCGTGGAGCGGTGGGTGGGCTGGCGCATGGCGTGGCGGATGTTTGTTCGGTGATGGAGGCGGCGGGGCGGGAGACAATCCTGATTGAGACGGTGGGGGTGGGACAGGATGAGGTTGCAATCGCCGGGATGGCGGATGTGACCGTGGTGGTGCTGGTTCCGGGGATGGGGGACGAGGTGCAGAGCCTGAAGGCGGGAATGATGGAGGTGGCGGATATTTTTGTGGTGAACAAGGCCGATCGCGGTGGCGCGGAGCTGGTGGAGCAGGAGATTGTAGGCATGCAGGGTTTAGCAGGTTCACACGGGGGGTGGGTTCCTCCAGTTGTACGGACTGTGGCTCTGTCGGGCGATGGGGTGGAGGAGCTGATGAGGACGATGGAGAGGGCTTTGCAGGCCCGGATTCAGAAGAAAGGGCTTGCGGCTGTGGATGGGCTGCGTCTGGATCATCTGGGGATTGCGGTGCGGAGCATTGCGTCGGCACGTGGGTTCTATGAGGCTCTGGGAATGTTTGTGACTACGGAAGAGACGGTGGAGCATGAGCAAGTGCGAACTGCGATGTTGCCGTTAGGCGGGAGCCGGATCGAACTGCTGGAGGCTACAGAGGAGGAGTCGGTGATTGGGCGGTTTGTGAAGAGACGAGGCGAAGGGCTGCATCATGTGGCGATGCGTGTGGATTCGGTCGATGCAATGTTTGCCCAGTTGAAGCGTGAGAGGGTGCGGTTGGTGAGCGATGCGGTGCGGGTCGGGGCGGGCGGTCATCGGTATTTTTTCGTGCATCCGGTGAGTACAGGCGGTGTGTTAGTGGAGATTGTGGGGAAGTGATGAAACTGTTGCTGATTGATACATGCGGTCCAGAGGGAACGGTGGCATTGGCGGATACTTCGCTGGCGCAGAAGGTTGTGGCGAGCGAGGTTTTGCCTGGGCGGAGCTCATCGGAGCTGCTGGTGCCTACGGTGCGGGCTTTGATGGAGGCGCAGGGGTGGGCTTTGTGTGATCTGGCGGCGATTGTAGTGGTGCATGGGCCGGGATCGTTTACTGGGGTACGGGTGGGTTTGAGTGCGGCGAAGGGTCTGAGCGAGGCTTCGGGCGTGCCGCTGGTTGCGGTGTCACGGCTGGCTCTGTTGGCTAGTGTGGGGGGAGGATATGTTGCTCTTGATGCTGGCCGAGCGGAGTTTTATTACGGAGAGTATGTGGACGGGCGATGCGTGGTGGAGTCGCTGCTGACGCGGGAAGAGTTGTTGGCGGCGGTGGGCGCTGAGACAGTCATGGTGTGCGAGGTTCGAGTGGCGGATGCGTTGGCTGGATCGGTGGTACGGATGGTCGCGGAGCCGGTGGCGGGAGATGCTTTAGAAATTGCAGTCAGACGAGTAGAGGCGGGGAGCTTTGACGATGCAGCTACAGTTGACGCCAACTATCTGCGACGGACCGATGTGCAGCTATTTGCGCGGCCGGTTACAAGATGAGAATCGCTCCTGCTCGGGTGAAGGATGTGGCGGGCGTGGTGTTGCTCGAGCGCGAGATTGTGGAGGCTCCGCATTGGGCGGAGGCTGAGTATGTGGCGATTGTGGATGCGGTTGAGGGTTCACTTCGGCGGTGTCTTCTGGTGGCCTGGCAGGATGAGGCGATGATGGGGTTTGCCGTGGGGAAGGTGATTGGCGCAGAGGCGGAGTTGGAGAGTGTAGCGGTGCGGAGTTCGGCGCGACGGGGCGGGGTGGGACTAGCGCTCTGCGCGGCGGTGGTGGATTGGGCCTGGGCGCAGGGTGCGGAGGGCATGGATCTTGAGGTGCGCGCTTCAAGCGCAGGGGCGATTGGGCTGTATCGTAGGTTGGGTTTTCAGGATGCGGGGCGTCGGCGGGGATACTATTCGGATCCACAGGAAGATGCTGTGCTGATGCGGTTGGAGCAGGGCTGAGTCGTATGTATGAGGTCGTGCTGATAGTCCACGGATTGGGAAGTGCAGGTCTGTCTATCTCATAGGATTGGCTGGCCTATAATCGAAGGAACTATGGTTCGTGATGGGTTTTTTTACGCGTTTGGGCTGGGAGTGGTGGCGGTCGTTCTGTGGCTGCTGACGAAGGTCGCGGTTTTGGTGGCGATCCCGGTAGTGCTGGCACTGTTTTTTCTATGGTTTTTTCGCGATCCGAATCGCAGTGTTCCCACAGAACCGGGGCAGATTGTGTCGCCTGCTGATGGCGTGGTGACCGAGGCTGAGTGGATTGAGACGACGACAGGAAGCCGGTTGCGGTTAAGCATCTTCCTGAACGTCTTCGACGTGCACGTGAACCGCTCACCCGTGAGCGGGACAGTGAAGATTGTCGAGCATCGCGAGGGTCAGTTTATGAACGCGATGAACCCGGAGTCGGTCCTGCACAATGAGCAGACGCTGGTGGTGATTGACGGCGGCGGATACGATGTGGGCTTCAAGCAGATTGCCGGCCTGCTGGCGCGGCGCATTGTGTGCAACGTGAAGCCGGGCGACCGGGTGGAGCGTGGGCAGCGGGTGGGATTGATCAAGTTCGGTTCTCGTGTGGATGTGCTGCTGCCCTCGGAGGCGAATCTGAAGGTGAAGATGGGATCGCGGGTGAAGGGCGGATCGACCGTTCTTGCGGTGCTGCCGCAGCCAGGCGAGCCGGTGCTGGGGGCCTAATGGCGGAGGATACGCCGGCGTTGAGTATCGATGGAGAGAAGCCTCGACGCCGTCCCAGTCGCGGGATGTATGTGCTGCCGTCGCTGTTTACGGCCGGCAACATCGCTGCGGGATACTATGCGATCACGCAGGCGATCCAGGGCTCGGTTGCCGACCCAGCTTTTTTCGACCGCGCTGCACTGGCGATCGGCTTCGCGGTGCTGTTCGACGGCTTGGACGGTCAGGTGGCTCGCCGGACGCGGACGACGAGCGACTTTGGCAAGGAGCTGGACTCGCTGGCCGATGTGATTACCTTCGGCGTCGCGCCTAGCCTACTGGCATATATGTGGGGGTTCCGGCTGCTGCCACTGACGGTGCATCCGCTGATGCGGGACCGGATTCTGCATCTGGGTGTCTTCGTCTGCTTTCTTTTCCTGATCTGCGGGGCGTGTCGATTGGCGCGGTTCAATATCAGCGTGAATCCGCAGCCGCGCAATCCAGGGCGTCCGGGGAAGAAGTATTTTGTCGGCATGCCAATTCCGGCGGGTGCGGGGGTGATCGCGTCGGTGATTCACTTCTTCAATGGGGCACCGATCTACAACCCATATAAGTCGATGCTGTGGCTGGGGCTGATTCTTGGCACGGGCTTTCTGATGGTAAGCAGCTGGCGGTTCTGGAGCGGTAAGGAGATCAGTACCGGAGGGAGGCATCCCTTCCAGTTGGTGGTGGTACTGGTGCTGGTACTTGGCTTACTGTTGCTCTACTCGGAGTGGATGCTGATCCTGTTGGCGCTGGGGTATCTGGTGTCGGGCGTGATTGCGCGACTGGCCTACTCGTGGAGTCGAAAGCATCGGCAAGCGACGATGCCGGGTGAGACGCAGATATAACGCGGGCCTGCTGCCGTTACTCGAATACAAAAAATGGAGTGTGTTATGGCGCATGGGGTGTATCGGATCGGGATTGTGGGGGCGTCGTCGCTTGCGGGCAAAGAGTTGACAGACGTGTTGAGCGAGTCGCAGCTGGGGGCGTCCGACTTTGTGCTGCTCGACGATGAGGCGTTAATAGGGAAAATAACCGCTGCGGGTGATGAGATTGCAGTGATTCAGCAGCTGGATGCAAGCTCCTTCGAGCGAATGGACTTTGCGTTTTTTACGAACAGCGCAGATATGGCGGCGGCGAATTGGCAGAGCGCTCGGAAGGCGGGTGCAAGCATTGTCGATCTGACGTATGCGCTTGAGGGTCAAAAAGATGTGCTGGTGCTATCTCCGTGGGTCGAAGAGGCTCTTGCGGGGAAGGGGACTCCAGGTAGAACGATGCCTGACCTGGGTACGCCTGCGGTGGTTACGGCGCACCCGGCGGCGGTAATCCTGGCACTGTTGGCTGCGCGGTTGAAGAGTGTGGGGTTGATCCACTTGGCGGCGACTGTGATGGAGCCAGCGTCGGAGTATGGACGCCCGGCGATGGACGAACTACATCAGCAAACGGTCAACTTGCTGTCGTTTCAGACACTTCCAAAGGAGCAATACGACGCGCAGGTGTCGTTCAATCTGCTGCCTGCTCTTGGTGAGGCAGCAAAGATCAAGCTCGCAGCAACGCAGCAGCGAATTGTGGAACAGTATGAAGTGATGGCGGCGGGACGGTTGCCAGAGCTGACGGTGCAGGTTGTCCATGCGCCGGTGTTTCACGGATATGTTGCGTCGGTGCTGATCGAACTGGAGTATCCGGCGATGGTGACGCAGGTAGAGGCAGCGCTGGCTGGTGCTCACGTGGATGTGGTGACGATAAAGTCTGATCCGCCGAGCAATCTGAGTGCGGCTGGGCAGGAAAATATTCTCGTCCAAGTGACCAAGGCGACTGCGGACGAGGGAGCGGCTCGACGATTCTGGGTATGGTTGGCGGCGGATAATCTGAAACTGCATATGTTGAATGCGGTGGCGTGTGCACAGGAGCTGCGACGGTTGCGGCCACAAAGCAAAGTGCAGTAACAAAGCTTCCAATGAGTATGAGCTACTCCTCGGGCACTGTTTATCTATAGCTTGACCAGTTCTCGTTTTCTGACGGGCCCCTTTCTTGACGCTCTTCTGGAGAGAGTTGCTTCAACAGTTCGCCGAGCGTGACCGGGCCGACGACCATCAGATCGATATCGTTTTTCGGATTATCCTCTCCGCGCACAAACGAACCGTAGACGAAAGCGAATTCAATTGCTTTAGTCAGGAGAGCGAGTGGCTCCGCGAACTGGTGGAAGATGCCAGCGGTCTTGGCAAGCAGTGCATATAGTTCGGCGAACGCTGGATGGTCACGGTTCGCACAATAGTAGACCTGGTTTCCGGTTTGCGACCGAACGATGAGTCCCGCATCTGCGAGCTTAATCAGCTCGCGTTGAACGGTCCCTACGCTGACCTCCGCACTGCGATCAATCTGACGAACGAAGAAGGCTTCGTCAGGAGTGCCATATAAGGTCGCAAGGATGCGACCTCGGGTTTGTCCGAAGAGCAGATTTGCAAGCTATGCATTAGATGTTCTAATCGCTGTTCTCGTTATGAGAACGAACTGCTAGTTCTTGTAAATTCTGGTTGACAGAATTTGGGAGTAGGGCGATCTTTACCGTCATGTTGTTACTCTGAGATACGTTTAGTGGCCGTCGCGTAAAAACAGCCGAAAAAGTAGAAAACCAAACAGCCACCAACGCAAAATGAATTCTCTGTCAGAGAAGTCATTTTGCCAATAAGTCTTTTTATCTTGGTGCCGGGAGGGGGCGAACCCCCACGAGGTTGCCCTCGGCGGATTTTGAGTCTGATTTTAGGCATTTTGCAAGGCTCTGCATTGCGGCGCAAGAAGTCGCATCAAGCGTCTTATTTACATACAGATACGCGAGCGTTTGAGGTTGCAATGTAACGCAACCGAAAGCAGAAAAGTTGGAAACGAACAGCCATCAAAACAGCCACCTAAAAATGCACCATAAATCGTGCAATTCGTCTTTATAGACACAGCGGATTAGAACTCCGCCGGACGATCCTGATGGCTGTTTAGAGGTGACCCCATGCCGACTATACGCAGCGGACTTTAGTCCGATGGCTGTTGTGGTGGCTGTTGCCTCTTGTGCCGGTACGCCTGTTCATCTCTATCCAACAAGCTCCAGCCCAGACAGACGATCAGAATAAACTTGCAAGGGAACGACGTAATTTACTTGTATCGACACGTCATAATATACTTGTGTTAGCGCATCACAACGAACTTGTGGTGACACACGATAGCAAATGGCTCAGCCTAATGAAAAACTCGCAGCATCCCTAGCGGCATTGCACGATCTCCAGAGACAGGGGCAGCACGTCTTTCGATCTGGAGAGTTGAGCCGCGTACACCGTGATCGTTTGGTCAAGAGCGGCTTCCTGCAGCCAGTCATCAAAGGATGGTTGATGTCAGCGAGTCCTAGCGCACGCCCGGGAGACAGTACCGCCTGGTACGCATCCTTCTGGGAGTTTTGTGCCGCATACTGCACACAACGATTCGGAACGAACTGGCACCTCTCGCCGGAACAATCTCTCCTTCTCCATGCCGAGAATACGGTCGTGCCGACGCAAACTATCGTTTACAGCCGGAAGGGTCACAACAACACGACCAAGCTTCCATTCCATACCTCAATCTACGATCTGAAACAGTCGCAGCTGCCCCCCCGCAATCAAATTGTCGTTCGGGACGGCTTACGTCTCTTCTCTGCCGATGCAGCGCTCCTACGTGTACCGGAATCCTTCCTCCGCCGCAATCAAATCGAAGTGCAAATAGTTCTGTCCGGCATCACTGATGTCTCAAACCTGCTGCGCATGTTGCTCGATGGCGGCCACTCGGCGATAGCGGGCAGACTTGCAGGCGGGCTACGCAGAGTGAATAAGAGCGAACAGGCCGACGAGATTCTCATGACGATGAAAGCCGCTGGATACGACGTCCGCGAATCTGACCCCTTCGAAGGAGAACAGAATTTCTTTGCGATTAGAGCGGCCGAGGAAACCCCGATTGTTGGCAGATTAAAGGCAATGTGGGCCGCATCACGCGAAACAGTGCTCAAGAGCTTCCCTCCTGCACCAGGTTTGCCAAGAAACAAGAAGGCGTACCTTTCTGAAGTAGACGAGGTGTACAAAAACGATGCCTACCATTCGCTCTCTATCGAGGGCTTCCGTGTCAGTCCTGAGTTGATTGAACGAGTCATGTCGGGCAAATGGGACCCGCGCCATCACGAAGCAGATCGCCAGAATCGTGATGCGCTCGCGGCTCGTGGCTACTGGCAAGCGTTCCAACGAGTCAAGCTGAGCGTATCCAAGACCCTTGGTGGTGAGAACGCAGGAGTCATCGTCAAAGACGATCACCGAGAGTGGTACAGAGAACTCTTTGAACCTTCGGTTGCATCGGGCCTGATCGCTGCCTCGGCCCTAGCTGGATACCGCAATGACGCCGTGTATCTGCGGAACTCACGATATGTTCCCCCGCGCTGGGAAGCCGTCCGTGATGCCATGCCTGCTCTATTCCATCTGATTCAGGAAGAGCCGGAAGCTTCCGTGCGGGCCGTTCTTGGACACTGGCTTTTTGGTTATATCCATCCCTATCCGGACGGCAATGGCCGAATGGCTCGTTTTCTGATGAACGTGCTTCTCGCATCAGGTGGCTATCCTTGGACGGTCGTTCGAGTTGATGACCGAGCAGCGTATCTGCACGCTCTTGATCGTGCCAGCATCAACCTTGATCTCGAACCCTTTACCAGTTTCATCGTCAAACAGATGCAAGCTTCGTTGAAGAAGACTTGAACCGTCAGGCTGGCCAAGATACTCGGAGCATACATCGGCTCCGTTCTTCATCCCATCAATCAGATCGCTTTCCTTACTGCGGCCCGTTCGGAATGTACCCGCGCTTTCTTCATGCGCACGCGCTTAGGCAGACGTTCTTCATCCAGAAGAAGGCCGACATCGTCGCGGCTCACATCAATAAGGCTTCTCAGAGGATCGCCAAAGCCCAGGACGAAGAGCGCCATCGCATAAACGCCGAGACCAACTCCGGGGTCTCCCTTTTCAGCGCGGAGGTAAGTATTTTTGGAGACACCCATTCGCTCTGCTACAGAAATGACTGTAAGTCCCCGTTTACGCCGCGCGGTCGCAAGATCGCTGCCGAACTTGGTCACCGACCGCCTGACAGCGGGAGGAAGAACATCCGAGACGCCCGATCTCATATAAGGCTCCATACATAAAGCCTTATGGCCTTATATGGACCAATATATAGGACTTTATGAAGTATTTTGAGGCATTACGTCTTGCTTCTACGAGCAGGCGATGTTTCGTTCCGTTTGCCCACTCACCCAACGATCCGTTCGGGATGGTCGCCACGCACATACTTCCGCAAGTCGGCCACAGGAATTAGAACCCTTCCGCCAATTCTCCTGGTCGGCAATTTTCGATTTGCTATCAGGTAATCAAGCCCACGTTGACTGATGGAGAGTAGCTGGGCCGCTTCACCTCGACTGACAAGCAGCTTCTCCTCGGCTGGAATCGTGGCTCGCGCTGGTGGTTTTTTGTATGCGGTGTCGATTGCCTGCATTGTCTGCTCCTTTGATAAAGAACTTGTTCTGCTTACAAACTCAATCCGTATCCCATGCTTCGCTCCACCACATGCTCTAAAGCTGGACCGATCTTCGGGCCTCCCGAGATAGCCTGTTCCGGCTGGAGCGCGCTCTTGTGTGAAACATCGTGGCTCAAGGCCTGCACCAGCTTGTCGCGGTCATTGGTGAAAATTTGCGCGTCCCACTGTCCCCGAGAGACGGATACATAAGCCATGCGGTGATTCAACAAGTCTTTGGCTCTAAGCTCAGTATCTGCATGAATCAACACACGTTCTGCTGTCTGTCCCTGGCTCGAATGGCTGGTGACAGCGTAACCGTGGTCGATGTGCGGGAAGCCATGCACCCCGACTTCAACATTGCGTCCGCTATCAAGTTTCAGGTGCATTGAACCGTTCGTGCCGATGTTCTCAATGCTGGCAAGTTCACGATTGGCAATCTTCATTTCTTGATTGGGTGCCGTGAACTGAATACGATCACCGACGGAAAACGCCTTCGCTTCAGCTCGATACACGGAGACGCCCATCTGGCGTCGTGGATCGTAGGTTGTCTGCTCCCCGTTGCCACGCAGAACCGTAAGCAAATTCTCCTGACCCTTCACAGCGAGAACATGCGCATACTCTCCTTTACCAATGCCGGTTTCCTTCGATGTCCGCGAATAATGCAGTACGTCGTTGGGCTGATACCGCTGTGCCCAAATGCGATCCGCGCCGGTCAACTCTTGCCGTGGGACAAGCACCTGCATCGCATGTTCCCGCTTGTCAACGATGCCTTGCTTTTGTAGCTCCCTATGAATCACGGTATTGATCTCAGCACGGGAGCGATTGTCTGGTGACACGACAAGCGTATTTTCCGGCGAAGCTGTATACTCACGCGCTATCGCAGCGATTCGCGCTTCACGTCCAATCACCTCATGCACTCGGCCCTGGATGTCGAGACTTTCGATTGCCGCTGCGACATGACCACTCGCCAGCATCTCTACCGCTTCCTTCAACTCTGGGTCACGCTGTCGCAGAATCTCATCCAGCTTCACCGTGTGCATCCCAGATTCTTGAAGTTGAGCAAAGGGGCGGCCAGCCTCTACGCTTTCATGCTGACGAACATCGCCCACGAGCAACACCCGATCATTCCGGTGAAGACGCGAAAGGAACTCGTGCATCTGCCGTGTGGACGCAAGAGAAGACTCATCAAGCACGTAAAGCCGCTTCTCTCCTGTGTCGGGCCGATCACCTCTGGCTAAATGATGCTGAAGCGTCGATGTCATCATGCCAGCTTCAGCGAGTTTCTGAGCGGCTCGGCTTGTGGGTGCAAATCCTTCGACACGGTAGCCCTGTGCTTCTACGCCTTCACGAATGACTGACAACGTGGTCGTCTTACCTGCGCCTGCAACACCGTCAAGCCCAACAACCTTTTCGCGGGACAGGAAGATGTCATCCATTGCTGCAACCTGAGACTTGCTCAACTCTGGATGGGCATCTTCGATGCGTATGCGCAAGATCGGAGATACCAGCATGGAACTCTCATACCGGCTTTCATTGCCGTTCTTCACAAGGCCGATGACCTCTCGCTCCAAACGAATCATCTCGGCTGTCGTGTACTGCAATGCTGCTCTTCCGTCTGATCGCTCAACCTTGCGGAACTCTCCATTCCGCACGCGCTGCTCGAATTCTCGTCGAACCTGGCTATACGTCACTTGGCCCATGCTGCGATCCATTGCTGCCTGCAAGATGCTTCGCTCATCCTGCACTGCTGACCGCTCGAAGACATGGTTGCGTGAATAAGTCACTGACTGCTGCGCGGCCTTCTCGGGCTGTTGTTCGACCTTGTGCTCGCGCTCCCGTGCCTGGGCTACAACATGATCCGGCTGATTGCCAAACTTTGCCGCAAGATCACGATGCCGTTCCAGCACCTCTTCGCGCGAAAGAAGATCCTTGCTGTCTCTTGTTCGATGCGCTGCAACCTGCGCGGCTCCAGCGCCTTCGCGCCCGATCTCCTGAAGATGCTCTTTGATCTGCGCACGCCGAGGACTAGATGCTTCCAGATACTCTTGTGAGTATCCCCTGATTTCTGGCTGCCCATGTTGACCACGCTCGATCTCATAGCCAAGCCCTTGCAGCCGCATGGCAAGCTCGGAGCGATACACGCTCGTGGCGTAGTGCTGTGACTGAAAGAGACTACGCTCCTGCAAGGCGCGAGTTTGCCCGTTTGCTCGCTCTGTGATGTTGAAGATCACAGCATGGGTATGAAGCTGGGGAGCCGCATAGCCATCAACAGGTCGTGCAGTGTCATGCTCGAAGGTTGCCGCTACGAACTTGCCCGTCGTTTCAGGCGCATGAACATTGCCGATGCGAGCCTGCGTGTAGTGCTCCAGTTCATGCAGGGCAACGCGAACACTTTCACGATGTGCATCACGCACACGTTCATCACCACCAACAAGAGCTGTTACCGATACAGACTTTGGCGCAGAGAACGTTGCATCCCAACCTGCGCGATGTTCCACGCTGGTAATCTGCTTGCCATACTCGTTCTCATAAGTTCTCGCCGGTTGGTACTTAACGAGCTGCGCGGTGCTTACTGGATGCTGCCCTTCGCTTAACCGTGCGAACTGCTCATCAGTGACAGAGCCATGCAGACCCCATTCATACGCAAGCTCTCCTTGCCACTCACTGTGCCCCTGGCGATCACGACTCCAGTAGTTCTGCTTTTCTGACGTGAACTCTCGCGCATGGTATGTGCGGGCTTGGTTGGCCGACAGCGCTTTGGAAAGAGTCAACATGCGTAGAAGCCTCAACACGTGAACCGCAGAATTTCGCAACTGCTTGCTGCATAGCGTAACTCCAAATGTGGAAATGTAGGGCTTAATTTTAAGAAATATTTTCGACGCGATAGTTGCGAATACCCTTATGGATATTGAATGAAACAGTTATTGCATATCTAATTCATCGCATATACCTAGGCCAATATGACCTCTTCTAGTGAACGAATAAGCACGCGAATGCATAGACACAAACAAGGCCAATGAAGGTCTCTTGGGAGCGTCGATATCAAGGGATATGGCGGGCAGAAACGGAGGTGCTTTGAGTACCGCGAAGCTAGTCGATCCACTGCGATTTATCCCACGGCTTAGGCGGTATATCGCCATTGCGAATAGCTGCTGCTCCCGGAAAGATCATATGGCGCTTTGGCATCGCAGGAGAGGCTACTGGAACAACAGGCTTTTCACTTTTCAAAGGTGTGCCATCTTCAGCGTGAGATGGTCTTTGATTGGCAGCCGTAATGGGCTGTTCTTTGGGCTCCAATTGGCGTCTTGAAAGACTCACTTTAGTCTCGGCAAAGAGACGATATTTCCACTCTTCAATCTGCTCTCCAAACTGGCCCCAAAGAGCATTCCAATCGGAGGCGAATTCGACTCCATAAATCTCTTCATAAAGCCGTCTCCATTCACTAGCCAACTCCTGTCTGATCATGATTGCGACATAGAGGACAAGAAGCGGGATAACACAGATGAAGGAGAGCGGTTCGGCGATCAATTCTCCGAAGGTCCGATTGCCGTAGAAGTCCTCTTGCAGGAAGCTTTCCAATTCGGATGACTTCCATCTCTGGGCTGGTACCTTTACAAGTTCATTCCACCCTCGCTCGCGAGCCAAAGAAGACAGTCCAATCGGAAAAAACCCGGTCCCTTTTGAATCGACATCTTGAGGAATGACGATCTCGCTTTTCCGTCCCGCAACCGACTTGCAAAGCCACTCAATTTGGGTCGTACTCGCTGGACTTTCAGCGTGCTTAGAACTGTCCCAATAAGTCATCAAATAGTAGCGTTCGAGCGGCGGCAATTCCCACCGAAACCACGCCAGAAATGTAGCCAATGCCAGCGCCGGAATCGAGCACATCAGCAGTGCTATTCTCCACGGAAACACCCTGCGAAGAACCGGCCATTGCATGATGCTTTCCCCTCTTATTTAGTGGTGGTTTGCGACCGCTTTCGGGACAGGAATTCACGGGCCTTTTGTTCCTTAATTGAATCTGCATAAGCAGACATCTTGCGCATGTCTTTCGTGCTCAATGGCCCCTTGGATGCCTGGGCAAACAGGTTCAGCATGAGGTCCCGCATCCCTATGATCTCCGCCAAAAGAACGGTGTCGGTCTGTTCTTGCTGTGGAGCGCGGACAGACGCGAGAGCGGTGTCGCGCAACCACTCGGATACCTTTTTCCCGGCCTTAAAAGCCGCTGCTTCGATCTCACCAAGCTCCGCTTCCGTGAGTCTGGTTGCTATGGATTTCACGCGAGAGACATCGCTTGCTGCTGGGCTGGCCGAAGCTGGCTCTGCGATTTCTTGCAGTTTGCTATCAGGAGAGGCCATGAACGGTACCACCTATTGAGACTTCTCTGGTGTCTGCTTGGATGCGCTTGTTGTCCGCGTAGTTTCTGTAATTACGCTTCCGGTGGGCATCCAGTACGCGTAAACGGCAACGAGTGCCCTCGTTTACGTCCGTGAACACAAAACGGCAATCCATTGCAGGAAAAGAAGTTAGCGAAATGCGCCCCGGAGTCGCTTCACAGCACCCATTTGGGGATGACGTGTCAACTTTCACCCGCTGCGAAGCAGCGTATCCTCTCCGTGCTGACATACAATTGCCGCATTGCCACAATTGAGAGGTATGGATGAGCGAAACCGTCAGCTTCGCAGTCGACCCAAGACTTGCGACTTTACTCGGGGAGTCCTACAGATCGACAGAGCAGGCCCTTAAGGAACTTGTGGACAATGCGTGGGATGCTGATGCGGAGAATATTGGCATCACCCTGCCGACAGAGATGTCTGACGAGCCGATCATCGTCAGCGACGATGGGACCGGGATGACCGAAGAAGAACTACGAAGTGAGTATCTGAAAGTGGCTCGGGATCGGCGGCAACTCAAGGGAGATCGAACTCTCGGAAAGCGGCGACAGGTACGTGGGCGTCGAGGTATTGGCAAGTTCGCAGGGTTGATGATCGCCGAGCAAATGGAAGTAGTCAGCCGCGCCAGAGGCCGAGTCTCCTCTCTGCTTATTGATCGAACTCAAATCAATGCGACGAGTTCAGATTTTGAGGCGATTGAGATTCCTTTTTCTTCGACAAACTGCGATCCAAGCCAGCATGGAACCACGGTAAAACTCTCACACCTGAATCGTCGTCTCAGTCACCCGAACGCGGAAAAACTGCGCCGAATTCTCGTACTTGATTATGGCAGAGCCACCGATTTCAAGATCACAGTAAACGGTCAGCTCACCACCCTCCATGATATTTCGGGAGAAGCCTTTTCATTCGATCAGTCACTACCCGCTATGGGAAATGTAAAGATGTCCTTTGCCATTTCTGACGGCAAGCACTCGGTGAAGCACCCTGGGATTGTAATCAAGGTAAGTGGCAAGCCAATCGGTGAACCAAGCTTCTTCGGGCTCGACAAACAGGAGGATATACCACCACAGGTTCTCAAGCGCGTTTACGGCGAAATCGAAGCCGACGGATTGCTAGACGATGTGACTGCCGATTGGGGTGCAATCGTCGAAAATAGCGTTGCATATGGTGAGTTGGAGCGCTACGTTCAAGACGTACTTCGGGAAGAGCTACAGAAGACCTTTAAGAGGGAGTTCAACCTAGTCCACGCTAGGATCAAGCAGCAAATTGATAAGAGACTCGCCGCCCTCCCAGAACACCGACGCCCTTTTGCCCATGCACAATTGGAAAAGATATTGCAACGCTTCTACGGGGAGAACGAAGAGAAAATCCAGTCGATTGTGACGGTAGTTTTGGACGCATTAGAACGAGATGAATACTGGGTTGTCCTCCGAGAAATTCATAATGCAGAACACGGTAGCGTCCAACACTTCGCCGACGCTCTCACTGCATTTGGGCTCCTAGAATTGGTATTCGTTGGAAAGCAGGCGAAGAGCAGAATCGACCTGTTGGACAGTCTCGATAAATTGATCTCCAACTCTGCCACACTCGAACAACAACTGCATCAGGTCATTGAGCATAACCTCTGGCTACTTGGCTCTCGCTATGCTTTAGTTTCCTCCAATCGAACCATGAAAACTGTTGTCGAAACCTACATGCAAGAGCACTACAAAGGCAAGAATGCGTCAAAGAGACCAGACCTGTTATTGCTCAGCGAGATGCATGGAGAGCACCTTCTGATTGAGTTTAAACGCCCGAGCAAGACCATCGACCGTGACGACGAGGCGCAGGCTCAAAAATATCGTGACGACTTTGGGACGAAGTTGCACCCAATGAAAATTTGGCTTATCGGTGGTGCGGTAGAGAAGAGTCTCCGACTCAATAGCGCCAATCAGGTGGAATACATCAGCTATACCGATCTGATTGGGCGCGCACGAGCCGAAGTTGATTGGCTTATGAAAAGCCTCGTAGAGCCGCCGTCAACACTAAAGCTCGCTCTGCCATAGCGCGAAGACCATTCCCCCCAAAGAGCTGGAATGGTGCCAATCATGACGGTACACTTACTAGCCGGGCTGCCTTCGCATCATAGATGTACTGCGTGATGGTCCCATCCTTGATGCGTTCGACTGCTTCGTCGATCACAAAAAGCGGCACCAGGAACCACTCGCGTGGCTTTACAGCGTTGCCGAAACGGTCCTTGATCTCTATATCTAACTGAACGGGATCAAAGACACGATGAATGATGTTTTCGAGTTTCACCCGACTGACGTTGTAAAGCTGGTATGTCGCGACTATTTCGACATCGGACATCAGGAACGTCGGATCGAGGGTCGCGTTTGCGATGCGCGTCTCCAACTTTCCTCCTGTCACTCCGATTTTGTGTAGAACATTCCGGTTTGTTACGACGATTGGATGCTCCGACTTGCTACGGAGAACATAGATAGTCCCACTCGCCAGGTCATCGTTGGCTTGCTCGCTTGCAAACAGTGGCCCCGCATCAGCGTTGGTGATGATGCGCCCCGCCTGCTCTTTATCGGGATAAAGAGACCGCTGGAACGAGCGCATCAGTATGTTGCTTTCCGTTCCATTGTCGTAAACAACGCGCAAGCGGCTGTCCCGGCGGTCGTAGCCCGTTTTGAAGTCCTCTCCTACTTCAGCAACGTAGGCGACCTGACCACCGACAATGAAGTATTGGCCTTGCTGAATCTCGGCCATCTTGATCTGATCCATCGTCTGGACTGGAATTGACTCACGAACGCCGGCCTGCAACTCTCGTTGCACCTTTTCAAAGAGCGGCTTGAACGTTTCAAAGTCCTCACAGACGGCACGGTTTGCAATCTCCTCGGCAGCGCGCTTGTCTACGCTCTTGCGAACGTGGCGTAGCTCAGTGACACTTCCCGCGCCTGGAATATCTTTCAACTCGGCGAGCAACTCTTCGTCGTCAATCGCGTCAGGAGAAGCGTCCAAAACAATTTCCCCATCCGAGAGCAACCCTTGATGGTCTAGCGGCGCAAGCAAAGAGCGGCACTCCGCTAACGCACGCAGCCGGTCAAGACGCACAGCATACAGCCGCTCGAAAATATCGAGACCCTCACTATGCCTGGGCAAGCGGCCATGCTTTTCTACAAACCGCTGAATCTCCTCGAAGCCCGCAATAATGCGCTCTTCGCGCGGAGAACGACCGCCCTTCTTCTCCGGCTCGGCGAAGTCGCTGAGTTCTGAGCGTAGTTCGTCAAGATCAATTTCGCTCATAACGCCCCTCATCTTTGTAGCGCACAAACGCGGCTGCGCCTTCGGCCATCCGACGCTCCCAGGCGTCCTGCGAATCAATCGAAGGAATTCTCCCACGCTCTTTCTTGAATTTCACTGCGCGAATGGCCAATTCCTTGGCCTCTTCCGGCGTCAACTTTGTCTTCTTCGCAGAAATGGCAGCAGCAACCTGCTTCAGATTGTCCTCATTCATTGCCTTGGAGAGGATGGCATAGGCCTCGCCAAACGGATTGATACGGTCGATCAGGTCAACATCCAATTCCCGCACATCCATTGCGAACCGGCGCACACCGTCGATCAGAGCGGTGTTGGCTGCTGGCTCCGTACCTCCTCCGCCCAAAACTTCCTTCTTGGCCTGCTGGGTGATGTTCAATGCGGCGATAGCGTGTTGGCGCACCGCTTCCTGATCCTCACTATCCAACTCCGGGTATTTATCTTTGATGATCTTGCCCAAGCGAACCACAGTGAGGTCTTCAGGCACCAAGTCCTCGTTGAACAAGCCCTGCTCGACCGCAGTCTTGTCCTGAACGAAGGCTGCGATGACTTCGTTCAAATCTTCTTGGCAGACTCGGGCCGCTTCTTCACTCTTTGGCTGGGTGAGTCCCTTGATCTCGATCTGGAAGCGGCCTGTTTGCTCATTGAAGCCAACGTTGCACTTGCCGGGATCGTAGCCACTCTCGCCATAATCGTATCCAGTGACAGGTCCACTCTCCGGATTTTTTGGCTTGAACTCGAAGCGTGGTGCGAGTACCTGCTCCATCAGTAAGCTGGCGGCGATCGCCTTCAACGTGTCGTTCACCGCTTCGTTCACAGCTTCGTCGGAAGCATCGGGGGCGGCGATCAAGTTCGAGAAACGCGCACGGAGCTTACCGGGAGCATCGCGCGTCGCCCTTCCAATGATTTGCACGATCTCCGTTAAGCTCGACCGATAACCGATAGTGAGCGCGTGTTCGCACCAAATCCAGTCGAAGCCCTCCTTCGCCATACCCAAAGCGATGATGATGTCTACATTGTCGCGATTGTTCTTCTGTGAAGCATCCTTGAGGGAGGCCAGCACCTTGGCGTGCCTATCCGGCCCGTCATCTACAAGGTCGGCGACCTTCAGGATGCGACCGTCTGCCAACCGCACAAGGTCAAAGCCGGTGGCAGGGTCCTTACCTTCCCAGCTTCCGAGCGCTCCCATGATCTCGCTGACTTCCGTCGTCTTGCCTCGCTTCGTGCTTTCACGCGAGTTGACGTTGGGGATGTGGATGATCGTTTTCTCGGAAGGATCGAGAACGTTTGGGATGTCCTCGATATATGAGCCGCTATAGAAGAAGTAGCCCATGTCGAGCTGTTTCAGGTACTCATACCCATTGAGCTGTTCGTAGTAGGTGTAAGTGACTGTATCGAACTTCTCTTCGTCCTGCGGAGACAACACGGCCTCAGCATCACCACGGAAGTACGAACCTGTCAGGGCCACGATGTGAGCGCGCTCGCGGGCCATGAAGTGACCGAGATGAGAGCCGAGCTTATTGTCCGGGTTGGAGGAGACATGGTGGAATTCGTCGACGGCGATCAGCCGGTCGTCAAACTTCTCCACGCCATACTCATCCACAGCAAATCGGAAAGTGGCGTGCGTGCAGACGAGTACCTTGTCGTTGCTTTCAAGAAACGCCCCCACGGCCTTGACCTTGCTGCCGTTCTCGCCTCCCGGAGCATCGCAGAGGTTCCACTGCGGCTTAACGTACCAGTCCGCCCAGAAGCCATACTTGGTGAGGGGCTCGTCGTTAAAGCTCGCCCCGATCGACCTCTCGGGGACGACAATGATCGCCTGCTTCAGGCCTTGATGTTCAAGCTTGTCGAGCGCAATAAACATGAGCGCCCGGCTCTTGCCGGAAGCCGGAGGCGACTTGATGAGCAGGAATTGCTCACCACGCTTCTCGTAGGCGCGCTCCTGCATAGGGCGCATGCCCAGGGCGTTCGCCTTTGTGGAACTGCCGTTACGGGAATAGAAAACTGAAACTGACGGAACACTCTTCGCGTCGTTGCTCATGAGTCTGACTTCACCTTCCCTCTCTTTGCCGGTGTAGCCGACTCAGACATTTTCGTATACAGGTCGAACAGCTTAGCCAGCCGCTCAGTATCGTTCTTGAACCGGCGACCGATGTAGATGCGCTCTAGAACCTCGTCATTGCGCTCATGCGCATGGAGCAAGTCTTCGGGCGTGTTTCCGGGGTCATAGAGTTCCGCAATCGTTGCCGGGAAATGCACATCCCTAGCCAAGAGGATGTCCTCTGCACATCGAGTAAGGTCGGCCTTGTTCTTCTCGGTGAGGACGGGGACGGCAAAAGTGTTGTAGCAAATTATCGCGGAATAACGCAGGTCCCCCTTTAGTTTTCCGCTTACCGCGTTGACCCAAACCAGATGCATCTTCGACGCCAGCAACGCGAAGACCCAAAGAGGAGCATCAAAAATCGACTGAGCCGAATCAGAGATTATGTAGCGATTATCCAAGAACGCAATTGGAAGATATGCTCTCCGCACAGAAGACACTCTAGGGACGAGTATCTGGTTTCCCAAACTCTCGTTTGTCATGTAAAACCTATACGGCACGTGAGCGTAATTGCTTGCGATCTTGCCACCGTTGACTCTGGTGGAGCGTACCAGATTAAAGCGTTCAGCGAACACTTTAGATACTTCCTTTGTTAGCAACTCCTCCCTTGGAATCCATATGCAGTGACGATATTCGCCCCTAATGAATTCTTTCGAGCCTGTAAGGGGTCTAATCACAGAAGCTAAATTAGGAGAGATTCTCAAATATTGTTCTCGTTCTAATTCAGAGATGATGAGATGGCCGCCGTCATAGGCGACGTTCCCCGTAGTCATCGGTGGAAGTTTTGATATTGGTTCTTGCCGCCTATCCACAAAAACATTCGGGGCATCGGCGATATATCCATTGATATTGGAAGCTCTCTTACGAAATCCTTCCCCGCATATGAATTTCTCTTTCTTCTGTTTCGTAAGGCCGATGATTACGCAAAAAACTCCGGCATTATTAGCTGCATTGTTCTTCCATACGAATGTGTCATGTCCGAAGAAAATCTCAACCCCTAACGCAAAAATCGGTCGCCAGAGTATCGGAACCTGTACGCCTTGAACCACAGAGTTTGTTGAAACGAAAGCGCACGCATCGAATACATCCATGCATCTCGCAGCTTTGAAGAACCATCCCGAAACGTAATCGAAGTACTTGTAATCTTTCGTGAAGGTCAAGGCTTGTCGTAAGTCTGAGTGTTGTTCAGGTGACTGCGCATTAAAGCCAGAGAACGGAGGATTACCACAGATATATGTCTCCCCGCCCTCGTTTGCAAAGTCGATCTCTGCCTGGTCGAGTGGCGTGCTGAAAAGATCATCAGCCTGCATCCTGACGCCCGTACCTGTCGGCGGACAGACGCTCAGCCAATCAAGCCGTAGCGCGTTGCCGCTAGTGATCCAATTCTCCGCACGTAATGGCAAAAACTCAGCAAGGGCGAGCTTCTGTCCTCGAAAATGAACGTCGCTCTGGTATTCAGCGATGACGAGCGCAAGTCTGGCGATTTCCGCCGGAAAGTCTCGTAGCTCAATGCCCCTGAAGTTCGTGAGCGGAATCTCACTTCGAATCTCAGCCTCTCCGCGTCGCCGGTTGATCTCCGCTTCGATCTCGCGCATCTGCTTATATGCGATGACCAGAAAGTTGCCCGATCCACAGGCCGGGTCAAATACGCGAATCTTCGCCATACGCTTGCGCAGGTTGAGCAGAGCGCGGGGATTATCGCCTGCCTCCTCCAACTTGGAGCGTAGGTCATCGAGAAAGAGTGGGTTGAGAACCTTCAGGATGTTGGGGACGCTGGTGTAGTGCATCCCCAACGCACCACGTTCCTCATCCTCAGTGACCGCCTGAATCATGGAGCCGAAGATATCGGGATTGATCTTCGTCCAGTCGAGGCCGCCAATGTGCAACAGGTAGGAGCGCGCAATCTTGCTGAAGCGTGGCACATCCATGTTGCCGGAAAACAGTCCGCCGTTGACGTAAGGAAAGGAATCAGCCCAGTTGGGGAGTCCGGCACTCTTTCGCTCTCCAACCTTCGTGTTCATGGCCCGGAAGAGCGCGCTGATAATCTCGTGCGTGTTCGAGGAATCACGCTCGCTCATCTGGGCGATGGTGCTGGTGAACAGGCCCTTGCCGATGAAGATGTCCGTGTCCTCGGCAAAGAAACAGAAAATGAGCCGCGCCATGAAGTGGTTCATGTCATGGCGGCGCTCGGACTTGCCCCACTCCGGGTTGTCCTTCAGGAGTTCGACATAGAGCCGGTTCATGCGGCTCGTTGCCCGGATGTCGAACGAGTTCTCTTTGATCTGCTGAACCGTAGTGATACCGGCCAACTGCAGGAAGAAGCCGAAGTGGTTCGGGAAGTCGGGGTATGCGCAGGCTACGGTTTCTCCGCTTGCGATGTCCTCTGCCTCAAAGTCCACGCTGTCGGTTGCCAGAACAAACTTCGCCTTCGCCTTGGCTGTCGCGGGACTGTCCTTTAGCTCCCGGAGAGTCTCCGTGACGCTACCCTGATCGCAGGTGGCGATGTGGATATTGCCGGTCTGGAGAACGCCACCGAGGTCGGACTTGTTCGTCGCCCCGGCACGCAGCCGCTTGATCGTCGCCTCCTTGTTGCCGAAGGCTTCCAGAAAGGCATACGGGAAGTTCGCAGCATCAAATGGCTGTTCCGCGAGCTGCGAGATGGCCTCTTCGATTTCGACAGCGTTCAACGGGTTAGAACCTTTCTCGTGTGCTACCGATGACAGATGACTATCTATCTCGACCACTTATTGTAGAGGGTCATCATTGCAACATACTGCGATTCATCTGGCATCCGAGTGGCTGTTTTCTCGGATATAGGATTATTCTATATCCGATGGATCGGCCATCGAGGAGCATTCTATGCGGGGCGTATATGAGAATCCGGTCGATAGCGGCATCTGGTGGATTCACTACTATGTAGCAGGCAAGCGGCACCGAGAGAAGGTGGGCCGCAAGTCTGATGCCATCAAACTCTACCAGACGCGCAAAGCCGACGCGGCGGCTGGGCGTAAACTGCCTCAACTGCGAAACTCCAAGGTCGTCACAGTTAGCGAACTGATAGACGATGCGCTCGAATTCGTTGCTCATCACAAAGACAATCGGAACTATAAAAGCAAAGGCGAGATTGTGCGCGAAGCCCTCGGTTCTCGACATGCTACAGAACTGACGCCTCAAGAGTTAGAGCGTTGGCTGAGGGAGCGCTGCAAGACTGCCGCGACGGCCAACCGGTATAAGGCATTCATCTCCCTCTGCTACCGCGAAGGGGTTCGCAATGGGAAGGTATCCGTCAACCCCGCGCGATTGGTTCGCCAACGAAAGGAAGGCACAGGCCGTCTGCGTTTCCTCAGCCGGGAAGAATACGACCGCCTTCACAAAGTCATCTCTAAACGCTTCCCAGAACACATTGCCGAATTCGTTGTGAGCATCCATACGGGAATGCGACTCAGTGAGCAGTACTCGTGTACCTGGTCTCAAGTTCATTTTGATCGCAAGACAATCGAACTCACGAAGACAAAGAACGGATCGGCGCGAGCTGTGCACCTGAACTCAGATGCGATAGCCGCTCTCGAATCGCTCAAGAGTCCAAGACAGCATCCTTCCGATCCAGTCTTTCCTAGAGAAGGAAGCAAGGGCAGATTTGATACTCGCTCGTGGTTCCAACCGTGCCTTGAGGAAACGGGCATCAGCCAATATGTGTGGCATTGCAATCGCCATACTTTTTGCTCCTGGCTGGCAATGGCGGGAGCAAGCATTAAGGAAATTCAGGAAGCAGCGGGCCACAAGACGATCACAATGTCGGCACGATATAGCCATCTATCACCGGCGCATAGGCTGTCTGTCGTAGAACGGATCGCCTCCGGCTCTAAGTAGGAGCCTTTGCCAGGAAGACATTCCCCGGATGTTGGGATGATCCGCCGAGGTTCAGGAGCCGGTGTCAAGGCTCTACGACCGCGAAGCGGCGCGCATACGCGCGGCCTTGACTCCGATCCGACCTCGGCTACGCTCAGATAATTCGGGGAAAGGTTGGAAAAGCACAGGGGATGTTAGCTAAACTGTTCGACGCTCACGCAGGCTAACTTGGCTGAGGCATATCCATCACCATATCTTCGATACTGGCTAGTTCCTTGTCTCGCTCTCAAGACAATCCAGTCATCCTTCGGCACCCGTATCGATGAGGTTACTTTCCAATCCCATGTTTTCCATGACGAAGCCATAAAGTCCTTCCCATCGATTAGCCAATTAGGCGCAGACAATCCCTGCAATGAATTATGGAATTCGTAGGCGTTTTGAAATCGATGCGAGGGATCAATTGCGGTAGCCTTTCGAACGATTGCCGCCAGTCGCTTTGAGAAGTATGGCTGCGGAGGTGTCATTTCCAAAAGCTTGTTTGTTTTTATACGCCTCTCTAAGCAGCCATCTGACATCTGTGATCTCTCAAAAGTATCCATTTCCACAAAAGACTGGATTCCTTTCGCTTTCATCATCTTTTTCGCTTGCGCATCGAGATACGGCTCGAATGTATAGGGGAGTGGACCGTTAACCATTTCGTAGAGGCAGATGGCGGCTTGGTATAGGTCAGAAGAGAAGGTGAACCAACCACCATCCCCCCAAGCTTCAGGTGGCCTATAGAGTGCACTATGGCGAGATGCCGCAACTTTATGCTCTTGCGCTTCTAAACGTCTTACAGAACCAAAGTCTCCGAGTTTAGGGACAATGCTCGTATCAGAATTCTTTATTAGCAAGTTACCAGGCTTTACATCCCGATGGAGAAATCGGGCCTTATGTAGATGTCCAAGACCGCCAAGAACTCCCAAAGCAATCTGAACGGCATCCATTTGCCCAAGCGATCTATCCGTAATGAGGTTATTGAGGCTTCCTCCTTCCATATACTCCATCGACATGAGTATGTAGCTGCCAGTCAGGTGTTCTGCGTCATGCAGTCGCACTAAATTCTCACACGATCCATTTGCCAAGGCATCCCTTAACGCTCTGGGCTCGGCAAATGTCTTGTCGGCTTCTGAATCCGCGTCGATCACCTTCAAAAACATGTCACATTGAAGGTGTTTGTGATGGCCTTTGAAGGCATAACCATTCGCCCCTTCGGTGAACTCTGAAAGAACGGTGTACTTGCCACCCGCCTCAATCAAACTCTTAATTTCGCTTACCTTAGACATTGGGGAGCCTGACCACCCCTGCACAAATGACATCGCCGGTCTCACGAGGAGAGAAGGGCTGACCTCCATTCACAAGTCCTTCTATCGTTTTCTCCGCTTTAGCTAGCTTCTTTTTATAAGCGCTCACTGTGAGCGGCGACACCAGACACACAGCAATTCCTTTCTGAACTGCCGCAACCTGAAGGGCAGCCTCAACCTTGAATCGAATTGGGGAAGCATTGTTAAATTTCGACTTTCCAGGTTGCAATATGGCAATTTGTTTCGGATTTTGAGCGTCAATGAGCAGCCCAAGTGTTTTGATCAAACCCAAGAGTCCCGCTCCTTCGTCGATATCTACCGGAAATTTGATCCGTTCGAGCTTTGTAGAAACCAGTTGAGGCTCAGAGTGTGACCCATCAACAATCAGCCAACTCATTTTTTCCGTATCGGTTGAAAATGCAATCGTTCTCACGACTCTCCTGACTACAGTCACACTCTCCCTTTAACATATCCCCGGCGGCGTTGACGACGGTGGAACCGAACCGCAGGCGCATCTACCTTACCACCATGAAGATCCAACTCAGAGCACAACTGAATTTGATTTCGGTACGAGATCCTGAAAAACGCGCCATATGGCGTGAGTGAGTTCGAACAGCCATCAGAACAGCCATCAACAAAATTTGCCCCTCAAGGATAAGGGGCAAATTTCAATCTAAATCCTTTATTTTGTTGGTGCCGGGAGGGGGGGTCGAACCCCCACGAGGTTGCCCTCGGCGGATTTTGAGTCCGCTGCGTCTGCCAGTTCCGCCATCCCGGCTCTGCACTGCAAGTGCAATAGGTTGAATTACTTATATACAATTTGCTGCATCGCTGTAACGGCTTTAAAAGATCCGGCGGCAGCTAAGGTGGCACCGAATCTCAAAGCCTTCTCAGTATCGCATACCCGAAGCATTTTCAATCGTGTCATGATCTCATGCGCCAGAGCTTGGATGTTCGCTGTATCGCTATAATGAGAAAAGATACGCTACGGTGCCGAATGTGGCAGAGCTAAAGCGCGAGTGCGCAGAAGGACTCAAATGGGGCAATTCTGGCCACGCTCCCTCGGCTTCGTGCCGATATTGCAGACGTAAGAACGTTCAGGGCCATTAGGGAGACATGACGAAAGCCCATCAACATCCTCTTGGAAAAATTCTCGAGAGTCGAATTGCCATTATCGACGGAGCGATGGGCACGACGATCCGCACCTACGGTATGACGGAAGAGGACATCCGCGGGGAGCGTTTCAA
Organism: Granulicella arctica; assembly: GCF_013410065.1. Taxonomy (NCBI): domain Bacteria; kingdom Pseudomonadati; phylum Acidobacteriota; class Terriglobia; order Terriglobales; family Acidobacteriaceae; genus Granulicella; species Granulicella arctica. The sequence continues at coordinate 307,922 of NZ_JACCCW010000002.1, forward strand.
GAACTCGGCGAAAGACCTGCTGAACAACGGTGACCTCTTCTCCCTGACTCAGCCGAAGATGATCTGTGACATCCATCGCCGTTTTCTGGAGGCTGGGGCGGACATCATCGAGACGAATACCTTCGGGGCGACCAGCATCACCCAGAGTGAATTCTTCGTAGACGATCCGCGGGAGCAAGGTGGCCGGAAGGATCCCGCGTTCTATCAAAAAATCATCGAGGATTCGTTCCTCAGCAGCTTGGCTTGGGAGATCAATGAGCAATCTGCGCGACAGTGCAGGGAATGGGCTGATTGTGTCGGTAACGCAACCTCGCGTCAACGGTTCGTGGCGGGGGCGATTGGGCCGTTAACAGTGTCTCTCTCAAACTCACCTGATGCAGATGATGCAGGCTTCCGGGTGGTCACCTTCGATCAGGTTAAAACTGCCTACATGCAGCAGGTGCGTGCCCTCATTGCTGGTGGCTCGGACCTGCTTCTGGTTGAGACGATCTTTGACTCGCTCAACGCCAAGGCGGCACTCGTCGCCATCCGCGAGGTGTTCGATCAGGACGGCAAAGAGTTGCCGGTGATGATCTCGGCAGCAGTGGGGCGTGGCGGAGAGACGCTGATCTCCGCGCAGACCACTGAGGCGTTTTGGAACGCGGTACAACATGTAAAGCCGCTGTCGGTGGGGCTTAACTGCTCTCTCGGACCCGATTTGATGTATCCGTTTCTGGAAGAACTTTCGGAGAAAGCAGACGTGGCGATCTCCTGCTATCCGAACGCTGGTTTGCCAAATCCGCTTTCGGAGACTGGGTTTGATCTGGGACCGCAGGATATGGCTCGTTATCTAGGCGAGTTTGCACGCGGAGGGCTGATCAATATTGCCGGTGGCTGCTGCGGCAACACCCCTGAGCACATCGCGGCTATCGCCAAAGCGCTTGAAGGCAAGGCTCCCCGAAAATTGGGCCAGAGCGAGGCAGCAGCGTGAGCGTGGCCATAGAGAAGAAGCCGCTTCGCCTGTCTGGATCTCAACCATTCACCCAGCAGCTTGGGGTCTACATCATGATCGGGGAGCGGACCAATGTGGCCGGTTCGCCTAGGTTCGCGAAGCTGGTTAAGGAAGGCAAATACGAGGAAGCCGTGAGTGTGGCCCGTCAGCAGGTCGAGAACGGAGCTAATGTTCTCGATATCTGCATGGATGAGGGCATGATCGACGGCGTCGCGGCAATGACGCGTTATCTACAGTTGCTGGCGAGCGAGCCCGAGGTAGCTAAGGTCCCCTTTATGGTGGACTCCTCGAAATGGGAGGTCATCGAGTCTGGGCTCAAGTGCTTGCAAGGCAAGGGTATCGTGAACTCTATCTCGCTGAAGGAAGGCGAAGATAAGTTTCGCCAGAACGCGGCTACCGTGCTCAAGTTTGGCGCGGCGGTCGTAGTGATGGCCTTTGACGAACAGGGTCAGGCCGCGACGTACGAGGACAAGATCCGCATCTGCGAGCGTGCCTATCGGATACTGGTCGACGAGGTTGGATTGCTGCCCGAAGACATCATCTTCGATCCGAACATCCTCACTGTTGCGACCGGCATGGAGGAGCACAACAACTACGCGGTTGACTTTATCAACGCCACGCGCTGGATCAAGGCGAACCTGCCGCACGCGAAGGTCAGCGGCGGCGTTTCGAATATCTCGTTTAGCTTCCGAGGCAATAACAAGGTTCGTGAAGCTATGCATTCGGCATTTTTGTATCATGCCATCGCAGCTGGCATGGACATGGGCATCGTGAATGCCGGGATGCTCGAGGTGTACGAGGAGATTGAGCCTGAGTTGAAGGTGTTGGTCGAGGACGTACTGCTCAATCGCCGTCCTGATGCGACAGAGCGCCTGGTGGAACACGGCGAAACTCTGAAAAATGCGGGTGCGGTCGTCAATGAAAAGAAGGCAGAAGAGTGGCGCAATAGCACGGTCGAGGAACGCCTCTCTCATGCTCTGGTTAAGGGGATCGATGCGTACATCGAGGTAGACACCGAGGAAGCCCGTGTCAAGTTAGGCCGCCCTCTATTAGTTATCGAAGGCCCGCTGATGGCTGGGATGAGCGTGGTAGGTGATCTGTTCGGCGCGGGCAAGATGTTCTTGCCCCAAGTGGTTAAGTCTGCCCGGGTGATGAAAAAGGCTGTGGCGCACCTAACGCCGTTCATGGAGGCCGAGAAGGCTGCAATGGCTGCTGCTGGCCAAGAGATTAAGGCTCAGGGGAAAATAGTGCTCGCGACCGTTAAGGGAGATGTGCACGATATTGGCAAGAATATTGTCGGCGTCGTCCTGGCCTGCAACAACTATGAGGTCATTGACATGGGGGTTATGGTCTCCTGCGAGAAGATCCTCGAACGTGCCAAGTTTGAGAAAGCGGACATGATTGGCCTTAGCGGTCTGATCACGCCGTCTCTCGACGAGATGGTGCATGTAGCCCGTGAGATGGAGCGTCAGGGGTTCAAATTGCCACTGCTCATCGGAGGAGCAACGACGAGCCGGGCACACACGGCTGTTAAGATTGCGCCGCACTACAGTGAGCCAGTGGTCCATGTCCTGGATGCCAGCCGAGCGGTTCCCGTGACGACCAGCCTGCTGAGTGACGAGGGTAAGCCAGCGTTCGTCGCGCAGCATCGCGCGGACTATGAGGCGCTCCGCAGGGCCCACTCCGCGCCGCGACAGAAGGTTGTCTCCCTTGAGACCGCTCGTACAAGACGGACTCCGATCGAGTGGCGTGCAGAAGATCTTTCCATCCCCGCGTTTACCGGTGTGCGCGTGTTGGACAACTTTTCTTTGGCGACATTGCGCGACTTCATCGACTGGTCGCCGTTCTTCCATACTTGGGGGCTAAAAGGAATTTATCCTCGCATCCTCGAACACGAGCAGCATGGTACGCAGGCTCGGCAGATCTTCACCGAAGGCAACGCGCTTCTGGACGTGATTATCGAGAAAAACTTGATCACAGCGCGTGGCGTCTACGGCTTCTTCCCCGCTAATGCGGTAGGCGATGATGTGGAGTTGTATGTGGACAATGCACGCAAAGAGGTGCTTGAGCGATTCCACTTTCTCCGGCAGCAGTCGAACAGGGAAGGCAGCGAGCCGTGCAGATCGCTCGCCGACTTCATCGCACCGAAGGAAACAGGGCTGCCTGATTACATCGGTGGCTTCGCAGTAACCAGCGGGATCGGCCTGAAGGAGTTGTGCGATCGATTCAGGGCCGAGAACGACGACTATAATGCGATTATGGCGGAAGCCATCGCTGATCGTCTGGCTGAGGCCTTCGCTGAATGCCTGCACAAGCGGGTGCGGGATGAATGGGGGTACGGTTGTGAGGAAGGCCTGAGCAAGACGGACCTTATTCAGGAGAAGTACCGGGGGATCAGACCGGCTGCGGGTTATCCAGCTAGCCCGGATCACACTGAGAAGGGTCCTCTCTGGCGTTTGCTCGATGTCCAAGCGAACATCGGAATGTTGATTACTGAATCGTTCGCGATGTGGCCCGGTTCGAGTGTGAGTGGGCTCTACTTCGCCCATCCGAACTCGCGATATTTCAGCCTCGGCAAGATAGACCGCGATCAGGTCGTTGACTATCACGAACGCAAGGGGATGAGTGTCGCAGAGGTCGAACGTTGGCTCGGGCAGAACCTGAACTACGACCCCGCAGGATAGTATTCGGGCTTATGGTCGCCAGTTTCTATTCTGAGCTTTTGGGAATTCGCTTCAGACCCTTCTAAGACCTACGATTGAAACTTCATGTGCCAGTTCTCTGCTGACTCATAAATGACAGTATTGTCGAAATTGTGCGTATTTTAGCTTGTTTTTTGATGGTGTCTGAAACGCACGTTGATGCTATGTGTACTCAATTGCCCCAACTTGTGTAGTGTCTGGCATGGCAAATTTCATGATGGCTTTGCTCGCTAAATGCTCTTTCGTGCCGATTACTAACTTATGCGTTTGATCGCTGGCTCCCAGCTTATAAAAGAGAATGTACCCTAATCTATCTTGTTTAACAGCAATCCTTCGATATGAATTTGCTCGGACGGTTGTTAAGGCTTCACTGTATTTTCAGGCATAATCGCCCCCTCTTTTATCCATCTTGTTATCGTCGCGATATCCGCGTCCGATAGCTTCGACGCCTTCGGGGGCATCGGCATCGGATCGTCCGCCGGGCCCTCGTGCCTAATTAGTTGCACCAGAAGACTCTTTGCAGGATCGCCCGGAATCAGGGATGCGCCATGCTCTCCGCCTTTGAGCATTCCCATCTGGGTTTCGACACTTAAGCCGCCTCGATGATTAATTCCCCCGTGGCACCGATAGCAGTTTGCCTTAAGAATAGGGAGCACATGGGTCGCATAAAATTCTGGCCGCGCAGCTTCATCATGCGTCCCTGCTTCGACATTTCTAATTTGCGATCCCCAGCCCGTCAGTGCCATAATCAGCACACTCATCCCCACTACGACCTTCTTCATCCATCCTCCCTTGTTCATCGAGAATACGTGAAACCGATAGCCTGCAAAGAACCTGTGCCAGTTGTTTGAGGTGCAATCTGCGACACTATGCTGTCCAAGTAGGAAGGCATGCTCAAAGGTGTTGGAGCAGGCTAACTACAGTTGCCATATGATCAAGAGCTTCTGTTCGCCTACTATTCTGTTTGTTCCGGCAGGCATTATGAACTCGATTCAGTTCAGGCGAAGATGTCCTTCTGCACGATGCCTGCGACGTCAGTCAAGCGGAAGTCTCGGCCAGCATAGCGGTAGGTTAGACGCTCGTGGTCAAGCCCCATCAACGCAAGCAACGTAGCATGAAGATCGTTGATGTGCATGCGTCCATCGACGGCGTTGATACCGAGTTCATCGGTTGCGCCATAGCTGAATCCCTTCTTGATGCCTGCCCCGGCAAGGAACATCGAATAGCCTGTAATGTTATGATCTCGGCCATCGTCGTTACCTTGCGCTGCTGGAAGGCGTCCAAATTCAGAGCCGAATATTACCAGCGTATCGTCGAGTAGACCGCGTTGCCCGAGATCAGCCAGCAGGGCCGAAGTAGGCTGGTCGACCATAGAGGTCTGGCTGATCAGTCCTTTATGCAGGTTGGTATGGTGATCCCAGCCCGGCTGACGAATTTCAACAAATCGAACACCTGCCTCGCTTAGTCTGCGCGCGGTCAAGCATTGGCGTGCGAACGAACCTTCCAGGCCGGGCTTTATGCCATAAGCATCGAGCACCTTTTGCGGTTCCTTTGTGATGTCGAGAAGTTCGGGCACCTTGTCCTGCATACGGAAGCCCAACTCATACGACTTGATGACACCCTCAACAACATCGGGTGCTCCGTCTGAAGAGGCGAGCTCATGGTTTCTTGTTTGAATTAGATCGAGCTGCTCGATCTCCAATGCATGCGGTGATGCAGCCTGCACGTTTGGCATGAATCCCTGGTCGCTCACGCTGGTGCCTTGATAATACGCCGGCAAAAAGGCGCTGCCGTAGTTGGCTGCGCCACCAAAGTTGGGAGTTGGATTGATGACGACGTAGCCAGGCAGATCCTGATTCTCGGTTCCAAGACCATAAAGTAGCCATGAACCCATGCTGGGACGTGTCAATGCAGCATTCGCGCTGCCAGTATGTAGTTGGACTACGGCCTGCGGATGCGCTGGTGTGTCGGTATGTAGGCCACGCAACCAGCAGAGGTCGTCTGCGTGTTTGGCAATATTTGGCATAAGTTCCGAAAACCAGGAGCCGGTCTGGCCATACTGTTTGAACTGGAACTTAGATGGATTGAGCAAGCCGCCTCCAGGTGCGGATTTTCCATTTGATTTTTGCAATTCAGTCTTGTACTCGAAGGTATCCAATCCGGACATCGCACCTTCCATAAAAAGGAAGATGATGCGCTTTGCTTTTGGCTTGAAGTTAGGTTGCTTGGGAGCGAGTGGATTTGTTGGATCTGCTGTTAGGCCATACGCCGTGGGAGCGGATGCACTAAGCAGACCAGCCAGAGCAACATAGCCGAATCCGGCGCTGGCAGAGCGTAGAAGAGAACGACGAGACACGGGATTATAGATAGGGAATGGCGATTTCAGGTTTGACATAAGGACTTTCTCCGGCATTGCTCAGGGGTTAGCGAACGAACTGGAACTCAGCTGAGGCGTATAAGGTCTGCACCAGCCCCGTCAGTGCTGCCTCTTCAGGACTCTTGAAAACAATGGGTGAATCGATGATCACTGGAGTGCTTTGATCAATATCGTCCGCGGGATCGACGATGACATCCTTCACAGCTATCTGCGACTTTTCTTCTACGGGCCGCGCCGGCGATGGTGGAGGCTGCTTGCTATAGGTCTCCTCGTATTGCTTGAGGAAGTAGCTATCCCGTGTAATCTCCTGGTTCGTGGGGGCTCTCCCCAGAATTCGCTGATAAGCCTCCTGTATTCGCTTGTTGATGCTGTGTGCGTGGTCTGCGATTAGTCGGTCCGCGAGCATGACGGATTGTTGCCGGACGAAACTGGAGTTCAGCATGAACAGCGCTTGCGTCGGCACGATCGTCGTATCGCGCTGACCGGTGACAAGCGTCTGACTCACAGGGTCGAATGCTGCCAAGGCTCTTGGTGTCACTCCGCGGAGCAGCGGCAGGTAGATGCTTCGCGAGAGACTCGCGTCGGCCTGCTCGTTGATGCTGCGCAGCTCCGGTCCGTTATCCGCAAGCTCGATCATCTTGAGCTTCTCGACCGGCGGAATGGCAGGCGGCTGAAGCTGGAGTCGCCCCGAAGACGCAAGTATCGAGTCACGAATCTCCTCTGTCTCGAGGCGACGCGGAGAGTGGCGCCAGGTAAGCCGGTTTGTAGGATCAATATCACGATAACGATCCGGAAAATCTGAACCAAGCTGGTAGGCGTGAGAGAGAACAATTTCTCGGACTAACTTCTTCGTGGACCAGTTATCTTGGATGAACTCCCCTGCTAGGTAATCGAGCAGTTGCGGATTGGATGGACGGTCCCCTGTAACCCCGAAGTTGTCGACCGTTGTGACGATGCCCTGTCCGAACAGATGTTGCCAGATGCGGTTTACAGCGACACGTGCCGTAAGAGGATTTGTCGGACTTGTAATCCATTCTGCGAGTTCTAAACGGCCACTTTGTTTCGGGTTGATGGTTGGAGCTCCTGGTACTTCGAATGCTGTCAGGAAGCCACGCGGTACGACAGGTCCGTGCCGCTCTTCGACGCCGCGGATACGGACGCTCGTGTCGGCAACCTCTCCCTCGCGGGCCCCGTGGACTGCAAAGCCGAGGGTTCCAGGGTCAGTGAGGAAAAGCTGTTCCTCTTTAAGTTTTTCCAGCTTGATACGATATGCGGCCTGTTTCGGCTTCTTATCGGGTCCAAGAGCTAGACCTTCCGGGGTGTCTTGTATGTCTTCAAATGCTTTCTTCGCCGCCGCAATCTCCACCTTTAATTTCGCAATTTGGTCGGCGGGTGGAGGAGGAGCCGTTGCCGCAGAGCTGAGCAGAAGCAGGTCTTTCGGTTTGTAATAATCAAGACCAGCGCCGCCCATCTTACTGTTTACGCCAGCTGCGTTGTCGGTACTGGTGAAGATGCCAGCGAGCGCGTAGTAGTCCGTCGTCGGAATGGGATCAAATTTGTGATCGTGGCACCGAGCGCAGGTCACAGTCATAGCAAGCGTTGAGCGAGTTACTGTATCGATCTGCTCGTCTACATTATCCATTTGGAAGCGCGCTGCGAAGCGTTGATTTACATCCTTCACGCCAAGCGCGAGAAATCCAGTTGCGGTCAGAAGCCGATCCCGCTCAGAGGGTGAGTCGGCGGGAAGAAGATCACCCGCGATTTGCTCCTGAAGGAACCGATCATAAGGAACGTCCTTGTTGACAGAGTCGATCACGTAATCACGATAGCGCCATGCATGAGGATACGGCACGTTGCGCGATGGTCCTGTAGATTCGCCATAGCGAGCGATATCAAGCCAGTGACGGCCCCAGCGTTCGCCAAACTGCCTTGATTGCAGAAGGCTGTCGACCAATCGTTCGTAGGACCGTGGCGAGTGGTCTTTCCGAAAAGCGGCAACTGCTGTAGGAGTTGGAGGTAAACCAGTTAGGTCATAGGTCACGCGACGGATCAGCGCGACAGGATCTGCATCGGCGACCGGTGTCATCTTCTTTTCGTCGAGTGAGGCTAGGATGAAGCGATCGATATCTCCTGTGGGCCATGCATGATTCGTAACCGAAGGTACAGGCGGGTGGGTCAGCGGCTTGAACGCCCAATGATTGGTCTTAAGAGTTGCATAAGTACGCGAGAGCTTAGCAGAGAGTGGCGGTAGTTTTTCTGTCTCATCCGGCAATGCACCGCCTTGTTTGATCCATAACGTAATGGCGGCAATCTCCTCCTTGCTGAGTGGAGCACTGTCTTTGGGCATGCGATGTTTCTTGTCCGTTAGCAATATGCGTTGTAGCAAGAGGCTCTGTTCCGGATTGTTCGGGATGATCGCCGCGCCGGATGCACCACCAGATTCGATCCCTATCGAAGTGTCCAGCCGTAAGCCAGCAGCGGGCTTCGTGTCCGCAGCATGGCATGCATAGCAATGATTCACCAAGATGGGCTTCACATTTTTTTCGAAGTAGACGAGCTGCTCTTGAGGTGGACTTGGATTGAATCGAGCAATATGCCGAACAGCAGCTGGAGTTGTGTTAGCAGAGCTGCGATTCGTCCCATTGGATGGCCAAATGGCTCCCTCTTTGATCCAGATTGTTAGGTTTGCAATGTCGGTTTTTGAGAGCGGATCATCCCCCTTGGGCATGCGGTGCTTCTCATCGTCGAGGAGAATGCGCTGCAACAGAAGGCTTTCATCAGGCTTCCCGGGGATAATCGCTGGGCCCGATTTTCCGCCAACAAAAAGTGCATCAAGGTCATCCACTCGCAAACCGCCTGCTGCTTTGGTGGTTGCTGAGTGGCAGCCGTAGCAGTTATTCGAAAGAACAGGCCGAATGCTCTGCTCAAAAAATGCTGCCTGGGCTGGAGTCGGCAATAAGGGGCCAGAAGCGGCGGCGACCGGAGCAACAACTCCCGTGCGCAATGCGATTGCAGCAAAAAATATTACAGGAAGCGCCAAGCACACAGGCTGGGCATAGCGGGACAAGACGCTCATGAAGAAGCCTTTTTGCGTTAACTAATCTATGGTGAATTCTTTAGAAAAAAGACATTTCGCAATATCCGCCGGAAGAAAATGAGTAACTTGTGCTAAGCCTGCGAAGGCAAAACACAAGGTAGCTTCTTACTTTCTAACGATGAGATGTCTTTCTAAAAAGGGGGGAAACGGGCTAACAACAATTACTGAAGGAACGAGGCCGACGGGGAGCCGGTTTCCGGAGGTTCCTTTGTTGCACACAAAGTTGGATGTTTACTTGCATGACTGAAGCTATTGAGCCACATCTTTTTTTTAATGTCAAGACGCGCTTCGGATTTTTACACAATTTGCGAGCTTGGCTCAAAAGGCACTGCAAGATCTATTAGCATTTTTCTCTTGACATCAACCGGAAAGCACTCTAAGTTTCAAGAAGTTTACCCAATTCATTTCCTACTGGAACTCCATGATGCGCTCTGTCTCCAAATCAGCCTATACCTACTGGACGTTGTGTTGTCTTCGTCGCGCCGGGATATGTTGTGGGCACTGCCTCTGAGTTTCTCTCTAGCTGAGATAACTGTCGGATAGCAAATTGCCCATCAGATGATCTGATGGTTTTTATTTGGCGCGACTTCATTCCGGCTTTCCTTCTTATAGCTCAGACGATGGCCGCAAATTCGCTTTCTTGTGCGAGTTGGCGGGAATCCTAGGTATGCAGGTAAGGATATCAGCCTCCTATTTGAATCATGGAGAAGAAATGAATTACAGATTTCACCGGGATAATTGTTGTCGCACGCCGCGCACTCTATTCAGGACTTCGAGCTGTCGTCGCAGAAATGGGTCTGTATCGAAGTAATCGAATGGCTTGTTCGATAGCTTCCAGGTCCAAAATTGAGCGGTTGTGAGCTTTTATTGTTTCCTTGCATTAAGCAAAACTTCAGGGGGTATGTGTGACTTATTTTCGCATTAGCAGAAACTGGGCTGTGTTCGCACGAAATATTTTGATATTTGCATTAGCATTCGGCAGTCTGAGTACGGCTCGTGCAAATGCTCAAACAACAGAAATTTCAGGATCCATCCAGGACGCTCAGAAAGCGCAAATCTCGGGCGTCAAGGTCACGATCACCCGCACCGAAAGCGGAGAACACCGTGAAACACAATCCAACGCTGAAGGCCTCTTTGCGTTTCCCGTCCTCATTCCAGGCCATTATGACTTGGCGATTGAAAAGGAAGGATTTAGTCCCCAGGTTAAGTCTGGAGTACAGGTGTTGACAGGCCAGACATCTGTTGTAAATTTTGCTCTTGATGTAGGACAGGTACAGCAGAATATTGACGTCCAGGTAGATATCCCGATCTTGCAGACAACGTCTGCAGCAATAGCGAATGTGATTGAAAATCAGACTATCGTCAATCTTCCATTGCTGGACCGCCGTGCAACGCAGTTACAACGGCTAAATGGCTTTGTAATTGGTGCAAGTACCGGCGCAAGTTCGACATTCGCCATTGCTGGCGGTCGTGGAAACAACGCAAACTATACAGTCGATGGTGGCACAACGCAGAATTTGCTACAGGGCGTACCTACACAAGCGTTTGACCTTCCTATCGACTCGCTTCAGGAGTTCAACCTGACGGTAAGTGACTATACAGCAGATCTTGGTCGTTCGGGCGGCGGAGTCATTCAGATGACGACCAAGTCCGGTACCAACCAGTTCCACGGTAGCGCTTATATCTACTATCGAAGTAATAACCTACAGGCGGTTCCTGTCTTTGCTGCGATAAATCCCCCTCTACAGTATAAGCTTTTTGGCGCAAGCATTGGCGGACCGATTATCAAGGATAAGACACACTTCTTCTTTACCTATGAGGGGAAGCTTGACACTACTACTAGTGTGCTGACATTGAGTGTTCCGACAGTTGCCGAACGTACAGGGAACTTCTCCGCACTACCGACTCCGGTCATTGACCCGTACACAGGCAAGCAAGCGGTAGGCGACGATGGGATCTTGAACAAACTGCCCAGCGCAGAACTTGATCCTTATGGGCTGAAGCTGGTTTCGTATTATCCATTACCAAACGTTGCCGGAGCTACTGTCAATAGCAATAACTTTACCGCTAATGACCCAGCGCCACAGGTAGTAAACGATTATGTTCTACGTATCGATCACGTCTTTCGAGAAAAAGACACCGTCTATGGACGTTTCCTAGCTCAACCAGACCACACTAATACTTCCGATGTGTATCCAACGCCAGGAACAGACTTATATGGTGTTCTTGCACATAACTACTACTACAACCCATCCGCAACATGGAACCACGCCTTCAGGTCCACATTGCTTAATGAAGCACGTTTTACCTACACGCGACGTCAGGCTCTGTCGATCAGCCATGGTGTCAATTCTGTAGCGGCTACACAGCTTGGGCTCCCCGGAACTAATTCGTTCTTTTTCCCCGGCGTCTCTGTAGGTGGATTATCAGCAATCGGCAATACTTCGCAACAACAGCGCCTACAGACTCCAATCATTAGCAATGAGTACACTGACAACCTCTCATGGCAGCGTGGCACTCATCAATTCAAGTTTGGTGTTGACTACCGTACATCGGCGGACGGAGATATGTATTCACCATCCGCTGCCGGATTCTTTACATTCAACAATACGGGTGTGAGCACAAATGTCGCGGAGGGAAGCCTCGCAAATCTTCTGTTGGGTCGTGTAGCACAAGCTAGTCGTCAGGAGACAGAATTTCTTTACTCGGTGGCATGGAGTTGGGGACTGTACGCGCAGGACGACTGGCATGTGAACTCCAAACTTACATTCAACTACGGGCTACGTTGGGACGTAGACTCTCCCCGCTATCTGACGAACAATCGCCAGAACTCGTTCAACACCGTTGCGGTCAATCCGGTCTCCAATACGCCAGGTGTGATTACTTTTTCGGGCATTGATGGACAAAGTCGCTATGCCAATAACTTCGACTATCACAATTTTGGACCGCGCCTCGGGTTTGCTTATACACCTCGTGAGCGCACGGTCGTTCGAGGTGGAGGCGCGATTCTCTACCCTGGAGCATACGATCAGGCGACTCCGATCGTTGCCAATACGGGATTCTCCAACTCCATTCTGCTTCAGTCTCCGAACTCGGGGATAGGTACACCAGCATTTCTTCTCAAGAACAACGGGACTGCTGGAACAGGGTTGGCCGCGTTCCCGACAACTGCTCAACTGACACCCTCCTTTGGTGCAGTTGCTGTAGGTCAGAAGCCAACCGTCGCTCCGCAGTTCATCCAACCCGAGCGCATGACAGGCTATTTATACCAGGCAAACCTCGATATCCAGCACGAGTTCAAGGGCAATCTTCTACTTGACATTGGCTATCTCGGGACATTCGGGCATCATCTGTCTAGCACGAGTGCAGAGGGCATCAACCAGATTACGCCAGCAAACCAAGCTTTGCTGCCTACTCTGTCTAAGACATTTAACACGCAGACGATGCGACCCTTCCCCCAATTCAGTAACGTACAAGTTCTCTATCCGGACATCGGTCAGTCCCGCTATAACGGATTAAATATTGGTGTGCAGAAGCGTTATAGCCATGGGTTCCAGTACCAAGCAAACTACACTTGGTCGAAGTTCATTGACAATGAAGATTCGCGCAATGAATTGAGCGGCTATCCTGGCACCGATACTTATACGGATTACTACAATCCGCAGAACCGCTTTGGTCTATCTGGGAATGACGTACGCAATCGGCTCATCGGGAATGTCTTGTATGAACTTCCTTTTGGCAGAGGCAGGCTGATCAATGTGCAGTCTTCTTGGCTGAATGAGCTTGTGAGTGGTTGGACGCTTAGCGGTCTCAGCGAAATTCACTCAGGTACTGCTCTCAGCGTGATCGATTCCACCAACAACACAGGCACCTACTCTGATGGTGTCCGTCCTAATCTGACCGGCAACCCCAATAGTCTGTCATCATCCAGGTCGAGATCAGCCAAGGTTAAGGAGTGGTTTGATACAAGTGCTTTCACACAAAACCCAGCGTTCACCTTTGGCAATGCTCCTCGCACCTTTGGCCGCGGCCCTCGCCTTGTTACCTCAGATGCATCGCTGATAAAGAAGGTGTCCCTCAATGAGATTGGCGCTGTGGAGTTTCGCGTTGAGGCATTGAATGTATTCAACCACGCAAGTCTAGGTAATCCCAACACTACGTTCGGCAGTCCGAGCTTCGGCCAGATCAGTACGCTCCAGTCTGGAGGGACCGGATCCAGAACACTGCAACTCGCAGCTCATTACACGTTCTAATTCGGCGACATTCGTAGATTGAATGCCATCTAGGCAAGCTTTCAAATTGCTGCCCGAAAGATTACTAACAGCTTCGACTCCGCTCATCTTACTGAGGACACAAATGGATAAACTATTTCTATCTATGATGGCAGCGGCATTTTTGTTCACGCTTGCTTCTTTACCTGCACGCGCTCAAGATGGCACCACTCGTCAGAATTCAAATGGAACGCATAACGCAACAGCACCACAGTGGCCACAAGGCCCGCAGGCTGCAACAGGTGCGCCCAATGTTGTATTGATCTTGATCGACGACGTCGGATTTAGCGCGACATCCACATTTGGCGGTGTGATAGCGACACCTACTTTCGAGCGGCTCGCAAAGCAGGGACTTCGCTATAACGAGTTCCATGTGAATTCGCTCTGCTCTCCTACGCGCGCTGCATTACTCTCCGGAAGAAACAACCATGAGGTTGGCTTTGGAACGGTTGCTGAGGCGGCGGCGGGATATCCGGGCTATAACGCGCAGTGGTCGAAGAACGCAGCATCGGTTGCAGAGGTACTGAAAGCGAACGGTTACAGCACGGCAGCCTTTGGCAAGTGGCACAACACTCCGTTGTGGGAGGTCAGCCCCGCAGGCCCCTTCGATCATTGGCCTACAGGGCGCGGATTCGAGCATTTCTACGGATTCATTCAGGGGTATGACAATCAATACTATCCACGACTGTTCCGTGATACTGTTCCGGTAGAGCCCGCGTCAACACCACAGCAAGGCTACAATCTCACCACGGATATTACGAACGATGCAATCCATTGGCTGCATGCTCACGATGCCGTTGCATCGAATAAACCCTTCTTTCTCTACTATGCGCCGGGAGCAACACATACACCGTTGCAGGTCTCGAAGGAGTGGATTGCTAAGTATAAGGGCAAGTTCGATCAAGGGTGGGACAAACTGCGGGAAGAAACTTTTGCGCGCCAGAAACAATTAGGGGTAATCCCAGCAAATGCGGAACTAACGCCGCGTCCTCCTGGCCTGCCCGCATGGGATTCTCTCTCTGTGGATGAGAAGAGGCTGGTGTCTCATCAAGCTGAGGTCTACGCAGGCTTTGCAGAGCAGACGGATTTTGAGGTCGGTCGCTTGTTACAGGCTATTCGAGAGGAAGGGAAGGGCGACAATACACTTGTCATTGAGATCTTTGGAGACAACGGTGGAAGCGCCGAAGGCGGCATCGAGGGAAGCGATCTTCTCACCACGACAGGAACGCCTGAAAGTGTTAATAACAGGTTAGCGGTTAGCGACGAACTCGGCAGTGAAGTCTTTATGAATCACTATGCGGCAGCCTGGGCCTGGGCTTTGGGAACTCCTTTCCAGGGAACTAAACAGGATGCGTCGCACCTAGGTGGAACGCGTGACCCGTTGGTCATCTCCTGGCCTGCACGCATTAAGGCTGCAGGTGAAATCCGAACGCAGTTTCAGCATGTCAACGATGTCGCACCGACGATCTATGAAGCAGCTGGTATTACCTTTCCAGACATGTTCGATGGCGTGAAGCAGATTCCACTTGAGGGCTCAAGCTTCGTCTACACCTTCGATCATCCCTATGAGCCCAGTCACCACCACGTACAGTACTTCGCGACGAGTGGAAACAGGGCCATTTATAAAGATGGTTGGTGGGCTGGCAACCGCTATTCGTCTACGTGGGAGCCGAGAGGAGCATTTTCACCGGGAAGTCACGATGACATCGATCGACACCCATGGGAGCTGTATAACCTAAATGAGGATTACAGCCAGGCGCACAACCTGGCCGCGCAATATCCTGAAAAACTGAAAGAGCTCGAAACTCTGTTTAATCAAGAAGCGGAGCGTAATCATGCATTCCCATTGTTGCCTGAGCTTAGGCAGCAGCCGTCGCCCTCTTTGGATAGAACTATCTTCATCTACCGCGAAGGCGTGGAGAGGCTACCCAGTCATGTTGCTCCGCAGATCGTAGGTCGACCTCACCAGATCAATGCCGATGTCATTCTCCCAGCTAAAGGAGGTGAAGGGGTAATTCTTGCTCAGGGGTCACGTTATGGAGGGTTCACACTTTTCATAAAAGATCGACATGTGGTGTACGAGGTAAACGCGTATGGAAAGCGGTCGGGGAAAATTGTTTCAGTTGATCCTCTTCCCGATGGCGCCACTCATATCGAACTACAAGTGCTTCCGGACCTAGCTGCCTCTGGTGCCTTTAGCAACAGTATCCAGGGGCCACGCGGAGTTCGACCGGGGAAAGTGTTGCTCAACGTGAATGGCAAACAACAGGAGGAGGTATTTGCAAATATCCTAGGATTTTCTGGAACGGAGACACTGGATGTCGGCAGCGATCTCGGCTCTGCGGTGAGCATGGAGTATGCAAGCCCCAATCGCTTTACTGGCAGGATTGAGACCGTGAAACTCGAGTTGAAGTAAGGCACTGTGTTCCAGAATGCCATTGATTAACTCTCTTCGATCTATACGTATGTTGCCTTTTGAGCATACGCATGGAGAGAGGTCTTGACTCGATTAGCGATGCTTCCGGCAGAGATGGAAGTGCTATGGATGAATATGTGACGGCAGGCTGCGGGTATTCAGGCATTGGTTCCTCTTAGGCTTCGGGCTCAATAAAAAGATCGCGATAAAGTATTCGACAGAGGAAGGTGTCTGATGAAAGTGAAAGGAATTTTCTTAGCAGCACTCTTGGGATGTACATCATCCATTGGATTCTTGATCTACGGAGGCCAGAGGGTCTTGGCTGGTGGGTCGAATGTACTGCGAGACAGCTTCTTGCCTACCGTGGAAAACAAGGTCGCAGCTCCAGTGATCGTTCCCGTAGATATGGTCTTGATCCCGGGTGGAGAGTTTTCAATGGGCTGCAAGGATCCCAGTTCTCAGCCGCACGGAGGGCATGAAGCGATGAATGATTGTCGTCCTATTCATCGCGTTTATATCGATAAATTCTGGATGGACAAGACAGATGTAACCAATAGAGAGTTTGAAAAGTTCGTACGTGCGACAGGCTATGTAACCGTTGCCGAACGCAAACCCAATGCCAATGACTTTCCGGGAATCGATCCAGCAAAGTTAGTTCCTGGCTCACTCGTATTCACGCCTCCGAACCACGCTGTTTCACTGGACGACTACAAAAAATGGTGGATGTATGTACCAGGAGCGAACTGGCGCCATCCTCTGGGACCGTCCAGCAACCTTCGTAGCCGCATGAACTATCCAGTCGTTCACGTTGCCTATGAAGATGCGCAAGCATATGCAAAGTGGGCAGGCAAGCGTCTTCCGACCGAGGCCGAATGGGAGTTTGCAGCTCGGGGCGGTATTACAGGTGGGACCTATGCTTGGGGTGACGAGATGCTTGAGCATGGGATGTGGATGGCAAATACTCATCAAGGCAAGTTTCCTGACCGAGATACAGCCGCTGATGGGTATGCAGGCATAGCTCCGGTGGCGAAATTTCCTGCAAATGGATATGGACTGTATGACATTACAGGGAATGTTTGGCAATGGACTGCCGATTGGTATCGTCCAGATTATTACGCCAAATTGAGTGCGTCGGTTCGTGTTGCGATCAATCCCCGTGGCCCGGAAGACTCAAATGATCCGGATGAGCCGGGTATTCGGAAACGTGTGCAGCGTGGTGGCTCCTTTGTATGCACCGAGCAATACTGCACACGCTACATCGTTGGTACCCGCGGAAAAGGAGAAGTGGATAGTGCGAGTAATCATATCGGGTTTCGCTGTGTACGTGACTTACGCATAAATCACTGATTGGAGGTCATCCTCGTGTAGCGATCATATTGCGTATTTTACGTATGCTCGATTGGATATCATATGCCACACAACCCGCGAATTGACTTACAGGAATGTTCTATGGGTTGCCCTGCTCCCTGCCTTCACCATCCCGCTGGGCGAATAAGTGGTGAACTTGATGAAGTCTCGCCGTTAGCCAAATATTATCTTCATCCTTGACGATGACATGGACTATTGAGATCCAAGCGTTTTCGCGCATAAAACTCGCGATCGCAATTAAAATTCTGTTGAAGAATAGCTTAGTTAATGTCAGTCAGACAATCCCATCTATAAGATCACATGAATAAACGAAGGAGTTGTCCTAGATACCTACTTTTAATCAAGCAGGAGCTAGGATGCTTTCAAGATGCGGAAGAGTCGGCTGGAGTGGACCGTGCAAAGGCGTTTGATTGAGCATTTCGAGTCTGGCTCGACTGCCCGGACGGTGGCCTCGCTGGTGGGCGTCAATAAGAGCTCGGCAGCGTTCTACTTCCAGCGTCAGCGCGAGATTATCGCTCAGGAGAGTGAAGATGCACCGCCGATATTCGGTGAGATCGAGGTCGACAAGAGTTACTTCGAAGGCCATCGTAAGGGCAAGCGTGGGTGTGGTGCCACCGGCAAGGTTCTCGTGTTTGGACTGATAAAATGCGGCGGCAAGGGTCTAGGCCAAGGTCATCCCGGACGCCAAGGGCAAGACCCTAAAAGCCATTATCGACGCTAAAATCGTACCCGACAGCATCGTCTACTCAGACACCTTCAGCTCCTACAACGTGCTCGACGTATCCAGCTTCAAGCACTACCGTATCAACTACCCCAAACTCTTCTCCGGTCAGAAACCATATCAACGGCATCGAGAACTCCTGGAACCAGGCCAAGCCCCCTATGCGCCACTTCAACGGCATCTAGGCCGCCTCTCTTTGACGGAGTGCGAGTGGCGTTTCAACACACTTCAACCCAAACACCAATAAACTCAATGGGGTAAAACTCATCTCAAGCAGACATCTAGGACAACCCCTAATTCTTTGGCTGGTTCCACTGATCGTGACGAAGCCTGGACGCCTTATACTCATGCCTCAGACTAAAAACAACCACTACTGGCGCTCAAAAGCGGTTTTCTCCAGCGAGAATGTTTGCTTATGCGAAGATAGGGTCTACACCGCATTCTTCGGTCTACAAAGGACAGTTGCGTGAGATTGATCACAACCTTACTACTCTCCGCCTTCTTGACTCCCGCGCTTTATGCTCAGTCCAACCTTTTACCCGTGGTTGACAAGACTCTGGCTCGAGATATTTTCAAGGAGCTCATCGAAACCAACACTACTGATTCTGTCGGCAGCACGACCGTTGCTGCGGATGCCATGCGCAAACGACTTCTCGACGCTGGTTTTCCGGAGTCTGATGTTGTTGTCCTTGGCCCTAATAGCCGGAAAGGCAATATGGTTGCTCGTTACCGCGGTCGCTCTGGCTCTGCTATGAAACCTGTTCTCCTTATAGGCCACATCGATGTCGTTGAAGCAAAGCGCTCCGATTGGACAACGGATCCTTTCCAATTCATTGAGAAAGATGGTTACTTCTACGGCAGAGGCACCCAGGATATGAAAGACAGCGACGCTACCATGGTCGAGAGTTTTATCCGTCTTAGGCGGGAGGGTTTCGTCCCTAACCGGGATATTATCCTCGCGTTGACCGCCGATGAAGAGGGTGGAAAGTCGAATGGTGTCGACTGGCTGCTCAAGAATCATCGTGACCTGATCGATGCTGCGTTTGCCATCAATCCAGATGCCGGTGGTCCCGAACTCGAGAAGGGCAGGGCTATTAGCATGGGGGTCGAAGCCACCGAAAAGCTCTATGCCGACTTCCGAGTTACGGCGACAAACCCGGGCGGACACAGTTCGCTGCCTCGTCCAGATAATGCTATCTACCACGTAGCCGACGCTCTCGGACGGCTTGAGAAGACATCCTTTCCGCTCGAAACAAATGAGGTCACCCGCGCTTACTTTTCCAGCAGCTCAGAGACCGAGAAAGATCAGCTTGCTGCCGACCTCAAGGCCGTTTCCGGACCTGTGCCAGATCCAGCAGCGGCGCAACGACTCTCGAAGGACATGATCTACAATTCGTTGCTACACACTACCTGCGTAGCAACAATGATGTTTGCTGGTCATGCTCCCAACGCTCTGCCAGGAAGTGCCGTGGCCAACGTCAATTGCCGCATTTTCCCTGGCCACTCGCAGGAGGAGATTCGCCAGGAACTGATTCGTATCTTTGCAGATCCAACCCTTAGAGTTCAGTATGTTACCGACGCCGGCGAGGTTCTGGAGCAGAGCTCCGACCGCCGATCTATGGCCCCACCACCGTTGAATCCGGAGGTTTTCCGTCCGCTCGAGGCTACTGTACAATCGATTTGGCCGGGGATCCCCGTCATTCCGGAGATGGAAACCGGAGCTACAGACAGTATTTATACGATGAACGCGGGTATACCCAGCTATGGCTTTTCAGGCATGGGGATCGATCGAGATGATGACCGGGCACATGGCCGCGATGAGCGCATCCGTATCGTCGACTTTTACGCCGGAGTTCAGTTTGAATATTTGTATTTGAAGGCGTTAGCTTCGCAGTAAATACACTCCGAAGTCTGCGCTCATGCGCAGATCTGCACTGGTTGCTTAGTATTGGGCGATCTTAGCTTTTGCCGTACTTCTCGAGCCACTTCAACTCTTCACGGACCTTAATATAGCCATGCCATGGGTCCTTATCCAATGGATGATTTTCTCCTGGAAATACGAGCAGAGAGTGAGGCACATTGAGCCTTGAGAGAGCAGGTTCCAATAGGACCTGTTCAAAATAGCTGACGCGAACATCGGCATTGCCACCTACGATATGCGTTGGTGTCGTGACCTTGTTCATCTGAAAGAGCGCAGCTTCGCTCTGATATAGATCGGGTTTTTCCCATGGGATTCCGGAGAGATACCAGGCATCATCCCAGGTTAGATCGTCATTGCCCCAATTGGCGGCATGTTCGACCGCGCCAGTTCCTGTGACTGCGGCTTTGAAGCGGGTGGATTGTGTGATGATCCAGTTCGTCAAGTAGCCGCCATAGCTGTAACCGCCGATGGTGAGATGATTTGCGTCGGTGATGCCGTCCTTAGCCAGCGCATCTACACCGGTCAGGATGTCGTGCCCCGGAGCCGAAACCAGATGTGGCATGATGCCCATCATAAAAGCATCGCCGTAACCGGTCGATCCCCCGTGGTTGGGACGGAAGACGAGCCATCCGTTTGCTGACGCAAGCGTTGCCCAGTCATACCAATCGGCGCCAAAACGATTGCCGTCGGCATCTGTAGGCTCGCCATGAATGAGCGTAAGCATGGGGAGATGATGAGTGCCCTTCTTACCTGGAGGGGAGATCAGCACACCCTCGACATCAGTTCCGTCAGCAGATTTCCAGCGATAGGGTTGCCACGCTACTTGTGCTCGCTCGCCAAAGACAGGATTAAGAGTGGTCACAGGCTTAGTGCTATTGAGTTCAGACAGACTGGACCCGATGTGGTTCAGCGGTGCTCGAGTACGTGAATGGCAGAGTCGCGCCAGCGCGTGAGGCATCAAGTTGAGCATAGTTGCCAGGGATCGTCGCAATACTTTCAAACTTCGATCCATCGATGCGGTAGAGATGTTGGTCCATTCCAGTAAGACCGGATGCGATGATCTTGCCATCCTGCATTACTGTCAGATCTTCCCACGATCCCTTGAAGTCTCCTCCGAAGCGAGTTGCTTTTCCCGATTGAAGATCGACTGAATAGATGCGTCCCTGAACGTCCTGATATGGTCCCTCGATCGAACCGCTTGCCGCTCGCACCAAAAAGTAGATGCTCTTGCCCGAGTGGTTCCAGAATAGATGGCCTTCGAGTCCCTGGTTGTGAGTCAACTGCTGTACGATGCTACCGTGGGTCGCAGCGAGATAGAGCTCCGATGCGGCAGGATCTTCCAACCGATGCGAGACCGGCCCGGTCTCAAAGGCAATCTGTTCTCCTGATGGGGAGGGAGCAATCTCGCCAATCTCGAAGGTGTTATGAGCAACGACTAGCGTGCCTGTTGGGTACTGGGGCTGATCTCCAGCTGTGTTTGTTTTCTGATGCGCTTCGGGGAGCTTTGCGCTCACATGGATAGCAGAGTCGATAGGCAACGCCAGAAGTGCATCTCCGCGCTCTTGTTCACGCCAGCGAATCACGTCCTTCCACTCCAGCTTGCGCGCATCTTCCAGATCCTTTGGAAGCGGATTGGTGACGGAGAAGTCGATGCTGGAGCTATCAGGTGACCATGCGAATGCGTGGACGTCTAGCTTTTCTCGATATAGAGGAAATGCTTCGCCACTACTGACAGGAATCAGCCAGACGCGGCTGGTTTCATCCCTGTCTTTTATATCGTCGCTGCTCTCATTATTCGTTAGTTGCCGATCGGAGAGGAACGCAATATAGCGGCTATCGGGCGACCACTTTGGCGCGGAGTCATGCTCGGAATGCGTCAGCGGAGTTACTCTGCCTTGAAGCCGCGTCCATAGCCAGAGGTCTTCCTTGAACCGATTCTGCTGCCAGTCCGGAGCTATCGTAGCGATCACTGCGGCTGAACCGTCGGGCGAGATGCGTGCACCTTGAATTTCGGTGGCGTTCATGAACTCGTCGATCGTAATCAAGAGCTTGTTCTGTGCGCGACCAGCCAAAGAAAGAGCAGCTAAAGCAAAAAAGGAAAAGCGCAATAAGCGTTCATAGAAATTAGGATTGTATCCATACTATTGAGCGAAAGGAACCACAGGTTAGCGCCATCCGCACTCTAAAACAAGTTGGGCTAGCTTGATTGGTTAGAAGTAGTATCTCAGCGAGAACTGCATACGGCGAGGTTGAGTTAGCATCACACTTGCAATGTCTAGGAGCCTGTTGAAATACTCTCTATGTTTGGTCCAAGAGTCTTTTTGTATCGTCTTTGAGTTATACGTGGTGACGAGCGGATTCAGGGTGAGATGTTCAGCTGTGTGACGTTGGAGCAGCGGGTTCCGGCGGAACATCCTTTGCGCGAGAACCGTCGGCTGACGGATGCGGTGCAGGTCTCGCTGGAGGCGTCGTTTGACGCGCTGTATGCGGCATCGGGCCGTCCTTCGATCGCGCCGGAGTATGTATTGCGTGCGCTGTTGTTGCGGGCATTTTGCTCTGTTCGATCGGAGCGGCAATTGGTCGAGCAGCTGGGCTACAACCTGCTGTTCCGCTGGTTCGTCGGGCTGGATATGGGCGACGCAGCGTGGAGCCATGCGGTGTTCTCGAAGAACCACGACCGTTTGCTGACCTCGGAGGTGGCGCAGCAGTTCTTCGCCGAGGTGAACCGCCTGGCGAAGCGTTCCGACGAGACGCATCAGTCGAAGACCGATCCGGACGCGCGGTTCTCTAAGAAGAGCTATGGCAAGGAGTCGAAACTGGCTTACCTGGGCCACACGCTGGTAGAGAACCGCCACGGTCTGATCGCCGCTGCGGTGGCCACCGAGGCAGACGGTTATGCCGAGCGCGATGCGGCTCTGCTGATGCTGCACGAGCGGCAAAAGAACAGCTCGCGACGCATCCCCGTCGGCGCTGATAAGGCCTATGACACAAAAGACTTCGTGGCCGCGGCCCGTGCTCTGCATGTCACGCCGCATGTGTAGAGGAACGAAAAGGGACGCCGCTCCAGCATCGATGCGAGAACCACGCGGCATGCGGGCTACGCGATCTCCCTCAGTCGGCGATGGCTGGTGGAAAAGCCCTTCGGCTGGCTCAAACAAACCGGACCACTGGCTCAGCTCAAGCTCCGAGGACTGGCTAAAGTAGACTTGGTCTTCGTCTTCAGTTGCGCGGCTCACAACCTGATGCGCCTGCCGAAGCTCTTCGCAAACGAACAACAGCAAAAACCTCAGCCGCATTGCGCCTGAACGGCGGTTGAGTCTTCAATCGGCACGAAAACACCACCGCTCTCCCACTCCGACAACCGCCAAAACTACCAGCCTGAATAAATGCCAAATACTCGACGGCAAAGGCAGAAAGCCAAGACTATTTCAACATGCGCCTAGAAGTGACCTGACAGCTCCCGCCGGTCGCACTACGGACGCGTCGGGCAACAAAGGCAACAAGAGAGCATCGCATTCCTGAAGATAAGCTAGCAGCGTCGCCCCTGATACGCCACCCATATCAAAGAGAACACAATCCAAAGGAATTGTTGTAGAGAAGCTGTTGAGATCGGGAACTCCAGCATCATTTTGGGGACAGGATAAGCTATGAACTACAGACTCTGTCGTACCTGGTGCGCAGAATGAACGCGTACCGGCTCATGGTTCGGTTGCCCCATAGTGGAAGGCCAGGGTTTGCCAGGGAGATGTGTCGATAAGTAATACCCGTTTACCACGGCGGCAAAGCATGCTGCCTAAGCTAGAGGCTGTTATGCCCTTTGGAGCTGATTAGGTACTTTGCCTGGATTGTGTATGTCTTGAGCATGGAGGGATGGGCGAGGTAGTTCGTAAGGCGTATGGGTCGGATGTGACGGATGAGGAGTGGGCGTTTGTACTTCCATATCTGTTGTTGAGCCGCGAGGACAACCGCAGCCGTCAGCATGATCTTCGCGAGCTGTTCAACGCCGTGCGCTATATCGTGAAGGCCGGTAACCAGTGGCGATTCATGCCGCACGATCTTCCTCCTTGGCCTGCGGCGTATCAACAGATGCAGCGCTGGCTGCGGGCGGGCTGCTTTGAGAAGATCGTCCAAGACGTGCAGGAGCTACTGCGATTCTTCGGCGGCCGCAAGGGCCAGCCGACGGCGGTAGCCATGGACAGCCGCACACTGCAGTCCACGCCCGAGTCGGGAGCCCGCGCGGGCTATGATGGAGCCAAACGCCGCAAGGGATCGAAGGTACATATCGCGGTCGACACCTTGGGTCACCTGATGGCGCTGAAGGTCACGGCTGCTGACCAGGGCGATCGCGAACAGGTCGGGGTGCTGGCCGAGCAGATCCAACAGGTGACTGGCCAGACAGTCGAGCTGGCCTATGTCGATCAGGGCTATACCGGCGAGAACGCCGCCAACGCTGCTGCTGAGCACGGCATCCGCTTGGAGGTGGTCAAGCACCCGATGGCAAAGCGCGGCTTCGTGTTGCTACCGCGACGCTGGGTCGTGGAAAGAAGCTTCGCCTGGGCTGCTCGATTCCGCCGCCTCGCCCGAGACTATGAACGCCTCGACACAAGCCTAAAAGGCTTCCACTACCTCTCGTTCGCCTGCATCATGCTCGCAAGAATGTGCCACCTGCTCAATCAAAGGGCATAACAGCCTCTAGTCGAAAGAGTGCTTTTGCCGGACCCACCCATTAGAGAGAAAATGCCGACTTGTATACGTCTTTGATGTCCGAGTACCTTATTTCTCGCTTCGTCAGTCTGGTTGGAGGTCTTGAAGTTCCGGCGGCGGGTAAATGGTTGGTAGTGAGTCTGATCCAATCGGAGACTGGAGAAGAGAGCATTTACGTCGCGATTCGGTTCTTTATCGGCTAGCAGATGACGGCCTGCTGGAATCTCAATTCCATTTTTTCTGGCATTTATATCCCTGCACGTAACACTGGATATAAATTCAGTGGGCCGGATAAATCAATTTTATCGGTTACCTGCGATAACGCGTCGGTGAGGATGTCTCAATGCAGAAGCTGTGGATGAGATGGATAGTTCCTCCATAGCTGGCAGTTAGAGACGAGAGTTTATTGGGTTGCGAGTTTTCATCGCCATTCTTATAGGGTATACATTTTGGGATATTACGAGCCGTATCATTGCAGTCCAAAGTGTGTTGGGACAACTGGGTTCTATGGCTGGTCCGTTGCGTTTGGCATTGGGGTCTGATCGATGCACTTCACTTGGTATGGAGGCGTTTCATCGACTGATGTCGATAAGGTTACTATTTGTCTCGGGCGTGTGTCATAAACATCGTCTGAGTGTTGATGCCAGAGGCATGCAAGATAGAAGAGGGCTCTATAGGTTGCGAGGAGATGCTCAACGACCACGCGTCTCGGCCTCTGCCTCGGACGACCTTTGGCTAGGGGGGCCTTTGACCTCGGCGAGTGCGGCTTTCGCAAGCGTAACTTCTCCCGGAGAGACGCTTGCAAGTCTAACTCCTAACGGAAGACTGCCGTAGTCGACCAGTACCATCCACTTCGCCCTCTTGCCGCGCTTGGTTTTGCCGACGGCGGAGCCCCCTTTTTCGCCGGAGCGACGCAACGGACGACTGAGCTTGATGCAGGGAGCCTCCTCCAGTAGGAATTTCTTGTAGACGGTGTCCACTTCGAGGCCGAGGTGTTGGGCTGCTTCCCTGACGTTCAGGAGCTGCCTGGTATTACCTATAGCTGACACCAATTGAGTGTTGTTTTTGGGAAGCATCTTTGCTCATCTCTATACCCGTCTGTCGTCTAGATACGACTGGTCAAAGTGAAGCATGGAGGACTTCCGACTCACTCGGAGGGAGGAATTTTCTGCTGGATTTTCGGATGGCAAAGTTAAATACCACCTCTCCATCAACACGCTCTTTAGCCACACGGCTTATCAAAAGCGGTGAGAATCGGTGCCTCGCAAAATGCCGCAAATTATAGAGTTGACATAGAAGTCATTCAAGACTATGTTAGGCAAAACGAAAAATGAAAGCTTTCATTTTTTTGGGTTG
Source organism: Granulicella arctica (assembly GCF_013410065.1). NCBI lineage: Bacteria > Pseudomonadati > Acidobacteriota > Terriglobia > Terriglobales > Acidobacteriaceae > Granulicella > Granulicella arctica. Next base: position 333,846 of record NZ_JACCCW010000002.1, read on the forward strand.
AAGACTCAATCAGGAAAATGAATGTTTATTTCTGGTTCTGGCCAACGCAGAGGCTCTGATAATCCAGCGCAGCGGGGGGGCGATGCCAGAAGCGCCTCAACCAATTTTCGAAAGAGGTTTGACTATGCAATGTACGATGATTGGCACGAAGTGTCCGAGATCGGTAAAAGGCTCAGCCGATACAAAATCCCGCAGAATTCTCCTGCTTGTTGCTGTCTGTATTTTCGCTCTCATGATCGCCCCGGTTATGCATGGCCAGGCCACCGGAAGTTTCTCCGGAAATGTCCTTGATAAATCCGGCTTGCCCATCCCTGGGGCTACCGTTGTCGCCACTTCACGAGCAACCGCCCTAGCAAGAAGCGGGAAGACGGATAGTGCCGGACACTATCAGATTCCCTTGCTCCCCGTCGGGACCTATACCGTACGCATCGACGCGGCTGGCTTTCAGAGCGCTGAATCCAAAGATCTGCCCCTCCAAATCGATGAAGCCCGCGAGCTCAACTTTTCGCTCGCACCCGGCGCCGTCGTAACAACGGTATCTGTTTCCGGTGATGCAGTAGCTGTCGAGACGGCCAATCCCGCTCTTGGCCAAGTCATTACTTCACGGCAGGTGTCGCAGCTTCCCTTGAACGGCCGCAACTTCGTGCAGCTAGCCACGCTCACCGCTGGCGCTACCGCAGAGACAAACCCCAACAGCTTCTTCACCTCTGGCTCCGACAGTGAGGTGGCCGCACGCGGTGCCTTCTCGCTGTCAGTCGGTGGTTCCCGCCCTAATAGCACAGATTGGCTACTGGATGGTGTCGACAATAACGAGCTGACGGCGGGCGGTATCGGTGTCTTCTCCTCAATTGACGATATTCAGGAATTCAAGGTGCTCACCTTCACATACTCTGCCGAGTACGGTACCCGCGCGGGCCCAACTGTGTTGGTCAGCACAAAATCCGGAACCAATCAGATGCATGGGTCTCTCTTCGAATTTGTGCGCAATACCTCTCTTGATGCCAAGAGCTACTTTGCCTCCTCCACGGAAAAGTTCAACCTGAACCAGTTTGGCGGCTCCATCGGCGGCCCTATTCAGAAGGACAAGACCTTTTTCTTCGTCGATGGTGAACAGAAGGATCAACGCCATGGCATTTCTTCCAACGGTCTGGTGCCTACGTTGGCCATGCGTACAGGGGACTTCTCCGCCGATACCTATGGCACTCCTGTTTCTGGTCTTGCAATCGTGAACCCAAACATGATTGGCGCATCCACTAATCCTGCCAGCTTTCCAAATGTTTATTTTCAGTGCGATAGTTTAGGGAACCCTCTTCCTGCCAGCGCCAATGGACTTCAGGCCCATGGCACTCCCTGTAACAAGATTCCATCCAGCCTATTCAATAACATTGGGCAGGCACTGATGAAGCTGTACCCTGCGCCGAACACTATTGGTAGTGGCTATAACTACACCAATGAGCCTGTGCGTAGCCTGAATGAAACCAAGTTCGATGCTCGCCTGGACCATACGCCTTCCAGCAAGGACAGCCTCTTTGCGCGTTTCAGCTATGATCAGGCGTTCTCCTACGTACCGGGCGGCTCGTCAGCCACGTCACCATTTGCAGAGTCGAACCCCTTCGGCAGTAATCAGCGCATCACCAACCACGCGCGCAACATTGCTCTCGGCGAGACGCATGTCTTCTCTCCTAAGATGCTCAACCAGGCCAGCTTCGGTTACAACCGCATCTTCGACTATATCGCCTCACAAGGCACGGGGACTTGCGCCTCCGCCACGCTCGTACCCGGTGGCATTCCTGGCGCCAACCTCGGATGCAGTAGCGCCAATACCTGCTTGCCCGGTGCCTATAGCTGCGGACTGGTTTCGACTCAACTCACAGGCAACTATTGGTCTCTTGGTGACCGCGGCTACTCTCCGTTCCAGGGCGGCACCAACGTCTTCTCTTTCCGAGACACCCTCGATCTCATCCTGAAGAAGCATGACATCAAGGTGGGCATGGACCTCCGCGCTAACCAGATGAACGTGGGGACGGAGGCATTCCAGGACGGATACTGGATCATCGGTAGCGGCGGCAACTCTACCGGACTAAACAGCGCAAGCATCGGCGGCAATCCCGAGGCTGATTTGTTACTTGGCATCACGGGATTAGCCATCCACGACCAGACGTACGATGGCGTCGTAACAGGCCGTCGCTGGAAGGTCTTCCATCCATATGTTCAGGACGACTGGAGGACTCTGCCCTCACTTACACTCAACCTTGGACTGGCCTGGGACTTGACCACGCCAACCAAGGAACAGCATGGACGTCTTGCCGACTACGACGTCACCACGGGTACGCTACAGGTTGCCAATAAGAACGGCGTAAACTCTTCGGCTGGCATCAACATGGACTGGACAGCGCTGGAGCCTCGCATCGGTCTTGCCTGGAAGGTACTCGGGAGTGAAAAGACCATAGCCCGTGCCGGTTTCTCCATCTACCATGACACTGCATGGAACCAAGGGGCACAAGGGCTATGGCAGAACCCGCCCTTTCTGGGAGAGTCGGACGCCTTCGGAGGTCCTGGTTGCGCCTTTGCAACCTCCTATTGCGCCACCGTACTGGGACAATCGCCCTCTGGCGTTAGTCTCTCCAGCGGGTTCCAGTTGATTCCAACACCCCCTACAGCCGCTAGCTTCACAGGCTCATTCAACTACGAGCCCCAAAACATCAAGCAGGGCCGGGTCCAGCAGTACAACTTCAACGTGGAGCGCCAGCTGCCTGCCAACATTGTGCTGACCGCTGGTTATGCTGCTGCGCGCGGCTCCCACATACTTGTTGCAGGTAATAACCTCAACACTGCCAGCCCCTCTGGATGCGGCACGATCTCCGGTTATACGCTCGGTTGCCTCGGCAATGGCCAGCCATACCAACCTACCTACCCTACCTCTAACGCCATTTTGCTCATCGGCGATGTAGGCAAGACACACTACAACTCGCTCCAAGTGAAGGCAGAGACCAAGACACCCAAGCACGGCCTCTATGCCCTGATTGCCTATACCTACTCGCGCACCTATGACAACGGCTTGTCCGACGGCTTCGGCTCCGAAAGCAGCGCCCCCTACTTCCCACTTCCCAACTGGCAGCAGTTGGATTGGGGCTTGTCGCAGATCAACCTCAATCACAGTTTTACGGGTAGCGTAATTTATGATCTTCCCTTTGGACATGGAAAGGAGTTCGGCAGCGATTGGAATAATGTGACCAACACCCTACTTGGCGACTTCCAATTGACTCTTATTGAAAGGATCTCGTCCGGTTTCCCTGTTCCATTGATCGACAGTACGGACAACTCCGGCGTCAACTATGGCTTCGGTTTTGATACCGGAGGTAATGCTAACAACTGGAACCGTCCTAACCAGATTGCTGGCTGCAATCCCTACAGCGCGAACCACAGCAAGTTACAGTGGCTCAATTCCAACTGTTTTCCTGCTCCCATGGCTGGGGAGTTGGGGAACGCATCGCGCGTCCCAGTGTCCGGGCCGGATTTCGTCAACTCGGACTTCTCGATCATCAAGCAGTTCGCATTGCCGCGCAAAGATATGGGACTCAACTTCCGCGTTGAGTTCTTCAACCTCTTCAATCACGCACAGTTCGGGGCACCGATCAACGATATAGCCACCGGTCCGTCTTCGTTCGGCGTGGTCACCTCCACAGTCAACAATCCTCGCCTTGTGCAATTGGCGCTCAAACTAGCGTTCTGACACTTGGCAATGCGGAACCAGACGTACTTTGCGTTCGAGCAAAGTACGTCTGGTCGTTGGTGCTCACTTTGCAGTAAGTTGCTCTTGAACGCATCGAAGTCGAGCAGCGATGCGTCGATTGAGCCTTTCCAGAGTGGAGATGATTTCGTTCGTAGTTTACTCAATGGAAGATTGAACAACGGACCAGCTCAAGTTTGAGACATCATCTTCCATCGAGAGTCGCATCACGACTTTTTCCAACGCTTCATAGTTTCGTCCAGCGGTGATAACCTCAGCTCGGATATGCGCCTCACGATTTGTCTCATCCTGTTCTCCGTGGATTGATTGGAGAGTCACAGGCAGACTATTGATCGTCGAAAGTAGCAACGAGCGGATATGGGCTGTCCCGGCGACTCTGCATACTAGCCGGATCTCATACAGCGTCTCGACCGGAATGGCTTGAGGCAGAACAGGATGGAGCCGGTAGGCGAGTGGGCGCAGCGCCATGTTCGTGAGCAGAACAGCCGCAGCCAAGACCAGCGCGAGATTCAATGAGCCCAGTCCGGATAATGCACCGACAGCAGCGGAACACCAGATTGTTGCTGCGGTGTTGAGACCGCGCACGCTTGCTCCATCTTTGAAGATAACTCCCGCACCAAGAAATCCAACCCCCGATACAACATACGAAACGATCCGGCCCCTTGCGGACGGATCGTTATTGAGCAACAAACCGCACATTACGAAGGCTGCTGCACCCGCAGCGACTAAAGCATTGGTACGGGTGCCTGCCATGCGCTGCCGCCATTGGCGCTCCAAACCGACCGATGCACCCATGCCAATTGCAAGCGACAAACGTAGGGCAAACTGAAGAGTGTTGATTCCGATCATGCTATTCTCCATCTGTTGAGGATAAGGGAGGCGTAACTACGCCTCCCAGGGTCTCCTTAGAAGAGGAACTTTGCTGCGATCTGACCGATGCGTGGATCTGCGGCGTGCAGGACCTGACCGAAAGATGCATCCCCGATGTTTCCGTCGACCGACCCGTTCGGATAGAACTGCGCGTGGTTGAAGACGTTGAACATTTCTAACCGAAGCTCAAGTGAACGACCCTCAGTAAGGGTGGTTACCTTGTGGAGGGCCACATCGTAGTTGTCGATACCGGGACCATAGAACATGCGGCGCTTGGAGTTGCCTTGTGTTCCTAAAGTGTTCGCAGTGAAGGCAGTAGTGTTGAAGTACGGCTTGCCATTGCGCGGATTGTGATTAAGCTTGTAGCCAGTGCCGTCGTAGTTGGGCATGTCGATACTTGTAGCATTGACTCCGTTGTTCTGCACTTGCACGAGGTAGTTGTCTCCCGAACTTGCAAATGTAACAGGCAGGCCGGAAGCAAAACGCATGATGCCTGATAGTGCCCAGCCGTTAGTGAGCCGATTGGGATGCCATAGGTAAGCTACCGGAAGGTCATAGTTATAGCTCACAACGAAGTCATGCTTGAGATCGAATGCTGAGACAGCATCAAGCCGGTGATAGTTATAAGGGTCGACCTGTTCTTGAATATTTGAGGTCTGGTCGTAGGACTTCGAGAACGTATAGCTAGCGAGTAAAGACAAAGGACCGACGGTACGTTTGAAGGTAAGTTCAAGACCGTTGTACTCTGAGTTGCCCATGTTCTCGTAATAAGCGTCAGTACCGATCGGATTGGGGAAAGGACTACGTGTACCATTGACCACTATTCCATTCTTGCGAGTGAAGACAATATTTTCCTCGAATGGGCCACACGTCGGTGAACCGGATGCCACTTCCGATGTTTGACTCAGGCTGAGACAAAGCGCTGGATTGCCAGGGTTTGCGCTGCGTACCGTTAGCAGGTGCCTGCCCAGCGACCCGATGTAGCCGATACTCAGCAGCGAGTTTGTACCGATCTGCCTATCGATGACGAGGTTGTATTGCATAGCATAGCCGGTCTTGTTCTTATAGTAGACGCTGCCGGCACCGCTGATTGGGTAGTAGCGGCTCCAGTCCACGCTGTTGTCGGGGTTCTTTGGTGAGACATTGTAAGGCGGCACATGAACAGGGAATTGCTGTAGGTACTGCGTGCCTGAGAGCGCGCCGATGAAGGGAGTTTCCATGATCGGAGACTCAGGACTCGTGTACGTCAGGCCATAGGGCGGATTGCCGGTTGGGTAGGCAACGGTGAGGCCCTGGGGCGAAGTAATGAATCGACCGCCTCCCAGATGAATGCTCGTCTTTCCGGGGCCACCAGTAAGCGCACCAAGAGGGCCATGGGACGCGTTCGGCGAATACGCTAATCCGAAGCGCGGCGAGAAGTTATCTAAAGGGGTCGGGGCAATCCCATCGGGAATTTTGTATCCGTTAGGGAGCGCGTCCCCAGGGACTAGATAGCCCAGCGGGGCTCCCGGAAATGTTTGAGATTGCGCGCCAAGGACTAAGGTTGTTATCTGGTGATATTTCTCCGCCCAGGGCGTGACGTAATCCCAGCGAATGCCGTAGTTGATTGTCAGGGTTGGACGAACGCGGTAAGTGTCCTGAGTAAAAAGATCTCCATTCGCCGCTCGCTCATAGAAGGTGGGGGAAGACTGTTGTGAGTAGAAATCGGGGAGACCAAGTAGGAAGTCAGCGTAGTCATTCCCTGTGGTCTGATTTCCAGACGCAAAGAAGGAATACGTTCCGTTGGCGACAAGATTCGGGGCCTGCTTCACGCGATACCAGATGTAGCGTCCACCAAACTTGAATGTGTGGTTGCCAGCCGTACGAGTGAACGAACTGGACAGATCGTAGTTGCCGTTGACCTGCGCGAGCGAAAACGGATTGGTTCCGATTGAAAAGCCGTTGAAGAAGAGCCCTTCGATTCCGGCCTGAGACGGGAAACCTTGAATGATGCCCTCGCCGCCTGCCTGAATACCCTGATCGGCTAGCGTAACGCCTACCCCACCTTTGGGTGAGCCGATGTGGTTATCCAAGCGCGTGATGCCGAAGCGGGCTTCGTTGACCATCTTCGCGCCAAAAGCGTGGATATTACTGAAGACGAGTGTCTGGTCGATGCCGAAGGATGCCGCGTCATAAGCGAAGCCGTTTCCGGGAAGTGTGGCACCGCCCAACCCGCTCGGATATGGATCGTCGAGATTATATCGGTCGTTGAAGTAGTAGATCGAAGATGTACCGAAGCGTAATGAATTGAAGTCCAGCCGACCCGCTGCCTTGTTGTCATTGATGCGCCGCTTATAGGCACCAGTAGAGAACTGGTTCAAGCCGACATTCGGCTCTGGAATGTACTGGAGCATCCGCGTGGGAGCCGCGCCCCATGCACTATGGGGAATGACTCCAGCCGGAAATACCTGTGCAAAAGGTTCACCTTGGTTCACTGGATATCCGAGACGCTGGCTTAGGATCTGGGCAATATAGGGGCCGTTGACTGTTCTTGTGAAGACGGAAGCCGAGCCGAAATCACCATTTCGATTCGCCATCGAAGGCACACTGACAAAGCCAGTTTCGATGCCTTGTATATAGCGCTGGCCCTGGTAATCGGAGAAGAAGAAAATCTTCTCCTTCCGAATCGGACCACCAAAGGTTCCTCCATATTGGTTCTGATGGAAGACTGCACGCTCAGGTGAGAAATAGTTCCGTGCGTCCAAATACGTGTTACGGAAGAACTCAAAGAGATTGCCGTGAAAGTTATTCGTGCCCGACTTGGTGACGACGTTGATGATGCCGCCTGTGAAGCTGCCATACTCGGCATCTACGTTGCTCGAGAGAATGCGGAACTCAGCAATGGAGTCGAGGTTCGGGATGATTCCAGCCTGTTGGCCAATGGTTTCCTGCACGCTCGCGCCATTGAGATAATAGGCGTTGTCGGACTCTCGTTGGCCATGAATGGAGAATTGTCCCGTGTTGGCTTGGCCCGCTGCGGGCACCGTACCAAAGCCGCCGCCAGAACTGGAGTTACCCGCGCCACTGGTGGTCACTGGAGAGACGCCAGCCTGCACCGCGAGCAGGTCTGTGTAACTCCGGCCATTGAGCGGAATATTGACGACCTGTTTGTTCTCGATAGTCTGGCCGATCTGCGTATCAGTCGTGTGAACCTCTGCGGTGTTTTCGGTCACATTGATGGTTTGGCTTGTATCGGCGATCTGGAGAACCACGTCGACAGTCAGCGCAGTATTCACATCTATCTTTAGATTGGTAGTCTGCCGGTATGGATTGAAGCCTTCTGCTCTCACATCAAGTTCGTACTGGCCTACGGGCACTGCCGCAAAGGTAAAGGCACCATCGCTACCAGTCGCGACGTTCTGTTTTACTCCGTTGCTTGGATTGATGAGTGCAACCTGACTATCCGGGAGCAACGCGCCAGTGGCATCTTTGACTGCACCAGTGATACGTCCTCCGGTCTGCGCTATAAGGAAATGCGGTGAGATTGCACAAGTGAGCAGGAGGATGATTAGGGAAATACGACGGAAAGGCTGTGGGAAGCTCTGCGCTCCCTTGAGAATGGCGAGCAGTTTGCTGGAAAATGACATGAAGCGATCTCCGCGACGCTTTTAGGCACACGTCGAGTGTTCTGGGCGAAGCCGCTATGCAGCTCGCCAGTGAGTATTTCGTCTGCTTTGGTGTTTACGTAGACACTCAGTTGTTACGGAACTAGGTCGTGACCTAGAGCAGTCTTACGGAAGGTGCCACAAACTCAGTCCCTAGGTGTCATCAAACTAGCTATAGGCAAGGGGAGGCAGGAGTAAATAGAGTTTTTGAATGAGCACGAAGCGATACGGTCTACGGAACGATCAGTGGGAGCGGATAGAAGGACTGTTACCTGGGCGGGTGGGGACAGAAGGGCGGCCGGCCAAGAACAACCGGTTGTTTGTGGAAGCGGTCTTATACCGGTATCGAGCCGGCATCCCGTGGCGTGATCTGCCGGGGCATTTTGGGGACTTTCGAGCGGTGCATACCCGCATGAGTCGATGGGCCAAACGGGGAGTGTGGAAGGAAATCTTTGAGCACCTAGCCACCGATGCCGACAACGAATATGCCATGATCGACTCAACCATAGTTCGCGCGCATCAGCACAGTGCTGGGGCGCGCAAAAAGGGGGCGGCGATCAAGCCATCGGACGCAGCAAGGGTGGCTTGAGCACCAAGATCCACGCTACGGTGGATGCGTTAGGCAACCCTATCGGCTTTCACCTCACCGCTGGACAGGCTTGCGATTTGGATGGAGCCGATGTTTTATTACCGTAATTGGAAGCTGGAACGGTGCTCGCGGATAAGGGCTATGACGCCGATCAACGCGTCCTGCTGATACTGGAACAAGCCGATAAAGTCGCAGTGATTCCGCCCAAAGCTAACCGAAAACACCAGAGAGAATACGACAAAGACCTCTACAAAGACCGCCACTTGATTGAAAACTTCTTCGCTAACCTCAAACAATTTCGAGCCATCGCCACTCGCTATGACAAAACCGCTCGCAACTTCCTCGCCGCCATCTACTTCACCTCTTCTATCCTCTGGTTAGTTTGATGACACGCCCTAGCTCGATTAGGCGGCCTGCCGTAACCCTCCTCCTTCGTCTTTTGAAGAATAGCTGGAAGTTGCATGTGGCCTCCGGGTATCAGCCAGCACCCAGCCACACACTAGCGGCATTCCAGGCTGTTCCGTGGAACGCCAGACACAAACGAGTGAACTCAGCTTGCGAGCAGCAAGAATTTTGTTGTTCATGATCTCTCCTTGCACGATCCGAGCAGCGTCATCGGCGCCTGCACGAACAGTCGCGTGGCACTTGCTTGGGTCATTGGTATGGGAGGTGTGAGGCTGGCCGTTTGAACCACGGTCTCACGCGCTCAAATCACAGGTCGTATGCTGGGATAAGCGGTGAAACTCGTTGCTAGCGACGCTAGAGACGGATTCCAGAGCGCTTATCGCGGCACAGGAAAGCTCTCGGAATACTTGGAGGCTCTTGTGCGGAAGCTATGCTCATAGGTGGTTACACTTCTCCTGCGAAAGTAAACCCTTCGCCTGTTATTTTGTATCATACCCCCCTAGGATATACAAAGGAAAATATGCCAATATCAACTAAGAAAAGCAGAAACTAGTTGCTCGTATCAAACTCATTCGCGGACAGGTCGATTCCATCGAACGCTCCCTCACCACGGAAGACGATTGCGCGGACGTTCTGATGCTGCTGGCAAACGTGCGTGGTGGAATTAATAGCCTCATGGCCGAGGTACTCGAAGATCACATTCGACATCACCTCCTATCAGGTGAAAAGAGTTCCTCTCCTCCACAAGAACTAGCAGAAAATATGATTGATCTGGTCCGTGCCTACTTGCAATGAACACCCATCACACACCAAGCCCGAGGTTTCTTCCTTTACGGAGCCGGGCAAGTGTAAGGCTGCGAAGGCGACAGGGTGCCGAACATTGGTCACCGATGTTGTTCAATCCGTGGCCTGTGCTGATCTTGCAGCACTGACTCTCTCTGGGCTGATCTTAGACGCCGCTTTTCACATCGATTAGGTTGATCCTCTTGTCGTTCTCCGGGCCATCCCCGTTATCTGCATAGAGGCAAGGTGCACTTCGAGATCAACCCTGCGGTTGCTTAGTGGCGATAAGCGGCTGCGAGACACGAGACACTCCATCAGCCAGAGTTAGACACGAAACAAGGGATTCAAAGCCTCATGCTAAATGCGAAACCAATCGTATAGTCCAATCTGCAATGTAGACCAATACCGCCTATCAAAATCAGTTGGCGACTCAAAACAACCAGATTGCCTCGACCCTGCTCGGTGCCTATAACAACCAAAGCCGCAACTTCAACATCAATCCTCCGGACTACCGCAGTTGGGAACCGAGCTTCTTCGCTCAGGATAGCTGGAAGATGACCTCCAAACTGACCGCCATCTGCGGCGTCCGCTACGAGGTCTTCACACCCTTCACCGAAGCGCATAATCACATCTCAAACTATGACTTTCTTGAAGCGCTCTCCAACCCAACCTCAGCAACATCAAGTGCGCTGAAGATTGTCGGCGTGAACGGCGTCAGCAATACAGCGGGCATCCCAAACCAGTACAACAACATCGCTCCGCGTGTCGGTTTTGCATACTCTGCAACACCCACCATCGTCATTCGAGGCGGTTACGGACTTAGCTACTTCCCTGATAACTACACCACCCGTGGCGGCCTGAAAAACGCTCCGTTCACCTCCGTCAACAGCCCGTCCTGCCAGTCCACCTACGCTGTAGACATCGAGACATTCGTCAATGGTGGCACTCTCCCTCCGGGCCAAAATGGGGATTGCACAGTTCAAGGTCAATTCGGAAACTTTAGCCAGGGAATCATTCAGCCCTCGGCTCCTTCAGCGACTCAGCTGGCGAGCCTCTCCACGATCCCCGGCCTCTCGTTCGTAGCCGAGGCGACCAACTTCAAAAATGCTCTCATCCAGCAGTTCAATCTGCAAGTTGAGCAGCAGTTTGGAGCCAACGTCTTCACCATCGGGTATGTCGGCAACATCGGCCAGCATCTGCCGGAACTGATCAACAATATCAACCAGGCCCTTCCGTACAATCCCCTAGCCCCTGTTGGAAGTGCTGCCAACCCCGTTGGAGGGGTACGACCGCTTGCCGGCCCTCTTCCCAATTTGGGCAACGTCAGTTATCTCGCTACCGGCGGGGTCTCGAACTACAACGGACTACAGACCTCGTTGCAGCGCCGCTTTACCAAGGGGCTGGCCTTTGATGCCAACTACACCTGGGCCAAGGGACTGTCCGATACCAGCACCATCTCCCAGCAAACCTATGAGGGCTGGAGCAACGCATTGCCCACCAACATCCGCGCGACCGAGTACGGTAATACGGATACTGGTCTGCAAAATCGCTTTGCCCTCTCGACCAACTACGAACTCCAGTTTGGCAAGAAGTTCACTGGCATTAAAAAAGCACTCCTCACCGGTTGGGACGCAAACATCATCGCACTCTGACAAAGTGGAAAAGTCTTCTCCATTATCGAATCCGGCTCCGGTGCTGACAATCCTCTCGACAGTAGCCCCACCAACCCGAAGCCCACAGCATACAACTACAACAACCGCGGTCCAGCAGAACTCAAGTGGAGCCGATCGTCCAGACACCATTATGGATCCTCGTCTGGGTCACAAGACCCTGACGCAGTTCTTCAACACTGCAGACTTCGCACCTCAACCCTTGGGAACGGTTGGAAACACCCAGCGCAACTCGATGTTTGGGCCCCACTTCCGCGACGTCGACCTCTCCCTCTTCAAGAATTTTCCGGTCACCGAACGTGCGACCGCGCAGTTCCGTATTGAGTCCTTCAATATCTCCAACACGCCAAATTTCTTCATCGCGAATAATAACAGCGCAAATCAGCAATTTGGCAATGCGGCCTTTGGCACTATTTCGGCAACCGATCCCAACTACAACCCACGTCAGTACCAGTTCGTCCTCAAGCTACTGTTCTGATAGGGGTACTCGTTTCAAAACATTTTCCAACGCAGTGGTATTTTCTGTGCTGCGGGCCCTGGCTGAAGAGCCTGCAGCACAGGTGTTGTTCAAGGTGGTCATACGGTTGACCGTCAGACACTCCATCATTATCCGCCGGTGACGGACCCAAACGCGGAGCCTTCCTATTTGCGCGGAGCTGAGACGGGGACGTGTCAGTACGGGCAAGTCGGCTACGTTTTTCCAATCGGGGCGCTTCAAGAAGAACGAAGTGCCCGCCTCCATTAGGTCGCCTTCCTTACGGTGGCCGACCTCTTCGTCGATGCTTCGACGTTCGGCTTTGTCTTCTTCTGTTTGGCTTCCTCCTTGGTCCGCTTGGCCGTGAACTCCTGCTCGGTTGCCTTATGCACCTTTCCCGTATCGACCCGATGCAGCTTAGCTGCCTGGGTGAGACACGCTTCACGTCTTCAAGCAGAATCCACTCCATGAGCGCCTTGGACAACGCATTTTTATCCAGACGTCGCAGTGGCCGGAGCAGGTCGGCTCACAGCAGACTTTGCCAATCAAGCCACGCTCCACCCCTTCTGTCACGGTCGCTTCTTTCATGTGTGAGCATTGTTTCTGGTTGGGAGACGGGGGAGCTTTGCCGCCTTTGCTCTTCGGAGAGAGTCGCAAGGCAATATAGCGTCCGCGCCCCGGGGCGCCATTGTCTTTCGGTGGGCCCCAATTGGTCGAGATCTGCACCAGTTGCGGTTTGACCGCGATCTGCTGGCCGACGAACCTGGCGACCTTGTTGTTGTAGCAGGCCGCGTCGCTGCAACTGTCCTTGAGCGCCTCACCGAAGAGCAACGTGTTGCATCCGGTGCGCTTGGAGCAATTGGTGTAACTTCCGGCCTCTGACAGCAGTGTTGCGTCATCCTTGTCGAAGGGGACCGAACCAAGATCAAGTAGTATGTTCTGCTCGATCCAGGTGGCCAACTCGCGCACCGGCAAGAGCACGCGTGTATTGTGAATGCCGGTCCAGGCCTGCTTGAACGCGGCATCGAAGGCCCGCTCTTGTTCGCATGACTACAGTTTGGCGATCTCGAGGGCATGGCCTACGCCAGTCTAGTCTTAGAGGAAAGCCTCCGCAACGGGTTCGAGAGCATCGCCGCATTCGATCTTGCTGAAGACGGGAACGATATCGAGCCGAAGGTCCCCGACATGCTTGGATCGCTCACGCAGACTCAAGGCATAGATACATTCCGCTGCCGGATCGAGAATGTAGACCCACTCGATCCAGGAGTCCTTGAGGTTCTTTGGTGTGAACTGTACGTCTTGCAGATTCTCGAGAGACTGGTGTGAGTGATATTTCGCCTTGGGATCGGGATATTTCCGCGATGCTGGCCGAGGAGCGCGCCGCTGATGCCGTGGGCCTGTCCGGTCAGCTTTCCGCAATACTCGCAGATACCGCCCTCGAGATAGTTCCGCCAGTCGTCAAAGCAGAGGATGTCTGATCCGACCTCGGCCAGCGACTTGCCTCCCAGCATCCTCCGCATGACATGTTCATAGAGTTCCTCACTGAGGCCCGTCGGATAACTGTCGAAATGGTTATCTACACGATGGAAAAGAGTGGCAATGCCTTCGCGGTAAGCAAGTTCATGGGCACGCTGACTTGAAGTCGATGGAGCCGTATCAGCACCAGAAACTGAAGCCACTGCGGATTGCGATCAACCAACGCAATCCGCGAAAAAGTTTGGTCAAGTTTTGGAAAACGCGATGTAGAGGCAAACGAACCGGTAACGGTAAGTGCTTGAAAGATTGGTAGAAAATTGGTGGACGCGGTAGGGATCGAACCTACGACCAGTCGATTAAGAGTCGAATGCTCTACCAACTGAGCTACGCGTCCATTTTGGGTGCACCCTCATGGCTCAAGGGGCGATCAAGGTCAATTCGGTCAGCCGTAGCGACAAATGACGCTTACATCCACCCCTTGAGAATACCACAGGTTGCATGAGAAAAGCGCTTTCAATGGAGAGGACTAGCCAACGAAATCTACATGGGCGACATGCGGAATGATGCCCCGTTCGTAGCCCATAGCAAGCAGCTTGCGGATAGCCTCTTTGCCGTCTTCCCCGTAGTTCAGGGTGCGCTCGTTGACGTACATTCCGACGAAGCGGTTAGCGAGAACAGGATCAAGATCTCGCGCAAACTGCATGGCGTAGGCGAGAGCTTCTTCCCGGTTGTCGAGCGCGTGCTGGATGCTGTCGCGTAGGGCATTGGTGGCGATGGTCATCACCTCGGAGCCGAGCGATCGGCGGATAGCGTTGCCGCCGAGAGGGAGGGGAAGGCCGGTCTGTTCACGCCACCACTGGCCAAGATCGATTACCTTGACCAATCCATCATTCGCATAGGTCAGCTGACCTTCGTGAATAATAAGGCCGGCATCAAACTCGCCCGAGACGACAGCGGGAATGATCTTGTCGAAGGGGACCATCACGGTCTCGATCTCCGGGAGGAAGAGCTTGAGTGCGAGATACGCAGTCGTGAGCGTCCCTGGGATAGCGATGCGGGTTTTCTTCAGCTCATCGAGGGAAAGCTTGCGAGTGGAAACAATCATGGGGCCATAGCCCTCGCCGACGCTTCCGCCGCAGGCCATCAGGGTGTAATTGTCCTGAAGGTACGGGTACGCATGGAACGAGATTGCTGTGACGTCGTAGAACTGCTCGTTGATTGCCTTGTGGTTCAGAGTCTCGATGTCTGTGAGAACGTGGGAAAACTTGTAGCCAGGGACACGGACCTTATTCGTCGCAAGGCCATAGAACATGAAAGCGTCATCGGAATCGGGGCTGTGAGCAATGCTGATCTCTTGAATGGCGTTACTTGAAACTGTCATTGTGTTGATAATCCTTCGTGATGCTTGTTGTCGTGAAATTTTTACAGTGCGAAAAAATTATGACTGCTGCCAGCGGTGCAGCGTACTGAAAAGAGTGGCCGCTGCTGCGATCTTGACGATCTCTCCAGGAAGAAATGGAGCGATTGCCAAGTGCCAGGCGGCTACTGCATGGAGGTGAAGCACAGATGCGAGCCAACTCGCTCCAAGAGCGAAAATGACAAAACTTGCACCCGCGCTTGCGGCAAGTCCGCGTATGAAGAGCGAAGGGATTGCGCGCAACATGCGAACTCCCCATCCGGCCGCGGCTACTGCCAGAGGATAGGAAAAGAGATAGCCTGCGGTAGGCCCGAGGAGCTGCGCTACACCGCCGGGACCGGTAGGACTAAAAACGGGTAACCCCATGGCGCCTTCCGCAAGGTAGAGCACCATCGCTGCGAAGGCAGTCGCCGGACCAAGCGTCATTCCGATCAGAAGCACTGCGAAGCTTTGGAGAGTAAAAGGTATAGGAGAAAAGGGAAGCGGCAGCGAGATGTGAGCAGAGACTGCCATAAGTCCAGTGGCTGCAACGGCGAGGATCGCCTTATCCGTGAGGGAACTCGAGAGCGATCCGGAGGAGGTGAAAGAATCGAGATGGTGGCGAACTGGAGAGGGCATCGGATGTCCTTTTGAATGCGCTTAGTAGCGCTTTGACGAAATTCGGTCGTTGGAGCGATCTATGCCTTGGCGTAACGTGTGATGGTCTGCGTCCGGGGAGGTGAAGAGTACTTCCGCACAGATCGAATTCTGATGGAGTGGTCTATGACAAAATGAAACCGCCCGAAGGGCCTGCGCGATGGAGTGGGCAGGCCAGAACAGGGCTGTAAAACAGAGTACCGAGATGGCGAAGAGAATTCGCATGAGATACAGCAAGAATAACAAGGTCTGTGCGATGTGTGCGGAGGAATCGGTTTGAGGGAGGGAAGGCACTCGTTTCATCGGAATATTTACATCAGCATGTGTTCGTTTAGATACAAACTTGATTCCTCTTTACGTCTCTTCCTCTTTCTGCTTGACGGGAGGGCAAGACAAATTTCCACTTGTGATTAAATGTCGCATTCAGACCCAACAAACGGCCAGCACACCCCCCAGGGACTTTTCATGCGCACCTGCGAACGGATTTATCTCGGTCGTCGCAGAGTTGCTACGGGAGCGGCAGCAGTGCTTGCTGTCTGGCTGGGGTATCACGTCATCTTTGGTTACAACGGCCTGACTGCCTACGAGCAGAAGCGTCAGACGAACGTCAAGCTGGATATGGAACTGGGCAAGCTACAGCGAGAAAACGATCTGCTGAAGGCTCACGTTGACCGGCTGCAAAACGATCCTAGCGCGATTGAGCATCAGGCGCGCGAAGAACTGCATTACACGCGCCCAGGAGAGGTCATTTACACGCTGCCGTCTTCCCCGGATGCGGGGAAGCAATCAAATTCCATTCAGCGGCCTTCGCCTTCAAATAATTAAACAAGGGTCCTGGGAAGCACGTCTCTCAGAATAGAGACGTGCTTCCCAAGACCCTAAACAAATTGAACATTGCGAATGGAGATCTTCTTTCGCACAGATCGCAATATTGGTGTATTCCTACTTCGGTTGGACGGTGGGGTCAGCAGGCGATCGTTTTCCGTGAATATGTTTGCGGATATCGGGATAGAACTCAATCAGAAGAGCACCGAAGGCACCTTCCGCAGTGACAGTCATGCCCTGCTCGATGGTAAGGCCAAAACCGCGATCCGCCGCGGGATAGTAAAGGTTCGAGATACCTCCTGCGGCGATGTTGCCCAGGACATTTGAGTAGTTAGGTTGCCACTTGCCGTTATCGCCCTTGCATCGGACTGTCGTGCTGAGGGAATAGAAGAAGCGTTTACTGAACGAGCCCGTCCCCATGCGATAGTAGCGGGCATCCTGATGCAACAATATTGGGAGGATGCCGTTCCCGATGATTGTTCCATCGAACTGATCGGCAAAACTCGCTCCATAGCGCTTGCCGAAGCCGCTCCAACCCTGTCCATAGCCATGTCGAAACCCATCCGGATCGATGGAGCTATGCGAATCGGTCGCCTGGCCATAACCTGAGGTGACGAAAGCAAGACCGAATTGGTAAGGATCGATGGCGCTACGGAACGCGGCGCGCATCTTCTGCTTTGGGCTGAGGGGAACTGCAGTGCCGCCAAGAACGGCGTTGAAGTTCGGAACGACTCCGGCCATCCGTTGGTGAAGTTCTTGATCAAGCTGGTCTTCGGAGAGTTTTTTCTTCTCGGCATCCGTTAAAGGACGTTGCGATTTGTCCGCACTGGCTGTTGGCTGCTGATCCTGTTGTGAAGAAGAGATTTGCATGCCCATGGTGTCGTTCCAATTGCTCTCTCCCTGCGGTTGAGGAGCGTCGGGCAGAATGAGCCGTGCCGTTTCCTGGGCAGGAAGCGTCGGCAAAAAAAAAGCAGGAAATGCCATGGTAGCTATGAGAAACAGAGAGCGGGAGGTCGGGAATGTCACTGCTCAAGTCTACCTGAATGCTTTTGTCGCCGAGATAACATCCAGCAAGCAAAGAAATAAGTCATACAAGTATGGACATCCTCTCCCGAACGCCTCCACCTGCCGATCACCGAATCCACTACGGACCCGACGAATCGCAGTTCGGAGATCTTTGGATGCCTCAGCAGTTTTCGGGCCATAGGCTGCCATTGGTGGTGTTCTTTCACGGTGGCTGGTGGCAGTCTGAGTACAACCTGGCTCATGCCGGTCATCTGTGTGCCGCTTTAAAAGTGGAAGGGATCGCTGTATGGTCGGTGGAGTACCGCAGGATAGGGGAAGCAGGTGGGGGCTGGCCCACCACGTTTCAGGACGTGGCAGCTGGCTTCGACTATGTCGCTACGTTGGCGAAGAGCTACCCATTGGACCTATCACGGGTTGTAGCGATGGGGCATTCGGCGGGAGGACATCTGGCGTTCTGGCTCGCTGGGCGGCATCACATCGATCCGCGTAGTCCACTTTTTGATCCGCAGCCTCGTGTCCCGCTGCATGGCTTGATTGCATTGGCGGGAGCGGTGGATTTGCGCTTGACGATCGACCTGGCAGGCTATTCTACCTTCGCGCACGATAAACAGGAGGTTTATAGCCTGATGGGTGGAAAGCCGAAGGATCTTGAGGACCGGTATCGTGCCGGGAACCCGGGCGATCTGCTGCCACTAAACGTCAAGCAGACGCTCATCCAGGGAACCGGAGATCAGCAGATTCCACCACTGTTGCCGGTCCGCTGGGAGGAGAAGGCGCGGCGGCAGGGGGACGACGTGGCAATCCGGATGGTTGTACTGGCGGATCACTTCGATGTAATCGATCCACAGAGTAACGCTTGGGCAACGGTGCGTGATTCGGTTCGATCTATGTTCGGCTAGACCTGCTCCGAACATAGAAGCCGGGCACCAAGAAGGAAGAAAAATCACCAGGGAAGCGTGTTCTGTCTTTCAGGCGAGATAATCTTTGAGCCAGGGATCGGTTGTATGAACCAGTTCTTGAGTTATGCCATGAAAGGCAATCTTTCCCTCATTCAGTACCAGAAATCTGGTGCTGGGATCGATGGCACCATTACCGATCAGCTCCATCCTGCCCGTTTTCTGGTTGAAGCGGTTCATGGCAAGGGTGAAGGCATCCTGAAGACGATGTGTGATAAGCAGCGAGGTGGTATGGGAGACGTCGCGTTGTTTGACGACCAACTCAACGATCGTGGTCGAGGTGATCGGGTCGAGCCCCCCGGTTGGAGAGTCATAAAGGATAAGGTCTGGTCCTGTAATGATGGCGCGCGCGATAGAGACGCGTCGACGCATGCCTCCGGAGAGCTCTGAGGGAAACTTGTCGATAGCCTGTTCGAGGCCGACAAATTTGAGAGCCTCGACCACCCGGATATGAGCCTCTTCCTCTGGAACCTTGTCTTCATGGAGCCGGTACGCGACATTCTCTTCGACGGAGAGCGAATCGAAGAGAGCAGATTCCTGGAAGACCATGCCAATCCGCGCGCGCAGCTTGTAAAGGTCGATCTCGCGCATCTTCGTCACATTTTCACCGAAGACCTCAATCGTGCCGCTGTCAGGACAAATGAGGCCATTGGCAAGCTTCATGAGGACAGACTTGCCGCAACCTGCCGGTCCCAGAATAATCAGGGTCTCGCCACGATCGACGGAGAACGAAATATCCTCGAGGACTGGTTTCATATCAAAGGCGATGGAGACATTACGGAAGACGACCACTGGTTCCACCTGAGCCTGTTCCGGCTCGGAGACGTTGGTAGAGGCAGCCGTGCTCAATTGAAGATCCCGATCATCGCCCGGCTGATGAGGAAGTCGACCACAATGATGAAGACGGAGGAGACTACAACCGCTTGAGTTGTGGAGCGGCCTACTCCCTGGGTTCCCCCTTTAGTGTTCATGCCGTAGTAGCAGCCGACAGTGGCGATAATGAAACCGGAGAAAAGTGGCTTCGTGAGGCCCTGGATGACATCGGGATAGACGAGCGCACGGTAGGAATTATGCAAATAGGACGACGGGTTCAATCCCAGGAGTGTGACGCTGACTAGTGCTCCTCCGGCGACGCCGACTGCATCCGAGACAATTGTCAGGAAAAATAGCATAAAGACTGTAGCGATCAGCCTTGGAGTCACGAGCTTCCGCACCGGGTCGGTCCCGAGGGCACGCATCGCATCGATCTGCTCGGTTACCTTCATCGAGCCGAGCTCCGAGGCCATGCCGGAAGCATTGCGCCCGGAGACCATCAGGCCCGTGAGCACAGGCCCAAGCTCCTTCACCATCGAGAGCGCAACCAGATTGCCGGTCATGCTGACGGCCCCGAACTCTCGCAGGGCGGTCGCCGATTGCAGCGCTAGCACGCACCCAGTAAAAAATCCGGTGAGCACCACGATAGGCAGAGAGCCGACTCCGATGGCGTCCATCTGTGTATAAATATCGGCCCAGTAGCGCGGCCCAGAAAAGATGTTCGCGATGGCGCGACCGGCGAGCAGGGAATATCCCTGAACGGCAGCAATTCTCTCTTTCGCGAAGACCTCGGGGGAGACTAGGGGCATGTCGTTCTCTGGCTCAGATTATCAGATGCGCCCAGGGTGGAAAGTGACTACTTATGTTGGTTAGGCAGTGGGCGAAGACTCGTCGAAGTGAGAAAATAGAAATCGATGATGTCTGAGATGAATGCGGCAGTATTGCACGGTAAGGAAGACCTTCGTTTGGAACGGATTGCCGTCCCAGAGGCGGGGCACGGAGAGATTGTCGTCCAGGTAGGTGCCGCCCTGACCTGCGGGACGGATCTGAAGGTCTATCGAAGGGGCTATCACGCGATGATGCTGAAGCCGCCGATCCTCTTCGGGCATGAGCTGGCGGGCGTAGTCACACAGGTAGGTCCGGGAGCAACGAAGTTTACCAGGGGAGATCGTGTTGTCGCGCTCAATTCGGCCCCCTGCGATAAATGCTACTTCTGTGGTCGAGGCCAGCAGAATCTTTGTGAAGACCTGCTGTTTAATAATGGAGCCTACGCGGAGTTCATCCGCATCCCATCGCGTATCGTCGAGAAGAATACACTGACAATTCCTGACAGCATACCGTTTGAACATGCCGCACTGACCGAGCCCTTGGCATGTGTCGTTCGTGGACTCGAAGAGAGCGGTGCTAAGGCGGGCGATTCGATGATTGTGATTGGAGCCGGTCCGATTGGACTAATGTTCATGCATGTGGCGGAATTGGCTGGAGTTGATGTCATCGCAGTGGTCAAGCGCCAAGACCAGGTCGCGACAGCAAAGCTGTTTGGAGCTCGACAGGTAGTACAGATAGGTACAGAAGATGCAGTGGAAGCGGCGCGTGCACTGACGCCGGAAGGCCGAGGTGCGGATATCGTGATCGAGGCGGTCGCAACTCCGGCTACCTGGCATTGGGCGGTCGAGATGGTTCGCAAAGGGGGAGTGGTCAACTTCTTCGGCGGCCCTCCGAGCGGGACGAAGGTGCAGTTGGATACGAACCGCCTGCACTATGGCGACATTACCCTGAAGGCGAGCTTCCATCACACGCCCCAAACGTGCCGGACTGCGTTCGATTTGATTACGAGCGGACGATTCAAGTGTGCGGAGGCAATCACAGGCCGCGTTGGATTGGACGAAGTCCCCGCCGTTTTTGCTGCGATGATGACGCGTAGTGGTGGAGTCCGCGAGATCAAGACCGCCGTCTTTCCAGGCGGTGTGCGATGAGTGTTGCGGCAATTGCATGGGATGCGCTCGCCGAAGGACCTGGAGAGTACCGGACCCCGGAGCGCAGGCCCTCGCTTGATGAGTCAAAGGAGTGGTGCAAAAAACTTGCAACCTCGCATTACGAAAACTTTCACGTAGCGACCTTTTTTCTGCCGAAACGTGTTAAGCCGCACTTCGAGAGCATCTATGCGTACTGCCGCGTCTCGGATGATCTCGGCGACGAGGTCAGTGATCCAGCAGCTGCTCTACGCCTCCTAGATGCGTGGGGCGCCATGTTGGATGAGTGTTACGACGCTCCCGAACACTCGCGGCATCCGGTGTTTGTAGCTCTTCGCGAGACGATCGTCTCGACAGGTGTGCCACGCGAGCTCTTCGCAAATCTGCTGCGGGCGTTCCGGCAGGATCAGGTGAAGCCGCACTACGAATCGGTCGCGGAACTGTTGGAGTATTCCCAGGATTCAGCGAACCCAGTGGGTCGCCTTGTGCTCTGGGTGTGCGGGTATCGAGAGGAAATGCTGGGCGTGCTCTCCGACAAAGTATGCACAGCTCTGCAACTGGCAAACTTCTGGCAAGATGTTGTGGAGGATGACGAGCGCGGTCGCCGGTATCTACCTGCCGACGAGATGCGCCGGTTTGACGTCACCGATGAACAGATCAGGTCGCGTCGTTTTACGCCAGACTTCTGGCGCCTGATGCAGAGTCTGGTAGAACAGACGCGCACAATGCTCCACGAGGGCGGAGCAATCAGCGGCTTGGTAGATAAGGAACTGGCTGCTACGCTGGACCTCTTTCGAAAGGGCGGCGATGCAATTCTGGATGCGATCGAAGCTCAGGGCTTCGACGTGTTGAAGAAGCGGCCCGAGGTTTCAAAAGGGAAGAAGGTACGTCTGCTTGCGGGTGCGCTGGTAGGAAAGATACGAGGTGTATTCTCGTGATCCTGGCCGACGCCTATGCCGCTTGTCGACAAATTGCCCGGCGCGAGGCCAAAAATTTCTACTATGCATTCCGCGTGCTGCCGGCTCATAAGCGCGATGCCATGTGCGCGGTATACGCATTCATGCGACGCGCCGACGACATAGCCGACGACGAGTCGATGCCGGTGAACGAGCGACGACGTGTAATGGCTGAGTGGTTGACGGCATGGCGCTCTTCTCGGGCGGATGGGACCTCGGAAGACCCCGTGTTTGTCGCGCTACACGATACACAGCAGCGGTTCTCTATCTCCGATCAATTGCTCGAAGAGCTCGTACAGGGAACCTGCATGGATCTAGACGATACCGGTAGTGGTGCAGGTATCGACGTCGGTGCCGGATTGCAAGGTTACCGCACCTTCGACGAACTTTATCGCTACTGCTATCTAGTTGCATCGGTTGTGGGGCTGGTCTGCATCCGTATCTTCGGCTACAGCGATCCGCATGCCGAAGAGCTGGCAGAAAAGACAGGCATTGCATTTCAATTGACCAACATTCTGCGAGACGTAAAAGAGGACGCGGAGCGAGGCCGCCTGTATCTGCCGCTAAGTATGATGGCAGAGTTTCACGTCACTCCGGAAGACATCCTCGCCTTGGCCAATGGGCGGCAGATGCTCCCCAATGAGTGCGGCCTTCTGCACGGCCTGTCCGCAAAGGCGTGGGACTTTTATGCGGCAGCGGGCGAGTTATTGCCGATGATCGACGCTGATAGCCGAGCCGCACTCTGGGTGCTGGTGAAGATCTACAGCGGTCTTCTTGCCCGAATCGATGCTCAAAACGCGGACGTGTTCTCGCAGCGCGTCAGCGTGCCAACGACCATCAAACTGATGATCCTCGCGCAGGGCATGGGAAAGGCCATGCGGAACAGGATCACAGCTTGAGCGACGCTGTACAGAGTGATGTCATCGTCGTTGGCGGTGGGCTCGCTGGCATGGCTGCAGCCGTGGCCCTCGCCGAGGATGGAGCAAACGTCTCGCTTCTTGAGCGGCGACCGGAGATCGGAGGCCGAGCCTACTCCTACCTTCACCCCACGCTCGAAGAGACGGTCGATTCGCAGCACGTCGTCTTGGGATGCTGCACCAATCTACTGGATCTATGCGCGAAGGCCGGGACCAGTGAAGCGATCCGATGGTATGACGAACTAGTCTTTCTAGAGCCGGGCGGTCGACGCAGCCTGATGAAGTCTGGCCTCCTTCCCGCTCCATCGCATCAGACGATCAGCTTTCTCCGCGCCCCGATGCTGGGTGTCCGCGACAAGCTGGGAATCGCAACCGGCCTCATGGAGTTCCTGCGCGGTTATCCCGCAGATGATACCGAAAGCTTTGCAACCTGGCTCAAGCGAACCCGGCAGACCGACCGCGCCATTAGGCACTTCTGGGAACCCGTTGTCGTCGGTGCATTGAACGATGGCTTCGAACGCTGTTCCACAAAGTACGCGGGAAAGGTCTTCCACGAATCCTTTCTGCGTTCACCAGAAGGTGGCCGTCTCGGAATACCATCCGCACCTCTCAGCGAGTTCCTTTCTCCCATCGCCGAACATGCCACTCAGATTGGCGCAACGGTGAAACGCAAGAGCGGCGTCGAACGAATCGAACAAGCTGGCGACGGCCAATGGCGTGTGATCGTCGATGGAGAAGAACATCGTGCAGCATCCGTAATCCTCGCTACAAACTTCAAAGAAGCCCAGCGGCTTCTGCACGATCTTCCCGGCGCTGCATTGGATTTTGACCCCTTCGTCGCCGCGCCGATTACAACGATTCATCTTTGGTACGACCGCGACGTCACTGCACTCGATCACGCAGTCCTGTTGGATACGCGTATCCAGTGGGTGTTTGCGAAGTCGCGCATCCGGCGCTGGAAAGCGGAGCAGGGAAGCTATCTGGAACTGGTAATCAGCGCCTCCTGGCCGGAGTTGCAGCTTGGGCGGCAGGAGATTCTGGCCTCCGCCTTACGCGAACTTGAACTCTTCTTTCCGAGCATCAGAGGGGCAAAACTCTTGAAGAGCGCAGTACTGAAAGAGGCACGCGCAACCTACTCCGTTACTCCCGGCCTGGATCGCTTCCGTCCGAAGCAGCAGACGCAGTATCCGGGCCTCTATCTCGCAGGCGATTGGACCGCAACCGAGTGGCCATCGACGATGGAGGGAGCGGTACGGAGCGGCCGACTCGCAGCAGGCACCGTCGTGGAAAAAACGAATCGATTTATGGCAGCTGAGGCACCTGCAGCCGGTTTAATGCGCTGGCTAAGCCACTAAGCTCCACCCTTATCGACTTAGCAGGACAACTCCAATACAGACAAAAATTGCCGCGAACCATCGTCGCCGGTCGACATTTTCGTGCAAGAAAATCTTCGCAGCAGCAGCGTTTCCAATAAAAGTAAGCGAAGCACTGGCCGGTGCAGCGAGCGAGACATCAACCTTGCTCAGCGTAAAAAGGAGCGAGAAAAAACTTAGCGCCATCGATAACACACCGCAGAGAAACATGCTGCTGCCGGTAACAGCTTCGATCGCTCCGAGCATTCCGGATTTAGCGCGGACTAAGTCGAGGTCACCGATGCGGCGCATTGCTCCAGCAGTTAGTACGTCACCGGCGATCGCAGTCGCAGCCACCGTAACGATGAGCGCCCAGGTTTCAAGTGTAGAGGCTGGCGTCATTCTGTCGGGCTCGTTGGATGTTCAGTAAGCGAAGGGCCATTGGCTACAAAGCCCACACCACAGACGATGAGGACTATGCCAAGCCAGCGGTAGACCGAGATATGCTCGTGCTGCCAGAAGCGTGCGAGCAAGGCAACAACCACGTAGCCAAATGCTGTAGAGGGCAGCACGAACGTCAGATCAGCCCAGCTGAGCGCCGTCAGGTAGCTTGCAAAAAAGCCAAGCAGCAACAGAATGCCAACACCAACCCAGGGATTTTTGAGAGCGACGAACAGCAGTTCAAGATGATGAAATGAGACGGAGCCTACCTGCGTCATGCCGTGCGCCAGCATAGTGTCGCCAACCGAAGCGGTAAGCATCACGCAGAGAAGAATCAGGTAGCGCTGTGGAGTGAGAGTATGTTTCATCATCCGTGGAGGAGAGCCGTGCAAAAAGATGCGGTCAGCATGAGGTCATGCTGACCGCATCGGTCTGGTGAATGAGATTACGCGTTCATGCTGACGGATTCCTGCGCCTTGACTGCGTTCTCTTCGCGCTTGATACGGGCAGCCTTGTTGCGTTGCGAGCGAAGCCGCATGAAGTCCTTCGCTTCGGAATAGAGCCGTGGCACATCACGGTTCACAATCGCCTGCCACACCACGCGGAACGCAGCCTTGGGGCGGAAGTAGTACTCGTCGTAGAAACGGTGAACCATCTCCATCACATACTCTACCGGAAGGCCGGGGTATTCGATGTGAGCCATCTGGTGGCCGCCATCGTCCGACATCGCTTCGTTGGTGATGAAGCCGTTTTCCTTCGCGAAGTCGAAGAACTCCGTGCCTGGAAAGGCGTGCGCTATCGATACCTGAATCGTCTCGCAGTCAAGCTGCTTGGCAAACTCGATCGTATTACGGATCGACTCCTTCGTCTCTCCTGGCAGGCCGAGAATGAAGTCGCCATGGATGACGAGACCGAGCTTATGGCAGTCGCGGGTAAAGTCGAGCGCACGCTGTACAGTCGCGCCCTTCTTGATGTTCTTGAGAATCTGCGGGTCGCCCGATTCATAGCCGACGATGAGCAGCCGGCAACCAGCGTCCTTCATCGCCTTTAGCGTGTCATAGTCCGTCGTCACGCGCGAGGTGCAGGACCACGTGAGGCCAAGCGGAGCGAGCTTTTCGCAGAGCTCGATCGTGCGCGCCTTCTGGATGTTGAAGGTGTCGTCATCGAAGAAGAACTCCTTCACGTGGGGGAAGAGCTCCTTCGCCTGCTTCATCTCAGCAGCGACATCATCGGTGGAGCGCTTGCGCCACGCATGGCCCGAGAGCGTCTGCGGCCACAGGCAGAAGGTGCACTGCGCCGGGCAGCCACGCGTCGAATACAGCGCAACATAAGGATGTAGCAGGAACGGCACGTTGTACTTCGTGACATCGAGGTCGCGATGATAGATCTCGGTGGCCCAGGGCATCTCATCGAGCTGCTCCGGGGTGACCTGCGGACGGTCGGGGTTATGAAGAATCTTGCCCGACTCCTTATCCTTGTAGCTCACGCCGAGGATCTCGTTCAGCGGCTTGCCCTGGGCAAACTCAACGACGGAGAAATCGAACTCGCGGCGGCAGATAAAGTCGATGGCAGGGCATTCGTTGAGAGCCTTATCCGGAGAAGTGGTAACCGGCGGTCCGACGAAGGCGATCTTGATTGAGGGGTAGGTCTGCTTGATAACCTCGGCCATCTTCTGGTCGCCGTCCCAGCCCATGGTGCTGGTGAAAAGGACGAGGAACTCATAGTCCTTGAGGATCTCGACGACCTCCTGCCACTTGACGTGGTGCGGCGGAGCATCGAGAAGGCGAGAGCCCTCGAGCATTCCGGCAGGGTAGGTGAGCCACACAGGATACCAGTACGACTCGATCTCGCGGGTGGCGGGCCAGCGGGAGCTGGCACCACCGTCAAACTTCTCAAAAGAGGGCGGGTTCAGGAACAGTGTTTTTAAGGGCGTCATCGCTACTCTATAGTTTACCACTGAGGAAACACCCAGACGAGGAATCCTTACGTATTCCTCTTGATTCAGTTGGTGTTGGGGGCCAAATACCAACCGAGATGGAGGCTAGTGGTGCAACTCGTGTGAAGTGGCCTTTGCCTCTCCGTTTGCGTCAAAAAAGACAAGCCAATAAGAGGACTTCAGCGGTGCAAAGGAGGATCGGTAGATCAGGACGTGGTCACAGGTCTCTGAGAGTGTCGTTCCATAGGCAGAGCAGGAATGGTCGATCGAATGAGGCTTGCCAAGAGCTTTCAGGACACTCTTCTCATCGGCTCCAGGTTTGATGTGGGCGAAGGCGAACTGGATCTTGTGGTCGTGGACAATGCCCTTCAGACAAAAAACGAGCGCAATCAGGGCAATGAGTAAAAGAAGTGGTTTGAGTTTCATACTACGGCCTTTTCGAAGCAGCTAGCCCCGAAATGAGAGACTTGAGCCAAGGTTCGAGTTGTCCGGTCTGCCGCAAAAGGTTGATCTGTGCCTGCCGCATTTGAAGCGTTGTATCAAGGACGCTCAGAAACTTCTGACGCTCCGAGATCCGCGCGTTCTGCTCGTCCTTCGGACTCATCTGGCGCCCAGAGGTGTTTCCGGTCCCTTCCTGGAGCTGAATCGTCATCGCTTCAAGCTGTTGCTGCGCCAATTGCTGATCTAGTTCCGCCACCTCGGCGCGAGCGCCGAGCTCTGCGGAGGCATGTTCCAGCTTCAGTTTGCCATCGAGGAACTGATCGCGTTGCAGGTCTGCCTCGCGCAACGCGTGGACAGCCTCCGCAGCAGACTCTCGCGCCTTGGCACGATGGCCTATATCTAGAATGGGCAGACTGATCTGGACAGCAATAGCAGCGTTGTTCTGCTGGAAATTGCGATAGTAGGCGCTGTAGTTGTTGAACGTGGCGAAGCGTTCGTATTGTGCGCCAAAGGCGATCTGAGGGCGGAGTTCATAGCGGGAGTCGCCAAATGCCTGCTCCTGTTTCGCCCGTGCATTGGCATAGGCCGCCAGAACTCCGGGACTACTTGCTGTCTCCGCACCAGGGATGAGCAGAGTCTTTGAGGCAATGGCCGGAATACTGCTGCTCACGGTTGCAAGACCTTCTTCCGGAAGTCCCGTAAGTCGGGCGAGATGCGCTCGATCGCTCTCGGTTTCATCTTCGTCACGCAGCACGGAAAGCCGGATTTGGGCCTTGGTCAGCTTCGCAGTCGTCAGTTCGATTCCTGTATCCTGCCCTGCATCCAGACGGTCTTGCACGATAGAGACTAGTCGTGCAGCATCGTCTCCCTCTTCGTGCAAGGCGGCCTCTCGTTGAAGATCGTGATCGAGAGCGAGGTACGTGATCGCCGCATCCTCGGCTATCGCCTGGCGTGCATCCATAAGCGCGTAGTTGGCAGATTCGAGACCCGAGCGCGCGGCACGAATGTAGTCGTGTTGAGAAAAATTGAGGACCAGGGATTGCGCGCCAACATTGTAGATGGAAGGCTGACCGAGGGGAAAGCCATAGGAATAACCGAGGCCGGAGCCAGCCGTCACGGACGGGATGTAGACATCGCGGGCTTCGGACAGAGCGGCTCGCGCCTTATTGACATCCGCTTGCGCCATCTGCACGCGGGGGCTGTAGCGGAGGGAAAGATCGATCGCCGTAGTAAACGAAATTTGAGCACGCGCCGACATGCATGCCAGAGCCAGTGCACATACCACGATGGACAAACGGAGAAGGAAAGGCATACGTCCTGACAAGCCTCTTCTGGATTGCTTGAAGTCCATAGTATCGCGTTCCAATCTAGAGCCTCTGTATCGCAGTACGGGCTGGGGCGTAGGAGGATGCCAAGGCAAGAGCTGCTTCGTATTCCTGCCGTGCTCCTGCGGAGTCGCCGCGCTGAGCCAGTAGTTGCCCCAATTGAACATGAACCTTGAATGCCGGGGCGGCCTCTGACTTGGCTGATGAGGCCAAATATAGTCGCAAGACCTTCTGGGCGAGATCCGGAGAACGATGCGCATCGCCAAGAATGCTTGCGATATCCACGAGAGCTGCATCGTGCGCCCGATCCGCCTCCAGTGCCGACTGTAGCGCGGCGACCGCTTTATCTGGCTGGCCCTCACGCCGGTAGAAATTCCCCAGGTCGACCCAGGCATCTGGAGTTCTGCCTACAGTCACTGCCAGTTTGAACTCAGCCTCCGCTCTGCCCATATCTTTTTTCTTCTCTGCAATCATTGCAAGTAGGCGATGGGCATCCGAAGGAGAGTAAGGCTGAACCTCCGCCGCAAGGCGTTCTGCCTTATCTAGTCCACCTCCGATGAGCGCCGGTGCAGCGATGTAAAACTCGCCAAGCGCACTGGCAGCCCTCCCATTGCGGGAGTTCAATTGCACGGAGCGTTCGAACGATGCGCGAACTTTTTTAGCCATGCTCAAACCCGTCAATGGACCTGCATTAGAAGCTTTGAGGCCATATGCGCGTCCGAGCCACATCTGGCTATCGCTGTCGTTAGGAGCATACGAAACTGCGTGTTCGCATTCGTGGATCGCAGGGTCGGGCAATTCTTCCGAGTAATAAACACGGCAGAGGAGCAGGTGAGCTAAGGCATTCGATGAATCGCCCGAAAGAATATTCTGAAGCTGATGTATTGCGTCGTCCGCGCGGCCCTGCTGCAGAGCCTTCTCGGCAGACAGAGTGTCTGCAAAGACAGGATGCAAAAAACAAAACGAGAGAAGAAGGGAACTGGCAAACCCGAAGATCGAACCAGCGGCACGAATCCTCATCATTCGACTGGTTTTACCTCTAGTCCATTGGACAGATCGCGATTGCTGGTCGCGTTCAGGGCAATCGTATCCTTCTCTGTCAGGCCACCAGTGATCTCAACACGATTGAGATTGACGACTCCCACCTGGACTGGAGTCCAGACAAGTTTGTGATCGACGACGCGATAGACATAGTTCTTCGTGGGGCTATCGGTATGCAGTGCCTCGCGAGGGATGCTGAGAACATTGAAGCGTTGCGAGGTCGTAACGGTTACCGTGACATTAGTATTCGGTAGAAGATCCCCCTTCGCGTCATCTACGGTAATAATGCACTCGCCCACATTGCGTGTGTTATAGGTAATCACGGTCGTTGGTGCGAGGCTGATATGACCATGCCAGATTTGTAGTGGCTTGGCGTCCCAGACGATCTTAACGGATTGACCCTCCGCCAATTTTCCGATCTCCGGCTCATCGAAGTAGGCACGAATCTGAATGCGGTTGAGGTCCGCAACATCCAGCAGGTCTTCCCCGGCGGGAACGAAGTCGTACTGCGATACTGGAATAGAGTAGACAGTACCCGCGATCGGCGATCGAATATTAGCGCCTGCGAAACTACTGCGGGCCGAGGCCAGGGAGGCCTTTGCCTCTAAGATCTGTGCCTCCGATCGGGACCGATCCGTCGCGCTGTAGCGTTGCGTCGACCGCTGCTGCAGCCCCTGAAAGGTAGAGTTTGCTGACTCGAGACGCTGCTTTGCCGATGCTACCTCGCTAGCCGACGCTGCACCCTTCTGCTCAAGAAGCTGCAACGCAGCAAGGTCCTTCGTCGCCTGCTGCTGCTGCAACTGTGCGCGGCTCAGGTCTCCTTGCATGGCAAGGCGCTCATCCTGTGTTCCGCCCTGTTGTAGATCCGAGTGAGATGCCTCAGCTGATTTCAGCGAAGCATTTGCGGACGCCATCCGGGCGACGGCATCTGAGTCGTCCATCTTGACGAGAAGTTCTCCCACTTTGATCTTCTGCCCTACATCGACATAAATTTGCTCTACTACCCCAGGAGCGGGGGCGTGGGCTTGATATTCGTCAATGGGCTCTACCTTGCCGTTCGTCGAAACCGTGCTGAGCAGGTTCTGATGGGTTACTGGAGCCACCCGTACGCTGACAATCTCGCGGGTTAGGGAACGGATTAACAGGCCTGCAAGGAGAGCGACAACAATCAAGCTGCCCCATATTGTCGCCGGATTGAAACGCTTTTCTGAAGTTGGCATCGTATCCAAGAGTCGAAGGTCAGTATATAAGACGCCCCTGCTCCGAAAACGAAGCAAAGCTTTTTTATCAGGCAGGTTCGAGCTCGACGAGCTCAAGCTGAAGCCCCCCGAACTGCGGATGTTGATTTTCTTTGATGCGATAAGCAATATCAACGGAGGAGCCCTGCTGAAGATTTAGCTTGTGGCAACGGGCGACCCAGTTTGTGTTTCGGCTCCAGCCAAGCACGTTGAATCTGGGTAGACGGTTGTTCTGCATCACATCCAGGCAGATATGTTTTTCTTTAATTAAGCGAGCAGGAGCCGCAAGCTGCAAGTTCTTCGTTACAAAGATCGGTTCAGGATGAGCATTGCCGAATGGGCCACACTGGCCCAGCCACTCCCAGAACGCCGGGGTGATCTCATCCAGATCCAGCTCTGCGTCACATGCAAGTGGCGGGGATAGAAGCGTTGGCGTAAGAGCTGTACTTGTATAGGCAAGCATTCGTGCGCGCAGCGAGCCGACAAAATGGGACGGCATCGAGAACCCCACAGCATGGGCATGACCGCCGAAGCGCGTAAAGACTCCTCCGGCAAACTCTGCGTCCGGCTGCGCATCGACCGCAGTCAGGGCATCCAGCAGGTGAAAGCCTTCCACCGACCGTCCCGATCCATGCGCCTGTCCTTCTTCGTGCGTCAGAATCAGCGCGGGCCGTCCCGTCCGGTCCACGACCCGCGACGCAAGAATGCCGAGCACGCCGCGATGCCATGCTGGGTCATCCAGGATGATGCAATCCCGGGGGTAGTCTCCGTCTGGCGTGCGTAGCGCATCCAGCTGTTTTTCGATCGCATCCAGCGCGTCTGCTTCCGTGGCCCTGCGATCCTGGTTCAACAGGTCCAGCTTCTCCGCGAGTTCCTTGGCACGAGCAGAATCGCGTGTCAGAAACAGCTCGATCACATCGTCTGCCACATCCATACGACCAGCCGCATTAATCCGCGGAGCGAGACGAAAGCCAATCTCCGTAGCACTCGGAGCGCGATCCAGGGGTAGCTTCGCCACTTCCATCAACGCCCTTAGCCCCGGCTGAACCGGATTGCGCAGCTCATGCAAGCCAAGCGCCGCAATCACGCGATTCTCGCCTACTAGAGGCACCGAATCCGCAACCGTAGCGATCGCCACCAGCTTGAGAAAAGACGGCAGAATCACCCGCTGCAAGCGCTCGCGTTGTTCCTCCGTCTCGGCTGCAGCTGCAAGCAGCGCATGGGCCAGCTTGAACGCAACCCCCGCACCGCAGAGGGACTTGAAAGGATAGGGGCAACCCTCCTGCGCTGGATTGATCACCGCCAGCGCCTCGGGCACACCAATAGCGTCGTCAGGCAGGTGATGATCTGTCACTATCAGGTCCAACCCCAACAACTTCGCCTCTGTAGCCGCCGCAAACGCGCGAATCCCGGTATCCACGCTGATGATGAGGCGTATCCCATCCTCGGCAGCCCGCCCGAGAACGTTCGTCTGCATTCCATATCCTTCGCGGATGCGGTGCGGAACATGCCAGGTCACCCTGGCCGGCTTGTCCTTGGGCGCAATGCGCTCGATGGCTGTCTTTAGCAGGACAGTCGCCGTCGTTCCATCCACGTCGTAGTCGCCGTAGATGAGAATAGGCTCGCCATCCTGAACCGCCTGCTGAATCCGAGCCATAGCCTCAGCCATGCCAAGCATCCGCATGGGATCGTCCAACTGGTCGAGCGATGGGCCAAAAAAGCGATCCGCAGCCTCAGCATCGCCAATACCCCGTGTGACTAGCAGACGAGCAATCGCCCCCGGACATCCAAGATGCTTCGCAAGGGATGTTGCCGCTGTCTCATCCGAGGAAAGGAGCTCCCAGGAACGCCGGGGCACAGCCGGCTTGGCTGGCATCTGCGTCCTACTCGTCGTCGCTATCGTCGACAATAATCCCGCCAAGATCCGTAACGCTTTCCATCAGCACCTGAAAGCGCTCATACCACTCCGTTGTTACTTCGACGAGAAACATCACACCCTGATGCGCGAATCCAAGCTGAAGATAGCCCGTCTTGCCGACATGGTTGATCAGGTATTCCGCATCGTCGATCTCCGGCGCATCGTCATCCGGAAAACTCTGTTCGTGCAACTGCTCAAGAAGAAGCGCCACGTCCACCTTTTCGAGCACAACCTCGCTCATCGTGACAAAAGCGGCATTCGCGGCCTTGGCATGTTCGACGAAGTCCTTCCATCCGTCCGGGTCGTCCTCTTCAAACAGGACCGTGGGCACGTCTTCGGTGACGTAGCCATTGAAACGGCGCAGGCCGTGTCCGGCAATGAACGCCACCATATCGTCTTTCAGCGAGATAAGATTATCAGGTTGCATGAAGCATTGATTGTCGCAGAAACCAGCCTCCAGCGCACAGCAACAACACACTCAAGGGAGCCCAGCAATGGCCGGATTCGAGAAGCACCTTTTTATCTGCACAAATGAGCGCGACGACAGCGCAGTCCGGCCCAGTTGTCTTCCAAAGGGCGGAAAAAAGCTGAAATCCGCCTTCAAAGACGCCATCAAGGATGCCGGTCTGAAGCACCATATCCGGGCAAACGAGGCTGGCTGTCTCGATCAGTGCGAGCACGGACCCGTCGTCGTGGTCTACCCCGAGGTCGTCTGGTATGGCTTCGTCAAAGTCACGGATGTAGGCGAAATCGTCAACGAACACCTCCTCCACGGGCGTCCCGTCGAACGCCTCCGCCTGCCCGAAAGTTGTTTGAATACAGAACATTGCCCGCATCGGCACGAAAAATCAAAGGGCTGAGCCCGGCCAATTGGCCACGGACAACTCCCGCGCGCCACATGCTATATTTGAAGAAAGTCAATGATTTTTTCTAAAGATTATGTAGGGTATCTGGCGCGCCAGACGGTCAAGCATCTGGTGGACGCAAAGATGATTCAGACGGATAAGCCCGCCATCCTGAACGAGCGCGTGGGCGCCGCGATGATCGACGAGCTGTCGCTCGAAGACCGCATCAACGACGAGGTCCGCGTCATCCTCGAAGCCTTCCAGGAAGACATGCGCAAGAGCGGCGCCAGCTATCCGGAGATGTTCAAAAAGGTGAAGATGGAGCTCGCACGCAAGTACAAGGCGGTCCTGTGAGGATCTCGCGCGACAAACTCAACAAGC
The DNA here is from genome assembly GCF_013410065.1 of Granulicella arctica. Classification (NCBI taxonomy): domain Bacteria; kingdom Pseudomonadati; phylum Acidobacteriota; class Terriglobia; order Terriglobales; family Acidobacteriaceae; genus Granulicella; species Granulicella arctica. Next base: position 367,946 of record NZ_JACCCW010000002.1, read on the forward strand.
TCGCCCACACCGTGGCTGACACCCTCGCCGAAATCGATGAGGTAGGCTTCCTCGAAGACCGCAACACCATCCGGCAGGAGGCCCGCAAGGCTCTCGAAAAGCTGCTCACCGACGAGATGAAGCTCGATGCTGGCGCACGCCAAAAAATCGCCTCTCAGCGCAAGACCATCCCCGAGGGCTCCCAGGAGTGGGACATTCTCTATCGCAAGTATTACAACGATGAGGTCAAGAAGCTCGGTCTGTAGGGTGGCGTTTTTGCCCTCACGTTGCTATACTGATCAGGTAGCAGTAAGGGAGATGCAAGGCCTCCTGTACAGTTTTGGCGTTATGGTGTAACTGGTTAACACGTCGCCCTCTCAAGGCGAAGAGTCCGGGTTCGAGCCCCGGTAACGCTACCAAAAATCTCAATAGAATCAATAGTTTGAAGGTAAACACGGAAAACCCGTCGTTTGCCATTTTTGTTCTGGTGGCACTTTGGTGGCACTTTTGAGCTATCAAGGCTCACTGCGTTGAACCTTAGCTTAGGGCTTTTTCTACAGCCCTAGTTTGAGCCGCAAACGTCGATCAACCCGACCAGTGTTCAAAGGGGGTACCGTCAGAATTCGGACGATAAAGCACGTTAGTGGGACGGCGTGAGAATAGAGTCAATAGCTTAGAAGATGCGCCATCAGAAAACGGACAATAGAGCACGCTAAGGACTACCTCCGCATGATTCGCACCGCGCTCGATGAGGCGAAGGCGGTGAAAGGTACGGTGTGCCCGTATTGGCAGGATGAACCAGCTTCACCGCACGCATTCCAATCGTGGGATGACGCCATCATGGCGCGCGACTGGATCGCCAGGGAAACACCAAATGTGACAGTCGACCCTGCGGCTTATCTGCTGAGCTTCGCACACGCTTGCGAGGTATTAGGGCTTGATGCGGACTACGAGGCGACCTGGATGCTACAAACGATCGATTCCGTCGCAGACTTCGACGCGGAAGAGGTCCATGCAAGGATTCAGTACCTCACCGAAAACCCGCCGGACGATGTGGAAGAGCCACTGTTTGAGCCGTTCCGGGTGGTGCCGGTACTCGATCAAGGATGTTTGTTCAGTGCGATGGCTGCTTAACGTTCACGGTAACTATGAACTTAATCGATGTTTCTACTTTGATTAACCTCGATGATTACTAAACGTAATTCGTAATTCATGGGTTGACACGTTTTAGGTCGCAGGCTAGCATCGGTTTGTTTCCGACATCTAGTTAGTACGTTCTTGCCTCCTTGGAGTCTTATGCGTTCGTTCCGAGCCGCTCTCTGCCTTGTTGTGCTTTCCTGTGCTTCAACCGCGTACAGTCAAACCTCCGCTCCATCCGCATTTCAAGGCCAAGTACAGTCCACGGTATTGGGTGGAAAGTCCATTCGCTCTGTGAAGCTCAGCGGAATGGCTGAGTGGACCGCGGGCTCTCTTCAAGAGAGTGGCAACGCTGAACTAGACGCCTATGCGGATGGTTCATCCAGCTTGCAGCTCAGCCTCGACAAGGCCAGCCGGACCGAGACGGCGACCAAGACCGACTCCGACAAGAGCTGCCAACGAACGGATGCTGCCGGGACAACCACGAACGTAATGGGACCGAACTGTTTGGTCTCGCTGCCTTGGTTTGCCCCGATTCTCTTCACGCAGTCAGCCTCCGAACTGCCCGCCCTGTTGACCTCTTCGGACGACGGGCTGGTGACCAAGGATGGCGCTTCTCTCCATCAGATCAGCTACCGGCTAGCGCTAGAGGGTAGCGACAGCACCTCGACGAAGCGGCTACAGGATGCAAGTACCGTAAAGGTCTTCTTCGATCCGCAGACATTTCTCCCGTCGAGCCTGGAGTATGCGATTCATCCGGATAACAACGATCTTAAGTCGCTTGAGGTGAAGGTTCTGTTCAGCGACTACCGCCAGGTCTCCGGCGTTATGCTGCCGTTTCACATCGAGAGATATGTTCTTCGCTCACTCCAACTGAAGTTGGATATCAGCAACGCCGTCGTTGAATAACTTTTGATTCTGCCTGAGGGTTACACCATGCGTCTTGTTCGTCTTCTCTGCGCCATTGTGCTCAGTCTGGGTATCAGTTCTCTTGCGACAGCTCAAAACCTTGGAACTGGACTGTATGCGTTCGGCTCGTTCGACAATAGAGGTTTCGACTCGGTGAACCTCGGCAATCTCAATACCCATTTTGAGATTCCTATCGTCACCAAGCAGGGACGAGGGGAGAACTTCGATTATTCGCTTGTGTACGACGGGCTTGTCTGGTCGCCGTCGAGCAGCACGGGTACAGGCTATTGGGTACCCAATAGCACCTGGGGATTCAATGGGGAATTGGCCGGAGCATATACCGGCTATTTAACCTTCACCGAGGGAGTTATTGCCTGCGCGCCAGCGACCGGTTTTCCGACTCCAAATCGGGGAACAATTACGAATGGTTTTGTTTATCATGACTCTTTTGGTCGGAATCACGCGTTCGTTTATAACGAGCGTTTTTGTCCAGGGGCTGGCCTGACCATCATAGGCAATGGGCAATCTACGGATGGATCGGGTTATTACTATGATTCTACGGGCACGGTTCACAGACGCGACGGGACCGCTGTCATTCTTCCGTCCAATCCCGCTATTGGTCAAAACACGACCGGTAGCATCACGGATACAAACGGCAATACGATTAACAATAACGGGAATGGCACCTTCACCGACACGCTGGGCGTAACGGAGCTCAACATCACCGGCTCCGGTAGCGCAGGAAGTCCACTCTCCTTTACTTATCCTGTAACGCTACAGTCAGATGGTGTGACTAGCGCTACCGCGACACTCTCGTATAAGACCTACACCGTCCAGACCAACTTTGGGTGCTCTGGGATGACGGAGTATGGAGCAACCAGTAATGATCTCGTCGACCATCTGACTCTGGCTGACAACTCCACCTATAGCTTCACGTATGAGGCAACCCCAGGTGGAGTGAGTGGAGCCGTTACGGGAAGGCTAGCATCGGTTACGCTCCCCACGGGCGGCAAGATTAGTTACGCGTATACAGGTGGTTGCAACGGCAACGGTATCAATGCGGACGGTACAGTTGGCACCCTGACGCGAACTACGAGCGATGGCACTAGAAGCTATGCTCGCGCACCGATTAATAGCAATGCAACGACCACAACGCTTCAAGATGAGATAGGGAATCAGGCTCTATATCAATTTACTGAAGTGGGAGATTTTTTCTATGAGACTCACCGTCAGATCTACCAAGGGACGTTGAGTGGAACTCTACTGTTGGATCAGTCCACCTGCTACAACGGGGTGACGCCGACTTGTGATGGCGCGGCGATTACTCTGCCTATCACGCAAACGTCTGCCCTCTCCAGTTACAACGGCGGCACACAACTCGGGACTAAAAACGTCTACGATGCATCCGGGATGTTGACTTCATCAACTCAATTGAGCGGCACCACGGCTTTGGAGTCTGTTCACAACAGCTACAACGCGTTGGAAGAGCTCACGGCGTCCACGACCGAAGACGGTTCTGGGAATGCCATCACCTATTCGTACTACGGCTACGATGAGACCGCTCTTACCGCGACATCGGGCATCCCTCAACACAGTGCGGTGTCAGGAACGAGGGGAAACCAGACCTCCGCTCACGTATCTGCTGGAGCGACCTATCTGAATACAACGACCACATACTACGACACGGGCGTTCCTCTTTCGACGACAACGCCGAACGGGACGACACAGTACAGCTATGACTCCACCCAAACCTTTGCTACTGGCACCACGCTTCCCACACCCTCGAGCGGAGTCTCGCTGGCGACCTCTGCGACCTACGATCAACAGTCGGGAGCTATCATATCGGCAACGGGCATGAACTCCGGTCAGACGGCGCAAGTCACGCAATACAACCGTCGTCTTAAACCGGTTATCGTCACGCTGCCCAATGGTGGTCAGATCGAGTACAACTATGAGGGAACAACTCAGGTCGGAGTCCTTCAACCTATGGGGAATGGCTCCAGCACAGACACCGAGACTCTGGTCGACGGCTATGGCCGGACAAGCCGTGTTGCCATTGCCAATGGACAGTCCAGCAATCCCTGGTATCAGGTCGATTCTTGCTACAACGCGGTGGGGCTGCTCCAGTTCCAACCTGTGCGCTACCAGGGAGATGGCTGGGGTACCGCGAAGCAGTGTTCGGGTAATGGAACCAGCTATACCTATGATGCACTCGGGCGAATGACCAGCAGCACCAATCCCGATGGAACAACCTCTTACCAATACACCGGAAGAGCTGTGAAGAAGACCGATGTCAATGGGGTCCAACGAATCACGCAGTATGACATGCTGGGCAGAATCTCGGGGATTTGTGAAATCTCCTCCAATGCCTCGATGCCACAATCAGGTTCTCCCGTTACCTGCGGAATGGATATCTCCGGAACAGGATTCCTGACGAGCTACACCTACAATCTGGCTACCGACACAACAACCATCACGCAGGGAGCACAAACGAGAACCTTCCAAACGGATGCTGCCGGACGGACAATTTCGACAAGCGAGCCGGAGCGAGGAACGACTAATTACAGCTATGCCTACAACAGCACGGGTCTTGTAGTCACCCGCACCCGCCCTAAGGCAAACCAAACCAGCGCAACTACGCTGACCACGACCATGACGCAATACGACTCTCTCGGCCGTGTTGTCACCGTCACCTACAACGACGGCAGTACACCAACTAAGTATTTCTATTACGACAACAACCCCTACAACTCCTGGTCTTATGTGCCCACGACCAATCTCAAAGGTAATCTTGGCGTTACCGCAACGTCATCGAGCTCCGGTACGCTTCTTGCCAGCAGCCTTTTCAGCTACGATTTGATGGGACATGTAACAGGAATGTGGCAATGTGCGCCGTCGATCTGTGGGACAACTTCGCAGGCTGGCCGTCACGGTTTGGGATTTTCCTATGACTTGGCAGGAAACCTCACGAACGCATCGGATGGAGCGACTGGAGCCATCGCCTATGGTCGCTCGCTGGCGGGCGAGGTCACATCGATCACGAACCAAAGCTATACAGACGTGTACAACACTCCCAAGCTTGTCTCCAACGTGGTCAATAGTCCCAACGGGCCGATTAGTTATGCGCTGGGCAACGGACTCAACATCTATAAGCAATATGATTCCTCAGGAAGGCTCTTTGCCCAATGGGTTTGTACTGGTGTTGCGGCATCCGATTGCAATACCCAACTGTATGGAACCGATGCGTATCGTTCCGGTGTACGGGTCGTGGCCATGGATGACACAACCCAGGGGGCAAGCCGTTCCTTTGGTTATGACGAGTTCAATCGGCTCACCTCCGCTTCACGCATTAGCAACACCACTCAGAGCAATTTCAGCTACAGCTACGACCGTTACGGAAACCGTTGGTCACAAACGGTGACCCAGGGAAGTGGCCTCTCCCCCAGCGTCAGCTTTAATTCCAACAATAGGATTACCACGAGCGGTTACGCATATGACGCAGCCGGTAATCTGATCAACGATCCTCTCCACAGCTACCAGTACGATGCAGAAGGCAATCTCATCTCGGTCGATAACGGAAGCACCGCGCAGTATGTCTACGACGCGATGAACAGTCGTGTACGAGAGCAAACTGCCACCACGACCCTTGAGTATCTCTTCGACTTTGCGGGCAAGCGCATTTCGCGATGGAACGTGCTGGCGAATGATGCTGGTGATGAGGGACGAATCTACTGGGACGGTACGCCGATAGCGTATCGGAACGTCAACGGACAAACCTTCTTCGAGCATCAGGATGTTCTAGGAACCGAACGGATGCGGACGAACTATCTGGGGCAAAACGCAGAGCAGGACACATCCCAGCCCTTCGGTGATGGCTATTCTGCGGACGTCATACTCAGCTCTGCCGATCAGGATAATCGTCACTTCGCCCTGCTCGACTACGACTCCACCTCAAACACCGACCACGCCCAGTTCCGGCAATACTCCCCAGCACAAGGCCGCTGGATGAGCCCTGACCCCTACGACGGAAGCTATGACGCGACCAACCCGCAAAGCCTTAATCGTTACTCTTATGTCCTAAACAGCCCGCTAGCCTTCACCGATCCTTCAGGACAAAAGAAGCCCGTTTTGCCCAACTTCCCTGGCGGAGGGGGGCTTCCGCCATTCATGGACGGAAACTCGTTTAATGGCGGTTTTGGTAGTGGCTGGGACGAGTTTGCAACGATCGAAACAGTGTCCAGTCCCGACGGTGATGGATCATATTCCTACACCCCAGGAGCGTGGAGTTCGATCGCAAATTCGGACTCCGGTAATTCTGTAGGAAGCGACGGAACGATTGCATCAACCTATGATGAGGGAGTCGGAGGTTATGTGACGACGTCTATACTTGGCCTTACCTTTTCGGGAATGGGTGGAGGGTATACGGGGCCAGTTGTTGCCCCAAGTAAGGATGTGCCCATAGGCATAGACATCTTTCATTGCCCTTCATGTGTCAATACGTGGAAGCAGTCGAACTGTGTTGTAAACAAACCGTTCAATACTGCGGCAGATGACCTCGAATGGGGTGTGGCCGGAGCGGCTTTCGTTGGGGCGTCGTCCAATATGGGGAGCGGCATTGGAGCAACAATCGAAGGTGGAATCGAGACTATCGGCAAGGAAGCATTGGGTGTGGTTGCTTTAGGGGGTATAGCCTTCCACTCAATCCTGAGCACTGCTGGTGCTGTTTTGAACGGGTGCTCTGAATGAATCAGTTAATTCGATATGTCCGTGAGTATGAGATTTTAGGTAGGGGCTTGGCAATAATGCTTGCAGTAGTCTGCCGTAGAATCATATGGCAGATTTTCATGTGGCTACGCGGCAGCCTGAGCATTTATGGTCATCCGTCTTTGCTGTGGACTGCCTGCATCCTCTACTTCGCATTTTTACTGTGGATTTTTCTGCTCTTGATGAACAACGGAAAGCGGTATCCAGGAATGGTTAAAGATGCTTTGCTGGGCGGGTGCTTGCTAACGGTCGCGGCAGTTCTACATGACGCTGACGTGTTCACAGTCTTGTCGAGAAAGGGCTTTGGAGCCGCCGCATGGGTTACCCTTTTAGGGGCGAGTGCGCTTGTTATTAGTAATTCTGCCAGCATGTCCAGAATAGGCAAGAGAGCGGATGATACATTGGCGGAGGGCGGTAGTCTTCCTGCTGAGTGAGGGGTGGCGTGCATCGCACAGGCCGTCTCTTCGGGGCGGCCTTGCGGTCAAGGTACAGCTACGATGAACGGTAAATTTGTGTACGAATACGCAGAGTTTTTGACCGAAAAGCGTCCAGTTGTTGCCCCAATCAACGGCACAGTAATAAGTCTAGAGCAATACAACCGGGCTATATGTGCACAATACGCCCTGAAGAAGAACGCTGTCGCACTGACACTTGATGTAGCCGGTGTCGGAGCCGGGTTCCTTCCTGGAGGAGAACTTGTAGTCGCTGGAGCCCAGGGGGCAATCTCTGTCGCGTCCGGCGTCAATAGCGCCGTGGGTGGTGATGCGTCTGGCGCTGCTCTTGGCGTACTCGGTTTACCGGCAGGGTATGCCGGTACCGCAGCGAAGTTCTTCGGCGTGGGAGTAAAGGCGATCCCGGGGATTGGATCAGCAATTGCCGCATTGGGGGCGTTGAACGATGGGTATGGCGCATACCAAGACTACCAAGCGTGTCTGGCGGGCCACTAATGAAAGAAACGAATATGACAGAAGCGAATAGCAGTCAATCCCCCGATCTCTTCACTAGAAAATGGCTTCTGGTGGTAATCCTTTGCATGGTGCCTGCATTCGCTCTATTTGCGTATTTTGGCGACTCCGGTAGAGGAAGAGCCGCAGCTGGCTCTACTATCGTGATTATGTACGCTGCCAGAGGATGCTGGGACCTAAGAAGACACACATGGTTCTGGGTGACACTAACGATCCTCATCGCTCTTCATGTTCTTCTTGTCCTGCTCGTTCCCTGGACTAGCAAGAGCTATCCGGGACTTATTCTTTTTCCGATTGCGGCAGTGGACTATGCCATCGTGTACGGGTGCATCAAGCTAGTCGATAGAATGATGAATCGAGCGTGAGAGTCCAATGCAATGGTGAGTGTGCGACATTTCGCACATTTTGTAGCACCAATCAAATCAGCAACCTTGCGTATGACGCAGCGGGGAACATGACCAACGACGGCGTCCACACCTACACCTATGACGCGGAAGGCAATATGACGAAGGTCGATGGAGGCACGACGGCCATCTATTCCTACAACGCCTTGAATCAGCGGGTCCGCGTCGATCAAGGAAGCGCCTCACAGGAGTATCTCTTCAACGTCTCCGGTCAACGCGTCTCTATCTGGAATGGCAGTACTCATGCACAGCTTCAGGGACAGTATTACTGGGGCAGCAAGCCAGTTGCCTTTTACGCTGGAGGCGCATTACACTTCCAGCATCAGGACTGGCAAGGCACAGAACGGGCACGGACTACTTATAACGGCAGCACAGAGGGGAGCTATCAATCGCTCGCCTTCGGGGATGGGTTTAGCGTCTCAGGTACGGATAGCGACCCGTATCACTTCGCGCAACTCGATCATGATTACGGATCAAATACCGACCACGCCCAGTTCCGTCAATACTCCAACATGCAAGGCCGCTGGATGAGCCCTGACCCCTACGACGGAAGCTACCACCCCGGCAATCCACAGAGCTTCAATCGCTATACCTACGCCATGAACAGGCCACTGTCGGCCACTGACCCGCTCGGTTTGGATGATGATGATGGCGGGTGTGGTGGAGCCTCGGCTGATGCTGTTCATGGTTCTGTGCATGCTATGGATGATTGCGGCGGCGGCGGCGGAGGAGGAGGTGGTGGTGACGGTAGCGGAAGTGGTGACGGTGATGGTAGCGGCAGTGGAGATGGTAGCGGTAGCACATCCCCTGTAATTTGCGATAGTAACGGAGTTTGTACGATGACCGTAACTGTGACAGGCACCTCGAATCCTGCCTCCAATACCACCACTACTAACGTCACAGCAACAACAGCACCAGATTCTTCAAACTGGTGGAACTATTTTGGCTATTCTGGGATACCGTTCTTGCCTCCCGGAATGAACGCTGCGGCTCAGGCCGCGAAGGCGGCAGCAAACGGACGACCCTCGGTTACGCCTAATAATATCCCTCAGTCAGGTCCACCGACAGCTCCCCCAGAAGTCGCTCCCCTCAGCCCAGAAGCCATTTTACTCAAAGGGCTTACGGATTTTTTTGGTCAGGCCGTAAGTGATGTCCTCATCGTTGTGAATCCGTGCATCGCAAATCCGTTTGCGTCTTATTGCTCTACGAAGTCGCCCCAAAATCCATAAGCGAATTATGTCATGGGTAGTATTAAATAGGAGGCCACAAAAGCAAACGGAAGAATTAATCAGACAACTTGATGGGGCTTTTGACAAAATAAAATCCGAACCTTTTCCTAACGCGCTGGAAGGGTTTTAACTCCTAGAATCACAATCAGAGTATCCGCAGGATAAAGCATAGAGGTAGCGATGGATTATGGGAAATTTAACGATGCTATGGCACATGCCAAATCAATCGGAGATGACGGGAGCTATGCTGAAGCACAGAGACACTATCAAATTCTTCTCAGAAAGAAATTGGATATCAACCAATATGCGACAGTGTCGATAGGGAGAGCGAGCTGCTTCTTAAGAGCAGCTGATGCCGATTCAGCAGCCAAAGTATTAGATGAGATTTGTTTGGAGGGTTTAGATGAGACGGTACAGGCAGTCATTCACAACGTAAAAGCTCATGCTTTTCACGAGCTAGGAAATTACGAAAAAGCAATTGCCGCAGGCCAAAATGCCCAGAAGATTGCCAGTAAATTAGGCGCTGGCGGACTCGATGTCTTAGGAGAGGCGCTAAGCAGGCAGGGGTTTGCTGAGGCTGAGCTAGGCAGGTTGACGGAAGCTTCAGAGCATCTCGCAATGGCGAGGAGAATGCCCGTTGATGAGTCGATATCAAGATCGATATCGCTCTATACCGAGCAATTCCATCTCAACTATCCTAGGTTTCTTTGAACGTTGATGCCCCAAGTAGCTTGATGTTTGCTCAGGGAAAGGGAGAGCGCGGGCAGACATCTAAACCCGACAATCCCACTAAGGGTGCCCGGGCGAAGGTCGTGGGTGGAAGGGTTGTGGGATGGACGATTCCGAATAGTCAGACTGGTAAGCGAACCGATAAGCCGTTGCAGTGGGGTGTGGACAATGGATTGAACCCGCTTGATCCCAAGTGGGTTGCGATGGGAGCCGCAGCAGCAGGGGCGATGACCATATGGGATCTTCTACAAGGCTTAACTATTCTGGATGAAGTGGGCCCCTAAGCCACTTTCAACGAGCGATGTATGACAAGAAGTGGAGCTGATGATGCGTCATAATGTACAACACGATTTAGCCGAAGCAGAGGCGCTCTTCTACAAAGCTGACAAATACGAAGAAGCTGGGTCACAAAATGAAGCTTTCGAGTACATGCTGAAGGCTGCTGAACTGGGCCATCCAAGTGCGCAGGCGAATCTTGGTAATTATTACTCTTGGGGGAAGGGTGTCAAGAAATCTGACGAGAAAGCAGCATACTGGTATAAACGCGCCTCTAGACAAGGCAACGACACCGGTGCTTTCAATCTTGCGGTAGACAAACTGAAGGCGAAGAATCTGCGAGCGGCTATTTTTTGGTTTGAGAAAGCTCGCTCTATGGGTTCTGGTGAGGCGGCCTTGGAACTCTCGAAGATCTATTTGCTCAGGAGAGGAGGAAAACCCAAGGCTATCGATTTATTACAGCACACACAAAAGATGAAGAGGTTTGAGATAAGCGATGAGGCAAAAGAGGAAGCTCTTAGATTGCTCTCTACACTTCTCGTAGTGCCCCGATAACATTTGCCCCAAGTAACGGAAGTCAGTCACAGAAATCAAAGCCGTGCTCTGGAAGTAAAGGCGGGACTCCTCTGGCATATACGGCAACAGGAGTTCTCAGTTTGTTTCGTGGACTCGGACCTGCGCTGTCAATATCTTATGTTCCAAGCACGGGCGAGCTATTTATCGCCCCAGGAGTGGGTGCTTCAGTTGGTCATACTATCTCAGCGGGGGCTCTGGTGGGTTCCAATCCCTCAGCCGTCTTGCCGGGCTTGAGCCTAGGTGTAGGCTACAACACTACGCCTCTGAATGGTACGCAGGGCACAGGCAATAGTAGTGGCATCCTTGGTGGGAATAGTTTTGGTATTCCGGGTTTTTCAGCCACATTGACATATGGTTTCTGTTTTAGCTTGAGCAACTGAGGCTGCTCTTAAATATGATTGAATGTCTTGGATTCATAATCGCGTTGGGCACAGGGAAGAAAGTTATTCTTGTGTTAGGCATAGTTTTTGTTTGCCTGATTGTTGTTAATGGCAGCTTACTAATATTTAGACCAGACTTATTCTTGAGATTCTATGATTGGCAAAACCCAGGGGATTACGTTGGAAAGACCGCGAATTGGAGGAAGGATGTCTATAACGCCCAATACAAGATTCTTGGGATAATCTTGTCACTTTCTGGTTTGGGTTTTCTCGGACTCATGATTAGGTTGCTATTTAAAAGATAGCCTTGCCGATCGATACCGGAAAGAAGCAGACTGAAGATGGTGACATGCGTACGACGGTCTCTCACTTTTGATGCCCCAAATAACGGGACGCCCCAAAAGAATCCCGTACAGAGATGCAACAACCTCTTTTGCGATGGCACAACGGTATCTGACACTCAGCCTACCTGTAGTGGTATGAAGAAGACGGGTGCCGTGATGGGCGTTGCGGGGCAGACTGCTAGGGTCGGGGCGCTGATCCCGAGCCCCGCGTCACCTGCGTTGGCGACCGGTGGGACAATCACAAGTTGGCTAGGTGCCATCATTGGAGCCCTCGGATTCTTTGGAGTGGGATGCACTCCCTAGGATTGCTTTAGAGATCGGAGAGTACTTATGGAGAGTTCTGAGGCCCAGATAAAGAGCGGCTTATTTTCAAGTTGGGGTCTCGCCGCTGTTTCGTGTGCAGTCGGCGAGATCATCCTGATTTCTTTACAGATACATTTTGGGTCGAATCTACAATCGCTCTCGTTCTGGTATGTCCCTTTCGCGTTCACGGCACCCATGTTCGCTGGTATGGGGGCAATCAAAAAACTTCGCAACAAGACTCATGAACCGGAAAGGTTGGCGGAGCTATCTCACGAGCTAGGGATACTCGTTTCGACCGCAAACATGACGGTTGTCATTTGCATCGTCAGCTTCATCCTCAGAGGCAATCGCTAGACTAGCGGATCAAGTCTGTGCTCTTGCATATCCGAGAAGTATCCTTGCGGGCCGTCCCCTCGGGGGCGGCTTGCTTGCGTCTGAGCCTCTCCATCTGGCCTCTGTGCCGACCGGGAGAAAAGGCGACGGTGCTCTGCACCGGAAGAAAAGGCGACGGTGCTCTGCACCGGAAGAAAAGGCGACGGTGCTCTGCACCGGAAGAAAAGGCGACGGTGCTCTGCACCGGAAGTAGGGTGACACGTCATCCCCAATAGGGAACTGCAAAGCTACCCAAAGTTCACGATTGATAACGTGTTTGCTTTCAGTAGCGCGTGTTTTTGCGTTTCCGACTGTAAACGCCGTTGAAATGGATAACATCCGTATCAATGGCGGCGGTTTGCAGAAACCGGTGGTGCGGTGGAAGCATCAAAACGCTTCAAGGGACTATCTGTTCCAGGTGGCAAATCGAATGGCCTCCGGTAACGACAAGCCGCAAGAAACTGCTACGCCGTCGGCATCTACGGTCTCGGTAAATGAGAGCTCCCGTGCAAAATCGATTGCCACGCGCCTCACCGACGCGGAGTTCGGTGAGGTTGAGGCAGCAGCCGCTGATGCCGGTAAGAAGGTGGCGGAATGGCTGCGCGAGGCGGCGCTTGCCCACGCCCGCGCGAGTGCTGGTGCAGTGGAGCAAACCGATCCGATCTTGCTGGCGGAGATTATGGGGATGCGCTCGCTCATGCTGAATCTGTTTGCGAGAGCGTCAGAAGGTCCACTGACAACCGAAGACTTACGCAAGATGTCGGCCTATTCGGACTCCATTAAGGAGCAAAGGGCGCAGGATTACATGGCGCAGAGGCGTCGCCGGAAAAGTCCCAAAGCCACGGACAAGCCGTAATGAAACTCTCCCACATTCGGTTTGCGTTTCCCTGGCGTATCGCGTTCATCCTGGTTCTGCTTCCGTGTCTCCCCATACTCGGCTTCTGGGCATGGTTGCATTGGGAAGTACCGCCACTTCAGCGGTATTATCTGGTGGCATATTGGCACAGTTCCGAGACAGCAAATCAACCAGATTCTCAGACTCAAATCCGGTGGCTCATGGAGACGGCTCCCGGGCGTAAGAGACAGTGGCTGTTCGCCCCCGATGTCACCGAAGGAAGCCAGAGTGATCTCCCTTTGGAACTCTCGTCTTTTGCTGTTCAACAAGGATGGACAGGCATAGAAAGAACCGCCGTAGAAAGCATGGATTCCACCGAGCTCGAAAAGCTCCTGCGTGAGGATTTTTATGACGGCGAAAGTTTCCGCCGACTCATCAATGAACCGCTACTCTATGGTGTCGCGGCCTGGCTGATCATCGCCTATTTGGCATTCGTGATGAGAGGGGACATCGGGTACGAATGGAGACAGCTTCGGCGCGTAGTTACAGAGCCCCAATGGTCATCGAATTATGGAAGGAATTGGCCCGAGAATCGAGACGGGATTGTTGCTGGAATTCGGTTGCAAATTGTCCACTGGATTATTGAGCAGAGGACAGAGCTTCAGTGGCCTGCAATCAGTCGCAGATTCGATCTTAAGAAGTTGCCAAATCCAGAGACGCTTCGTGGGAGTGACCGACCGGCAGCAACTCAGGTTCGCGGCGAGGTTTCTACTGCACGGCAACTCGCTACTGCACTCCCCTCTCAGTCCCCGAAACCAACGTCTCAGCGACGCACTATCTTCCCCGGATCGTCTCCATCGGATGCTGTGCGTTCGCAAGCAGAACCGTGGGATGAATCGAAATGGATTGATTGACGAAGAGAGTTCCGATGTCTCTGTGTATTCCAGGCCGAATCGCGTATCAACTTGGCATCGCTTCCCTCAACTCTAAGCAGCATAGACAGCCTTCACATTAATCTCCCTTCAACTCGTCTCAAAGAGCTGCTTGACGAGAGCTACTTGAGGCGCTGAATGTCCCTATCTTGAGCCTGGAATACACCAGTTGGAAGTCACGAGTAAAGTGTTGCTTGAGGCTCTTATTAAGCAGCGTATTGAGTCTCCATTGAGTCAGCTACAGCTCTTGCATTAGTCGAGTAATTGCTATTCAAATCACTGGTCCATTACTCCTCTAATAGCTTTGCGTAAGATAGAAATAATCAATAGCCATAGGTGTTTCGTCGATCGTCGCACCAAAAATATTTCGGCAATAACGACCCACTTATCCACAAATCTCGGCTACGATGTGAATCAAGACAGTAACTAGCTGCTGTCTCACGGGCCAAGATATGTTGACTATCTCTAAATCGCTATCTGCTGGACAAGCACGAACGTATCACGCTCGCGAGTTCACCTCCGAGCGCCAGAACTACTGGAGCCGCGATCAGCAGGGACACACCGAGTGGCAGGGAAGCCTCGCGAAGGAGTGGGGCTTACACGGCGACGTAGGGGTTGAGGAGTTTGCTCGCTTGAGCGAAGGTAGGCATCCCGCGAGTGATGCGCAGCTCGTCAAGCACCAGCCTGCCAGGACCTACGAGAATCAGTACGGCAAGCAAATCACCAGTTCAGAACACCGTGCAGGATGGGATGCGACGTTCTCCGCACCCAAGTCTGTTTCGCTAACAGCCCTTGTGGGTGGCGATGATCGTGTACGTGAGGCGCATCGTGAAAGTGTTCGCGTGGCGTTGCAGGAGTTGGAGCGGTACACACAGGCTCGCATTGGTAACGTCCATGCGCCCGAGACAACAGGCAAGTTCGTCACCGCTACCTTCGAACATGACACCGCTCGTCCTGTAGACGGCTATGCTGCGCCGCAGCTTCATACTCACGCAGTCGTCTTCAATGTGACTGAGCGAGACAATGGGCAGACGCGCGCATTGCAAGAGCGCAGCCTCTTCCAGTCGCAACAGTACGCGACAACCGTGTACCGATCCGAGCTTGCAATGAGGCTGCAAGGCCTGGGCTATGAGATCGAACGTGGCAAGCACGGGCAGCCTGAGGTCAAGGGTTATTCGCAGGAGTATTTGGAGGCATCGAGCCCGCGCCGTGTGCAGATCAAAGAACACCTGCATGAGATCGGTAGAGAGGGTGCGGGCGCAGCACAAGTCGCTGCCCATCGCACACGCGACAGTAAAGAGCTTCATTCACCGGAAGAAGTCTTGAAGCAGCACCGTGAACTTGCAGCGAGGTTCGGCCGTCAAGCAGATCGTGTCGTCGCAAAGGCACAGGGACAGCACCATGAAGTGCAACCGGAAAATACGGCGCAACAGTCGGTGACGTATTCACGCAATCACGTCTTTGAACGCTCCGCAGTTCAGGACGAACGCGCAATCCTGCAAGCGGCGATAGACCGCAGCATGGGACAAGCCTCTTACAACCAAGTACGACAGGAATTTGAACAGCGGGTAGCGCGTGGGGAGTTTCGGGCGATTGAGCGGACGGATGGTCGAGCGGCTCCCCTGTATACCACCTCTGAAATGATTCGTATGGAGCGGGAGATCGTCGGTCACATGCAGCGCGGTAATCAGCGTGGCTATGACGATCCAATGCTGGTATCGCCGCAATTGCGCATCTGGACTGAGGATCGTCATCCTGAATTGAATCGTTCGCAACGCCAAGCGGTTGATGAAATATTCCTAAGTCGTGAGAAGATCGTCGGCCTGGATGGTGTCGCAGGCGCAGGCAAAACGACGACGCTGTCCGTGGTCCGTGAAGGTGCCGAAGCGCAGGGGTACAAGGTCGAAGGATTCGCGCCGACATCTCGCGCGGCACACAAGTTGGCTGAGGCGGGTATGGAGACCTCGACTCTCCAGCGTCACCTTGCGAAAGGGACGCAGCCCGAGACTGGAGAGAAGCGCTTGTATGTGCTCGATGAGTCCTCGCTTGCCTCCACGCGCCAGATGCATGAGTTCATCGAGCGTCTCCATCGGAATGACCGAGTGTTATTGGTAGGAGATAGTCGTCAACATGAGGCCGTTGAAGCGGGCCGTCCCTTCGCGCAATTGCAAGAAGCAGGGATGCGAACGGCGACATTGAATGACATCGTTCGCCAGCGCGATCCAGAGTTGAAACAGGTGGTTGAACAGTTGGCAAGCGGCCAGGTTAGAGCCGCAGTCGAGAGTCTTGACCAGCAGGGCCGAGTACATCAGGTGAAAGGACACGATGAGCGTATTGCCGCCATCGCGCGGGAATACGCCAAGTCTCCCGGCGGTACCCTTGTCGTTTCGCCCGACAATCGTTCCCGCAGCGAGATCAATTTGCGGATACATGATGAATTGCAATCGCTTGGACTTGTGGACAGGGAGGACCATTCTGTGCGGACGCTTGTGCCGCGTCAGGAGATGACCGGAGCGGATCGTAGTTGGGCACAGCGGTATCAGGTCGACGACATCTTGCGGTACTCGCGCACATCGAAGGAGACCGGCATCGAGAAAGGCGAATACTCCCGCGTCCTTGCTGTGAACTCTCAGGCGAACACTTTGACGGTGGTGCGAAGAAACGGAGAGCAGGCCACCTATGATCCGCGCCGCCAGGTTGGAGTCTCCGTCTACCGCGAGGACGAGAAGAGGTTCTCCGTTGGAGATCGCATCCAGTTCACCGCGCCCAGCCAGGAACTGAAGATTGCCAATCGTGACTTTGGGACTGTCGAGAGCATCGGGCGTGATGGAACGATGCGGTTGCGGTTGGATGATGAGCGCAAAGTCGAATTCAATCCGCAACAGCATCCGCATGTCGATCATGGGTATGCCGTCACCAGCTATTCAAGCCAAGGGCAGACGGCGGAGCGTGTGTTGGTCAACGTTGACACGGAACTTGCGGCAAAGGATCTGCTCAACAGCCGCATGGCCTATGTGTCGATCTCGCGAGGCCAATTCGACGCGCAGATATTTACGGACAACCGGGAGAAGTTGCCACAGGCATTAGGACATGACGTTTCTCACAAAAGTGCGTATCAAGCAGAACGGGGAGTACCTGCGCTTGGGCAGAAGATTGACCCCTCATCGGAACACGTGTTGGAGCAGAGCGTGGGATATGGAATGGGTTTGTAAGCAGAACGAATTGTTCATCAAGGAGCAGACGGATGCAGCCATTTAGCGGCACACACAAGAAGCCACCAGCGCGAGCAACTATTCCAGCTGAGGAGAAGCTGCTCGTTAGCCGTGGAGAGGCCGCTCAGCTACTCTCCATCAGCCAGCGGGGTCTGGACTACCTGATTGCGAATCGGAAGCTTCCGACGAGAAGAATCGGCGGCAGAGTTCTGGTTCCTGTGGCTGATCTGAGAAGATATGCGGGTGGCGATCATCCCGAGAACATCGTGGCCTAGTTCACCCGAACATATGGGGTGATTTGTTAGCAATTTGGTCTGTTACACCAGTGCTTCGAGTCCGTGCTTCTCGACCACAAACAAAAGTTTCAAGGCCATTCCGCTCGGCTGCTTGGCTCCCGTCTCCCATTTTTCAACGGTGGATTCACTGGTATTCAGATAACGGGCAAAAACTGGCTGGCTGACGCGATGCCGTAGCCGCAGCCTCTTGATTTGCGCGGGCTTCAGGGCTGGAGGTGTCGTCAAACAGGCTTCGTCGAAGCCCTTCATTGTGGTCTTGTCGATTGCTCCAACCTTATGCAGGGCTGTAGCGGAAGAATGGATTGCTTCAAAGGCATCGCTCTTGAACTTATGCTTAGTTGCCATTGCAAATCTCCGTCCAGTCATGATCTTGTATAAGCCGATGCACCTGCTTCGGCGTGAGTGTTCCGTAGGCCTTCACCAGCTTGCGAAACTCAACTAGCTCATCGTCGTCAATGTTCGCCCGATCTTGCTTCGCGAACAGATACTCGTAGACCCAGAATGTTCCAACCTTCGCGAGAATGATCGAACGGTATTGGTTTTTCTTTAGGCGCTTCTTGTAGACGCCACCGCCCAAATCGTCGGCTTGTCCAAGTGCAACCTGCGAAATCGCGGAGCAAAGCTCATCGTCCGTGATGTGCGCCTTTCGTGCTGCTTTCGCAAACCACGAAGTCTTGAAGGCTCTTACATAATTTGTGGACGACGTTGCCATCAGAGATAGTGTAGCACCTAGTGCAACATTCATTAAATGATCAGCAGGGCGGCGCAGGAATTCAAGCTTTGTGAGTGCGAGAAAGGGCGGCGTTCATTTCGCTCGATACATGCGCTTTGCTCAGGTGCGTGTACCGGGCGCTCATGGCAATCGTCTTGTGGCCTAGCACCTCTTGAATCACGCGCTGATTAGCATTGTTGGCGGCGAGGCGTGAGCCAGCGGTGTGCCGGCTGAGCTGATGCCAGCCAAGGCCGGTGATGCCTGTCTCTCGCTTGGCCTTCTCAAACCACTCTCGATTCTCACGGATCGTAAACACTCTTCCGTCGAGCTTCATCCGCTTCGTCTCTCTGTTGCCTCTCAGTTCCTGCATTCGGGCTTGGATGTTCTGTTGATCCTTTAGGGCCTCGTATACGTCATCCGTCATCGGAACGGTATGCGGCACTCCCGTCTTCGTATCCGGCAGAGTGATAAGGCGCAGCTTGAAGTTAACGTCCGCCCAGGTGAGTGCATACTGATTGCCTTTGCGCATTCCGGTTTGTGAGCCAACCGTGATCTCATTCGGATGCTCGCGCAATTCCAGGCGAGTCATCTCATAGTCCTCCGGAGTCTCCGCAATCCAACTCTCCAAGACGGCGCGGAGCTTGTCTTCTTCGGCATCGCTCATCCAGCGCGGATGTCCGAGAGTCACGGCAAAATGCGAGACGTCGCGGCATGGGTTGGATTCCACTAGCTTCCGTTCTTTCGCATACGTGTAGACGGCAGAGAGGGTGGACTTGTAGCGATTGAGCGTTGCAGCGGCCAGACCAAGGGAGATAAGCCAATCCTTGATTTCGTGAGGTTCCAGGGAAACTGCCGAACGGTCGCCAAACGCGTCCTTGATGGCTCCGAGACGCTGTGGAGGGTTCACCTGATCTTTCGGACGTTCGGGGTTGTTCGGGTTCTGGAGATGGGCAAGGTACTGATCGCAGAGTTCACCAATTAGAAGGCTATTGGCTCGATGTTCCTTGAGCTCTTTCTTTTCGGCCAACGTCAGGAGAGGTTCCGCTGCGCTGGAGGGAAGAGAAGCGACACCCTCTTTGTGACGTAGCCCCTTGGCCGTCTCCAGCCAGACAACTGCAGATTCGTGGTCCAGGAAGTTCTTCCGAACTCGGCTTCCGTCTGCCTTGTATTGAGCCTCCCACGTTCCTCGATCAGGACGGAACTTGATGCCTCGAACCTCTTTTGGCCTTCGTGCCATCGCGAGTGCCTCCGCTACCATCATAAATTCCTGGTGGCACTTTGGTGGCACTTTTGTACCGATTTTCCTGCATGCGTGTGCAAGTCATTGCAAGGTTAAAATCTTGTAAGAATTGCTGTAATAAGGAGTTACTGGTTTATTTGCAGCTTGCTGCGGCTCCCTGCAAACCCCTAAAATCGCCCTCTCAAGGCGAAGAGTCCGGGTTCGAGCCCCGGTAACGCTACCAATGTATCCTTCAAAATGAATAGTTGCAGGTCTTGCGGTGAGAACACCCGCAGGGCTGAAATCAGGTGAGATACGAAAACGATACGCCCCGCAAGTTTACTTGCGGGGCGTATCGCTTTTGTTCTGGAAGGACATTTTGAGGGATGAGCGCTCCGGCAGAATTTCAGGAGGTCAGCCATCGGGATTAAGACGTGAGAACTGATGAGGCGTGTGTTGAGCTGCTTCTTGCCGATGAGGTAGTCCAGAACCCTGCAACTGATGGAGAGCATCTGCGCCGCTTCGAAGCGACCGACAAACAATCTCTACTCGGTGGCGATCGTGGCGTGTCCTGAAGGTTTGCGTACTGGTGAGGTGCGCTTGCTTCATGGGTGGTCTCCATGGCATCGTCTGTATCGAGCAGGGGGCATCCGACGGATGCCCGTCCAATACAAATTTCGTGTGGATAAAGTGAGGAAGCAACGCTCGCCCAGTCAAAATCCCCCACTACAAAGGCCGCTCGCGACAGAACGAGAAATGGATAATCACAGATCGCGACTATCGTTCGGGTCGACAGCGCATAACGATCAAACACGAAGTTCTTCACAGAAAAATGCTTTGACCAATGCTGCATCCTGCTTCGCACTTTGTAGTAGAACCGTATAAACCACCAGAAAGGTTACATTTGTCTGGCCTCCTTCTTTTCCTATCCACAGCAAAGTATTGATCTTTGGCAGACTGAGGAGGAAAAAGAAGCTATTGGCTATTGACAATCGTTATCATTCTCAACTAAAACGTTTTAGCACGGTTAGAAACAGAAGTTGGTCTTGAACGACCCTATCTGTCAGAGCTTGGTTTGCATTCGTTTCATTCGGAGGCAGTACATGTCGTTCTCATCCTTAAGGCCAGGCATTAGCCTGCTAAACCTTAAGCGCTATTATATCGCTGCTATTGCGAGCATTGTGTTCTTCAGCAGCGCAGCCGCCATCGCTCAGATTCCTACCAGCTCTCTAGCAGGAACGGTTCAAGATAGCACAGCTGGCGTTATCCCGAATGCAGCCGTCGTCCTCACCAACATCACCAGCGGTGACACACGTACGGGCACGACCAACGGTTCCGGGTTCTTCACCTTTAGCTCTTTGCCTAGCGGCGATTACAAAATCGCTATCTCTGCGGCTGGATTTGGCAAGTTCGTCGAGAGTGGGATCCACCTCGATCCGGGCGACAGCCGTGCGCTTAATCAGATTCATCTTGGCGTCGACGCGGCGGACACGATTACCGTTACCTCGGATTCGCAGCAGATCGACACGACCAGCGGCGAAGTGAGCTCTCTTATCACCGCCAAGGACATCGAGAAGCTCGCCGTGGAGGGACGTGACGTCACCGAACTCTTCAAAATTCTTCCTGGCTTCGCCATCGCTGGACAGGGTGTCAACAACACCGCCTATGACCCCTCGCAGGTTCAGGTCAACAGTGCCCTTGGTAGCTACGCTGCAAACGGTGCTCCTATCTCAGGCATCAGCCTCAAGTGGGATGGCGCCAACATCACCGATATCGGCAACTATGGAGCTGCCATCCAGAACGTCAACTACGACATGGTCAGCGAGGTAAAGGTTCAATCCGCGAATTTTACCGCCGACATGTCTAATGGCCCGGTTAACATCAATGCTGTTACTAAAGCAGGCGGTATCGACTTCCACGGTGCCCTCTACACCTATGCACGCACATCCGGACTGAATGCGACCGACTCGCTCGCAAAGGAGTTGGGATACGTCAAGCCACCTGATCGCCATATTTACCCAGGTTTTAACATCGGCGGCCCCGTTACCATTCCAGGAACCCACTTCAACCGCAATGGTAAGGTTACCTTCTTTGCTGGTGCGGAGGACTACGCCCAGCGCAATAATTATGCTTATGGCAGCGCAGCCTCGGCCATTGTTCACGCGCTCGTGCCGACTGCGGCCATGCGTGCCGGTGACTTCAGTTCCACGCAGCTCTCACAGTATCTCGGTAGCAGTCTTACCAGCAGCAGCTACAACAACATCAACCAGATTCCCACGGTCAACAAGAATGGTGTTGCTGTAGCCAACGGCAATGTTGCCAGTACGATCGACGCTGGTGGCGCGGCCTTGCTCAACTCTCTGCCGCTACCGAACGTTGCGAGCAACGGCAGCTACAACTACATCACCCAGAACCTCATCAACAACGATCTCTACCAGGTTGTCGGACGTGTGGATGTAGCCTTCTCGGATAAGTACAAGTTCTTCGCGCGCTATTCAGGCGAGCGTGGCGGGAACGGCGTTCCGCAGATACCCTACTATTCGCCCAGTTCTACGATCGGCTCCGTTAATACGCCAGGCGGCGGCATGCTCAGTACTATCAACTCCCAGAGCGCCGCGATGAATCTGACCATGATTCTCTCGCCCACCATGACGAACGAAGTCTTTGCCTCGTTCGCTTATCTCAATCAGGGCTTCGACGCACGCAACCACAGCGCTCTGCTTAAAACGACCTACAACTACCCGTATGCTGGTGCCTACTCTGCCAACGGCAGCGTGGATATGCCTCAACTACAGGACTATGGTGTCGACGGTCTTCCCTTGGCCCTCTACCCTGATGTCAGCTATGGCCCGATCTATGCCAAAAAGCTTGCTCCTAATGGCGGCGATAATTTCACCAAGGTTTTCGGCACCCATACCGTCAAGGCCGGTGTCTATATAGAGCGGGCCACCAACAACCAACGCGTTCCCTTTGGTACCACCAACGGCGCGCTCTCCAGCTACTACATCGGTAGTTCGATCACGGACGTAGATGGCACCACTTATGCCAGCGGCGGCAACTATCTCGCCAATGCGCTTCAAGGAATCTTTGGCGGCTATTCGCAGCAGAATATCCTGCCCAATAACAATCTCTTCTTCTGGAATATTGATGGGTATGCTACCGATAGCTGGAAGATTCGGAATAACTTCACACTGAACTATGGTCTCCGTATCGAGCATCTCGGCACTTGGAACGACAAGCATGGGGTCGGTATAGCGATCTTCGATCCCACCACACTCAATTTGGCAGAGAACGATACGACTCGGCCTCTGCCTGGCTTCCGTTGGCATGCAACCGACCCTAGCGTTCCAGTCTCCGGTGTCGCTTCGCGTCCAGCGTTCTTTGAGCCACGCATTGGATTCTCGTGGGATGTTACCAGCAAGGGACAAACCGTTGTTCGCGGTGGTTACGGCCAATATCGTTACCATGACTCCTACAACGATGTGACCAACGCAGCCTCTTCAGCTGCCGGCCTGCGCTCCTCTTCTATCTCTGGATCCGGTGGCGTCACTCTACTCGGTATCTCGAAGCAGAATCTGTCGCTCTCTACAGGTGCTCTCAACACCGCTACAACCTATGGCCTCACCCCTGGTGATGACGAGGCTGCACTTACCACCACCTACAGTTTGGCTGTCGATCAGATATTGCCTTATAAGACGCAGTTGGAAATTATCTACATTGGTAACAACAGCAACTATTTGCTCAACGACGGCAGCAGTAATACGGTCAACCTCGACAATGTTAATGCGCTACCCATTGGGGCACTCTTCGCTCCTGCTGCCGGTACATCCGTCAAAGAAACCCCGTATAACGCCGCCAACCTTGCCACCGCACTGATCAATGCGAGGCGCCCCTATGGCAGCACGCCCTACAATGCTTCTACAGGCACGCTTGGTACTAGCCCATACGGCAGCATCACCAACTATGGTGCCATCGACATCACCAAACACAATACAACCGCCAACTACAATAGCATCCAGGTGGCTATCGCCCGTCAATCCGGCAACCTTCGTTATGGCGCTAACTACACCTTCGGCAAGGCTCTCGGCATTCTCGGCTCAGTAGGCAATGGCAATGCGATTGATCCCACCAACCTTCAGTCAAACTACGGTGTCGCAACCTTCGACCGCTCTCAAATCTTCAACGTCAACTACAGCTATATGATTGGCAATCCAATCAAGAGCCGCTTTTTAGGAGCTCTAACGAATGGTTGGGAAGTATCTGGCATCACCCAGCTTCAGAGCGGTGTCAACCTACAGATTGCGAATGGGCAGCCTAACTTCAATCCATCCATTCAACTCACGGGAGCGGCTTACACTGATGGCAAAAGCACTTTCGCCAGTGTCGGCAGCATTGGCCTGCTCGGTACTCCGGACGTTACTCTGATGCCTACTCTTACTTGCAACCCGAGGAGTAAGACCGGTGGCCGTCAGTTTATCAACGGCTCCTGCTTCGCGCTCCCCGCTCAGGGCACCAACGGTCCAAACTTCTACCCTTACATGCATGGTCCGGCCTACTTCAACTCCGACCTCTCCGCGCAGAAGGGCTTCCACCTTGGTTCGACTCGGGAACTCCAGTTCCGTGCGGCTGCTTTCAATTTCATCAACCATCCGCTGGTCACCTTCAACTCCATCCGCTCCGCGGAGTACAACAACCTCTCCTTCACGGGAACAACCCCCAGCACCGCTGTCGTCGACCCGAACGCAACCTCTGGCCAGACCTTCGGCTACGCCAGCCTCACCAGTGGCCGTCGTATTATGGAGCTTTCGGCGAAGTTTGTCTTCTAACTTGATAACATCTCACTCTCTAAAAACCCTGACTATTGTCAGGGTTTTTTAGGGCATAGCAGCGATTGGGACCAATTGAATTATTTGCTTTGTGGCCTTAGCCCATAGAGTCAATAAGCTTAATCGCTTGCAGCGTTGTTCCATTATGACTGGGAGCGTGTTCGCCACGATTTCGACCCTCGGTTGTGACTCGCAACCAGATAGATGAGCAAGCTATACAAAGCGCGTTGCAGAGCTTCCGCACACCGGGTTGCTCGATGCAGAACGCTGATTGAGGACGAACTGAATTGTTTGAGTAGTGTGCAAAAACATCGGAGATCCAAGCTCTGTACATGTGACAACAATTACCATTGTGCGGAATGAGGCTCAAAACTCTTCTAGTTGTTTAGTCCCACAGAGTGGTGGAGTACGCTATGACCAGTTGCCATCCTGGGAGGCATTATGGGACAAGTACTGCACGGGAGCGCCCGAACGACAGCAGCAGTGCGTCAAGCGATCAGTCGAATATCAATGTTGTCAATCGTGGAGCCGTGCTTCGTCCGGATGTCGTGTCCAAAAACTTTTACGCGGCTCAGTCGAGAGCTCAGTATTTCGACCTTGCGTCGTTCGCACCCCCCCGCAGGCGCTGGTCGCTGAGTCGGAATCCTCCAGGGTCCTGGAACGGCTAGGGTAAGTCTCTGAGTGGCAAAACAATTCCTCATTACTGAGAAGCTGCATGCACGGTTCGAGACCACCTTCACGAATGTCCTGAACCACACGAGCTTTGCGCCTCCGGTCACAGCAATCGACAGTTCAACCTTTCCGCGCTGCATCACCACTTCAAAACCCTCACCGACACCTCGCCCCTGCAATATCTCAAGACTATTCGTCTTCACAAGGTAAGAATGCTCATGGTGCAGGACTCTCTCGGAGCCTCCATTGCAGCGGAGCGGGTCGGGTACGAAAGCCCCTCTCAATTCAGCCGCGAATTCAAACGGCTCTTCGGCGTTTCGCCTACAGACGAGACGCAACGGCTCAGGACAGCGTTTGGTCATTCACAAAAAGTTTCAGCGCAAGCCGGCTAGTGCCAGATCGTTTTGCGGGCTAATGAGCATGGGGTGTCGGTATACTGTACTGCGACCGCAGGACGGACCAGCGACTGTGCTGAAATTATTGCACTGGAACGTTTTGAGGTAGGGCAGCATTCTCTCCTGTCGTTACGAACAGAACAATCGATTTGCATATGTCGGAAAGTGGGTAATCTGCAATCAATTGCCACTATGCTGCGGTTCATTCATTATTAGATATAGGCTGCAAACGATTCGTATAGTCCATCTCCTCGATAAACCTCGTTAAGTTAGGTGAGCATTGCGTATACTCCACATCATCGCCACTCTGGATCGCCGTGCCGGAGGCCCAGCCAACAGCCTTCGCCGTATTGTCAGCACCTATCCTGAGATCGGCAGCGAAGGGGAGGTCCTTACCCTCGACGCTCCCGGCGCACCTTTTCTTCAGGAGATCTCCTGCAAAGTTCATGCCATCGGGCCCGTCGCCAGCAAGTTCGGCTATAGTGCCCGGCTCATCCCTTGGCTCAGACAAAACCGCCATCGCTTCGACGGCGTTGTAGTACACGGCCTCTGGCAATATCTTGGATACGCTGTCCGCCGCGCCATCGGCGGTCACAAACCCTACATGGTCTTCACCCACGGTATGCTCGATCCTTGGTTCAACCGAACCAACCGTCTCAAGCAACTCAAGAAAATTCCCTACTGGCTCCTAAGCGAGTACTGGGTCCTCCGTGGGGCACACCACGTTCTCTTTACCTCGGACGCTGAGGCCCGCCTCGCCACCCAGAGCTTTTGGCCTTGGCGCTGGAACCCGCTCGTCGTTCCCTATGGAGCCAGCGCTTGCGAGGGAGATCCACAGCAACTTCGCCAAGCATTCCTTGAAGAGCATCCACCCCTCCGTAACCCCGATGGCACCGCCAGACCTTTTATCCTCTTTCTCAGTCGCATCCACCATAAAAAGGGCTGTGATCTCCTCGTCGAGGCTTTCACCAAAATTGTCAGAGATGCTTCCGATCTCCATCTCGTTTTTGCCGGCCCCGATAAGGACAACCTCCAGCCGAAGCTCATGCATCTGGCAAACGTGGCTGGCGTCGCCGACCGCGTTCACTTCATCGGGATGATTGACGGAGACCTAAAGTGGGGAGCTTTCTACGCCTCCCAGGTCTTCTCCTTGCCCTCCCATCAGGAGAACTTCGGCATCGCCGTCGCCGAAGCCCTTGCCTGTTCCAAGCCCGTTCTCATCTCCGACAAAGTCAATATCTGGGAAGACATAGTCGCCGACGGAGCCGCCTTCGTCGGTCCCGACACCGTCCAAGGCACCTACCAGACCCTCACCCAGTGGATTGGCCTGAACCAGGACCAGCGCACAGCCATGGGAAAGCGCGCCCTCGCCTGCTTCCTTAAGCGCTACGATATGCGGGCTAACGCCTACGGCATCATCGACATCTTCGCCGCTATTGCCTCCACCAACATGCCGTCAGCCTCAACTCCAGCCAAAACCGCCAAAGCTCTCTGAGGTGTCAGGTAAAACTGAACCAATCCAGATGTTAGTCTTCGACGAAACCAGACCTGAGAAGAAATGGAGGCTTTGGATGAAGAAGAAACGATACAGTTTGGGGCAGTTCATAGTGTGCTGACGCAAGATCCAGCAGAAGTGCCTCGCGTGGTTAATGAGCCATGCGAGGCACAGGAACCTGCTTGATCGTCACAGTGGCAGGCGATGAGCGAATACTTTGGCCATTTATGCTCACGGCCATCACCGTGTACTCCGTTGTGCCTTTGTCTGCTGCTGGTTCGGTAAAGTTCGGCAGCGTCAGCCCAGACGCAACAATGTGCGAGGAGCCGCCCTGTGTGCTTTCGACTGTATATGTCTGGGCATCGGGCACTGCATCCCACGCGACTGAAACGAACCTGCCTGCGATTGATGCGTGCACATGTGTGGGCGTTACGGGAGGCGGTCCGTTTGGCAGTAGTCCATAGACGCACATCTGCCCCGTGCCTGTGTTTTCCGTGCCGAAGCTGGCAAGATACACCTTCCCATTGGTTACCGTCGGAGGCGCCATCTTCGAGTAGTTGTTACAGTCGTCTCTCCCCGGGTTCTGGAGAGAATTCCATAGTTCATGGTTGATATCGTCGGCGTCATACGCATGAAGAATCCCGGGCCTTGACTCATGCCATGAGTCACCCGACGCATGGATCGCAGCCCACAGAATTCCATCCTTATCCCCATGAGCAGAGAGCGAAAGCATCGCACCGGGATGCCCATGGTTCATTTCAGGCCGAGTCATCACAGGGGTCTCGTTCAGCTTTCCTCCGTCGAACTTATACACCCGCGCCTTGTCCGTCTGGCCCCATAGATACAGCAGTTCGCCGTTCTTTGCGCTCTTCCAGTACACAAGATTGTGTAGGTGCGAACTCGTTACCGGGAAGTGCTGCACGGCATGTTCATCGCCCAGGTGGCCGAAATGCTCCGTATCCACAAGGTAGAGGACGCCTTGCTTTCCTCCGCCAAGCACAAGGTGAGTGCCTGGAATCAGCGTTGCACCTGAGGAGTCCAGGTCGTTGTCCTCTTTATCAAGCTGAAAATGATTGGTTGGCGTAAACCAGTCCACTAGATGCATGTGCGGGTCTAGCTTAATGAAGCTTTCACTGAACTGTGTCGTACCATTCCAACTTCCATTGCCAGTCACAAAGTAGATATTGCCCTTCTCATCGACGGCTGGGGCCTGACCCGACTGCCAGATGCTCGCACCCTCACCGCTCGGTGAGGTGTTGAAGACCCCAACCTGATGGAGAGAGGTTGTGTCGTAGCCCAGTAGGTATCCGTGATATGGCTCCTTGTCGCAGTGAGAGGAGTAGCTCGCATATACATTGCCGCCAGCAAGAAAAAGAGCCGGGCGTTGGTTTTGCATGAGAGGATCAAAGTCGGGTGCCTCTATGATCGTTGGACTGTGCGGCAAGTCCGCACCGGTCGTTAGATCGAGAGCATGGAGACGTTGCACAAAACTGCCCCCAGCTTTCGTCAATGCCACGACGTAGAGCGTATTCTTCTCGGCATTGATGACAGGTGTGCCAATGATGCCCATGTTGCCGTTGATGTCGAGGCAGCCGAAGTCCGCATCGTGCAGGCTGGCAGGAGTGCCGAAATTGACATGCCAGAACGGCGCAGTAGCCGTCGCGTCATTTGCGTCGAATGCATATACGCTGTTGTTTACTGTCGTCACGAAAACCACATCGTGCCAGCCTCCGCCAATCTTGACGTTGGTCGCGACCAGCGGTTGTGTGTACAGTTGATCGTCAACCACACGTTTGAAAAGCATGCCAAAATGCTGCGGGTTCACGCTGCCCGGCGTAAGAACGGTCTCGTTAAGGTTCGCTCCCGTGCGTGCATTGTCATTGTGTTGTGTCAGCACATCCACCTGGGCAGAGGCAGCAAACGACAGCAGAAGGGAAGCAAAGAAAAATGCACTTCGGATAAAACGAGATAGTTGGCGCAATTTGCTGAACTCCGTCAATACTCTTGTCAACGAATGAACTCCTGGCCAGTCGCGGTGTCGTGTCGTCCATAGTGGCACGCTGTATATAAAGTCTACCTTGTGGCCTATCAGGATTCAGGGTCACTAGCTCCAAGAATCTCAACCAGCCTTGACTGTCATTTCTAAACCGCGATATTCCACCGTCATGTCTCCACTCGGCCCGGCCGCTTTGTCGAATAGTGTAGCCCTCGCCACTGGAGTGTTATTCGCGATTGCTCCAGTCTGGGCAGCAATGCGAGCATCACGGGGCGATCTGATGGAGGCTCTACGACACGAGTAATCTCGGTCCTATCGGTCGATGCTGAGTTGACACAATAAAAGCAGTAGCAGTGCAAGAACAATTGCACTGCTACTGCACGCTCACAGTAGTGGCCAGTTTAATGTCCGCCGAAGAGCTTCCAATCATCAGCTTTACCGGTTCTGTTTCAACTTCAAACTTCGCCTGCTTCTCGTTCCAGAAAGCAAGCGTTGAAGCCTCCAGTGTAATTTGCACAGTCTTTGTCTCATGAGGCTTCAAGGTCACTCGTTGAAATCCTTTGAGCTCCTCGCGTGGCCGCTCCACCTTGGACTCCAGATGCTTTACATAGAGCTGGACGACATCAGCTCCGGTCCTGTTTCCTGTGTTTGTCACATCCACGCTAACCGTAATGCTTCCATCGCCAGCTAATCTCGCCGAACTTGCTTTCAGGTTGGAGTAGCTGAAGGTGGTAAAGCTCAAGCCATAACCAAACGGGTAAAGCGAGTCTCCCTTGAAGTACATGTACGTGCGACCATGGCGAATATCGTAGTCCATCATGGCAGGCAACTGCTCGATCGACTGAGGCCAAGTCGTCACCAGGTGACCACCTGGGTTGTAATCCCCAAAGAGCACCTTGGCAAGCGCGGTGCCCTCATCCTGCGACGAGTGGGCCATGTGCAGGATTGCCGGAATATTCGCTTGCGTCCAGTTGATCGCAAACGGGAAGCTGGAGACCAGGATCACGACGGTCTTTGGGTTCGCCGCATAGACCTGTTTGATCAACTGTTCCTGTGCCAACGTGATGCTCTTGCGATCACGTCCTTCTCGTCCATCGCTCGGCACGCTGCACGGCAAAGTTCCTCCACCATCAGGAGTGTTATGCCACTCGTGCCCCATGTTGGGACCACATGTGGGGTCATTGCCAACCACAACAACCGCTACATCTGAAGACTGAGCCGCTTTCACTGCGGCATTGTCGCTTTCATCCGCAGCATAGTTGACCTTGACATTAGATCCAACTTCATTCCTGATTCCATCGAGAGGCGTGATCGCATGCGGAGGTGTACCGCCATACCAGTCCCAGTGCACTGAGTCGGCAAGCGGTCCAATAACGGCGATCGACTTGATCGAGCCTTTCTTCAACGGCAGAAACGCATCTGCGTTCTTCAGCAGCACCACCGATTCCAGCGCCATCTTCTCCGAAATAGCCTTATCTTTGTCTGTGTTCCAAGGTTCTGGTGAGTCTTTGATCTGCGAATAAGGCACCATCTCCGGCGGATCGATCAGCCCCAACCGCATCGTGACGCGGAACTTCGGACGTAACAGATCGTCGATCTCCGTCTCGGTCACCGATCCATCTTTGACGGCTGCCTTGGTTTCATCGACATACGTGTCAAGAAATTGATTGATGCCAGCTTTGAGACAGGCCACTACAGCCTGTTGCTGATTCGCAAAGCGCTTGTGTGAATCAACGAGCAACTTCACCGCTCCACCATCGCTCGAGAGCACATCTACACCCCACTGCTTCTGAACAATGCTCTTCAAAATCGGATTGATAGCCATCGGTGTGCCATTCCAAGCGTTGTACGAGGCCATCACTCCCTTGGCACCACCCTCCAGAAAGCCCATGCGAAACGGGACCGAGTAGTACTCCCAGAACAAGCGCTGATCGAAGTTCGAAGAAGAACTCGTGCGGAAGTTCTCATTGCTGTTCGCAAGAAAATGTTTCAACAGTGCAGCCGACTGCCAATACTTGGGATCGTCTCCCTGTAGTCCTTTTGTAAAGGCCACAACCATGGTTCCGTTGAAAAACGGATCTTCGCCATAGACCTCTTCGCTCCGGCCCCAACGCGGGTCCCGTGCAAGATCTGCCTGTGGTCCCCACAGCATCAAAATCTGACGGTTGTACTTCTCTGTCTGCGTGATGAACCGCGCCTCATACCCTTCGACGCCGCCAGCTTGGCGTACCAGGTCAGGATCCCAGGACTCTCCCATGCCGGGAGGTTGAGGGAACTGCGTTGTAGTGATCACGGCGCGTTCGGCCTTACCGCCGCCTCGCTGAACGACCCCGTGGATACCTTCAGAGCTGCCGAAATTTGGCACGCCAAGGCGCGGTACCCCGGTCTTCGTGCCAAGACAATCAATCTTTTCATCGAGCGTCATGAGCGAAAGGAGATTGTCAATCCTCTTCTCCATCGGCAGAGCGGGATCTCTGAATGGCTGAGAAGATTGTTGTGCCATCGCGGGAGCAAGGAGCAGCGCGAGAAAGCTGAATATACTGGGAAGTAGCTTCATCATCGTGGACGGCCGGTGCCTCAAGTTTTGTGTGATCGTCATGTGCGAGTTGGTCGGATTTCACCATCCCAAGCCTGTTCTGCAAACGCAACAAGGCTATCACGCCTCAGTTGCGAAAATCCTGTCGCGTTTAGTGTAGTGTGCAGGCGATGGATCAGAGAGTGACATCGGGAAGCGTATGCGATAGGTCCGATTCAGAACTGCGATCAGAGAAGGTAAAGAGAAAGACAATAAGTACTGCGGCTGAGCACGCCGAAGCAACAAGCCAGATGGAGCGCCACTGATGCATGGTAGACCCATCCGCAAAAGTGGTGGCGTAGTGATCAACGATTATGCCGGAAAGCCATGAGCCAACCAACATCCCGGCACCGTAGGTGATAAGTGTAATCATCCCCTGAGCCGCAGCGCGCAGTGCGACAGGCGCTTTACGATCGACATAAATCTGCCCCGTGACGAAGAAGAAGTCGTAGCAAATGCCATGAAGGATGATGCCGCCCCAGAGCATCCACATGCCCTCTTCGCCATTCCCGTATGCGAAGAGAGCATAGCGTAGAACCCACGCGCTCATTCCAGCAACGAGCATATACTTGACCCCAAGCCGCTGGAAGAACCACGGGATCAAGAGCATGCATGCGAGCTCAGACATTTGCCCTCCGGTCATCTTGCCGGCGGCATTGTGAATACCAATCTGATTCAGAAAAAGGTTGGTAAACGCATAGTAGAACTGTAGTGGAATACAGATGAGAAACGATGCAGCCACAAAGATTGCGAATGATCGCTGGCGGAAGAGACCAAGTACATCCTTAGGAAACAAGGTAGAAACTGCAAACCGCTGTGGCGTGGCAAGTGGTGGTGTATGTGGCAGCACAAAACAATAAATCGCCATCAGAAAAGACGCGCCCGCAGCCAGCTGCATGGGAAGTGCGGTAGCCTCGATCTTCAACCCTCCCACGAGCAATCCTGCGACAATCCAGCCTGCGCTGCCAAGAACGCGGATAGGGCCAAACTCCATCTTGGGATCGCGTATGTGGCGGAATGCGAGAGCAGTGGTAAGTGACAGTGTCGGCATGTAACAGACCGCGTAAAGCAACACAAGAACATAAAGTGGAGCGAAGCTGGTACGAGAGGCGGCGAGTAGTAAAAGGATGCCGCCGAGCGAATGAAGAATGGCAAGCACATACTGGGTTGGAAGCAGGTTGTCCGCGATCCATCCAGCAAGAAATGGCGAGAATATAGCGCCAATGGCAGTCGTTCCGGCGACCAGGCCAATCTCAGCTCCCGTGAAGTGTAGATGTTGCCCAAGCCATGTGCCGACGGTCACATACCACACCCCCCAGATGAAGTATTCCAGGAACATCATTGCGGCGAGTTTGGGCTTGACCCAGGCGTTCATATAGCTCCTTCTCTTCTTTGAGGTCTTTTCATGCAACATGAAAAGATCGATTAGGGCAACGCAAAAGCGACGTAAATACCGCCAGATGGATACTTCAAATCACGGCCTCTACCAGCAGCGATGACAATATACTGTTTTCCGTCAACCATGTAAGTTGTGTGTATAGCGACGCCCGCCAAAGACAGTTCATACTCCCAAAGTAGCTTGCCGGTCTGGCTGTCGAAGGCGTGCATCCAAGGAGAAAACCACCCGCTCAGGTATCTTCCAAGCTTCGATCATCCAAGATAACGATAGTTCACATACTTTGTCTCGGTTTTGATCGTGTGGGCATGTCACCCCTCCGCGATTTCGCAATCTTTGAGCAAGTCAATTTCCAACTTCGTACCAACGACTTCACTACCTACGGGTAGCCGATCGGTCAAGCCCCAAGCTTGGAGAACAAACTCAATCCGGTTGCCGGAGTGCCCTTCAAGATGGGCTGAATGATGAAGGCGCTTCCGGCACTACTCACGGTGAAGGTCTGCCTAGCGACCTGATGGCCACTGCTCCGTAGAATTGAACGCTACGCTGGTCTCGGTTTCCGCGTCTGCTTGTCGTGGCGAGGTACTGGCAGAATGCTGTTCCAGGGCACGGGAGAGGCGAGAATCATCGAGGTGTTGGTCGCAACGTAAGGCATCATCGCATCGATAACCGTTTCCATGTGTCCGACGTCGCGGACGGCGACCTGAACCATAAAAGACTCTGCCCCGGTGACACGGTGGCATTCCAAAACTTCGGGCAGCGTCTTTATTAGCGCCGCGAATTTTGCTAGTTTGTCCCCGGCGATGGTGACTTTGACGAAAGCGCGGACCGGAAGACCGACTTTTGCTGGGTCAACCATGGCGCGATAGCCAAGAATGATGTGATTCTCTTCCAATCGCTTGACACGTTCAATGACGGCCGGTGTTGACAACCCCACCCGGCGGCCCAATTCCGCAAAGGCAATACGAGCATTCGCTTGTAGCTCTGCCAGAATCTCGCAATCAATGTCGTCGATGGGTGATCCTGATGGAATGTTCATGAGCCTCCATACATGCAATAGAGCCGAATCTGCCAGTCATCATAATATGAGGAAGAACCACTGTATCGCAGTTCTTTGTATTCTAGATCTTGAAAATACAGAACATTTCCCATTCCCCAAATGCAAAGCCCCGACTATTATCAGAAACGAGCAGAGTTACCATAATTGATCCTGATCGGGTCGATAGGCGATAGAGTCAATGAACTTCACGAAGTACCAATAAGGAGCAACTCCCGTGGCTACAACCGAAAATCGTCGTGCAGTTGGTGATGCAGCAGCACGTCAGCTAGCAAATACTACAAAAACAGCTCCCCAGCTCAGTGCGATCACGCCGCGTTGGCTCGTGCAGTTGCTCTCATGGGTACCGGTAGAGTCGGGAACCTTCCGTGTCAATAAAGTCAAGAACGACACCGAGATCGAGGTAGCTTGCGGAGCTCGCGATGAGCGTAAGCTCCCTGAGACCTTTGTGGACTACATTGAAAAGCCCCGTGAGTACACCCTGAGCGCCATCTCGACGGTGGTGGATGTGCATACACGCGTCTCCGACCTCTATAGCCATCCGTATGACCAGATCCGCGAGCAGCTACGGTTGACAGTGGAGAAGGTGAAGGAGCGGCAGGAGAGCGAGCTCATCAACAACGCGGACTACGGCCTGCTGACCAATGCAGACCCGGCTTTTAAAGTGAAGACGCGCAAAGGTGCGCCAACACCTGATGACATGGACGAACTGCTTTCGAGGGTATGGAAAGAGCCGGCATTCTTCCTGGCACATCCAAACGCTATTGCGGCCTTCGGCCGTGAGTGCACCCGTCGCGGTGTTCCTCCGCCAACGACAACGATCTTCGGCTCTCCCTTCCTGACGTGGCGTGGGGTGCCGTTGGTTCCTTCGGACAAGTTGGCCGTGGACGCTACAGGCAAGACCAATATCCTTCTGCTCCGTACAGGCGAGAAAAAGCAGGGTGTCATTGGCTTATTCCAGCCTGGATTACCAGGCGAGCAGACGCCGGGCCTTTCAGTACGTTTCATGGGAATCGACCGCAACTCTATCGCCTCGTATCTGGTCTCGCTATATTGCTCAGCGGCGGTGCTTACTGAGGACGCATTGGGTGTGCTCGAGAACGTTGAGGTCGGCCACTACCATGAGTACAAGTAATCTGGGCAACGCCAGCAGCTTTTCACCGAGACTGACTGAAAACGTGGTCGAGGATGCGCGCGGAGCCGCGACTTCCTCGGCAGCGGGACTGCCGGACGTTACGGCTTTAGCTCAGATGGCAAACGAGTTCTTTCGTGCACTTCCAGGGCAGGTCGGGCAGTTTGGTGGTGCGCAGTCTGCGGTGACGATGCCGAGTCTCGCGCCACAGTTCGGTGCTACGGCTTCATCGTTATCAACTTTTCCGTCGATGGACAAGCTCCCAAGCGAAGCAGGCCTACAGCGGTTCTCGGGGGCTGGTGCTCATTCGTACCAGCCGGAAGTTATATCTGCTACCGTGCCTGTCTCCAGCACGGGAACTCCGCAGTATGGTGCACAAAGCCCTGTGGTTGAAAGTTCGCTGTCTCCGTTTGCGCAGCCATTGCCTTTGTTCGAAGCACTGTTTCCAACGTTTGAAGCTGCACTGCCCACCATTCCGCCGTTGGCTGCATTGCCCACTGAGGATGATGCGAAGGCTGCGTTGACTTCGTCCTCCTCCTACTACTTCCTGGAGAATGCAGGCGCTCTTTCAAAGCCGACAACAGCCACCGCTGCTCCAGTCAACGCTGCGAATGTATCTCCCTCCCTGCTGCCGGATCTACAACTACCCCGCAAGCAGTTCGATGTGAATGCTATTCGGCGCGATTTTCCCATCTTGCAGGAGCGAGTGCATGGCAAACCGCTCATCTGGCTGGATAATGCAGCCACAACTCAGAAGCCGCAGAGCGTAATCGATCGCATCTCCTATTTTTATGAGCATGAGAACTCGAATATTCATCGCGCGGCACACGAGCTCGCAGCGCGTGCGACAGATGCATACGAGGATGCTCGCGAAAAAGTGGCCCGCTTCCTCAATGCCTCTTCAGTGAAGGAGATTGTCTTTGTACGAGGCGCGACCGAAGCCATCAATCTAGTGGCGAAAAGTTGGGGGCGACGCCACATCGGCAAAGACGATGAGATCGTGATTAGCTGGATCGAGCATCACGCGAACATTGTTCCTTGGCAGATGTTGGCCGCGGAAACGGGGGCGCGTCTGCGTGTGGCTCCAGTCGATGACGATGGCCAAATCTTGCTGGATGAGTTTGAGAAGCTTCTCGGCCCTAAGACACGACTTGTTTCGATAACACAAGTGTCAAATGCTCTGGGAACGATTACCCCAGTGCGCCAGATGATCCAGATGGCACATCGATATGGTGCACGCGTCCTGGTGGACGGAGCGCAGGCCGTGTCGCACTTGCGTACAGACGTCCAAGCGCTCGACTGCGACTTCTATGTCTTCTCTGGCCACAAGGTCTTCGGTCCGACGGGCATCGGCGTCCTGTATGGCAAACCGGATGCACTGGCGGATTCGCCTCCATGGCAAGGCGGAGGAAATATGATCGTCGATGTCACCTTCGAGAAGACGATCTATCAGCCGCCACCCGCACGCTTTGAAGCAGGAACCGGCAACATCGCCGATGCTGTTGGACTTGGCGCGGCTATTGATTACGTCGAACAACTCGGCATGGAGAACATTGCTCGCCATGAGCACGATCTTCTGATCTATGCAACGAAGGAATTGCTGACGATCCCCGGCTTGCGTTTGATTGGAACGGCCAAGGAGAAGGCCAGTGTCCTCTCGTTTGTGCTGGAAGGTTTTCGCACCGAAGAGGTGGGAGCGGCTCTCAACCGCGAAGGAATTGCCGTCCGTTCTGGCCACCATTGCGCACAGCCAACGTTGAGGAGGTTCGGCGTGGAAACTACAGTACGTCCATCGCTTGCACTCTATAACAACTACGACGATGTGGATGCTTTAATTGCAGCATTGCGCCGCTTAAAAAGTAACAATACGCAGAGCAAGTTTTAGTAGCCTCCCCAATTGCATGATCGATAATGGATGACCTTGACCATCACTTCGGTGACAGCCAAGGTCATCCATTCACTTCTGTAGGCTCCCTCAAGCGCAAGACGCAGGTATCAAAGCGCTGCGTGCAGAATATAGCGCTCGATGCTATTAGATCGCCTGGTGCAGAGTAGGCCACGTTGGCCTGTTCCCCTTGCCCCCAATCCTTCCAACGTTGAACGTTGGAATATCAGCCCGCTCGGCGTTGGGAACGTGCAAAGTGTGCAAAAGTTTGCGTATGTGAAAAATGTGACGGTCGCTAAACCTAGAGGAATCATTGGGTGAGGGTTTGGTCACTGACTTGCACTTCCTGAGTTATCTCAGAATGAACTGATCTGCTCCCTCATCTTAGTGTGACGGAAATGGCGAAGCTTTGCTTCAGTGGGAGAGTTGAGCGACGGGTAGAGGGAGATTCGCAGATGGGCGTGACGAACATCGTTTTCTACTTTGCGCTGATGGCTGTGTTTATCGCTGAGGCGGCGGTGCTTTGCAGGGTGTTACCGCTGCAACGGTTGCTTGCAGCGGAGGACCGCGCCGGGGGGCGACTGCTGACAGTAGACGGGTTGCGAGGAGTGTTGGCGCCAAGTGTATTTCTGCA
Organism: Granulicella arctica; assembly: GCF_013410065.1. Taxonomy (NCBI): domain Bacteria; kingdom Pseudomonadati; phylum Acidobacteriota; class Terriglobia; order Terriglobales; family Acidobacteriaceae; genus Granulicella; species Granulicella arctica. The sequence goes on from NZ_JACCCW010000002.1 coordinate 405,582, forward strand.
TCACGCAGTGTTGTACTTCTACTTCACGCAGACGCGAGGGTGGTCGGAGATGCCATCGAATTTCTATGCGCAAATGGGCGTACTGCCGGTGACACTCTTCTTTTTTGTGACGGGGTATCTATTTTGGTCAAAGCTGATGAAACGGCCCATGCTCGGGTTCGGAGCGTTTCTAAAGGATAGGTTGGGGCGGCTTGGCGGCGTGTACTTTGTGTCGTGCCTCTTGTTCTTCGGGCTTGTGGCGGTGGCGAGCGGGTTCCACCGGCAGGTATCGTGGGGCAGACTGGTGTTTGAGGCGGCGGCGTGGTTCTCGTTCTTGGGAGCGGGGCACGACATGAATGGGGTTTTTGATTCGAAACGTTTGCTCGGGCAGGTGTGGACTCTCCGGGAAGAGTGGATGTTCTACCTGAGCCTGCCATTCCTCGGTTGGTTTGCGCGAAGACGGGTACGGTTGCCGGTACTGCTGGTGGGTGCTGCGGTGTTCAGTGTGCTGGTGGCGCATGTGACGCTTCGGTTCAGCGCGCCGACTGACTATGTATGGAAGATGCTGGGTGACTATGCACATTTTCTCTTCGTGACGTTTAGCGTAGGGATGATTGTCGCCGCGACGCCGGTGACGGAGCAGATGAAGGCGTGGGCGCGGGGCAGCACAGCGACCCTGATATCGGTCGTTCTCTTGGCGATCACGGTAGCGGTGGTGCCACCGGAGTATGGGTGGCTCGAAAGCTCGATGCTCGCGGTTCCGTTTGCTTGCGTGTGCTTTGGGAATACGTGGTGGGGGCTGCTGGCCTCAGCGCCGGTAAGGTCGCTTGGGAGAGTGAGCTACAGCTTCTACCTGCTGCATATCTTCGCGCTACAGGCTGGACTGGAGGTGCTACAGCGTTTTGTTGCGGTGGGATCGCTGACGCCGATGCAGTACTGGGTATTTATGACGGTGTGCGGGATGGTCGGAGTGCTTGCTTCGTATGCCTCGTACCAATTCCTGGAGCATCCGTTCCTGAAGAAGGCTGTGCGGCATAAGGCAGAAACCATGTCACAGCAGCAACAGCCGCAAATTCTACAGGCGCCGCTGGTGTCGTAAAGCGCTTGGACGGACGAGTGTCGCTTGCCAACGGGCGTTGCGATGGGGTCTTTTCACTAAACCGATGTAAACGGACGAGCTGACGAATGCCTACATATACGACGCTTCCATTGCTGATTCTGCTGGCGCTTCTGTGGCGTTGGACAAAGGGCAATGTGTTGGCAATTGTAGCTTTCACGGCGATCTTCGACGCCGCTTCGGCTCTGAACTTCGGAAGTCTTGGAGTAGCGCCGTGGTTGGTGGCACTCGCGGTGTGTCTGCCAGTGAAGATGCTGCGCGGCGGACTGCGGATGGGCGCAGCTCCGGGGATCAATCGAGTCGCGCTGAACCTGCTGCTACTGTTTCTGACGTATGCGGCATTCTCGGGAATGGTGCTGCCGGTGGTCTTCGCAGGTGTACCGGTGGTGCGGGTTTTAGATCCGGTACCGCTGGCGTGGGGGATGGCGAACGTGTCGCAGCTGTGCTATCTGGGAGCGGCGGCGGTCGTGTTCCTGCTGACAATCACGAGCACGCGAGGGGAGTTGGAGGAGGCGCTGCGATGGTATGTACGTGGATGCATTGTGGCCGCATGGATTGCGATCTACCAACTGACAAATGCTGTGGTGCATGTGCCCTATCCCACAGCGATTTTGTATTCGAACCCAGGGCACGTGATCTTTTCGGCATACAAGATTAACGGGATGTGGCGACTGAACTCGACGTTCACAGAGGCGTCGGATATGGCAGGGTCCTTGATTGGGGGGCTGGGAATATTGAGCTGGGAGCTGATGACGCGGCCGCTACGAGCGGCGCGGCTGGGGTACGCAGTGTTGTTGCTGGTGGTGTTGTTGATGTCGCTGTCGACGACCGGGTACCTGTGTTTGGTTCTCCTGGTAGTCGCGGGCGGAGTGTTATATGTGGGACACCTGTTGCGGAGGGCAAAGGTGGGCGCAGTGAAGGTGGTGATCGCGTTGGCGATGGGACTGGCTGCGGCGGTGCTGTTCACGGTGAGCGGTCCCGCACGCGAGACAGTAGTGAAGGTCGCATCGTCGGTAGTGCTGGATAAGCAGCAGACGGAGTCGTATAGGGCTCGGACAGAAAGCCACGAGGATGCGCTGCAAACGTTAAAGGATACATACTACGTTGGCTCCGGATGGGGCAGCATGCGGGCGTCAGGTCTGGGATACACGCTGTTGGCAAGTGTGGGCATTCCAGGGTTGTTGCTATTCGGGGCCGGATGCGCGGCGCTTTTTCTGCCGTTGCTGCGCGGTGACCGAGGCAATACGCCGGAAGGGCGAGAAGACCTGTTGGAGCGCTGTTTGTTTGGAGTATCACTGCTGCTGTGTGGGATGGTGATCGCGGGATCGGAACCAATCGTACCGACCCTGTGGTTCTTGTTCGGCACAGCGATTGTAGCGGGCGGACAACCGCTAGCCATGCTGCGCACAATGGGGACAAAGCGCGTTGTTATGGGGCCGCAAGTTGGGTTGTGGGGCAGGTTGCGGGCGTTTGAATAGGAACTCGTGACGTTCATAGAGATGAAAGTGGGACTGTGGAATGGTCTGTGGCGCTTATCGGCGACCACCGCAGATCGCGCAGCCTGAGGGACGAGGAGAGATGGCGACTTTGAGATCCGCGCACAGAATGATGCTGTTCGCTGCAAGTACGCAGACGATCGATTCACCGCGAGTGAGCCGAAGAGGATGGTTGATAGGCGGCGCAGCGAGATCAGATTGGCGCGAGCTGCTGCGTCCGCGCGCGGTGCCAGGGTTCGGCAAGTTGGAGTCGTTGTCGCTGCTTGTGTATACGCTGCTGCTGGCGTGGTGCATTCCACACCACGAGGGGTGGTTCGATGAGGCGCAGGCGTGGCTCATTGCGCGGGATTCATCCTTGGTGGATATGGTGGTGCACCGCTTGCACTATGAGGGTTCTCCGGCGTTGTGGCACCTTCTGTTGTGGACGGAAGTACGCCTGGGTGTGTCGTTCCTTGGGATGCACCTGATCGCGGGGGCGCTGGCGGCCGTCGGAGTGTATGTGTGGCTGCGGTACTGTCCTCTGCCGCGGGTGGTCACTCTGTTCGCGCCATTCACGTTTTACCTGATCTATCAGTATGCAGTGGTGGCGCGTAGCTATGTGTTAGCACCGCTGTTTGTGTACGGGCTGCTGGCGCTATATGCAAACCGGAGGAGCAGTCCGATGGTCTTTGCCTTAGTGGCGGGGCTGTTCGCAAACTGCTCGCTGCACATGGCGGCGATGGCGGCTGGACTAGCGGTGTTGTACGCGATGGATCGGTTGTGGGGCGAGGGAGCAAAGGAAAGTAAGTGGAGGCTGCTGGCGCCGGCGGCATTGCTGACGGCATTGTTTGTCGTGTCGGCGGCGACAGCGATGCCGACAGCGGATGGATCATCGACGACGGCGAACCCGCTGGTGGAGGGGATACGGAATAAGGTGTCGCACAGCGTCGAGAAGGTAGTAGAAGTGCAGACGGGTCCACACGAGCTGACAAATGAAGGGATGCTTACGGAGCCACCGGTACAAGGGCCTTTGGCCACGAAGGTATGGTTGGCGATCAACCGTAAGCCAGAGCTGGGACATCGCTCCCTGCTAGACGGGCGGGTACTGAAGCATCTGCTCGTGCTAATGACGGCAGTGACGGCACCGATTTCAACGTCGAATTTGCTGGCAGCTGTTTTTCTATTGTTGTTGTGCGTGAACCTGATGCGAGCGCGACTGTGGTTAGCGCTGCTGCCGTATGCGCTGGTTCAAGTCTGCAACGTTCTGGTATCGGGGGAGGCACACCACATTGGTCTGGTGTGGATCGCGATGATGGGCGCGATATGGTTGTTGGCACTGCGGCCACCGCGAGCGGGATGGGATGTCGGGCTGCGCGGGACATTGTATGGATGCTTGTTGGTGGTAATGCTCCTACAGATTGGTTGGAGTGCCCATGCGCTTGCAGGAGACCTGCGGCTGCCCTACTCGAGCAGTAAGGCGACCGCAATATTCCTGGCAACGGTGCCGAAAGAAAACCGGATTGCGGCGTTCGATGATGATTCGGTGACGGTGAATGCATATCTGCCGTCGCGGCCATACTTCAACCAACAGGTGGACTACTGGCCGTTCAGTCGGACGAAGGATCCGAGCCTTTTGATAGAACAGACGATGGCGCAGCGGCCGGAGATGGTATTGCTGAAGATGGCGAAGCCGGTGTCTCCTGTGATGGACCAGTGGGTAAAACTGGTGCCGGCTGGATCTGTATTTGTAGATCAGAAAACACTGAACATGTTGGAGTCGCAAGGTTACAGGGAGACGCACCGGTTCTGCGGCGATCGGTTTTACCGAAACACAGCAGAGTCTATGGACTGCCGATTGGTCTTCGAGCGAGAGACCCCGCTGCGGTAGAGGCAGGAGATTGCCTTCGAAAGATTTTGCAAAATTGCATGCCGGGTTACGACCCGGCTGAACGAGACCATTTCGCCCTGAGCAAGGGCGCACGGCAGGACGCGTGCGACAGCTCCGGGCCCAACCTAGAGAGGACAAGGAGCGATTCTATGGCAAAGACAGCAATCATCATTGGTGCAGGCCCGGCAGGATTGACAGCGGGGCTCGAGCTGCTACGGCGGTCCGACATCCAGCCGATCCTCTTGGAGGCTAGCGACGAGATCGGCGGCATCTCGCGGACGATCAAGTACAAAGGCAATCGCATGGATATTGGTGGACACAGGTTCTTTTCGAAGTCGGACCGTGTCATGAAATGGTGGATGGAAATCATGCCGCTGGAGACGACGGCGAATGAGGCGCCAGCACCGGTGATCCACTATCAGGGCAAGTCGCGGAGCATGGCGACGATGGCGCAACAGATAGAGCCTGGTACGGAGGCTGACGGGAACCTGTTGGTAGAGGTTATATCTGCGGAACCAAATCCGACGTCGGCAGATCCTGATAAGGTGATGCTGATCCGACCGCGGAAAAGCCGAATCTATTACCTGCGCAAGTTCTTCGATTACCCGATTAAATTGTCGGGCGGAACGCTTAAAAATCTCGGCGCGGTGCGGACGGTCAAGGTGGGCATCAGCTACATACTGTCGCGGGTGACGCAGATCAAACCGGAGAAGAGTCTCGAGGACTTTCTTATCAACCGGTTTGGACGCGAGTTGTATAGAACGTTCTTCAAGAGCTACACGGAGAAGGTTTGGGGTACGAAGTGCGATGTAATCTCGGCCGAGTGGGGCGCACAGCGTATCAAAGGACTGAGCCTGACGACGGCGCTGAAGCACTTCGTCAAGAAGGCGATGGCATCGAAGCCTAAGGCGGCGAGCAACGATGATCTGGCGCAGAAAAACACGGACACGAGCCTGATCGAGCGGTTCATGTATCCAAAGCTGGGCCCAGGGCAGTTGTGGGAGCACGTCGCCGAGGAAATCATACGGCTGGGCGGCGAAGTGCAGATGGGCTGGAAGGTAACTGGCATCCAGTGCGAGGGCAAAGAAGTGCGGGCCGTGGAGGTTGTAAACGCTGCGGGCGAGCGCCGGACGCTCAAGGGAGACTATTTCTTCTCGACGATGCCAATGCGCGAGCTGGTGCAGGCGATGGATGCACCCGTACCTGCGAACGTGCGCGAGGTAAGCGACGGCCTACAGTACCGCGACTTCATCACGGTAGGGCTGCTTGCAGACCGGCTGAAGGTGACCGAGCCGGAGGGCGGCCTGCTGAAGGACACATGGATCTATGTGCAGGAGCCGGATGTGCTTTTGGGACGGCTACAAATCTTCAACAACTGGAGCCCATACCTGGTGAGCGATCCGACGAAGGTGTGGATTGGACTGGAGTATTTCTGCTATGAGACGGATGCATTATGGAAGATGGAGGACGAGGCGCTGAAGCAGTTTGCGATTGCGGAAGTTGCGAAGATTGGGTTGCTGGATGCGGAGGCGGTATCGGACTCTCATGTCGTGCGTGTGCCGAAGACGTACCCCGCATACTTCGGGACCTATGAGCGATTCAGCGAGCTAAAAGAGTGGACAGACTCGTTCGAAAACTTGTTCCTGGTGGGGCGGAATGGAATGCATAAGTACAACAATCAGGATCACTCGATGCTGACGGCAATGACAGTGGTCGATGGGTTGTGCCAGGGCTACGTGAACAAGGCCGCGCTGTGGGAGATCAACACAGAGCAGGACTACCACGAGGAGAAGGAGAATTCTAAGGAGAAAGCGAACCTGGGGCAGTTGCAAGGGTTTGCACAAGGAAACGTGGCGACAGGGGTATAGCTGTACAGAGGGCCGGCGCTGGATTTAGTTGTGAGTGATCCAGCGCCGCAGAGATAGGGGGCGGGGCTTCTACGATGCGGATCATAGACCTACGAAGGATGCCGGCCCAGAGCCCTCTGCAGACCGATGTGTGTGTGATCGGCGCAGGGCCTGCTGGGTTGACAATCGCGACGGAGCTGGCGCAGACGCGCCATAGTGTGCTGGTGCTCGAAAGTGGCGGCGAGCGGCGTGAGAACGATTTTGCCGCGGGGCTGAACGAAATCGAGAGCGTAGGCGCGCCGCGCGAGATGGACACGCGCAAGGTGCGGAACCGCGTGTTGGGTGGCACATCTCATACATGGTCCGGGCGGTGCACACCGTTGGACGCGATTGACTATGAGCCGCGGTCGTGGGTGTCATGTTCGGGATGGCCAATCTCTGAAGAGGAGATGGAGCCGTTCATACGCCGGGCAGAGGGATACTTAGGGCTGGTTCCGCTCGAGTATGACGAGGGTCTGCTGAAAGAGCTGGGTCTACCGGCGCGGTTCGATACACAACACGAGCGAGAGCTCCGGTCGATCTTCTGGCAGTTCAGTCGAATTTCGGCACTGAACGATGATTTTGTAAGGTTTGGACCGCGGTTCCGGAAGCTGCGGTCGGAAACCGTAAGCCTTGTCTACCATGCTACGGTCACGCAGTTATTGATGGACGAGAGCGGTGGACGGATACACGAGGTCGAGGTCGCAACGCCGGACCGCACCGCATACCGAGTGCGAGCCCGGTATGTGGTGCTGTGTGGAGGCGGGATCGAGAACGCACGGATTCTGCTGGCATCGAACCAACAGGAACGGCACGGTGTCGGCAACCGGAACGATCTGGTAGGACGGTTTCTAATGGACCATCCGCGGGCCACGCTGGGGACGTTTCCTCGGGAGACGCACGGGGAGATTCAGAAGGAGTTCGGACTTTTCCGGCACTCCTCAGGTGCTGTACTGCAGCGGGGGCTTTCGCTGTCGCCGACGATACAGCGCGAGCGGGGACTGCTGAACTGCGCGGCATGGACGACGCAGCATGTGGACACGGACGACGTGTGGCGGGCGCTGCGGTCGATCGGACGCAACAACGGCGGTGACCGGGCGGCACTGAGTCGGGTGGTGGTGAAACATGCGGATCAGATATTAAAAGGGCTGTGGACAAAGTTCATTCGAAGCGGATCGCTGCCCCGACGCATGGGGCGGCTCGATCTGGACGCGATGGTGGAACAGATGCCAGCCTCGTCAAGCCGCGTGATGTTATCGGATCGCGTGGACGCGCTGGGCATGCCGATTGCCCGGATAGACTGGAGGATCGGCGAACTGGAGCGGCTGACGGCGATCCACTTGGGACACGCAGTAAACGAAGCGCTGGCGCGTGCGTGCAAGCCGCAGGCGATCTTGGCGGATTGGGTACAGGATCGGCGCACGGAGGATGCAGTGTTCTATGATCCGGCACATCCGATCGGATCGACGCGGATGTCCGACAACGAGCATACAGGCGTGGTCGATCGGGATAGCAAGGTCCACAGGATGGAGAACCTATACATCGCGGGAAGCTCAGTGTTTCCGACCGGGGGACATGCAAACCCGACGTTGATGATTGTTGCGATGGCATTGCGGGTGGCTGACAGACTAAAGCTGCCCGAGGCGTGGGGCTTGCGACAGCGCTCTCGGGCTGAGGCTGCGATGCAGGAGGCATGGGTGGCAAAGGAACCGGTACAGCTACGAAGTCGCGTGCCGCAGGGAAGATAAAGACTAAGGAACGTTGGCTGGCTGCACAGATGTTCGGCGCTCGCGATAGACGCGGATGTACTGAATATCAAGCTCATTGAGGGGGGGGGTAGCGTTGGTGGGCCAGCCGCCGCCGAGACCAAGATCGATGAGCAGATAGTAGGGTTGGTGCATGATGGCGGGCGTGGGACATTGGAACGTGACAGCACCATCGAAGAAGAAGGTCATGGTGCTTGCAGTCCAGAGCATGCCATAGGTGTGAAAGCCATCGGTAGGCAAGTCAACCATGTGGTGGCTCATGGCGGGGGTGCTTCGGTCACTCCAGTCGTGGAGCGTGGTTGCGATGTAACGCGAGAAGGCGGGGTTGGCGATGTATTCGACGATGTCAATTTCGCCGGCGGGAGCGCCGGAACTTTTGCTGGCAGTATTGAGAAGCCAGAAGGCAGGCCAGGTATTAAGACCAGTGGGGAAGCGAGCACGCATCTCAAAGTAACCGTACTGCTGAGAGAAGCCGATGCCTGTGGAGTCGACGCTGGTGAGGACGCCGGAGCTCCATAGATCTGCGTTGCGTTGGAGCCTGATGCTAAGACCATTCGGCGGAGTGGGCAAAAAGGGGTTATGTAAGCCGAAGCGGGGAGCCATGACGGTGCGTGCGCCGTCGGTCGTTGTCATGCAGCATTGCTCGTTCTGGGTGTACCAGCGGCTTCGGTCGTTGTGGGACGCATCAGAGATACTCACGGTGGAGAATTCGTCATCAAAGGTGAGTCCGTAGTGAGAGAGATCTAGCGAAGCGGACGATGTGAGTTTGGGTGTGTGCGCCGATGAGCTAACCGTGAGTGCGCCCATATAGAACCGGTGCTGACCGTCCTGTTGTAAGCCGGGAGCGGCCGACATCGCGATGGGTCCGTGCGGGCCGGAGAGGCCGACCATGAGATAGGCAGTCCCTTTGGCAGAAGATGGGAGGCTGAGCGGCAACGTAACGGCGACAGGACCAGCCCAGCCGCTGGTTGGCAGGACGAGAAGGTTGTTGTTGAGATTGTCGTGCTTTGCGACGAGTACGGAGCCATGGCCGTCGACAAGAAGGAGATCCAGTGTGTAGTCCGCAGAGACGCGTGACGTGGCAACAAAAAAAATAGTGACATTGAAAGTGGCACCCGGGGGCACAGCGGTGGCCGACTGTACGGCGCGAAGGACGCAAATCTGTGGGACGGGATCGGCCGACTTTGGCGATATGACCGGCCAGTGCGGCAGGAGTGGAAGCGAAACTGCCTGATTGGGCGTCAGCGAATCGTGCGGAGCCGGGATGCATTGGGCCGCTGCGGGCAACAGTGCTCCGAACAGAAGGGCGAAGAGAACTGTGCTGTACAACTGGCTGGTTGCGCAAGAGCACATGAGAGGTCTCCCTGAAAGAACACTCTACAGGAGTGGTGATATGACATCGAGCTGGATGGTGGGCATCGGCTCCGATGCGGGGGATACGTTGGTCGCGTACCGCATCAATGACGTAACGAGCGAAGCACATTTTGCTATCAGCAATCGAGGGTGAAGTTCCGGCTTTCTACCACCCGTGCGCAAAGATTTGCACATGGCGCTGGAGGAAAGACCGGTATCGCATTGATTCGACTGGTGTGTGGGTGTGGCCGACCAATTGCATCATTAGAGACAACCGAAAAATTTCCCATTACGGCAACCGCAGCGCGGTGTGACGAAAATGGCGAAGCTTGGCCGGTTTTGGACTTTGCGAAGAGAAGTCCGAATGAAGGAGATCTTCCATGATGCTCGATCGCTTGACGAAACTTGTTGCAGCACCGGCAGGTGCCATGTTCGGCGTACTGCTGTCTGCCACGATGTATTGCCAGGCCCCCGCAGTAGCTCCGGATGAACCGGTCGCGTTCAGTCAGGCGCACGGTGCAACGGAGATACTGCCTGCAGAAGCGTTGGGAGCCGATGACCTGGTAGAGCTGACAGTGCCGTACTGCGCGGAGTTGAGCCGAACGTTTCGTGTGGGCTCGGATGGAAGACTGGCCCTGCCGCTACTCTCACGCAAGCTGCAGGTTGCGGGGATGAAGCCGGATGAGTTGGCGGCCGCACTCCAACTGGAGCTGGAGCAAGAGCACATTCTGATCAACCCGACGGTCAGCGTATCGGTTCTGGAGTACAGGAGCCGGCCCGTGAGTGTGATGGGCGCAGTGGTGCACCCATTAACCTTCCAGGCGACGGGCCGGACGACTCTGTTGGATGCGTTGGCACGTGCAGGCGGGATGAGCACTGTAGCAGGTGGAGACATCATCCTCACAGAGCATGCGGTGGACGCGCGGACTCCGGACCATGTGCAGGTAATCCCGGCACGTGGACTGCTCGATGAATCCGACCCGAAGTACAACATCGTCCTGCACGGAGGGGAAGAGATTCGTGTGCCGGAGGCGAGCAAAATCTTTGTTACCGGCAACGTGCATCATCCAGGCATGTACCCGATGCAGGGTGACTCGGACACAACAGTGATGAAGGCGATCGCGTTGAGCCAGGGACTGGACAGCTTCAGCGCGCACACCGCATACATCTACAGGCGCCATAACGCGACCGCGGATCGTGACGAACTGGTAGTTCCGCTGAACCGCATCATGTCGCGGAAGTCGCCTGATATGGCACTTAAGCCGGACGACATTCTGTATATACCAGATGCCACCGGACGCAGGATGACCAGTCGAGTCATCAGTCAAATCACGGGCTTCGGGCAAACTGCTGGGTCCGGGTTGCTGATTTATCGATAAGGCCAGACGATGGATGGCCTATGCACGGGAAAGAACGACAAAGACCGCAATGCTGTTCCCGGAGAAAATTGTATGAGACCGATTACCGCTGAAATGGAAATTCCGATGTTGCCCGCTAAGGGCAGAGAGATGATACGAGGGAGTGTAGGAGGTGCGCATGCGGCTACCGAGCCAGTGTTCGCCTTCAGCCACTACCTATGGCTGATGCGAAGACACCGGTGGACCATTGTGGCGGTTGTTGTGGTTTGCACGAGTCTAGCGGTTGCGCTCTCCTACAAACTACAGCCGATGTATGAGGCGACGGCGAAGATAGCGATCGATGTGCGTGCGACCTCCAACGTGATCGGAGAGGCGAGCGCACCGGCAGGAGCGGCGGATGTCGACCAGGTCTTCAATACAGAGATGCAGCTGATCCAGTCGGATGGCGTGTTGCGTCCGGTGGTGGAGCGGTTTCACCTGTTGGACTCGAAACGGCCGCGAAAGCTGCCGGAGGGAGTTAAATTCTCGGATGCGGCAGTATCGCTGGATGGTTTGAGCGTGGTGCACCCGGCCAACAGTCTGCTGCTCAATGTCTCTTACAGGTCTGCCGATCCGGCGCAGGCCGCCGCGGTCGCCAACGCCGTGGCGCACAACTTTCTAACGCACAGCCTGGAGACGCGCAGCGACTCGTCGATCGAACAGGCGGCGTTCATGGAAAAACAACTTAACCAGCTAAAGGTTAAGATGACGAACGCGGAGCAGGCGCTCGCTGGATATGAGAAGGAATTGGGCGTCATCGATCCAGATGAGAAGACGAGCATGCTGTCTGCGCGTCTGCAACAACTGAACACGGAGTACACGGAAGCGGAGAACGAGCGCATCCGAAAGGAGGCAGATTACCGAGCGCTACAGTCGGGGTCGATCGCCGCTATCGGTGCATCATCGCAGGCCGTCAACTTGAGCAAGCTTGAAGATGCGGTACATGCAGCCGAGCAGAAGATGGCACTCGTGAAGACCGTCTACGGACCGGAGTACTCAGAGTACAGGCGGGCGAATAACGAACTGAACGAGGTGACGCGACAATACCGGGCGATGAGCGTCGAAGTAGGTCAGCGGATGCAGGTTGAGTATGAGGTAGCACTGCATCGCGAAGACATGCTGCACGCTGCATTGACGCAGGGCAAGAGTGAGGCCGACTCCTTGAGTGCGCAAGAGTTTCGCTACCGGCAGCTAAAGGATGAGGCGGAAGAAGATAAACATCTCTATAACGAGCTGTTCCGCAAAGTGCAGGAGGCGGGCATTAATGGAGGCTACCAAGGCAACGCGATCAGGATTGCAGACGAGGCGCGGCCTCAGTTGCATCCAGTGTTTCCAAACCGCCTGGTGTTTACGTTTCTGGGGATGCTCTCGTCGTTAGTGATCTCGCTGATAGTCATCCTTATTGTGGACATGATGGACAAGACACTGCGAGATCCGATGCAGGCGCAGTTGGCTATCGGTATGCCTGTGATCGGCATTTTGCCACGGGTGAATGACTTCCAGGGGCTTTCGCTGGCGATTGATCGGAGCCATACAGGCGGTACTGCGCTGGCGAAGGGAACATCGGACTGGTTCAGTAGCGTGAACTTTTACAGCGAGGCGATCGCCACGCTGTTGAGCTGCATGCTGCTGGAGCGACGTGGGCAACCTTTGCGGTCGCTGCTCGTTACGAGCGCGGCACCCGGGGAGGGGAAGTCGTCGTGCGTGAGTCATTTGGCAGCGGCACATGCGCGACAGGGATTTCGTACACTGCTGATCGATGCGGACCTGAGGCGGCCTTCGTTGCACGAGTCCTTCCGCTTGACGGGGAAGATGGGGCTGGTCACAGCAATCCTCGAGGACAAGCCATTGAGCGAAATTCGGCAGACGGTTAGCGGTATCGAGAACCTGGATGTGATTACCGCAGGAAGCAGCCCAAACCTACCGCTGAACCGGGTTGGCATGAAGGTCGAACAGATACTGGAGCAGGCGCGCAACGAGTATGACATGGTCTTTGTGGATGCGCCGCCGATGCTTTGCTTTGCAGAACCAGTGCAGATTGCTTGCGCGGTCGATGGTGTGCTGATAGTGAGCCGTGCGGCCGAGACCCGTCAGCAAGCGGTGAGCGGTGTATTGGCGATTCTGGAAAGGCTGCGGGTGAATGTGGTGGGCGTAGTGCTGAATCAGGTGCAGGAAAAGATGAGCCCGATCTACCAGCCATATCAGGCTTACTACCGCAAGACACTGGAACTTTCTTCGAAATCAGCCTGAAGCGGTGCGCTGCATGTTAGGCAGGAACCTCTGTTCTACAAACCAGTCGGTATTTGAGCCGGCATGAATGCATGAGGAACTTCAATGGCATCTACGACGATTTCAGTTTGTGCAGAGATGCCACCGCCGGCGGACGAGCGGGTATCCCACAATGTGGTCGTCGGTAGGCGCTTCTATCGGCCGGAACTCGATGCGTTGCGTTTCTTCGCGTTTCTTGCAGTGTTCGTTCATCACAGCATGTATACATTTGTGCCGGTGATCTCTCGGTCTGGTGCCTATGGGCTGAGCCTGTTTTTCTTTCTGAGCGCGTTTTTGATCACGGAGCTACTACAGCGGGAGAAGCATGCGACAGGGAGCATAGCAATCCGCGAATTCTACATACGACGCGGGCTGCGCATCTGGCCACTGTACTTTGGGTTTCTCTTGTTCACGGTATGGCTTGCCTGGGTCCTCCCCAGCTATCGGGCCCCGGTGGGCATGTTGGTGTGTTTTGCATTGCTGATCGGTAACTCCTATATCGGAAGACACGGGTTTCCCAATAACCCTGCATCGTTTCTGTGGAGTATCTCGGTGGAGGAACAGTTTTACCTATTTTGGCCGCTACTCAATCGTCACTGTAGCCGACGGACACTGGCGTTGATTGCTCTGGCGACGATGCCTGTCGGGAGCGTGACGGTACTGATCCTCCGGCACCTGGGTGCGTCAACGAACATCGGGATCTGGACGAACAGTCTGGTTGAGTTCCAGTTCTTCGGCTTCGGTGTGCTGGTTTCGCTAGCGCTCTCGGGCAGAGTTCCGGAACTTCCAATGTGGTTCAGGATCTGCCTGCTTGCGACAGGAGCGGCACTCTGGCTGGCGGCAGCGCAATGGACGGGGATCAACAACTTTGATCGGCAGAGCGCGCTGGGACCTGTGGCAGGCTACTACATCGTGGGGTTCGGCTGCATAGCGATCTTCTTGGGTGCATACGGAATCGCAGCGCGATGGCTTCCGGCATGGTTGGTGTATCTAGGAAAAATCTCATACGGACTATACGTCTTTCATGAGCTAAGCCTAGAGATTGCGGAGCGCGTCGTGCACAGTGTGCAGGTGGCGTTAGGGAATACCAGCCATGCGATCTTTGGGGTAGTTCATTTCAGTCTTGGGCTGGGACTTTCGATCGGGGTTGCGTGGGTCTCCTACCGATACTTCGAATCGCCATTTCTACGGCTCAAGGAAAAGTTCGCGGTGATTCGGTCAAGGGCCGTATAAACGCAACGCACCGACCGTTTGTCGAGGCAACGCGAGAGACACCACTTTACATATGGAGAGTAACGATGCATTGCATGACGACGATGGAGAGCGGAGCAGAGACGGGTTTCTACGCAGTGAAGGTGCGTGCTGCGGGCGAGACCACGGTGGCTGGAATGCTACGGCAGAAGGGGCTGAATGTACTATTGCCAATCGTCGAAGAGCGGCGCCGGTACTCGGACCGTATGAAACGGGCGAACCGGGCGTTGTTTCCTGGTTATGTTTTTGTACGAGTAGAAGATGGGGAATTACTCCCATTAGTGTCCACGCGCGGTGTGAGCTACATGGTAAAGACTGGGCGTGAGCTGGCACCTCTGTCGGCGGACGACCTGGCGACGATCGAAGCGCTGTGTCAGGAGACGACAGGCTGCGAGCTCTGCGATCAGCTATCGGTAGGGCAGCGAGTAGTCATCGAGACGGGCCCGCTGTCTGGGCTGGTGGGCGTATTGACGCAGTCCGGCGAACGGTCGCGGGTGGTGCTGTCGGTAAACAGCATCTTCCAGTCGGTAAGTGTGGATGTACGAGATACGCGGGTAAGAGCAATTCAATAACGAGATGAGCGAGAGGCAAAACAATGCCGATGCTGAATGAAGATTGTGTCACGGAGACACGCGCCACGACGAATCAAAAACGACGAGCTCAGCTAAGAAGTACATCTCCTTCACGAAAGGAGCGAGTGTTTTACGCTCCGGAGTTGGATGTGTTACGGCTCGGGGCGTTCCTGATGGTGTTTTGTCGACATGTGACGAGTCAGTTCGTCGCAGTTCAACGACAGTTTGGTACAGGGCTGACACAGGCTGTGGTAACAGCAGCTCCTCCTGTGGCGATTTCAGGCCGATGGGCCGTAATCCAGGGATTCATGCAGTCAATGGACTTCGGGGTTTGCCTGTTTTTCTTTCTGAGTTCGTTTCTGATTACGCGGTTGTTGCTGCTGGAGCGAAAGGCGACCGGGGGCGTTGCGATACGGGAGTTTTATATCCGCCGTACCCTGCGGATTTGGCCGTTGTACTTCGCGTTTCTTGGGACGGTGATTGCGCTGTCCTATTGGTTGCCGATCCTGCACGTTGAGAGATCGAGAGTGCTGGTGTGCGTGCTCTTCGTGGCGAACTGGGCGGCGGTGCTGCATGGTTGGGCGAGTACATCGATCCAGCCATTATGGAGCATCTCCGTGGAGGAGCAGTTTTATGTAGTGTGGCCATGGCTGGCTAGGGGCGGCTCTGGGGCGATCCTCAAGATGAGTGCCGTACTTGGGGCGTTATCGCTGGGAACGCTGATGTATTTGGGCAGCCGACATGGTGTGCAGGTAACGGCGACCTGGCCGAACACTCTGGTGCAGATGCTGTTCTTTGCCGGTGGTGCGTGCACTGCGGTGCTCTCTCAGCCGGAGATGCGGCGGATGGCAACATGGCTGCGCTTGATGCTGATGGCTGCCGGCCTGGCAGCATGGACGGTAGCATCGGCGGGGTTCCACGTAGTGCGAACAGAGTCACCTGGAGCGGCTTCGCTGATCATCGGATACTTGTTCGTTCTCCTTGGAACCTTCCTGATCTTCTCCGGTATTGCAGGCTGGAGTGCCACACGTATCCCGGGATGGCTGATTCACCTGGGGCGGATGTCTTACGGGCTGTATGTGTTTCATGTCGCATGTTTGCTGCTGACGGAACAAGCGCTATTGCCCGTGCTGCAACGGCATCTGCCCGTAGGAATTCGTTCTCTTCTGCTTGCAGAGAGCATCGTGGCGGCGATGGGCCTGTTGTTGACGATGGTGTGCGCGATGCTTTCGTACAGACTTCTTGAGCGGCCGTTCCTCAAGCTCAAGAAACGTTTCACGGTCGTCTCTTCTCGACCAGCCTAAGTCCTCTCTCCTCTCTTATCTCAAATCCACTCCGCGATCCATGCATTGCGGACGAGGCCCCGTACTGAACGGAGGAAGCTATGTCACTGAATGTGTTGACCAAGTCACATCCTGAAGCTCCTATTGTGGTCAACGGTCGATACCGTGTCCATCAGATTACCGGCGTGCAGCTCTACGCACGGGAGATCGTCTCTCGACTTGGCGAGCGAGTCGAGGTATGCACTCCTGAGAATGCGAAGGGTGCAACCGGCCATCTGTGGGAGCAGACAGTGCTGCGCTATCGTAGCGCGGGAAGACTGTTGTGGAACCCCTGTGGCTCGGGGCCGCTGACATACGGGCGACAGGTGACAACGTTTCATGACCTGTTCCCGGTGGAGCACCCGGAGTGGTACGGTGCCGCGTATGCGCGGTGGTACGGCGTTGCAATGCGACAACTGGCCGCACAGGCGCTGCATGTCATCGCGGTGTCGGAGTATACGAAATCGCGTCTGGTGAAGCTGCTCGGGCGCGATCCCGAGACGATCACAGTCGTGCACAACGGATTGAGAACGGGATGCGAACGAGCGAGCGAACGGAAAATCCACGAGGCGCGGGAAGCCCTGGGAGTGCCGAGCGAACGGTATGTGCTGAGCCTCTCATCGCAGGAGAGCCGGAAGAATCTGCGCGGTGTACTGGAGGCGTGGTCGCGTATTCACATGCAGGTGTCGGAGGACACATGGCTGGTGCTGGCGGGAGCACATGCGGATGAAAGCGTGTACGGTCCGCAGGGAACGTTCCTGAATCTGCCGCGGGTGTTGTTTACAGGGTATGTCCCGGAGGAGCACCTCTGCGGACTGTACTCAGGAGCCTCACTGTTCGTGTTTCCGTCGCTGGCAGAGGGATTCGGGCTGCCGTTGCTGGAGGCGATGGCGTGCGGAGTGCGGTGCATTACATCGAATACATCGTCGCTGCCGGAGGTGGGCGGAGATGTTGTGGACTATGTCGATCCTCTGGATGTGCAGGAGCTTGCGGATCGGATGCTGCTGCGCTTGATGCAAAGGGATGCGCTGCGGCAACCCTTCGAGCCGGCAATGAAACGGGCGCAGGAGTTCTCTTGGGATAAGGCAGCCAGCGCGACACGAGCAGTTTTGGAGGGAGTGGCTGAGTCGGCAGGCTCCGTCTCGCGGTCGCAACGGTCGGTGTCAACGAGGGGAAGGCACAAAGAAGCGCAGCACCAATCTGGCGCGGAGCCCCGTGTAGCGTTAGTGCACGATTGGCTAACCGGTATGCGTGGTGGGGAGAAGGTACTGGAGTCGATCTGCCGGAGATTTCCAACCGCGCCGCTCAGCACATTGCTCTATGTGCCGGGCAGTGTCAGCAGTACGATTGCCGAACGGGAGATTCATGTGAGTCCGCTACAGTGGATGCCTCGGGCGGCGACCAAGTACCGCAGCTACCTGCCACTATTTCCACTGTTTGCGGAGATGAATAAGGCAGCGGAAGCGGACCTGGTAATCTCGACCTCGCACGCGGTGGCGAAGTCGATGGTGCGACGGTTCGGCCGGACGCGGCCATACCATATCTGCTATATCCATACGCCGATGAGGTACGCATGGGACATGTTCGATGCATACTTCGGTCCGGATCGAGTAGGCTGGACAGCGTCGAAGTTGTTTTTCCGTCCTCTAACGTGGATGCTACAGATCTATGATCGGGCTACAGCGGGCCGCGTAGATCTGTACGTGGCGAACTCTACGTACGTAGCCGAGCGAGTGCAACGTATCTACGGAAGAAGCTCGGAGGTGCTGCCGCCGCCGGTAGATACGGATCGCTACCTCCTGGCATCGCGCGAGCCCCAAGAATGGTATTTGGTGGTCTCGGCGTTGGTGCCGTACAAGCGCGTAGACCACGCGATCCGAGCATGCAGTACGCTTGGGCGACGGTTGCGCATCGTGGGTAAGGGGCCAGAGCTGGAGTCCCTGAAGGAACTCGCCATCTCGCTCAAGGTAGAAGTAGAGTTCGTTGGATTCGCTTCGGACGAGCTGCTGGTGGACTTCTACCGACAGGCGAAGGCACTATTGTTTCCGGGGATCGAAGACTTCGGCATCGTACCGCTTGAGGCGATTGCTTGTGGATGCCCGGTGATTGCGCTGGGGGTAGGCGGTGTACTGGACTCGATGACGGAAGAGACGGCGGTGTTTTATACGGAAGAAAGCGTCGCTGGACTGATAATGGCGATGCGCAACTTCGAGGAGAGGCAGCACCTGTTCGTCGACGAGCGGCTACGTCAGCGTGCAGCACAATTTTCCGAGGCCATCTTTCTGGACAAACTGGAACAGATTCTGCTGCGCACACGCTTCAGCCCGCGCGCGGTACCCGAGATTGCAGCCGCTGCAACTCTGACGGTCTCTGTGACTGAGTAGCGGCGCTCAACCGCCCCTTGCCGTTACTTGATTAGCACTTCAGGCCATGACACCTCATCGTGATGAACGCAGGAGTAATTGTTATGAGTACCGCAACCATCTCGGCACCGTCCGTCTCCAGTCAGACGATTCGCGTGCTGCATCGTTACCTGACTCTCGGATCGATCGTCATTGCCGATCTGCTTGCGCTGATGAGCGCCGGCGCGCTGGCGGTGGTGATCCGCTATCTGTTCCATGCACAGTACACGCCGTCGGACTGGCTGAGCTTTCTTCCCGGCATGTTGATCTTCTTCTTCGTCTTTGCTTGGAGTGGACTGTATCCAGGGATCGCCACAAACCCGATCGAAGAGTTTCGTTTGATTCTGCGCTCGTCTAGCATCGGATTTCTGCTGTTGATCGGAGCGACGGTTTTTCTGCGGCAGGGTATCTTCGCTTCCCGCATTGTGTTTCTGATGGCATGGGCGATGACGATGCTTTTTGTTCCGGTGAGCCGAAGGCTGGTAAGAGGCTGGGCTGCGGGCCGCTCGTGGTGGGGGATCCCGACGGTCATTCTCGGTGAAGCAGAGGCAGGAGCAATGATGCTCAAGCTGCTGGAAGGGCACGCACGGGTGGGGCTGCGGCCAGTTGCCTTATTGGTGGAAAACAGCCGTGAGGTGCCACTGCGTCAGCGGCCGTCGAAGGACATTCTGTTCGGTGACCTGAAAGAGGCTCAGACAATCGCGCGAATGCATCAGCACTGCTACGCGGTGTTGGCGATGCCGAAGTCGGGATCGGAGCGGGTGACAAAAATCTTCAACGAGTGCGCGGACTTGTACCGCAACGTGTTGATTATTCCGGACCTGTTTGGGATGCGGAGCTTGTCGGTTTCTGCAAAAGACATCTGTGGTGTACTGGCGCTCGAAGTAGATCAGAAGCTGGCGTTCCTGATGCCACAGTTGGTCAAGCGATGCTTCGACATGATAATTTCTGCGACCGTCGCGCTGCTGCTTCTACCGGTTTTTCTGTTTGTATATGTGGCCGTGAAGCTGACCTCGGCGGGACCGGCGTTTTATACGCAGACTCGCATCGGACGAAACGAAGAACCGTTCCGCGTGCGCAAGTTCCGATCGATGGTGGTGGATGCTGACCAGGTGCTGCGGCGTCATCTCCAGGCGAACCTCGCATTGCAAGAGGAGTGGAGCAGGGACCACAAGCTGAAGCGCGACCCGCGCGTCACACGTATCGGACGCATCCTGAGGAAGACGAGCCTGGATGAGTTGCCGCAGCTTTGGAACGTCCTATGTGGTGAAATGAGCCTCGTGGGGCCGAGGCCGATCGTTGAGTCGGAGATCGAGAAGTACGGCACAGTGTACCGGCAGTATCAGCGCGTGACTCCGGGTGTGACAGGGTTGTGGCAGATCAGCGGACGAAACAATACGACCTACGAGATGCGAACGCGGCTTGATGACTACTATGTGCGGAACTGGTCGCTCTCCCTGGATATTTACATCCTTCTCCGTACGCTGAAGACGATCTTCTTGTCTGAAGGTGCGTACTAACGAAGGATCAATATCTGCTATGGCCCGATTGCCGCGTGGGCGCTACACAGATTACTTATGAGGCGCTGAACAACTTTTACCTAAAAGGAGTAACTGCCATGGAACTATGTGTGCCGGATGTACCAGTAGGAGAGATCGATCGCCTGGTCGCTGAGCTGAATGACAAGGGTTTCGGATGCATTCCGAACTACTTACAGCCTAAGGATCTGCAACGTATGCAGTCTTTTGTGACATCTGCTGTGCAGCGGTCCAACAACGAGTATGTGCACTTCAATGGTCCCGATGAGGTAAGCGGTTCAGGGCTGGATGAGCTTGCACATTCGCCGCGATTCAAAAAGCTGATCTATGAACTTTACGAGCGGGGCACGGGAAAGAAAGCACCGGAACAGCAGAGCTTCTACCAGGTACTGCGCTGCCTGTCCGGGCAGTCTGGGCAGAAAAACTCGATGATCTTCCACTACGACTCGTATATCGTTACTGCACTGGTTCCAATTCAGATCCCGAACTCAGGGATGGCGGGCGATCTATTGATGTATCCAAACAAACGGACGGTGCGGAAGACGTACTTGTCTAATGCCGTCGACAAGGTACTGCTCGACAACCCACTGTCGCAACGCCTGCTGCGCGCCTCTGTAAATACGAAACGATTCAGTCCGACGCGTATTAAAATGCTTCCGGGGCATCTCTACTTTTTCTGGGGGTATCGCTCGATCCATACCAACGAGCCCTGCGATGCGGACAAGGTCAGAGCCACGGCTCTGTTCCACTTTGCCAATCCACACGGGAAGGCGAACTGAGGCAGGCGTGGCATCCGGACGCTTTGGAGTGAGATGGATCTTCCACGTGTCAACGATCAACAGACCGGGCAAAGGCAGGGAATGACTGAGACGGACGTAGAAGAAGCGCTGATAAGCGAGGCGCAAAGCCCCCCACTGGCCGTGGTGGGGCGTCAGACGGCGCGAGGCGGCACGTGGATGGTGGGCGCCCGATTGATCTCGAGAGTGATCGACCTCGGCACAATGCTGGTGCTCGCGCATATCCTCAGCCCGAAAGACTTCGGGCTGGTAGCGATCGCGATGACAGTGATCTACATCGTAGAGGCTTCTTTGGAGCTGCCGCTGAGCCAGGCGTTGGTGCGGCTACAGCATGTGACGCAGGCGCACTACGATACTGCATTCACCCTAAGCCTGATACGCGGGCTGGCGCTGACCGTGATTGTGGGGCTGACCAGCTGGCCCTTCTCACGGTTCTACACAGACTCGCGTCTACTGCCCCTGGTGATCGTGCTCAGCCTGGCTCCGGCAGCGCGCGGGCTTGTGAGTCCGCGGCTCGCGAAGTTCTCGCGAGAGCTGGATTTCTCGCCGGACTTCATGATGGAATTTGCCGGCAAGATGGTTGCATTCCTGATCGCGGTGATCCTTGCTGTAACGACGCGGAGCTACTGGGCGATAGCGGCAGGTACAATTGCGGCACCCGTGACGGGAGCGGTGATCTCATATGTGCTGGCGCCCTACCGTCCGCGGTTGAGTCTTGCCGCACTGCCCGCATTCTCCGGGTTCTTAGGGTGGATTACAGCGGCGCAGGTAATAAGCGCCTTCAACTGGCAGACGGATAAGATGCTGATGGGCAAGCTGACCTCGAGGACCGAGCTTGGACTCTTTGCCGCTGCCAACGATGCATCTAACATTCCGGTGATGGCGCTCTTGAGCCCCATCATGCGGCCGCTGCACGCTGCATTCTCGTTACTACGCCACGACATCAAGCGTCTGGCAAACAGCTATCAGAACAGCGCTTCAGGAATGCTCGCGCTGGGACTCCCAATCCTGGTGATGGAAAGCTTGGTAGCGTATCCGGCGGTACGATTGCTCTTCGGGGAAAAGTGGATGGGGTCGGCACCTCTGCTCCGATGGTTGGCAATCAGTCTGATCCCAAGCCTGTTTGCAGCTCCACTCGGCGCGTTGGTGATGGCCTTCGGACGCACGCAAATCTTCTTCCGTCGCAACCTGTTTGAAGTGTGCATCAAGCTGCCGCTGGTGGTGCTGGGAGCAATCAAGATGGGATTTATGGGCGTGGTACTTGCACGCTGCGTGTCGGAGACTCTCACTGTCGTGTTCAGCATGGTCATGGTGCGTCGGCTGATCGGGTTGTCGATTCGTCAGCAATTGCTGGCGCCGTGGAGGAGTCTCGTAGCAGCCGCCGCGATGGCGTTGGTAGTGGCTGCTGTGCTTCCAAAGCTTACACCGTCGGTTCACACAGTTCCGCTCGCGATGAGCACGCTCGGCGTAATGATGCTGGGGGTAATGACATATGGCAGCGCGCTATGGGGACTGTGGATTCTGTCCGGGCGCCCGTCGGGACTCGAGGCAATGGTAAACGAGAAGGTCATGGAGGTCTGCAAAGGCCGAGTGGTCGCCCCGAGTCGGGAGAGCGCATGAGCCGCGCATCGGTGGATGGCTGCGTTGTCTACACGACCGATTCGTCCTATATGTTTCCGACCCTGGTGAGTGCGATGCAAGCCAGACAGCACACATCCGCAACGAAGGCTGATGTGATCATCTTCTGCGTCGATCTCGACCGCAGGACAGAGGACATCTTTGCCGCAGTCTGTGAGCAAGAGGGAATCGGGCTTATGCCAGTGGAACGCACGGCAATCGAAGGGCAAACGGCAATGCTGGCTCGGCTCTTTCTGGACCGGTTCGTCCCAAGTAAATATCGCCAGTGCCTCTATCTGGACAGCGATGTGCACATCCTGCATAGCCTGGATCCGTTGATGGATGTGGAGGTTCCGCAGGGTCACTTTCTTGCTGCCAACGATCCGATGACCTTTCTGCTCGCAGACAATGGATCGTTGAGTCGCAAACTCGGGCAACACTTATTGTCGATCGGATTGAGCCAGGAGCAATCGCTACAGTACTTCAACAGCGGCGTGCTGCGGATCTGCCGCGAGGGATGGCGAACGATCGGCAGTGACGCCTGGGAGCAGTTCCAGAGAATGGGCCGCTCATCACGTTTCCCGGATCAAGATGCGCTCAACCTTGTTGGAGCCGAGCGTAGGCTGCCAATGTCGCTGGCCTGGAACTTTCCTATATTCATGCGGCATTCGCGGGTCAAGGCCGCAATTAATCCGCGGATCGAGCACTTTATGTCGAGCCCCAAGCCATGGCATGGGGCGTTTCCTCCATGGACGAGCGCGGCATATCGGCCGTATCGAAGCGCTCTGAAGAAGTATCCCTCACTGGCTGTGTATGCTCACGGAATGCCTGCGAGCACACGAGCCGTCTATCACGTGCAGCAACGAGGCAAACAGATGCTGGAGACCTTAACGTGGGGCTTCAGCGAGCGGCGATCCCGCATCCTGGCCTACGAGGCGGAGTGTCTTTTCGCGGCAGCAGCAATGGGGAGTCGGTGCTGATAGTTGACCGGCAGTAACGAGAGCCCACCACCTGCGTGTCGCACCACACGGCGTTTTCTCCCAATATTTGTTCTTCCTGTAACTGTAGTTACCATTCCTTCGGAGTCTTATGCCACTACTCGACATCTCTGACAAGCAGAAACAAAATGTAGAAGCAGCGCTGTTCTTCGCGAACAAAAAGCAGCGGCCTAAGCGCGGATCGTCGGAGTCCACGCTACGCATCGTCCACATCATCAAGCACTGCAACTATGCCAACGGCAACGTTCATGTTGCAGTGGACTTGGCCTGCGAGCAGGCGAAGGAAGGTTATGAGGTCACTTTTGTAAGCCGTGGGGGAACCTTTGAACCACTGCTTGCGCAGCATGGGGTGTTGCATGTGTATCTTCCGCATGAGCAGAGTAAACCAGCCTCGCTGCTGAAGGCTGCCTGGCATCTGACGAAGCTCGTGCGAAAGACCAGGCCTAATGTATTGCACGCACATATGATGGCGAGTGCGCTGATTGGCTACGTGGCATCACGCATCGCGGGCATGCCGCTGATCACAACGGTACACAACTCCTTCGATAAGCACTCCGTCATTATGCGGCTCGGAGACCGAGTGGTTGCCGTGAGCCGCGCGGAGCGCAAGCAACTGCTAAACAAGGGATACAACAGCAAGCGGGTTGTGGCGGTGATGAATGCTCCAAACCGCTCGCCGCGCGAGACGTTCATCAAGGATAAAGAAGAAGTGACACTCCAGTCTCCGTGCATTCTTGCGGCGAATGGACTGCATCGCCGCAAAGGTGTCTCCGATCTGATCGTGGCGTGTCGCCAACTCTTTGAGGAGATTCCGGATTGGCGGTTGTATATCGCGGGCGAAGGTCCGGATCGCGAGACGCTTGAACAGCAGGTACATCAGGCCGGGATCGCTGACCGCGTACACTTCCTCGGGTTTCGCAGCGCACCGCGTCCACTGATGGAGCAGTCCGACATCTTCGTGCTGGCGTCCTATGCCGACCCGTGCAGCTTGGCGATTGGCGAGGCACGCTCTGCCGGTTGCGCAATTGTCGCCACGCGTGTGGGAGGAACGCCGGAGATGTTGGAATATGGTACGGCAGGGCGGTTGGTTACACCAGGCAATCCGGACGAGCTTGCTCAAGAACTGCGCACGCTGATGCTGGACGATGAGGGGCGCCGTAAGCTGAGGCGGGCGGCCTTGCAGGGTTCCTCGATCTTTGATGTCCAACGTCTTGTGGAGGACTATGAACAGGTCTACCGAAGCGCGATCACCTGTCCACGTGGGTAAGTACTGACACGCGAGTAGGCCGCGAAATATCTCACTGCTTTGTGCCACGCTTGAAAGTATGTAATCGGGCCTGTTTCGATCCGCTGTATCCACTTTCCGACTATTGATATGCGTTTCTTAGGGCGCGACCGTTCCTCGCAAAGAGGAGCGGTCGCGCCCTTTTTTACGCTCTGCCCGAATGTCATGAAACTCAGAAATACAAATGCAATTGGCGAGAAGATACCGGGCGAATCATATAGCCGATCACCGCTTTGTGGAGAGGCTCTACATGCTGCTGACGCGGGTAGGGCTGAGAGAGCCGTTGCTCAGATCACGAAAAGCGCGGATGTTTCCGCGCAGCCGTCCACGCCGGTCGATATGGCTCTCCGGCGCGATGCTTCGTACCAGATTTTTAAGTGATCGACTGGCAACACTGGCAACAGCAAAGCTCCACGGCACAGATCGCTTACGGGCCAGATAGATGGGGTTAGCGACCTGAGAGTAGCCTAGCCGCACCTCGGAGTGACGGCCTGATTTAACCCCAAGATGAACGCCCCATGCCTGATCGACGCGAACGGCGCGGCCATGCCGCGAAAGGCGCCGCGAGAAGTCAACATCCTCATACCAACCATAGAGCGGCAGACTTTCATCGAAGCGAATGCCGTGCCGTTCAATCGGCTCCATGCGGAAAACCATATTGCAGCCGTAGGCGTTGAAGACCGGTGAGATTGCAAGCGGCGTGCCATCGGTCTGGCATGAGCGGAACAGTGTTGATGCGTCGGCAGGATTCAGTGCTGCCCCGTGAATGCCGTCGCCCAGAAGCGTTCCTGTGGCGACGACGACCTCAGGGTGCGCGAGGAAGAGCTGCTCCATGACTGCCAGGTAGTCGCGATGAATATGGAAGTCGTCATCGAGAAAGACGAGGAGATCCGTCGTGGGCAGGGCATTGAGAATCGTATTGCGTTGCCGCGTGAGGCCGGGCTGACTGAGGAGGAGGCGTGCTTGAGGAAAACGCGATGCGATCCCCTCCACGTCTTGAGGCTCGGGGTAAGCGATGAGAAGGGCATCAGGCTTTCGTGTCTGAAACTCCAGCGCGGCAAGTGTATCGGCAAGAATTGCTGGACGACCGCGTGTGGCAATGGCAAGCACCAGACGGAGACGGGTCTGAGCCTCGAGAGAGGAATTGGCCAGCTTAGCTTCCTCGTGAATCATTGTGTACCTCTGGGTGTAACGATGAGGATCATGTTTTGCGCCAACATTTAACTCATGCACGCGTAGTTATTGTTGCAAGATCGCAAACCGATCGGTGCACAGTGTGCAAAATTTTGCATATAGATCGCAACGTTGCTTCCACGTTTTGAGGATATTCACAGGTCTGGACACTTTGCCTAGTAACTCCCGACCGACGGTATTGTGGTATCGAACTCCGGTTGCAGCATGGAGGAGGGGCTATCAAGCTCTTCCTCTTCCGTTTTTGGGGAAGGTTCAGGAAGAAGTGCCGTCAACGAAGGGTCGTCGCCGACGTTGCCCTGCTGCAGTTTGTAGAAGAGCGAGCGATAGCTGATGCTCAGCCAGCCGGCGGTCTTCCGACGGTTCCAGCCGTTGGCCTGTAGGACCCTAAGAATGATCTGACGCTCGAGATCGCGGGTCGCCTCTTTGGCAATCTGCTTGAGGCTACACGGCTGGCGAATGTCGATTTCGGCGACGAGCTGTTGCAGGTGCCGCGGTCGCGGTGTGAGCATTGTGACGAGTTCCTCTTCATTGCCCAGCAGCGTATAGCTGCGTAGCAGATTGTCGAGCTCGCGGATATTACCGGGCCAGTCGTAGGCGTGCATCAGCGCGAGAATGTCTTTGCAGATGGGCCGGATGGGGACGTCAAAGCTCTTTGCATGCTGCTCGGTAAAGTATTCAATGAGGTCCGGGAGGTCGGCCATGCGCTCACGTAATGGTGGCAGATCCAGCAGTACCGTGTTGATTCGATAGAGAAGATCGAGACGGAACGAGCCGTCCTTCACTCTGCTGCGCAGGTCCTCGCTGGCGATCGAAATCACGCGAGCGGAGATGCTGCGCATCTCAGAACCACCCACTCGCATGAACGTGCCATCCTGTAGAACCTGCAACAGCTTGGACTGTACCAAGGCGTCGAGGCTTCCGATCTCGTCCAGCACCAGCGTGCCGAGATGCGCCTGCTCGAGTCGCCCTAGCTTTGCACTGTGCGCCCCAGTGAACGCTCCTTTCTCGTAGCCGAAGAGCTCCGACTCCAGCAGCGTGCCAGGGATTGCAGGGCAGCTGACCCGCACCAGGGGCTTGCTTGCCCGACTTGAATTTACATGAATCAATCGTGCGAACAGGTCTTTGCCGGTCCCAGTCTCACCCTGGATAAGCACCGGGACATCGATATGCGCAACGAGTTCGATCCTTCGTTTGATCTCCTGCATCGCGGGTGTACGACCGAAGAGCAAGCTTGAAGGAGGTTGCTGCGCCTCGACAGCTGGTTGTACGTGGGAAGGGCGAAAGGAATTGCTCTCCCCGGCGATCACTCTCATCTAGTTCTCCTCCTTGATTGTTCCAACCAGTGTGGAGCACATCGATGGCCAAACTCGTGGAGCAATTTGTAACACCGAAAGGTGGTTATTGGGGAACAAATTGAACCGCGAAAACTAATTCTACAAAGCGAAGAACCGTATTGGCTTCATCAGTTACCGTCTGAAGAGAACTATCGTAACCTTTCAAAGGGAATCGTTCTTTTTTTCATTAAAAATGGAGGAAGTGGGTTATATTTCGGACATGTTGATAGCTCAACATGTTGTAAAAAAATTCCCATATTTGATGGGATGTTTGCAAAACTTTGATTCGGGTATAAAACTTTTCACCTACAGTACGATCGTTAGGCGAACCGCAATCCCCGACAAGCTCAGCTATTTGGGCCATCACAGGCCCTTTCTCCAGCCGAGCCGGTCTCAAGCCCGCAATGCCGTCGAAGCAAATGCAAGTACGCTTTGTCGGTCCATGATGATCCCTTGTAAGACAGAGGCGCTCGTTCACTTTAGTAATTTGAGCTTCTCGTTTCACTACTCCGCCAAGTTTGGAGGGAGGTTATGAGTAATTATCTGTCCTTAGTAGAAACAAACGTTTTCGATTACAAGCCACACCTCGCAAAGGCAGCTGTAAGTGGTCAGCGTCGACGCATCTTTGTGCATGAGCCAAACGAGCGCGTGCTTCGCTACATGCAGCGAGTACTCGACCCCTTGTACCATGTCGACGTCTTCGATCAGCCATCATCCTTCGTGAAGGCATTCAGTAAGTCGCGGACGCCGGATCTCACGTTGCTGGCGTGGAGTTCTACAGAGCGCTCCGCGGCTGTGCTGGAACAGGTCATGGCGAGGAGCCGTAACCATCCCATCCTCTTGGCATCGGCTTCGGCAAATGGAGAGGAGATGGCTCGTGCGTTCACGCTTGGTGCGAGCGGCGTGATTCAGAAGCCATTCCATGATGGAGACCTGAAGGGAGCGGTCGGCAGTTATGTGCGGATGAGCACGCACGATGCGGCGGAGAGTGTCGCGCACGAGGAGACGCGGCTGAGTGAAGGGTACTCGTTCGTCCGTTCTAGCAAACGTATGCGTGACATCGAAACAAGCGCCGCGCTGGTCGCCCGTTCGGAGATCCCGGTGCTCGTCCTGGGAGAGAGCGGAACAGGTAAGGAGATCCTGGCGCGTTATCTCCATGCGAAATCGAATCGCAGCGGCGGAATGTTTCTGAAATTGAACTGTGCTGCGATGCCAGCCGATCTTCTCGAGAGTGAGCTCTTCGGCTACGAGAAAGGAGCCTTCACTGGCGCTGTGCAGACCAAGCCGGGTAAATTCGAGATCTGCCGGGGAGGCACCATCTTCCTCGATGAGATCGGCGAGATGCCGGCAGTTCTGCAAGCAAAGCTCCTGCACGTCTTGCAAGATGGTACTTATTCGCGGTTGGGCGGTCGAAGCACGTTGCGAGCGGATGTGAGGGTTGTGGCGGCTACCAACATCGATATGAAGGCCGCGATCGTGCAAAAGACCTTTCGTGAAGATCTGTACTACCGTCTGAACGGCTTCACACTTGCGCTGCCGCCACTGCGGGAGCGTAGAGACGAGATCGCGGTGTTTGCACAACACTTCATGCAGAAGGGGGCGGCGAAGTACGGCCGTCCACAGCTCGCATTAGGAGGTGAGCTGCTGGAGGCTCTCGAGAGCCACGCCTGGCCCGGAAACCTGCGTGAGCTCGAGAACGTAATCAACCGTTACCTCATCATCGGCGATGCCCGATCGATCATCGAAGAACTCCATCCACGGATGGGGCTGCAACCTGTCTCGATTGACACGCAAGACGGGCTCAAACAACGGATGCGCAGCCTTAAAGGAAGTGCGGAGGCGGCAGCCATTGTCAGAATGTTAGAGGAGACGAAGTGGAATCGCAAAGCCGCAGCCGCAAGGATGAAGGTCAGCTACAGAACGCTTCTGTACAAGATCCAGCAGTACGAGCTGGGACCGCCGGCGTGATCGAAGAGCACTTAAACCACTGGCCGGAAGGAATGGTGGTGATCCATAAAGGTAATTCGCTGATCCGTGGGACAGCCTTTCGCGACCAGCCGATTACGACTTGGGGAGAGCCGGGCGGCGTATCGATACGTATCGCCCGGAGCGATACCGGCTTGGAAGAAGAGGTCTCGCTGGCGGATGCCAAGGCCGTATTCTTCGTCAGGTCGTTCTCAGGGAAGTCTGCCCACGAAGATCTGCACTTCTACGATGCTGCGGCCGCCGCACCATTCCTCTGGG
Source organism: Granulicella arctica (assembly GCF_013410065.1). Classification (NCBI taxonomy): domain Bacteria; kingdom Pseudomonadati; phylum Acidobacteriota; class Terriglobia; order Terriglobales; family Acidobacteriaceae; genus Granulicella; species Granulicella arctica. The sequence continues at coordinate 435,265 of NZ_JACCCW010000002.1, forward strand.
TGCGCATCACATTCTTCGATGGTGAAGTGATGGAGTGTCTGGTCGAGAACTCGGAGGAGGTTGTAATCTCTCCAGCCTTCTTCGCCAGACCCGTCGATCCGGAAGCCAACAATTGGATGGCCTACATCGTCAAGCGGAAGATCAAGCACTTTCAGGTACTAGCGGTGCGCCATCTGCTTGCATCGCAACAGAATTCGAACGGCGCCGCGCTACAACCCTCCATCGCACGCTGATGTGTAGTCTCCGCGAAATGTCTCACAGCCTGTGCAGCAGCTCCGGGTGGCGATCAAGATAGCGCCGCGTCCAGGTATGCACCTCGCCGGATAGCAACACGACGCGATACTCTCCATGTGACCAGACATGAAGGTCATGAATAAACGCGACACGCACCAAGCAGGATCGATTGATGCGAAGAAAGCGGGAGCCGTCCAGCTTTTTCTCCAGACTTTCAATCGTTCCACGCACGCTATAGAGCCGAGAGCCAACGTGTAGCTGGAGATAGTTGCCGCTGGACTCTGCCCAATCGATCTCGTTCAATTCGAGTAGGACCCCACGGCCGTTCTCCTGGACCAATAGCCTGGGCACGACCTGCTTGCGACTCTGCATCTCAAGAAGAAGCTGGTGGAGTCGCGCATTTACCTGGCTCAGAGATTCCTTCTCAATCTGCTGCTTCACCTCTTGAAGCACCTTGTCGAAGCGAATCCGATCATAGGGTTTGAGCAGGTAGCCGAAAGCATGGAACTCGATCGCACGGAGAGCATACTGATCGTGAGCTGTCACAAAGACAATCCTGGGAAGCTCAGCTGCTTCAAGTGCGGCGATCACACCGAATCCATCCATATCTGGCATCTGCACATCGAGGAAGATTAAGTCCGGTTGTGTACGCTCGATTCCAGCAACGGCAGCTCGGCCGGTACTAGCCTCTCCTACAAGAACAACATCTGAATCCTGGCTCAGGAAACGCAGAATCTTGCGCCGTGCCGGTGCTTCGTCATCGGCAACAAACACGCGTATCGGCGGCACACTCATATCCTCGCACTCCCCCAGCGCAATGGAATTCGAATCGACACAGTAAGGCCGTTCGTATTCTCGAGGAGAAGCGGTTCAGCCTCACCGTACAGAGCAAGCAAGCGCTGCTCCGTGTTCCCAATCCCGATTCCTTTCCGCCAACCGTTTGCTTCAAGACCAACGATCCCTGGTCCGCCATCACGAACCTGAAGTAGCACACCCGTGCTGCTGCGAGACGCTGAAATCCGCAGCGTCACTTTGCTCGTGACCAGGTCGCGTCCGTAGCGAAGCGAGTTCTCCACCAGAGGTTGCAGCACCAGTTGCGGTACAAGAGCTTGCATCAGCTCGGGATCAATCTCGAATGCGATCTGTAGATCTTCCCCGAAACGTTCCTGCATGATCGCAAGATAGCTCTCAACGAGGCCGAGCTCCTCCTGAAGCGAGATCTCCTGAGCCTCTGCTGCGTTCAACGTGCGTCGCAGCAGATCTCCGAGCCTCGCCAGCATGTTGTCCGCCCGCTCGACATCTTCATACATAACAGAGGAGATGGTATTGAGTGCGTTGAACAGGAAGTGTGGCTGTAGTTGGAGCCGAAGGTTTTGTAGACGAGCCTCAGCAAGACGAGCCTCCAGATCCGCCGTTCTCAACTGGCGATTGCGCGCATCCTGATAGGCATCGACAACATAGATCGCTGCGACAGCAGTCCAGTAGAGAGGAACATGCTTTGCAAACTCCATAGGGTAGCGATAAAACATATTGCCATAGTCGTACCGGCCCAGCCCCAGCAGCGGCGCCAGCAGACTTCGCGTCAAGCTCATCAAGGTCGTATCGCAGATCGACAGAATCACAAGGAATAGAAGGTTGAGCGGTAGCATCCGCCACCAGTTTGTACGGCGTATCCGTGTGCGGCGCACTCCCCAAACAAGAAACGGGTAGATGAGCATGGCAACATAAGCCCCGCTCATCTCTTCAAACATATGGATGGCAAAGGTATGAGGATGGGCACGAGCCAGGTCGTCAAGATAGCGATATTCGAAACTGAGCAACCCGAACGCGGTAAATCCAAGAAACGTGAGTAGCCACCAGAGCCGCCCACGAATCTTCGTATCGAAGGCTGTGCCGTGTTGAGAGTTCGTTCTCACAATGGATACACCATAACCTACTGTCGTTCTGCCGGGAATACAGCCCGTTCGTCCCTGCTATGGCCCGGTCATCCCAAACCGATTGCCCAACGTTCGGCCTTCCCTTATCTGTAGATCATGAACAGTCGCTGGATAGTCCTCTCAAAGATGATGTTTATTTTAGCCGTCGTCTGTCTTCCATGGGTGTCAGAAGCCAAGGCCCAGAGCGAGACCGACTGGCCGAGCTATGGAAACGATCCAGGTGGAATGCGCTACGCAAGTCTCACGCAGATTGATCGAAGCAACGTCGCCAAACTCAAAGTTGCCTGGACATTTCACACCGGAGACATCTCGGAAGGGAAGGATGGCCGCCGACGCAGCGGCTTCGAGACCACGCCGATCCTGGTAGACGGAACCCTGTTTCTGACGACTCCGTTCAACCGGGTGATCGCGCTGGACCCCGCCACAGGCCAGCAGCGTTGGGCATACGATCCGAAGATCGACCAAACGCTGGACTATGGCGACGGCCTGATTAATCGTGGTGTATCCACATGGCTCGATCCCACAAAAAAGAGCGGACAACCATGCAGGCGACGCATCTATGAGGCCACGCTTGACGCCCGCCTGATCGCATTAGACGCGTTGAGTGGTGCTCCTTGCCAGAACTTTGGAAAAGACGGGCAGGTAGACCTACGGAATATCCCAGGCTACTTGAACAGCAACGTCGGAGAGTATAGCCGAGGTTGGTATCACATGACCTCGCCACCAGCCGTGATCGACGACATCGTAGTGGTAGGCTCCTCCATCGACGACAACAATCGAGCAGATATGCCCTCCGGCGTCGTACGAGCCTTCGATGCGCGGACCGGCGCACTCCGCTGGAAGTGGGATCCCATTCCCATCGACGCACATCAATCAAGTGAAGCAACTACGCTGCGGCAGAACACCGGAGCGGCCAACGCATGGTCGATCATGACCGTCGATCCGATACGTCACCTCGTCTTCGTTCCCACCGGAAGCGCCAGTCCCGACTACTTCGGAGGCCTGCGCCCCGGAGACAATCGCTGGGCAAACTCCGTCGTTGCGCTGCACGCCGCATCGGGCAAGATGGCCTGGGGCTTTCAACTGGTTCACCACGATCTGTGGGACTACGACACCGCATCTCCTCCACTGCTCGCCTCTGTCGTACACGACGGCAAACAAACGCCGGTCGTCATCCAGGGCAACAAGACAGGATTCCTCTACGTCCTCAACCGCGATACGGGGAAGCCCGTCTTTCCATTAGAAGAACGACCCGTTCCGCAGAGTGATGTTGCAGGAGAACTCGCCTCCCCAACTCAACCGTTCCCCGTTGCCCCACCCGCCCTCACTCCGCAAAGCCTCACCGCTGACGACACCTGGGGGCTGAACGAAAGCGACCGTGAGTTCTGCCACACCGCAGTCGCTAAACTCCGCAACGAAGGACTCTTCACTCCACCAAGTCTTCAGGGAACACTCGCAGCGCCGGGAAACTTAGGCGGCATGAACTGGAGCGGATACGCCTACGATCCACAACGCAGCCTGCTGGTCGTAAACACGAACAACCTCGTCGCACGAGTTAGGCTCATTCCTCGCGACAAAGTCCGATCCGAAACAGAAGATGGCAACTACGGCTCTCAACACGGAACACCGTATGGAATGCTCCGCCGCTTCATCCAGGCACCCTCCGATCTACCGTGCAGCAAGCCTCCATGGGGTACGCTGACTGCGGTCGATATGATCCACGGAACGATCCGCTGGCAAATTCCACTCGGCTCCATGAGAGATTTCGGTGGCCATCACGGCGTGGTTCCAGACGGCTCCATCAGCCTGGGAGGCCCAATCGTCACGGCCACCGGCCTCATCTTCATCGCCGGCACGACCGACTCCTACATCCGGGCCTTCGATACCGGAACAGGAGAGCAACTCTGGCAGCAGCAACTCCCCGCCAGCGGAAACGCCACACCAATGACCTACCAAATAGCAGGGAAACAGTACATCGTCATCGCCGCAGGAGGACACCAAGGCATCTCCGAAGAGTCACTCGGTGACGCAGTCGTTGCCTTCACTCTTCCTTGAGACACATTACAAAGTACCCGCTCAAGCCCTGTGCCAAACAGCATAATAAACTCAAGCGAGGCCAATCCATGAGTGCGACAACACATGTGGACCGAGATAAAAGTCAGTCGAGCCAATCAAGCGGACGCGATCTTTCGGTCGACTATCTCCGCACCACGCTGACACTGATGGTCCTTGCTCACCACAGCTGTCTGGCATACACAAGCTGGGCTCATTTTGATAAGCAACACCTATTCCGCTCGACGGCGCCAGTGGTCGACTCAACGCGCTGGGCATTCTTCGACTACGCGGAAAACTTCAACGATGTGTTCTTCATGTCGCTCATGTTTTTCATCTCCGGACTGTTCGTCTATCCAGCGCTCCGTAAACACGGCACCCTTAGGTTCATCCGGGACCGACTCTTGCGGTTGGGTTTGCCATTTGCCGTTGCTGTCGTCTTCCTTATGCCTGTCGCCTACTACGCATCCTGGCAGTTGAGCGGTCGCAGCCAGGGCTTTTGGGACTTCTATCAGCGACTTGCCAGAGATGGCTTTGCCGCAGGGCCACCCTGGTTCATCTGGGTGCTGCTTTTATTCGATGTAGCTCTGGCCTTGATACTGGCTCCTCTTCAACGATGGATGCCACAGGCCGAGCGCTCTATCCGATCGCTGTATGATCGCCCCATTGCCACCTTCTTCGGACTATTTCTCTTATCCGCTCTTGTCTATCTTCCGCTGCTCTCCCGCTACGGATTCGGTGCTTGGACGGTCTTGTTCACATCACCATTTGCCTTTCAAATCTCACGCATAGGCCTGTATGCCCTATGGTTTGTATTCGGGCTTCTCGTCGGATCTCCCGGCATCGAGAATGGCCTTCTGTCACGTAATGGAGGCTTGGCGCGACGCTGGCCGATCTGGATCATCGCCTGCATCGCAGCCTACAACGTCCTGTGGTTCATTCCCCGGCTACCCATCGTTCATGAGCTCTCGGCCTTCACGCAAGGAACCTTGGAAGCTCTACTCTGGCTCGCAAGCTGTGTCGCAAGCTGTCTCGGCTTTCTAGCTCTCTTTCGAGGAATTCAATGGCGTCCACTACCATGGCTGATCTCATTAAGTCGAAGTGCCTATGTCATGTACCTGGTGCATTACGTTTACATTACATGGACACAGCGCCTCTTACTGGACCGTCCCATCTTTGCCGGTATCAAATGTGTGTTCGTCTTCCTGGCAACTACATTGCTGAGCTGGCTTACAGCACAGCTAGCTCTCCGAATCCCAAAACTGAAGACTATTCTCTAAACGAAAAATAGTCGGAATTCGTCTCGCTGTTCTATAGAGTGCATAATTTCCAAGAAGAAATGGTGGAGGCGGCGGGAGTCGAACCCGCGTCCGAAACTACCAACAACAGAGAGCTTTCATGCTTTTTCCAGGTTCATTTTGTCTCGTCTCCGGCACTTAGAACGGACGAAGATGCGCCGGCGACCAGTCTGATCAATCTCATCCGACCCGCTCAGACGGAGCAGGGAAGACCAGCCTACTGTGCGACGATCGGTACAGGCCCGTAGGCGAAGCTTGAGCGATCGGCTACTTATTTATTAAGCAGCAAGAGCGAACTGAGGTTCGGCACTTATAGTTTTGTGAGCGATTACGGGTGTCCACACCCCGGCATGCCTCTCTGCCACAAGCAATCCCGTCGAAGCCGTGACGCCCCCATTTTGGAGCAGCAACGCCGATGCATTGGGCCGTGCAAAGAACTACATCCAGTATACGCTGCTACGCGAACGCCAGAATCACAGCCCCCAGCGCAATTAGAGACCCGCCCGCAATCTTCATCGGCGTCAGCTTCTCCCCAAGAAAGATCGCCGCAAACACAATCACCAGCACCACACTCAGCTTATCCACCGGAGCCACACTCGAAGCCGGCCCCATCTGCAACGCGCGAAAGTAGCAAAGCCACGAGAGCCCAGTCGCCACTCCCGACAGCACCAAAAACACCCAGCTTCGTCGCCCGATCAGCGCCAATCCATGATGTTTCTCGAATCCAATTGCAATCGCCCACGTAAACACCAAAATCACGCTCGTCCGGATCGCCGTCGCCAGGTTCGAGTCCACCCCCTCAACCCCAACCTTAGCCAGCAGAGCAGTCGCCGCCGCAAACACCGCCGAAAGAAGCGCCCAGAAGACCCAAGTCATCCCCTGAGCATAGCCCATTAGAGCTTTGCAGCTTCCAGATCGACGTTCTGCCACTCGCCACGCTCGATCCCCGCACGAATCTGCGCCGCTGTCCGGCCCTTCTTCGTCTGCTGATAGGCGTAGACTGCCTCCCGCATGCAGGTCGAACACGCAGCTCCATGCGTCCCCTCAAAACAACTATGAAGACTGTTATGGCCCATCTCCCGGTCGCAACGGCAGCAGCAAGGCTGCTGGTGCAGCACCGCAGGAATCTTCGCCGCCATCTTGTATACCGTCACCTGATACGGATGAGAGAAATACACCCCGGTAAGCTGGTTGCCACTCAACACTGGAGGCAGGGGAGCGGTTGGAGGAGCAGCGTTATACGCCGGAATATCCTCGGCAGGGTTCGACCATTGAGCTGAAGCGACCACAGTGAGAAGTCCAACGGCAAGGCATCCGATCAGGCGTTTCATAGCAACCATCATAATCGACGGAGTCGCGCGCTAAGCCTTGGCTACAGAAAACTATAGGGAATATGGGATTTGTTAAAAAAAAGGACGGCATGAACGATCCTTTGTCCATGCCGGGAGGCCAGTGACGCAACTTGTATCGGCTAACGCCCCACCCAGGCATCTACCGAAATCTTTCGACTTGCGAATCCCTCTCGCTTGTCTATGTAAGATCATAGCACGGGTTTCCAGAATTTCAAATTTCCATACATTTTATTTTTGAAATAAACCGTTTGTTCGGTAATCGGCACTAGAACGCGCTGCTGATCTTGGCGGCCATCCCCGAATCCCGCTTAGTAATGCCACCAACATCGTGCGATATCAGCGTCAACCGCACCTTGTTATAGCGAATATCAATATCTGGATGGTGATCCACCTCCTCCGCCAGAGCACCCACGCGATTAACGAAGGCCATCGCCTCGACAAAGTTCTTGAACGCCCAATCCCGCACCAGGGCTCCACCCTCCAACCTCCACGTCGGCTGCTCCGCTAATACTGCGTCGATCTCGACTCCGCTCAACTTCGCCATCGTAGAACCCTCCTCACCGCCAACGATCATAAGCGTCCATCAACAATTTTTCTTCGCTTCAATCAAAGCTCGACGCGAACTGGCCCAGCCTTCCTTCACCACCTGGCGGCTCCGCCCCAGCCCCAATGCTCCATCCGGAACATCCTTGGTGATGCAACTTCCTGCCGCCACATACGCTCCAGCACCCACGGCGACCGGTGCCACAAGCGTCGAATCCGACCCCACAAACGCCCCATCTCCGATAGTCGTCACATGCTTATGAACCCCGTCATAGTTGCAGGTAATCACCCCCGCCCCGACGTTCACGCCCGCTCCGATCACCGCGTCACCAAGGTAAGTCAGATGGTTCGCCTTCGACCCCTTACCCAGCGTCATCTTCTTCGTCTCGCAGAAGTTCCCCACATGCGCCTGCTCCCCAATCCGGCTCTCCGGCCGCAGATGCGCATACGGCCCCAGCATCGCCCCATCACCCACCTCCGCATGGTCGAGCACGCAACCGTTCCGCACCAACACCCCATCGCCAATCACCGAGTCCTGCACCACGGAGTACGACCGCACCCGGCTCGCCACGCCGATCCGAGTAGCTCCCAGCAACTGCACATACGGTTCAATCACCGTGTCCGCGCCCACCTCCACGGCTGCATCGATCACGCACGTCTCCGGTCGAAAGATCGTGACTCCATTCGCCATCAGCCTCCGTGCCGTCGCCAATCGCATCGCCGCATCCAGATGCATCATCTCGGCAATCGTGTTCGCCCCCAGCACCTCATCGACGCTTTCAGCCTGCACCGCAACCACGCGCTCCCCATCGGCGACCAGCATCGCCGCAACATCCGTCAGATAATACTCGCCATGAGCATTATTGGTCGAAAGGGAATCAAGTTTACTGAATAGTGATTCAGTCCGGAAGCAATAGATCCCCGAGTTGATCTCCCGCGCCCCCATCTGCTCCGCCGTCAGCGCCTTCTGCTCCACAATCGCCGTAACCTCCGGCCCATTGCTCTGTGAGCGCAACACCCGCCCATAACCTGTTGGGTCGTCCGGAACCGCGGTCAAAATCGTCATCGCCGCGCCCTCCGCCAGGTGCGCCTCGCAGATCGCCTCGATCGTCTCCGGCCGGATCAGCGGAACGTCCCCGGAGAGTACCAGCAGATGCTCCGGGACGGTATCCCCACCCATCGCAAAGTAAGCCTTCACCATCTGGAGCGCATGGCCGGTCCCGCGCTGTTCGGCTTGCAGGACAAACTTCACTCCGGTCGCGGCCACCGCAGCCTTTACCCGCTCCGACTCATGTCCCACGATGCAGTAGATCCGATCCGCTGGAACCACCTGCTTTGCCGCTGCGATGACATGTTCGAGCAGCGCCCGCCCGCCGATCTCGTGCAGTACCTTTGGCCGCCTGCTCTTCAGCCGGGTGCCCTTGCCCGCCGCCATAATTGCAATCGCAAATCCCGCAGTATCCATAACTCCAGATTTTCTCACGCGGAGACAGGAGCTCAATGTTCCACGTGGAACATCCCAAAAGGTTCCACGTGGAACATTTCTACCTCTTCGGCATCGGCGGAATCGAGATATCCAACGTCGTCACCTTCCCCAATGCGCTCAAAGGAGGGGTAAACTGCGTTGCATTGCCTACAACGATGGTTGCCAGCTTCGACTCATCTATATATTTGTTCGCCACGCGAGCCACATCGGCGGAGGTCACCTTGGTGATTCCGGCCTGGTATCGCTCCAGAAAGTCCGGCGGATAGCCGAAGAATGCCAGCGTCACCTGTTCGTTCAGCACCTTGTCCGGCGAGTCGTAGTTGAAGATGAAGCTGTTCAGTACCTGCTCCTTCGCCTTTCGCAGCTCGTCCGGAGAAGGGGGAACGGTCTTCAGGCGACCGATCTCGGCCATCATCGCCTTCGTGGCCTCGACCGTGCTCTCGCTCTTCGTCCCAGCGCCGACGTAGAACACCCCGGGATGATCATAGGACGCCCCAAAGCTGCCGCTTACGTCATAAGCGAGTCCGAGTTTCGTCCGCACGTTCTGCACTACGCGCGATCCGAAGCCGCCGGAGAAGACCTCATTCATCACGCTCAGCGCGTAGTAGTCTGGATTGTCTTCTCTCGTTCCCAGGCCGACGATGTAGACATTCGACTGGTCGACATCCGGTTTATCGGCGAAGTAGATGCCTGGTTTCGGATCTGAAAATGTAATTTTATTAGTGACAAATGGAGTGCCCTTAGCCAGCGGCTCGAACGCCGCTCGCAGTTTTGCCTCCATCGCTGTCGGATCGAAGTCGCCCGACACCGCGACGATCATATTGTTCGGGACGACCGTCTTCTCGTGCCACGCCTTCAGGTCGTCGAGCGCCACGGCCTGGACTGTGGTGTACTCCGTCTCGCGTGCATAGGGGTTATCAGCTCCATAGACCAGCTTGAGAGCCTCACGGATCGCGATCCCGGAGGCATCGTCGTTGCGTCGTGCGATGCCCGCCTCCATCCGTCGCTTCGCCAGTTGCAGCTTGTCCTGTTTGAAGTCGGGATGCAGCAGAAGCTGTGTGGCGATGTCGAAGACGTTGTCGAAGTCGCCCTTGAGGCTCGACCAATGCACTGTTGTGGTGGCTTGTCCGCCGCTGGTCTCGACCGTAGCGGCCTTCGCGTCGAGCTGGTCGTCTAGCTTGTCGCCGTTTACTGCTGCTGTACCGCTCGTCCGCCACGTGCTTCCATAGAGCGAGACGAGGCCGGTCTTGTCTGCCGGCTGATCCCGGCTGCCACCACGGATCAGAATGCGCCCGTTGATGAACGGGAGCTCGTGGTCTTCCTGAAGGAAGATAATCAGGCCATTCGCCAGCTCAATGCGCTTCGGCTGGACCGGCTTGAACGCATGAAGTGGAGGAATCGGAATCTGCTTCCACGACTGCGAGGATGCGACATGCGTGGACCCCTCATGGGCCGGAGCAGCCTGCGCAAACCCGCTTGCGGCTATTCCAAACCCCAGTCCAACGGTCATCAACTTCTTCATTGTGAAAGTTGTCATTTCGCACCTCCTGCGTTCTGCGGAGCAGGTGTTGCGGTGGCCGTCTCAATCCTCGCGCTCGTCCGGTTGCTCTCTACAAATGTTTTGTTTGCGACGCGGCGGATGTCTGCCTTCGTCACCTTGTCGATCTTGTCCAGATCAAGGAACATCTGCCGCCAGTCGCCGAAGCGTGTCTGGTATTCGGCAAGAGTATGGGCGAGCCCGTCGTTGTCTCCCAGGCCGCGCAGCATGTCTGCCTTGGCGCGGGTCTTGTAGCGTTCCAGCTCGGCGTCCGATACGTCTTCGTTCTTCAGCTTGTCCAGCTCCTTTTCGATGGCGGCTCGCATCTCGTCGTCTGTATGACCGGGCAAGGGAACAGCGTAGACCGCGAACAGCCCAGGGTACTTCTCGCCCGGATAGCCGCTGAATCCGGCGGCGGTCTGCGCAATCCTCTGATCGCGCACCAGACTGCGATAGAGGCGCGCCGTTCTCCCGTTCGAGAAGATGTCCGCGATGGCGTCATATACAGCGTCGTCGGGGTCGCGATAGTCCGGCTTGTGGTAGCCCTCTATATAGAAGGGCTGGGAGGGATCGTGGATGACGACGCTCTTCTCCGCCATCTGCGGTGGCTCGATGGTCGTCATCGGCTCGGGCTTTGGACCGGCCGGGATGGGAGCGAAGTACTTCTCGAGGATCGGCATCGCCGTGCTCGCTTTTACATCTCCGACGACCGCGATGACGATGTTCGACGGCACGTAATACTTCTTGTGAAAGGCCTCTGCCTCGGTCGCGGTTACCTGGCTGATCTCGCTCTCCCAGCCGACGCCGCTACGCCCGTAGGGGTGGGCGACGTAGGCGGTGGCGAGGAACTGCTCCAACATGCGGCCAACGGGGGACGAGTCGATGCGCATCCGGCGTTCTTCCTGGACGACGTCGCGCTCCTTATAGAACTCGCGCTCTACCGGATGCCCGATCCGCTGGCTTTCGAGGTAGGCCCAAAGCTGCAATCGGTTCGAGGGCATGCTCCAAAAGTACTGTGTCGAGTCTTCCGAGGTGGAAGCGTTGATGTCCACCGCGCCGTTTTCTTCTGCGATCTCGGAGAACTGGTTCGGGATGACATACTTTTGTGCCGCTGCCTGTGCGTCTCCGAAGTCCTTTTTCAGGCTCGCCAGCTTTGCCGGGTCTTTCCCGACGCGCTTGCGGAACTCGGCGTCATACGCGGCATAGGCCACCTCGACCTTGGCGAGGGCGATCTTCTCTGCCGGGTAGTTGGTCGTGCCGACCTCGGTTGAGCCTTTGAAGGCCATGTGCTCGAACATGTGCGCGAGGCCGCTGGCACCCTGCGGATCGTCCGCCGATCCCGCGTCCACTTCGGTGTAGAAGCTGAACACCGGGGCCTCGGGCCGCTCGCAGACGATGAGCGTGAGGCCGTTCGGGAGCACCTTTACGGTCGTCCGCTTCTCGAAGCTGGCCAGATCCTGCGCTATTGCTGCGTAGGAGACTCCCACCACCAAAACCGTTGCCATCCATGCAAGACCACGTCGCAAGCAAACCTCCAGACTCACAGAGCTTTAACCATAACCTACGGTTTCGCGGAGAGCCGTAAGTATAAGACGAAGCAGGCGAAAATCTCGCGTGCAGTTTGTTCATGGAGTCTTCACTTGACGAAATGAATGGTCATTCAGTAGAGTTCATCCCGCAGGTAGTTCACGTTTATGCCGAGTCAATCCATGCCGACCAGCAACACTCCAGCCAGACAGATTCGCAAAGTCGCCGTTCTCGGAGCCGGGACGATGGGCTCCCGCATCGCCGCCCATATTGCCAACGCTGGGGTGCCGGTTGTTCTGCTGGATATTGTTCCTCCGGGCACGGCTGCGGATGCGCCGAAGGCTGTGCGGGACAAGATCGTCCTCGGCGCGCTCGACGGGCTTAAGAAGGCCAAGCCTGCTGCGTTCTATACGGCTGATTCCGCGCGACTCCTGACGCTCGGCAACTTTGAGGATGATCTCGCGCTGATTGCCGACTGCGACTGGATCATCGAGGTCGTTGCTGAGAACCTCGACATCAAACATGCGCTGCTTGAGCGAGTCCAGCAGCATCGGCGTCCCGGTACAATCCTCACGACGAATACGAGCGGCATCCCCATCGCGAGTATTGCTGCCGGGCTCTCGGACGAGGCGAAGCCGCATTTCTTCGGCACACATTTCTTCAATCCGCCGCGCTATATGCGGCTGCTCGAGATCATTCCTGCGGCGGCGACGGATGCAGCCGATGTAGCCACGGTCGCTCATTTCTGCGACCAACGACTGGGTAAGGCCGTCGTTCGCTCGCACGATACGCCGAACTTCATCGCCAACCGCATTGGCACCTTTTCGATGGGCAATGCGATTCGCCTGATGATGGCGCAGGGCTTATCCATCGAGGAGGTCGATACGCTGACGGGTTCGGCGCTGGGCTGGCCGAAGACGGGGACCTTTCGCCTGGGCGATTTGGTCGGCGTGGATGTGTTGGCGCATGTTGCTACGAACTTTTCGGCGCAGGCTGCGTCGATCCACGATGAGCGGCAGGATGTTGCGCTCGCGCCGTTCATTGCGAAGATGCTGGAGAACAAGTGGCTCGGCGATAAGACGCAGCAGGGCTTCTACAAGAAGGCGGGCCGGGACGAGCAGGGGCGTGATCAGCGCGATTTCCTCGACTGGCAGACGCTGGAGTACAAGCCGTCGACGCGGCCTAAATTTCCGGCGATCGAGATGGCGAAGAACGTCGAGCAGACGGGTGCGCGGATTGCTCAGCTTCTCCATGCTGACCCCAGCCATGATCGCGCCGCCGCCTTTTACTGGCCGCTACTGACGGAGCTGTTTACCTATGCGGCGAATCGCGTGCCGGAGATCGCGGACAATATCGTCGAGATCGACACGGCGATGAAGACGGGCTTCAACTGGGAGCTTGGGCCGTTCGAGATGATGGATGCCGCCGGTGTGCGAGCAACGACGGAGAAGATGCGGACTGCGGGGCTTCCTATCGCTGCGAACGTCGAAAAGCTGCTGGCCTATCCGCATGCGCTCAGTGAGCCGGGGCCGACCTGGTACAAGGATGATCCGACGACACCGAGCGGGCGGCAGTACTTCGATCCGGTCAGTAGTAGCTATAAGCCGGTTCCGGTGGCTGAGGGTGTCTCGAGTCTTGCTGTGATTAAGAAGCAGCGCGGAGTGGTTCGTAAGAATGCCGGGGCGTCGGTCGTCGATCTTGGCAATGGGGTTGCGGCGATTGAGTTCCACTCGAAGATGAATGCGCTCGGCGACGACATTGTGAACCTCATCACGCAGACGCTGAAGCCGGGGAGTCAGCAGGTCGCTGACTTTGAAGCCTTCGTTATTACAGGCGATGCAGCGAACTTCTCCGTTGGGGCGAACCTGATGCAGCTTCTGCTGACGGTGCAGGAGGAGGAGTGGGACGAGGTCGAGCTGGCCGTCCGTGCCTTCCAGAACATGACTCAGGTGATCAAGTTTTGTCCGCGCCCGGTCGTCGTTGCGCCGTATGGGATGTGTCTGGGTGGTGGCGTTGAGATCAGCCTGCACGCCGCTGCTCGCCAGCCGCATGCGGAGCTTTATATGGGGTTGGTCGAGGCGGGAGTTGGTCTGATTCCCGGCGGCGGCGGCTGCAAGGAGATGGTGTTGCGCTCGATCGAGGCTGGGTCGAGTATCCGGCCTGATGCGCGGGGCGAGGGGGTCGAAATATTCGAGGCGCTCAAGAAGAACTTCGAGACGATTGCTAAGGCTACTGTCTCCACCTCGGCTGCTGAGGCGCGGGGGCTGGGCTTTCTGCGTCCTTCGGACAGCATCACCATCAACCGTGAACGGCTGCTGACGGATGCGAAGCTGAAGGCTCGCGTGTTGGCGGATGCAGGATATGCGGCGCCTGTACCGCGTACAGATATTCCTGCTCCGGGTGAGAATGCGCTGGCTACGCTGAAGCTGGCAGTGTGGACGATGCGAGAGGGGCAGTACATTTCTGACCATGATGCGAAGGTCGCTAACTGGGTGGCGTATGCGCTCTGCGGTGGCGCGGTGACGCCGGGTACGCCGGTGAGCGAGCAGTACCTTCTCGATCTCGAACGGGAGGCATTCCTCTCACTCTGCGGCGAGAAGAAGACGCAGGAGCGTATCGCCTTTACGCTCAAGACCGGCAAGCCGCTGAGGAACTAAGGAGAGCACTATGCGTGACGTGATTATCGCCTCCGCTGTTCGTACTGCCATCGGGAAGGCTCCACGTGGAACACTGCGCACGACGCGGCCGGATGATCTTGCGGCGGTTGCGATCAACGGAGCACTGGCGCGGATTCCGCAGCTCGACAAGGCGGAGATTGAGGATGTCATCCTCGGCTGCGCGATGCCGGAGGCGGAGCAGGGGATGAACGTCGCGCGGGTTGCGAGCTTTCGCGCGGGACTTCCCATCACGGCGTCGGGGATGACGATCAATCGCTACTGCGCGTCGGGGTTGCAGTCGATTGCGATTGCGGCGGACCGGATTCGCTCGGGTGGAGCGGAGGTGATCGTTGCGGGGGGCACGGAGAGTATGTCGTATGTGCCGTTCGGTGGCAATAAGATATCGGTCAATCCGTGGCTGGTGGAGAACTATCCGGGCAGCTATATGTCGATGGGGCTGACGGCGGAGCGCGTGGCGAGCCACTACGGCATCACGCGTGAGCAGATGGACCAGTTCTCGTATGAGTCGCACCAGAAGGCGATTGCGGCGATTGCGGCGGGACGGTTCGAGGATGAGATCGTTCCGGTGACGGTTACGAATACGGTTCCGAATGGAAAAGGAAGAGCCAAGCCAGTCGAGTCGACGTTCAAGCAGGATGAAGGGCCGCGTGCCGATACCTCATTGGAGGCGCTGGCGAAGCTGAAGCCGGTATTTCATGCGAAGGGAACGGTGACGGCGGGTAACTCGTCGCAGACGTCGGATGGAGCGGCGGCTGCGGTGGTGATGTCGGCGGAGCGGGCTGCGGCGCTGGGGATTCCGGCGCTGGCGAAGTTTATCGCCTTCGCCTATGCGGGTTGCGATCCGGAGGAGATGGGCATCGGACCGATCCACGCGATTCCCAAGGTGCTGAAGATGGCCGGGTTGTCCCTTGAGGATATCGACCTGTTCGAGTTGAATGAGGCGTTCGCGGCTCAGTCGCTTGCGGTGCTGAAGGTGCTCGGGATCGATCCGGCAAAGGTGAATGTAAATGGTGGAGCGATTGCGCTTGGGCATCCGCTTGGGTGTACAGGGACGAAGCTGACGGCAACGCTGCTGCGGGAGATGCCGCGGCGCAAGGCTAAGTATGGGATCGTGACGATGTGCGTTGGTGGAGGGATGGGGGCGGCTGGGGTGTTTGAGGCAGTGAATTGAAAGCGAGCATCAAAGCCGGGATCATTGGACTCGGATTCCTTTGCCGTATAGGAATCTTGTGTCAGGCTTTGTTTGAATATGGAGCGGCTATAAATGGTGCTCCCGTCTCAAGGTTGTTCGCCGTGTCTTTCTTCTTGCAAATTGCAAGTGCGCCGACTGTCTTTATAGGCTCGATTCTCGGAGTTATCAGAGTTCCGAAGTTTACAAAGATAGCGCTAGTTCTTTCATGTGCATGCGGCCTCTATCCCGTTTGGATTGCTCTTACTGCATTATGGCCATCGGGATTGAATAATTGGCATATGACCTTTTCTGCTTTTCCTCAAGAGGCATTAGTAAAGCTGACTATCGCCCTTCTACCCGCAGTTCTTGTATGTCTTCTCTCTACATTTTTCTTCAGACAGCTTCGTTATACTCGACTTTTTTAGGAGCCTCAAATGGCCACTCTAACTACTCCGTCCCCCATTGTCACTCGCATCGCTGGCGGTTCCTTCCTCATTACCGACCCGACGCCCTCCAACTGTTTCTTCCCCGAGGACTTCACCGAAGAGCATCGGCAGATTGCGCAGACGACTGCGGACTTCGCCACCAACGAGATTCTGCCGATGTCGGATGTGATTGAGGCGAAGGATTTCTCCGTCACGCGGCGGCTCATCAAGGAGGCGGGCGATCTTGGGCTGACCTCGGTCGATATTCCCGAGGAGTATGGCGGGCTTGAGATGGACAAGAGGACCTCGGCCATCATCGCGGACAATATTGCGAAGCAGGGCAGCTTCTCAGTGGCGTTTTCGGCGAATGTCGGCATTGGAACGATGCCGCTGGTCTGGTATGGGACGGAGGCGCAGAAGAAGAAGTATCTGCCGAAGCTGGCGAGCGGGGAGTTTGTCGGGGCGTATGCGCTGTCGGAGTCGACGAGCGGGTCGGACGCCGTGAATGCCAGCACGCGGGCGGTGCTGTCGGAGGATGGGCAGAGCTATACGCTGAACGGCGAGAAGATGTGGATCACGAACGCGGGCTTTGCCGACATCTTTACCGTCTTCGCGAAGTGCGAGGTGAAGGAGGGCAAGGACGCCGGGAAGGAGAGGCTGACGGCGTTTCTGATCGAGCGGGGCACGCCGGGGTTCACGGTGGGGAAGGAGGAGCACAAGCTCGGCATTCGGGGCAGCTCGACGTGTCCGCTGATCCTGGCGAACTGCGTTGTGCCGAAGGAGAATCTGCTGGGCGAGGTGGGCAAGGGGCACCATATCGCCTTCAATATCCTCAACGTCGGCCGCTACAAGCTGGGTAACGCCGCCGTTGGGGCTTCGCGTATGACGCTGGGCAACGGCATCCGCTATGCGAAGGAGCGCAAGGCCTTTGGAAAGACGATCTCGGAGTTCGGTCTGATCCAGGAGAAGATCGCCGACATGGCTGTGGGAGTGTTTGTGGGTGAGGCGCTCTGCTACCGGACGGTCGGCCTGATCGACGCCGCGCTCGATGGGGTAGAGAAGAACGATACGGCGGAGATCCAGAAGAGGATTGAGGACTATGCCGTCGAGTGCTCGATTGTGAAGGTGTGGGCCAGCGAGATGCTCGACAAGGTGGTCGACGAGACGCTACAGATCTTCGCCGGCTACGGCTATGTCGAGGAGTACCCGGCGGAGCGCGCCTACCGCGACGCCCGCATCAACCGGATCTTCGAGGGCACGAACGAGATTAATCGGTTGATCATCACCGGCTGGCTGATGAAGTCAGCGATGTCGGGCAAGCTGGCCCTGATGCCTGCTATTAAACAGCTTATGGATGAGGTGATGGCTGGGCCGAGCCCCAAAGAGGACCGCGAGGGTCCGCTCGCCGGGGAGTTTGCCCTGCTCGCCGCAGCCAAGAAACTGACGCTCTTTGCTGCCGGGGCCGCCACGCAGAAGTATATGGCGAAGCTGGTCGACGAGCAGGAGGTCATGGCTGCCATCGCCGACAGTATTATCGAGGTCTACGCGATGGAATCGGCTATCCTGCGGGCTGAGAAGTTGGCCACCGGGAAGGGCAGTGTGGGGTCGGCGATCCCCGTTGCCATGGCGCGGGTCTATGCCGCCGGAGCGATCGAGCGGATCGAGCTGGCTTCGCGGCGCATTATCGCTGCCGTGGCCGAGGGGGATATGGCGCGCACCCAGTTCACCATTCTTCGGCGGCTGGCCAAGCACGACCCGGCTGACACGATTGCGCTTCGGCGTCAGGTCGCCCGGCACGTCATCCAGGCAGGGAAGTATGCGGTCTGACCACGAGGCTGACGAAAACCCAAAAGAAGGCCGCCGGCTATTCTGAGACGGTCTTTTGTCGATCTAAATGTAAACTGCTTTCTGGACGGGGCGTCACCCCCCAACTGGGAGAACAACTTTTTCTGGGGATCGTGGTCTAAGTGATACAACCGAAGGTCTAAAGAACCGCGCCGCTCCGGGATAACTCAGTCCGTGGCGGTTATATATGACAGGCAGCAAGAAACTTTTGAAGTACAGGGATCAGCCAATGCGCAGTCGTTCGATGTTCCTCCTCCTCGTTCTCGCCTTTCTCGCCCTTACCGCCGGATTTACCACCTCCAGCCAAGCCGCTGTGCAGAACCGCATCGCCGGTGAGGTGACGGAGGGTAGCCGTGTCGCTCTGACCCATACGGTCTCCCCGAAGGCGTCGCACGCGATGGATTTGGGCGCTGCGCCCTCTTCGCTCCCCTTACAGGGGATGACCCTGCGCTTCAGCATGACCACGGCTCAACACGCAGCGCTTAGCCAGCTCCTGATTGACCAGCAGAATCCCAGCTCCTCGCGCTATCACCAGTGGTTGACGCCGCAGCAGTTTGGCGCGCAGTTTGGCCTCAGCGCCGCGGATATCACGAAGGTTTCATCCTGGCTGACCTCGCAGGGGTTCACGATTACCAGCGTCGCGAACAGCTCTACCTTTATTCGGTTTTCTGGTACCGTTTCGCAAGCGGATCAGGCATTCGGCACGACCATTCATAAGCTCTCTCTCGACGGTGAACAGCATATCTCCAACCTGACTGAGCCAGCCCTTCCGGCGGCTATCGCGGGTGTCGTCGAGAATATTTCCGGTCTCGATGATTTCAAGCTCAAGCCGCACCTGCGTGTCCGTGCGGTTACGAGCCGTTCCACGAGCACAGCGCATCCCAAAGACACGATTGACACGACTGCCGGAGTTGAGCATTTCATCTCTCCCGGCGACTTCTATGTCATTTACGATTTGAATCCCCTGTTGACCGCTTCGACGCCGATTAACGGCTCTGGAGTCACTATTGCGGTCATGGGGCAGGTCGATATCAGTCTCACCGATATCGCTGCCTTTCGTACAGCCTCGGGCCTCAGCACGAACGCCCCTACCATCACGACCTATGGAACGGATCCCGGCTCGCCTACTACGGCATGTCTCGCCGATCCCGCTCCCAGCACTTGCACGGTCACGGGTGGCGATCTCGACGAATCGGAGCTTGACGTCGAATGGGCCGGTGCTACCGCACCCTCGGCTAACATCGTCTTCGTCAATTCGACGGATGTCATCGGCATCTCCCTCGTTGATTCCATTGACAACAACCTTGCTCCTATCATGACCGTCAGCTATGGCGGCTGCGAGGTACACGACTTCTCAACCGGTGCGATGAACTCGCTCAATGAATACTTCCAACAGGCGAACGCCCAAGGAATCACGGTCGTTGGTCCTGCCGGTGACACCGGTGCCACCGATTGTGATGATTCCGATACCACCGAGCCTCCGAGTGCCACGCTTGGCCTCGCCGTTGACTTTCCTGCAAGCTCTCCTTTTGTGACTGCTGTAGGCGGAACCGAGTTCAGCGAAGGTGCTGATACGGCAGGACAATATTGGAACAACTCCACGACGAATACATCGACGACCTCGGCACTGTCGTACATTCCTGAGACGGTTTGGAACGATACGGCTGCGGAGATCGCTTCCAGCCCGACGAACGCTTCATTCAGCGCGGGCGGAGGTGGTGCCAGCGTG
Source organism: Granulicella arctica (assembly GCF_013410065.1). Taxonomy (NCBI): domain Bacteria; kingdom Pseudomonadati; phylum Acidobacteriota; class Terriglobia; order Terriglobales; family Acidobacteriaceae; genus Granulicella; species Granulicella arctica. The sequence goes on from NZ_JACCCW010000002.1 coordinate 455,079, forward strand.
GTCTTTTCAAAGCCCACATGGCAAACTGGAACCGGCGTTCCCAGTGACGGCCAGCGTGATGTTCCCGACCTTGCATTCAACGCCTCTGCGGATCACGACGCCTACCTTGTCTGCGCACAGGACTCTTGCCAGGGAGGGACTTACTTTGTTCAAAGTGGAACTGACGCAGGCGAGTTCAATGCCTTTGGCGGAACCTCCGTCTCCACCCCATCCTTTGCCGGTATCCTTGCCCTGGTGGAGCAGAAACTTGGCGGATCGCGTATCGGCAATGCCAACCCTTACATCTACGCCCTTGCTAATGGAAGTTCCTACTCCTCCATCTTTCACGATGTCACTACGGGGAACAACGACAGCCCCTGCACGAAGGGTTCAACTGACTGCCCGAACGGCGGAAGCATCGGCTTCAGTGCCGGCGTTGGCTACGATCAGGCTAGCGGTTGGGGCAGCCTGGACGTCTCCAACTTTGCCAATAGTTTCTCGTCTGTAGTCACGGCTCTTCCAAACGCTACGTCTATAACGGTCACGAATTCGCCGTCCATTCCCGCCCTCAACCAGACCGTTACCTTTACTGCTACGGTTGCGCACACCTCAGGGACTGCGACTCCTACTGGTACGGTCACCTTCACGGTCGACAATGCCGCGACCTCAACCTCAGAGACGCTTAGCTCCTCAGGGACGGCTACTTTCTCCACGGCATTTACTACCAGCGGATCGCACATCATTTACTCGTCATACTCGGGTGACAGCAACTACTATGGTTCCTCTACAACGACGACCATCACCTCAGGAACAGTGCCTACCGGCTCCATTAGTCTGAGCGCGTCACCCGCTACGATTTCCATCGCCAGCGGTGGAAGTATCAGCTCCACGATCACAATCACTTCTGCAGGTGGTTATGCAGGAACAGTCGACCTAACCGCAGTAGCATCTACTCTCAACGGAACGTTTGAGTTTTTGTCTAATAGCTCGCCGGTTACGTCGGTCACGGTTCCTGCTGGTGGTAGTACAGCTGTAACCTTCACCGTCAGCTCTGTTACTGCTGCAACTAAAGGGGCAGGCAAGCTGAATAGAAGCAGCGGGGTGAGCAACCTGGTAGTGGGCGGCGGAGCAACGTTGGCCGGACTTCTGCTCTTTGGATTTACCGGCACGCGCCGCAGACGTTGGCCAGCTGTCTTCAGCTTGCTAGCTTTTACGGCTCTGATCGCTGGTATGGGATGCAGCAGTTCCTCTACTACGACGACAACTACCGGTGCGGGCACCTATACCATCACAATTACCGGGGCAGATAGCGTAACCCCGAGTACGATCACGGCCAGCACAAATCTAACCGTTACAATCCAGTAGTTTGAAGGGTTGCAGTAGTAAAAAGGCCGCGTCATAGTGACGCGGCCTTTACCTGTGTCAGACGTTCTTATTTTAAGAGGTGATCTTTGCTGCGACTACTGTGTCCAGCTCCTCCGGTCCTTGCGCGAGAGACATCAGGTACTGTTGGGCGTTGAAGGGTTTGCCCTCGTGTGGAGCGCGGATGTAGTCTCCATCGGGCTGTAGCAGGCGGGCCTTGGTGTTGTCCTTCAGGTAGGAGCCGAGGATCTCGTCGCGCAGGCGTTTTGCCAGCGTTACGTCGCTCACTGGAAAGACGACCTCGCAGCGTTCGTGCAGGTTGCGCGCCATCCAGTCGGCGCTTCCGCAGAAGATCTCCGGATTGCCACCGTTGGCGAAGCTGAAGATGCGGCTGTGCTCGAGGTAGCGTCCGACGATCGATCGCACCCGTATCCGCTCGCTCAGCCCCTTCACGCCTGGGCGTAGCGAACACATGCCGCGCACGATCAGGTCGATCTCCACGCCAGCCTGCGATGCCGCGTAGAGTGCCTCGATAACTCGTCGCTCGAGCAGGCCGTTTACCTTGGCGACGATTCCGGATTTCAGGCCTGCCTTAGCGTGCTCTGCCTCGCGCTCAATCAGGCGGACAAACGTATCCGCCATGGTGAGGGGGGCGACCAGCAGTGGCTCGTAGGTCTCGGACTCCGACTCCGCCGTCAGGTAGTTGAACACGGATTGAACCGCCGCCGTGAGCTCCGGCCGCGAGGTCAGCAGGCTGATATCGGTATAGAAACGCGATGTCACAGGGTTGTAGTTGCCCGTGCCGAGATGTGCGTACCGCCGCACCACGCCATCGGGGTCACGTCGTACCAGCAGAGAGAGCTTGCAGTGCGTCTTCAGCCCAAAGATACCGTGGTATACGCCGACGCCTGCATCCTCCAGCTCGCGGGCCCAGCGGATGTTCGAGTCCTCGTCGAACCGCGCCATCAACTCGACCACCACGGTTACATCTTTGCTGAGACCGGCCTCGATGAGCGCGCGGAAGATGGGCGAATCCTTGCTCGTTCGATAGAGCGTCTGCTTCATCGAGATCACGGCCGGGTCGAGAGCGCCCGCTTCGATGAACTCCTCGACCGTCTGGTAGCTGTCGAACGGATGATGGAGCATCACGTCTTTGGCGCGGAGGTCTTCGAAGAGGTCTGCTGATTTCGGCTGTAATTTATAGTCGTGCGGCTTGAACTCGGGATACTTCAGGTCTGCCCGCTTGACGTCGGACGCCAGGTTCATCAGTCGCGAAAGATTCACGGGGCCGTCGGTATGGAAGACCTGCCACGGCTCCAGTTCAAAGTTCACCCGCAGCCGCTCGACGATCTCTTCGGTCGCGGAGCTCTCGATCTCAAGCCGCACAGCGTCGCCCTTACGCCGGTTGTGCAGCTCCATGCGCACGCTCTCGAGCACCGACCGCGACTCCTCTTCCTGCATATATAGATTGCTGTTTCGCGTTACCCGGAAGGCCGACCGGGATAGCACCTCGTAGCCGCGAAACATCCGCTCCACCTGAGACTCGATCAGCTCGTGCAGGAGGATGAAGTCGGTTCCTCCGTCGGGTGTCGGGAGGGGAATCAGTCGCGGGAGGGAGCGTGGCACGGTCACCACGCCGAGCACCGTTCCCGTGCGTGCGGCGGCAATGCCCTTGCGCTTGTACCGCAGCAGCAGGGCAATGCAGAGAGCTTTGTTGAGAACTCGCGGAAACGGATGCGACGGATCGATCGTCACCGGAGTCAGTAGCGGATCGACTTCATTCTGATAGAACTTCAGTGCATGGGCACGTGCCGCGCTGGTCAGGTCAGCCCAGCGCATGACGCGAATTTTTTCCGCTTCGAGCGCCGGGAGCAACTGCTCATTCCAGCAGCGATACTGCTCGCGGACGAAGCTCTCGATGGAGACGCTGAGCGTGTCCAGCCGCTCCTGTGGCGTTAGTCCGCCCTCGTCGGGAGCCTGCGGCTGGTTGAAGCCATCCTCGATCCGTTGCAGGATGCCGGCCACGCGTATCTCGACGAACTCATCCAGATTGCTCGCTGTGATCGCCAGGAACTTCACCCGCTCCAGCAGCGGATTCGTCGCATCCTGCGCCTCTTCGAGTACTCTCTGGTTGAACTTCAGCCATGACTCGTCCCGGCTGAAAAAAAGGTTCGGAACTGCATCCTCGGCGTTCTTCTTGGCAACAGTATGTTTGGCAGAAGCTCGTTTTTTCGTTGTCATATCAGGCACATAGATTAGCTCATCTGTATGAACGATCGGCGAAATTGGTCGTTCATCGCGAAAACATTCACAGATCGAAACTGCCTCCTCTTCAGCAGACGCAAAAAGGCCGGGTCAAGATACCCGGCCTCTTCATTTCTGTACGAACGATCTTATTTATGCCAGTGCATCTTCCAGCCGAGATACTTCGTCGCTGCCTCATACACAGGCGCGGCTGTCGTCGAGAAGTTTGCCGCGACATGATGCTCGAAGCCGTTCTCGCAGATGTATCGGAGCAGATCCTGCATCTTCGGAATCTCGACCACGCCTGCACCGCCAAAGGTGTTCAGCGGATCGTTTGTGAAGGCACCCTCGCCGACGTAGCCAGTGATCTGACCGGTGAAGTCGTCGGTGGAGAAACGCGCGAAGCTCATCGCTCCTGCCTTCACCGTGCCGTCCAGCGTGCCGTGCGTGTTCTCCTTGCCGACCGTGCCCGCGATGATGAGCTGATAGTCCATCTTCACGCCTTCGTTGAAGAAGTGCTTCGGCAGGTTCGAGCAGTGGAAGCAGACAGCCTTGTCCGGGTTGTCGCCGTAGTTGTTGTTCCAGTCGAGCAGGGCGCTCGGGGTCTCGCTCGCCAGCGTCAGCGCGTACATGCTCAGCGTGCCGAGGATATCCACCTCGCAGGCCGACGGGATCAGGTTCTCACTCATCATGCTCATCACGGTGCAGGGAACGATACCGAGGAACTCTTCGATGGAGGTCCAACATTGGACGGCGGAGACGGTCAACTCGCTCGCCTTCATCCATTCGTCGATGACCGCGCCCAGCTTTGCCATCTTCAGCAGCGCTGCCTCGGGCGTCTGGCCTACCGGGATATATTTTCTGATCGCCGCGAGCTTCTCTTGCGCTGCGTCGTCGTTGTCCTTCATGCGTCCGATGCGGCCCATCACCTCGCTCAGGTCGAGCGTCTCGACTGTGATTCCTGAGCGTTCCAGGAGCTTCTCCGAGTAGCGGACGGTGTTGAACGCCGTGGGCCGCGCCCCGATTGCCCCGAAGCGCACATTCTTCAGCCCCTTTACCACGCGGCAAAGCCCTGAGAACCATTCCAGGTCTGCCTTGAACTCCGGCGAGTCAGGAGCCTCGGTGTGCAGGCGCGTCAGCGAGTAGGGAATTCCGTACTGCTTCAGGTTGTTGCAGATCGACATCTTGCCGCAGAAGCTATCGCGGCGAAATGCGATCGACATCTTGCTGGCATTGTCGGGCGTCGCCTGGATGAGGACGGGAACCTTCAGATTGGCTAACCGCAGCGCATCAGCGAGCCCACGCTCTTCGCCGAAGTTCGGCAGCGTGATGATGATGCCGTCGATCTCTTTGGCGTGGGACTGAAACAGCGCCGCGCACTTCTTGGCGTCCTCGTAGGTTTCGACCGCGCCGTGCGCCGTCTCCTCGGGGGTCAGCACGATCGGTTTGATCCCCGCTGCCTCGAGTGCCGCAATCATCTCCAGTCGTCCACTGGTCGCCAGATGGCTTGGAAAGAAGCCACGGTTCCCAACAATTACGCCCATCGTCATCTGCTTTGCCATCACAACTCTCCTGAATTCAACCTCCCCATTATGCCTCAATTTAAGCGATTTAGGAGAATGTACCACTAGGATCGCGGCGCCCTAAGGGTTATCCCTTGCCTGGGCGGAAGCGAACGGTGTAGAACCCGCCGAAGACCGACAGCAGCACGCCCCACCAGAGCGTCGGGTGCAGGTTTGCCAATACGGTCGGCGGGGGATTGTGCAGCTCCAGCAACCCCGTGATGATCAGCACCAACCCGTACCCCAGCATCAGGATGCCGCAGAAAAACCAGATGGAAATCTCTTTATGATTGCTCGGTACTTCTGTCATATTGCCTCATCCTCCGCTGATCTCAGCGGGCACATCGTCTAGAAGAAAATCAGATTTAACACGAAGAATACGACGATCACGACGACTGCCCAGAAGATCGGCTTCTGGAAGAGTCCCTTCGAACCGTCATCCGGGATCGGCGTGACGCCATAGACCAGCCCCGCAAGCTCGGATGTCGGTACGGGCTTTGTCATCAGGCTGACGACGACCGTTACGATTACGCAGATGAGCCAGCTCCAGAGTGCACGATAGAGGTTCTCGGCCATCGGCCGCGCATCTGCGCTCATCGCGATGTAGTGCAGTGCATCCGGCTTGAGCATGACCCAGGTAAACATCCCGATGGAGGAGGCGGTGCCAGCCAGCAGGCCCCAGAAGCCGCCCGCATGCGTCGCACGCTTCCACATCATGCCGAGGATCACCGTGCCGAAGAGCGGCGCGATGAAGAAGCTGAATAGCGCCTGCACGTAGTCCATGATGCTGTTCGCGTTCATGACGAGGTAGGCGGTCATGATCGAGACGAGCATGCCGATCACCGTCGACCAGCGGCCCATGGCGACATAGTGCTTGTCGCTGGCCTTCTTGTTCATGAAGGCGCCGTAGATGTCATACGTCCATACGGTAGAGAAAGCGCTTACGTTTCCTGCCATGCCGCTCATGAAACCCGCGACCAGCGCGGTGATTCCCAATCCGAGCAAGCCCGGTCCGCAGTACCGGATCAGCATCAGCGGGAGCACTTCGTCGTAGCTGTGCTGGCCTGTTGCCTTCGCCACGCTGTCCGAGACCAGGTGCATCATGCTGCCGTCGGGGTTCTTTAGAACGGCGAGAGCCAGCAGGCCAGGCACGATAACGATGAACGGCACAGCCATCTTGAACGCCGCGCCGATCACGGGAGCCAGCTTCGCCGCTCGCAGGTTGTTCGCGCTGAGAACACGCTGGACGACGAGGAAGTCGGTGGTCCAGTAGCCGAAGCTCACAACGAACCCCAGGCCGAAGACGATGCCCGTCCAGTGGACGCCCATGGGGTTCGATTTGAAGTGGCCGAGGGTCGTCCACATGTGGGTGTAGTCGTTGCTGCCGACGTTGACGGCGATCTGCGCCTTCAGCTTCGTCCAGCCGCCTGCCTCGATCAACCCGAGGATCGGAATCATCGCCGCGCCTGCCCAGATGAGCACGAACTGCAGCACCTCGTTGATGATCGCCGAGCGCAACCCGCCGAGCATGACGTAGAGAGCGACCGTGCCCGCGCCGATCCAGATGCTGAATGTGATGTTCCAGCCAAGGATAGTCTGCATGACCACGGCCATGGCGTACATGTTGACGCCGCTCATCAGGATCGTCATCAGCGCAAATGAGACGGCGCTAAGCGCGCGTGCGCCGCTGCCGAACCGCAGATTCAGGTAGCCCGGAACCGAGTGCGTCTTCGAGATGTAATAGAACGGCATCATGACGATGCCGAGGAAGAGCATCGCCGGAATTGCGCCGATCCAGTACCAGTGCGCTGCCAGAATGCCGTACTGATAGGCCGAACCAGCCCAGCCCATCAGCTCCAATGAGCCCAGGTTCGCTGAGACGAAGCTCAACCCGGCGATCCAGGCCGTCATCTCGCGTCCGGCGAGGAAGAACTCTTCACTCGTGTTGGTTTGCCCTTTTACATAGAAGCCGATGAAGACGACCAGCGCGAAATAAAGTACCAGGATGATGACGTCGACCGGAGATAGTTTGGTCAGGCGTGTGCCGGAGAACAGCAACAGGGCGGCGAATGCATGCATAAGTCAGGGTTCCCAGCGTGGCGATAAGGGCGCACACGCTCTCTCGATCAAAATAACGACAGTGTTGTTGCGAAACAAAAAACGGGGATAAACGTTTCCCGGAGTGCCTTTGTTCCGAAGCGTATTGCGGTACTTACACGTTTTTTCGGGACGAAGCCACTATACAGGAAGCCATCTATCTCCAGCTATCCCCGTCTCTTCTCATGGTGCGGCTGGAGATATGCAACCCTTGCAACGTTGGCGGAGAATTTGGAATCTAACAGGCTGAAGACGGTGGGAATGGCCATCTTGGGTCACCACACAACCCCTAGGAGATAGATCATGCATGTTCGTCATATTGGCAGCGCCGTTCTTGCAGCTGCATTCACCTTTACCCTGAGCACCGGGCTGGCGCTCGCCCAGGACGGTGCCAAGCAGGACATGAAGGATGCCGGTCATGAGACCAAAGACGCCGCGGTAGACGCGGGCCACGGGGTCAAAACCGGAACCCAAAAGACGTATCACGCGACCAAGCACGGCACGAAGAAGGCCTATCATAAGACCGCCCATGCGACGACCCATGCCTCGCATGTCACGGCCCATGACAGCAAGGTAGTTGGCGACGACATCGGCCATGGCACCAAGGTGGGCGCAGAAGATACCGCGCATGGCACCGAAAAGGCCTACCACAGCACCGTCAAAGGGACCGAGAAGCTGGGTGACAAGGTAGCCGGTAAGCCCACTCCGCAGTAAAGAGACTGGACTGGGGCTTGACAAAACCTGAGCCTGGACGAGAGTTGTTTTTCGTCTGAAACAAAATGTAGCTACAAAACCGGAGTTACGGTTTTGTAGCTACATTTGCGTAACTCCGCTTTTGTAGTTACAGGACGAGATTTGGGTGTTTCTGTGTCGGGCAGACGACCTCGGCGGCGAGGGCAACGAGGGCCACCCAGTAGAGATCGGCTCCGAGCAGGTGAAGGATCTGCATCCAGGCTGGGGTGAGCAGCAGGACGTCGGCGATGCCGAGGGCGAACTGGAGGACCAGAAGTCCGATGAGCAGCTTGCCGAGGCGCGGTGCTCCGGCTTGCTTCGAACGAGCGATGAGCCAGAAGACGAGCAACGCGGCCGCGAGGGCGCTGACGGGATGGATGAGACGGAGGCGGAGCAGCCAGGGGGCGGAGGCGGTGAAGTCTTGCGCGAATGCCTGCTGGAGCGAGGTGGCGGGGAAGAGCGTGTCTCCGAGAGCCGCCATGGAGCCGCTTACGCCAACGACAATCGTCGCTGCAAGCCCTGCGATGGCCCAGCCGAGGCCCTTGGCGCGGTTTGCCCAGCGTTGGCCGGTTCCGAGGAAGCGTGCGGTGAGGGTAAGAGCCGCGAGCAGCAGGAGCGTGTTGCTGAGGTGGATGGAGAGCACGACCATGCGGCCGACGGATTGGTTGTCGGTGACGTAGCCGAGCTTGACGAGGAGTGCTCCGAGTACGGCCTCGTTGAGGAGAAGGATGGTGGAGGCGACGGCGAGGGAGCGGGCGGCCTGTCCTTTGGTGCTGGAGCGAAAGGCCCAGATGAGCAGGCCGAGGACGAGGAAGGTTGAGCCGCCGGTCATCATGCGGTGGGTGAACTCGATGACGGTGTGGATGCCGGGGGAGACGGGAATGACCTGTCCGTTGCAGAGGGGCCAGTGGTTGCCGCAGCCTGCTCCGGAGCCGGTGGCGCGGACGAGGGCTCCCCAGAGAATGACGAGGACGTTGTAGGCGACGACGAACCAGGCAAAGCGGGCTACTCCGCTTGTTTGGGTGGGAGTGCGGATTGCGGTGGTCGTCATGGGATTATTTTACGGCTTTGAGATTGGGAGGGGCGGACAGGGCACTTCATATCGATGGAGCGGCCGACCGGTTTCGTAGTCTGTGACTACTTCGAGGAAGCGGCCACCGGCTTTTTCGATGGTGCGTTGGGATGGCAGGTTTGCCGTCAGGCAGGTGAGGATTATGGATGGAAGTCCGAGCTGTCGAGCTTCCACCAGAGCCATGCGCAGGAGAGTCGTCCCGTACCCTTTGCAGCGTTCGGTTGGAACGATGTCATACCCGATGTGTCCATCGTACTTTTCGGCGTGTGGAGTGAGGGTCGGACGCACTCTTACGACGCCTACTAATTGGTCCTCTTCGATGAGCCAGAAGGTTTGGTACGGGAGATATCCTTCGGGGAGTCCTATGCCGCGTGAGGCATCCTGGAGTGATTGGAGATACTCGGGAAATCCGGTGATACCGGCAGCGTATTTGCCGGCACGTTCCATCTCTCCCGAGTCGAGGTAGTGTTGGGCGAAGCGTTTGAACTGCGCGCTGTATGTGGCTGTTGGTTTTGTCAGCAACATGATGAATGCTTAGCCCTGGGCTAGCTCCTTGGCGCGTTGGGTGGCTCGTTTGACGGCTTTGATGAGGGTGACGCGGAGGCCGCCTTCCTCCAGTTCGAGGATGCCGTCTACGGTGCAGCCAGCGGGAGTGGTGACCTGGTCTTTGAGGAGGGCTGGGTGATAGCCGGTCTCGAGGACCATGCGGGCGGAGCCGTAGGTGGTTTGGGCGGCGAGGAGGGTGGCGACGTCGCGGGGGAGGCCGACGTTGACGCCTGCTTCGGCGAGGGCCTCGATGATGATGTAGAGGAAGGCTGGACCGGAGCCGGAGAGGCCGGTGACGGCGTCCATGTGCTTCTCGTCGACGACGACGGTGCGGCCGACGGTCTGGAAGATGCGTTGGGCGATGGCCATCTGCTGCTCGGAGACGAAGCGGCCTCCGCAGAGGGCGGTGATACCGGCGCCGATCATGGCGGGGGTGTTGGGCATGGAGCGGATGACGGCGAGGTCGCAGCCGGCGGCGTCTTCGATGCTGCGGGTCTTGACGGAGGCAGCGATGGAGAGCAGGACCTTGTCCGGGGTGAGGGCTGGGCGGATCTGCTCGACGAGCGCGGGAACCTGGATGGGCTTGACACCGAGGATGATAATGTCAGCTTGCTGGGCGGAGGCGAGGTTGTCGGTGGTGACCTCAACGCCGAACTGAGCGGAGAGCGCAAGGGCGCGGTCCGGGTGCTGGACGGTGGCGAAGATCTGATCGGCGGCGATCAGGTTGTTCTTGAGAAAGGCTTGCAGAAGGATGCCGCCTATTTTGCCTGCGCCGAGCACGGCGACACGGAGCCCCGGCAGGACAGGGGCGGGAGCTTGGATTTCCTGGATGTCTTCGGTCATCTTGAAAGGCTATCAGAGGGTGGAGTGTAGTGGTGTTTTGGGAGTACAAGCAAATGCAGAGGCAAAGGCCAATTCAGGTCCTTCGGCTACGGCTTCGCCTTCGCTCAGGATGACAGTTTGTGGGTTGGTTGAGAGTGATAAGAACAAGCAACTGCAACCGCAGGTCCTTCGACTGCGTGCTTCGCACTTCGCTCAGGATGACAGTTTTTTGGGTGGGTTGAGTTTTAAAAACAGACAACAATAGCAGCAAGAACAAGCAGCAGCCAATGCAGGTCCTTCGACTGCGCCTCTCGCGATGAAGCTGCGAGAGGCTTCGCTCAGGATGACAGAGTTTTTAGTCGGGGTTGAATGGTTAGGAGGCTTTTTCTTTGGCGATCCAGGCGTCCACTTGTTTTTCGAGGACGTCGAGGGGCAGGGCGCCGGAGTCGATGACTACGTCGTGGAAGTCTTTGAGCTGGAACTTGGGGCCGAGGGCGGTTTGGGCGCGCTGGCGGAGTTCGAGGATCTTGAGCTGGCCCATTTTGTAGCCGAGGGCTTGTCCGGGCCAGGCGATGTAGCGGTCGGTCTCGGCTTGGATGTTGGTCTCGTCGATGGCGGAGTGGTCGTGGAAGTAGTCGACCATCTGCTGGCGGGTCCAGTGCTGGGAGTGGACGCCGGTATCGACGACGAGGCGGATGGCGCGCCAGATGTCGGCCTCGAGACGACCGTAGTCGGAGTAGGGATCTTGATAGAAGCCGATCTCTTTGCCGAGGCGCTCGCTGTAGAGGGCCCAGCCTTCGGTGTAGGCGGTGTAGTAGGTGTACTTGCGGAACTCAGGGATGTCGGTGAGCTCCTGCGCGATGGAGATTTGCAGGTGATGGCCGGGGATGCCCTCGTGGTAGGCGACGGCTTCGACGTCGGCGAGGGAGCGGTTGGCGAAGTTGTAGGTGTTGATGAAGACGCGGCCGGGGCGGCTGCCGTCGGGAGTGCCGTTGTCGTAGTAGGCGGCGGCTTGATCCTTTTCGATGTAATCGGGGACGGGAACGACCTCGATCGGAGCTTTAGGGAGACGACCGAAGAGCTCAGGGAGCTTGGGCTTCATGCCGGCGATGTAGTTGCGGTAGGCGTCGAGGAGCTGCTGCTTCGAGGTGGGGTGCTCTTTGGGATTGGTCTTGAGGGCGGCGTTGAAGCTCTTGAGATCGGAGAAGCCGAGTTTTTTGGCGATGGCGAGCATCTCGGTCTCGTCACGCTTGACCTCGTCGAGGCCGATCTGGTGGATCTCGGCTGGGGTCTTGTTGAGGGTGGTGCTTTGACGGACGCGGAAGGCGTAGTAGGCGTCACCGTCGGGGATGGCGGAGATGCCGGGCTCCGTGCGGCCTTTGGCGATGTATTGGCCGCTGAGGAAGCGGGCGAAGCGCTGGTAGGCGGGGAGAACATCGTTAGCGACGGCGTCGAGGACTGCGTCGGAGAGACGCTTCTGGTCGTCGGGGCTGATGGTCTTGGGGAATTTCTTGAGGGGCAGCGCGAAGGGGCTGTCGGCGGGCTTTTGGGTGGCGAGCGCGTTGGTCTGGACGAGGACTTTTTCGAGGAGGTACTTGGGCGGCATGCGGCCATCTTCCATGCCGAGCTGCATGTTGGTGGTGATCTGTGAGAAGACGGTGGGGATCTTGGTGAGGCGGGCGATGTAGTCCTCGTAGTCCTTGACGGTCTCGAAGGAGAGCTGGGCCACGAGCTGAGCGAGTGCGGTGTGGGGGCCGTTGAACTGGTTGACGGGCATCTCCCACTCTTTGAACTTGGCTGCTTCCTGGTCGTCGATGAGGGAGCGGAGCATGAGGTCGTCGGAGACCTGGTCCTGCTGGGCGAGGCCGGTGGTGTCGATCTCCGAGAGCTGCTGGATGAATTTGCGTCCGCGGGCGAGGGAGGCGTTGACCTCCTCGATGGAGTAGTCGGAGAGCTGGTCGTTGTAGCGCTTGTCGCCGATGGAGGAGGCGAACTCGGGGGAGTGCTTGAGGTTCTGCTGCCAGATGTCTTCGAAGAGGGCGTGAAGGGCTTTGGTGCGGTCGGCTACGGAGGGCGTGGCCTGTGCTTGGATTGGAACTGCGGCGAAGAGGAGGGTGGCGGCGAGGGTGGCCGTGAGGCTTTTGAAAGGGAGGGTACTGAGCGAAGGCGACATGGGGTTTAGTGTATCCCTGCCGGGCGCGGGTGAGGGAAGAACAAGCAACCGCAGGTCCTTCGACTGCGGCTTCGCCTCCGGTCAGGATGACAGTTTTTGGGCGGTTAGCCGGGGTAGCGGGGATTGGCTGCTGCGGTGTTGGCGTCGAGCATGCGGTAGAGGGTGGAGCGGCTGATGCCGAGGACCTCGGAGGCGCGAAGTTTGTTGCCGGAGCAGCGGGTGAGGACGTCGAGGACGTGGCGTTGGACGACGTCCTGTAGGCGCTCGAGGGAGTGTTCGTTCTCGGGTTGCTGGGGTTTGGGGAGCGGGAGATGGTGGAGATCGATGGGGGCTCCACCTGCCTGGGTGGTGGCTTTTTGCAGAGTTTCGCGGAGCTCTCGAATGTTGTGGGGCCAAGGGTGGTGCTGGAGGTGGGTGAGGGCTTCGGGGGTGAGGGTTGGGTTATCGGTAATGTGTTGGAGGAGAGCTGTGGCTATGGCGGGAATGTCCTCTGGCCGGGTGCGGAGGGGTGGGAGGGTGATCTCGGCGGCGGCGATGCGGCGGTAGAGCTCGTCGCGAAACTGGCCGGTGGCTGCGAGGGTGCGGAGTTCACGGTTGCTGGAAGCAATGATCCGGAGGTCGCAACGCTGGACGTCCGGCTGATGGAGGAGGTGGACGAGGCGGGACTGGAGGGAGAAGGGAACGCGGTCGATCTCGTCGAGGAAGAGGGTGCCGCAGTGGGCTTCGCGGAGGATGTCGGCGGTGGGCGTGTCAGGAAGGAGACGGTCGACGAGCTCGGTGGCGTGCCAGGGGACGAATGGGCCGTTGTTGCCGGGGCTGCTCTGATGGAGGGCATGGGCGAGGGTCTGCTTGCCGGTGCCGGGTTCTCCGGTGATGAGGGCGATGCGGAAGTAGGGGGCAATGCGCTGAAGCTGTGAGCGTACGCGGCGTATGGCGATGCTGGATCCGGCGAGGTAGCAGTCCTCGAACCTCTCCGGCTCAAGGTCGCGGAACGAAGCGGCAATGGGATGGGGGTGACGATGACCGGTGGATGACATAGATAGTCTCTCCATCGGCAGGTGGGTGGGATCAGTTGAGTGGGTTAAAGCAGAAAACCCCGAGGGCTCGGGGCTTTCTGGGTTCGGTCGATATGGTTTATGCGTTGGTGGTGGCGCAGTAGGTGTCGAAGGCGCGCTGGAGCTCCTGCGCGATGGCAGGGGCGGTCGAGGTCTCGATGGCGGAGCGCTGCATGAGGTAGACGAGCTGGCCGTCGCGCAGGATGGCGATGGCGGGCGAGGTGGGAGGATGGCCGCCGAAGTAGCTGCGGGCACGCTCGGTGGCTTCACGGTCCTGACCGGCGAAGACGGTAACGGCGTGGTCGGGCTTGGTGGTGTGCTGCATGGCGAGACGAACACCGGGGCGCATCTTGCCGGCGGCGCATCCGCAGATGGAGTTGACGACCACCATGGTCGTTCCCGGTTTGGCTACGGCCGCATCGACCTCAGCGGCGTCGCGGGCCTCTTGAAGACCGGCGCGGGAGAGCTCTTCGCGCATCGGAATCAACATAATCTCTGGGTACATGGTGTCCTCCTGGACTTAGGTAGAGCTTGAAGCTTTGTCTTTATTGTACGGCGGGTGGTGGGAACGCGCTATGCGGTTCTTAGAGAGCAGATGCTGTTGTACTCTCAAGCGGTGCAGGATTCGATGATTGAGATTCAGGAACAGGTTTTGCTGGGACCTTACACGACCTTCGGGATCGGTGGACCGGCGCGGTACTTTGTGACGGTGACGACGCCGGAGGAGCTGGTGCAGGCGGTGGAGTTTGCACGGGCGCGCGGGATGGCGATGTTTGTGCTGGGTGGAGGGAGCAACCTGCTGGTGGGGGATGCTGGGTTCGACGGGCTGGTGATCCGGATGGCGCTGAGGGCGGCGACGGTTCGGGTGGGTGAGGAGTACGAGGTGGCGGCGGGGACGGAGTGGGATGGCTTCGTGCGGGCGGTGTGCGAAGAGGGGATCAGCGGGGTGGAGTGCCTGGCGGGGATTCCGGGGCTGGTGGGAGGAAGTCCGATCCAGAACATTGGAGCGTATGGGCAGGAGGTTGCCGAGACGATTGTCTCGGTGACGGCGCTGGAGGCGGTGACGCTGCGGTTTGTGGCGCTGGAGCGTGGGGCGTGCGGGTTTGGATATCGGCGGAGCATCTTCAACTCGACGGAGCGCGGGCGGTATATCGTGACCGGGGTTCGGTTTCGGTTTTCGCGGGAGGGCCGGGTGAAGCTGGCGTATGCGGATCTGCAACGGCACTTTGCGGGGCATGCGGAGCCTTCGCCGATCGAGGTCTACCACGCGGTGCGGGGGATTCGGCAGGGCAAGGGGATGTTGTTGGTGGAGGGAGATGCAGATAGCCGGAGTGCGGGGTCGTTTTTTAAGAATCCGGTGGTGCCAGAGGCAGTGGTCGGGCGGATTGCGGGGGAGTTGGGTTTGGATGTGGGGGCGGTCCCGCGGTGGGCGGCGGGGGATGGGATGGTGAAGCTGCCTGCGGCGTGGTTGCTGGAGCGGGCTGGGTTTGCGAAGGGTTTTGCGATGGGGCGGGCGGGGATCTCGTCGCGGCATACGCTGGCGCTGATCAATCGTGGGGGAGCTTCGTTTGCGGAGATGACGGCGCTGCGCGATCGGATAGTGGGTGTGGTGGAGGAGCGGTTTGGGGTGCGGTTGGAGCAGGAGCCGGTGCTGGTGAATTGATGATGTGCTAGTTGATAAACATTTTGTATCAGGTTGAAAATAAGTAATTAATGATCACAATTATTGTGCGGAATGGTTTTGCTCTAGCTGTGTAACCGGGTGAGGAGGCGGGTGCGCTCGGGTGCCAGGACTTGGTTGGTGGGGCCTTGGTGGGTGATGCGACCGGCTTCCAGGCGGAGGACTTCGGCTTGGAGGAGGAAGGCTTCGCCGATGTCGTGGGTGACGGAGAGGACCGGGGTTCGGCGTTGGGCTAGCCAGGATTGCAGGTCGGTGGCGAGGGTGTCGCGGAGGGTGTAGTCGAGGCCGGTGAAGGGCTCGTCGAGGAGGAGGAGTGCGTTGGGTGTGGCGACGGCGGAGGCGGTGGCTCGAGCTACGGAGACGCGTTGTTTTTCGCCTCCGCTGAGGGCTTGGGGTTGTTTGGTGGCCAGGGGTTCGAGGCGGAAGAGGTGGAGGATTTCGTCCAGGAGAGCTGGGGTGGACGCTAGGGTTGCGATGGGGACGCCGTAGCGGATATTTTCGGCGACGGTCATGTTGGGGAAGAGGCGGGGAGATTGGCCCGCGCTGCGGACGGGGCGTTGGTAAGGTGGGACGAAGAGGCGGGTGGCGGTGTTGAGGATCGGTGTTGAGGCTAGGGTGAGCTTGCCGTGATCAGGCCGGACGAAGCCCTGGATGGCGCGGAGGATGGTGGTCTTGCCGCTGCCGGAGGGGCCGAAGAGGACGGTCCAGGGTTGGGTGAGGGTGAAGATGGCGTCTAGGGTGAGGGGGCCTTGATGGTGTTTGAGTTCAATTTGCAAGAAGGGGCTGTTAGTCGACAAGGCCTACCCGCCTTTCGTGATTGCGGAGGGAGGGCCAGAGGTAGATGACGAGGAGGGAGACCATGGCGACGAGGAGAAGCAGGAGTGCGGTGTGGTTGGCGGCGGCGTAGTCGAAGTCCTGGACCTGGTCGTAGAGAGCGATGGAGAGGGTTCGGGTGGCTCCGGGGATGTTGCCGCCGAGCATGAGGACGACGCCGAATTCGCCTACGGTGTGGGTGAAGGTGAGGATGGCGGCGGTGAGGAGCGAGGTGCGCGTGAGGGGGAGGATGACGCGGCGGAAGGTTCGGGTGGGGGTGGCTCCGAGGCCGGCGGAGGCTTCGAGGTAGGCGCGGTCGATCCCGCTGAAGCCGGAGACGAGCGGCTGTACGGCGAAGGGAAGGCTGTAGAGGATCGATCCGGTGAGAAGACCGCTGAAGCTGAAGGCGAGGGGATGTCCGAGGAGGTGGACGAAGAGACGTCCGATGGGTGTGAGCGGGCCGAGGGCGACGAGGAGATAAAAGCCGATGACGGTGGGTGGAAGGACGAGCGGAAGGGCTACGACGGACTGGACGACGGCTCGCATGGGACCGTGCCCGGAGGCGATCCACCAGGCGAGCGGAAGGGCGACCACGAGCAGGATGGCTGTGGTGCTGAGAGCCAGCCGGAGGGTGAGTAGAAGGGCATCGAGGTCCATATTGGGCCAGTGTACCGATGTATGGACCTTGAGGTGATTGCGGCCTGTCTACTTGGCTTGGCTACTTGACTGCGGCCAGGCCGAATTGGGAGAGGTTCTGCTGGATGGTGGGTGAGGTGAGCCAGTCTATGAAGGCGTGGGCGTCGGGGCGGATGGGAGATGCTTTGAGGACTACGCCGTACTGGATGATTTTGGGATAGCTGTTGAGCGGCAGGAGGACGTAGGTGCCGATCTGGCGGAAGTGCTCGGTGTTGGCGGCGGTGAGGGAGATGAGGCCGAGGTCGGCGTTGCCGGACTCGACGAACTGCGCGGTCTGGGAGATGTTTTCGGCGACGACGAGTTTGGGAGCGAGCGTTTTATCCAGCTTGAGGAAGCGGAGTGCGGATATGGCGGCTCGGCCGTAAGGGGCGTGGAGCTCGTTAGCGACGGCGATGGATTTGACGCGCGGGTCGGAGAGTGAGTCGAGATGCAGGGGCTGAAGGGGCGAGTCTTTGCGAGCCCAGAGGACGAGGGTTCCCTTGGCGTAGGCGATGGGAGACTTGGTGTCGGCTAGGTCAGCGGCGACGATTTTTTCGGGGAAAGTAAAGTCGGCGCCGAGGAAGATGTCGGTGGCCTCGCCTTCAAGGATTTGGGTGGAGAGGGTCGCAGAAGATCCAAAGCTGACGACGAGTTTGATGCCGGTGGCGTGCTCATACGCCTGGGCCAGAGTGGGCATGACGGGTTGCAGGTCAGAGGCGGCGGCGATGCGAATCTGTCGTTGAGCGGGAGGCATGGCGTCTTGTGCTGAGGCGTGAAGGCAGAAGAATCCAAGGCTACAAAGTGTCAGGAGTGTGAAGAACTTGGGGACACACGGACTCTTACGGTAGGCTATCTGTATCGATGAAAGTTTCAGCACATACCCTTAGATGCACCGAGTGCGGCGCGGGAATCGCCGGAGAAGACGCTGCAAGCGATTTTCGCTGCACCCTGTGCGGTGGACTGTATGAGGTCAATTATCCCTGGTCGCTGACGCCTAGCGGAACGGGCAGCAAGCTGCCGAACGCGAGTGCGTTGCGCTGGCTGTGGCAGGAGCGACGGACGTCCACTCTGCCGATTGATCAGAGCGGAGTGTGGCGCTTCCGCGACCTGTTGCCGATCGTCTCGGACTTTGATCGGGCTGTGACGCTGCGCGAGGGAAATACTCCGCTGTACGAGTTGCCGCGCTGCGCAAAGGCGGCGGGTGTGGATTGGCTACTGGCGAAGCACCAGGGAATGAATCCTACGGGGTCGTTTAAGGACACGGGGATGACGGCTGCGCTGTCGGTGGCGGCGGACCGGGGCTTCGAGTGGGTGGCGTGCGCATCGACGGGGAACACCTCAGCTGCCATGGCTGCCTATGCGGCTCGGGCAGGGCTGCGGAGCATCGTGTTTATCCCCGAAGGCAAGATTGCGTGGGGCAAGCTGTCGCAGTCGATGGACTACGGTGCGTTGACGATCCAGTTGAAGACGGACTTCGATGGATGCGTGAATATTTTGACGGACCTGGTGAAGCGGTTCCCGATTTACCTGCTGAACTCGGTGAACCCGTATCGGCTGGAGGGTCAGAAGACGCCGGCGTTCGAGATCCTGGAGCAGATGGACTGGCAGGTGCCGGAGCACATCGTCGTTCCGGGCGGAAATCTGGCGAACTCGGCGGCGTTGGGCAAAGGATTTAGCGAGATGCTGCACCTGGGGCTGATCCAGAGTGTTCCGAAGATCAGCGTGATCCAGGCGGAGGGAGCGAATCCGCTATACCGCTGGTTTACGGATACGAACCGCATCATGCGGCCGGTTACGGCGGACACGCGGGCTACGGCGATTCGCATCGGCAACCCGGCGAGCTGGCGCAAGTCGGCGGCTGTCATCGAGAAGATGGGCGGCTGGTGTGAGCAGGTCAGCGAGGCCGAGATTGCGCTGGCCAAGGCGCAGATTGGCTCGGAGGGCGTTGGGTGCGAGCCTGCCTCTGCGGTCACCTTTGCGGGGCTCAAGAAGCTGGTTGCGGCGGGCAGAGTGCTGCGTGAAGAGCGCACTGTTCTTATCCTGACCGGGCATACGCTGAAGGACTCCGACTATACGATCAACTACCATCGCGGTGAGTTGCTGACGGCGGAGGAGTCGGCGGGGATCTCTGCTGCGGATCGCGTGCTGCACGAGGAGCTGTGCAAGCCTCCGATTGTGCTGGAGGCGAACCCGGATGTGGTGCTGCGGACGCTGGAATCTCATATGAAGACTGTTCAGCACGCATGAGTCTGACGACACAGAAGAGTACTGCCCCAGGAAAGATTCATCTGAAGCTCCCTGCGACCTCGGCCAATCTTGGGCCGGGGTTCGACGCGCTTGGGTTGGCGATGGCGCTGTATCTGACCATTGATGCGGTGGTGGCGACCGAATTTCAGATTGACGCTACGGGGCGGAACGCCGATCTGTGTAGGCGGGTGGAAGATAGCCTGATCCTGACGACGTACCGCGAGGTGCTGGCGGATGCGGGACGAGAGCCTCTGCCGATCGGGTTGCTGCTACATAACGAGATTCCGCTGGGAATGGGTTGTGGGTCGAGCGCGGCGGCTCTGCTGGCGGGGGTGTTGCTGGCGAATCACTTTGGGGAGCTGGGATGGTCTGGGCAGCAGGTATTGGAGGAGGCTTGTCGGCGGGAAGGTCATCCGGATAATGTTGCGGCCTGCTGGAAAGGCGGCATGACCTCGTCGTCATGCTTTGGAAGCCGTGTAGTGACAGCGACTTGCGGGGAAGAGCTTAACTGGAAGATTCTGATTGCTCTGCCGTCGGCTAGCCTGGCGACGGAGAAGGCACGGGCGCTGCTGCCAGCGACATATAGCCGGGCGGATGCGGTTGCGAATGTGCAGAGTACGGCGCTGCTGGTGTCTGCGTTTGCCCTGGGGCGAGGCGATCTGCTGCGGTATGCGATGCAGGACCGGATCCATCAACCGTATCGGATGGAGGCGTGTCCGCTGTTGCCGTTGCTGCTGCCGATGGTGGAAGAGCCTGGGGTGCTGGGCGTGGCTTTGAGTGGAGCTGGACCGTCCGTTCTCTTGATCCTCGAAGGGGATGCTCCTGTTGGCGATTTAGTTAACAAAATTCGTTACCTGGGCAGTGATCCGATGCTGGATGTGATGCAGACTCGAGTTGCAAGTGGCTGTTTTGTCAAGGGTTAGAAACTATTAATCACAAGTTACCTAAGTGTGATTTACAGGGGTGGCGAAGTTCTTTAAACTCGTGGGGTAAGCAGTTCTGGGGAGGGCTGCTTCACCGCCCGTTGACCTCTTTACGAGGTCCGGGCGTTTTCTTTTGTGCAGGGTAGGATGAGCCGGTTGCGGTGGTTGAAACTACTGCACTGGTTCTGCATCTACTATGAAGTGATATAAACGTGCGTCACTTGCGATTGCCGGATCGGCAGAGCGACAGGTTGGCGGGAGGATTGAGATGGCAGGACAGTTCGTCAGTGAAGTAAACGATGACACCTTTGATAAAGAGGTGTTGCAGTCGGATCAGCCGGTATTGGTAGATTTTTGGGCCGCATGGTGTGGTCCTTGCCGTGCCTTAGCTCCTGTGGTCGATGAGGTTGCGACCCAGTACAACGGAAAGCTGAAGGTGATGAAGATGGATGTGGATAAAAACAACTCCACTCCTGCTCGCTACGGCATCCGCGGCATCCCTGCATTGTTGATCTTCAAGGGCGGTCAGGTTGCTGACCAGATCGTTGGCTTCGTGCCGAAGGATACGATCGACAAGTCGATCACCAAGGTGATTGTCTAAGTTGCTTCGATGATTTTGGATGGCCCGGCGAACCTGCCGGGCCATCGTCGTTTAAGCGCGCGGATGAGGCGAGCGGCGAGCGCTGTCTTACACTGAACAGATGCTGGAGTGGATGCTTTTCCGCGCGATCATGGTGGCTTTCTTCATCTTGGCCAACAGCTTCTTTGTGGCTGCGGAGTTTGCGCTGGTGAGCATCCGCGAGACGCGGGTGGAGCAGTTGATCGCGCTGGGTCGTCCGGGGGCGCGGACGGCGCTGCAGCTGAAGCATGCGATCGATGAATTCTTGCCTGCGGTGCAGTTTGGGGTGACGCTGGCGGCGCTGGCGCTGGGATGGATCGGCGAGCCTGCGGTGACGGAGATCATCCTGCGGCTGGCGCAACGGTGGCTGACGGTGATGCCGCCTCATATGCTGGTCTACGCGCATGCGATTGCGATTGCGATCTCGTTTAGCGTGATTACGTACTTCGAAGTGCTGCTGGGGGAGTTGGTGCCGAAGTCGTTGGCGCTGCAACGGGCGGAGCGGATTGCGCTGGCGGTGGCGGGGCCGATGGATGTGTTCATCCAGATTACGCGGCCGGCGGTGAAGCTGATGAACGGATCGGCGACGCTGGTGCTGCGGTTGTTTCGGGCTCCGCTGCGCGGTGAGGGGGCGGTGCACTCGCCGGAGGAACTGAAGCTGATTGCGACGGCGACGCGGAGGATGGGGCTGCTGCCGGTGTTTCAGGAGGAGATCATTCACCGAGCGATCGAGCTGAACCATGTGACGGTGCGGGAGATTATGACACCGCGGGGGAAGATCTTTTCGCTGTCGGCTGATCTGCCGGTGGAGGCGGCGAGCGCGAGGCTCGTCGATGAGCAGCACTCGCGGGTGCCGGTGTTCGATCCGGAGGGTGGGCCGGAGCAGATTATGGGGGTGGTGTACTCGAAGGACGTGTCGCGGCTGATGCACTTTCGCAGCATCGCGCTGGGGTTTGGCGGGGCGCAGGAGTCGACGCTGACGTTGCGGAAGGTGATGCGCGAGGTGATGTTTGTTCCGGAGACGAAGCTGGCCGTTGAGCTGTTGCAGGAGTTTCAAGAGCGGCGGCGACAGATTGCGGTGGTGGTGGATGAGTTCGGATCGACGGTGGGGATTGTGACGGCGGAGGATGCGCTGGAGCAGATTGTCGGCGAGCTGGAGGATGAGTTCGATGTGGCGAGCGCGATCACTCCGCTGAGTGCGACGGGTGTGGTGACGCTGGATGGGACGACTACGCTACGGGATCTTGGGACACAGCTTCGATGGAGCTTTCCGCGTGAGGCGGGCGTGGAGACGCTGGCGGGGTTTCTGCTGGCGCAGTTGGGGCATATTCCTCATGCGGGCGAGTCGTTCGATCATGAGGGGCGACGGTTTACGGTGGCCGGGATGAATGGGCATCGGATCAGTCAGGTACGGGTGGAGACTTTGCCGGAGAGGTCGTCCGCTGAGGTGGAAGCTGAGAGCAGGGAAGCGACCGCATGAGGATGCAATCGTTGGGAAGGCCGGTGCGGCGGATTCTGGTGACGTTGCCTGTATTGTGGGTGGTGGTGAGCGTGGTGTTTCTGCTGATCCACCTGGTGCCGGGCGATCCGATTGTGCAGATGCTGGGAGAGGGTGCGACGGCGTCGGATATCTCGGCGCTGCGGCATGCGTATGGACTGGATTTGCCACTGGGGCGGCAGTATGCGAACTACTGGCATGGGATTCTGCATGCGGATCTGGGGCAGTCGTTGCGGCTGCATGATTCGGTTCTGCATTTGGTGGCTCAGCGGTATCCGTACACGCTGGAGCTGACGGTGGCGGCGCTGCTGATTGGGATTTTGATTGCGTTTCCGGCGGGGATCTGGTCGGCGCTGTATCGGAATGGGTGGCAGGATCGGACGCTGGGGGTGGTTTCGCTGGCAGGATTGTCGTTTCCGAACTTTGCTCTGGGGCCGATCTTGATTCTGCTGTTTTCGATCTATCTGGGGTGGTTGCCGGTGTCGGGAGCGGGGACGGGCGGCGTGAGTTTCTTTACGCATCTGGTGCTTCCGGCGGTCACGCTGGGAAGTGGGCTGGCGGCGGTGCTGACGCGGATGATTCGGACGGCGATGCTGGAGGAGCTGGGGCAGGACTACATTCGTACGGCGAGGGCGAAGGGGTTGACGGAGCGGGCGGTGGTGTATCGACATGCGCTGCCGAATGCGTTGATTCCGGTGCTGACGGTGCTGGGGCTGCAGTTCGGGAGTCTGCTGTCGGGGGCGATTGTGACGGAGACGATCTTTAGCTGGCCCGGGATTGGGAGGCTGACGCTGTCGGCGATCTCGAACCGGGACTATGCGCTGGTGCAGGGCTGCATTCTGGCGGTGGGGCTGACGTATGTGGTGGTGAATCTGCTGACGGATGTGGCTTATACGATTGCTAATCCTCGGCTGCGGGTTTGAGAGCTTTGGGCGATAAGGGGCCTCGATAGGCTAAGATAGGTCGCTTCGATCCATGGCTTGCGCTCAATCGTGGATGTGGAGGTTGATCCCCCGACGATAGCTTCCTCATTGCCGATAATCTGCCAATAACGATCAGTCCACACAACCGCGTTTATAAGGACTTATCTCATCGGAGCTTGAGAGTTTGCCGTTTAGAACCGTCTGGATCGGGCCAGTCTCGCTGACTTGCGTGAAACGCGTTTCATAACCGTATACTTGCCTTCCATTTGAATTAATGAATGGGGCGGCGGCGATCTCGCTGCTCTGTCGTGTGTCTATTGTCATTGGCAGATTCAGATGAAACTAAAAACTTCTGAAGGGGAGTTCGACCGTGGGAGAGAAGCTTAGAAAGAGACAGAGATTTTTTCAAGAGAATCCTAGGTGTTGCTTTTGCGGTGGAGTCAATCCGGCTACAACTGTAGACCATGTGCCTCCACGAGCATGTTTTCCTAAAGACCTGATGCCGGAAGACTTTGAGTTTCCGGCATGTAAAGAGTGCAACAATGGAACGTCAAAGCACGACACCATTTTTGGCTTTTGTGCAATGTTGACGGACTTCAACGAAGCCAATCGAACGCCTGCTGATATCGCGCGGTTCAAGCAACACCAAGCTCAAATTGAAATGCGTTGGCCTGAGGCGTTGCCCGATCCAGCAAGTGGGCGGCCGATATTCGGCGCGGGTCATATCATTACGCCTTCTCCGGTCGCAATCTCTGTGGAAAGAACGCCTGCCATGAAAGAAGCCATGGAGGTTATCGGAGAGAAGCTGGCTCACGGTCTTTACTATCGCGAGATGAAACGGATCATGCAGCCAACCGATAGGTTCTTCACGGTTATCCATCAGATTCAACGGGCCGGGACAGAAAACCTAACGGATTACTTCAAACGGGTGCTACCCGATCTAAAGATGGGTGACCGTCCGAACATAAAAGACTATGGCAATCGGTTCGCATACAAATCTGGCTGTAAACCGGATGACGGCCTATTTGTATTCGCTGCGCAATTTGGGTTTGGACTGTTGTGCTGGGGTATGGTCCTTGGACCACGCATGGAGCTGAGTGAATCGAACGACGCTTTGATCGGTATGAACTGGCGCAAAGGCGGGAATGGTCTAGGGAACCGAAACACGCCGTAGCGTGATGCGGAGAAGCGATTATAAAGCTAGACCTGGAACAGATTGTGAGCAAGATCGAGGACGGGGGAGATTGCAGCCCCGATGTGTTTCTCGTGCAGCAAGATTAGTACCGATATGTCGGCATAGCGGAAGTGATCCCCGGTTCGACCCTAGCGTTGCTATGTTGCTCTCGGATCATAGGCTATTCGGAAGTAGTCTTCCTTGCCCTAGTGCTCATCCCCCCCAGGGGTATGATGGTAAGTCATTTATTTACAACTATTTACCAATTTTATTCCCTGCCAAATATAAGATTCTAAATGGTTTAGATATCAAATATAAGATTTGATTGGACTTAGGAGGCATCGCTTCCCATCTTTGCTAAGGATGGGTGCCTGCGCCCGGTTGAGCATTGTCTCTATATTTCTATTCTAGCGGATTGGGTGGGGGTAGTATGCCACGCGAATTTGCAGGACTGGCGCGGGTTTTGTGATGGGTGGGGCTTGACAGGTTTTTGGGTAGGTTTAAGAAACGGGCAACAGCAAAGGCAACCGCAGGTCCTTCGACTGCGGGCTTCGCCCTTCGCTCAGGATGACAGTTCTTTGGGCTTGGTCTAGGTTGGTAAGAACAAGCAGCTGCAAGTGCAAGTGCCGATGCAGGTCCTTCCGCTGCGCGGAAGGATGACAAGCTAAAACAGGCAAAGGCAACTGCAAGAGCAACCGCAGGTCCTTCGGCTCAGTGCTTCGCCCTTCGCTCAGGATGACAGTGTTTTGGGTGCGGTCGAGGAAGGCGGTCGTGCTTTGCACGATGCCCACCTTAGCGACGATGAGACTGTCGCGAAGATGGGGCACCCCGTTCATGTTGGCTCTTTGCTTTGCTCAGGATGAGAGAGGGTTTAGAGGAGGGTGAGGATGGTTGGGGTCAGGGTGTTTTGTTCGATGCGGAGGTGGGCGAGGGTGACGGGGAGGTTGAAGCGGCGGGGGCCTGCGCTGCCTGGGTTGAGGTAGAGGATGTTGTTGCGGGTTTCGGCGGAGGGTTGGTGGGAGTGGCCGCTGATGACGGCGGAGAGGCCGGCGGCGGTGGGGTTCAGGTCGAGGTCGTGGATGGAGTGGACGAGGTAGAGGAGGGCGCCGTTGAGCTCGATGACGTCGGTTGGGGGCAGGTCGGCGCAGGGGCCGTGGGTGTCGATGTTGCCGCGGATGGCGGTGATGGGGGCTATGGTGCGGAGGGTGCCGAGGATCTCGATGTTGCCGACGTCGCCGGCATGGAGAATATGATCGACGCCGTGGAGGGCGGCGACGGCCTCGGGGCGGAGGAGGCCGTGGGTGTCGGAGATGATGCCGATGAGCATGGTTCTTTTCCCTAGGCGATTTTCAGGCTGGTCAGGGAGGCGTAGCTCTGGCTGTGGGTGGCATCGTGGGCGCGGTCAGGGTCGATGCGGAGCTCGAGGAGGGTGATGCCGGTGAGTTCGACGGTGTAGTCTTCGATCTCGTCGGGGGTGTCTTGTGGATTGAAGGTCCACTGCTGGCGGACGACCTCGCGGGTTGCGCCTTCGTGATCGGTGGAGAAGAGGGCGAACTCCTGCGAGCGCTCGGCGGCGCGTTCGATGAAGTGGAGCTGGATGCGGCGGATGGCGATGGGTTCGTCGAAGTGGAGCCGGAGGAGCTGCGGGCCGGTGCTTGAGGCGCGCCAGCCGGTGGTGAGGAGCTTGCCGAGGGCGTGCTCGATGGGGAAGGCTTCGTCCTCGGAGGTCATCTCGACGCGGGCGATGCGGACGAGGTCGCGCCAGTGATCTCCGCTTGGGAGGGCGGCTACGGCGGCGGGTGAAAGGATACTCTTGCGCATGATGTGGAACCTTTCCGTTTCAGGGCAAGCATAGCTGATATGGGTCACGGCTGGTTTACGGAGGGTTAGAGAAGCCCTGATTAAGTTTCTCTACAGCGAAGAGCCTATCCCTTAGGGGCTAGCCCCTGAGGAACTGCTTTTCGTCCGAGATCGACTTTTCAGCGCCTCGTTAGTCCAGCCACCGGGCTCTATTGATTGACGAGCGTAACCTCTTCCCCAAGATAAACACCCCCATCCACCTGATCGACCAGGAAGTTAGCCAGATCCGCACGCACGACCGAGTGCCCGATCTCGCCCTTCCCAATCACCACGACGCTCCCCGTTGCCGGCCCGTCCTTCAAGATCGGCGGCCGCAGAATCACATACTCCAGCCCACTTGCGCGCACCGCATCCTCCATCGCCGCCTTGTCCTTCGTCGATCCGCGCAGGAACGTCGTCATCAGCAGATGCTTGTACCAGAACGGAGCTTGCTCCCGGCTCTCACCAATCCCCATCATCGAAACCACCAGCAGCCGCCGAACACCCTCCGCCCGCATCGCCGCAATCATATTCTGCACTGATGAGCTTTCAAGCACCGTCGTCTTATAAGGAGTCGTCCCGCCGATCGTGTCGATGACAACGTCCTGCCCGCGCACCGCATCCAGCACATCATGCGCCTTCGTCGCATCCCCAGCGAGCACCCGCACGCCCGCAACCTTGAACCTGCCCGGATCCCGCACAAGCACCGAAACCTCATGCCCCTTCGCTAAGGCCCGCTCGACCACCAAACCACCCGTCTTCCCCGTCGCACCAAAAACCAAAACCTTCATCGTTCACCCCTCACCGTTCACGCAAAATGTTAGAACCTGTTTAGAAAATGCTATTGAAGAAGAGCGTTTTGAAAGGGCATGGCTTCAGCCGTGCCGTAAAGAGTGGGGAAAAAACGGGGCTTTAGCCCCTGAGGGAATTGTTGCACCAGCACACTGCGCCATGCTCTCTCAGTATTTAAACAGCTTCTTAGTCATGCTTAGGTAACAGCAGCTCTGTGCGATATTTTGGGCACAACCCGATCACCTTCGCCACAAACTCCGCCTGCGCGGCTCCCTCCAGCTTCGGCGGCGCTGTCGTTCGCGTCGCAACCGGAACCCCCACCTCTGCAAAGAACTCCTCCTGCCCCGCAGGCGAGCAAATACACAGCATCCGTACCGGTTGGTCGCCCTTGTTCTGAAACTGATGCGGAGCATTCGCCGGAATATGAACCGTCCCCCCAGTCTTCACCACCGACTGCGACCCACGAAACGTCGCCGCAATCTCACCCTCCAGCAAGATGAACGTCTCCTCAAAATCATGCCGATGCGGAGGCGGCCCACCCCCCGGAGGAATATGCATATCGATCAGGCAAAACCGCCCAGCCGTATCCTTCCCGGACAAAAGAATAGTGTACGTATCGCCCACCAGTCCAATATGCGGCAAGCCCTCATCGTCCCCACGAGCAAGCACCAGATGACGAGCCAGGTCATCCAGAGGAATCAACGCATCCGATCGAATCTCACCACCCGAAACACTGTCTGCCATATCGCTCCTCAAGAATTTCGTTCAGACTCAGTTCGTACCTCTGCTGAGATGCAGTTCACAAACCATACCATCCAAATTTAGCGCCATCATTCCCTCCGACCCCTACGAGCCACTATGCCCCGTACACTTCAGCACCCCCAGATAAGCCCTCCACGGACCCACCGCATCCTTATATTGATACGCCATGACACGCGATAGCTGATGCACATGCGTCAGGTCATGCACAGTCCAAGTCGCCAGCAGCTCCGACAACGTCACCACCCCCAGCGCCGGATGCCGTCCTCGCCGCTCCAAATCTCTCGTCCCTAAACCCAGCGCCTGCAAAGCAGCCAGATTCTCCCCTCGCAATCGGCCGAAATCCTCCAGCAACTGCTCCAGCGACCGATCCTGCTTCTCCTTCAACTGCGCAAACCGGTCAAACGGCTCGAACGCCCGCGCCTCTCCATACTCCAGGATCACCCGCACGCGTGGCATCCAGTCGTTACGCTCCGCAAAGACCAGATGCCCCACAATGTCGAACGCGTTCCAGCTATCGCCCCCTTCGTTGCCCCGCACCCAACTCTCCGGCATCCCACGCAACCACGCATCCAGAGTCGCAGGAGTACGCGCAAGCACCGCAACAGCCTCATCCACACTGAACTCCGCTAAGCTTTCCATGCCTACATACATACATGCCCTTCACCGTAGACTCAAGCGAAGCGCCCATCTTTTGCCTTTGTCGTTGCCTGTTTTCATGTCACTCCCACCACCAAACTGTCATCCTGAGCGAAGTGCGCAGCACGCAGTCGAAGGACCTGCGGTTGCATTTGCCGTTGTTTGTTCTTCCTTCACCCACCCCACCGAACTGTCATCCTGAGCGAAGGCGAAGCCGCAGCCGAAGGACCTGCATTAAATAAGCGCCACAGCCCCCCAAAAAACCTGTCAAGCCCCAAACACACTCTTCTCTCTTCCGAACTTCCCGCAACTCAAACAAAATAAACCACTAAAACCCACAAAAAATCTCCCGGAAAGGTGGCACAATCACCCCTCCACACTCTCTATACTGGAAGTAGGGAAACTAAACAGGGAAGGGGCACAGCTTCAACCGCGCCATAAAGGACGCACCCAGAGCTAAGTCCTTTAGAATCCATGTTTTGGATTTAAGTCCTTTGTTTCTCATATTTTAGAGCGACAAGGGCACTGAGGTACGAGCCTAAGTCCTTTAGAACTCATATTTTAGGTTTTTAGATAGGGTACCTCCTATCTAAAACTCCACCGGCAACGTCTTCCCAGCAGCCGAGCTCTCCCGAGCTATCTCCAGCAACCGCACCACGCGGAAGCCATCCTCTGCCGGAACCGCCAGCGGAGCCACGCCAAGAATCGCATCCCGCACGCTCGCATAGTAGCCGCGATAGTCCCCACGCTCCGTCTCGACCACCGTCCGCGTCAGCGTCCCCGGATCGGCCGGGTCCGGCGCAACCGTCAGCGTTCCCCACGCCTCCTTCGACTCCGGCAGCCAATCGCCCATGCCCATCGGAGGCACCTTCGCTCCACCCACCAGCGCAGGCTCCTGCGGGTCGAGCCCGAACTTCTTGAAGCTCCCCCGCGTCCCATGCAGCAAAAACCGAGGCGAAGCATCGCAAGCCACCATCGACGACCGGCAGTACGCCATCAGTCGCGGATAGTGCAGCGTAATATCAAACGCATCCTCGATCCCAGTAGCATCGCGATCCTTCCGGACGCTGGCCGTAATCGCCTCCGGCACACCGAACAGCGCCAGCGCCTGATCCACCAGATGCGGCCCCAGATCCATCAGCAACCCATTCGCCGGATTCTCCGACTCCTTCCACGTCCCCTCACGCGGCAGCGGACGAAACCGGTCGAAGTGCGACTCGAACGTCACCAGCCGACCAACCGCCTGCTCCGCCAGCAGCTTCTTCACCGTCAGAAAATCGCCATCCCAGCGCCGATTGTGAAACGGAGCCAGCACCAGCCCCTTCGCCTTCGCCAGCTCCACCAACTCCCGAGCCTCCGCGCTCGTCGCCGCAAACGGCTTGTCGATCACCACATGCTTGCCCGCTTCGAGCGCCTGCTTCGCCAGCGAGAAATGCGTCTCATTCGGCGTTCCGACAACGATCAGTTGCACTGCGTCATCCGCCAGTGCCTCCTCGACCGACCGCAGCACGCGAGCCTCCGGATAAGCCTTCGCCGCCTCATCTCCGCGCCGCTGCACGATCCCGTTCAGCCGCAATCCCGGAACCGCGCTCACAAACGGCGCATGAAACACGCGTCCCGCCAGCCCAAACCCAATCACAACCGTCTCAATTGCGCTCATCAAGCTCTTCCAATCTCCCGCAACGCAGGATAGATCTTCCGATACTCCTTATACGCGACCTCCATGACAGCCGCATCGACCGGCTGAATCGTCTCCGCGATCCGCACCGTCGCCGCACACGCTGCCTCAACGCTCGGCCACGCGCCAACGCCCGTTCCAGCCAGCAGTGCCGCGCCAAACGCGCCGCCCTCTTCTGCCTCCAGCAGCTTCACCGGCTGACCGTAAACGTCCGCCTGCACCTGCCGCCAAAGCGGTCCACGCGCGCCGCCGCCGCCCAGACGAATCTCGCCAACCGGAATCCCCAGCTCCGCGAACAGCGTCAACGTATCCCGCAGACTGAACGCAACGCCCTCCAGCACCGCCCGCACAAAGTGCCCACGCGTATGCGACGCCGTAATCCCCACAAACGCCGCTCGCGCCTGCGCATCGAGATGCGGCGTCCGCTCGCCAAACAGATACGGCGTCCAGAACAGCCCATCGCTTCCCGCCGGAACCTTCGCCGCCAGCGCCGTCAGCGCATCGTAGCTGCTCTCCGGCGCAAACGTATCGCGGAAGTACCGCAGGCTCAATCCAGCACCATTCGTCACGCCCATCACATGCCAAAGCCCTGGAGCAGCATGGCAGAACGTATGCATTCTCCCGAGCCGATCCATCGTCGGGCTGTCTGTAGCTGCAAACACAACGCCGCTCGTCCCAATCGTCGCCGAAACCGTTCCCGGCTTCAGAATCCCCATCCCGACCGCGCCCGCGCCCTGATCGCCCGCGCCCGCCGCAACCGGAGTTCCCGCAGCCAATCCAGTGGCAGCCGCGCCCGCGTCATCAATCCGAGCGCAGATCTCCGGCCCTTCAAACAGCCGCGGCAACCATGCCATCGGAATTCCCGTCGCCTCGGCCATCTCCGAGGACCAGCGTCGATGCGCCACGTCGAGCAGTAGCGTCCCACTCGCCTCCTGCATATCCATCGCATACTCGCCCGTCATGCGGAAGCGCACATAGTCCTTCGGGCACAATACATGGCGGATCTTCGCAAAGATCTCCGGCTCATGCTCGCGCACCCACAGCAGCTTGGTCAGGGTAAAGTTCGGCAGCGCCGGATTCGCCGTCAGCTCGATCAGCCGTTCGAAGCCGATCGTCTCCGTCAGCCAGTCGCACTGCGGCTGTGTCCGCTGATCGCACCAGATCAACGCCGGTCGCAGCACCTCACCCTGCTCGTCGAGCATCACGCACCCATGCATCTGCCCGGTTAGTCCGATTGCTTCAATCTTCGCGCCATCCGCCGCCGCGAGCGCCCCGCGAATCGCCTCCTGCGCCGCTCGCCACCAGTCCTCCGGCTCCTGCTCCGCCCAGCCAATCTCGGGCGAGCTGATCGCCGCATGCTCACTCGCCTGAGACGCTACAACGCGTCCCTCCCGGTCAATCACAACCGCCCGTGTTCCGCCCGTTCCCACATCGATGCCAAGAAACATCCTGCGTCCTCACCCTTCTTTCAGCCTGATGAGCAGTGTATCGATAAACAGGCGGTTTGGAACAATGCTGAAACGCATCAGTAAAGGGGATTTACCCAATTGCAAACAGAACAGGATGCAATGAGCCGGATGGTCCATAGGGAAAGCTTGCGAGTTTCAAATCTGTACTGAGTTTTTTTTGAAGAATTGTTTCTGGTGGATGCATCATATTGAATACCGGATGTTTGAGTGACCAGACAAAGGCGGAAGTGTGCCAGTCGGGAGCGCAAATGGGTTTCCCGGACTCAAAACTGAGGTACAGGTACCATTACCGTTATGACGCAAAGAAAAACAGCGCGAAGCCAACGTGTGACGTGTGCTCTCGGGCTTCTCCTCTTCGCGGGGTATCAGGCAAGCGCACAGTCGAGCGCCAGCTCTTCGGCAACCGCGCCGTCTACGGCCTCGGGAACGAGCTCGACCATCCCGCAGTCGCAATCGCAGCTCTCCAATGCCTCCGGCTCCAACGGCTCCCAAGTCACCTCGGACTCCTTCAAGGGGTCGATCATCGAGGGAAAGGCAACCGACGGTGTCCTCGACCTCTCGCTCGATGAAGCCATCCAGCGCGGCCTCCGCACCAACCTCGGCCTGATCCTTCAGACCTCCTCGCAGAAGAACGCCAGCGGCCAGCGGCTGGAGCAGCTTCAGGCGCTCCTTCCTACAGCGAACGGTGCAGCTTCCTACTCCGTCGAGCAGATCAATCTCGCTGCGGAAGGTATCAAATTTCCTGGCCTCAATCCAATCATCGGACCCTTTCAGGTGATGGACTTCCGCGCCTACCTGACTCAGAATCTCGTCAACGTTCCCGCGCTCCAGAACTACATCGCCGCGAAGCACAGCTTCCAGGCTGCCAAGTTCACGGCGGAGGATGCTCGCGACATGGTCGTCCTCACCGTCGGCAACGCCTATCTGCTCTGCATCGCGGATCAGTCGCGCATTACCGCGGTCAACGCCGAGCTGGCCACCTCCAAGCTCTCGCTCGATCAGGCAACCGCCGCGCACGACGCTGGCACCAGTCCGCGGCTTGACGTGCTCCGTGCGCAGGTGGACTACCAGAACGAGCAGCAGACCCTGATCGCCACGACCAACGATCTCGCCAAGGCAAAGCTTGCGCTGGCACGCACCATCGGCCTTCCGCTCGACCAGCAGTTCCGCCTCACCGATTCGGAGCCATATCAGTCGCTTGATACCATCGACCCGCAGGCTGCCTTCGATCAGGCGCTCAAGGGTCGTAAGGATCTCGCAGCCGCCTCCGAACAGGTGAAGTCAGCCAGCGCGCAGAAGACTGCAGCCTGGACCCAGCAGCTTCCCACGGCGACTGTAAGCGGCGACTTCGGCGACGAGGGAACGACGATCGGGCACTCGCACAGCACCTATAGCGCGACCGGCACCATCAACGCGCCGATCCTGCAAATCGCCAAGACACGCGGCGACGAGCAGGTCGCCTCCGCGCAGTATGAGACGGCCAAGGCGAAGTACTCCGATCAGATCCAGCAGGTCAATGCGGACATCCGTGACAGCATCCTCGACATCCGCTCTGCGGCACGACTCGTCGAAGCCGCTCAATCGAATGTCGATCTGGCCACCGAAGCGCTTAGCGAGGCGCAGCAGCGCTTCCACTCCGGCGTCTCAGACAACCTGCCCGTTTCACAGGCCCAGTCGCAGACCGAGCAGGCCAACGACCAATACATCAGCGCGCTCTACCAGCACAATGTTGCGAAGCTCTCGCTCGCACGTGCCCTCGGCATCGCGCAGACCAACTACAAAGACTATCTGGGAGGAAAGTAACTGTGGCAGATCAATCGGAACAGCAGCAGAGCAAGAAGGATGAGAACAACAACGAAATCGAACCGGCAGAGAAGAAGTCCCGGCGTCGTTTCATCATAATCGCCGTTGTCATCCTGCTGGTGCTCATCGCGGGCCTCTTTTACTGGCACTCCACGTACTCCGAAGACACCGACGACGCTCAGGTGGATGGCGATCTCTATCAGGTAAGCTCGCGCATCACCGGTCAGGTCATCAAGGTCTATGTCGAGGATAACCAGAAGGTCGAAGCCGGCGCTCCGATCGCCGACATCGACCCCAAGGACTACCAGGTAGCGCTCGAACAGGCTCAGGCCACTCTGGCAAGCTCGCAGGCCGCCTATTTGCAGGCCGACGTCAACGTCCCCATCACCAACGTCAGCAGCCGCACGGACATCAGCACCAGCGGCAGCGCTGTGCTGAGCGCCCAGGCCGCAATCGCCCAGGCGCAGAAGCAGGCCCAGGCCGCTTCTGCCCGGGTCGATCAGGCCAAGGCAAACGCTGTGAAGTCGCGTCTCGACGTCGAGCGGTACACTCCGCTCGTCCAGAAGGACGTCATCTCGAAGCAGCAGTATGACGCAGCGGTCGCGACCGATGCAGGCAACACAGCGGCTGTCCTCGACGCGCAGGCCACGTTGCTCGCGCAGCAAGCAGCGGTCTCGCAGGCCGATGAAAAGCTCGCCCAGGCCCGTTCCACGGCGTCGCAGTCTCGGAGCAACGGTCCGCAGCTGGTTCGTGTGCAGCAGGCTCTGGCGAACTCGCAGTTGGCGCGAGTCAAAGAGGCTCAGGCACAGGTCGATCAGGCAACGTTGAACCTCAGCTACGCCCACATCACCGCGCCAGTCACCGGCATCGTCAGCAAGAAGAACGTCGTCGTCGGCGCTAACCTGAGCATCGGGCAGGACCTTCTCACCATCGTGCCGCTTACAAACCTCTGGGTGACCGCTAACTTCAAAGAGACGCAGCTCGACAAGATGAAGTCCGGCCAGAACGTTACCATCAAGGTCGACGCCCTTGGCGGCCGCAAGTTCTCCGGCAAGGTCACTCAGATCGGCGGAGCGACCGGCTCGAAGCTCTCGCTCTTCCCGCCTGAGAACGCCACCGGCAACTACGTCAAGGTCGTGCAGCGCATCCCGGTTCGCATCGACTTCACCAACCTGCAGCAGGAGGATGGCGACTATGCGCTTCGTCCCGGTTTCTCCGTCACCCCCGAAGTTGCCGTCAAATAGCGGTTCCTGGGTTTGAGTAAAACGCAGCATGCAGCGAAAGAAAGCCCAGCTCCCGCAAAAGAGCTGGGTTTTTTCTGCCTCCATATGAGGGGATGCGCATCGAACCATCCCGGTCTATCATCTACTTACTACTCAGCAGAGAATTACCTGTGCTGGTGTAGAAATAGCTATATTTCGTGCCAAGAAATCTTATATGCCCATCGCTCTCGCCTTCTTCGTCCAGTATGCGTACGGAATCCTCTTCCTCTGGGTTCTGGTGGAGCAGCTTGGCATCCCGATCCCTAGCATTCCGGTCCTGCTCACCGCAGGCACGCTCAGCGCGACCCACAGGATTCACGCCTCCTACGCGCTTTTGGTCGTTCTCGCCGCATGCCTGCTCGCGGACAGCATCTGGTATTTGCTTGGACGCCGCTACGGCAATCGCATCCTCAACCTGCTCTGCCGCCTCTCACTCGAGGCTGACACCTGCGTCGCCAAGACAGAGGGCTACTTCACGCGGCGCGGCCCCGTTACGCTGCTCTTCGCCAAGTTCGTTCCCGGCCTCTCCACCGTTGCCGCGCCCATCGCCGGACAGACCGGCATGCCTTACGGCCGCTTCTTCCTCTATGACCTGGCCGGTTCCGTCATCTGGGCCGAAGCATATCTCCTCGCCGGCCGCTTCTTCGGAGATATTGCCAAAAAAAGCGCACCCTTCTTCCACGTCCTCAGCCACTTTGCCTTCGCCATCTTCGTCCTGATGGTCCTCGGTTTCATGGCCTACCGCGTCTTCAAGCAGCGCCGCTTCCTCACGCAGGTCCGTGCCATGCGTCTTGAGCCGGAGGAGCTGAAGGAGATGATCGACAAGGCTGCGGCAGCGGGCAACATTCCGCCCTTCATCGTCGATCTTCGCCATCCGCTCGACTATCTGCCCGATCCTCGCGTCCTTCCCGGAGCTGTTCGCATCTCTCCGAACGAGATCGCCTTGCATAACGAAAAGATCCCGCGCGACCGGGATGTGATCCTTTACTGTACCTGTCCTAACGAAGAGACCAGCGCCAAGGTCGCCATGCAGCTCCAGAAGGTCGGCGTCTATCGCGTCAGACCGCTGCATCGAGGCTTCGACGGGTGGAAAGAGGCCGGGTTTCCCCTTCATCACTACGTCGAGCCCACCGCAGTCGAGCAAAGCGCCGCGTCCAAGTTGATCGCAGCAATCTAAACTTGCCCCAGCCTCAAAAATTAATCATCGGCTAGCCACCAGTTGGAGCTATTCTTGCGGTCACGTCCCTGATCCAGGAGCTCAACCCATGACGACACAGAAGCAACCCCTCAAGCACAAGAAGAAGCATCCCGCTCCATCGAGCCCCGGCAGCCAACCCGTCTTCGCCCAGCCGAAGCCCTCGCCCGATCCCACCGGCTTCAAAGATCCCGTCACCGACCAGAACGATCAGGGCCTCAACACGCTCGAAGCTGTGCCCGTTCCAACCAACGGTGCAGTCGAGCCCATCCTGACCCTCCAGCAGATCTACGGCAGCGCGGGAGCAGCTAAAGCTGCGGCCATTCAGACATCCGGTCAGATCGTATTCCACTCCGTTGGCGACACCGGCAGTGTCTCCGGTCCCACGACCCAATCTCTTGTCGCAGACAAGATGGTGACTGACTTTACCGAAGCCAATCCTGCCGACATTCCATCCTTCTTCTACCATCTTGGCGATTACGTCTATTACTTCGGCGAAGCCACCTACTACTACGACCAGTTCTACGAGCCCTACCGCGATTACCCCGCGCCCATCCTCGGTGTCCCCGGCAACCACGATGGTGTCGTCTATGCGGCTGACTCCGCGCCTACGCTCGCCGCCTTTCTCGCCAACTTTTGCACCGCCGCTCCCACGCAAGCGCCAGATGCAGGCGGCCTGCTTCGTACCACGATGATTCAGCCCGGCGTTTACTTCACCTTCGAGGCGCCTTTTGTGCGCATCCTCGGCCTCTACAGCAACGTCCTCGAAGATCCCGGCGTCATCTCAGGCCAGAACGGGCAGAACACAATCCTCGATAACCGACAGGTTGCCTTCCTTACTGCTGCGCTCGAACGCATCAAGAGCGAAAACTTTACCGGAGCCATCCTTATCGCTGTCCATCACCCGCCCTTTACCGGAGGCGCAGCGCACGGCGGAAGCCCGCTCATGCTAGCCGACATCGACAGTGCCTGCACCGCTGCCGGAGTCTGGCCGCACGCTGTCCTCTCGGGCCACGCGCACAACTACCAGCGCTACACCCGCACGATCAACGGCCTCCAGATCCCGTTCCTTGTCGCTGGCTGCGGCGGACACTCGCCACTCTCGGCTATGCGAGGCATCTATCGCACGCCGTATGTGATCGACAGCACGCTCACGCTCGAAAGCTACGACGCCACGGACTACGGCTATCTCCGCATCCTCGTCAATGCAGAGACAATGGCCATTGAGTTCCACCCCGAAAGCGACGGCGGCACTACCAAAACCCCCAATGATGTCGTCACCATCACCCTCGCGACACACTCCATAAGTTGAGCCTCAACTACCCAGCCGAAAGTTGACTGTAATCGTCGTCTGCACCTCGACCGGCGCGCCGTTCAGCAGAAATGGCTGATACCGCGCCGCTCGGATCGCATCGATCGCGGCTGACTGTAGCATCGCAGCTCCGCTGACCACATGCAGGCTCTCGATGCTCCCCGTCTTCGAGATCACCGCCTCCACCACGACCGTTCCCTCAACACGCGCCGCCTTTGCGATCTGCGGATAGACAGGACGGATCGGTGTCAACAGCATCCCCGTCGACACGCCCGCCGATACGCGCACCGGCCCGATCGTCTTCTCAGGAGCAACACGCACTACAGGACTCGTCGTGCTATCGGCAAGACCCAGCAGCGTGCCCTGCGGCGAACCCATCTCCTTGAACGAGACAGCCGAGGTATTCGGCTCAGGTGACGTATCAATACTGTTCGGCGTAATACGAGGAACGGTCAGCATGCGGCCCAGCACAGGGACGACCGATGCCATCGCGCTCGAAGCTCGCTGCACAACGGTCCTCGGAGGAGTCGGCGGAGCAGGTGTAGGCGCTATCAGCTTCAGCGCATTCATCCGGTCTGGCAACGACTCCGTATGCAGCAGTGGAATGGCGACCAACAGGGAAGCGAGCGTTGTCTGCACAACGATAGAAGCAGCCGTTGTCCATCGCCCACGCGGCGATACTCCATGATGTTGCGACTCAAACAGACTGTCCTCAAACATAAGGCACCTCCAGCCATCGGATCAGGTGCGCATCTGCGAGGAATGCGTCCGTAGC
Source organism: Granulicella arctica (assembly GCF_013410065.1). Lineage (NCBI taxonomy): Bacteria > Pseudomonadati > Acidobacteriota > Terriglobia > Terriglobales > Acidobacteriaceae > Granulicella > Granulicella arctica. The sequence goes on from NZ_JACCCW010000002.1 coordinate 492,799, forward strand.
AATAGACACCGCCGAAGCCTCGAAAGGTTCCACGACGATGCAACCGCGCATTCATCGCTGCCCGCAACGCAGTACCATGAAGAAGCAGCCCGCAGCACCATGCGGCAGGAGAGGGAATTGGCCTACACAGATCTACGCGACTTCATCAAGCAGTTGGACAAAGCCGGAGAACTCAAGCGCATCACCGTCGAGGTCGACCCCATCCTCGAGATGGCCGAGGTCGCAGACCGCGCCTCCAAGCTCGGCAAGGGAACACCCAAGGCTGGTGGTCCAGCGCTCCTCTTCCAAAACGTCAAAGGCTATCCCGGCTCCACTGTGCTGATGAACCAGTTCGGTAGCGAAGCTCGTATGAAGCTCGCCCTCGACGTCGACTCGCTCGACGGCATTGCTGACCGCATTCGCACTCTCTTGCATCCACAAACTCCCACGAGCATGATGGACAAGCTCAAGATGCTCCCGATGCTCGCGGAGGTTGGCAGCTTCTTTCCCAAGGTCATCTCAGCAAAAGACGCAGCCTGCAAGCAGGTCATCCATAAGGGCGAAGACGTAAACCTGCTCGACCTTCCCATTCTCAAGACCTGGCCGCAGGATGGCGGACGCTTCATCACGCTACCGTGTGTCATCACGCGTGACCCGAAGTCCGGCAAGCGCAACGTCGGCATGTATCGCATGCAGGTCTACGACGAGCGCACCACCGGCATGCACTGGCAGCGTCAGAAGGTCGCCGCCGAACACATGCGCGACCGTCTCCGCGCTGCGTCTCCTGATCTTGCCAGTCGCGTCGACCTGATGGCTCTCACCGCAGGCGGCACCACGGCGGCATCATCTACCGAAAGCCTCAGTGCGCACACCATTACCAAGCTCCGTGAAGACCGCATGGAGGTCGCCGTCGCCATCGGCACCGACCCAGCCATCACCTTCTCTGCCATCGTCCCCGCGCCTCCCGAGGTCGAGGAGTGCCTCATCGCTGGCTTCCTTCGCCAGAAGCCCGTAGAGCTCGTCAAAGCCGAGACGGTCGACCTCGAAGTCCCCGCCCACGCCGAGTACATCCTTGAGGGTTATGTGCAGTTGGGCGAGTTGAGAACCGAAGGCCCCTTCGGCGATCACACCGGCTTCTACACCATGCAAGATGAGTACCCCGTCTTCCATCTCACGGCGATCACCCACCGCAAGGATCCCATCTACGCCGCTACCGTCGTCGGCAAGCCTCCCATGGAGGACGCCTGGATGGGCAAGGCTGTCGAGCGCATCTTCCTGCCCCTCATGCAACTGACGCTGCCCGAGATCGTCGATGTAAATCTTCCCGCCGAAGGTGTCTTCCACAACCTCATGATCGTCTCGATCCGCAAGTCCTATGCCGGACACGCCCGCAAGATCATGAACGGCATCTGGGCCATGGGACAGGCGATGTTTACCAAGTGCGTCATCGTCGTCGACGAGGACTGCGATGTGCAGGACGTCGCCGAGGTCACCCTCCGCGTCGCCAACAACATCGATCCCGAGCGCGACATCCAGTTCACCCTTGGTCCTGTCGATTCGCTCGACCACGCCAGTCGTCTGCCCAACTACGGCAGCAAGATGGGCATCGACGCCACCCGCAAATGGGCAGCCGAAGGCTTCACACGCCCCTGGCCGCCCATGCTCAAGATGGACCCTGCCGTGACCGCAAAGATCGATCAGCTTTGGAAAAAGCTCGGGATCGAATAGCAGCGGTTTCTTTACGAGCGCGGCGACTCGATCGAGACAAGGCTCAAGGTCACGCTCTCTTCGGTACTGCGCTTATGTGGAGTCCCCTTTGGGATCACCAGGATGTCTCCCTTGTGCAGCGTCACCAGGGTGCTGCCTGCGGACGTTGGTGCAAGCCATTCTCCGGGAGCCGTGCTGTGCGGGCTCTGAGGTGTGCCGCCCAGCTCAAACGTGGTCGAGCCTTCGATGATGTGGAAGATGTGGTGGCGGCCCTCATGGTACTCGAACTCCTTCGCGCTCTTCTTTTGCTCGGAGGTAAAGGTGATCGAGAAAGGCAGTGCAGGCGTCTTGACGAGGTCCTTGTTCCCCGGACTGGCCTCAAGCCCATGTACCATGCTGCCGATCGTCTCGGAGGTGAATACCTGGAATGGCTCAGGCGCGGTGCTCTGAGCAGCCCCGGAGCGATATAGTACGACCTCGCTCAATGCGAGGCCGGCGACGGTAGCGGCCGGAGCCGTCCGAAGAAAGTTGCGGCGAGAGGGATCTTGGATCATTTGAGCAATAGACCACATTTCATCGTCGACGCGCTACTGTCGAGCCCGCGAGACGCAGAACGTCCTCCAGAAGACCGGAAACCTACTCCGCCACTTTCACCGTAATCGCCGTCAGGTTTCGCACCCATCGCGCAGGACGCTTGTCCTCGCTGCTCACCAGTTTGAAAGCTCCATCTGCCGTCAGCGGCGTACCGTTCAGCGTGTCTGCCACGATCACATCGCCCTTGTGCGCCATACCGTCCACCTCATCCAACGAGTACAGCACCGTGTAGTGATCCGTCCCCTCGGCCAGCACATACATCCGATACGCCTTGCCCTTCAGGTCCTTGCCCACCGGAACCCCGACCTTTGCCAACAGATCCGTCAGCGCCACACCGGTGTATGTCTCGTCTGCTTTTGTGTGCTCGTTGAAGACGGAGACGCTCGTATGTGGCATCGCTGTCAGCTCGGCGGGAGTCAGCGAGAGCACCTTCCCATCCGTTCCGGTCAGCGTCAGCACGGTTGAAGGTTCTGCCTTTGCGTGAGGATGTGCCACCAGATCATTAATCTGGCCTCCCGCCTGGGCCTGAAGCCGGGTGAAGCTGGAAGGGGCTGTTGCCAGGACGGTAAAAAGGACGAGGGGAAGCATTCGGCGCATCATCATGGCTCCCAGCCTAACCTCAGCCCGTCGTATACTCAAGTACATGTCCATCGTCAAGAACACCGCCGCCATCGCTAAGGGAATGAGCATCACCTTCAAGGAGATGTTCCAGCCGACCGAAGTCGAGAACTATCCCGACGGTCCTGGCCCCATGCGCGGTGCGCAGTTCCAGGAGCGCTTCCGTGGCAAGCACCAGCTCCAGCGCGACGAGAACGGCCTCGAGAAGTGCGTCGCTTGCTTCCTCTGCGCCGCAGCTTGCCCCTCGAACTGCATCTACATCGAGGCTGCCGAGAACACCGAAGAGGTCCGCATCTCCTCGGCAGAGCGCTACGCGAAGGTCTACAACATCGACTACAACCGCTGCATCTTCTGCGGCTACTGTGTCGAAGCCTGTCCCACCGATGCGATCACCCACGGTCATGGCTTTGAACTAGCCTCGCTGAACGCCACTACCCTCGTCATGCGCAAGGAAGACATGCTCGTCCCGTTAAACGTGCTGCCCAATCACGTCAACTCCAGCAAGGACGAGGCTGAAATGCTTGCCTAGCTTGCCGTCCTCCTTAGGCGAAGTGCTTCGTGGGCTAGCTTCTGTCGTTGATGCGACCGACGGTCTTTGTACGATAATAGAAGAGCGCCATGGATACCCTCAACGATCCGCTCCCCTCCTCGAAGCCTGCCATTCTTCATATCTGCCGCCGAGAGATGCTTCGCCCTCTTCGCGATCAGATTCTCCGCCTCTCCGGCTTTGATGTCGACTCTACCCTCCTCGCCAGTGAAGGACTTTCGATGTTCTGGGCTCGTCACTACGACCTCGTCCTGATTGATGTCGAGGGTGAGGAAGGTATTCCCGAAGCCGAGCGTCTCTGCTCCGAGATCAAGACCGCGCAGCACGGCCAGGTCATTGCCTTCGTCTGCAACTGGCGCGTCGCCATCATGACCGACTGCCCCGACGAGATCGTCCGCACCGAGTTCGACCCGGCGGCCTTCCTCGAAGGCGTCCGCGACATCGTCCAGACACACTGAGCTGTCTCATCATTTTTGGAGGATGCTACTCGGGCATCTCTTTGCAGCCGGGCTTAGGCACTCTTGCTTGCATCCCTAGCACTGCTGTGTTACAAACGATGTATTCCAGTCTGCTTCGGCAGATTTGAATTTCATGCAGAGTGGTTGAGGGACGAGCCCTTTGACGCCACGACAACCGGACAGAACAAAGGCGTACCGGTGTCAACTCTCTCCTGGGAACAGGGAACATGAGATTCGGAGCACGCAGTCCGATAGTTTGTAGGGCTGCACCCCGTTTTTCTCCTTCCTTCCGCCGTAAGGCACCCCAAAAGAGAACACGTCAGAGATGCCATTCCCCTCTCCCACAGGAGATGAGCAATGGAGTATTCCTGTTCGGCGTATGAACTGAAGTGCAACGAGTGCGGCAAACGCTTCGGCAACCAGCCCCTCTCCGCCTGCCCTGACTGCCTGGCACCCCTCGAGATCGCCTATGACATGGAGCTCGCCCGCGTCACCTTCACACGTGCGAACATCACCGCCGGTCCCTTCAATATCTGGCGCTACGCCGCACTTCTTCCTATTCCCGCAGGCTTTCAGCCTGATCTGCCCGTAGGCTTCACCCCGCTCGTTCGCGCAAAGAACCTCGGCAAGCGCATCGGCGCGAAGAACCTCTACATCAAGAACGACGCCGTCTGTTTCCCGACGCTCAGCTTCAAGGACCGTGTCGTCTCTGTCGCTCTCGCCAATGCACAAAAATTCGGCTTTGATGTCGTCGGCTGCTCCTCGACCGGCAATCTGGCCAACTCCGTTGCAGCGCAGTCCGCTCGTCTCGGCCTCAAGGCAACTATTCTTGTCCCTGCCGATCTTGAGCCTGCGAAGATCCTCAACACCCAGGTCTACGGTGCGCGCCTCGTACGCATCGACGGCAACTACGATCACGTCAACCGGCTCTGCACCCAGATCGCCGACGAGTACAACTGGGGCTTCGTCAACGTAAACCTCCGCCCCTACTATGCCGAAGGCTCCAAGACCGTCGGCTACGAGATCGCAGAACAGCTTGGTTGGCGCCTACCCGACAACGTCGTCTGCCCCATGGCCGGCGGCTCGCTCATCCGCAAGATCCGCAAAGCCTTCAACGAGCTGATCGAGCTCGGCCTCGTCGAAGACAAGCCCGTCCGCTTCTTCGGAGCTCAGGCCACCGGCTGCTCACCCATCTCCACTGCCGTCAAGCAGGGAACCGAAGATATCCTGCCGCAGCGCCCCAACACGATCGCTCGTTCGCTTGCCATCGGCAACCCGGCTGACGGCCCCGCCGCTGCCAAGATGATCCGAGCCACCGGCGGCTGGGCGGAGGACGTCTCCGACATCGAGATCGTCTCCGGCATGCAGGAACTCGCCGAGACAGAAGGCATCTTTACCGAGACCGCAGGCGGCGTCACCATTGCCGTCACCGCACGCCTTTATGCTCACGGCCGCATCTCGCCGGACGAGACCACCGTCGTCTGCATCACCGGCAACGGCCTCAAAACGACGGACGCCCTCAGCGACCAGTACCATCCGGAGCGCGCCGTTCGCCCACGCCTCGTCGACTTCGATGAGTACCTGCGCGAGCTGGACGGTGCCCCAGAACCAGAGCTGGCCGAAGAGCTGGCTATTGCAGGAGTCTCCCATGTCCATTAAAGTCGTGCTTCCCGCTGCCTTCGTTCGCCACACCGACGGCCAGAAGCAGTTCGCCTCCACCGCAGAGAATCTTCCCGGCCTGATCGCAGACATCGACCAGACCTTCCCTGCGCTCAGCACCCAGATCAAGGATGAGGGCGGCAAGCTCCGCAAGTTCATCAACATCTATGTCAACGAAGAAGATATCCGCTTCCTCGGCGGCGAAACTTACGCCTTCCAGGATGGCGACGAGGTGATGCTCATCCCCTCCATCGCCGGCGGTTCCCGATAGCTCCGCCAAAGCCCATCAAAACGACGTGCCGCATTCCGGCACGTCGTTTCTTTTGCGTAAGTTGCGTTTGTTTTCCCCTCGCGAAGCAACGGAAACATCCTCCGCACCTCTCTCATAGTCTGTAGCTGCTGTCACAAGGCATCTCCAAATAAGAAAGAAGGGACAACATGTTTCTTATCCTCGCTATAGTTCTGGTTGTGCTCTGGCTCGGTGGCTTTACTCTCTTCCACGTCAGCGGATTTCTCATCCATATACTGTTGATCTTCGCCGTCATCTCCATCATTCTCCACTTCATTACCGGCGGCAGACGAGCCTGAACTCTGCCATATGCTAGAAGGCCGAGCCATAGCGGCTCGGCCTTCTAGCATATGGCAGAGTTCAGTTATTGATGTGCACTCGGTTGCGACGCAGGTAGCACCGGCGGAATCACCGCCCCCAGCGCCTCGGGCGTCTCTTCCTTCAGCTCCGGTAGCTTCTCCTCGAGCGCGATCTGCAACACCTCGTCCATCTGTTCTACGAAGTGCAGCTTCATCGTCGATTTCAGCAGCTCTGGCAGATCGGCATAGTCCTTGCGATTATCCTCGGGTAGAATCGCCTCGAAGATTCCTGCGCGATGCGCCGCCAGCAGCTTCTCCTTCAACCCGCCGATCGGCAACACCTTGCCGCGCAACGTAATCTCGCCCGTCATCGCGATATCGCGCCGCACTTTGATCTTCGTCAGAGCACTGGCCAAGCCAGTCGCCAGCGTAATGCCTGCCGATGGTCCATCCTTGGGAATCGCTCCCTCCGGTACATGCACATGGATATCGACGTTGCGGTAGAAGTCCTTCGGTAGTCCGAGATGGTGTGCCCGCGACCGGATGTAGCTTAGTGCAGCTTGCGCCGACTCCTGCATCACATCGCCAAGCTGGCCCGTCGCCGTCATCTTGCCCTTGCCGTCCAGCACCTGGACCTCGGTCTGGAGAATGCTCCCGCCGACCTCCGTCCAGGCTAGCCCGGTCACCAGCCCGACCTCGCTCTTCTCCTGTACCTGCGAGTCGCGGAACTTGGTCACACCAAGAAGCTCCGGCAGATTCTCCGCCGTAATCGTTTCGATATGATCCGCACCATGCTTCACCACGCGGCGTGCCACCTTGCGGCAGACATTTCCGATCTCGCGCTCAAGATTACGCACGCCAGCCTCACGGGTGTAGCCACGAATCAGCAGACGCAACGCATCGTCCGTAAAGCTGATCTGAGTCTCGGTCAGCCCTGTGCCCTCACGCTGCTTCTTCACGAGATACTGTTTGGCTATCTCCAGCTTCTCCAGCTCGGTATACCCATGCAGCCGCAGAATCTCCATGCGATCTTGCAACGGCCCCGGAATCGTGTGCAGCACATTCGCTGTCGCGACGAACAGCACATTCGAAAGGTCATACTCCACGTCGAGATAGTGATCCTGAAACGACGTATTCTGCTCCGGGTCGAGGACTTCGAGCAGAGCACTCGCCGGGTCACCACGGAAGTCCGACGCCATTTTGTCGATCTCATCCAGCATGAACACCGGATTCTTCGTCCCAGCCTTCTTCATCGACTGGATGATCTGTCCCGGCAGTGCTCCGATATATGTGCGCCGATGCCCGCGAACCTCCGCCTCATCCCGCACGCCGCCCAGCGACATGCGAACGAACTTGCGCCCCGTCGCCTTCGCAATTGACATGCCGAGAGAGGTTTTGCCGACGCCCGGAGGTCCGACAAAGCAGAGGATCGATCCCTTTGGATTCTTCACCAACTGCCGCACCGCGAGGAACTCAAGAATCCGTTCCTTAATCTTCTCGAGGCCATAGTGATCCTCGTTCAGAATCTGCTCGGCATGTTCGATGGAACGAATCTCCTTGGAGCGTTTCTTCCACGGCACCGCCAGCAGCCAGTCGATGTAGTTGCGCGAGACCGTCGACTCAGCCGACATTGGCGGCATCGCCTCCAGCTTCTTGAGCTCCTGCATCGTCTTATCGAGCACGTCCTTTGGCATTCCGGCTGCTTCGATCTTTTTCTTCAGCTCGTCGAACTCGCTTTTCTCACCGCGGCCCAACTCCTTCTGGATGGCCTTGATCTTCTCGTTGAGGTAGTACTCCTTCTGAGCTTTCTCCATCTGCCGCTTCACGCGCGACTGGATGGTACGGTCCATATTCAGCTTCTCTATGGCCACATCCAGTACATCGGCGACCCGCGAAAGCCGCGTTGCCGGGTCGAACACATCCAGCAACTGCTGCTTCTCTTCGATCGAGAGCTGAAGGTTCGCCGCGATGGTATCGGCCAGCTTCGCCGGTTCATCCGCGCGTACGCTCGCCGCCATCGTCTCGTAGTTCAACGACTGCTGTAGTTTTACATACTGCTCGAACAGCGAATGCACCCGCGACATCATCTGCTCGACCGGTGGCGTCAGCTCCAGGTGCGTCGCTCCGGTCTGTACCGTCGCCACAAAGAAGCCGTCCTCGTCATTTACTTCGGTCGCTCGCGCCCGTTCGACACCTTCAACCAGCACTTTAATATTGCCGTCCGGCATCTTGACGCTCTGGACGATGTTGCCGATCGTACCCGTCTCGTAGATCTCGTCCGCGCTCGGCTCATCGACCGAGGCATCGTGCTGCGTCGCAAGAAAGATCTTGCGGTCGCCCGTCAACGCCTCTTCGAGAGCGCGTACGCTCGACTCGCGCCCTACAACAAAGGGCGTCATCATATGCGGAAAGATGACCATGTCACGGATGGGCATCATCGGAAGCTTGCGAATGTCGCCGCTCAGAGTTTCTTTCGGTTGATTCGTCATATCTCTCCCATTAGACGATCAAAAGCCGGTTACGATGCAACCCGGCCTTCGCGGCTTCCTGTGATTGTAATGTGTTTGACACAGAGACGCGCGAATCATTGGCCGAATCAACACGGGTTTATCTGAATACGAAACATGGCCAAAGAAATCCGGCCCTGCGTGGTTGCAGGGCCGGACGGTAGAGCAGGGAAGAAAGCAGGTTCAGCCAGCTTTTACCAGCAGAACCGGCAGAGTCAGGTCGCGCTTCTGGACCATCGTCTCTGTAATCACCAACTCCTTGATCTTCTTGTTGCTTGGAACCTGGTACATCAGATCGAGCATCAGCTCTTCGAGAATCATCCGTAGCCCGCGTGCTCCAACCTTGCGCTGCAACGCCTCACGCGCCACAGCTCGAGCCGCATCGTCCGTGAACGTCACTTTTACGCCCTCATAGTCGAACAGCTTCTGGTACTGCTTCAGAATCGCGTTCTTCGGCTGCGTTAATATCTCGATTAGCGCGACCTCATCCAGCTCGTCAAGCACGCCCATCACCGGGAGGCGTCCGACAAACTCCGGAATCAGCCCATACTTCAATAGATCCTGTGGCTCAGCCTGTCGCAGTAACTCCGCGTCACGCTGTGCGCGGATCGGCATCACATCGCCTTCCTTCGCATTCGGGTCCGCAATCGCACGGAAGCCCAGCGCCTTCTTGCCCACCCGTCGTCCGATTACCTTCTCGAGCCCGACAAACGCTCCGCCGCAGATGAACAGGATATTCGTCGTATCGACCGCGGTGAACTCCTGGTGTGGGTGTTTGCGCCCGCCCTGAGGCGGCACATTCGCGACCGTTCCTTCCAGCAGCTTCAGGAGCGCCTGTTGCACGCCCTCACCTGAGACGTCGCGCGTGATCGAAGGGTTCTCGTCCTTGCGCCCGATCTTGTCGATCTCGTCGATATATATAATGCCGCTCTGCGCACGCGTCACATCGCCGTCCGCCGCCTGTAGCAGCTTCAAAATAATGTTCTCGACGTCTTCGCCCACATAGCCTGCTTCGGTCAGTGTCGTCGCATCGACGATCGCAAACGGCACATCCAGCATCCGCGCCATTGTCTGTGCCAGCAGCGTCTTGCCCGATCCTGTCGGCCCCACCAACAGAATGTTCGACTTAGCAAGCTCCACATCGTTGCCACGCGTCTTGTTCATCTGGATGCGCTTGTAGTGGTTGTAGACGGCCACCGCCAGCTTCTTCTTTGTCTGCTCCTGTCCGATCACATACTCGTCAAGGAATGCCTTGACCTCCTGCGGCTTCGGCAGGTGTGCCGGTGCAGCGCCTCCAGGCGTGGCCTCCGTGCGGTCGTCCTCGAGGATCGAGTTGCATACCGCAACGCACTCGTCGCAGATATAGGCCCGCGGATAGTCCGACGGAGACGAAATCAGCTTAGCCACCGCGTCCTGGGACTTATGGCAAAAAGAACAACGTAGAGATTCGTCCGAGCCTCGTGAAGTTTTCATAACAGCGACTGCTCCTGGGCCAGTCAAAAACGGCCCTATTCAACGTTCTGTAAAGTTTACACCTGAATCCTGTCCCGCCCCATAGGAGATAGTACTCCGGTACTTTTAGGAATCGGAAAAGGAACACGAGCTGCGTCAAGGACGCAGCTCGTGGTTTCGTATCCAAACTCTGTGGTTTACGTCCGTGGCCGGTCGATGATGTCGTCGATAATGCCGTACTCCTTTGATTGCGCTGCTGTCATGATGAAGTCGCGCTCCACATCCCGCTCGATCCGTTCCAGTGATTGGCCGGTGCTGTGGCTCATCAATTTGTTCGTGATCTCGCGAATCCGCAGAATCTCGCGCGCATGGATATCGATATCGGTAGCCTGTCCGCTCAGCCCGCCCATGGACGGCTGGTGGATCAAAATACGCGAGTTCGGCAGGGCAAATCGCTTGCCCTTCTTCCCCGCCATCAGCAGAAACGCGCCCATCGACGCCGCCTGACCGATGCAGAACGTCACTACATCATTCTTGATGTACTGCATCGTGTCGTAGATTGCGAGTCCTGCCGTGATCGATCCACCCGGCGAGTTGATGTAGAGCTGGATGTCCTTCTCCGGGTCCTCGCCGCTCAGAAACAGCATCTGCGCAATGATCACATTCGCGATGTTGTCGTCGATCGGCGTGCCCAGAAAAATGATGTTGTCGCGCAGCAGACGGCTGTAGATGTCGTAGGCGCGTTCGCCCCGACTCGTCTGCTCGATCACCATCGGTACTAATCCCATAGCACTCTCTTTCTAAAACTCTTTAAGCGAAAAGCCCTTGTTTGTCTTTACTCTACGAAACCAGCTTTTCGTAGAGCACGTTCCCTGTCTTCTCTCTGCGCATCTGTTCGCGGATACGTGTTAGCCCGCCATCCTTTGCCAGCCGCTCGCGCAGTGCCTCCAGAGGCTCCCGTGACTGAATAGAAAGCATCAGCAGCTCACGGTTCAGATCGTCGTCGCTCACTTCCACGTTTTCCGCATCCGCAATCCTGTCGAGAATCAGCGAGGCTTTTACCTCGTTGACTGCCTCGTCCCGCTGTGCTGCGCGCAGACGGTTGAAGTCCAGCTTCCGCATGTCTTCGGCCTTCATGCCCTGCTGGGCCAGTGCCCGCAGACCGCGATCCAGCCGCGCATCGACCTGCTGCTGCACGAACGACTCAGGAACAGGGAACTCATAGCGCCCGATTAGCTGCTCGAGCATCGTCTCTTTAGCCCGATTTTCCAGCGCGTCCTTCTTGCGATCCGCCGCATGCTCGCGCAGCTTGCTCTCGAAGTCGCCCCAACTCTCGTAGTTCCCAAGCTGTTTGGCAAACTCCTCGTCGCGCTCCGGATAGGTCTTCTTCTTGATCGCCTTGACGGTCACGTCGTAGGCCACCGTCTGCCCCGCCAGCCGCTGCTCGCCGAAGTCCGCGGGGTACGAGACCTCGAAGGTCAACTCCTGCCCCGGTTTCGCACCCTGGAGAGCCTCGTTGAACGCGGGCAACGTGTTCTTGCCGCCAATCTCGACCAGCACATCCTCACCCGTAATCGGCTGACTTGGTGTTGCGTTCTCCGCGCCTTCCTCGGTTACGGTCTGCGCCAGATCCTTCACCTGGCCCTTGAACTCGATCTCGGCCCAGTCGCCATTCGCCAGCGGACGGTCCTCTTCGACCGGCTCCACCGTTGCATGGCCATCGAGAACACGGCTCAGCTCTGCCTCGTACTCATCCTCGGTCAGTGTTACATCCGGACGCTCCACCTTCACTGAGTCGTAGCCATCCACCGCGATCTCCGGCATCACCTCGAACGCTGCCTTGAAGCGCAGCGGCTCGCCCTCCATCAGGTGCAGGTCGGTCATCTGCGGCTGCGACACCGGGTTCACCTTCTGCTCCTCGATAGCAGCGCGGAAGCGGTTCGTCACCAGGCTCTCCAGCACCTCCTGGCGAACCTCCTTGGCGAACTTCGAGCGGATCAGCGACTCTGGCACCTTGCCCGCGCGGAAGCCAGGGATGCGCGCCAGTTTCTGATAGCGCTTGATGACCGTCTTGTAAGCCTTTGTGACCTCTTCCGCAGGTGCTTCCACGTCGATCTCCCGCATTAGTGCGGGGTTCAGGGACGGACCATGCTGGTGGTCGTGCGTATGAGTATGCTCGTGGGTATGTGCTGCTTCCGGCTGTAGTTCAGCCGTATCGTTAGTTTCTGTAATCTCAGTCGGGGTCAAAGCCATGCCTTCCAGGGTTCACTTATGAATGTGCCGCGCAGCTCACACAGGAGCCTTACACGCGGTAAGCGCCTCATACCACTGTACGAGGCTTCATGGCGCAAATCAAACCCGCCGCCGCCACTCCTTTACGGTTGTCCGATCGGCTGCCCGGACGTGGACGTAGAAGGCTGGAACAGCTCCAGCCGTATCTTCCACTGCATACTTTCGCCCGGATGCAGTACCACCAGCCCCGTATCCTCGTCCTTGCTCCACTCCCGGCCGAATGGATCGCCGTAGTTGCTCTGCGGATCGATCGAAACCATCGCTTTGTTTGCTGGGGCATACACCCGTATCGCCTTGATGCTGGCGCTCAGCATCGTCATATGAAGCCCATAGCCCGCCACCGGGTCACGCAGCTCCACCTCAGGCCCCGACGACAGCATCCCGCCCTGTAAATGCACGAAAGTGTCGTTCAGGCTCATTGACTTCAGCGCTGCGCCCTTATTCTGTGAAAAGTCATACGCCGTCTTTCCCGTCGGCAGCAGGCGTCCCGTCGGCAGCCCACTTGCCTCGCTGCTGGTTTCAATACGCGTCGTGGAGGGCAGCTTGATCATTACCTGCGAGCGATCTCCGCTTGGAATGGCAAATCGAGGCCGCCAGCCGATACCCATCGGCTCCGGCTCTGTCCCCACATTCTTCGCCACGACTGTAAGGTCCATCGTCCGTGCGCTCAAAAGCACCGTTGTCTTTACTTCGGTCTTGGACGGCCAGTGTCCCCCGAAGTTCCCGGTAGTGAAGGTCGCCTGCGCCAGGCCGCCATCTGGCATAGCGTCTGTTCCTGAGGAACTCGCGCCGAGCTTCAGCATCAGCCCGCCCGCTGAACTCTGTAGCCCGTCCGTCTTGCTGCTCACGGCATTGATAGGAAGAGCTAAAACACGCCCCTCCCAGTTTGCCGGCACCGATGTCCCACCCTGGAGTGCTGTTCCCGAGATCTGGCCTGCCCACGGCACCTCGAATGCGCCGCCTATCGCTAGACTCGCTTCGCCGTTCACATCGCTGTCGATCCCGGTCATCGCCTTCGCTGCAACTTCCAGAGGAGGCGATACCAGCAGTGGAACCTCTCCCTTGCCCGGCAGATACGCCGTAATCTGGAGCACATTCATCCCACGTCCCGGCAGCAAGGTCGCAGACAGGAACTCCGGCGTGATGCCCCCCGCCTGCTGCATCCGGGTCAGCACGATGGCATTCTGCCCACCTGGCTGCGGTGTCGGCCCCGGTTCGACCGGAGCAGGGCCGGCCAACTCTGACTTCAGCTTCGTGAGATGTCCACGGCCCCTCTCCCGAATTGCGATCCCGGTTCCGATCAGTGCGAGAACGATCAGGACGATCCATGTTGTGGTCGAGTGCAGTCCCCTTTTGAGCTTCGTAAATGTCCTGCTGGCCGCACGTCCGATCATGGCGGCATACATCCGGCTGATACGTGGATCTTCCAAGTCAACCCCTTATTCGTCTTGCATCTGCATCAATTTTACCTGTCCCGCACCCTGTCGGTAACTCGTTCTAAAATCGAAGGTATTGGTTCCTGGCTATCGGCAGGGGTCGATCCCACACAAGTGCCTCCGAAACCTCCATCGCCGCCCGTTCTCTCCCACGCGCTCGTCCCTGCGGACGAACTCGCTGGCAACCCCACACGCACTGCCATCATCGCCTGCCAGCTCTGCTCGCGCCTAAGGACCTACTGCAAAGGTATCGGCGAGATCCGCCGCCGTGCCTACCAGGATCACATCTACTGGGCTCGCCCCGTACCCGGCTTCGGCGATCCCAAAGCTCGCGTTCTCATCCTTGGCCTCGCTCCCGGAGCCCACGGAGCCAACCGCACCGGCCGTCCCTTCACCGGCGACGGCTCCGGCGACTTCATGTACCCCGTCCTGCACGAGCTGGGCTTCGCCAGCAAACCTCGCGCTGTCTCCCGCAACGATGGCCTCAAGCTCCGCCATGCCTGGATTGCCTCTGTCGTCCGCTGCGCTCCGCCCGGCGACAAACCCCTCCCGCAGGAGATTCGCAACTGCTCTGCGCACCTCGCTCGTGAGATCTCCGATCTCCCTCGCATCCGCGTGGTCGTGTGCCTCGGCAAGATCGCCTGGGACGGTTACCTCGCCCATCTCCTCCACATCGGCGTCATCGCCCGCCGCTCTGCCTATGTTTTCACCCACGGTGCCGAATACACCCTCCCTAATGGTCTCCACCTTCTTGCCACCTACCATCCCTCCCTGCGCAACACCAACACTGGTCGCCTCGACCGCATCATGTTCACCCGCATCTTCCTCCGCGCCAGAGAGATTGCGGGTGTGGCTTGAAGCCCCCACACACTTTCATACGCAAACCGCAAAGCTATCATCCTGAGCGGAGCGCAGTGTAGTCGAAGAACCTGCGGATGCCCTTATAGTTGCCCGTTCTCCCCACAAACCAACCTTTTCCCCCTCCCCCGCCTCTCACCAAGTAGTAAGTAATTTCGATTCGAGGTTCACTGCATGAGTGCAAAAGGTATCTGGTTCGCTTTTGGAGTAGGTGTCACCGCAGGGGCCGCTGTCGCGTTGCTGTACGCTCCGCAAGCCGGAGTGAAGACCCGCAAGCAACTCCGTAAGGGCATCGACGAGGCTGCGGATTACCTTGAGGACGCAGGAGACTACCTCAAGGAGCAGGCCGAGAGGCTGAGCAACGAAGCCCAGAAGGCAATCAAGCAGACCAAAGGCAAGGTCTCCGATCTCGTCGACGAGGCTGTGGATCGCTCCAGCGGCGTCGTCAAGTCCGTCACCTCAGTGTTTTAACCGATCCACCACAAGGCAAGCGCAGCGGTAGAAAAGCCCCGGCAACATCACCGGGGCTTCTCTGTTGCTGAAAAGAATGCTCTATACCGTCGTTAGCGCAAGCCCGGCGAGCTTCTCTTCGCCGTCCGCCGCAATCGGTCGATAGAACAACTTGTTGTTCTCCATGTAGACCTCGATGAACGCCGGTCGCACCGCGATGCCGCCACCGATCAATGCCTCCGACAGTGGATCTTCGATAAACCGTTGCAGTGCGCGACGCAGAGGACGAGCGCCATACGTGCGATCCGATACAGTCTTCTCGAGAATCCAGCGCTTGGCATCGTCGGTCACCGAGATCGTGATCGCCTTGTGCACCAGGTTCGCGTTCAACTGCTGTACCAGAAGCTCGAGAATCTGCATCAGGTCCGCATCTGACAGCGACGTGAAGATAATGATCTCGTCCAGACGATTGAGGAACTCCGGATTGAAGGTGCGCTTCACCTCGCCCCGCACCAGCTCCTCCATCTTGTCCAGCACCATATCTTCCTTCTCGCTCTGGAAGCCCAGCCCCTGCCGTTTTTGCAGGTGCTTCGCTCCAATATTCGAGGTCATGATGATGATGCAGTTCTTATAGTCGACCGTGTTGCCCAGCCCATCCGTCAACTGACCGTCTTCAAACACTTGTAACAGCAGATTGAAGACATCCGGGTGAGCCTTCTCGATCTCGTCGAGCAGCACAACCGAGTACGGATTGCGCTTCACGCGCTCCGTCAGCTGGCCGCCCTCCTCGTACCCGACATACCCCGGAGGCGATCCGATCAGCTTCGAGACCGAATGCTTCTCCATAAACTCCGACATGTCGAAGCGGATCAGCGCCTTCTCGCTGCCGAAGAGGAACTGAGCCAGCGTCCGCGCCATCTCCGTTTTGCCGACGCCCGTCGGCCCAAGGAACAGGAAGCTCCCAATCGGCCGCGCAGGATTTTTCAACCCCGCACGAGACCGCCGGATCGCCCGCGCCAGCGCCGAGATCGCCTTCTCCTGAGAGATCACGCGCTTGTGCAGCTCCTCCTCGACCCGCAACAGCCGCTGTGTCTCTTCCTCTTTGAGTGACGTGATTGGCACGCCCGTCCAGCGGCTGACGACATCCTCGATGTCCTCACGGGTCACGATGCCCGCCGAAGAATCGTCGAGGTGATACTTGTCCCGCAGCGCCCGCAGATTCTCACGCTCTTTGCGCTCCTCGTCCGAGTAGAACCGTGCCTTCTCGAACTCATGGTTCGCGATCGCGTTCTCCATCCGGTGCACGATGAACTTGATCCGCTTCTGCACCTCGGTCAACTCTTCGGGCAGGGAAGTCTGCCGCAGCTTTACCCGTGCTCCGGCCTCATCGATAAGGTCGATCGCCTTGTCCGGCAGAAAACGATCCGGAATATACCGGCTCGAGTGCGTCACCGAGAATGTGATTGCGTCATCGGTATAGCTGACAGCATGAAACTTCTCATACTTGTCCTTGATCCCCATGATGATCTTGATCGCATCTTCCTCATTTGGCGGAGGTACCTTCACCGCCTGGAATCTGCGCTCAAGAGAGCGGTCCTTTTCGATCGACTTGCGATACTCAGCAGGGGTCGTCGCGCCGATGCACTGAATTTCGCCACGGCTCAGAGCTGGCTTCAGGATGTTCGCCGCATCGAGCGAACCCTCAGCCGATCCCGCCCCTACCAGCGTATGCAGCTCGTCGATGAACACGATGGAGTTCTGATTCTCCATCAGCTCCTTCATGATCGTCTTCAGACGCTCTTCAAACTGTCCGCGATACTTCGTTCCGGCAACGATCAGCGATAGATCGAGCGCCAGTACGCGCTTGTCCGCAAGGAAGCTCGGCACCTCGCCATCTGCAATCTTCTGAGCCAGCCCTTCGACGATAGCCGTTTTGCCCACGCCCGGCTCGCCAATAAGCACCGGATTATTCTTCGTCCGGCGGCATAGAATCTGGATCACGCGATCCACCTCCGAGTCGCGCCCTACCAGCGGATCAAGCTGCTGATCCATCGCCGACTGCGTCAGATCGCGTGAGAACTCCGCCAGCATGCTCTGCTCGCCGCGCTGTCCCTTGCCACCGCCCTGTGCGCTCGGCGTCTTCTCCTGCGTCGTCCGCTGTAGCTCCTCGCGGATCGCCGGAAGTCGCAGTCCGCGCTCGGTCAGAATCTCCGCCGCGAAGCACTTTTCTTCTCTCAGCAAGCCGAGCAGAAGATGCTCCGTCCCAATATGTTTGTGCGAGAGCCGCTCGGCCTCTTCCGCGGCATACGCCAGTACCCGTTTGCACTCGTTCGAGAGTGGCAGATCGACCGAGGTCGAAACCTTCTCCCGGATCGTCGTATGTCCCTCAATTTGCTTCCGTATCGACTCGACCGACGCATGCGACCGCAGAAAGCGGTTCGTCAGCGCCTTATCTTCCCGAAGCAGCCCAAGCAGCAGGTGCTCCGTTTCAATGTAGGGGGATCCAAACTGACTCGCTTCATACCGTGCAAAGAATATGACGCGTCGTGCTTTTTCCGTATAGCGTTCGAACATGTTCCCCCTTCAAGCCGGCCACCGCACGAGCCCGAAGGCACATGCAGCGCCATTGGTCCATTCACATTCCGGCCATATAATCCGGAACACTCAGGCTGCTGCCAATAGGCGGAGCATCCATACCACTACATCTAGTGTATCCGTACCGTCTCCCAAGGCAAAACCTCGGCGAAACTTATGTGTACCCTACATCAATCCCTATAGAACAGGCCATGTGAAAATTCGGCACGAAACTCGAATGGTTCGCGGGAGCGATTCTGCGTCACAAAACTGGCTCCTCGGCCAGCTTTCCATCCCGCAGCCGCAGCATTCGGTCGCACCGCCCTGCAAACTCCAGGTTGTGCGTCACCAGCACGCTCGTCAGCCCATGCGCCGTGTGCAGCCGCTGGATAAGCCCAAAGACTACATCCGCTGTCCGCCCATCGAGATCTCCCGTCGGCTCATCCGCCAGCAGCAGCTTCGGCTGCGTCACCAGAGCTCGCGCCAGCGACACCCGTTGCTGCTCCCCGCCGCTCAACTCGCCCGACCGGTGATCGAACCGGTCCGCCAGCCCCACCTCGCCTAGCCAGACCATCGCTTGTTCCATCGCCGCCACGCGTCCCATCCCCCGTGCCAGCAAAGGCATCGCCACGTTTTCCTGCGCCGTAAACTCCGGCAGAAGGTAGTGGAACTGCCACACGTACCCGATATCCCGGTTCCGAAACTCCGATGCCTGCCGCTTGGTAAACGAGCTCAGCCGATTCTGCCCACACCACACATCCCCTGCCGTCGGCGTATCCAGAGCTGCCAGCAGGTGCAGCAGGGAACTCTTCCCCGTCCCGCTCTCCCCCACGATAGCTACCATCTCGCCTTGCCGCACCGTCAGGTCCAGCCCGCGAAATAGCTCCAGCTCCCCCCGGCCCGTCGCATAGGTCTTCGTCAGCCCCACTGCCCGCAGCACAGCCGCATGTTCCACCACGATCGGTAGAGGCTCCAGCCGCCCTCCATCTCCAAATTGCGCTCGAGGCTCGCTCAACCTTTACCTCGTTCCGTATGCTCTCCCAGCGAGATCGCAATCCGGTTCCACGCATTGATCGTCGTCACTGCCAGTGTTAGGTTCACCGTCTCCACATCGGAGAAGTGCGTCCGCACCGCGTCATATACCGCATCTGGAGCATGTCCATTCTGAATATTCGTCAACGCCTCAGCCCACCCCAACGCCGCCCGTTCTCGCTCGGTATACGCCGCCGACCCGCGCCACTCCGCTACTGAAGCAATCCTCTCTTCAGTCTCGTTATGCTTCCTCAACTCCGCCGTATGCATGTCGATGCAATACTTGCATCCATTCATCAACGAAGCTCGCAGTCGCACCAGCTCCAGCAAGGAAACCTCAAGTCCTGTCCCGGTGTTCAGGTAATGCTCCAGCGCCCGCATCTTTGCGATGCCCTCTGGTGCCAACTTCCCATACTTCAAACGTCCTTCACTCATATCGCAAAGCCTCTGCCGGTAATACCCTCGCTGCACTTCCACTTGGATACAACGTAGCCACCAAACTCACTCCCAACGATACCGCCGCCACAATTACCGCATCCATCACCCTCGGCGCAAACGGCAGATAGTCAATCGAGTAAACCGAAGCATCCAGGTGGATAAACCGGTAGTGGCCGCCCGCCCAGCTCAGTCCATATCCAACGATCAGCCCCAGCACCGTCCCAATTACCGAGATCAGCAACCCCTGCAACAGAAAGATCCGCCGCACCTGCTCCGCGCGCACGCCAAAGCTCATGAGTACAGCGATATCCCGTGTCTTCTCCATCACCATCATCGTCAGCGCGATCAAGATGTTCAGCGCTGCCACGCAAACAATCAGAGCCAGCACAATAAACGTCACCACCTGCTCCAGCTTCAACGCCCGAAACAGCTCGCGATTCTGCTCCATCCAGTTCGTCGTCTGAAACCCCTTACCTGCCGCCGCTTCAATCGCCTGCCCAATCCTGTCCGCATGGTAAAGATTGTCCACCTTGAAGCTAACCACTGAGATCAGATCCGGCTCCGAGAAGAGCCGCTGTGCATCCACCAGCCGCGTAAACGCATAGCTCGAGTCGTACTGGTAGAACCCCGACTTGAAGATCCCCACCACTTCGAACCGTTGATAGCGCGGCACCAATCCTAGTGGCGTCAGCTCGCCCTGTGGACTCGTCACCAGCACGGTGTCGTTCACTTTCGCTCCCAGCGTCTCTGCGAGGTCGTTGCCAATCACAATCGGCGGCATCGCCTGCTCATTCGCCGGAGCATTGCTCGTCGGATTCGACAGAGCGTCCGCGCTTCCCTCATCCACCGCTTGCAGCAGATTCCCAACCGTCCGCTCATCATCCGGAAGAATGCCCTTGATCAATCCGCCGCCGCTCCGTGCCCCACGCGAGATCAGTACCTGCCCATAAAGCCCCGGAGCGGCCGCCGTCACATGTGGCAATGCCCGCAGCCGCGCCAGTAGAGGACGCCAGTCCCGTATCCCATCGCCTGCCACGCGCATCAGGTCCACATGCGCGGTCGAACCCACCAGCCGCTCCTGTAGATCGCGCCGCATTCCATTCGTAATCGCCAGTGCAATAATCAGCGACGCCACGCCTGCAGCCACGCCAATCACGCTGATGGCCGTAATTACACCAACCACCGCCTGCCGCCGCTTCGCCCGCAGATACCGCGCCGCTATGAAGAGTTCAAATCGCATCGAATCCCAGCTTACTATCCGCCACGCTTCTCAGCCTCAATGCACCATCACCTTCGGCAAACTCCAATGCAGCCATACGGCCACCATACGCAACGTAAAGCACACCACTCCGCCGCAACTCATCGCGATGCTTCGACGTATCTTGATGTGCAGTAAGAGCAGCATCACAATCGCTCCCGCCAGCGCTGCCGATGCATACACATCGGAGTTCAGCACCAGCGGAACATGCGCGAGCAGCACATCGCGCACGGTGCCTCCTCCCACTCCAGTTACCGCAGCCATCAACGTCGCCAGCAACGGATGAATCCCATACTCCAGGGCCTTGCCCGCGCCAGCCATTGCAAACAGCGCAAGCCCCGCCGCATCCAGCGTGACGATCAATCCCGGCGGCACCCGCTGCACATACTGATAAAAGAAGAACACCGCGCCTCCGCCCGCGAACGCCGTCGCCCCATACCGCCAGTCGCGGATGCTGTTCGGAGGAACCGCTCCAATCAGCACATCGCGGATCACGCCGCCACCCAGCGCCGTTGCAAACGACAGCACCAGCAGTCCCAGTAGATCGAGCTCCGCACGGATCGCCGTCATGGCTCCTTCTACTGCGAAGACGAACGTTCCTACCAGGTCGACCGCGAGCAACACGACGTCCTGGTTGTACTTCGGGAACCACGCCGCCAGCCACTTCCTCACTGCCGCACCACGGCCTTCACCGCGACCACATTCTCATACCGGTCATACACCCGCACCGCAATCACATGCTCCTTTGTATCTGTAACTGATCCAGTTACATGTGAAATCTCCGCCAGAAAGTCGTACTGCTCCGTCAGCGAATCAGAGATCTTTCCCGCCGGCTCCACATACTGCCACGGCCCCGCATCCACCGAATACTCTGCATGCGCAATCGGCGAGGTAGCATCTCGCGCCTCCAGCCGTGCATGAATTTTGTTGCCCTGCATCTCCGCCACCAGCGCACCCGGAACCGGCGGCGTTGTATCCACTACGAACTCCTCGCTCACCTTATCGCCCGTCAGCGCCATCGCATCCGTATGCACCGGAGCATCGCTCGCCACCACCTTCAGCGTATAACTCCCATCCGGCAGCAGGGAAGCGTCGAAGCTCAAAAACTTATCCGAGACTTTATCTTTCAGCAGTCGCCAGTTCACCTCGCCGGCTCCCTTGTAGTACACCGCATACACCAGGTCGTCGCCATTGTCATCATGCGCCGACCACCGCACCGTCATCGCTGTCTTATCCTTCTGCGCCGCCAACGGCCCTGTATCCGGCGTTACGTTGAACATTGGCACACTTGAAGCCGTCGGAGCAACAAAGCTCACCTGCACCGTAGTATTCGCCTGCGCTCCCACCGTCGCTGCAACCCGCGCCCCCGGTTGCACCACAATCTCATCCACCACCGGAGCAGCATTCGCCTGTAAATAATTCAGCCCCACCGAGTCCACCGTTGCCCCCTCGCGCAGCACCGCCTTCCACTGCACAAACCGCGCCGCCGGAACTCCCACCGAAGCCGCATCCGGCGCAACCTTCATCCACTCGCTCCAGCCCATCAGCGGACTCTCCACATTGCCACTCCTGGCATACAGATCGAACGCCGCCGGTGAACTCGATCGCACCTCCGCCCGACCCCACTGAGAAAATGCCTGTGCATCGAACACCGCACTCGTATAGATCGCAGGCGATGTCACCCGATCGCGCATCTTGAAGACCTTACCACTGTTGCTCGTTGCCACCAGCAGACCATCCTTCACCGCGGCGAACGCCATCCCTTCCGTGGCCTCCAGATGTGCGACATCCGTAAACCGCCCCGGCATCGCTGTATCTACTCGATATACGCGCCCCCGATTACCCGTTGCCGCCAGCAGCGCTCCATTGCGAACGGCCAGCGCATAGACCACATCGTCCTTCAACGCCAGCAGCTTCGACGGCGCACCATCCGCCGCGATCTTATAGATCTCCGACCCATCCGGCACCACTGTATTCGTGCTTGCCGCTGCAGCCGACCCCGCCTGCACAAACGTGATGCTCACTCCTACGTTTCCTGTCACAGGCAGCGGAGGCAGAGACGATGCGCCCTTCGCACCCACACCCGCAGCGTAAATATTTCCCGCCGCATCCGCAGCCAGCGCCGTAATCTCACGCTTCGTAGCCGCATACACCGCAAACGGCTTCGCTCCCGGCTGCATCGTCGCAATTCGGTAGATCACACCCGACCCATCCGAGCCTGCCCACAACATTCCATCGGCGGTCGCAAGAAGACACCGTATGTGCTGATCTGTCGTTCGAAAAAGCACCTCGGCCTTGCCTCCACCCTTCGGCACGCGATACACCACCGCCGGAGCACCCGTAGCCACAAAGACGTTGTCCCCAATCGTCGCCACATCCCAGAGATACTTCGGCTTTTCCTCCGTCGTCGCCGGATCGAATAGCACCGTAGCCGCTCCACCGTCCGCCGAAACCCGGTACATCTTCCCATCCGGAGACGTAGCTGCCAGCACCGATCCATCCGCCAGCACCCGTAGCGCCTGAACCCCAAACTCCGTGCCTTCGAAGACCTTTGCAGCCTTTCCATCCGGCGCGATCTTCATCACCACTGCCGACCCGCTCGTCGTTCCGCCCAGCCCGGCGTATCCATCGCCCGCCGCATCCACCGCGACCGACCACACATAGCTCCCGCCCGTCGTGTACAGCAGTGACGTCGCCGGTCCTGCCTCCAACCGTCCATCGCTGCGAATTGCCACGCCATCCGAACTGCCCTTGGCCAGGTCGTCGTACCGATCCACACTCCACAGCTTCGTCCCCTGCGCCATCGCTCCGCAGCAGAGCCCCATCACCATCACTGAACTAACCAGCATCCGTCGCATCATCGTGCCCTTGAGTCTAAAGGAAGCAGCGAGTTAGCGGAGAGTCGGTTAGCAAGTGAGCGAGCCGGCAAAGAAAATGGGCGGTAGCCGAAGCTCCGCCCATCCACCACCACTGACTCGCTAACCTGCTAACTAGCTAGTTAGCCAACACTGCACGATACCGTACCTGATTCTTCTTTACCTTGGCCACTGCATCGTTTGCCTTGGCCATGGCGAACCGCTCCGTGATCGCCCTCACGTTATGCCGCGCTGCCACATCCAGCATCTCGTGCAGGTCGCGTGGGCTTCCTGTCGGACTGCCCGAGATCGCCTTTTGACCAGCAATCAGCGAAAATGCCTGAATCTGAATTGGAGACGGTGCAGCACCAACGATACAGATCGTTCCTTTAGGACGCAGCGCGTTCACATAGGCCTGCCAATCCTGATCCGCGCTCACGGTCGAAAGTAGAAAATCAAACGAGCCTGCGATCTTCTTTAACGCGCCCGTATCCCGCGTATTCACAAAGTGGTGCGCACCCAGCGACTTCGCCTCTTCTTCTTTATCCTTCGAGGTCGAGAATGCCGTTACCTCCGCGCCGAACGCCTTCGCGAACTGTAGCCCCATGTGCCCCAGCCCGCCAATTCCAATCACGCCGACACGCGATGACGGCCGTACCCCGTAGTTCCTCAACGGGCTGTACACCGTAATGCCTCCACACAGCAGCGGAGCTACATTCTCACTCTCCAGCACTTTAGGCACTGGGATCGCAAACTTCGCATTCACACGGATCGCGTCCGCATAGCCGCCATTGCGGCCAACACACGTCGGCTGCGACTTCGCGCACAGATGCTCATCGCCCTGGCGGCACCACTCGCAGATGCCGCAGCTATCTGCCTGCCAGCCGATGCCCACTCGCTCACCCACCGTACGGTCCGTCACGCCCGAGCCCACCGCTGTCACCGTGCCCACAATCTCGTGGCCCGGTATAAACGGATACTTGCTCAGCCCCCAGTCGTTGTCGATCAGGTGAACATCCGAGTGGCAAACCCCGCAATGTGAGATGCGAACCTCCACCTCATTCGCCTGCACTTCACCCGCGTCATATTTGTACGAAAGCAACTGTGCACCGGCAGCATGCACTGCTAAACCATGGATTTCATTCATTCGAGTCTTTTCCTTTTGCTCGCAGACAAAGTGTCGATGAGCTATCTGATGCTACATCACGGACGGCCGCAGTTTTGCAGATGACTTTACATCGGTTTTGTAAACTTTCGTTACCTGTGGTGACCGTTATTCGCACTGACACATGGGCAATCCCTCTCATCCCTAACGAACGGAAAGCCGGATCACCTGCGATCCGCTCACGGCATAGTCTGTCTCCACTGACCCAATCCCAATGGCACTCTCACCTGTCAACTGCATCTCCTGATTCCCCTTCAGCGGCTCCAGTACATTCGCCATCGACAGCGGAACCTCCGGCAACGTTCCGCCTCCTAACACTGCCTGCGGTGTATGCTCCAACAGTGTGACGAACACACCATCGTTCGCGCGAGCCCGGTTCATCATCGCGACCGTATCCGCCAAGCCCACCGCATGGAGCGCTACCGCTCCGCTGGGGCTGGTCAGCCGATCAACCATCGCACCGTCGCTCACTACCAGCCGAACATCTCCGGCCATCAGCGTCGCTGGCAGCGTCACCGGAATCCGCACCACTCGCGCCTCTGCCTGATACGGGTGCACCGTTACCTCAACCTCGACCGTATCGCCCGCATGCACCTCAACACGGCTCACCCGAGCCGATTCGATCACCGCTGTCCGTCGCTCCGGCTGAACCTCCATCCGTAGCCGCAACCCAGTCACCACTGGCTGTTCCACCGCATTCTCATACACCTTCTCAAACCGCTCGCCCACATACAGCGCCGCGTTGATCGCCCCAGT
Organism: Granulicella arctica; assembly: GCF_013410065.1. Lineage (NCBI taxonomy): Bacteria > Pseudomonadati > Acidobacteriota > Terriglobia > Terriglobales > Acidobacteriaceae > Granulicella > Granulicella arctica. Next base: position 518,022 of record NZ_JACCCW010000002.1, read on the forward strand.
ATTCCCCCCGTTCGGAGCCATCACCCCGTGCAGTCGAATCGCCGGCTCCCCAGCTACATCCAGCTCGCCGCTCAGTGCATAACTCTGCTCCGCCCCGGCCGCATTTGTCCCCTGCACCGCCTGATACACCGATACCAGCATCGTCGATGGCGTCAACTCTTTATCGTCCAGCACCTCAAAGTGGTATGTCCTGCTCTTCGCCGCGCCGACTACATCCACCACTACCGGGATCATCCGCGCCAGAACCCCAAACTGTCCCAGAATCGCCGACGCCCGATCTTCCGTAAATGATCCCACCGTCTCCGTTGTATTCACGATCTTGAATGCGTTTAGCGGAGAGGGCAGCGTCGCTACGACCGTTGCCTTCGTCATCGGCATCGACACCGGCCCATTCTGCGTAATCGGATGCCCACACGCCAGCAGCCGTGCCGAATCGACATACGTCACCGTGCACGTCCCTGCCATCGACAGATCGCCTCGCACCAGAATCGCACTCACCGCAGACCCCGGCTCCAGCGGTTCCGGCTGTTTTGCCTCCGCATCCGCACCACCCAGCCCTGCCACCGGCGTCAGCCCCATCGCCCGAAACCTGTCCCCAAACCGGTCCAGCGTCTCCTGGCTGAACCCCGAGAACATCAGCGGCGTCTCCATCGCCTGCATCTCTGGCTGTCCATCGACTCGAGCCTTTATCGAGCCAGCCTGCCCGTCTTTTACATCCAACATCTGTTCAATCGGTGTGATCCCAGCGATCGGCTCTTTGCTGAACTGCCCGATCCGGTAGCTCAGTGCCCCTACCAGCTTGCCGTCGATATACACCGGGCTCCCGCTCATCCCCGCCACCACACCGGTATACTCCGGCTTCGTTCCCTTCAGCCGAGCCAGAATCAAATCTCGCTCCGGCCCCAGCGCGTTCTTCAGCACGCCCAGTATCTCAACCTGCATTGGCTCAGGCAGTACTCCTTCGAAGACCGTATACGCGATCCCCATCTGCCCTCGTTTCACCTCTGCCAGCGGAAAGAACGTCGTCACCTTAGGCGGCCCTGCCGCCACCTGTCCGCGTGCTGATGACGCCGCGCCACTTACCAGCGTCCAACACATGACACCTAACACGACCCAGCTTGCCCTGATTGTTCCGGAAATCGTTCTCGAACGTAGCTTCACGTCTTCAGACTAGAGCCTTCTCGTCCCAGCGTAAAACGTCCGACAGCAACAGCGCGTTCGGCCGAACCTCATTTGGGAGTAAAGTTTCAGATGATGACCCCTCATACGAACAGCCCAGCCTCCACTGCGTCTCTCCGGATGCATCTTGCCGCCGCCCTCGTTCTGGCCATCTTCGCTCTGCCTGCCGCCGCCCGCGCTCAATCAAGCCCGCCCCAGACGCCCTCTTCAGATCAAAGTCCCGACGCCGGTCCGCAGACCGACAACGGCACCATCATCCTCAAGAAAAAGAAAGACCCTGACGCCGACGAGCCACCTCCTCCCCCCGCGCCTGAAACCCCCAAGGTCAAGAATCCCGACAACGCGACCTACTCCCTTCGCGTCGATGTCCCCATCGTCAATCTCGACGTTAACGTCGTCCTCGACAAGACCCACCAGTTCGTTCCTGGCCTCAAGCCCGCCAACTTCCTCGTCCTCGAGGACGGCGTAGAGCAGCAGGTTCAAACCGTCCGCATGGCCCAGACCCCCATCACCGCCGTCATGCTCCTCGAGTTCGCAGCCAACAGCTACTATCTCATCAACGACATGCGCAACGCCTCCTACAGCTTTTTCCAGACCATGCGTCCCGACGATTACGTTGCCGTCATCACCTACGACCTCAAGACCCACATCCTCACTGACTTCACGAACAACAAGGATGTCGTCGCCCAATCTCTCCAGACACTTACCATTCCCGGCTTCTCCGACACCGACATGTTCGACGCGCTCTACGAGACTCTCGACCGTACCAGCCGCATCGAAGGCCGCAAATACATCATCCTCATCGGTAGCGGCCGCGACACATTCTCGAAGCTCACCCTCGACAAGATTCTCGCCAAAGTCAAAGCCACCCCCAACGTCACCATCTTCACCATCGGCACCGGTGCCTTCCTCAACGAGATGAGCGGCAGTCGCGGCGGCATGAGTAGCGGCATCCGCGATCTGAACTATCTCCAGGCCCAGAACCAGCTCAAGACCTTTGCCCAGATGACCGGCGGCCTCAGCTTCAGCCCCATCTTCCAGGGCGAACTTCCCGACATCTTCTCCCAGATCAACAACTCCATCCGCAACCAGTACGTCCTCACCTACCGCCCCACCAACACTAAAAACGACGGCAGATACCGCCGGGTCAAGGTTCTCCTCGTCGACAACGAAGGCCATCCCCTCCAGATGCAGGACGAGAAGCATAAGCCTCTCAAATACTCCATCATTGCTCGCGACGGTTATCGCGCCAAACTCCCTGTCGAATAGCCACTAGACACTGTCATCCTGAACGGAGGTCGGGCGTCTTATCCTTTGCGAGTCGTATGCGTAAAGGATGGGATGGGATCCTGCTGAACTGCGGCAAAAGGTGAGTGTACGGCACCCCTCAGCGAGGCCGCGGAATAGTCAGGTCTAAATCACTTGCAGTCATTTGTTTAGTAAGCAGAATGATCTGCCCTACATGCTGCTGCACATGTCCCACCACCTGATAGATCGCGCCCAACACGCTCACGGTGCGGCCCTGCGGATGGATAATCTCAACGAGTCTCTCTGCGGAGACTGCCGCAATCGTTTCTCGTGCCTCCGCAACAGTGGTCGCAAATAACCCGATCAGGGCGGCTCGGCTCATCCCATCGGTCGTGGCAAACTCAGTGTCCCGCACACGAACATCCTCAAATCCGCCCACCCCGTGCATGATCCACTGCCGCATGTTTCCGCATAGATGCAGCACCAGGTTTCCGATGGCATTCTCATGAGCGCCATGCCTTTCCCATACCTGTTCGTCGGTCAGCTTGCCGAGGCACGCCTCAAGATATGACCTCATCTGCTCCAGTTTGTCACACGAAAAATCCAGGAAGAGTCCAGCTACGTTACTATCCATCCTGGCATTCTATGACGAAAACGCATATTGATTCATCGTACGTTGACCCCAAACGACACTCACAGTACACTCTAAAAGGCGGTCAGCGAGCACTTGAAATCGCGACCTCGCAGCGGCACCATCCCTGCATTGCCCCCTCGTTCAATGGTAGGACTAGCGACTCTGACTCGCTCGATCGGGGTTCGAATCCCTGGGGGGCAACCAATGTACTATTTCCGGGTACTTCCCGGCACTTCCAAACACCTCCTCGCACTCAGCCAACTTGCTTATTTATCAGCAAGTTGGCTGATTTTTCGCTCTAGGAGGTCCATTGTAGCCCCACCCAAGCCAGACATTTGTGTGGGTAACAATGTGGGTATAGCTTCCCGAAAATGTGGGTAACGAAAATACCCACCTTTGGAGGGAAGATCGCTATGGATCTGATGGTCAGACAAATCGACACTGCAAAACTGACGATCAAGCAGTACAAGCTGGCAGACGGCAGGGGCCTCTGTCTTCTCGTAATGCCTATGGGTGCCAAGTACTGGCGTCGGCGCTATCGCTTCGACGGCACGGAAAAGATGATGTCGTTAGGGGAGGTAACCCGAGGTCGGCCTCAAGGAGGCTCGGGAATCCGAAAGGATATTGAGCGGAAGTCGGGGTATCCCAATAGCGAGAGGTGAACCCTTCCGCATCATAAGGCTTGTGGGAGGTATTGTGTCCGTAGACGATCGGGATTTGACCAGCATCTCGCGGCCACGTGTATGAGAGTTTCCCCATAGGAGAAGCGTCACCAAGTAAAATGTCGCTTACGGCATCCCCATCTCTGTCCCTTGAAACCAACACTGCATGATCTCCGGGATGTGATCCGAAGCCCATGCGATGTCCAAGGGCCGAGTGCTCATTAGCAAGAGAATAACCGGTTCCCCTGTATGGGAGATCTTCTCTAGCAGCCGCTGCTGGTCTCCGGGCGGCGTCAGTGATGCACGCGAGGAATGCTCGAAGTCCATAGATGCGAGTACCATAAGAACGATCACGACCACATCGGCTTGCCGCTCTTGGTAATGCAGAGTTGCGTATCATGATCTCCGGACTGACTGCGTCGTCGCCACAGACCGAGGTAACAACCCACATCGCGACTTCGCCCGAAGCGCAGCCTGCTGCTGAGCGTTAGCACGACGCTCAGGGCGGCGAGGTGGCCGCCGCCGCGGACCTTCAGCTGTGCCTGCGTCTCGGGATACTCGGTCTGCTGGAGCTGCCGATCGTACAGTTTGATTCTTGCCGTCATCTCCGCGATCTGCTGGAGCACCGGCCCAAGCGCCAGTGCCAGTCTGGGCGACATGATAGCGAGGCTGCGCTGAGCGAGCACATTGTGGAGGATGCAGGCAGACGCACGACTTAGTCAGGCCACGTACCGCGTTCACAGCAGCCGTACGCGGCCGGACCAGGGGGCTCGCGCAACGGATCAGGGTGAGCGCCTCCTGCTGTGCGACGGTGTGGTGGGCGATCGGACGGAGTATATTCGGGTCAAATCGGGCATATCTTGCCAGCTTCTCGGCATCGACTTGGTCGCTCTTCCGATCCTGTGCAAGATGGCTCGCAACTCGCGCTGGCAGCACATCGGTGAACCACTTTTCGATCGCCTTCGGAGTAGTCCGGAAGCGGCTGCGGCCAACCACTTCACCCTCTAACGTTGAGCGTGCAGCAATAACTCCAGACGTCCCCAAGGTCGATGCCGATCGTCATTTCAGCCCTTGACCACCTGCATGGAACTTTCGCGATGAGGTGTTGCGGCGAGATTTTCATAGGATATAGCCTTACTCTGTTCCGAAAGACCTGTTCATCCCATTGATCGGTATGGAGCCGCTTCGCGCGAGCGCTAAACGTGGAGACGCCCATCAGCATGGACGCTGAGAACGGGAAGAGCGGCACGTATCTCGTCCACTCTAGTGCCAGGAAAATGCCGCAGATGGGGATATGTCGGATCCTGCGTCGCCTTCCTTGAGGTCTATGCGTTCGATGAGACCGTCTACGATGGCATAAACGTGCCACCCCACGCTATCGGAAAGAACATCGCCACCCGAGACTCTTCATGAGCTGGTGGACTTTGACCTCCGTCTTGCCCCTTCGCGCTCGATCACTTCGATCGGTTCCACGTGAGGATCAAACTCCTGCCACTGACGGGGCCAGTGGATGCGAATCTCTTCTTTCCCAACCGCCGAGCCATCTTCCGACGCCTTGGGCCAGCTAACGTTCTCACACATGAGCGCCGGGGCGCTGTCGATATCCCGATGATCGAAGGCAGAGTAGGCCTAAGCTATCAATGCCTGTGTGTTCGGCATGAATCCGCCGGAATACATCCGTGTACTTTACACATAAAAGAACTAGCATCAACAAGCGCTCTTATAGCCATCTGGATGGCGCGTTGAGGACCTGTAAGGCAAGACAGGCGACTTAGGCGCGACCTGATTGTGGCGGTACATGTGAGGCTCTTCCCCACGCATCAAGGCGTTACTCGAGCTCATCCCCAACTGAATTCGATCAGGGTCTGGACGTCAGGGTGGAGGCTTTTGTGCACGGGGCAGGTGTGTGCAGCTCGCTCGAGTTTTAGCTTGTTCTCAGGGTTGAGAAAGTGGGGTACATGAATCTTGACGGTCAGGCTCTCAATCCTTCTCGGCGTTGCAGTCGTCATCTCCTTTTCCACGGTCGCCGTTGTACCGGTGATATCTAGGTTCAGCGTCCGGGCCGCGATACCCATCACCGTAAGCATGCAGGTGCCAAGCGCCGTTGCGATCAGATCTGTTGGCGAGAAGCTCTCGCCGCGGCCCAGATTGTCTTTGGGGGCGTCAGTGTTGAGTTCGGTTCCAGAGGGAGCGTGGACTGCTCTACAGTGCAAGTCTCCCTGATATTCGAATTGAATGGCGACCATCTTTGTTCCTTTGAAAATTTGATTGGAAGGGAGGAACGCAGGAAACACGCCCTCGCCTTGTCACTCACATAGTAGGTGCTCACTGTCGTTTTTCACAAGCAGAGCTCCTCGTAATAATTCCATCGACATCGTGCGGAGCCTAACAAATTGGCGCAAGGAATAGTGATCAGGCTGGAATCGGATAGCAAGGAACTGGCGCAGCGGCGCAGGCTCGCGACAGCGAAGTCTTCAACATAACCCGCCGTCACTGGACAAGCGATACATTTCAGACGTTCTACGCTGACTATCACACCACTGTAGATCACATCGCTACTCTGGCGGTACCCAGCCTGGACGAGATCGCCTCTGAGTTATGGATCTGGCGCAGTCCGGCGAAAAGACGAGCAGATTCCCTAAGCATGCCCCTTCTGTTGGCGGCAATGTATAGTACCCGAGCTTGATCCGTGCAACACTCCGCATGCTTGTTCTCCCAAGATTGCTTATCACAAATTGTGCAAAATTGTGGCCAAATGGCCAGAACCTGTTTGATCCGAATTTCCATTTCCCCGCTAAGAAACATCCTCAGCAGGCGGGTGGCTGGATTTCTTTCAGTCTCACGAGCAGCGACGGAAATACTAAGGCCATGGAGATCGAGTGTTTCTCGCTGAGTGCATCGCCCTGTGGGTATTGAAAAACTTGTTTCCTGCGTAAACAGGCTCAAATCCGGGGATAGAAAATATCTGCCAGGCCGAGAAAATCGCTTATAGGACATCCTGGCGCGATGAATCTTTCCGCGAGTTCCCGAGGGTAAGTTTTTCAACGCCCACGCCTGTTGGTGCCAAATGAGATTCAGCTTGGTCTTTGCTAAGCGATCAGAGCTCAATAGATTACTCCTATTGTCAGGGCTGCGGGCTTGCAAGTTTGTGGAACGAGATCTCCCTCGGGTGGGTTTTGCCGACCACGCTACTGTTATTAGTGACCGTGCTTGGCAGCACACGAAGCACCCCCATCATGCCATTGTCCTCGTGGTCCACAAGATGGCAGTGGAATGGGATATCTCCTGTCATTGTTTCGGGAAAATAAATCTTAATGCGCACTGTTCCCGGAGTGGGGCCTGATGGAGGGTCTACTCGGTCGAAGCCTACCGCGGCGGGTACGATCACCGTGTCGAGCAAGGGAGGGTCATCCTGCTGTAGGCCGTTGACACCCAACAATCGGAAGTGCACTTGGTGGATGTGAAACGCATGGATCTCACGCGTCCAGTTTTCAATCGTCCACTCCTCAACCGATCCGGCCGCCACGTTGATGGCTGGTGGGTCAGACATCTCGTAGGGCTTGAGCACTGCCCCCTGCCGCCGCTCGACAATATAGAAATCAGTCTGGTCGGAATCTCCGGGGCGCGGATACTCGGCGAACGCGAGCACGCGGGTGCGGTCGGTCTTGCGTGCAAGCAAGCCGGAAAATAGATCAGGCACTGTACTGCGCGGCGCGTCAGAGATCGGAGGCTGTGCAGCATCGTCGGTGTAGGGTAGGCTCGTCAAAATTCCAAGCCGTCGCTCTGGCACCACATCGCCAGCGCAGCCTGTGTCCACCGCGTGGGTGACGAAATAGATCTTTGTTCCCAGCTTTGGCGCAGTAACCAGAAACTCCACACGCCCGGCGGGTGGCACCGATTGCGCGGCTGTAGTGGCAACGAGCTTAACGGGCCGCCCAGCGTCATTGGTGAGCGGTGCGCCGTCACGCGCGATAATGCGGACTGGTACAGGCTTTCCGGCCTCGTCGATCAGGGCCAGATCGAGCACCGCATCCGTAGCCGCATTCACCACGCGCCATAGCTGTGTGGTGCCGACTGTGATGTGCAAGGGAGCAAGATCTTTGTCGGCGACCTCTCCGTCCACCACGGGCGCGCCGTTCAAGGTAATTTCGTCCAAAGCGGCTGCGTTTGCGCAACCAAGTTCATGGCTCGTATCGATCTCTCCGCCGGTCTTCACACTACTCTCCGTAGCGTGCTCTGCATGGGGCATGGCTCGTTGCACCATAGGCATAGTGTCGTTCATGTTTGTGCGATGGTCGGTTGGTGGAATAAGCATGGCGGGATTTTTCGAATCGCTGTCGCGCAACTGCCGCACGATAAAGACGCGATCCTCGATACCTGCCGCCTCCCGGGCCTCGTCATCTGGTCCCTCAACCACGATTGCGCCGGTCAAGCCCGCCAGCATCTGCGCCTGCACTTCGCCATGCACATGCGGGTGATACCAGTAGAGCCCCGGCGGCATATTGGGCGGTATTTGGTACTGGTAAGTAATCTCGCGTTGACCGCAACCTGTATCGCCCACGGCCGGATCGGCACAGCCCATCAGCACCTCGTCCTGCGGAGCGGTGGGGGGAACAGCAAATCCGTGCATGTGCAGGTTGGTGCGGCCAGTCGGCACATGGAATTGTCCCGGGATTACTGCAACGACTCCAACTCTGTCCGGCACGGCCTCAACCGGCCGATCACGCAACACGATGGGCGGCAACAGCTTGCCAAGCACGGACGGATCAGTAATCTCGTTTCGGAGAGTCACCGTCAGCGTCGCTCCCTGCTTGACTCGTATGGTCGGCGCCTCGGCAACGCCGTCGATGACATAGCAAAGCGTAGTGCCTTCCTGTCGGACCACCAGGCTGACTCTCGGCTTGCGCGCATTCACCCAGCGATCATGTGCAAAATTGCCACGCGGTGGCAAGCCAATACCGCATGGATGGGAGGGTGTGGAGGTAGGATTCCAGGCAAGGCCAGTATATTCATCGCGATCCGCCAAGGCCGCTCTACAGACCAGATATAGCGCTAGCACCATCACGATCCTGGCAATGGCTTTTATCAAAGAAGTGGTTTGGGTCAACTGTATCGCTCTCAAGAAATTCGACTATCTTCAAACAAAGGAATCCGCCCGCTCGACAGCGGGCGGATCCATCCGTTATACAGACCATCAAGGCCGTTTATTTATCAAACAGGCTGATAAACTCAGCGGTGGTATCGCACGCATGGTTGAGGCACGGAAGGCGGAAACCGGCCTCGAGTGTGTGCAGCAGATCGAAGTGGTCATAAGGGGTTGTGACCTGCGAGCCAGCCGTACCGTAGTTTTTGTCGACGATGAACGGCACACGGTTGAAGTTATTTGAATAGTCGTTTTCGTCAAACACGATGACGATTGCATTGTTGCCCCGCATCCAAACAGGGGAGGCTTTGATAGCAAGCACAACCTGCTTGATGACTGAGTCGGAGAGTTGAATATCGGCCTGTTGGTCGCTGCAGGTATTCGCCTGACCGCTCACGGTGTGGATGTCGTGACATTTGTTGGGCACGATGAAGGAGAGGCTGGGCACGTCGCCAGTTGCCAGGTCCTGATAAAGTCCGGCGGCGCCATTCCATTCCTGGACCTGATTCTCGGACAATAGCGGATCATAGCCTTGCTGGACATCAGCGAAGAACACAAACGGATTGTGATCGGTCACGTAGAGCTGAGAGATCACTGGCGTCGGGGTGTTTGAGGTAAAAAACGAACTGGGTGTGAGATTCGAGAAGTTGCCATCCGAGTAGTACACGCCATCGACGCGCGGGCCGGTTGTCGGCAGACTCTCCTGATAGTCCTTCCAACTCAGACCGGCTTCGACCAACTGGTGCGCAATGGTCTTCGGCGTGTAGGTGATGCTCGCATAGTTGCGGAGCGCGCAGTTATGGTCAACCGGCGTACCCGAGAACGAGATCTGACCGTTGCAGCCGCCGCTCGGTGCAGTGGCAGGAGTGGCTATGTCCTCGCCGCCGTTATAGATTGAATCCACGGCACCACTGCAATCGTTAGAGTATTGATTGGAATGGCACGGACCGCTGACCCAGTTGAGCGGATCGTCGTTGGTGATGCCGAAGTTGGAACCGCCGGTCAGCTCCAGGTAATTGACCAGGCTAGGATGACCGACGCCGTAATAGTTAGTGGCCTGGCCTGCTTCCTGGGCTTCCTGGTTCATGAAGGGAGCATTGGGATTGCCAATAATTTCCTGCTTCAGGTGGTTCTCCATCATAATGACGAAGACGTGGTCTAACTTAGGAATAGAACCACGGTGAACCGGTTCAGAGCCTTCTTTGGCTAACGCCGAGACCGACATAAGCATGGCTGCGGCGAGCACTAAAGCTTGTTTTTTCATATATTTCTCCAGAATATTTGTTCGCATGAACCGGGTCTTCACTCGAGCCGCAAAAACCAACACGATGCGAAGAACCAGATGCTCTCATCAAACACAGAGCCGATGACGGGCATATGAACGTTGCTAGTTATTAGTGTTAAGGTTGAACCGCAAAGCAGTGGCACCATCCAATGGGTAGATATTCTGATAGGCCATCGCGCCAGACTAATGTTGATAATCGCCGAGTCACTCATTGACGAAATGATTGGTACCGAGATGTCGGTTTCTAACAACTCTCCTCTCGAACGCCGACCGTTGTCGCAAAATTTCGTTTACATGAGAGGATGGCTCGTCTGTACAATCGTGCGCCGCTCAACTGCCCGATGGAAGACTTTTGGGTGACTCACAGCCTCACCGTCCCCCTGCTTCAGGCTACGGAAGACAATCGCCGAAACAATGGTCAATGCCCCGAGCGCCACGAGTGCATTGTGAATACCGTGGATCATCTCGATAGGACCGGATTGGCCATTGCCAGGAACGAAAAATGCTGTCGACAACCCCGCACTCGCGACGCCGAAGCTGATCGACATCTGTTGCATGGTGCTCGTAATAGAACTGGCAGCACTGGCCTCTTGGTCCGTGGTGTCGGCATAGACCAGGGTATTCATGCTTGTGTACTGCAAAGACGCAAAGGCCCCAAAACTTATGCTGCTCTCTTACAGTAAGAAACGGTTACGTACTCATTGAGCGTTGCCCCAAAAGCCTAATGTCTCGTTACCTTGATTCGCTGCTGAATGCCTTTAAAGAACAAGGAGAATAGGTGAGAATTGGGGTATTCCTTACCTTAATGGAGCTCTGCGGGATGTGCATCACGACAGCTGCGTCCGGGCAGACATCCAATCACGACGCATCCTTAGCTGCACTACAGAATTTGCTAGACGCCGGTCTGGACCAGCATCCCTTTTTCTATTGTGGGGAGTGGGGTTAAATCCATCCTCAGCAGACAATGCATCTGATTCGCGGTAGAAAGGAAGTTTGGAACTACTCCATCCCCAGAAGATTACTATCGCAGGAAGGAGCGAAATTCAAGAATTTGGGGGACTGTACGCGGCTGTCAGATGGAAATATACTCTTCAGCCGTAAGACAGGCACCGATATCATTACGCCAAACAAGAGAGTGATCTGGAGCTACTACGCTGAGATCGGGACTGAGGTTCATTCAGTTCAGGCAATCGGCACGAACCGTGTTCGGCTGACGCAGAACGGCAATCCTGCGAAATTGATGCTCGTTGAAGTGCCTTCAGGCAAGTTGACGCGGCAAATTGTAATTCTAACCTCTCACCTCGATGAGGTTCATGATCAGTTTCGACGCGCCCGAATGACGCAGGCCGGAACTTTTCTTGTGGCGCAGATTGACATGGATAAGATGATTGAATACGACAAGGATGGCAAGCCATATGGTCGGTGGACGCTCCTGCGGCATGGTCAGCGGCCAAGTTGAAAGGTGGCAATACCTTAATTTCGGGAAATCAGCATGGATCCGTTCGTGAAGTTAGTTCAAAGGGATAGATTATATGGCAGCTTAACCTTTCAACCAGTCAAGATTGGCCATTATTCTGTGGCTGTTGGAGCAGCTGGATTCGCCACCACTACAAAGACCGGGATCGAATTACACGTCAGCGAGCGGTTGGAAGCCGATATTCGACTCAAGGTCGGTACCCAGGCGGAATCAGTGCAGGTAAGCGCTGTTGACACCCCTTTGCTACAGACAGACGATGCATCCACCGGCCAGGTCATGACCGCAAAGCAGATTACGGACATCCCGCTCAACCAGCGTAACTATGTGTTTATTGCTCAATTGGCTGCTGGAGTGAATCCTTCCAACGGCTCGCGCGGTCAAGGTAACGGAGACTTTAACGCAAATGGTCAGCGTGCGACGCAAAATAATTTCATCCTGGACGGCGTTGACAACAACTCGAACGCAATCGACTTTCTGAATGGAGCAAGCTACGTTGTGAAACCTCCGCCCGATGCGCTTCAGGAGTTTAAAATCCAGACCTCGGATTCCAGCGCGGAGTTTGGGCATTCGGCAGGTGGAGTGGTCAACGCCACTCTTAAATCGGGCACGAACAGCTTTCACGGTGACGTGTGGGAGTACATCTGGAATAACGACCTGGAGGCACCTCCCGGACAATGGTATGCCCCTAAGACCCCCAAAGCACTTCCTTATCATCAGAACCAATTTGACGGAACAACTGGCGGACCTGTGCTGAAGAATAAACTCTTCTTTTTTTTCGATTATGAAGGAAACCGGATCGTCCAGGACTCTCCGCAGTTAACAACAGTGCCTACCGCCCTAATGGAAAGTAATCCGGGTAATCTTACGCAATTGCTCAATACTACTTTGACGGGCCAAACTCAGCCTATCAAGCTGTATGAGCCCGGTTCCGGCGGAACGGCGATCCTGGGATCGAAGTGCGGAAATGCGGCAAATATTATGTGCGTAACCGAGATCGATCTGATCGCACTGACCCTCTTCAAGATGTCTCCTGCGGCTAATACCGGTCCAGCGGGGCTGGCTTACAATAACTACGCCTGGAACCAGGCGACTACAAATATCACGAATCAGATTGATGCACGAGTGGACTACAACCGGAGTTCAAGTGACCAAGTGTTTGCCCGGGTAAGCTGGGCGCATGAAGATAAGACCGAGACCACTCCTCTTGGTCCAATCCTCGACGGCGGCGGCACCTTCTCTGACGGGACGTTCACCAATTATGCCAAGAACGCGGTTTTAAGCTGGAACCATGTATTCGCGCAGACTCTGACCAACCAAGCCCGTTTCGCGTACAACTGGGGATACTTCAACTGGTTGGCACAGAGCGCCAATGTGAACTTGGCTGCGCGGTTCGGTTTTGGAGGAGTGCCCTTCCAGCCAAGCAACGGCGGATTGCCGAATATCAGTATTAGTGGCATCAACGGCATGGGGACACCTTCGTACACGCCTTCCCCTGAACATCAGAATGTCTACCAAATCATCGACGATGCAACGAAGATCTGGGGCAACCAATCGTTTAAGTTCGGAGTGAATTTCCAGAACATCCGTTATTCGGTCATTCAGCCAACGAATGCACACACATCGCCCGGATTCAATGGCCACATTACTGGACAGCCGGGCACTTCGTTTACGGGGTCAGGCATCGCGGACTATCTTGCTGATCAGCAGAACAGCAACAACACCTCCAGCTTTACCCTTGTGAACAATGGCCATTGGTATCGAGCCGCTTATATTCAGGACGATTGGAAGGTGAACAACCGCCTCTCCCTCAACCTGGGTGTGCGTTACGACTTCTTTCAACCGCCTATTGAGCGGCTGGATCATCGGGCTTCGTTTTATCCCACCGGGGGAATCGATATTCCAGGGGGAGGGACGGGAGTTTACTTGATGCCGCTGTCCCAGAAGAACGTCGTGCTTAGTCCAATCTTCTTGAACCTTCTGGCTAAGGACAATATCACGCTCAAGTACACGGCCAACCGGGGCTCAGCAATCCACAGCGCACGAACTTCGTACCCAGAATAGGGATTTCTTTTCGGCCCTCAAATGACTTTGTTGTTCGTACCGGCTTTGGCATTTTCTTCAAGGGAGTAGAAAATCTCGGAAACTTCCCCAATCAGGGAACGAATTATCCCTATGACATTGAGGCATCCTATCCTGCTCCTAACTGCTTGCCGAACAATTGCCCGTCCAATGGCATCACGTTCGAATGTGGTCCGCCAACCACCGGCCTAAATACCCCATCTCTGGCCGGGACGGACCCAAACATTAAGACGAACTACACCATGCAGCAAAACATGTTTGTACAATTCTCGATATCGAACAACACAACCGCCTCGCTCGGTTATGTGGGCACCGAGTTGCGGCATCTGGCGATTGCAGTGACTTATAGCGGCTCTCCCGCACTGCTTCCTCCTGGGCTGAGTACGCAGCCCTATCAACCGTTCCCTGACTTTGGCGGCACGCGCAATGTGCCTTTGCAGCGATTGCGAACTACAACTCTTTGCAGGCTAAACTTGAGCGGCATTACACCAATGGATTGAGTTTCCTGTCATCGTACACATGGTCACACAACCTGGACGACTCAAGAGAACCCCTGCCAAGCAACGGCGACGGCTCATTTTATTGGTCCTACAATGTTCTCGGCGCCCGGCCCGATTATGGCAACTCGCCGTTTGACACGGCGCAGCGATTTGTTTTCACCGGAACGTATGCACTGCCGTTCGGGGAAGGGCGCAAATATGTCAGCAAGAAAGGGATGGCGAATATCCTTGTTGGCGGCTGGGATTCAATCATCCTCTTCCGCACGCAGACAGGCAATGGTATTACAGTCAACCCAAACACCTCGACTGTAAATGGGGCGGGTGCCCACGCTATTCGGATTGGAAATCCATTCGCCGGTGGAGGCGCGGCCCCGGATAATAACCCAATTGTTTGTCCGACGAAGGTACGCAATCGAGCCAATTGGTACAACCCCTGCGCATTTGAAAATCCTCCGCAAGCCAGCGTCATTACTGCGCCGGTGACCGGCGCCGCGAACTTCTTGAAGTACCTCGGCGATGCGCGCGAGCAACTTCATGGTCCCGGCTACCAGCGGATCGACATGACGTTCACAAAGAACTTTAAAACTTACGAGAGCCAGTATCTACAGTTCCGCGGAGATATTTTCAACCTGTTCAATACCCCGACGTGGGGCGCTCCATCGAACGGCGGAATTTCAGCACAAGGCGGTCAAATTACCGGTACGAATTTTCTAGGGAACTTCACTCCCGACGCTCGATTCTTCCAACTAGCTCTGAAGTACTACTTCTGAGAGTTTGCTTTACATATCCACCCGTTGCACCAGACATGGCCCGACGGGTGGGCACAATCATGGCGCCGTCACTACAATCTCTTTATTCATGCAGAAGAACGGAAGCGTTCCGTGAACTTATTCCGCAGGAGTTCTTTTTCACGCTGGTCTTGAACCACGGAATACTGGACGACTACATCTCCACTGTCAGGCTGGCGACCGGAGTCTACCAAACGGTCAATAACCTAGCCTCCCTTCCTTCGCGGAACCCACAGTTTTCAAGTGCTACCGTAAAGCGTTGAAGAGGCCTGCAAACGATGCCTGGGTGGTTGCACCGAGCTACAGTTTAACCGCACTGGCGAGAGCGACCATCGTCCTAACGCGAAGGTCGGCAGTTGGACTCGGCCCCGGACCACCATTCACTCCATCATTCTGCGGGAAATAGGGGCTGCTGGCTGATTGCGAACGCGGGGGCTTCGTGCGCGAGTAGCCAGCGCTTGCGTTCGATGCCGCCGCCGTAGCCGGCGAGGGAGCCGTCGGCTCCGATGACGCGGTGGCAGGGGACGACGACTCCGATTGGATTGGAGCCATTGGCCAGGCCGATGGCTCGGACTGCGGCGGGGCGGCTGATCTGCTCGGCTAGTTGCGCGTAGGAGACGGTGGTGCCGCAGGGGATGGTTCGCAGGGCGCGCCAGACCTCGCGTTGGAAGGAGGTGCCGGCTGTTTGCACGGGCAAGTGGTCGATGGCTGTCAGGTCGCCTGCGAAATATCTGCCGATTGCTTTGGTTACGCTGTTTGGGCTGTTTGTGGGTGTGAGATGGAATCCGTGCTTGCCGTAGTGACGTTTTAGGAGGCGGTCCATGCGGGGTTCGTAGTCTGCCCAATCGATTGCGCGTAGGTTGGCGTCGTGGTCGGTGACGATGAGCATCTCGCCGATGGAGGTGTCGAAGCGGTTGATGAGGAGTTCAGTCATACGGGTTCCTTGTGGTGGAGTGGGCGGAATCCTACTCTTGACGCCCATGCGTCAGTTTTCGTGCTGCAAACGCTTCGGCAAGAAAATCGACGAAGACCCGCACCTTCGGGCTCGCGGTGCGGCGGCGCGGAAAGATAGCATAGACCGGAATTGGTGCGGGTTTGAGGTAAGGTAGCACGGTAACGAGCCTGTCCGCTTCGTACGTTTGCTGGGCGAGTAAAGTTGGCACCCAACCGATGCCGGCACCTTCACGAACCGCATGGACGATCGCGATCATGTCGTTCACCACCAGCCTCGGTTTGATTGCAATTTGTTGTGTGCCCGCTTCGTCGAGCCAAGGCGATATCCCGTTCACCCAATGCTTGTCTACGATATCGTGCTGGCCGAGGTCGGCGAATGTTTCCGGGGCACCGCGACGAGAAATATACTTGGCGCTGGCATAGAGACGCAGCGATATCTGGGTGATGCGTCGTGCAACATGACTTGAATCAGCAAGGATTCCGGCTGCGAGCTGCACATCCCAATCATGGGTCGAAAGATTTGCGAAATCCTTCAGATCAAGGACCACGTCGACTTTGGGGAAACGATCCATGAACGAGGCTAGGAGCGGCATGAGCAGGGCATGCCCCAACCAATAGGTTGCCTGTACAGGAGCTGACCGCGTGCGATGGTTGCCGTTGCGGCAACTGAATCAGTCGCTTCTTCAACTCCTGCCAATATCCGTGCTCATCGCCATCGCGACGTCGCCCCCGTGCTGGCAAATCTGACAGGTGCGTCCAAAGGCTTTGTCATATTTGTTCTGGTCTTAGTCGGCGTGGGCTTCACCCTTGGTAATGGTCTCGGCGGCCGGCTTGCGGATTGGTCGCTCATGGGCGCGACGCGGATCATTCTTCTTGCGCTTGTCCTCATTATGGTGGCGATGCCACTTTTCTCAAGAGTCATATCGGTGCTGCCATCGGGCTCCTTCTCTTCGGTACGGCGAGCTTTGCCATCGTTCCGCCGATGCAGGCGCGGGTGATGCAGACGGCGACCGAAGCACCTGGTCTCGCCTCGTCGATCAATGCTGGCGCATTCAATCTTGGCAATGCGCTTGGCGCAGTCCTTGGCGGGGTAGTCATCAGCCACGGTCTTGGGTATGCGACCGTTCCCATCGCGGGAAGCCTCATGGCGGTGGCAAGCCTCGCGCTGGTACTGCTTGTCTAGGGCAGCTTGTGCTCGGGTGCCGGTTAGACACGCCTTGCGCTTTTCGGACATGGTCATTTGAGGCAAAGAGAAAGGGCAGACGCTGGTGGCGTCTGCCCTTGGGTTGGAGTGGAGTTCTTCTAGAAGGCGTACTTCAGGGAGAACTGGAAGAAGCGCGAGTCCGGTGTGTTGCTCTGGAACAAGCGTGCTGAGGTGATCAAACCACCGTTGGACGCGATGCTCTCAGTGCTTGTGGTGCTTGGGTTTCCATAGCCGGGTGTGTTCAAGAGGTTGAAGATGTCCGCGCGGAAGGTGAGGCTTTGCTCGCGGAAGGTGGGGAAGGATTTGAAGAGCGACATGTCGACGCGCTCGTATCCTGGTCCGTAGATCTGACCGCGCGGGCTACCAAGGTAGGCGAGCGCGGCGTTGCCTGAGACGGAGTTGGGGATGTAGGTTCCATCCGAGTATTTGGCAGTGGTATAGCCGATGTCGTCCGCCTTTGGATTGGCGAAGGCGCAGGGGTTGTACCAGTTGGTGACGGTGCGGGCCGCGGCGGCGCAGGTGATGCCTGGGTTCGAGGCGTTGGGTGTGCCACCTGACGCGTAGGGATTGCCGATGCGGATCGCCTGGGCGGTTGCTCCGCCGGGGCTGGTGATGCCGTTGGTGCCGATGGTGATCGGCTGACCCGTTTGAGCACGGAAGACGAGGCTGCTTGACCAGCCTCCGATGAGGTAGTTGAGCGGACCGCTCTGATTCAGGAACTCGCGTCCTTTGCCGAAGGGCAGCTCATAGTTGCCGTTGAGGGTGAACCGCTGACGAACGTCGATCGGAGCGTTGGAGTAGTCCTGGCCGATGGGAACGATATTCGTGCCACGGTAGCCGGAGTCATTCGTGCTGCCGAGGGGCGTGGGAGCATCGTCGAGTGTATGGGCCCAGGTGTAGGTAGTGAGGAAGCTGATGCCGTGCGAGAAGCGGCGCTCCAGCTTGGCTTGTAAGGAGTTGTAGTTCGATACGCCGTCATAGGCGGTGTAGGCGAAGCCCTGGAAGTGAGGGAAGGGGCGGAAGGGATTGACCTTGTCGCCAGCAGCGGTGACATAGCCGGTGAACCCATTGGGGGTGAGTGCGGTCTGTCCGTTGGGGTTGGGGAACTGCTGGAGGTGGCGGGCAACCGAACCGACATAGGAGACAGTTGCCACTGTGGCGTTGTTGATCGCGTACTCCGTGGTGAGGTTGAACTGTTCACTATAAGGAGAACGAACCTTCGCTTCGCTGCCACGGAGGGTCGGCTGCTGGATGGAGTTGATCAGACCTGCGGCGAGCGCGTTGCTAAAGCCTGTCTCGAGGCTGAGACCATTGTTAGGGCAGGCTCCGTTATAGGTGCAGCTTGCAGCAGCGAAACCTGAGTCGAATGCAAAGGGCACATTGACGCCGAGGTTCGGGTAGTAGCCGACGCTCTCGAGGCCGCCGAAGAAGATTCCGAATCCGCCGCGAATGACTGTTTTGTCGTTCACGGTATAGGCAAAGCCGAGACGCGGAGCGAAGTTTACCTTCTGCGGATCGATCAGTTTGCGGTTGTCGGTGTACTGCACGGTAATGTTGTCCAGCGCAAGGTAGCGGGCGAACGAAGCGGGCAGGGCAGTCCCTTGCTTGCTCTTCGGCAAAAGGTATAAGCCTGTGCCCTGGCTGGCGACGGCTGCGCTGGTCATAATAAAGGCTGCCTGATTGTCATGCCGTTCCAGATAGGGCTCCGAGTAGTCGTAGCGGACGCCGTAGTTCAACGTCAGCCTTTGGCTGGCCTTCCAGTCATCCTGTATATAGGCGGAACGATTCCAGCGAACATCGTCCGTGGTGAAGAGATTGGAGATGCCTGCGTTGTCGAAGTTGTTGGTCAGAAAGTCCGCGATACCCGATCCGGTATTGGGTGAACCGAGCTGGCCAGAGTAAAAGTTCGATCCATTGTCGCTTGGTCCACGGAAGTCATAGGTACCGCGGCCCTGGTCGGGCTGCAAGGTTGTGAAGCGAATGCGCTGAAAGTTTACGCCAGCCTTGAAGGTGTGATTGCCGAAGACCTTGGTGATGTTATCGAGGATCTGATAGACGTTCTCGTATTCGTTAGTGACGTAGTAGGTTGGCGAACCGAAGAAGGAGAGGCCCGACACGTTGAAGGCAGGAAGACCACCGTTTTGGGCGCTGAACGGGATGCCGCCCAATCCGAGGGTCGGAGCGATGTCCGTGTTGCCGTTCTCCTGAAGACCGCCGAAGTGGCCGTAGTTGTAGCCGAAACGAAACTCATTGGTGAGGGTTGGGGAGAAAGAGTGGGTTTCGCTGCCGGCGAAGTTTTCGCCGAGCGAGATGATCTGGCCGGTATCGCCAAATCCGCCGCCATCGAGGATCGCGCCCAACGGAGCGGGATGGGTCGCAGGCTCGTGGTCATAGCTGAAGCGAGCGAAGGCCTGATCCCTGCTGCTGGCGTTCCAGTCCACACGGACGTCCCATTGGAAGGTATTGTCGATGGTGTCTGTCTGGCTGGTGTAGTTGTTGTATGTCTGTCCAGTGGCACCGACGTTTGGTAGTGGGAATAGGCTAAGGAGATTCAGAGCGACGGGATTGAGGGTTACTCCTGCCTGCTGGTTGAGCAGGTTGCCACTCACTGGAGTTGTGCCGTTGTTGGTTGCATTGGGCACATAGATTTGACCTGCCAGGGGATAGGCTAGACCAGTCGCTGGATTGATGCCGGTTGGATTAGCAGACAGACCACTCAGAGTGGGATTCAGCAGCTCGCTGAAGTCTCCGATACGTTCTTTGGCCGTGGGTACCGACAAGCCACCATGGGTTTCGCCGAAGATGATGCGATCCGCTTCGACGTCGCCGAAGAAGAAGAGCTTGTTCTTGATGATGGGCAGGCCGAGAGTCGCGCCGAACTGGTTCTGGCGATACTTCGCAATCGGTGAGGTGCCCTGGAAGAATTCGCGGACGTCGAAGGCATCGTTGCGGATGTACTCCCAGAGGCTGCCGTGGATCTGGTTGCTGCCAGACTTGATGCTGGCGTTGACGACAGCACCTGCGGAGTGGCCGAACTCGGAGCTATAGGCACCGGTCTGGACCTTGAACTCGGCGAGTGCATCGGGTGGGGGACGGACGATGTAGCTGGCAGCGTTGAAGAAGTCGACGACGTTGACGTTGTTATCGACGCCATCCATGATGTAGTTGTTCTGCTCGGAGCGCTGACCGTTGGCGGAAAAGTCGCCTTTGCCCTGACCGCGTGATCCGTTGGCAGGCGCGACACCGGCGGTGAGTTGCGCGATGAAGATCCAGTTGCGACCGTTGAGCGGCGTGTCGTTGATGGTCTTGGACTCGATGACTTGTCCTGTGGAGCCTTCGGTGGTCTGGAGGAGCGGAGGTGCGGTAGTGACGGTTACGGTGGTGTTCTCCGCGCCGGTCTTCAGTTCGATGTTTACGGCGATGCGGTCCTGAACGTGGAGCTGAATGTTCTCCTGTGTGGTGGTGGAGAATCCGAGGGCCGTAACCGAGACCTTATAGTTGCCGATCTTGATTGGGGAGAAGACGTAGTTGCCGCTGGAGTCTGTCTGAGACTGGAGGATGAGGCCGGTGTCGGTGTTGCTGAGAGTAACCTGGGCGCCGGATACGACCGCGCCGGTGGGGTCGAGTACAAGGCCGGTGATAGCTCCCTGGTCTGCTTGCGCGAAGGCACGATTCGCGAAGACATTGCAGACGAACAGGGTCAACAATAGGATGCCCAGGTATTTCATAATCCTGGGAGAGTGAATTGTTTGCATAGAGAACATTCCTTGTTGTAATCGCTTGCATTTTTGAATCTGAATTGTTCAAGTTGGGCCTTAACTTATCCCAACAACTGGCCTGACCGATATAACGCTTGTTTGCTGTGGCCGAGTGCTACGAACGTATGAGGAGCAGGTTCGAGATGGCATCTTGACGTGTTGAGCATAGATAGTTCAAGCCGGATTAAGTGCTCCAGACTGAATGCTCCATCGTATGAATGCATTGCGTGACTGTCTTCAGTTATCTAGGGGGTATTAATCTCATACTTTTGATGGAGGGCGGCGTGGCTCTCTGACGTAGGGAACTTTCTCTCAGAAGGCTGTATCAGACAATGAGCGATCAGGTGGGATGAGTGTCTCTGAGAAAGTTGTTCGACTGGGCAAGACTTCAGAAACGGCATGCAAGGTCAACTGTTTCTACTTAAAAAAATTAGTCGCATTCTGTTGGTCGATTGTATTAGGTGTTTAGTCCCACAGAGTGGTGGAGTACGCTATGACCAGTTGCCATCCTGGGAGGCATTATGGGACAAGTACTGCACGGGAGCGCCCGAACGACAGCGGCAGTGCGCCGAGCGATACAGCATAGCCAAGTGAGCCTGAACCAACTGGCGGCGCACTACGGTATCAACCCGAAGACCGTAACCAAGTGGTGGAAGCGAGCCTCGACCGAAGATGCGCCGATGGGGCCTAAGTAGCCTCACTCCACGGTTCTGAGTCATGAACAGGAAGCCGTGGCCGTTGCGTTTCGCAAGCAGACGCTGCTGCCGCTCGATGACTGCCTCTATACTCTCCAGGCAACGATCCCGTCTCTGACGCGGTCGGCCCTGCACCGTTGCTTCCAACGCCATGGCATCAGCCGTCTGCCCGAAGTGGAAGGCGACAGGCCAGCGAAAGAGAAGTTCCGGAAGTATCCCATCGGCTACTTCCACGTCGACATCGCCGAAGTCAGGACGGAACAGGGCAAGCTCATCTTCTTCCGGGTTCATGCCTGGGCCTGCGAGCAAAACTCCATCGAGCACCGACGCACCAAGCCGAAACATCCCTGGACCAACGGACAGGTCGAGCGTATGAACCGGACCCTCAAAGAGGCTACCGTCAAACGCAACTACTACCAGACCCATCAGCAACTCAAGGAGCACTTGCAGACCTTCTTGATGGCTTACAACTTCGCCAAACGCCTCAAAACCCTCAAGGGCCTCACACCCTATCAGTTCATCTGCCAGCAATGGCAGAAAACTCCCCTCAAATTCACCATCAACCCACTCCACCACTCTGTGGGACTAAACACCTAGCTTCAAGATGACGGTTCACTGATAGAGTGGTTCAACCCTGGGTCGCTAGTGCTGGGTCTGCCGTCTTCCAGATGGCCGGCCCAACGGCGCAGAAAGTATGTATCCTGGCGCGTCTGAACGATAACGTCGAACCATCCTGAGCTGGATGAGACAGGTACATGCACCTCAGCGTTTCCTGTACCGTTTACGGTGTACTTCTGAACGGCCACACTGTTGTATGCTTCCGATACTTCGAAGACGCACGGCTCCGCGCCTGAATTCCTAATGGTTATACGAATGCTCTTGCTCTCTGGGACATAATCCAGGGAAGCCTCGTGAGAGGACCCAGGGGTGGTGCTTTGGGTGATGCTTCCTTGGAAGTGAGCATGGTATCCATTGGGACCGTAGAGTGAGAGATCGTATGCGCTTGACTCGGCGTTCGGCATCCAGAAGTCGGACAGGGACTGGCCCGCGGAGACTGTATAGCGTCTTGGCTCGTTGCTTAGCGCAGTACCGTCGTAGATATAGAAAGACGCTCCTGCTTTGCCACGGTTGATGAGGTCTACCCAGACGCGACTCGTTTCCACTCTGCACTGTGTTTGTATATCGTAGGGTAACGCTCTTGCGAGGCGTGTTCCTGGCTCTTGCGAGGGCATTACCTGCATAGCCGGAACCTGATAGGGTTCGTGCCGCGAACGCACTGGTTTGGGGACGCGGAAGGATGTTGATGGGGATGTGACAGGGTTGGCGAAGTTGAAGGCAGAGGTGAGATCGCCGCAGACCGATCTGCGCCACTTGGTGATATTGGGCTCGGCAACTCCGAAGCGTGCCTCGAGGAACTGTAATACCGATGTGTGATCGAAGACCTGGGAGCACACCCACCCTCCGGTGGTCCACGGCGAGACGATGAGCATGGGAACACGTGGTCCGAGGCCGATGGGTTGCAGGCCACCAGGGTCGGCACCTGGAATGATTGGATTTTTTTCGTGCGGATACTGGTCGAGGTCGAGAAGCTCATCCTGGAGACTCTCCAGAAGATCGTCCGATACCATTCCATGAGCGTTGCGGGCTTGACTACTGGGTGGCATTGGCGGAACGACATGGTCGAAGAGCCCGTCGTTCTCGTCGTAGTTGATGAAGAATACCGTCTTGCTCCATACCTCAGGATTCGAGGTGAGCGCCTCGAGCACGAGCGAGACGAAATATGCGCCATCCGTAGGCGATGCTTCGGGATGTTCGCAGTATTTATAGGGCGCGATGATCCACGATACCTGCGGCAGACGGCCTTGCGTCACGTCCTCGTGCAGATCGCGCAGGGTATGGTTCGATACGCCTTGCGTGACGAGGGGGCCTGAGGGCGAAGCCCCTTCCATGACCTGGTAGTTGGCAAAGAATTCGAGGGAGTTGTCTGTGTAGTTATCGGTAGGTGTCCCTGGAATCCCAGTCCCACCTTGATAGACCTTCCAACTGACGCCCTGCTCCTGTAGGCGCTCGGGATAGGTCATCCATGTATAGCCGTTCGTCTTTGACCGCTCCTCGATGCCGGGACCGTTAGGCTTTTTCCCATGAATGTTGCGTGGGTCGCAGGTGCCTGACCACAGATAGATTCGGTTGGGGCATGTATCGGCGTGCACGGAGCAGAAGTAAGCGTCGCAGAGCGTAAATGCGTCGGCGAGGGCGTAGTGAAAGCTGACATCCTCCCGCTTCAGATATCCCATGGTGAGCGCGTCCTGCTTTTGCGTGACCCACTGGTCGTAACGCCCATGGTTCCAGGAGAGATGGCCGCTGCTCCAGCCGTGATCTGTACCGTCCTGATATTCCGTGGTTGCCTTGGGATTCAGATAAAACGGCAGAACATGGGGAGCGTCCGGGGAGAGGCCGCGAGACTGATAATGCTTGGTTTTAGTTGAGGGTGGAGGCTGATACCAGACAGGCTTTCCGTTCGGCAGTGGCGCGGGGCGGGGATCGCTAAAGCCGCGGACGCCACGCAGGGATCCGAAGTAGTGGTCGAACGAGCGATTCTCCTGCATGAGGATCACTACATGTTCTACATCGCGAATGGTGCCTGTGGAGCGATGGGCTGGAATTGCCAACGCCCGTTGGATCGAAGGCGGAATCATGGTAGCGCTGGCGGAGGCTGCCGTCATACGGAGAAAGTCGCGTCTGGTCTTCATCGTTCTCACTTGTGGCTGAGCTCTGGGATGTCCTTTCCCGATAAAGAGGGTAGCAGGGAGAGGGCTTATGCATGGGAATAACGGGCGATTGGTGTTTGCTGCTGGAGAGCATTAAAGAGGACGCGATCTTCCGCGTCCTCTTTATTTAGATGGTACAGGTTGAAGGTTAGAACTCGAGGCGCATCGAGACCTGACCGGTGCGGTTTCCACCTTGATCGTAGGAGGTGGTGCCGACGCCGATCGCGGAGGTGATCAGTCCAAAGCTCTTGGAACTCAAGTCCATAATCGGGTCGTTCAGGTTGGTATGGTTGAGGACGTTGGTGAAGGTGCCCTCAGCTTTGAGGTGAACGCCTTCTACCAGGACAAAGGTTTTACTGATTCCGGCGGACAGGTTGACCATTCCAGGTCCGGTTATTGCTCCGACTGGTGTGTTGCCAAAGCGACCGATGGGAGCGAGCTCGCCAGCAAGACCCCCGCCTGTTGTGCAACTTGTACCAACGCTCCAGTTCGGATCGCCAGGGCAAGTGAATGCTTTTGTGTTGACCCAATTGTTACGGTTCTGGCCTGAAGGCTTCCAGGCGACACCGGCGACCGTATCAGCATGTTGTGTGCGATGGCCGGGATCGAAGCCCGTCCCGGTTGACGTGAGGCCCGAGCCGGTTCCGGAAGGATCGCCTTGGCCAGCAGGGAAGTACGGCGTCAGGAAGTCTCCGGTCTGGAGGAGCAGGATGGAGGATATCCGCCAGCCGCCGATCACAGCATCGGCAATGCGGGGGATGTTGCCTGCGAATTGTTTGCCGCGTCCGAACGGCAGATCGTAGACGACTGTCGTGTTGAAGCGGTGACGACGGGTGCCGTAGGTATTGCCGAAGTCGGCATGGCGATCAAGAATGGAGGTAGCACGCACATTGGTAGAACTGCCATTCTCTGACGCGAGTCCAGAGGCGATCGGTCCCTGGTTGTCAGCCAATGCCTTGGCCCAGGTCCAGGAGGCGTTGAACTGTAGACCCTTCTGGAAACGATGGCTGGCTTCGGCCTGTAGCGAGTTGTAGCTCTCGTTCGCACCTGTGGCGCGGGTGTTGATGCGACCCCAGTTGGGAAAGAGGCGGGCGCTGAGCGGCTGGTTATAGGCAGAGACGGTACTGGAGAAGGGCAAGGTATTTTCATCCGGCGCCCAGACCAGATCGTGTGTCTCGGAGCCGATGTAGGAGATGCGGCCAGCATAGCCGGAGCCAAAGTCATGATCGATGCTGAGTGAATACTGCTCGGTGTAGGGATCTTTCCAGTTGGTGCTGTTGGCGGTGCCAAAGTAATCCTGGCCGTAGCTCACGGTATTGGAGCTTGAGCCTGCGCCAGCGTAGATCGCGGGCCATGCGTATCCGATGGCGTGGGTGGTGGCGTTGTAGGTGTTGGTGTACTGCTGGGTGTTGGCCTGCAAGGTTCCGGTGAGCGAGTAGAAGTTGGAGCCGAGCAGGGTGATGTTGTAGAGCCCGACGCCTCCGCGGATGGTGGTTTTGCTGCTATCGAACGGACGATAGGCGAAGCCGAAGCGGGGCATGAAGCGGAGATGCGGGACCTTCTTCAGGCCGAGGGGATAACCAGCCTGGCTGTTCGAAAGGACTGGCATGCAAGCTGCGCCATTGACGGTCGCACCACCAGTGGAGCTTCCCAGTGTCGGGCAGGCGTTGGCGCTGGCGAGAAATGCCTGCGAGAGGAGGCTGGATTTTCCATCGGGATAGATCACCGCGCCGGAGCCGGCTACGCTTGGATCGAAGTTGCCGATGTCACCGTGAGGATCAGAGTAGGCAGGATGATATTCGTACCGGAGACCATACGTGAGGGTCAGCTTTTGCGATGCTTTCCACTCGTCCTGGGCAAAGAAATGGTAGTGCTTGGTTTTGCCGTCGTTGTCCTGTTGGACGACATCGTAGAAGGACTGGTTGGGGATACCGGCGAGGAAGTCGGCGAAGTCGACACCGGTGAATAGCCCTGCACTGCCGCTGGTGTTGAACTGGAAGGTGCCGTAGTTGTCCGAGCCGTTGAAACCAAGCGGGGTGAGTGCCTCAATGCTGCGAATGTCGGCGCCGAACTTGAGATTGTGCTTGCCCTTCGACCAGCTCAATGAATCCGTATAGACGTAGGTATTCGATTTTGTGCTGGAATCGAGGCGATCGGCGTTCAAGCTGGAGAGATTGTTGAAGTCCAACTCTGGCAGGCCGTTGTAGAAGAGGTTTTGCAGACCGTTAAGGCCGAGGCCGTTGGTGAATGCCGTGCCGTTCAAGCTATTTGTCTGCCCAGTCGTCGAGAGGGTGTAGCCGAAGCGAAACTCATTGATGAGGCTCGGGGTAATCGTCCAGTTGCCGCTGGTGTTCAGAACCCGGTTGTTGTTGATCTTTTGCGCGGAGGGAACGGCCAGTGCCTCGGGCGAGTTGGCAGGAAAGTCCTTCCAGGTATAACGCGCCCAGATGAGGAATTTCTGATTGGCTCCTAGATACTGATCGCCGCGGATGTCGAACTGGTCGCTGCGTTGACTCGCGTCTTGATTGACATAATAGTTGGGTGATTGCCCATCAACGTATGACGTTGTGTTGCCGTGGTTTGGGTCCGGGAAGAACTGTAGGAACTGTTTGGCTGCGGAGTTGATAGAGGGTAGCGTAGTGCCATAGCTGCCACCTGTATATGGATTGGTGAGTCCCGTGAAACCATGGGCGCTGTAGTTGGAGAAGTCACCTGTCTTCATGGCCGCCGTTGGAACCGTGTACTGGTTTGTACTCTGGCGGGGCAGGCGGTAACCCTCGTAATCCCCAAAGAAGAAGGTTTTATTGTGGCCGTTGTAAAGATGGGGAATGACAACGGGGCCTGAGACGCTGCCGCCGAAGGTATTTCCGACCAGGTGCGGTTTGCTGTCCGCGCCAAAGGGAATTGCGTTGAAGGCGGCGTTCTGGTGATACCAGAACGCAGATCCATGAACCTTGTTTGCTCCACTCTTTGTAATCACGGTGACCGAACCAGGCTGGCCGAATTCGGCGTTGTTGCCTACGCCATCGGCACGAAGCTCGGCGATGGCTTCGGTGGAGGGAAAAGCATCGGCGATCGGCGAGTTTCCGGTTGCGCTCTGAATGGTCACACCATCTACCGCGACTTCGGTCTGGAACGGCAAGGCCCCCTGCAAGGAGAAGCCATTCGGGTCGCTCTGGACCCCCGGCAACGTGCCGATGAGGCTAAGGCCGCTCGTGCCGTTGATTCCAGCGCGGCTATTGACGGGGAGGTTCTGCACGTCTTCCGCACTCAGCACGGCGCTGATGGTGTTGGTCTCGGTCTCGATGGAGCTGACCGTATCGCCGGAGACTTTGACCTCTTGCTGTAACCCGCCAAGGGTAAGCGAGACATCCTCGCGCAACTCCTGCCGGGCGGTGAGAGCAACGCCTGTGACGACCCACTTCTGGAACCCAGGTGCGCTGACTTCGATCGCATAATGTGCGCTCTTCACATCCAGAAACTGGTAGCTACCCGTAGAGTTGCTGTGTGTGGATCGGACTGTGCCTTCATCGGTATTGGTCAGTACGATCTCTGCGGCTGGCACAATAGCGCCGCTGGAGTCCTTGACTTCGCCCAAAATGGAGCCCTGGGTCGATTGCCCAAACAGCGGAGTCGTTGCCATAACGAGCAGAACGACTATGAGAGAAAAAAAACACCTGCTTTTTGTACGCAGGGGGGATGATTTGCGAATATTCATTTCTTAGGTGCCTCCCAAAAGGTGCAGTATGCATACTTGTGCTGCCAGAAGAAGGCTTCAGATCGACAGGATGAACTGCAAGCCCAGCAGTCCTTCTATTGATGAAAATCTGACGAATCTGAGCAGCATGGCTGTAAGATTGCGTTCAGCATAACCAGAGAACGAGCGGAGCCGTTATCGGATTTCGGCAAAAATAGCTGTATTTATCGAGGATTGACAATAGAGCTGCTGCGCTTCAACCGTTCCGAAGGGAGTTCACCGAAGAGGCTGCGATAGTCACGCGCGAACTGGCTGAGGTGCCAGAATCCCCAATCCGCAGCTACCTGCTGAATTGAAGCCGCACCCGGTTTGGCATCGCGCAAAGCTCGCCGAACACCATTCAAGCGAAGCGTACGAAGGTAGGCGTTCGGAGCCATCCCGAGTACATCCTGAAACGCATATTGCAGTGTCCGACGGCTTGCCCCAAACACTTTGCAGAGTTCCGGGACCGAGGTAGCGCGGTATGGATCTTCGAGAAGATACTGTCGCACGTTGCGAACCATAGCATAGTGACTCAACTGGCTCGCTTTCAACCGATGATTCTCTTCACCTTCACTACAGATCCCCGTTAGCGCATCCAGCACCGAGATCCGCATACTCTCGCGGGAGGCTGCGTGCTGCAACAGCTTCGGTGCGCTCGAGATCTCTTGAAGAAGTTCGCAAACAAGAAATCGCAACTTGTTCAGCGCCGCCGTCCCAATCTTCAATGTCTCACTTCCGAACAGCCGAAGGTTCGTCTCAGTCTGATTCAGAATTCGCAGATGATCTTCCAGATCTTTCCGCGAGATTACGATGCCAAGGATGTGGAAGTCTCGCGGTGTCAACAGTTCGAAGTGTGCTCTTCCCGGCCTGATCGCAATGCAACCTTCGCCCACCGGGCTTCGTCCGACCCGGAACTCGTCCGCATCGGACAGCGGAAAACCAAACCACCAGCTATCGGAGTGCACAACGCAGGACTGCCGGAGCGTCTGGCTCGTGGACTCATGGAACAGGTGCATCGAATCAAGCTGTAGACCATTGATGGCTCCAGTAAACGGGCCTGGAGCCAGTTGGTCATAAAGCTGCGACCACCCACGAAGATTCGTTGCATGATCGTCGGCATCTGTAGCATGCTCCGCGTAGAGTCCTTGTGACGCAGTGGCTCCAGTCGATATGCTCGATCTGGAAGGCAGGACGTGATGGAAAGGTTCAGTCACGATATAAATGCCATTATGCGGTCGCTTCATCGCGAATTCAATGAAAACGAGGGATCGACAGATGCTGCGAAGAGGTTTCTTGAAAGATGCTATGCAGATTGGGGCAATAGCGGCGATGGGCTGCCTGACGCCAGCAGATGCAGCAGTTCAAACCGCAACAACTTCATCCGTTGGCATGCTCGACCCAGGTCGATGGGAGCCTTCAGCCCGCTTTCGCATCGAGTCTATCATCAGAAAGAGTGCGCTGGAGGAAGCAGAGCAGCGATTCCATCGGCCTTACGCCGTCTTCGATTGGGATAATACCTCGATTGTAAACGATACGGAAGAGGCTCTGCTCCTCTATCAGATTGAGACCCTCGCCTTTCATATCCCCTCCGACAAATTCATCGAGGTCATCCTACAGAATGTGCCATCCTCTACCGCATCGGCCATACCAAATGAACGCGGCAAGTTCTCGACCTTTCATTCCCTCGCCGTGGATGTCTCCGCTGATTACACTGCGTTGAAACAGCGTTTTGCAAGCCTTCCGCCTGCCCCTGACGAGCTACAGGCCTCGCCCCGCTTCCACAGTTTTCGTGCCAAGTTGCTCTTTCTTTACAGCGCCCTCGACGAGACGCTTGGCCCAAATGTTGCCTACCCATGGGTCATCAACCTTCTCTCCGGCTACACTCTGGACGGGCTCGCCCGTCTCGCGGAAGAATCGAATGATACCGCTCTTGGGGATGCCCTTCAACTCGCAGTCTTTCGAAGTCCTGAAGACGCGCCGGGGGCCGCCGGCCCTGTCAAGGTAGAGCATCGTCGAGGCATTCGCATCACGTCTGAGATCGCTTCCACCATGCATACGCTCCGCGCGAACGGCTTCGATGTCTATGTCGTGAGCGCCTCTCTGGAGCCTGTCGTCGCGGTCTTTGCATCCCTTCCCAAGTATGGTTATGGCATTCCGCGCGAGCACGTCTTCGGCCTGCGGATGGAAGAAGTCAACGGCACCTTGCAGCCTTACTATCGCCGCAACTGGCCGCTTGTTTGGGGCCCAGGAAAGGTACAGTTGATTCGCGAGCAGATGATCTCTGCGAAGGGCTACGGTCCGACGCTCGTCTTTGGCGACAGCGATGGTGACTTCGAGATGCTCAGCCAGTTCCCTGACACTGCCACGGGAATTATCGTGAACCGCCTGAAATCGGGTAAGATCGGCTCTCTTTGTAGGAAGGCAGTAGAACAGTCGAGCAAGTCCGGCGCACGCTTTCTGCTACAGGGCCGCAACGAATCGACAGGACTATGGCGACCGGAGCAGACCACGCTCGATCTTCACGTCACCCAGGCGAAGCTTCTCGCGGACAAAACCTGAAAATTAGGCAGATTGCCATTTCTTGATAACTCCCTCCGGCCTGCTGTGCTGATAATCAAACAGAAGAGGGGACATGGCAGAGCATTCGCATTTGAAAGCACCGCTGAACACATGGCAGCTTTGGGGCATCGCTGTCGGGCTTGTCATCTCCGGAGAATATTTCGGCTGGAGCTACGGATGGGCCAGCGCCGGCACCCTCGGCTTCCTCGTCACAACAATCCTTGTTGCAACCATGTACATCGCCTTTATCTTCAGTTTCACCGAGCTTACAACCGCTATCCCCAACGCTGGTGGCCCCTTCGCGTACGCGCAACGTGCCTTCGGTGAACTCGGTGGATACATCGCGGCTGCCGCGACGCTGGTGGAACTTCTCTTCGCTCCACCTGCTATCGCCCTCGCGCATACTCGCCAACATCAACGACCCGCTGCCCCAGGCCATGAAAATGATCGTGGGAGCGAAGAGCGGCTGGCTCCACATGTTAGTGGCTTGGCCTCTTTGGGTTGGTCGCCTCCCTCCACGGCATTATCTTCGGCTATTCCCGGCAGGTCTTTGCCTTGTCGCGCGCTGGGTATCTTCCTGCGATCTTCGGCAAAGTTCACCCCCGATTTCAGACTCCGCACCTTGCTATTCTTGCTGGTGGCGTCATCGGCATTGCAGCCATCTACAGCGACTCATGGATCACCATCGGGGGACAACCTCTCACCGCGAACATCGTCACTATGTCCGTACTGGGCGCGCTCGTCATGCACATCACAAGCATGGCTGCACTCTTTCGTCTGCGTAAGACTGAGCCCTCCATGCCGAGGCCCTTCCGGACGCGGCTCTACCCATTTTCCCCTCTCTGGACTCTGCTCTGTGCAGGCGTCTGTCTGGCGAGCGTCATTTACACTAATCAGCTCGTAGCGGTGATACTCTGCGGTTTGCTCGTCGTGGGCTACCTCTTGCTGCTGGCCAAACGCAACCGGGCATAGTGCGCACCGTCTTCGACCTCGAAGGGACCAGCCCAAAGAATGTCGTTTTCTCATGCAAGTCACGGCTGCACGTATCGTTTCGACGATCTTAAAACCCTGCTGGCTAAGGCGAGCCCTCTTCGTTCGGGAGATACCCTTGCAAGGGTTGCGGCCGAATCCGAGATCGAACGTGCAGCCGCAAAATATGCTTTGGCCGATGTTCCACTGAAGCACTTCCTCAACGAAGCGGTCATACCCTATGAAAGCGATGACGTTACCCGTCTCATCTACGACTCCCATCAGCCCGCGGCCTTTGCGCCCATCTCTCATCTCACCGTGGGTGGCCTGCGCGAATGGTTGCTACAGGACGAGCAGGATAGCGCATCCCTTACCAGCGTCAGCCGAGGCCTCACCCCAGAGATGGTCGCTGCCGTTTCAAAGCTCATGCGCAATCAGGACCTGATCCTGATTGCACGCAAGTGTAGTGTTGTAACCCGCTTTCGTTCCACCATCGGTCTGCCCGGAAGAATGTCAGTTCGGCTCCAGCCTAACCATCCCACCGACGATCCCCAGGGAATCCTCGCTTCAGTTATTGACGGGCTGCTCTATGGTTGCGGAGATGCGGTCATTGGAATTAACCCTGCCAGCGACAGCGTACCAGCTGCTATCCAGCTTTTGAAGTTGCTCGATGACCTTCGTCTACGTTTCGATGCTCCCGTGCAGAGCTGCGTTCTGACGCATGTAACGAACACCATGGCTGCCATCGAGGCAGGCGCTCCCGTTGATCTCGTCTTCCAGTCCATTGCTGGGACTCAGAAGGCCAATGAGAGCTTTGGAATCACCTTGAAGCTACTACAGGAGGCCGAGCAAGCTGCCCAATCTTTGCATCGTGGAACCATCGGTGCCCATTGCATGTACTTCGAAACCGGCCAGGGCAGTGCTCTCTCCGCGAACGCTCATGCTGGGGTCGATCAACAAACCTGCGAAGCGCGTGCCTATGCCGTTGCCCGCAACTACCACCCCCTGTTGGTCAATACCGTCGTAGGCTTCATTGGCCCGGAATACCTCTTCGATAGCAAGGAGATCATCCGCGCTGGCCTCGAAGACCACTTCTGCGGCAAACTCCTGGGACTCCCTATGGGGTGCGATGTTTGCTACACCAATCACGCCGAGGCGGACCAAAACGATATGGACAATCTCCTTACCTTGCTAGGAGTTGCAGGGGTCAACTTCATTATCGGCGTTCCCGGAGCCGATGACATCATGTTGAACTACCAGAGCACCTCCTTCCACGACGCACTCTACGTAAGGAACGTTTTAGGATTGAAGCGTGCACCAGAGTTTGAGCAATGGCTGATGCAGATGAAGATTACCGACGAATCCAATCGACTGATGCCATCTCCAACCACGGCTCCTCGGCTCCTATCCCATCTCGAAGTCAGAGAGCTTGCGTGAGTAGTGAACTCGCACTTCCAGACCCATGGCACCATCTGTCAAAATGGACAGCAGCGCGTATCGCCCTCGGCCGGGTAGGCGCAAGCACCCCGACGCGCGCCGTCCTCGATTTCACAATGGACCACGCACGCGCTCGCGACGCGATTCAAACTGCATTACAGGTAGACAAGCTGGACAAAGAGCTGGACGATCGAGGCTTCCGTTCGCTCCGTGCCCGAAGCCGCGCCCATGACCGTGCGGAGTATCTGCGTCGACCCGATCTCGGCAGAATGTTGGCACCCGAATGTCTGGTGCAACTGGAGAATCCTCAAACACAGACGCGTCTCCTGACCATCGTCATTGCGGACGGACTCTCTGCACTTGCCCCCATGCAACACGCTCTTCCCTTGGTCGAGATGCTTCGTGAGGCATTGTCGAGTTGGGTGCTGGATTCGATTGTCCTTGCCACCCAGGCGCGCGTTGCTCTCGCCGATGAGATCGGTCAGGTACGCGGCGCCGAGGCGACCATCATCCTGATTGGCGAGCGTCCCGGACTCAAATCTGCCGATAGCCTTGGGGCCTATCTCACCTATCATCCACGACCTGGCCGAACGGACGCCGAGCGCAACTGCGTCTCGAATATCCGCCCTGCCGGTTTGTCCTATGCGCACGCAGCCCTCAAGCTGCTTCATCTGCTTGAGGGAGCCAGAACGCTCAGCCGATCCGGAGTCGATCTCAAAGATGAAAGCGACGCCAATTGGATTCCACGACTCGCCACCGATCGCCCAAATCACGATCGATAGGCTCAGTAAGGCAATAATGATCTGGACACTGCTGCCACGAGCTTTTTATTCTCCTCTGTCGTGCGGACAGCTACGCGGAAATGTCCCGCAGGTAGAGTTTCATAGTTTGCGCAGGCGCGCAGGACGATGTGGTGATCGACGATCATGCGCTGCCAGAAGACGATTGGGTTGATCTCGGAGGGCAATTGAAAGAGGACAAAATTGGCGGACGAGGGATAAATTGCGAGCCCGAGTATCTCGAGTTCATGTTGCAGGAGGTTTCTGCGCTCAATATTTATCGCCCTCGAACGAACGGCATAACCCTGATCGTCGAGCGCGGCAGAGACCGCACGAGAGGCGAGCGTTGTAATGGGCCAAGGCGGAATATTCTCTTCAAGTGATGACGAAAGAGTGGGATTGCTGACGGCGTAAGCTACTCGCAAGCCAGGTATGCCGTGGAACTTGGTGACGGAGCGGAAGACGATCAGGTTTGGGAACTGATCGGCGGCTGTCGTGAGAGAGTGCTCAGGAACATAGTCAATGAATGCTTCATCAAGCAGGACATACATGTTCCTGTCTGCTGCTCTAGCGATGAGATCGCGGATGGTTCTACCGTCGTGACAGACTCCCGAAGGATTCTGAGGGTTCGCAAGAAGAATGGCGTCGTGCTGTCCGATAACCATCGCTCGGGGATCATAGTTGAAACAGAATTTTGTACTGAGCGGGTAAGGGGATATTTCAATTTGCGCGCGTGTAAGTGCGTTGCGGTATTCGATAAATGCAGGGACTGGCAACAGACAGTTAGGAATTGGTAGTGTGCGTAGGGCCGCTTCGAGGAGGGGGACAAAGCCGTTTGCAACGGCGATGTTTTGCGTACTGACGCCTGTATAGCGGGCTATGGCATGTTTGAGTTCAGTGTGCTGTAGATCTGGATAGTCCGTCAGAGTCGATATGTCATCGAGACTTGCGCGTAATGTGGATAGAACTGCAGGTGGTGGACCGTCCGGGTTGATGTTGGCACTGAAGTCGAGAAGGTCGGACACAGGGATAGCGAACCGCTCCGCGATCTGCCGAAGTTGACCACCATGTACTGGATATGACTCGGCCTCTCTCATATCAGCGACGCTTTCTGGTCTGAATGAAGGTTGTGAGCAGAACGCCCAGGGACAAGCCGATGAGTGATGCCACCGACACGAGACGAATGGCTTGAGTGGCCTTGGAGGTCGTAGCAGGAGGAAACTCCTGCCCCAAGCGTTGTGCTGGAATGAGTTCTCCCTCGTACGTGTTGTCACCACCGAGCGCGACATGCAACGCACCGGCCATCGCACTTTCCGGATGGCCTGCGTTGGGGCTTTTGTGTTTCGTGCCATCACACTGCCAAGTGTGCCATGCGCCTTGCGGATCAGAATGATTGACGAGTTGCGATGCCGCAACGACGGCAAGAGCCGTAAGACGCGCAGGCAGGTAGTTGGCCACATCGTCAAGCCGTGCTGCGGCTTTGCCGAAATAGAAATATTTCGCATCGGCATGGCCGATCATAGAGTCGAGAGTGTTAACTGCTTTGTAAGCCATCGCGAGTGGGACTCCTCCGAGCGCCATATAGAAGAGCGGCGCCATGATGCCGTCGGACGCACTTTCGGCGACGGTCTCGATGACAGCGCGGCTGATCTCCTCAGCGCTAAGTTGGTCTGTATCGCGGCCAACGATCCGTGTGAGTCGTCTGCGTGCGAGGATTATGTCTCCGCACTCCAATGCCTCCGTGACGGTAGTGGCTTCCTGCTGAAGATTACGAGCAGCAAGACAGGTCCAGCCAAGGAGCAGTTCTGTCATATCTCCGAGAGAGCGAGAACAGTGGTGCGCCTGCCGAATCATCTGTGCTGTGAGCCAATAGGTCGATCCAACAACAGCGAAGGTAAGTATGGCACCTGTAGCAAGCTCGACCGTGTTGGTTTGGTCTGAGCGACGGAGCACAGCCTCACCACGCAAGATCGCGAAGCCGATGAGACGGACTGGATGTGGGAGCCATTCGGGGTCACCGGCAATCTGATCCAGCAGATAGCTCGCAGGAAGAAGAAGGCTCCGATTCAATGCTTTTCCTCCTCACTATTTTGCTCTTTATAAGGAAGACCGGCCCACGCAAAGATTTTGGGCATGTCGAGTGCTTCGCGCACCGTATCGGCGAGGCGATCTAGCGACTCTTCGCGCTTCTGCTTCCAGTTGACAACAAGAGTTATAGGATCCAGTTGATGAAAGGCCCGGGCAGCAGCGACGAAGGCATGACGGAAGGTATCATCATCGAAGAGGCCATGGAGATAGCTGCCAAAGACGCGTCCGTCAGTCGAGACGCACCCGTCTAACTGTTCCCGATCTTCTGGGGCTGATCGAATGCCCAGTCGAGCGAAGGGTTTAGCGCCATCGAGGTAACGGGTCTCTCCGATATGAATCTCATAGCCGCATAGCTGTAGAGGGAGCATGGACTGTCCGAAGAGCGAAGTAGGGAGGAGCTGACCGAGGCTGATTTTGGTTACCTTCTGTGGACGCATCGTTGTGTGGATGGCCAGCAAGCTAAGCCCCGAGGTTCTACCGGCGTGCTCCATATCATGTGGGTCAAGAATTTCTTCGCCGAGCATTTGCATGCCTCCGCAAATGCCCACGACAAGACCCTTGCGTGCGTAGGTGAGTAGAGTCTTGTCCAAGCCTGCGGAGCGCATCCAGAGAAGATCGTCAACGGTCTGTTTGCTTCCCGGAAGGATGATAACGTCAGCCTGTGAGATCTGCTTGTGACTCCGGCAGAAATGCAGGACTACGGAGGGCTCGGAACGTAGTGCATCGAAGTCGGTGAAGTTGGAGAAGGAAGGTAGTGCAATGACGGCGATTCGTAATGGCCTTCCGCGATCGCTTGCGGGGGACCACGGAGCGATGTTGTTCGAATCGATTTCCGGAAGTCCCAGGCTGTCTTCTTCGTCGAGCATGAGCTGAGGCAGGTATGGTATGACGCCGAGGCAAGGTTTGCCGAGGCGATCTTCCATCATGCGAATGCCGGGTTCGAGCAGTGCAACATCGCCACGAAATTTGTTGATTAGAAAGCCCCGGATACGATCTTGCTCCTGGCGATCGAGCAACTCGACGGTGCCAAAAAGGGAGGCGAAGACTCCACCTCGATCGATGTCGCCAACCAGCACGCAGGCCGCGTTGGAGAGTTCTGCCATACGCATGTTCACAATGTCGTGTTGCTTGAGGTTGATCTCGGCTGGTGAGCCGGCACCTTCAAGGATAATGACATCATTTTGCGAGGCAAGAGTCTCATAGCTATCACGCACGATGGGCATCAGTTCCTCTATGCGGCGCAGATGGTAGTCGGAAGCTGTGAGCTTCCCCCAGATCTTTCCGCGCACAATGATCTGTGACGACATGTTTCCGCAAGGCTTCAAGAGGATGGGATTCATGTGAATAGAGGGTAAGATACCGGCGGCTTCGGCCTGAAGAGCCTGGGCGCGGCCGATCTCGAGGCCTTCGGGTGTGACGGCGGAGTTAAGCGACATGTTCTGCGATTTGAAGGGAGCGACGCGATATCCTTTGTGTGCGAAGATGCGGCAGAGTGCGGCTGTCAGCAATGACTTGCCGACGTGCGAACTTGTTCCGAGCACCATGATGGCGCGGGCTCTCACGATGCAGTGTCCTCTGTGTAATGGTCGTAGCAGACTGCGGTTTCAAGGGGCATGCGCTTCTCCCATCCGAAGCGTTCTAGTTCGGGTTCTGAGGCGAATTTATCAACATAACCCAGGCAAAGGTAGGCCACTGGAAGTACGTGCTCAGGGATACGGAGTACGGTGCGTAGCTGCACGGGATCGAGGATGCTGACCCAACCGACACCGACTCCTTCGGCACGAGCGGCTAGCCAAAGATTCTGCACTGCGCATACGGTCGAGTAGGCTGCTGACTCCGGCATGGTATGCCTGCCTAGCTTGTGCCCGCGTTCCGTTCGTGTATCGCACACAACGCACAGGTTCTGTGGAGCTTCGAGAATGCCTTCGAGTTTGAGAGTTGCGTATTGCTCTCCCTGATCGCCAGAGTAGGTCGCAGCCGCCTTGAAGTTCGCTTCTTTAAAGATGGTGTGTACCGCCATGCGTATCGCTAAGTTGCGAACTACGATGAAACGTGATGGCTGCATGAGTCCGACTGAGGGTGCGCTGTGTGCGGCGACAAGTAGCCGTTGGAGTAGTTCGTCAGGCAAAGGTCGATCAACGAAACCGCTGCGGACATCACGCCGCGTCGCGATGGCGCGATAAACCGCGGCTCGTTCAGGATCTGTGAATGCTGTATTTCCCGGCATTACCAAGCTCTCGACCACTTAGGGCCACCTTTAGATTCGGGTCGGAGACGGGACTCGATGCCTGCGTTGAACTCGATCAAA
Organism: Granulicella arctica; assembly: GCF_013410065.1. Taxonomy (NCBI): domain Bacteria; kingdom Pseudomonadati; phylum Acidobacteriota; class Terriglobia; order Terriglobales; family Acidobacteriaceae; genus Granulicella; species Granulicella arctica. Next base: position 556,275 of record NZ_JACCCW010000002.1, read on the forward strand.
CGACCGAAGAGCCAGATGACGTCAGAGAGCCGGTTGAGGTAAGGAAGCACTGTAGGCTGTACGATGCCACCACTTTCGACGAAACGCACGGCTGCACGCTCCGCGCGGCGACATACGGTGCGTGCTACTTCGTAGGCTGCGGATTCCGTGTAAGCGCCAGGCAAAGACCAGTCGGCGAGAATGCCTTCTGTCGCTTCTATCTTGTGAACTAGATTTGTGAGCATATCGATGTCTTCGGTAGAAATGGCTGGAGGTTGTTTCTTGCTCTCGGGCGGCGTGGCGAGAGCCGAACCGACACGAAAGAGCGTGCGCTGGATCTCTTCGGTCCAGTCAGCAATCTCTTTGCTCTGGCAGATGCTGCGTGCGAACCCTAAAACAGTATTCAGTTCGTCGACCGAACCGTAGGACTCGACGCGAAGGTCTGCTTTGGAGATACGAATTCCACCGGCCAGGCCGGTTTGCCCGCCGTCGCCGCGTTTAGTTGCGATGCTCATAATTGTTCTCCTGTGGATTTGCTGGTGTGAGAGTCTCTTCCATTGTGATACGCAGTGTCTTGATAAGTGGTGGGCGCTCGTATTCGAGGACTAGGTCGTCATTGAGAAAATCCAATACGCGAGGAGGAGTTTCTGAGAAGAGAAGATTTTCTGGGAAGAACCACGGTTGTGTGGCGCCAAGCTCGTTGATCGTTCTGGCTTGAACGATCACTGCAGGCACTTCGTACACACCCGCCTGCAAAAGAGCGTAAGCGCGGTGATAGCCATCACGCAGGAACCACCGATCTCGAAAACAAGCTACTTCGAAAAACGGACCTCCTGAGTGGATGCTTAATGGAAAGACGGTATTGCTGGTGTTTCGAAAATGCAAATTGGGATTGCTCGATTGCAGAATGAGCGTGTGGATTGCGGCATCTTGGATCATCCTGTACTCCACACGTTTTGTGGGTCCGAAGGAAAGAGCGAGCAGGGCAGGCCAATCTTTTGCAGCGGGTAGCGAAAATTGGGGCAGTTCAGAATTAAAAAAAATTCTACGCTGGAAGGCTATGAGAGGTCGAATGTCGATGACTCCGAGAGACCATGCCAGCCCATTCATCTCAGCGAGGAGATCTAGTCTCGTTGCATGCTGAGCAAGAGTGTCTGAGAGTTCAGCCGTTTCCTTCACCATCAGAGCATTCGCCTGCTTAAAAGGCGAGCGTTGTGCTAACAGATGGGCTATAGCCAAGGTCTTAGCGTGCTTGAATGCAGCAGGGCGGTACTCGTAGTCATCAAGTTCCCAGCCGGCTAACTCTCGCACATGGACTTGTGCGCAACTCATAGGCGCACCATCCGTGCACGGGTTCTATCAGTGGAAGCGAAAGAACAGCAGTAAGACCTCGTTTGCTCCCATGCTTCGTGCTCACTATAGCCATGAAGCGCACGAAGGACAACACGCATCACGCCGCCGTGCGTGACAACAGCAATCTGTTCGTCTTCTTCAAGACCGATGAGTTGATTAACGTCCTCCAGTACCCTGGTTTCAAAGTCTTCAAAAGATTCGCCGCCTGGAGCAGAAACGTGAGGGAAGCCTTCGGTCCAACGGCGTGCATAGGCTGCATCGCGGTGTTCAACTTCAGCCCAGCTCAGACCTTCCCAGTCGCCAAAATAAATCTCACGCAAGCCGGATTTCATGGTGATAGGAAGGTGGCGGACTTTCGCGAGAGCTTCCGCTGTGTTTACGGCACGACGCAAATCGCTACAGTAGATCTTGTCGAAGATTACAGGTGTGAGACGCGCGATCAAATCGCGTAATTGGCTTTCCCCGGATGCGTTGATGGGCGGATCGGAGTGTCCACAAAACTTGCCCGCCATATCTGTCTGTGCGTGACGTATGAAAAGGAGGTCACTCATGAAATCCATGCTCCACAAAGGTAGACAGCTATTTCAGCGAGCTGATTGGTTGCGCCAAAGCAATCACCAGTGATTCCCAGGATGCGTTGTCTATAGTACAGGCCAGTCAGCAGTGTAAGTGAAATTGTGATTAGGATAGGGAAGATCGCGTGAGTTCCGAGCAAGAAAGCTGAGACGGCGAAGCTGAAGATGGTTCCACCAATGAGAGTGCCAGTTGAGGTGAGTCGAGCGATCCGCGCACCCTGGCCATCGATTTTCTGTGCGTCTTGAGCACGCGCCGAGGGCAGGTAGTAACTGAGGGGGAGCGACGTCCAGCGGGACAACATGTGGGCTACGATGAGATACTGCGCAACCTGCGCTGTAGGTAGAGATGAGATAAGCACCAAGCGGCCGAGGAGACTGAGGATGAGTGCCGTCCCTCCGTAACTTCCGATGCGGCTGTCGCGCAAGATGAGAAGAATCTGTTCGCGGCTAGTCCCGCCTCCGAAGCCGTCGGCAGCGTCGGCCAGACCGTCTTCATGCAGACAGCCTGTTACCAGTACGAGGTAGAGAAGAACGAGGGAAGCTGTTACCAGTCTTGGGAGATGAGGAGCGAGCAGGAGATGTAACAGTGCCGCACTTCCACCGACAACTATGCCCGCGAGAGGAAAGAACTTGACCGCCCTCGAAAGAGAGCCGTCTTCATACGGTTGCGGGGGCACAGGAATACGAGTAAGGAACTGCACCGCCGAGAGAAACTCGGACCACATTTTTGGAGGGCGGTCTGCGAAACTCATCGCGATGCTCCGCTCACGCCTGCCGAGGTAAATGTCGCCATCTGCGTGTAGAGAGCGATAGCCGATTCAAGAATTGGCATTGCTAACACAGCACCAGTGCCTTCACCCAAACGCATATTGAGCATTAAAACTGGGACCAAATTCAAGTGATCAAGCAAGAGCTTGTGACCAGGCTCTTCGGATTGATGACCGGCGATAAGATAGCCCTGCACAGTCGGGGCAATTGCAACGGCAAGCGCAGCGGCTGCGGTAGAGATAAAGCCATCCGCGACGATAACTAGTTGATGATTAGCAGCGGTAAGAATCATGCCAACCATCGCGGCAATCTCAAGTCCACCGACACAGCGAAGGATCTCCAGTGCGGATGAGTTTGCAGAGGAAGCAGTAAAGTGCTTGCTAACGATGGCCTGCACGATGCTGACTTTCCTGGCATGGGCCTCAACGCCCATGCCTGTACCATGGCCTGTGGCCTGTGTTGCTGTAGCACCAATGAGAGCGCATGTGATCGCGCTGGCGGAGGTCGTGTTACCAATCCCCATCTCGCCGATTGCGATCATCGTCTGTCCCGCCGCAGAGGCGTCGTCTGCAATAGCTGCTCCGACTGCAAGGGCTTGCGCTAGTTGTTCATCCGTCATAGCAGCCTCATGAAGCATGTTCTGAGTGCCCTTGGAAACCTTGTGATGAAGCAGACTAGAGAGATTGTGGAAGTCCGCGTCGACACCTACGTCGACCACGCGAAGTTCTACGTCATGGAGACGTGCCAGCACGTTGATGGCTGCTCCCTGTGCCAGGAAGTTCAAGACCATTTGATGAGTGACTTCGCGTGGATAGGCGCTTACGCCCTCCGCTGTAATACCGTGGTCTGCGGCGAAGACGTAGGCACCTTTGTTGACCTTCTCCGTGAACCTTTCTCGGCGGATAGAAACAATTTGGGCCGCAATGTCTTCAAGTCGCCCAAGACTGCCAAGAGGCTTAGTGAGAGTGTCGAGATGCGCTCGTGCACGTTGCCGCCAGACTTCGCTAGGGGGCTCGATGGTGCACGGGATATAAGCAACGGGACGCGTTCTCTGGAAACTCATATCGTCTCCTGCACGAAGGGCTGTTGTATCAAAAGCGGGTTGCTCCCGGGAGCACAACGAAGAGCCTTTGAGAGATTGTTCGGAGTGAGAAATGCTGAAGGCGTTTCACAGACGAAAGAGCGACCCGGTCCAGGCAGATGTATTGTAGAGAAGTTTCCATGAACCAGATGAAGATCATGGATGGCTGCCGGGATGGCAATATCTTCGCTTCGCAAGCGGTGCAGCAGCTCGATGCGTGGAAGCCGATTTAAGAAGGTGGCGATCATTGCAGCAAGGGATAAATGGATTGCGCCAAGCGATACCAATATAAGAATTGGCGCAATCAAGGTAATGATCAATAGGAAGGCAATTGTCACGAAACCAGATCCGAAGGCTGCTGCCGAGTATTCGGACGTGACTTCTTTTCGCCTCCGTCCGACAGGGACGGAGGCCATACGAGCTGCCGTGATTTTTCCTAATTCAGCTTCCAAGACTCTCCACCAAAGCTAAGCTTAATACCGGAACGGAAGCTAAGTGGAAGCGCTGGAAAGCCGAACGCCTCGAAGTAGTGCTCGCTGAGCAGATTCTGGACGTTGGTGTAGACGTTGATTCGTGGTGTGATCTCATAGCCGCCGCCGAGTTCGATTCGCTGATACGAGCCGAGCAGATTACGATTTGGCAACAGGAGACTGTTGCCAAAGTTCGAATCAGTGAGGAAGTCGCTGTCATCGCGCCGACTTACAAAGGAGCCGGTAAGAGACGCGTAGAGCCTCGAGTGAGTGTAGTTGAGGCCGAAGTAACCGGTATGCGGAGCTATGCGGAAAGGACGCGCTCCCACAAGCGGCGAGAAGGCGCCTATCTGGATGGTGCTGAAATTCGATGCGGTGTTGTAGGTCGGAAAAAGATTGTCGCTCGAAAATGAACGTTGCACGACGGCGTCAGTGTAGGTATAACCGCAGCGAGCGAATATACGACTGCTAAGTCGATATTCCGACTCGAACTCCAAGCCCTGAGCACGAAAAGCGGATGAGTTAAGATATGCGCCACTGCCGCTGAATGCGGGGAGGTTTGCGGCTGGTACGCCAAGTTCCAGAAGACCTTCCTGTGGAACATACTCGACGCCATTAGTGAATTCATTGTGGAAGTAGGTGATGCCAATGCGGGCGCGTCCGTAGAGAAGTTGCTGGTCCAGGCCAGCATCGAAGGTTCGGGAGTTTTCAGCGTCTACGGGTGTGACGTGATATTGGCTGACGAGTTGGCTGCCATTGGGCAACGCGGCGAGGGTTGCGAAAAGGGAATCGGCCTGCTGGAAGATGCTTGGTTCTTTGATGCCCTTTCCAAAGTTGCCGTGTAGCTTCGTTCCGCTGAAGAAACCGTTCAGGGAAGGGCGGAACAGATAGTAGGCAAGCGAAGCACGAGGAGTAGCCGCGAAACCGAAGAGTCCGTTATCTTCCAGTCCGGTGCCAAGATTATAGAAAAGACGGTTTTTGACGTTGCCCGAGATCTGAATGGTATAGCTGTAGTTGCCACGCTGTATGGAGTTAGGTGTGCTGCCAGAGTATCCGTTCAAGCCGCTTTCATTTTCGTACTTGAAGGCTCCGAGTGCAAGAAAGCGGGGGCTGAAACGAAAGTCTGTTTGGGCATAGACGAAGTCCCGATTCGTTGTCTCAAGGTAGCTTGACGGCAGCGGTGTACCTGCAAAGTAAAAGATTGCTTGGCCGCTAACACCATAACCGTTAGCCCCCGTTATCGTAACCGGTGCGCCGTCGGTATTGCCGAAACCGTCTGGGATGCCGACGGCGCCAAAGTCGTTAAACTGTCCGTTCTGACGAAGACCGCCATAACGAATCTGATTGTGCCAACTGGGAGTAGACTGGTTGTTCCAGACGGCGTTATAGTAACTGTCTTGCTCCTTCTGCTGCGCGTCGTCGGGGATGCCGAAGAACGCGATAGCATTGGGCTGGCCGCCAGAGGCTGCTAGATGGCGAACGGTAAAGCGCAGGTCGTTGGCACTGTTGGGTGTCCAGCCAAAGTTACCTGCGTAGGTGGCGTTATGAAACTGGCTGTTGGGCAGGCTGTTGCGTGTGTCGATGCGAGCGAAGGCGGAGTAAAAGTCGAACTGGCGGTAGACCGTACCGGCAGTGATTTCATTGCGGTAGGTGCCGAAGTTTCCTGCATCGCCGGAGTAGGTGAGCAGGGGGAGTGGCGTTGTGCCGCGTGTAGAGCGAAGACTCACGACACCAGCCAGGGCATCAGAACCATACAGAGCACTGTTGGGCTCACGCAATACTTCAATGGAGTCGATGCCAACGCTGGCTAGGTTAGCAAACTCAACGCGCCCACCGATTGAGTTTGCAGGCACATCGTCGATCAATACCTTGTTGGCATCCGTGCCGCCGCCACGAATGTTGAGCCCGGTGGTGCCACCCATCTGTCCGGTCTGCGTAATCTGCAGGCTCGGAACGAGGCGGAGAGGGTCCTGCACATTGGTCATATAGCGATAATTTTCCGACGAAATAATATTGACGGGAGCGCCTGTTTGCGCTTCTGGTGTTGGGGTGCCGTTGGCTGTCACCGTAACCTGTTGGGTAAGGGTGTGGGTCGCGAGTGTGACGTCAAGCTCTGCCTCGCCAGAGCCGCCTACATAGATGGCCGGGGTAGTGGTTGTCTCAAAAGAAACAGCGATTACGCGGACGCTATAGCGTTCGGCCTTGGGAACATCGAAATAGAATGTGCCGTTCGAACTCGTATTCGTACTGGCGACAATCCGGTCGTTCTGTAGCAGATCGACCGAAGCGCTCACGACGATAGCACCAAGTGGATCGTGAACCGTCCCATGCAGTGTCTTTTGCATCTGGCCGAATAGAGGTGAAGTCATAGGGCCAACTAAAAGAGAGAAAGCAAGTATTACATTTGTGAAGTAGTTAGCTCCAGTAGCACTTATGAAATAGGTGCGTGGAGACGCCGGTCGATTTGCTGCAATACTCATATTCCCCCTCGGGATTGGTTACAGCTGGGCCGGTCTCCTGGCTTGCGAGTCATCGATTCATGCTGCCTTCCCAGAGTTGTGCTCCAGTGGCGTGACGTTCATGCATGTTTCTCGGCGCTTACAGTTACGGGGTAGTGGCGGAGTCTCACCGCGCTTCCCGACACCCTGCTGTTGGTTGCGATTGTAAGTTGACTGCAACGAGTCAGCTCAAGGATGAAATTGTCTAGTGAGGTCCTCTAAGGCATCAATGCGACTGGCGGAAAGTTGACGTGTTTATCGACGTAATTAGCGCGGCGTGATTTAACTGCAGGCAACACACCTCAACCAGGGGCGATCCTCGAGAAGGCTGGAGCGTGTTGTCGCGCATCATGAGCAGAACCTTCGGTGCACAAGCGATTACTGGCTCCTTGCTGATGGGCGGCCACTCTTGATTAATATCGGAAGTGATTGAGTGCCTGCCTGCGACATCGATGACGCCTGTGATAAAGGTGCCCTTGCCAAGAGTGATGACGGGATCATACGAGACAGGCATATACATGTTGACGACCGGCAGGCATCGCGCCCTTGCAAGCACAGCATCGACGCGATGCTGAAGCTGCGGCGCTTGTGCGATTGCTTTGTAGAGAAGAAGGAGTGCAGGATGTTTCATGCAGGCACCGTCTGTCGAGCCTTGAGCTTACGTGCCGCCTCAACAAAATGCTGCGCAATGATCGGTGCAGCGCGGAAATGCAGATGGATGTAGCTCGCGATGACATTCTCGATGCTGTAACCTTCATCTTCCTGTCGGCCTGAGATGGAATATAGGACGCGATAGTTAGTTGCAATTGTAGGTGCGTTGACAATTCGGGAGTAGTGAAAGCTGTGGCCGCGAATAACGGTGCCGCGCGGACCAAGGAGACAATTCTGCGCTAATTCGACCGTGACGTAGCCGAATTGGACCAATTTATTTGTCATCTCCATGGTAAAGGGTAAAACGCCAGCCATCGCGTGTGGTTTGCCGTCGGATGTCGCGAGGTGCTGGGCGAGATAGATCATGCCGCCGCATTCGGCATACACCGGCCTGCGTGAAGCGACGAAATGCCGAATTGATGTATGCATCGATAGATTTGCGCTGAGCTGTTGCGCATAAAGTTCGGGATAGCCGCCACCCAGATAAAGCGCGTCGAGGTCTGCGGGAAGAGAGGAGTCCAGCATCGGGCTGAATGGAATAATCTCTGCTCCGTGGTGCCGCAGTAAGTCAAGATTGTCCTCATAGTAGAAGCTGAATGCTCGATCACGAGCTACTCCAACGCGGATAGAAGCTTTGCCTGTCTCAGGACATCCTATTGCAGCGGACTTCAGGTGCAGACCGCACTCAAGTCTGAGTAGATGGTCGAGCTTGAGATGACTTTCAGCGAGCGCCGCCAGTGCATCGATCTGCTTGTTGTTGGCGTCGCAGTCATCGAACTCTTCTGCTGTTCGCAGCCCAAGATGCCGCTCCGAAATAGAGATGGAGGGTTCGCGCGGCAGCCATCCCAATATCGGTGTCCTGCATGCGGACAGGATTGCTGTCTCCAGCATCTTGAAATGGGGCTCGCTGGCAACGCGGTTAAGGATGATTCCTGCCAATGGAAGCGTGGCGTCGAAAAGTTCGAAGCCGAGCACGACGGCTGCAATACTACGCGCACTCTTACCTGCGTCCAGCACAAGCACGACAGGAAGTTGAAGCAGCTTGGCGATCTCCGCACTGCTACCAGTTTCTGTGGCGCCGTCCTTGCCATCAAACAAACCCATCATGCCTTCTACAACGACCGCCTCCGCATCTTGCGAAGCCTGGTATAGCACGTCCTTGTTCGCTTCGGCCGAAAGCATCCAGGTATCGAGATTGCGCGAGTTGCGGCCAGCAATGCGGGTGTGGTGATCTGTGTCCAGGAAGTCGGGACCGCCCTTGAATGGCTGGACGACCAGTCCCCGGCGCCGCATCGCAGCTAGAATTGCAAGCGTAACTGTTGTCTTGCCTACTCCGCTTGCCGTGCCAGCGATGAGTAGCCCCTTCACTGTTGGGCCTCCTCGGGAACTGTGCCTTTGAGGGGAAAGGGAAGTCCTGCAACCATCAAGAGCACCGTGTCTGCTACCGAAGCAATGCGCTGATTAACCTCGCCGACAAGGTCTCGGAAACGTCGTCCGAGTTCATAGGCAGGAACAACACCACTACCAACCTCGTTGGACACAAGCACAACCGAACACGGAGCAGAGCTAAGTGCAAGACAGAGCTGATCTATTTGCTCCTGCAAGCGCAAGGCATCATTGCCATGGGCTTCGAGAAGGTTCGCTGCGAACAGTGTGAGGCAATCAATCAAAAGAACATCGCAGTTGTCGCCCACTGTTTGGATGACCTGGGCCAGATGGAGCGGTTCCTCAATCGTCGCCCAGGTCTTGGGCCGTTCGGCGCGATGCCTGTCTATTTTGGCGCACATCTCCGCATCAGCGCGGCGCTCCGCCGTTGCAACGAAGGTAACGCGACTTGCGCGCTCAGCAATCCGTTGCGCGAATCTGCTTTTGCCGCTGCGAACGCCGCCGAGCACCAGAGTTACGGAAAAAGGTTGACGCTGCTTCATGCATCGCTCCTTGCACCCGGAGTTGTAAATCACCGGATGCTGAGCGGGAATAGTAAGGAGGCAGCTGCCACGGTGCACTTGGAAAGCCCGTGGATTTGCTCTTCAACTCTCCCAGCGAAGTTGAATTAAGCCCGATCATCATCTGGCCGGTCTCCTGACTTGCGCTTCATTGAACTTGGGCGGCCTTCCCAGGATTTTCATCCCAGTGACCCTTACGTGCCAAGCTCTCAACGCTTACAGTTACGGGGTAGTGACGGATTTACACCGTCTTCCCGAACACCAGATAATCGAGTTATACCGCCGAGAGAGTACGCGGGTCAACCGAGTACTCTCACCGATAGTTGATAAGTCTAGTTAGGACAATTCGTAAACGGAAGCTGTTGCAAGACAAAATCAATACTGTCATTTAATGCGAGATCATCCAGACATACATACTGTGCCGACAAGACTTCTGCCAACTCACGAGGCCTTCCAAGCCGTTGGTTGGAGCTTTCTGTATCGATGACAAGGGCGGGTGTTCGTATCCGGCTTGCGATCTCCAGTGCCTCGTGCCATGGATCGCCCGCTCCCAGGGAGACATTCGCTCGTCCGTCCGTAAGAAGGATTAGGATTGTCGTTCGTGTCAGATAACTTTGAGTGAGATCGAGTGCATGTGCCAATGGTGTTCTGCCACCGGTAGGCAAATATTCGAACGCTGTTATAGCCTCGTGGAGCACTCGAGTTGGTTCAAGGACAACCTGAGCCGATGTACTGCGAAAGACGATGACAGCAACCTCATCGCCGTTCTTGAAAGAGCGAGTTAGCAGTGTCGAAGCAGCGCCCTTGACGAGGCGCATTCGTTCCTGTGCCGCATGGGAGCCGCTTGAATCGATAACGAAGAGATACCTTGTCCCCGACGACGGATTGCGGACGCGTTCATGCAGATCCGACACTCGTGGCTGAGCACTTCCAGTTTCCAACACTACGTGATTTAAAGTCGCACGTAGATCGAGTTCTACAGGAGTTTCAGTCCGGCGAGCGCTGACGACGGGACCCGGCTGGAGCGCTTGTGCTGAAGTACTGATGCCCCTCTTAACGGTATCTTCAAAGCTCGCTCGAATCGCGAACGTCTCGACCTCTCTCGGAGCGAAGATTCGTTCCAGACCATTGGTTGAATCTAGAGGTTCATCAGGAGTTTGCGAGGGGGAATCAGATGAGGCCTTCTGTGTTTGAGGCTGATGACGTGGAGCGGGGGAGCGCCCGCGGTCATGAGCGCGATGAGCAAGCACCAGAGGCAAGATGGCTGCGACATGGTGTGGTTGTACCGAAGCATCGCCAGCAAGGGCAGCATATGCGATAGATGCACGAACTGCGGCAAGGTCCGCTCGAAGAGAACGCACTCCTTTTTCGCAGACGGCGGCACTGATTTGCGCGAGAATATCCTTTGAACATTCGATGTCTGCAAGCAGCTTGCGAGCTCTCACAACCTGGTTGCGAAATTGCTCCTCCATCTGTGACCAATCGGAATGGAAACGAATCGGATCGCGTTCGAAGGCGATCCTTTGTTCGACGACGATTTGACGCTCGATTGGATCGAGGGACGCGACAATGTCGACCGCAAGAGCAAACCGATCGAGCAGTTGTGGTCGCAATGTCCCCTCCTCCGGGTTCATGCTTCCGAGCAGCACGAACTCTGCTGCATGAGAGGCACTGAAGCCTTCACGTTCGACCAGGTTGACACCGCTGGAGGCAGCATCGAGCAGACTATCGCCAAGATGAGCTGGTAGAAGATTGACCTCGTCAACGTAGAGGACGCCACCGTGTGCTTCGGACAGCAAGCCGGGCTTCAGCGCAGGATCTCCTTTGAGCGTGCGCTCTAAATGAAGGCCGCCAAGAAGCCGATCTTCAGTCGCTCCAATCGGTAGATTGATGAAAGTGCCAGGCTGGGGTAGAAGAGTCGCGAGACCACGTGCTGCCGTTGTCTTGCCGGCACCTTTATCTCCACGCAGCAGCACGCTAATGCGCCAGTCTACGGCTGCCAGCAGTAGAGCCAGCTTCATCTCCTCTTGTCCGACGATGGCCGAAAAGGGGTAAACCGAATGCTTCATAAAACAGCCTCCCGTCTCCGCTCCCCCCGAGCCTCCAGCAAGGTCTCGCTTGCCAATAGTACGTTGCGTAGAGCCTCCAAAGTTTCGGGTGCAGGATACTCCCAAAGTTCTCGTCTGGCGGCTTCAAGCAGGCGTTCGGCAATAGCATTCAAAGCCCACGGATTTGCCGTGCCTAGAAAGTCTCGCATCTCCGGCGACAGAGCATAATGTTCAGCGAGGCCCTCATAAACAAAATCTGGAGCTATCTGGGCCGTTGCGTCGAAGCCAAAGATATAGTCGACAGTTGCTGCAAGTTCTAACCCACCTTTGTACCCATGTCTCTTGATGCTCTCAATCCATTTTGGATTGATGACACGAGAACGATAGACTCGCAGCGCCTCTTCGCGAAGATCGCGAACCTGAACCGATTCAGGGCGTGAGCTATCCCCAAAGTAGGCTTTGGGCTGCGCGCCGGTAAGTGCGCGAATGGACGCGACCATGCCCCCATGAAACTGAAAATAATCGTCGGAGTCAAAGATGTCGTGCTCGCGGTTGTCCTGATTGTGCAGCGCGACCTGAATGGACCTGAGGCGATTGGCGAAGACCTGCTGCGCTTCGATCCCATCCGTGCCCTTGCCATAGGCATAGCCTCCCCAGGTGAGAAAGACGCGTGCAAAATCGTCATCACCCTTCCAGCTTCCCGTCTCGATCAGCGGTAGGATTCCCGCTCCATACGAGCCAGGCTTCGAGCCGAAGATTCTGTAGCGAGCCTGGACTTCAGCTTCGTGCGTTGGAAGTTCTTTGTGAGATTCGAGGTCGGCTAGGTAGTGTTTGCGAGGAAAGTTGAGCTCGAGCGGTTCGTCCAGCTCGACAACAAGAGAGACAGCTTGATCGAACATCTCGATGAGGTGAGGGAAGGCATCACGGAAGAAGCCGCTGATGCGCAGTGTGACATCGATCCGCGGACGCCCGAGTTGCTCCAGCGGAACGATGGAGACACCTTCAAGACGTCGCGACTGCGCATTCCAAACTGGCTCGACGCCTAGTAATGCGAATGCTTCAGCTACATCGTCACCATGAGTGCGCATCAGCGAAGTCCCCCAGACGCTCAGACCCATCATCTCAGGGAATTCATTCTCCTCTTTGCGAAAGCGTTCGATTGCCTCTCTCGCGAGTTGCTGTCCAACACGCCAAGCTGCTTGTGATGGCAGTGCACGTGGGTCGACAGCATAGAAGTTGCGGCCAGTTGGCAGGATGTGTGCCATGCCGCGCGTTGGTGCACCGGCCGGTCCAACTGGTACGTACTTTCCTTCTAATGCATCAAGCAGATGGTCGATCTCGTCGCTGGACTGTTCAAGCATAGGCACGAGCTCCTTGCAGGCAAAGGTGAGGACCGCAGCGAGCTCTTTGGATTCCATACCAAGCACAGCATGTTGGACCTCTGCTATAACATCCAGACGAAAGCCGAAGGTTTCGAGCATCGTGTAGAGATCGAGTGCGGCGCGATCAAGAATCTCAAGCACATCGGAGTGAGTGTGGCAGCTCTGATCGAGAAGCTTTTGCGGTTGTGCAAGACGCTCACCGGGACTGTCGAGCAGTAACGACAGTTCGAAACCGAATACTTTTGTTAGACCAGCTTGTAGGCTAGGTGCTCCAGCATTCGAAAGGCGAGTAAGTGAAAGAAGCATGTCCGGAAGCGGCGGCATCTGCCCAAGGATGTGAAGACCACTACGAATCTGCGCCATACCCAGTTCGCAAAGATAACCATCGAGGTCTTCGATAAGATGCGCGACTTCATTGCCATTCATCGAGGCAAGTGTGGTCGGAATACCTTCTGGAGTCAAAGAGTCGTCCCATGCATGGCTATGATCGCCTCGCTCGCGCGTGAGCATCGTCTTCAGATCGAGGTCCGCTTTTAGGTTTGTCCGTTCCACCAGCTCCCATATCTGCTGTTGGAGATGCGAGAGCTTGGAGGGATCGAGCTTCTCGACTGCATAGTATTCGTTGACGAGTTGGTTCAGCTCCGCGAGCGAACCGTAGGTCTCGGCGATTGTCATCGGTGGTGTAAGGTGATCAACGATGACAGCATGTGCGCGCCGTTTAGACTGACTACCTTCGCCTGGATCATTGATGATGAACGGATAGATAAGCGGCACATCGCCGAGCAGTAGATCGGGGTAGCACTCGCCCGAGAGTCCGATCCCTTTACCGGGCAACCACTCCAGCGTTCCATGCTTCCCCATGTGGACGATTGCGTCCGCACCCCAGCCACCCTCGGCTTGTGGCGCTCCAAGCCAGCGGTAGAACGCCGCATAGTGATGCGTCGGAGGCAGATCGGGCGTGTGATAAATAGCGTCGGGATCGATGCCATACCCGCGTGGTGGCTGGAGGGCAATAAGGGCGTTGCCTAAATCCATAGCTGCAAAGAGGTAGTCGTTCTCATCGCCCCACGGCTCTTCCGCATCAATCGAGACGATCTTTCCCCCGATGGTCGGCAGCAATTTTTTATCGGTCTTCTTTGCCGGCATGATGCTCGGACCCCGATCCTGTGGCTCTCCCCAAAAGTCCTGCATTCTCCTGTTAGGCCGCTCTGGGAAGGATGAGAAGAGTGCGCAATAGGCAGACCTTGAGAAACGCTTCGCTTGCTCTGGAATGAGTGGATAGTTTTCGTCATAGGTCCCGTGCTGTAGAAGGTTCTGCATTAGATCATCGGAGGTCTCGGGCAGGGAAGAGATAGTGTAGCGCCGCGTTCTCATCGCACGAAGCGTTGTCAAAAGGCTAGCAGGGGAGTCGAGTCCGACGGCTCCCCCGACTTGCGAAGCCTTTGCCGCGGAGTTAGTCAATACGAAGGCAACGCGTCGGTCTCGATTGGCGGTCCGTCTCAGATTCGCAAGCCGAACTGCAAGTCCGGCAACTCGAACCACCCGTTCCTCGTGAGCGATGTAGAGACTTTCCGCACCGGAAGCACCACGCTCTTTGAAGGAGATCGGCACCGTAATGATCCGGCCATCAAACTCCGGAATAGCGACATTGACGGCAGTGTCGAGAGCATTGAGCCCGCGGCGTGATCCCTCCCATGCTCCTCGCGGCATACCACTGGCAATCGCTTGAAGGATCGGGATGCCCAGTTGTTCTAAGGAGTCTGCTACTTCTCCTGGTTCTGTGGTCGAACCTGTGTTTACTTCACCAAGCGCGAACGACAACGTTGAGATGAGCACGTCGGCTCTTCCCTCGATCAACTTGAAAGCAGCTGGTTTTCCCTCTTCCTTAGACTTCAGGCTGGATGTGAAGATACAAAGCGCATTGACGCCCTTGCTTTCTAATGCCTGAGCGAGTGCGTCGATAAAGCCCGTGTTGCCGCTCATGCGGTGCGCCCTATAGAAGAGAACGGCCACCGTAGGCTTCGCGGAGTCCGCTTGCCGCTCCCAATCTTCGAAGGCGGCAACATCCACATCCGGCAGATAGATTCCATGCTCTGGCATTGTGATTGGCGAAGCGTATCCATAACCGGTGAGCATCAACCGGTCGGAGAGAAAGCGAAATAGTTCAGCAAAGTTATTCATCCCTCCGAGAGCAAGATAGTGTGCCGCGGTCTCTATCACGTCGCCGGGAACATTGATAGCCTGCGAAAACTCCGAAGTGTTTTCACCGCAACCACTTACCAATACAAGCGATTGACCGCGTTCGAGACAAGCTGTTTTCAAGCGATCAAAGCCAGGAATGCAGCTGAGAGGTCCGTGACAGCGCACGACAATCACACTCGCCTTGCCCATCTCTCCAGCGATCAAGGCGTTCATCTGATCTTCATTGCGTAGCATGTTCAGCGAAAAGGCGCCTACACGAAGCTCTTCAGGAAGTAGTTCCGAAGCCTTTATCAAAGTCAGCAGGTCAGTGTCTGCATGCGAGAGAAGCATGATGGTGCCTCGCACCTCCACTTTTTCGAGCCTGATCAAATTATCTGCCGGTGCCGGCAGTCGTACATCCCAGTCATAGTAGTTGAAAACATACTCACTTAATTCCGCAGGTGGTTGTACAAAGCGGTCGGCCTTGAGCATCGAGTCGATGTATTCAAATATCTGACGCACCTGCCATTCGCTGTTGACTGAGTGAAACCAGATGCTCCTACCATCGAAGACCAGGCTGACAACGTTTGCCAGGGCACATGGACCAAGGCATCCTCCCTTCGTCAGATGGACGTCATTGCGAATTTTGCGCTTGAGCCATTCCTCTTTGTAGACATCGACTGGAACCGCAGCGTAGCCGCGCTCGGTAATCCCACAACAGCAGCCGGTGTAACAGTAAGTCAGGTGAGCACGATGCTGAACGATAGTGAAGGCACGTCCATCGGCACGGATGACACGTTGGCGGTGCGACGTCGACATGACTATATCTCCTCCGAAGATCTTCTTTGACGGATTGTCCAGACTAGGTAGGGACCACCGATGAGAGCTAGTACAGCACCGGCCGGAATCTCCGCGGGACGCATGACAATCCTGCCCACGGAATCACAAAGCGCCAGCAGCGCGCCTCCGAAAAAGAACACGCTAGGAAGCAGAATGCGATGATCCGGACTGATTCGAGAGCGTACAAGATGCGGCACGATCAAGCCCACGAAACCAATAGGGCCAGTCAAGGCAATGGCACCAGCAACCAGAATTGATCCTGCAATATAGCCGGTCCTCAGCAGGGTTGGAACGCGTACACCACGCGAAGCGGCCCATTGCTCACCCACCGCAAGCAGATTCCAACTCCGTGCCTGGGTCATGATCAATGCTGCAAGACCAAGCACGACGATACTAAGCACGCTGAGCGATGTGTAACTTGTAGAGTCGACACTTCCGATAAGCCATCGGGCAATAGAAAAGGTTCTCGACATCCCGGCAAACCCGCCGAGGATAATGATGCAAGCCATGCAGACGCTGTTGATCGCGATGCCGGTCAACAGGAGGCTGAAAGCTGAAATCTGACCCCGCTTGGAAAACCCGCCGATCACTAGGGTAAGAACTGCGAAAGCACCTGCCAAAGCTCCAACCCAGGTTGCTGGGATGCCCCACATCATTTGCCATCCGGCAGCTATGGCGGCAACAGCTCCAAGCGACGCACCCGCAGAGATGCCCAGCGTATAAGGCGTTGCGAGCGCGTCACGCAGCATCGCTTGGAACAGCGAACCTGCAAGGGAGAGAGCGCCTCCAGCAACGAGCGCAAGCAGTGTCCGGGTAATCCGTAGTTGGATCAGAATTGCGTAGTCAGGCGCTTGGTGATGGAGTACTCGTGACACACTGATAGGTCCCGGGCCAACCCAGGGCAACAGGATGGCGGCGGCGATGAAAGCGCCGATCGGCAATACGAGGCTTCTGCGTGCAGCAGATGTGACGTGCGCGTATGGCGTCATTGATACCAGATCCATGGGGCTCCGGCAGGGGTATTGCCTATCTTTAGGCGGGAAGAGAAGATAGGCAACCAGTCGTTGTTCTCATGCGCTTTAGACGCCGAGATATCGTGTGCTATGACTCCGTCCGCCAGCACGATGAGACGTGTGCAATGCGTCAGCGCAAGATTGAGATCGTGCGTTGCGGCGATACAAAGCTTGCCGGTTTGAGCTTCTTCCCGCAACACGTTGAAGCAGTGCAGTTGCTGCTCAATATCGAGAAAGGTGGATGGTTCATCGAGCAGAAGAATGGACGCGTTTTGAGCGAGGCACGCTGCCAGAAGAACGCGCTGTCGCTCTCCTCCACTCAACGATCTGAAGTTGCGATGACGGTATTCCCAGCAATGGGTGCGCTCCATCGCTTTTCGAATGAACATGTGATCTTCGTCCGACTCAAACCAGCGGTCAGTGTGGGGATACCGTCCCATTGCAACCAACTGCTCAGCCATATAGGGAAGATCAGCGTGAACCGTTTGCGGTAGGTGACTTACCCGCTGACACATCTGCCGCAGATTCCATGCTCTCTGATCGCGACCGGCGATGACGACCGATCCAGAGGAAGATCTGCGGAAGCCGGCGACAATGTCCAGTAGCGTACTCTTACCCGCACCATTGACGCCGACGAGTCCAAGAAATTCGCCCGGCTGTGCGCTGAAGGTGATGGAGCGAAGCACCGCACGCTTCCCGTAGGAGAGTCCTAAGTTCACAATCTCAAGCAAGCTGCTCAACGTGCACTTCCTCTAAAATTGCCCCCGTGAAGATAATCGAAGAGCCTCTGGGCGGCTTCTGGAGCCCGAGGTCCTGGCACCAGGAGTGCGTTCGATGTGCCAACGAAGACATGTCCTTTGCGCACGGCGGCGAGTTGGGTATTCTGCCCCCAGAGGGCCAGCGTCCGCGAGCTTGACGCCTGTCGGTCTGCCTCGGATTCCTGCTCGCCGCTCAGATCTACAATCACATCCGGATCGCTCTGGAACACTGTTTCAAGTGAGATGCGAGGATATTGAGGGAGCCCTGCCTTTGCCAATACATTCGTGCCACCTGCGATCTCCAATAACTGTTCCAGATAGTTGCCGGGGCCGACCGCAGTAAAGTCGGTGAGCATCCCTGGCCGACGATCGATAACGACGAGGACACGGGGCGATGAAAAACCTTTCGCCTTTGCCTGAATTGCAGCAAGATCGCTCTTGATACGATTGATCAAAATCGGGGCTCGCTCAGCTATAGCAGCTGCCTTCGCGATTAATTCGATGGCGGTAAATACATCACTAAGGGTGCCATGCGGAACTTGAATGAAGGGAATCTGTAGGACCTGTAAACGTCCGGTCAGTTCACTGGAGGTCCGCTGTAGGACGACGAGGTCAGGAGCCAACCGAGCGATCGCTTCGGCATCCGGAGTCAGATAGGTCCCAACCTTGGGAAGCTTCTGGACAGAGAGAGGGAAGTTACAGAATCGCGAAACTCCCACAACCTGATCTCCCAGACCGAGTGCGAAGAGCGTCTCGGTGATGCTGGGAGCTGTGGAGACGATACGATGCGGCCTCTTCTGAGCAGATAGCCGCGATGCCATAGCAGTAAACACTATGCCCAGGGCAAATCTGCGTCGTGTTATTGCGGAGAATGGGGGTTTAGCCGTGGGGCGTGACGATGAATGTCCGGCTTTGTCGAACCTGGAAGCGTGCGAATTATCACTAAAGGAGCCAAGACTCAGGCGCAAAGTTTCTGTTCTCCGCAGAAAGTTGCAGTTTCAACCCTTGGCAGGTCTCCTGGCTTAAAGACGGCACTTGCGTGTCGGCCGCTATCCTTCCCCGGCAAACACACCGAGTGGAGCTGCTAGCGGCTCATCTTTGTTTACAGTGGCGGGACCGCGCCGGTTTTTCTCCGGACTTCCCTTTTAAGCCCCCTATGGGCACCATGGGTTACTACCAACAGTACCACGCAGCACTAAATCTTTATCAGGAATACCGCATACGCTCTGGGGATTCGCGATTCTGCTTTCGCAGTTCTATAACATCTTCTTTTCGTTCAGTTAGCCACCCAAAAAGCAGTCCCAGCAAGGACCACAATACAACCTGTGTCTCCCATGAAGCGATACGGAATTTCCAAAGTAGGGATGCTGGAAAACCTGCGGGAACCTCGTCAACGACCGGCAGGAAATAAGCACTCACACCGACAAGAGCCGTAAATAAAATGCCCGAGAGGAGCGAGGCATTCCAAACGCCTAAAGATTTACTCAACCGGCGCCCCATCTTGATGGTAAGAATCATTGCCGTCAAAGAGATTGCGATCAGCAGAAAGTAGGCACCAGTGCGGACGCCAATCGTCTCCGGATTCCCAACGGATGGAGGATTCGCAGGGTATTTAAGAGAAGGAGCCAGAACGATCGCGATAAAGCCGAAGCCTGCTATGAGCGCGGCGAGAATTCTTGGTCTTGCAAAGCTAATGCGGCCGCGCACATAGGCAAAGACCAGCCCGAAGATACCGCCGAGTGCCGTGCTGTAAACAACAGCGCCAGTGAGTAAGCCGAGTCCCTTCTGAATCCTGCGACTAACCATCTCCGGCTCAGCAGGCTCGCCCTTGGCTTGGGCCATGCCGGCTTCAAAGGCAATCGATTGATCGACCTGGGGCTCGCCAACCCATCGAGCGAACGCAAAGACCAGCAGGCCGGTCACAAGACCTACAAACATCCCACGAAGAAGAAGAGTACGAACCATAGGGACGGTCTAGTGACAGGGGAAGCCGAGTAAATGGCGTCCGTCGTGTACAAATTCGTGAATGACCCGACCGTGAACGAGAGAAGTTGCTCCCTGTTCGGCACCGACAAAATAGATCAGAAGCAGCATTAGCAGCCCACCGAACAAAGCCCAGGGCATTAGTTCTCTCAACGAGACGACAGGAATGGCGACTGGTTGAAATATCGAGCCCGTAGCGGACTGAGCCATATTGGAGCCTCCTGGAATGAGACATCTTGATGAGAAATCGTGAAGATGTCTAACTAATCCTGAGCGTAGTGAACGTCGATGGCAGTGTCAAGACAATCGGGTCACCGATGGTAATCTATCTGCGGTGAAACCTTGGAACTACCCGCTTTGCCAGCACGAATCACGCTTATAAGCCATGCGGCGACTCTTGCGTCGCGACGTGCATCATTTCCGCTGGACGAGCCCGTATTAGATGGTGAATTGGGAAAAATCGCGGCGACCGGATGGGCGATACCCCGGCTTCAGCACGTCTGGTCTGCTCCTGAGCAGCGGGCTCAACAGACAGCGAAGGCGTTGGGACTGAAGCCTTCTTTGTCGATGGAACTAGCTGACGTCAACTATGGGACGTGGAGCGGTAAGGGGATTGACGAGATACAGGCTAATGATCCGGAAGGATTGGCGGCATGGCTCACAGATGAGGACGCAGCTCCGCATGGCGGCGAGTCGTTTGTGCAACTGATCGCTCGAGTTGGAATTTGGATGAAGAAGCAAACTGACGCTGGGCATACAGTTGCGGTGACGCATCCCGTAGTAATCCGGGCGGCGATTCTTTGTGGCTTACAAGCCCCAGCCCATTCTTTCTGGCGTATAGAAGTCGCACCGCTGTCAATAACCGATCTCCGATTCAACGGAAGATTATGGACAGTCCGTTCGATGGGATGCTCCCTTTATCGTTCCTGAAAAATCTGCAATGCCATGTGGCAGTCTTTCGAAATATTCTGGCACCTGCAAGTGCATAAAAGAGAGGTCGGTTGAAGTCTGCCGCAATCTCGCAACTGTAACTAGGAGCTTCACGCTGGAAACTTCGCCTTCAATAGATTTGCACCAGAGTCTGTCTCGCCTGACTCAACCTCGCTAAAGGTTGCCGCGCGAGGCCTGCTCACGTTCGATCGCTTCGAACAGAGCCTTGAAGTTGCCCTTGCCGAAGCTGCGGCTGCCTTTACGTTGAATAATTTCGTAAAAGACTGTCGGGCGATCTTCCACAGGGCGGGTAAAGATCTGCAACATGTAGCCTTCGTCGTCACGATCGACCAGGATGCCGAGCCGTTCGAGTTCTTCGATCGGCTCGTCGATCGTTCCGATGCGACTCTGGAGATCGGTGTAGTAACTATGCGGAATGGTGAGGAAACTGACGCCCTGCTGCTGCATCTGCGAGACGGTTGCGAGGATATCCTTCGTGGCGAGCGCCATGTGTTGGACGCCCGGGCCTCCGTAGAACTCGAGGTACTCTTCGATCTGCGATTTGCGGCGACCTTTGGCGGGCTCGTTGATGGGGAATTTGACGTAACCGTTGCCATTGGCCATAACCTTGGACATAAGCGCGGAATACTCGGTCGAGATGTCGTTATCGTCGAAGTGCTGATAGAGAGAGAAGCCCATGACGTGTGCATAAAAGTTGACCCACTCGTTCATGGCATTCCAGCCAACATTACCGACGATGTGATCGACGTGAAGAAGGCCGACCGGACGAGCAATCGGGTCTGTAGACACAGCTTGATATCCGGGGAAGAAGACGCCGGTGTAGTCTTTGCGCTCCACAAAAGTATGTAAGGTATCGCCGTATGCGGCGATACTGGCAGTGACGACTCGACCCTCATCATCGCTGAACTCGGTGGGTTCCTGTACGGAACGGGCACCGCGGCTGGTTGTTTCTAGCCACGCGCTGCGCGCATCGTCGACCCAGAGTGCGATGGAACGAACGCCATCTCCATGTTTGTGCACGTGCTGGGCAGCCTCGGAGTCGGAACGGAGAGCAGTGGTTAGAACGAAGCGGATCTTGCCTTGCTGTAGAACGTAAGAGGCGCGATCGCGTTGTCCCGTCTCGGGGCCAGCATAGGCGATCAGCGACATGCCGAAGGCCATGCGATAAAAATAGGCTGACTGTCGAGCGTTTCCCACGAAGAACTCGATGTGATCTGTCCCTTTGAGCGGAAGGAAATCCTTCACGGTTTGCTGCTCGACCTGTGGGATTGTTGCCATGATGCTTATCTCCTGTCCTATGGCGTTGATTACCCCTCCGCCAGCTATCGCATGAGCAAGCATCCGCCTCGTTTGTAACTGATGTCAAATCGTGTTTGCGAGCATTTGGTTAGATCACTCGTGCGTGTGTGCGATAGGTGGTGCGATGATGCCGCGACACTCTCCGAGACCGATGCGAGGGAGACCGGGCAGCTCGCAGAAGCCGCGAAGGATGACCTCGTCACCATCTTGAAGGAAGCTGCGTATTTCTCCGTTTGCAAGCTTGAACGGAGTGGTGCCGCGATGAGAGATTTCAAGCAGCGAGCCTTGTGATCCTTCCTCGGGACCAGAGAGGGTGCCACTAGCGATGAGATCGCCGGAAAGCAGGTTACAGCCGTTACTAGTATGGTGTGCAAGCATCTGCGCAAAGCTCCAGTAGAGACTTCGCAGATTGCCCGAGCTGAGCTGCACAGGCAGTTGTGCCGAGTCTCGCATCGCCTGCGTCGATAGATGGACTTCGAGCTTGAGGTCAATGGCAGCCGCTGCCCCAGCCGGTGAACTTAGATATGGAAGCGGGGCGGGATCTCCGGATGGACGTGGCGCGAGCGGAACGCGGAATGGAGCGAGCGCGTCCATGGTGACTACCCAGGGAGAGATGCTGGTAGCAAAGCTCTTGCCGAGAAACGGGCCCAGCGGCTGGTACTCCCATGCCTGAATATCACGAGCTGACCAGTCGTTTACAAGCGAGATGCCGAAGATATGCTCCTCAGCACTTTCGATAGAGATCGAATGACCGAGTGAATTGCCGGTGCCGACATAAACGCCGACCTCCAGTTCGTAGTCGAGCTGTTTGGTCGCGCCAAATGTGGGAAGATCGGCGGATGGCGGCTTGGTCTGGCCGTGCGGCCTGGACACAGGTGTTCCGCTGAGGATGAGCGACGAGGCTCGGCCGTGATAGCCGATAGGGACGAACTTATAGTTGGGGAGCAGAGGTTGATCGGGTCGAAAGAGGCGGCCAACATTGGTGGCGTGATCGATAGAGGCATAGAAGTCCGTGTAGTTACCGACTTGAACAGGCTTGCGAAGGACCGCGCCCTCTCTTGGAATGAGGAGCTTTTCAAGGATTTTTATCTGGGTTGCATCCGTTCCCTCTGTCATGAGAAGCATCACTGCGCGCCGAAGTTGCGAAACAGCTCCATTGCCACACTGCATGAGTGGATTCAGATACGGCGCAGTGCAGGCATGGCGTAGCGCGCTGTCTAGCGCATCGAGAAGTCCGTTACCGGCGGCCAGGTGGAGATCAAAGATGAAGTCACCGATACCGACGCCTAGGTGCGATTCACCATCTTGCATCTGCAATACACAGAAGGGTAGGTTCTGAAGAGGGAAGTCGCATTCGGGTTCATTTGCAGAGGCAACCCAACTTTTCCATGTCCAGTATTCTTCGAGCGCAGTTACTGTCACAACCACCTCAATTGTTTCATCTCGTCGAGCGGCTCGGTGAATGAGCATGAACCGAAACCCATCATAATGTTTTCGCGGACATGTACGAGTTCGTACATGGCGAAACGCTGATCACGCCAGCGCGCACATTCGCCATCGAATGAAAAGCTAGTAGGTAAGCTGTCCTCAAGCAGAGCGCTTGCCACACCGATATCTCCGCCGAGCGAAAGCATCGACGTGGCAAGAATCACATTGATGAATCCGTACATCAACGCTCTTTCGCTGTCGGGTGCGTAAGTCAGTGGATGAATACCACGGAGAGCGTGATGGAGACCGGCCGTAGCCTTGAAGGGAACGTGCCGTGTGACGCAATATGAGAGAAAATGGGCAACCTCGTGAACCGACGGAATCGCATGTTGTGTGACACCGCCGGTCCTTATCTTCGCGTAACCCCCAGCATCAGCAATCGCCGCAACATACTCGGCAGGGTCTGTACCGCTCGGCACCTCAAAGTAAATTTTGCCTACAGGCAGGCGACTGCGGATGGCAGCGATCTCCCTAATCTGCGTTGGTCTGAACTCGACGACATCGAGAGACAGCCCAAGACGCTCAGCCATGCGGAGATCGTTCTCCCACTCAGGACCAACAAGCAGACTCAGAGGCCATTCAGTCGCGCTCGAAGGCGAAGAAGCGCAAAATTCTGTAAGACTGCTGACAGGAAGGATCAGCCTCCCAAGAGCCCATGCGTGCGGGCCCTCATGGTATCGGCAGTACTCGCGGATAGTTGTGTGCATGTCGAGATTCGCCGGAGGAAAAAGACCGGCGTAGTCGATACAGTGGCAGAGAAGCGCTTGAGCCGCGGTCATCTCTTATCCGCCTCCACACCGGGATAGAGGCGCTTCAAACCTTGCCAGCATTCGTAATACTCGTGCTGTAGGATCTTCGTTTCGAGCGCGAAGCGTGTCGGGCGCACAACCATGCGTGTCTCGAACATGAACGCAAGCGAGTCCTTGATGTGCTGCGGTTTCAAATCTGCTGCACTCGCACGTGCAAAGGTTTCTGCATCTGGTCCATGACCGGACATGCAGTTGTGCAGGCTTGCACCACCGGGCAGGAAGCCCTCTGCTTTGGCGTCATACTCTCCGTAGATCAGGCCCATGAACTCGTTCATCATGTTGCGGTGAAACCAGGGGGGACGGAAAGTGTGCTCTGCAACAAGCCAGCGCGGAGGAAATATGACAAAGTCGACATTGGCGATGCCGTGAAGATGTGATGGTGCAGTGAGTACGGTGAAGATGGATGGATCGGGATGGTCGAAGCTGACTGTGTTGATGCAGTTGAAGCGCGCCATGTCGTATTTGTAAGGGGCATAGTTGCCGTGCCACGCGACGACGTCAATCGGAGAGTGATTGAACTTCGCGGACCAGAGCCTGCCAAGAAACTTGGAGACGACCTCGCACTCTCCTTCCCCATCCTCGAAAGCGGCTACAGGGGTAAGGAAATCTCTGGAGTTTGCGAGGCCATTTGCTCCGATTGGCCCAAGCTCCGGAAGCCGAAAAGGCTGACCGTAGTTCTCGCAGATATAACCTCGTGCTTTTTCATCCAGAAGATCGACGCGAAACTTGATGCCGCGAGGGATGACGATGAGTTCTCCGGGCTTTACTTCAAGGATGCCGCATTCGGTCACGAAGCGTAGCCCGCCCTGTTGAGGAAGAATCAACATCTCGCCATCGGCGTTATAAAAGAAGCGGGCGCTCATGGAGGAGGTTGCGGTATAGAGGTGAATGCCGACGCCATCCTGGTTTGCGGGATCGCCGTTGCCGCCAAGGGTGGTTATGCCTTCGACAAAATCAGTCGCAGAAGGGAAGTCGGGAGGGTTCCACCGCATCTGATTCGGTGGCGTTGGGAGCTCTTCGAACAGACCGCTGCGCAAAAGAGTCTGCGTCGCAAACGGCTGATACGGCTCGTGCACGACGGAAGGACGAATGCGATACATCCACGTACGTCGATTCAACCCTCGCGGCGCGGTGAAAGCCGATCCGCTCACCTGCTCTGCATAGAGACCGTAAGCGTTCCTCTGAGGTGCATTTTGTCCGACCGGAAGCGCGCCGGGCTGAGCCTCTGTAGCAAATTCATTTCCAAATCCAGACTGATAGATGAGTTCTGGCATGCAATTCCTCTTCCGCGCTCTTCCTTGAAAAGCGAGCACGGCGAGTATCGCACTTAAGACTCATTCTTGGCATCTTGGTGTGATCTGAAAAAAGATGGCGGAGGAGATGCCCTGAGTCTCTCCTTTATGTGGCCAGCAGAGAGGTATCGTCTAGCGGTCTGACTATCCTATGCCGTTACCATCTCCAGAGTGGTACAACTGACTCTAACTCGATGACGAAAAAAACTGTTCGATCTGACGACGGAAGACCGGTAAGTCTGAAGGTGCTGGGGGAGTACCTAGATCTCTCGCCCGCAACCATATCGCTGGTCATGAATAACGCTCCTGGGGCCAAATCAATTGCGCCGGCCACACGCGAGCGTGTGCTGGCAGCCGCAAAAAAGTTCAACTACCGTCCCAACACCATTGCCCGCTCCCTGCGTACCCGGCAAACCTTTACGATCGGCGTGATTGTGCCGGAGTTTAGCGAAGGCTACTTCACCATGGTGATGAATGGCGTGGAAGAGTACCTGATGCATGCTGGATATCTGCATTTCGTCGTCAGCCATCAGGGCAAATCCGACCTGATCGACGAATACCCGCGTTTGTTATCCGAACGCTCGGTAGACGGCTTCATCCTGGTAAACACATCGTTGAACGAGCAGGTACGTGTGCCAGTAGTTGCCATATCCGGGCATAGGAAGATGCAGAACGTCACCAATGTCATGCTGGACCACGATCGTTCGGCAGCTCTGGCATTGAAGCATCTCTATGATCTGGGGCACCGCCGCATAGCGTTTATGAAAGGACAGCGTCACGCTCTGGACTCCGAGTATCGCTGGGAGGGCATTCAACAGATAGCCAAAAAGATCGGCATCACAGTGTTCCCAGAGCTATGTGTCTTTCTCGAAGCGAACTCCTGGTCGCCGGAGCTTGGCTATCCTGTGGTCCGCGATCTGCTCGCCAAGACCCGCGATTTCACCGCGATCTTCTGTTTCAACGATATTGCTGCTGTTGGCGCCATTCGCGCTATCACTGATGCGGGGCTCTCCTGCCCGAACGATATCTCCGTCATTGGATTCGACGATATCGCCAGCGCTATGTATCAAACGCCCAGCCTGACTACCATTCGGCAGCCATTGCGCCGCATGGGAGAGACGGCTGCGCAGCTTCTGTTGAAGCGGATACAAAATCCACTGGAAGCCTACCCAGAGACAGTCGTGTTTGAGCCGGAATTGATGGTGCGGGAGTCCACCAGCGGTGTGCGAATCCTTGCTGAGACGGTAAAGCGCAAAGCTAAGAGATAATGTTCAAAAACCTGTCAAGCCCCACCCATCACAAAACCCGCTCCAATCCAGCACATTCGCGTGGCATACTACCCCCACCCAATCCGCTATACTGGAAATACAGAACATTTCATCGTCTAACTTAACGGCATCTCGCAGAGCGCCGTTAAGTCCAATAGAATCTTATATTTGATATCTAACCCATTTAGAATCTTATATTTGGCTAGAGGTTAATTCGCTAAGTTATTGTAAATAAGAGGCTTATGATTGCCAGCCTGGGGGGGGGGGGAATCATAAGAAGTCTCTAAAAGCTGTTTAGAGCTAAATGGAGAGCTGCCCTTTTGGGAAGGTATCGCTTCAGTCGTGCGGTAAACACGATATGCCGAGACGGTCACAAATGAGCACGATCAGTGCTTCGATGGCGGTTGCGGAATTAGCCAGACCTCCGCAATCTGGCGGCCTCTGCCTCCTCCGCCAATGCCTGCCGGCCGTGTCCAGCGCAGACGCAGTGTCCCGTCCATAATCGCTCCATGCGGTACAGCAAACTCTACCACCTCAGGGTTCGATCTTCGCAGACGCGCCGGATGGATCTCCACTCCGTTGGCCGCCGTAAGCGTAAGTGGTACAGCATAGTCCTCGCCCGCATAAGTGACCCGCAGGCGGTACTGTAGCGTAGAATTCAGGTCTGTATATTGCATCTCAAGTGGCTGCTCATAGAGTGCTTCCGCATAGCTCAACCAGGAAAGTCTCCATCCATCCGCAAGTGTTCGATCTGCAATCCCATCGATCGCCGTAGCATACATCTCCGGGTCCTGCGACCACCCCAAACCACCTACCAGGTGCGGCTCAGCAGCCGAGCTTCCGAGATCGTCGTAGATCGCGCCCGGCACTGGATGCTGCCAGTCCACGATCGTCTTCAACGCTTGCAACCGTTCGCTCTCCGTCGGCTCTGTGAGAGCCTTGTCCATTGTTTGTTGCATCCAGACGCGGTCGTTCAGTGGAGTGTCCACACGATCAAGATTGGCTCCGCGTTCCCAGTTAGAAGCACCATACAGCTTCACACTGAGCTGGAGGCCACCATCCCGGAACAGATCACCTGCCAACCCAAAGAGTCGGTCATGCAACCTCTGCTCCTCCGTCGAAACGATGCTTACAGACAGCGTACGTTTCGCTTCCCCTACCAATGCACGACTCGTCCCTTCACCGCGAAGTGCGGCCAATGCAGCATCTTGCACCTGCTGCTCCCGCGCAAACTTCCTCTGCACATAAGCATCGTAGTAGCCGCGATAAAGCAGTGATTCCCAGCGCCAGTTTCCTCTGATCTGCTCCAGCGTGGAATGTCTCTCAAGGTCCTCAAGCAACGCGGATGTCCGCGGAATCTCCCGGTTCGTCTGAAGCGGCCCCTGCCAGTTCGCCTCCAACCCAAGGATCGCCTGAACAGCCTGAGCCTCCTGCATGCCTTCTCGATGCAGAAACCATCGCGCATACTCGCCTAGTATGGTTTTGGCCGGAGTCTGGGAAGACCAGCCCAACTCCGTCCAAAGTATCTTGTTGACGTCGTCGTTCACGCCTTCCGAGTATGTGATGAAACCGCTATGGAGTCCTTCAAAGTGTTGGTAAATGTGTGCGAAGCCTAGAGGTCGCGGACAGATCGGCTCTCGCCCCTCCGTCAACGCAAACACCGGGTCCCATTGAGGCACAGGAAACTGCGCATGCATCGTGTGTCCAATATCCGGATAAAACTGCAACGCATATTGCCGAGGGATGCGCCTCCGTTGCGTCTCCATGCTGTCTCGCGACTGTGGCCCAAAGAATACGCCGGTCAACCACTCAGGCCGTTTTGCCAGCAACGCATAAAACTGCTCATACTCCGCCGCATCAAAACCTTGCGCCGACACCCAGACAGTAGCCCCAGGGTGATACTTCCTTATAATTGCCGCTTCTTTTTCCAGCAGAGGAAACAGGATCTCCGGAGTCGTATGTCCAGGATCTCCGCCAGGCACATACAGTGCATCGGCTCTTGGCATGGCCTTGATCAGCGCTTCGAAGTCCTTCAACTCTGCCTCGGTCTGGGCGGGATCGCTGTAGTTCTTACGCATCTCCGGGTAATACAAGTCGCAGTCCAACCCATACTTTGCAAGCAACTGCGAAATACCCAGGAAGGTCTCAAGTGGTGGCGCTGGCATCAACGGGCTCACCGGCTCATCATCCGAGATCGGCGCGATGAGCTGTACCGTATTTGCCCCGAAGATTGCCAAGTCTCGAATCTGCTGCTCGAACTGCGTGAGATTCCAGGCGTCGTAGGTGTTGTTCTTCATCCGGTAGCCGATCTGGTGTCCACGAATCTGCTTATCCGGCGCACTAAAGATCTTAATCGTCGTCGGAAGCTGTACCGACCCACCGGCAAAGCTCATATGCCGCAGTAGCCATCCAACACCAAACAGCTCACCTCGTACGTCGTTGCCTGCAATGACATGGATGGCTCTGCCATGCCAGGGAAGCGTGACAATCGAAAAACCCTCCGCAGTGTCCGTTGGGTGCAACTGCGCTAAACACGTATGCCAGGTGCCGACAAGCTCATTTGGCAGCAGCCCCTCAACTTGGCCTCGCTGCGCCAGGACGATCATCCCCTCTTTGCTATCCTTCGAAATGACCGTACCCGGTCGCACAGCCCAGTCAACTCTGCCGCGCCGCTCACTCTCTTCTAACAATATCTGTAGGATTGCCTGCTCCTGAGGAGTCTGAACCGTCGCTACCGAAACCTGAAAGCGCATCGGCTCTGGCAGTTCTTCGGCAAGGCGAGGACGAGGCGCAAAACCCACTCCCAGAGCGGTTACCGCATGCGCGATCCACCCCAGAACTGCAATTTTAAAGATTACCTTCATGGACACTTTCAGGTAATTCCCTCCAATTCCGACCGCAGAATGTACATGCATCAGACACCTACAAACTATTCAAGAGACCTACAACCTGTTTCCTCTCAAGAGGGGTAGATAGCACCATGCTTGTTGTAGGGCTTCCATAGGGCAGCAGCCTTTCGATAAGATCTTCGAGTTGTGCGACCGAGGAGAGCACTACCTTTAGCAGAAAGGCGTCGCCACCGGTCAGGTGATGACACTCCTGAACAGGTTCGAGGGTTGGAAGAAATTTTAGGAAAGGCCGATATCGGCCGCCATCACAGGTAAGCCGCACAAACGCCGTAATGGAGTATCCGAGGGCCTCGAGATTGATCTCAGCCCGGTATCCGCGGATAACCTTGAGGCTCTCCAACTGACGGACACGTTCCGCGGTGGCCGAGGGTGACAGTCCAACTCTGCGTCCCAACTCTGCAAATGGGAGGCGAGCATCAAGGGCGAGCTCTTTCAATATTTTCTTATCGAGAAGATCAATTCCGTATGCAAGCGTCATGCGGTTTACCTGACTTGAAGTATGAAACAAATTTAGCCAAAGGTCACATCTGAAATGGCACAGATTGCCGATGTATCAATGGTCTATCCATACAAGAACCATTGAAGCAATGGCTTATAGGCAAAATTTCAATGGAAACTGCATTCTCTGGTGGGCGTTATTTCCATAGCATTAGCGTCATGGTCGATCTGGATGGTGCAAGTCTCAGGCTCGAAGATGTTGTTGCCGTGGCAAAAAGGTCGGAGTTGGTACGAGTCGCTCCTTTAGCGTTGGGGCGCATGAATCGTTCGCGTAGCCAGGTGGATGACGCGATGGCTGGATCAAAGCCGGTATATGCCCTGAACACGGGAGTCGGTTTACTTGCAAACATCCGTCTGGAAGAAGCTGAAATCGAAGCCATGCAAGTGAATCTGATACGTTCGCACTGCTGTGGAGTGGGTTCGCCGCTGGATGCCTCCGTCGTTCGAGGGATGATGCTGATCCGTGCGAATGTCCTGGCGAAAGGTTACTCCGGTATCCGCCCCGTCGTTGCGGAACGAATATGCGATCTGCTGAACCACGGGATCACTCCGATCATTCCTTCGCGAGGAAGCGTTGGAGCAAGCGGAGATCTTGCTCCTCTGGCGCACATGGCTCTTATCCTCATTGGCGAGGGGAAGGCCGAGTACGACGGCAAGATACTGCCCGCTGCCGTATGCCTCAGGCGTGCGGGCTTGATGCCGTTGGCTTTGCAGGGCAAAGAAGGTATTTCCTTGTTGAACGGTACTCAGGCGATGCTCTCGCTGGGATGCCTGCGCCTTCATGAGCTCGAAGAGCTGTTCTACGCTGCGCAAACCACGGCAGCTCTCAGCATCGAGGCTCTTCGAGGCACGGCTGCTGCCTTCGACCCGCGTCTTCATGCAGCACGGCCCCATGTTGGGCAACGGCTAAGCGCGGCCAACCTTAGGGATCTTCTCCGCGGAAGTTTGATCCCCAGGACTCATGGCGAGGGCAGCCGAATCCAGGATGCATACTGCCTGCGTTGCATTCCACAGGTGCATGGCGCTGTCTGGGATACGCTGGCACATGCGCGCAGCATCTTCGAGATTGAACTCAACAGCGCGACGGATAATCCGCTGGTCTTCGACGGAGCCATCATCTCTGGAGGAAACTTCCATGGTGCTCCATTGGCGCTGGCTCTAGATTTCTTGGCGATTGCCCTTTGCCAGCTTGCAGGCATTTCGGAGCGTCGAACGGAACGTCTTCTCAACCCCAGTTTGAACGAGGGCCTTCCCGCGTTCCTGGCATCGAGTCCTGGCATTGAGTCAGGGCTGATGATGGCTCAAGTAACTGCCGCCGCACTTGTCGCGGAGTTGCGTGTACTTGCTTCACCTGCGTCCACCGGGTCCATCCCTACCAGCGGAAATCAAGAAGATTTCGTCAGTATGGGTATGACTTCTGCCCTGAAACTGGATCAAGCGGTTGCCCTTGCCAGAATGGTGATTGCAATCGAACTGCTGGCCGCTACGCGTGCGTTGGATCTTCGTGGAGATTGTTCTACATCGCCACTGGAAGAGGCTCGTAACCGTTTCCGAGCTCGTATTCCGGCATGGCAGGAAGACTGTGTGCTCTCCGTATGGATGGAAGAAGCAGCGAATTTCCTGGAGGATGCTGGCTTGGAGAACATCATTTTAGAGAATGTCGAAAGGGAGGCGGCCGTCTGATGACACAAGGTTATTCTCCGATCCGTGCATCACGAGGGAACACCAGAACGGCAAAGGGCTGGATCCAGGAAGCAGCCAAACGTATGCTGATGAACAACCTCGATTCGGAGGTTGCAGAGAAGCCTGAAGAGCTAATCGTCTACGGTGGACGGGGTAAAGCGGCACGCAACTGGGAGTGCTACCACAAGATTATCGAGACTCTCGACCGGCTGGAGAATAACCAGACGCTCCTGGTGCAGTCCGGCAAGGCCGTCGCCGTGCTTGAGACCCATCGTATGGCTCCCCGCGTACTCATCGCCAACTCGAACCTCGTTCCTCGCTGGGCAAATTGGGAGGAGTTCGATCGTCTCGATGCCGCGGGCCTGATGATGTACGGCCAGATGACAGCAGGCTCCTGGATCTACATCGGAACACAAGGCATTCTACAAGGCACATACGAGACATTTCGTGGGGCCGCGAAGCGCCACTTCAACGACACCCTCGCAGGCACAATAACCGTTACTGCCGGACTTGGCGGCATGGGAGGAGCACAGCCGCTTGCAGTGAAGCTTGCCGGTGGCGTGAGCATCTGCATTGAAATTGACCCAACACGCATTCAACGTCGTATCAAGACGCGTTATCTGGATCGAGCCACGCGTTCCTTGGACGAAGCGATTAGCCTGGCTCAGGAGGCAAAGAAGAGAAGAGAGGCTGCCTCGATCGGGCTTTTGGGCAATGCAGCGGAGCTGCTGCCGAAGATGGTGCAGCTCGGATTCACTCCTGATCTTGTTACAGACCAGACCAGCTCTCACGATCCCATGTGGGGCTATCTTCCCGTGGCTAGTGCCGACGAAGATCTAAATATCTTGCGCTTCCAAGAGCCACAAATTTATGCAGAGCGTGTGCAAGCCTCCATTGCACAACACGTACAGGCCATTCTCGATATGAAACGGCGAGGTGCAGTGGCTTTCGACTATGGCAACAACCTGCGCACGCAGGCGAAGCTTGCGGGTGTAACGGATGCCTTCTCCTATCCAGGCTTCGTCCCGGCGTTTATCCGGGACTCCTTCTGCGAAGGACGCGGCCCATTCCGATGGGTCGCTCTCTCCGGAGACGCCTCGGATATCGCGAAGACCGATCAGGCGCTGCTCGATCTCTTCCCGGAAGACAAGCGTCTGCACGAATGGTTGAGCTTTGCATCGACCCAGGTGTCTTTTCAAGGACTACCTGCACGCATCTGCTGGCTGGGGTATCGCGAGCGCGACCGCGCAGGTTTGCTCTTCAATCAGATGGTTCGTGACGGCAGGCTCAACGCACCTATTGTAATTGGACGTGATCACCTCGACGCAGGTTCGGTGGCAAGTCCGTTTCGAGAGACGGAAGCAATGTTGGACGGCTCTGATGCAGTCTCCGATTGGGCTCTTCTCAACTTTGCCACGGGTATCGCAAGCGGCGCAGCTTGGATGAGCTTCCATCATGGGGGTGGTGTGGGCATGGGCTACAGTCAGCACGCAGGATTGGTCGCGGTAGCGGACGGAAGCGATGAAGCTGAGGAACGGCTGCGGCTTTGTTTGAAGAACGATCCGGCTATGGGTGTTATCCGCCACGCCGATGCGGGCTATGACAAGGCACTCACCACGGCACGGGAACGTGGCCTTGATCTGCCGAGCATCCGATGAAGGCTGACCTGCTCATCACGGGAATCTCGCAGCTAGTAACAGCGAAGGGTCGCGGCGCCAGGCATGGTGCTGCGATGCGCGAGTTGGAGGTGGTCGAAGGAGCTTCACTCGCGATTACTGGGGGCCTGATCGCATGGACTGGAAAATCCTGCGAGTGGGCAGGCCATGCCTCTGAGACGGTTGATCTTGAGGGTCGAGCCGTGGTCCCTGCGCTCATAGATCCGCATACCCATGCGGTTTGGGCTGGTGACAGACTCGCTGACTTCGATGCGAGAACATCGGGCAAGAGTTATGAAGAGATACTGAAAGCGGGCGGTGGTATTCGAAGCAGCATCCGAGCGACTGCCTCAGCCACGCAGGAAGAGCTCGTCCGTCTAGCCGCGCCGCGCATGGCAAGGTTACTGCGTTCCGGGGCAACGACGATCGAAGTGAAATCAGGTTATGGCTTCGAGCCGTACGCTGAAATCGCGATGCTCGAGGCGATCCAGGTGCTTCGCGCTTCAACACCTGCACGAATACTTTCGACGCTGCTCATCCATATCCCTCCAGCTCACGTCCAAGATCGAACGAGCTACATTGCTGATGTGTGCAATTTGCTAATCCCGGAGGTTGCAAACAAGAAGCTTGCTGTCGCTCTCGACATCTTCGTCGAGCAGGAAGCCTGGCACGTTGACGAAGCGGAAGTCATGCTGCATTGCGCAAGACAACACGGAATGGCAATCAAGCTGCATAGCGAACAATTTCAGCGCGTCGGGGGGCTCGAGTTGGGAATACACATGGGGGCGTTGAGCGTCGATCACCTGGAGGCGTGTGTGCCTGAGCAGTTTGAGTTGCTTGCTGCGAGTTCCACTATTGCGACAATTCTTCCGGGAGTCTCTCTTCATCTTGGTATAGCTGCCGCTCCCGGCCGGCAGTTGATTGACGCAGGTGCAGCAGTCGCGGTTGGCACCGATCTTAATCCGGGATCGAGCCCTCTGTTTTCAGCTGCCGCTGCTCTCGCACTTGCCGTTCGTCTGAATGGGCTTACCACCGAGGAAGCACTGATGGCTGGCACGGTCAATGCTGCATGCGCAGTTGGACTCATCGATGCTGGCCGGATCGAAGCGGGGTTGGAGGCCGATTTTCTGGTTCTAGAGGGTAGAGACTGGCGCGAGTTGATCTACATCCTCGGAGCGAATCCTGTGCGCGAGGTCTGGATACATGGAGAAAAGGTTGAGCAATGACAATTTTCTATAAGAGAGTATTCACAAGTCTTCATCTCTCGCAAACACTCCAACTGGAGATTCTATGAGCACGCTTTATTGCCCGGAACTGATCTATCTCAATGGAACATTTGTGACAGACAAAGGGCTGCTTGTGGATGATTCTGGACGAATCGAGCGCATCACCGACAAGCATGAGAGTGGGATTGCGAACATCGTTGACCTTCCAGGAAGAGCGCTCCTGCCGGGCTTCGTCAACGCACACTCGCACTCCTTCCAGAGGCTGATTCGCGGTAAGTCCGAATCCAGAATCGTGAGTGGAAGAGATTTCTGGAGTTGGCGTGGAACGATGTACCATGCCGCGGCTCAGCTCGATCCAAAGGAGGTATACGACATTGCTCGCATGGTGTTTCTTGAGATGCTACTTGCGGGAACGACTACGGTAGGGGAGTTTCACTACCTGCACACGGATCCTACAGGTTGCGCATACGACGATCCAAACTTGCTGAGTAAGCAGGTCATTGCGGCAGCACAATCGGTTGGTCTTCGCATCGTCTTGCTAAGAACAGCGTATCTTCGATCAGGATTTGCTTTGCCACGTGACCCTGGACAGACACGCTTCTTCGAGTCGACGCGCGAGTTCTTGAACAACATGGCTGAGCTCGTCTCGCAGTACCCAGCAACCTCAAACGAAGTCCGCTTTGGCGTCGCACCACACAGCATTCGCGCGGTGCCACTGGATGATCTAGCGGAGCTTACAGCCTGGGCTAACGCAAAGCAGCTTCCCCTGCATATGCACGTGGCCGAGCAGGTTGCAGAGAATGAAGCGTGTGTCCGAGAGTATGGATGTACTCCGGTCGAATTGTTGAGCCGCAACCGAATTTTGTCTCGCAGCTTCACTGCCGTTCATTCCATTCATATCCTGCCGGACGAAATTCAGGAGCTAGCTCAAGCCGGAACTATGATCTGCTCTTGTCCTACAACAGAACGCAATCTTGGCGACGGTTTTTTTGCGGCTGATCAGATAATGGCAGCTGGCATTCGCGTGGCATTGGGGTCTGATAGTCAGGCACAAATCGACCCACTTGAAGATGCCCGTGAACTCGATTATCACCTCCGGTTACGTGACCAGCAACGTGCCATTCTCGACTTGATTGAAGAAAGATCGATTGCCGAGCGTCTGTTTTCATGTGCCACTTTCAACGGGGCCCAAGCACTGTCCGTACCAACGGGGCAGTTCGTTCCTGGCTCACTGGCAGATGCTTTTACTGTGGATCTCACTGATCTTTCGATCGCAGGTCATTCCCCTGAGGATTTGCTTTCGATCCTCGTGTTTTCCCTAAATAAGACGGCAATACGAGACGTTATCGTGAACGGAAAACTGAAGATTCGTGACCAGAAGCACTCCCTGCAAGCCGAGATCGTAGCTCGTTATCAAGAGGTCCATAGGAGGGTCTGGAAGTATCAGCCTGTGAGGACTTCCTTATGAGGACGGTTGTCGATCATCTCCTTGAACTCATCCGCATTCCCTCTGTTTCGTCGATCTCGAATCGTCCTGTCGTGGAGTATGCGGCTGAGGTCTTCCGGGAGGCACAATGGAACACCTCAGCGATGATGTACGCCGATGCAAATAATGTAGAAAAGATCAACCTGATTGCGGCACCTCCGGGGCAGCATCCTGAACAGTCCGCTGTGGATCTCGCTTTTCTTTGTCACACAGACACCGTTCCCTATGCGTCCGATTGGATCGAAGCAACCAACCCGTTTATCGCGGATGAGGTGCTCTACGGTTGTGGGGCATGCGATGTCAAAGGATTTCTCGCATGTCTACTGGCTGCGGTCGAGGACACTGCTGCCACGGCGTTTAGACCTGACGTACGCATCGTGCTCACGGCGGATGAAGAGGTGGGATGCTTAGGCGCGCATCGTCTGCTTGCTTCTTCTCTTCTGCAACCGCAATACCTCGTCATTGGAGAGCCAACTTGTTTGCATCCTGCGCGAGCAGGGAAGGGCTATTGTCTGGCAGAGGTCACAGTCTTTGGCGCAGAGTCTCACAGTGCACATCCGCTACAGGGAAGATCAGCGATCTACGACGCGGCGCGGTTAATTAGGGAGATTGAGATGCTCGCTGAGCGATTGGCCAAGGAACAAAATGACTTCTTTAGACCGGCTTTTACGACTATTAATATCGGTACTATCCAGGGAGGTACTGCAAAGAATGTAGTGCCCGCTGCGTGCCGGTTCTTGGTCGAATGGCGACCGATCCCAGGCGATGCAGCCGAATCCGTGCCTGATGCCATTGTGAGGATTGGCAAGAGTCTCCTTGAAGCAGACCCGAACTTCCGCTTCGAGTTGAAGATACTACGTCAGCAGGCTGGTTTCGAGACAGCTGCGGACTCACATCTCGTCCGCAGGATGGAACATCTTACCGGCAACGGGTCAATTTCCATTCCCTTTGGCTCTGAAGCAAACGTATTCGCCTCCATTGCGAAAGAGATCGTGGTCTTCGGTCCCGGAGACATGCGAACAGCCCATAGCCCTCGGGAATGCGTCCCGGTACCTGAGTTGCACGAAGCCGTGCACTGCATCAAAATGTTGATGCAGGACGCATAGCATTCTTCTTCCCGTAGCGCGACTACTATCGACTGATTGCCAAACAACCTAGTCTTCGCGCTATACTGGCCGCAAGAGAGAGGGGATAACACTCATGTCGATGCCTAAGCGTCAGATGATCTCCCTCCTAATAAATGGGAGTGACTCCCGAATCTATCGCAGTGCGTGCGCGCGCTTATCTGCTCTCCCGAGCAGCATTCGTCCCAATCTCTTCTCAGGCGACTAACTCCTTCTCAAATCTCAGCTCCCTTATAGCTTAGGCCAGCACTAAATACTCCATGTCTTATGGAGAAATTTGTTGCTGTAGGTAGCGCTTCATGCCTATGCTGCGCAACAGTACACCCACTGCTGATTCGAAAGAGAGTGCCCCATGAGCGCCTTGCTGAAAGAGCCCGCACGCATTGCTACTCCCGAAATGCATACCGAGTATGGTCCGAAGCTTGTTGCTCCGCTGCCCGGTCCACGTGCGCAGAAGATCGTCGCGGAAGACGAGAGCCTAATGTCGCCTAGCTATACGCGAAGCTATCCATTGGTGGTCAAGCGTGGCTATGGTTGTCGCATCGAAGATGTCGACGGCAACGAGTTTCTGGACTTCACCGCTGGCATTGCAGTCAACTCGACCGGCCATTGTCACCCGGAGGTGGTGCAGGCTGTGCAGAACCAAGCAGCGAAGCTGATCCACATGTCCGGAACAGATTTTTACTATGATCTGATGCCGCAGGTCGCGGCACGACTGTCCGCCGTCGCGCCTATGCCGGGACCACATCGATTCTACTTTGGGAATTCGGGTGCGGAGGCGGTAGAGTGCGCGA
The DNA here is from genome assembly GCF_013410065.1 of Granulicella arctica. Classification (NCBI taxonomy): domain Bacteria; kingdom Pseudomonadati; phylum Acidobacteriota; class Terriglobia; order Terriglobales; family Acidobacteriaceae; genus Granulicella; species Granulicella arctica. The sequence continues at coordinate 594,283 of NZ_JACCCW010000002.1, forward strand.
TGAAGCTGGCGCGTTATCACACCGGACGGCAGAGCATAATCAGCTTCTTTGGCAGCTTTCACGGCCGCACCATGGGCGCGCTCTCGCTTACCGGCTCCAAGATTCAACAGAAGCGACGTTTTGGCCCGTTCGTTCCCGGCATCACGCATATTCGTTACCCCTATTCGTATCGCGGATGTAGCGGTGGAGTGGAGGCGGAGGAGACGCTCGGGTTGGCCTGCGCACGTTTCATCGAAGAGACTCTCTTCAAGACAACACTGCCGCCTGAAGAAGTCGCGGCCATCTTCGTTGAACCTATCCAGGGCGAAGGTGGGTACGTCGTGCCTCCGAATGTCTTTCTTGAAGAGATTCGCTGTATTTGTGATCGTTATGGCATCCTCATGGTTGCGGACGAGATTCAGTCGGGTGCCGGGAGGACAGGAAAATGGTGGGCGATCGAACACTCCGGCGTACAGCCTGACATTGTCTGCATCGCGAAGGGAATCGCATCGGGGATGCCATTGGGCATCTGTATGGCGAAGGCGAACATCATGAATTGGGTGCCAGGTTCGCACGCCAGCACGTTTGGCGGCAATCCTATTTCTCTGGCGGCTACACTCGCTACGATGGACATCATCGAACGCGAAGCTCTGGCTAACGTTGCAACGGTTGGAACTGCGGCCATTGCGCGATTGAGTAAATGGGTTGAGAAGTATGAGCTGGTCGGCGATGTTCGTGGCCGAGGTCTGATGATCGGCGTTGAGATCGTCGAGAACAAGCAATCTCGCAAGCAGGCTGGTTTGCTACGCGAACGCATTGTTGATCTGGCATTCGAGCGTGGCCTGTTGTTGCTGGGTTGCGGAGAAAACACGATTCGCCTCTGCCCGCCGCTGATCGTCACGCAACAGGAGATGGACGTCGCACTCGATATTCTGGAAGAGTGTATTGCGCTCGCACCCCGTTCCTAGAACGACACCGAAGTCGAATTCTGTAGAAGAATAATGAGAGGGAAGATGGTAATCACGGAAGCTGTATTACAGAGAACGCTTGAACAAGTCGTTGGTACAGAACGTACACACAGTTTATTTCAAGTATTAGTGGTGCCACAGAGATTGATGGAAGAGACAGGCGCGAACATCTCACGTGCGGGCATTGCACAGGCGCTTAATATGCTTCTATTTGAAGAGCTAGTGAATCGTGTGCCGGATGCGAAGAGCTATGTGGAAGATTGCCTGCGCCATGGTATGAAGGTAATGCACGATCACGGCGCGGTTCGCACAGTTGCCCTTCAAGGTATGGGTGGATTGCCGGCGGGCGAGGATGCGATCACGCGCATCCTGCGTCCGCTTGGCTATGCACTCAACGGAGTCTATCCATTGGAGAGGCTAAAGATGACAGGCCGCTCCCACGCGCACGCGGAGTATCCGGAGGAGCTCGCACAGCTCTTTGTCAGTGAGCTGCATCCAGAGCGGTTCTCGGTGGAGTTTCAGGCTGCGGTTGGACGAATCACATCGACATCTCGTGACCCGCTTACTCCCGAGGCGGCGGCATTACTCGCTGAGTTGGAGGAGGGGTGTTCTCTATCTGTAGAAAAGTCGGTCATGTTGCTGCCAGTGCTAGCAAAGATTTTCACTCGCCAACATGCGGAGGGGACACTTTCTGACTATGAAATTCTACTGGCTGAGTCGGCAGAGATGGCGTGGATCTCGACCGAGGGTAATGCCTTCAACCACGCAACGGATCGAGTCGTGGATATCGATCAATTGGTCGCGGATCAGAAGTTGCTTGGTCGCGCAATGAAGACAACGGTGGAGACATCGCAATCGGGCAGGGTTCGCCAAACCGCGTTCCTCGCGGCCCGAGTGCATCGGCGCTTTCGCGCCGAGGATGGCAGTGTGATTGAGAAGGAAGTGCCGGGTTCCTTCTATGAGTTCATTGCCCGATTTCCGTTTTCTTCTGAAGATGAAAGGACAGGTCTTGATCTAAGCTTTGACAGTTCAAGCGCACAGGCGATCTTTAAAATGACAGCCGATTCAGGAAGATGACGGAGAATGCCGGGTCTTAAGCCGAGTGCTGTTGCCGAGTCAGCGACGGTGTTAGTTGCTGCGAGTATATCCCTCAGAGTGCAACAATGCGGCCACTGCATTTTATCGAGGGCCTAGCACGAGACGTACGAATACATTATGAGGAGAAGTAGGGTATGACAACTGAACAGAGTTCCCTTGCACAAGAGGTGCACGATCTTCTCTCTAGGCTTGGAGTGTCGGAGTCAACCTACACGCAGGGAGACCTGATCGTGCGGACGCCGCTTACCGGCCAAGTGGTCGCGCGTGTGGTGAAGACAAAACCGGCGGTGGCCAGCGAGGCGCTCGCAGCGGCGCAGCGTGCGTTTCTCACATGGCGCAGCGTGCCTGCACCTCAGCGTGGCGACCTGATTCGGCTGCTTGGTGAAGAACTAAGAGCGGAGATATCTACCCTAGGCCGGCTCGTGACCATCGAGACAGGCAAGCTGCTCTCTGAAGGCTTCGGCGAGGTGCAGGAGATGATTGATATTTGTGTCTTCGCAGCCGGGCTGTCGCGACAACTCATAGGTCTCACGATTGCCTCTGAGCGTGCGCACCATCGCATGATGGAGACTTGGCATCCACTAGGCGTCGTCGGAGTAATCTCGGCGTTCAATTTTCCCGTCGCGGTTTGGTCGTGGAATGCGGCGTTGGCGCTGGTCTGTGGCAACGCTGTGGTGTGGAAGCCTTCGGAGAAGACACCGTTGACTGCACTCGCGACGCAGGCGCTCTTTGAGCGTGCGGCGAGCAAATTCGGCGATGTGCCCCTTGGACTATCTGTGCTTCTGGTGGGTGATGCGCAACTTGGACAGCTGCTCGTCGACTGTCCGCATGTCCCACTTGTCTCGGCGACCGGTTCAACTGTCATGGGACACGCCGTTGCGCCGCGGCTCGCTGGACGCTTCGCCCGCGCGATTCTTGAGCTTGGAGGAAACAATGCAGCCATCGTCTGTCCTAGCGCCGATCTCGATCTTGCGCTACGCGCTATTGCGTTTTCTGCAATGGGTACAGCAGGTCAGCGCTGCACGACGCTGCGACGCCTGATAGTGCATGAGACGATTTACGATGACCTCGTCGCACGGCTCAAAAAGGTCTATCTATCCGTTGTAGTGGGTGATCCACGGGATGCCGGTACACTTGTAGGCCCACTGATCGATGAACGGTCCTTTGAGGCTATGCAATATGCTCTCAATGAAGCACGAAATCAGGGTGCGAAGATTACAGGGGGAGAGCGTGTTGTGCTGGAGGGAAGCTTGGACGAGTCGTTCTACGTTCGCCCCGCGCTGGTCGAGCTTACGCAACAGGTGGAGGTGGTAAAAAGAGAAACCTTCGCTCCTATTCTCTATGTGCTCAAGTACCGCGAACTCGACGAGGCGATCAAACTACAGAACGATGTGCCGCAGGGCCTTTCGTCGTCTATCTTTACGTTGAACGTACGTGAGGCTGAGCTCTTTCTTTCTGCAACTGGATCGGACTGCGGCATTGCTAACGTCAACATAGGCACCTCGGGTGCAGAGATTGGGGGTGCCTTCGGCGGCGAGAAGGAGACTGGTGGCGGCCGAGAATCCGGCTCCGACGCCTGGAAGCAGTATATGCGCCGCGCTACAAACACGATCAACTATGGAGTGGAACTTCCCCTGGCTCAAGGAGTGAGCTTCGAGATCAACTAGCTGGTATTGAGGCGCGACGTCTACTTTCACTGAAACCGACGCTGGTTTCAGCGCGCTATCAGTGATGGTGGCCAGAGACGATCTATAGCGTTCTATTCACTTACGGCCAGTGAAATGGTGCTGAGCTCTTCCATTGAAACTTGTGGCCTGAATTTTGCATGATCGAAGTCCACAGAATCAATGTAATTATTGCCTGATCTGTCTTTTTATTCGCAAGGCAGATTTTCAAACCTGGTTTGGGTTGGCTTCCATCTAAATGATTTTCTTTGTTTGGGAAACATTCGAAGCTTATGAGAGAACAATTACCCTCTTGAAGATAAAGCTTCCCCATCCGTTAGCTTGAGGCATAAAATGCTGGATTGCAATACAGGTGGCTCGCATGCTGAAATCTTTGTTCGTCCTTCCCATCTTACTGCTCTCCATACTCTCACCGCAGCAGCCGCCCGCTACCTCAACACCGTCGAGTATTCCCGTCGAAGCTGCGCGTATGGTCAATCCGGTAAGGCCTACGCCTGAATCTCAGGCCCATGCCAAGAAAATGTACGGATACGACTGCGCCATGTGCCACGGAGCAAACGGCAACGGCAAAGGTGAACTCGTTGCTGATATGAAGCTTGTTCTTAAGGATTACACCGATCCGGAAGCTCTGAAAGGTCTGTCTGATGGGGAACTCTTCTACATCATCAAGAACGGCAAAGGCCAGATGTCTGGAGAAGGTGATCGTGCGAGGCCGGAAGATCTCTGGAATATGGTGATCCTAGTGCGTTCGTTTGCTAAGAGATAGTACAAACGTGACGTTGCTTTTATCGGATGGCAATTCCTGTTTCGGACGTAATAAGCTTTTGAGATTCCGGGTGCGTCAGCACACTTTTATCTGGATGCTGACTTGGGTCGGGAGTCTATCGCGATCTTTCTGTCAGTATCCAAATGCGAAAATTGCTGCTTTTGCGAGCGAAGTTATAGGGCCTCTCTTCCTGGGCGCGTAAAGCATCAGTACGGCGGATAATAAGATAAGTATTGATAGTTTTGCCGGAGCGAACTCGGAGATTCTGAGGAAAAATTCTCGGAATGCACCTTGTGTCCGGGGGAGTTGCCGGTCTTTTCTGTACCAGTGTGAGTGAGAGAAGCTGGTTTTATAAAGGAACGAAGGCGCTGTACGTCGAATCCGGTTCATTGTGGGTGAACAGCTACTGCAAGATTTGGAGGAGATTAGGGTGCTGACCGAGCACTGTCGAGTCACCACAACTTGGTTCGGTCTCACTCTTGCGGGGATGCAGACTCCCTGCACCGAAGGCACGTATCACAACAAACTTGGAGCATGGAGAGGCGAAATCGCAATGTGCTTTCCATTTTTCCTCGCCCCGGACGTCGGCTATCTGAACTCAGAGGCAGCTGCGCTACAGTAACAATCCAGCTAGCAAAAAAATGGGGTTGAGCAATTGCAGTCGAGTCGTAAAACAAATTATTAGGAAATCCAACAATAGTTAACACTTTTGACACCTTGACTATTGTTGCTGCGAGATGGGCACATGTACGATGCAGACTCCAGACAAACAAAATGGTGATTGTGAGGAACCAGTGGAAGTGAACTGTCATCGCACCGACCCGACGCTGAGCGAGGCCCTTGATCCTCTGACTCGCGTTGCGGCGCTACGTGAGGCTCATCGATGTCTTTATTGTTACGACGCACCGTGCACGCATGCCTGTCCGACGCACATCGATATTCCCGGCTTTATTAAGAAGATTGCGACTGATAATCTTCTCGGTTCCGCGCAGACGATCCTTGAGGCCAATCTTCTTGGAGCTACCTGCTCGCGCGTCTGTCCTGTGCAGGAGCTTTGTGAAGGGGCCTGCGTTCTCGGCGCATCGCATCAGCCTATTACGATTGGCCGGCTTCAGCGCCATGCCATGGATCATGTCTACAGCCGTGGTATCGAGGTGGTACAGGCCGCTACCTCTACCGGGCGCAAGATCGCCGTTATCGGTTCGGGTCCGGCGGGTCTCTCGTGCGCTGGGGAGCTTGCGCGCCGGGGGCATAGCGTCACGGTCTTTGAGAAGCGCGATCTTCCTGGAGGTCTTTCGACCTATGGCATCATCTCGCTGCGCGAGCCGGTCGAGGTTGCGCTCGATGAGGTGAAGATGCTGGAGAAGCTTGGCGTCATCGTCAAGACGGGCTTCGAGTTGGGCCGCAACCTGCAACTCAACGAACTTCAGCAACAGTTTGAGATGGTGGTCCTCAGCATTGGGCTTGGCCAGGTGCCACTGCTTGGCATCCCTGGTGAAGAGCATGTGCTCGACGGACTGGAGTATGTGGAAGGAAGTAAGGTCGCTGCCGAGCCACTGGTCGTCGGTAGGCACGTTGTGGTTGTTGGCGCGGGCAATACGGCTATCGATTGCGCCACGATTGCGAAGCGTCTTGGAGCGGAGCGCGTCACCATTGTCTACCGCCGCACCGACCGCGAGATGACGGCGTATGAACACGAGTATGAGTTCGCGAAGAAAGAAGGCATCGAGTTCCGCTTTCTCGCGCAACCGCAGGCGGTGGTGCTGGAAGATGGTCTCGTCAGCGGGCTGCTCTGTGCGCAGATGAAGCTTGGTGCTCTGGATGCCTCGGAGCGTCCTTCGCCGGAGCCTGTTGCGGGGCAGGAGTTTGTTGTGCATGCCGACCAGATTGTGAAGGCCATCGGGCAGAAGAAGCCTGCTATTGCTACCGTATTAAATCTGAAGACCAGCAGCGGTTACATCGCCGTCGATGAGGACTTCGAGAGCAGCGTTCCCGCTGTCTTCGCTATTGGCGACTGCATTCGCAGCCGCGGCGAGGCTTCTACGGTTATGGCGGTCCAGGATGGCAAGATGGCCGCCGTTGCGCTGCACGCACGTCTTACTTCCTCCGTATCGCTTAGCAAGGGAGCATAGCTACTATGGCCGATCTCAGCATTGATTTTGCAGGCATCAAATCTCCCAATCCGTTCTGGCTGGCGTCTGCTCCTCCGAGTAACTCTGGCATGCAGGTCCATCGTGCCTTTGAGGCTGGCTGGGGTGGCGCGGTGTGGAAGACTATTGGCACGCCTGTGCTGAACGTCTCTAACCGATATGGGGCGTGGCACTACGGCGGGCAGCGGATGCTCGCGATCAACAACGTCGAGCTGATCTCCGACCGACCGATCGAGCTGAACCTTCGCGAGATCGCTGATGTGAAACGCAACTGGCCGGATCGCGCTGTCGTCGTCTCCGCCATGGTGGCGCCAAACGCAGAGGCGTGGAGCGAGGTCGTCAAGCGCATCCAGGACACGGGGGCTGATGGCATCGAGCTGAACTTCGGTTGTCCTCACGGTATGAGCGAGCGCGGCATGGGCAGCGCAGTTGGCCAGGTGCCCGAGTATCTCGAGCGCATTACGGGCTGGGTGATGAGCGCGGCTTCCATTCCGATCATCGTGAAGCTCACGCCGAATATCACCAATATAGTTGTGCCTGCTCGCTCCGCTGTCTCTGCTGGAGCCAATGCGCTCTCGCTGATTAATACGATCAACTCTATCGTTGGCGTAGATCTCGATACGCTCGCGATTACGCCGAACATTGGTGGCAAGGGCGGCCACGGAGGCTATGCGGGGCCTGCGGTGAAGCCCATTGCTCTTAATATGCTGGCTTCACTTGGTACGGACGAGGTTGTCTCCAAGTCGGGGCTGCCAATCTCTGGCATGGGCGGTATCTCGACATGGCAGGACGCTGCGGAGTTTCTTCTGCTTGGGGCTACGAGCCTACAGGTTTGCACCGCCGTCATGCACTATGGCTTCCGCATTATTGATGACCTCTGTAATGGCCTCTCCAACTGGATGGACGAGAAGGGCTACGCGACGATCAACGATGTGGTTGGCCAGAGCCTGCACCGTGTCTCGGAGTTCAAACACTTCGATCTATCTTTTAAAGCTGTTGCGCGGATCGACCAGGATACTTGTATCAAGTGCAATCTCTGCTATGTGGCTTGCAATGACACGACCCACCAATGCATCGATCTTGTCTCCGCAGCAGGTAAGGTTGTTCAGCCTTACTCCTACGACGTTCGTTCGAACGGTAAGGATGAGGCAATCAATACGCGGCCGCAGCCGGTCGTTCGCGAGGCGGACTGTGTCGGCTGCCGCCTTTGCTACAATGTTTGCCCGGTCGATCATTGCATCGAGATGGTCGAAGTGGCTCCCGAGCACCCCTCCACGACGTGGAACGAGATCTTGCAGGCCGAGCCCGAAGTCACCGAAGACTGGGAGGCGATGAAGGCCTACCGCGAGCGCAACGGCCTCCATATTCACTAACCCCGATTCTGTACTGGAGACTTCATGGGTCTTGTCATACGCAATGGCGAAGTCATCACAGACACCGAGCGGTATCACGCTGATCTTTACATCGAAGACGAGGTGATTACGCGAATCGGCAAAGATCTTGCCGTGCCAGATGGGACAGAGGTGATCGACGCGACCGACAAGTTTGTCTTTCCCGGTTTTATCGACCCGCACGTCCATATCTATCTGCCCTTTATGGGCACCTTCGCCAAAGATACCTATGAGACGGCCAGCGTTGCGGCGCTCATCGGCGGAACGACCAGTCTGATCGAGATGTGTTGTCCTTCGCGGCAGGAAGATGCGCTGGAAGGGTACGAGTTGTGGAAGAGCAAAGCGGCAGATCATAGCGCCTGCGACTACGGCTTCCACATGGCGGTTACGCGCTTCGACGCGCAGACCGAGCAGCAGCTTAGGCAGATCGTTGACGATGGCACGACTTCGTTCAAGATTTTTCTCTCTTACAAAAACTTCTTCGGTGTAGATGACGGAGAGATGTACCAGACTCTCAAGTTAGCCAAGGAGCTCGGCGTCATTGTTACGGCGCACTGCGAGAATGCGGAGCTTGTCAGCCGACTGCAACAGGAGCTGCTGGCGCAGGGCAAGACTGGCCCGGAGTGGCATGAGCCAAGCCGCCCGGAGACGGTCGAGGCTGAAGGAACTACCCGCTTCGCCACATTTCTTGAGACGACCGGTGCTGCCGGATATATAGTGCATCTCTCCTGTGCTCCAGCGCTCAAGGCTGCGGTGGAGGCGCGTGCACGGGGAGTGAAGCTTTCGGTAGAGTCCGTGCTGCCGCATTTCCTACTCGACAAGACCTATGCTGAACGTAAGGGCGTCGAGGGCTTGAAGCATGTGATGTCGCCTCCATTGCGCGACAAGTCCAATCAGGCTGTGTTGTGGAGCGCGCTTGAGCGAGGCGATGTTGATACGGTGGGAACCGATCATTGCCCCTTTGATCTTGATCAGAAGCGAATGGGCGAGGGAAACTTCACGCTGATCCCGAACGGCATTCCCGGCGTTGAGGATCGCGTCAACCTCATCTATACCTATGGGGTTAAGCGTGGTGGCCTTAGCCTGAACCGCTTCGTCGATGCACTCAGCACTCGTGCTGCAAAACTCTTTGGTCTCTACCCACGCAAGGGAGCCATCGCTGTGGGTGGCGACGCCGATCTGGTTATCTTCGATCCGCAATATCGCGGTGTTATCTCCGCAAAGACGCATCATATGAACAACGACTACAGTGGCTTCGAAGGTTTTGAGATCGAAGGCCGCCCGTCGGTTGTTACGGTGCGTGGCAAGGTGCAGGTTAAGGACGGCACCTTCGTTGGCCAGCAGGGGATCGGCCGTTTCCTTCGGCGCGAGGTTGCCAGCGCAGCATCAGGAGAAGCCCATGCCGGCTGATTCCAGCAACGTCATCGCAAACCTTCGCGAACTCCGCGCTCTTACCGGTGATGCAGACGGTGCGCAGCGAGTGGCCTTCACGCCTACATGGTTGAAAGCGCGTGAGTGGTTTGAGAGCAGGCTCGCTGGTCTGCCTGTGGAGCGGCGCCTGGATGCGGCAGGCAATTGCTGGACCACACTTCGTGGCGTTTCTGAGCGTTCTCTTGTTCTTGGTAGTCATCTTGATTCAGTCCCGAATGGCGGGTGGCTCGATGGTTGCCTCGGTGTTCTCGCTGCGCTGGAGGTGTTGCGCGGGCTCTCTGTGAAATATGAGGGGCGACCACCGTTCACTATTCGCGTAGTCGATTGGGCGGATGAAGAGGGCGCGCGCTTTGGCCGTAGTCTCTTTGGTTCTTCTGCCTTCGCTGGAACTCACACGATTGGCGCCGATCGTGTCCGTACCGACCGAGACGGCGTCACACTTGAGGCAGCTCTCCATCAGTGCGACATCGATATCGAGAAGATCGGTGACGCTGCTGCGGAGCGTGAGCAGATCGCCGCATATCTTGAACTGCACATCGAGCAGGGGCCTGTTCTCGAACGGCTTGGACTACCCCTCGCCGCAGTGCTTGGCACCAAGGGAGTTGAGCGCCATTCCATCGTCTTCAAGGGGCAGGAGGCGCACTCGGGATCGACGCCGATGGCTGACCGCCGCGATGCGCTTGCCGCTGCCGCACGTCTTGCACTTGAGATTCGCACGATTGCGGGTAGGCATCCCGATGCGGTTTGCACGATGGGGAGCGTGAAGACCTTTCCGGGCATCGTCACCGCCGTCGTCGGACGCTGCGAGGTGACGCTGGACCAGCGCGATCTGGACGCCAAGGTTCTCGCGACGCTGCTCCGCGAAGCCCAGGAGGCGAGTCAGCGCTTCGCCGCTGAAGAACGTTGCTCGGTGGAGTGGTCGAAGATATGGAGCATCGAGCCGATTCCATTCCATCCGCAGCTCATCGAGTTGTGTGAAGAGGCCATCCGCGAAACTGTGTCGACCGTACATCGCCTCCCCTCCGGCCCGCTACACGATGCTGCGGAGGTCTCCCGCGCGGGCATTCCTACGGTCATGATGTTCGTGCAGTCTCTCAACGGTATCAGTCACAACAAGATCGAAGACACAAGCGCCGAACACCTCGCTCTTGCCGTTACAGCCTTTGATCGTCTCGCCACCAAGACACTACAGTGGATGGAGTCGCAATGAATACGAACGCTCAATTTTTTCCTCGGCGATCCGGTCACGCTGCACCGAGCCAGCCGCTCGCCATCAGCCGCTTAGTCGAGCCCTTGACACTGCCGCAGATTAGCACTCTGCCTTCGCTACAGACGATTCTCGATCTCCCTGCCTTTCGTAGCGCGGAGCTGATCTCAGGCGGGGAGCACATTGGTGAGCCAGTTACCTGGGTCCATATCTCGGAGATCATGGATATCTGGCGTTTCCTCTCCGGGGGTGAACTCCTGCTCAGCACTGGGCTTGAGCTTGTCCGCGTCAGTCCTGCGGCGCGCATCGCGTATATACAGGGGCTTGCTCGGGCAGGTGTGCGGGCCCTTGGGCTCGAGCTGGTGCAGTGGATCACTGAGGTTCCTGCGGAGATTATCGACACAGCTCGTGAGCTTGTATTTCCGCTGATTGTCTTCCGTAGCGAGGTCAGTTTCAGCGATCTGACTCGCGCCGCGCACGAGGAGATTCTTCGCCCTACACGCAACCGCGGCCTCGAATCTACGATGCAGACGATCCTCAACGCGCTGATCGAAACTAGTCGCGATAAGGATTTCCTCCATCGCGAACTAGGCCCCCTGCTTGCCCTTCCGGCGCGACCGCGCACGACGATGCTCACTACGCTCGAGGCTCTGCTGGACGCGCACTTCAACATTGCCGAGGCTGCAAGAAAGCTGGGCGTTCGCCGCCAGAGCATCTACTACCGTCTTGAACAACTGACCGGCCTTCTCGGATCGCTTGACGATCCATCACGCAAGCTCGGTTTTCTGGTTGCGCTTGCCCTTCTCCGTCGTAGCGCGCTCCCCGTGGCGAATGCCATCGACGGCCCATCTTCTCGTAAAGGAATAAACCCATGACTACGAACATCGTCGAGCTGGAACAGATCACTGAGCCTACCTCTCAACAGATCATTGACGAGAATCGCGATTACACTCTCTTCTCCTGGTCGGTGCAGAACGCAGCTAACCCCGTGCACCTCAAGCGTGCGGAAGGCGTCTATTTTTGGGACGGGGATGACAATCGCTGGCTCGACTTCAGCTCGCAACTCATCAACATGAACGTTGGGCATCAGCACCCCAAGGTGCTAAACGCGATCAAGAAGCAGGTGGATGAGCTCTGCTTCGCAGGCCCCTCCTTCGCCACAGAACCGCGAGGCACTCTTGGCAAGAAGCTGGCTGAGGTCACTGGTCTCGCCAAGTCGTTCTTTACGCTTGGAGGCTCGGAAGCCAACGAGAACGCCATCAAGATCGCGCGTCTGTATACGGGACGAAACAAGATCATCACGCGCTATCGTTCGTACCATGGCGCAACGATGGGCTCCATGACGGCCTCGGGTGATCCTCGCCGTTGGCCGGTCGAACCCGGTATGCCTGGGGTGGTGCGCGCCTTCGATCCCTATTGCTACCGCTGCCCATTCGGTCAGAAGGTTGAGAGCTGCCATCGCGAGTGTGTGTCCCACATCGAAGAGATCATTCGCATGGAAGGCCCGGACAATATTGCAGCCATTCTTGTTGAAGGCATCACGGGGTCGAACGGTCTGCTCATTCCGCCGGATGATTACTATCCGAAGCTGCGCGCGCTCTGCGATCGCTATGGCATCCTGCTGATCGACGACGAGGTGATGAGTGGCTTCGGGCGCACTGGCATGTGGCTTGCTACACAGCACTACGGCATCAAGCCTGACATCGTCACAGCCGCGAAGGGATTGACCAGCGGCTACATGCCCTTGGGGACGGTGATCGTCTCTGCGCCGATTGCTGAATACTTTGAGACGCACATGCTCTACGGTGGTCTTACTTACAGCGGTCATCCTGTCTCCTGCGCTGCCGCTAACGCCAACCTTGCGGTCTACGAGGAAGAGTCAATCTTCGAGAACGTGGAAACGCAGGGTGCTTATCTCACGCATCGCCTCAATTCCATCGAACAGCGCTTCGCCTGCGTTGGCGATGTCCGGTCGATCGGGCTCTTCAGCGTTATCGAGTTGGTGAAGGACAAGGTCACACGCGAGCCTCTCGCACCGTTCAACGGCACGAGCCCCGAGATGGGCAAGCTCGCTGCTTACCTGAAGTCGCAGCATCTCTATGCCTTCACTCGATTCAACATGTTGTGGGTATGCCCGCCGCTCATCATCACGCAGGAGCAGCTCGGCAATGGACTCGACATCATCGAAGAGGGCCTCAGGATCGTAGACGCAACCTTGGCATCGTAACGCCGGACAACCGCAGTAGAAACTGTTGGAGGAACATCATGTCGCAATCCATCACGCAAGCTCTGTTGATCAATCACTGGATCAGTGGGACCATTGTCGAAACAGGCTCCGGTCGCACTGGCCCGGTCTGGAACCCCGCAACCGGCCAGCAGATTGCGGAGGTCAACTTTGCCACGGTCGAAGATGTCGACCTCGCGGTTGCAGCGGCGAAGGCGGCCTACCCGGGCTGGCGCGCCACGCCGCTCTCCCGTCGCTCGGAGATACTCTTCAAACTTCGTAACCTGATCGAGACTAACCGCGAGCGCCTCGTCGAGATCATCTCCACCGAAAATGGCAAGACCATCGCAGACGCTCGTGGTGAGGTCGCTCGTGGTCTCGAAAATATCGAGTTCGCCTGTGGCATCCCCGCGCTGCTCAAGGGTGGGTACTCTGAGCAGGTCAGCACCGGCGTCGACGTCTATCAGTTGCGTCAACCCCTGGGCGTGGTTGTTGGTATTACGCCATTCAACTTTCCGGCGATGGTGCCTATGTGGATGTTTGCCAACGCAATTGCCTGCGGCAATACCTTCGTTCTGAAGCCCTCGGAGAAAGTTCCCTCCGCGAGCCTTCTGCTCGCAGAGCTAGCCCGTCAGGCCGGTCTTCCCGCTGGAGTCTTCAATGTTGTGCAGGGAGACAAGGTTGCGGTGGATTGTCTGCTTGCTCATCCGGATGTTCGCGCGGTCAGCTTCGTCGGTTCGACACCGATCGCCAAGGTGATCTACGAGACCGCGACTCGTAACGGCAAGCGAGTCCAGGCGCTCGGCGGCGCGAAGAACCACATGCTCGTTCTGCCGGATGCCGATGTCGATGCAGCAGCCGACGCCGCCGTCTCTGCCGCATACGGCGCGGCTGGTCAACGCTGCATGGCGATCTCCGTGATTGTCGCCGTTGGTAGCGTGGCTGACCCACTGGTCGATGCCATCCGTCAGCGCATTGCGAAGATCAAGGTTGGTCCTGGTCTGGACAAGCGCAGCGAGATGGGGCCGCTCATTACGCGTCAGCAGCGTGATCGTGTTGCAAGCTTTCTCGAGTCTGCGACCGCCGAGGGTGCAACTCTTGCAGTGGATGGCCGTAAGAATGCAGCAACGCCAGGCGATGGTTTCTTTCTCGGCGCATCGCTCGTCGACAACGTGACACCCGGCACTCGTTGCTACGATGAGGAGATTTTTGGGCCTGTTCTGAGCATCGTTCGCACGCAGGCCTATGCGGATGCGCTTGCGATCATCAACGACAATCCCTATGGCAATGGCACGGCCATCTTCACGCAGAACGGCGGCGCGGCGCGGCAGTTCCAGTTCGACGTTGAGGTCGGCATGGTGGGCATCAACGTGCCGATTCCTGTGCCGGTCTCCTACTATAGCTTCGGCGGATGGAAGTCGTCGCTGTTCGGTGACCTTCACATGTATGGTCCCGAGGGCGTGCAGTTCTATACTCGCAGCAAGGTGGTCACCAGCCGTTGGCCCGACCCCGGCACTAGCAAGGTCGATCTCGGCTTTCCGCAAGTTCGCTAGTGTGGGTAAAGTATGAGCCGCGATGGAGGTAGCGGGTCTGATTTAGTTTAAGAAATGGAACGGCGACTTAAGTAAATCTCAAGTTGGATCAAGGGTTGCATCTTTGATGCGATCCTTGACGATCAGGTCGTTGCACTGCTGATGACAAGTTGTCTCCAGGCGTGTCGAGGGCGAATTGTTCGGGAGGGGATTGGCAGCAGTCTCGTGTTATAGGAGGCTATGGAGATGTGCGAAGGCAGCGTCATAGGGCCTGCTCGTGAGCGATCTATCTCGGCCTGAAGACATTTGTCCGTCGTCATCCGGATGGTGCGATTGGCCAATTCGAAAATAGTTCATAATCTTGGACTGCCAAGTGGGTTATGATCTCTCCAACGGATGCCTTCCCCTCATACTGCATCGCGAAGTCAAGAACACATAGGTTAACCTGCCTTGTTCCCAGACACGACATCTCCGACGATAGCTAATCTTACGAGAAGCGGTCTAACATCGTCTCTTTCGGTTTGGAGTTCAGTGTGCATCCTGCCGCTGCTTTCCGTTAGGGCTTTTGCGCAGTCTCCCACCAACATCTTCGATCCAGCTGGAACGCCTGCACACTCCATCTTCAGTCTTTCCATGCTTGTACTTTCCATTACCGCAAGCATTTTTCTCATTGTCGGCGGTTTACTGCTCTATGCTCTTATCCGCTTTCGGCATCGGTCTACGGATTCAGATCGTGAGCCGCCACAGATCTACGGCAGCGATCAGATTGAACTCGCTTGGACAGTCATTCCAATTCTCATTGTGGTGATGCTGTTTCTCTCAACTGCCCGCGTTATTCTGGGCACGGAGCGCATCTCCAAGCCGACCAGTGCGCTCGATGTCACCGTGATTGGGCATCAGTTCTGGTGGGAATACCGCTACCCAAAATTCGGAGTTGTCACAGCCAACGAACTACACGTCCCCACCAGTGATCCCGGCAACCCGACTCCCACTTACCTCAAGATGTCTTCCGCAGATGTCTCCCACAGCTTCTGGGTACCCCGTCTCGCCGGAAAGATGGATCTGATTCCGAACCGCGTCAACACGATGTGGATCGATCCGGAGCAGCCTGGACTCTATCTCGGACAGTGCGCGCAATATTGTGGAACACAACATGCAAAGATGCTGCTGCGGGTCTACGCACAGACTCCTGAAGACTTCGCGGCATGGATTAAGCAGCAGCAGAAGTCGGCCAGTCAGGACTTGAGTTCCAACACCGCCGCAGTCGAGGGGCAAACTGTCTTCTTGCATAACGCTTGCATCAACTGCCATACCGTTGCAGGGACCATTGCTACAGGTCGGTTCGGTCCCGATCTCACCCACCTCGCAAGCCGTGATACTCTCGCCTCCGGGCCTATTCAGAACACGCCAGAGAACTTAAAAAATTGGATTAGCGATCCCAACTCGATGAAGCCCGGCGCACTGATGCCATCCATGCATTTGAGCGGCCACGATCTCGACGCCGTCACGGCTTACCTTATAACGCTTCACTAACCCCTTACCGGAAAGAGGCGCAGTATGGCCAACGCGACTCCTGTAATGGAAGCAATCGACGAGACTCTTGCAGGCAAGCGTCCAGTGTTTGAGGTTGTCTATGAATGGGCAACGACTGTCGATCATAAAAAGATCGGTCTAATGTACATCTTCTTAGCGTTGATCTTTCTTATCGTTGCTGGCATCGAAGCGATACTGATGCGGATTCAGCTTGCGGTCCCGAACAATCATTTCATCTCGCCCCAGGTATTCAACCAGCTCTTCACCATGCATGGCACTACGATGGTGTTCTTCATGGGGATGCCTATCCTGTTCGGTTTTGGCAACTACCTGGTTCCCCTGATGATCGGCGCTCGAGACATGGCTTTCCCTCGCCTGAATGCATTCAGTTTTTGGATATCTGCTTTTGGCGGCTTACTTTTGTATTTTAGCTACTTCGGTGCAAGTGGACTCTATGGCGCTGGCTCTGCACCGGATGTTGGATGGTTCGCCTATGCTCCCCTCACGGCAAAGGTATTCTCCCCGGGACACAGCACCGATTACTGGACCCTGTCTCTCCTATTGAGTGGTATTGGCACTATAGGAACAGCTCTGAATATCGTCACCACAACCATCTGCATGCGTTGCAGAGGAATGACGATGATGCGTCTACCGCTCCTGGTCTGGCTCTTCCTGATAACCAGTTGCATGGTGTTCATTGCGATCGGACCACTGACCGCAGCTCAGATCATGTTGACGCTGGACCGCTACATTGGCGCACACTTCTTTGATACACAGGCCGGGGGCTCGGCCGTATTGTGGATGCACTACTTCTGGATCTTCGGCCATCCCGAAGTCTATATCCTGGTCCTGCCAGCCTTTGCGTTTGTAAATGAGATCGTTCCTGTCTTTTCTCGCAAGGCCATCTTTGGCTATCCCGCCATGGTTGCGGCTACGGTTGCAATCGGCTTCATAAGTCTCAGCGTCTGGGCGCACCACATGTTTACTGTCGGTCTTGGTGCCGCGGGAAATACGTTTTTCGTCTTTGCTACTATGGTGATCTCCGTGCCGACTGGGATCAAAATCTTCAACTGGTTGGCGACCATCTGGGGCGGCAAGATTCACTTCGCCACTCCAATGATCTTCTGTGTGGGCTTCCTGTTTCAGTTCCTTATCGCGGGGCTCACCGGCATCATGCTTTCCGCTGCTCCCTTCGACTGGCAACTGAGCGCCTCTTACTTTGTGGTTGCACACTTCCACTATGTTCTGGTTGGAGCCATTGTGTTTGCACTCTTCGCAGCGTTTTACTACTGGTATCCCAAGGTAACAGGTCGGATGATGAGCGAAACACTCGGGAAATGGCATTTCTGGCTTTTTCTCATCGGCTTTCATCTCACCTTCGACTTCATGCATGTCCCGGGCCTGCTAGGTATGCCCCGGCGTATTTATACGTATGAGGCGGGTCGCGGTTGGGAGATGTGGAATCTGATCGTCGGCATCGGAGCCATCTTTCAGGTAGTCGGAACAGTCTGCTTCATCTTCAACCTAATACGTTCCTGCTTCCGTGGAGAAATTGCTGGGCACGATCCGTGGGACGCGTGGACGCTGGAGTGGGCTACACCCTCTCCGCCACCCTCGTATAACTTTGCAATTGAGCCGACGGTCCATAGTCGGCGCCCCCTGTGGGACCTCAAGCATCCTGAAGATCCGGACTCCGACTACGAATGATGAATACGGGCACAATTCCTATTAGCACGCAGACTGAGCCAGCATGGGTACTGCCTAGTCGCGGTACGGTGGGGATGGTATGTCTGATCGTGGCCGAAGCCGCAATCTTCATCATCTTCTTCGTCTCCTACATCTTCTACCTTGGCAAGAGTCTTACCGGCCCAACACCCGCGCAGGTTCTGGAACTGCCGATTTTCGGTACCGTCTGCCTTCTTTCAAGCAGTATCACCGTTCATTGGGCAGTTAGCGCCTTGCGCAAAAACAACGTCCGCAACTGTGCCCTTGGCCTCGCTTCCACAGTGCTGCTGGGCGCTCTTTTCATGGTCAGCACGGCGCAGGAGTGGTATCACCTTATCTACGATGAAGGACTGACGATCCGCACCAATCTCTTTGGCACCACGTACTATGCACTCGTTGGCCTGCATGCATCACACGTCATCATTGGCCTCGTCATGCTCTCTATCGCGCTCGTGGCCACCCTAAGCGGACGCATGAAGGAACTCCACACCGAACGGCTGGAAGTACTCTCGCTCTATTGGCACTTCGTTGATGCAATTTGGGTGGTTGTTTTCCTGATCGTCTACGTCATAGGCAGATAAATCTTAGGAAGGAGGAAAAACATGGAAGAAGACGGCGTCATACAGCAACAAGCGCAGGAAGATGGGAATTCGACAATAACCGAAGCCGTGCAACTTCCAGCGTCGACTCCATGGCCCATGGTGCTCGCTCTCGGTGTTGCTCTCATGCTCACTGGAATGGTGACGCATTGGGCCGTCAGCCTGCTCGGTTTCTTCCTCATGCTCAGGGCTTCCTGGGGATGGTTCTTCCAAGTACTACCGCATGACCATCACATCTCTATTCCTGTTCAGGCTGAGATTCTCGTCATCACCAGCACCCGAACTACACGCGAGCGCCTCCCCGAAGGCTTTATGCATCGCAAGATCATCCCCATCGAGACATTCAGTGTTACTGCTGGCATCAAAGGTGGTATCGCGGGTGGCATCGCCATGACGGTCCCCGCTGGCATTTTTAGCGTCGTCCGTTATCACAGCTTCTGGTACGCTGTGAATCTCCTCGCCGCAGGAGGCTTCGTAAGTTGGGCTGGCCAAACCGATGCGTTTCTCGGCCAGTTTCATCTCAAAGGCTTGCTTGCCGCCTCCGCCATCCACGGTCTCACTTCAATCCTAATCGGTCTCCTTTACGGAGCTATGTTGCCTATGTTTCCCCGCAAGCCCATCCTCACCGCAGGGTTCATCGCGCCCTTCCTCTGGACAGGAATTCTCTACTCCGTGCTTGGTGTCATCAGCCCTATCCTCAACGCACGTATCGACTGGCTCTGGTTCGTTCTCTCGCAGATTGCTTTCGGCCTAGTCTGCGGTTTTGTCGTCAATTTGCAGGTCAAGGTCCGCACTCCGCAGTTTCGCGCTCTGCCGTTCTCAGTTCGCGCCGGTCTCCACGGCGATCACAGCGACACGAAAGATGGCAAGCAATGAGATCGGTCACACTTATACCCGCGCGGCGCAATACTTTTCTTCTCGCTGTGCTCTGCCTTGCCGCTCTCGGGTGTAATCATATCCCGGGTCGTCCTGGTCCAGGTCCCGAAGTGCTGCGCCCCGAAGAAGTACTTACCTTCACTACGCTCTACAAACAAAATTGCGCTGCCTGCCACGGAGAAGACGGCAAGAATGGAGCGGCCCTCCCGCTAGCCAACCCTGTCTACCTTGCGGTTGCCGAAGAAGACAATATCCGTCATATCATCGCCAATGGAGTTCCCGGGAAACTCATGCCTCCATTTGCAAAGAACGCGGGGGGCATGTTAACTGACCAGCAGGTCTTCGCTCTTGCACAAGGAGTGGTGCGTAGATGGGGTACGCCAAATCTTCTAGCGGGGAAAAATCCTCCGCCTTATATCGCCACCCAGCCTGGAGATTCAACCCGCGGCCAGCAAACCTTTACGACCTTCTGTGCCAGATGCCATGGTGCTATTGGCGAAGGTGCACCCGACGATCCTAAAACCGGAGTGAGAAAGCTAGGCTCTATCGTCGACCCATCTTATCTCGCACTCATCAGTGATCAAGATCTTCGCATCATCATCATCGCTGGCCTCCCAGATCGGGGCATGCCCGACTGGCGCACAGACTCGGCTGTACGTCCCTTGACTGATCAGCAGATCACCGACATCGTCTCCTGGCTTGCATCGCAGCACGTAGTCAACCCTGGTCAGCCCTACCCCACGCTCAAGACGAAGACTTCGGCGGGAGCAACACAATGACACCAAACGAGCAGCCTCTGCAAAACAATCCACCCATACCGCAAGCGTCTGCGAGCACTCGAGCTGCTGGACACTCGCGTCGAGCCTTCCTCTTCAAGCTCTCCCTTCTCGCTAATGGAGCAGTTGGTGCCATTCTCGCGGTTCCCATCATCGGCTACCTCCTAGGCCCTGCTATGAAGAAAGGCTCGGGCTACAACTCCTGGATCGCGCTGGGGGCGCTCAGTGATTTTCCCGAAGGCGAAACCCGTCTCGTTGACTTCCGAAATCCAGTTACAACCTCGTGGGACGGCCAGACAGGCGACATCCCCTGCTGGGTGCGTCGCGTCTCCGGTAGCAACTTTCAGGTCTTTGCCATCAACTGCGCGCACCTTGGTTGCCCTGTTCGTTGGTTTGCCCAGTCCAAGCTCTTCCTGTGTCCTTGCCATGGCGGCGCCTATTACGCTGATGGCTCTCGTGCCTCTGGCCCACCCGAACGCGGCCTCTTCGAGTACGACCATAAGATCGTTGACAACACACTGATGGTCAAGGTAGGAAAGATGCCCACACTGGCCAACCAGGCAAGCGCCGAACTACCCCTTACGCAACTCGAAGGGACCAGTTCTACAGCACAACTTGCATCTGTCGAAAAGTCAAAACCGAGGTGCGCCTCATGCCAAGGTTGAAGCAGCGCACCATTGAACTCTACAACTGGTTCGAGCAGCGCCTCGGCCTCGGCCAGCCCGCCATCGAAGCAGCCGTGCACGATGTTCCCGCCAGCACCTCCAGCTGGTGGTACGTCTTTGGCAGCGCCGCCACCGTCATCCTCTGTCTACAGGTCGTGACCGGCATTCTACTTGCGCTTGTCTATACTCCTTCTGCCAGTCACGCGTGGAACAGTCTGGAATTCCTTGACCACAGCATCCAGCTTGGCTGGTTCCTTCGTGCCATCCACGGCTGGGGTTCCGATTTCATGATCGCCATCGTGCTTATCCATATGGCACAGGTCTTTCTCTTCGGTGCCTACAAGTTCCCCCGCGAACTTACCTGGATAATCGGTGTCTTCCTGCTCCTTCTCACCCTCGGCATGGCCTTCACCGGACAAGTTCTGCGCTTCGATCAGGATTCCTACTGGGGTCTTGGTATCGGTGCCTCTATCCTTAGTCGCGTCCCCTTTATAGGCGGTCCACTCGTCGATCTCATGCTGGGCGGCCCTATCATCGCAGGCCCCACTCTTACCCGTTTCTTCGCCCTGCATGTCTTCATCATCCCCGGCATACTGCTAGCGCTCGTTGGTCTTCATCTCCTGATGGTTCTTCGTCTCGGCATCAATGAGTGGCCCATGCCCGGTCGCATCGTCAGTAAAACTACCTACAACCGTAACTACCATACTCTGACGAAAGAGACCGGCATCCCCTTCGTCCCTGACGCCGCCTGGAAGGATGCCATCTTCGCTGCGGTCATCATGCTGGCCATCATCACCTGCGCTCTTTTCTTCGGACCCTTCGGCCCCACTGGTCAGCCGGACCCCACCATCATCCAAACCGCTCCCAAGCCCGACTTCGCTTTTCTCTGGATCTATGCTGTCCTTGCCTATCTTCCACCCAGTCTTGAAACCCCGGTTCTCTTCATAGCTCCCACACTCATCATCATTGCCATGCTGCTCCTTCCGTTGATCGCAGGAGAAGGGGAGAAGCACTGGTCGCGTCGTCCCGTAGCCGCTCTCATGGTTGCTGTTATTGCGGTTACCCTTGGTGCCTTTACCCGCCTCGGCATGTACACCCCGTGGAGCCCTATCATGAATGCATGGACTAGCGATCCCATCCCTGCGGCCTATCTGCACAACCGAACTCCCCTTGAACGTGAAGGTGCCATCGTCTTCCAGAACAAGCAATGCCGTAATTGCCACTCCGTCGGCGGAGAGGGGGGCCTGCGCGGCCCAGCGTTGGACTCCATCGCAACCCGTATGACCGAAGATCAGATCATTCGCCAGGTTCTACAGGGCGGAGGAAATATGCCTGCATACGGTAACTCCCTCAACCCATCCGAAACCACTGCCCTCGTCCGTTTCCTCACCACACTGCGCGGTAACAATCTCTCCCCCGCAATAGATGCATCGCGTCACATTGCCTTGTCTGGCGAACCGTCATCAACCACCTCCAACGGACATTAGCCTTGCATCTACCCTCTTCTTATGCCTCCTGAGTGCCGTGCCATTTTTGAGGAGTGGTCACCCCCTCTCTTCCTCACGATGGCGGTCATCCTTTTTGCCGTTGTGTACACGCACGGCTGGTTCGCCATCCGCAAGACGCGCCCTACATTATTTTCGACATGGCGACTGACCGCGTTCCTTCTCGGACTCGCTATAATCTGGCTCGCCATCGCTTCGCCTCTTGATGGCTTCGCAGACGCATCCCTCAGCGCCCACATGGTGGAACATCTTCTACTTATGTCCTTTGTTCCGCCACTCTTGCTCCTCGGCTACCCGGTCGTCCCTCTGCTTCGAGGTCTGCCCCACGCAGTCACTGCCCACATCCTCGCACCCTTTATCCGCTCCAAATTCCTGCGCCGCTTGGGCGGCCTCCTCGTTATGCCTATCGTCGCTTGGCTCGTTATGAACCTGATCTTTCTTGGCTGGCACATTCCCACTGCATACGACTTCGCACTCGAGCACGAGCGATGGCACGACTTCGAACATATCTGTTTTCTGGGTTCCTCGATACTTTTCTGGTGGCCCATCATTCGTCCTTGGCCATCGCATACGCATCGAACCGGTTGGTCCATGCTGCTCTATCTGGTTACTGCTGATATCGTCAACACGGCGTTGTCAGCATTTCTAGCCTTCTGTGATCGCCCCGTGTACAGCTATTACTACAAGCTGTCAAACCCTTTTCATATCTCGCCAATGTCGGATCAGATGGCAGGCGCAGTCATGATGTGGGTGATGGGCTCATTAGTCTTTTTGGTTGCTATCATCTTCATTACGCTCAATCTCCTTCAATCTCAAAAGAGATTCACAGCATAACTTCATCTTGTTTTAGTATGCATCCAGCACCAAGATTCGTGGATGCAAGCAAACCTTGCGATGGTACAGGTGTTTTTGGCAGATGGTGTTCCAGAAGTCATGCTGCATCTGTTACGGGCTGGCATGCTTGACGGTCGGTGAGAACGGAGACAAGGGAAACGTTCGCTGCCAAACTGGATTGGTGGGAGCAGAGTGAACGATGGATATCGCTGAAGAAACAGCTGCCGAAACCGAAGTACAAGAATCGAAGAGTCGAAGGACACAGACGACGCAGTATTCTATGCTGATGTGTATAGCGCCAATCGCCAGGAACTCTTCTTTAAGGCGACAGGTCATTGATCATGTGGGGAATGAGCGGAGCCGGTCCGATGCCGCATGGTCTGTACCGGAACCGGAGTTGACGCTGGTGATCAATGCTGTCGGTGAGATCCTGGAGCGTACCGTTGAGGCGACATTGGCTGAGTTGAAACGAGATCCCAAGGAACTCGTTGAATATCTTTTTCGTGACAATAGCTTTCATTCTGGCGTTTTTCCGATGACGAGAACAGGTATAGTTCCCGGAGACCACTTTACTTTGGCAGGAGGCGATATCATTCGCATCGAGATTGAAGATATCGGGACCATGAAAATTTCTGTGATTTAGACTGTTTCGTTTGGATCAAAATCTGTTCCCCAATAACATTATGCGGAGCCGATCACGGGCTGCAACTCGGGCGGGAAAGTGACGTTAAGTTCGCGCCAAAGTACAACTTCTAACGGACAGAGGAATTAAGATGGCTCGGATTGCGTGCTGGTCGACTCGGATGCTTATAGCAAGCGGCATCGTTTTAAAGATTTTTGCATTGCATGCAGCGTTGGCGCAGGGGACTGTGCCTGAACGCGTTCCGCCCTCCACTCAGCCGCCGGTCTCGATTCAGGTAGATCTCGGCAAAACAGTAGGCCGTTACAAGCCAATTTATAGCTGGTTCGGCTACGATGAAGCGAATTACACCACCATGCGTCACGGCACGGAGTTGCTCAAGGAACTGAGCGAACTCAGCCCAGTGCCGGTGTACATTAGAGCGCACCATCTGCTCACTTCGGGCGATGGCAAGGCAGAACTGAAATTCAGTTCGACGAATGTCTACAGTGAAGATAAAAATGGCCAGCCAGTCTATGATTTCACTATTCTCGACGGCATCTTCGACGCATACAAGGCAGCAGGCGTGCGGCCCATGGTTGAGCTCGGCTTCATGCCGAAGGACCTTGCAGCCGACCTGCCAACTCGGCATGAGCCTTACCAAGTACATTACCCGCACTCTACAGTATCGGGAAAATCCAACAATCCTCCGAAGGACTATGCGAAGTGGGGAGAACTGGCGCGCGTCGTTACAGTACATCTGGTTCAGCGCTACGGCAAGGAGCAGGTATTGCAGTGGTATTTTGAGGTGTGGAATGAACCGGATATTGACTACTGGCATGCTACGCCTGAAGAGTACTGGAAGTTGTACGACTATGCGGTTGCGGGTGTCCGTGCCGCACTGCCAGGAGCAAAAGTGGGCGGCCCAGCAAGCACTAGTCCGGGCAATCCGAAGGCGAACACCTTCCTCAGTAATTTTCTGGAGCATGTCAATTCTGACAAGAGTGCAGCCAATGGAAAGCAGATTCCAATCGATTTCATCTCTTTCCATGCAAAGGGCTCTCCTACGATCAGTGACGGCAGGGTCACCATGGGAATCCATAGCGAATTGAACGACGCTGATAAAGGGTTCGGACTGATCGCGAAATTTCCACGTTTCAAGAATTTGCCGATCATCCTCAGCGAAGCCGATCCGGAGGGATGCGCTGCGTGTTCTTCAAAAGTCAATCCTGCAAATAATTATCGCAACGGCACGCTCTATCCGGCCTACACGGCAGCAGCATTCAAGGGCCTCTTTGAACTACAGGATCGGCATGCTGTCAATCTGATCTCCATGTTGAGCTGGTCCTTTGAATTTGAAGATAAAGACTATTTTGAGGGCTTTCGTTCTCTAGCGACGAACGGTATCGACAAACCCGTCCTGAATGTATTTCGCATGTTTGCGCTCATGTCTGGCAATCGAGTGAGTACCAGCAGCACTGGCCAGGTGCCGCTCGATACGCTACTGAGTACAGGAGTGCGGCAAGGGCCGGACATCGACGCACTTGCCACTAGGAACGCCCATGAGGCAGCCGTTCTGGTGTGGAACTATCATGATGTCGATGGACCCGCCGAAGCAGTGCCGACTACAGTTACGATTGCTGGAATTCCTGCGGATATCCATCGAGTTCTGCTTGAACACTACAGGCTTGATGATGTGCACAGCAACGCGTATACAGTGTGGCTGGGTATGGGTTCTCCTCAACACCCCACTACAAAGCAGTATGCAGATCTACTGGCAGCGAGCCATCTTCAGCTTATTACTTCTCCCATGTGGCTTAACGTAACGAACGGTCAAGTCAGAATCGTCACCGATATGCCACGACAGGGAATATCTCTTATGCATTTGAAATGGTAACGACAAATAAGAGGTGAGTCTTTTATCCAAGCACACTGACGACAAAGTGCCGCGCAACGAATCTCGTTTTTTGGGGATTCCTGTACAGGCATCTATCGCCGGATCGCACGCTTGATCGCAGCGTATTGCAATAGGATGAAGCTGTCCGTCATCCCGGCAATATAATCGGCCACGACCCGAGCAAGGCCTTCAGTCTGCACCTCATCAAAGTAGCCTTGCGGTAACTCTTCGGGTTCACTGATCCAATAGTCGAACAACGCAGTGACAACTTCCTCAGCCTTGTCGTGCTCGAGCGAAAGCGCCTCGCAGGTATACAAGGTGTCATAAAGATATTGCTTTTCCTGTAGGCGTTCGGCCTCAACCTCTGGAGAAAAAACCGCTAGCCGCTCACTGTGGGCGCGAATAGCGGCGAGCGACTCGGCACCGATAGCCAGCACATTGTGGCGGGTATTCTCGATCAAATCTTCTGTGAGGACGTTCTGCATCAATTGCAGCGCCTCGTGGAAGAGGAACTTATCCTCAATTCCGGGATGCTCCTTCTCAACAATGGCATAGCATCGCGCCAGTACCGTGACGTTTTCGCGGATGTGTGCGATCTCTAAAAGTCCTGACTCAACACCATCGTCCAAGTCGGCTGTTAGGTATGCGATTTCGTCTGCCAGGTCGATCAGCTGTGCTTCCAGTGGGGGGCGCTGGTCGAGAAAATATTCTGCAAGCATCGGGTACTGCTCATTGGTATAGTCGCGCGAGTGTTTGATGATGCCTTCACGAATACCCAGCGTCAGATTTAGCCCGCGATGCGCAGCATAGCGCTGCTCGAAGTGTTCGACAATACGCAGAGCATGTAAGTTGTGATCGAAGCGAAGACCATGACGGCGCAGGCAGCGGTCGAGCGCACGTTCTCCAGCATGTCCAAACGGAGGATGTCCGATGTCATGAACGAGTGCGAGCGCTTCCGCCAGGTCTTCATTGAGCCCCAGCGATGCAGAAACAGTTCTGGCTATCTGCGCCACCTCCATGGTGTGCGTCAAGCGGCTTCGAAAATGATCGGAGGCTCGACTGGTAAACACTTGGGTTTTGCCCGCCAGACGGCGAAAGGCCCGAGCCTGAACGATGCGCTCACGATCACGTTGAAATGGAGTGCGTGAGGCACGTAGAGGCGCCGGATACATGCGCGTGAACAGGTATTCGTCCACGGCGTCCGTTACGGCGCAGTGATGCAGACTAGAGGACGTCATCCTTTTGAGTGTAGCGGAATAGCTGGGCTCTAAGCTAAACCGCTCGCAACGGAATTTAAGGCTGCTTCATTTCTTTTCCGGGCAGGGCGCTTACCTTCGCCAGCTTGACTCGCGCATTCTCCAGTTTATGTTGAACCTTCGCCACGTCAGAGGGGTCGGCATCTGCGGGAAGCGAATGAGCATACTCTGTCATCGACCGTTCCCATTGTGAGACTGCTAACTTCAGCTTGCCGGTCTTCTCGTAAACCTCGCCCAGATGATCGTGGACGGTGGGATCGGAGTTGCCGCGCTCGTTGGCCTTGCGAAGGTTCTCTTCTGCCAGCGCATATTGGCCGGACTTGAAGTAAACCCAGCCAAGCGAATCGAGGTATGCATAGTTTTGCGGATCGAGTTCCACAGCCTTGCGGATCATCGTCAAAGCCTCTGGAAGCTGGACCCCTCGATCGGCCAGCATGTAGCCGAGATAGTTCAGAACGAGCGAGTTTTGCGGATCAATAAGCAGTGCTTTACGGAACTCAGCCTCTGCTTCGTCGTACAGCTTCTGGCGATCATAGAGTGTGCCGCGCAGAATATCGACATAAAGCTTTTCGTCCGGTTTAGTTGCCGTCGCTTCTGACTTATCGATCTCCGCTGATGCATCCTTCCACCGCTTCAGGCGGATATACATCTGCGCGAGGGCGACATGGACATCACGATCCTCAGGTGAACCATTCAACTGTGACTTTGCAAGAGCCAGTCCTTCTGCAACTTTACCTGTATCCGTCAACTGCCCGGCATACATCAGCTGCACACCACGCTCTTTTGGAAGAGCCGTCGCGGCTTCGGCGGCAACAGCGGTCGCTTCCTTCCACTGATGGGCGTCTCGGTAGGCGCTGACCTGGCCTTGGTAGCCGCGCAGGGCATACTCTCCGCCCATATCGGTGATCTGCTTATAGGCAGAGACAGCTTCGCTGGTCTTGCCTTCTTCGCCATAGATAATACCGAGGCGGTCAAGAAAGATAGCGCGGTTCGCCTTCTCGCCATCGGCATACCTCCCATCCGAGTGCGACGCGTCAGCCAGAATCTTTGTCAGCACAGCGGTCGCATCATCATAACGGCCGAGCGAATCGTAGATAAGCGCTTCGTTATAACTAAGCTCGAGCGAATCTTGCGCGAGCGGCTTTGCCTTCTTTAGTGTCGTCAGGGCGTCGTCATAGTGCCCCTGACGACGCTGAATCTCGGAGATATGGATCTGTGACTGTGCATCCTGAGGTTCGGCTGCAACGATTTGATTGAGGACCTTGAGCGCCTGATCCAACTGCCCATCGGCAAGCAATGCGCTGGCAAGACCTCGCTCGGTGTCCAGGTTGTCTGGCTCAAGATCGAGCGCACGCTGGTAGGAGGCAGCGGCATCCTTCGGTTTTTTCAGTTGGTCATAGCTGGCGCCCAGTGCAAACTCCATCCGCGCTGTTCGATCGCCTACAGGAACGCCCAGAATCGTATCTGCTGCCCGTTGCGCATCGCCCTGTTCGCTGTACAGCCGGGCCATGTTCAGCACGACCTCCTCCGAGTTTGAGTCGATCTTCTGCGCAGCCTTGAACTCGGCTTCCGCCTTGGCAGAGTCGTGATTGAGACCATAGAGCTGGCCTAGCAGGAGGCGCGTCTCCACATCGTCAGGCTTCAGCTGCGCCAGCTTCTCGTATTCGGTAATGGCAAGCTGCAACATCTGGTTAGACTGCGCGCCCTGCATATCCCCCAGCGACCGCAGGTAGACGCGGCCAAGCAGAGAATGAGCTTCAAGATCGTCCGGATTTTTCTTGATTTGCTCCTGCGCCGCGGTTACGGCCTCACGGATCCGCCCGATTTTGAAGTAGAGATCGGCCAGTCCATCCTGCAATGTCAGAGAATCGGGATCGGCATCGAGCGCCAGCTTATACTCTTCCACCGCTTGGGTCGCATAGTCGGGCCGACCTGCATTGACCGCCATCTCCTCATAAAGATGAGCAAGGCCATAGTGATAATAAGAGGAGGCATGATCAGGAGCGATCGCTGAGGCTGATTTGTCAGCAACCGGCGCTGCACTCTTCTTAGGGGAAGCCTGCCCGGTTAGCGTGTGGGCCGCAAGCAGAAAAGCGGCAGCTGGCAAGAGGCTTGCATAGCGAAACTTTGAAATACCGAAGGGTAGAATCGAGAAAGTACGGGAGAGCAAAGTCATAGAGGGTACTTTCCTTGGCCGGCAGAGTAGCAACAAAATGGCGAACCACCTGAATTGGAAATGCTACGAACTACAGATACTTCTATTGGACGATGCACACTCGTCAATGGATGCTGCCTGAAAAAGTGCACCGGCAAATCCTTGCCGGTGATTATAGACGGAACCAAGCGTTTTTTATCTATCAACCGTGACGGAAGTGGCGAACGCCAGTGAAGACCATGGCGACCTTCAGCCTATTGGCTGCTTCGATTACCTCCGCGTCACGCACCGACCCTCCGGGTTGGATAACAGCCGTCGCCCCAGCTTGTGCCACGGTCTCAAGACCATCGGCGAAGGGGAAGAAAGCGTCTGAGGCGGCAACCGTCCCTGCCAGCGGAAGCACCGCTTTCATCGCACCGAACCGCGCCGCATCGACGCGGCTCATCTGCCCGGCACCGATACCCACAGTCTGGCCATGCCCGTTATTGAAACGGGCATAGACGATGGCGTTCGATTTGACGTGCTTGCATACGCTCCAGGAGAAGAGCAAAGCACGCATCTCTTCGGAGGTTGGGTGCCGTTCAGTGACGATCTTCAATTCGGCTTCGGTGACGCGGCGAAGATCGGCATCCTGTACCAGTAGGCCACCCGAGACCTGTTTTAGAATGCGTGGCGTCTCGGCCGAGGTAATCGCGATCAGCCGCAGATTTTTCTTCGCAGCAAAGCGCTCAAGTGCTGCAAGGGTGAAGGACGGCGCGACGATGGCCTCGACAAAAAGCTTTGCGATCTCCTCAGCGGCTTCAGCGTCAACCTCGCGATTGATGCCGATGACGCCGCCGAAGGCAGAAACAGGGTCTGCCTCGAGTGCGCGACGGTATGCCTCGACCACCGTGCTGCCCGTGGAGGCACCGCAGGGGTTGGTGTGCTTGATGATGACGACGGCTGCATCTGCTGGGTCGAACTCACTGACCAGCTCCCAGCAGGCATCGAGATCAACAATGTTGTTGTAGCTTAACTCTTTTCCCTGCAATTGTTTGCCGGAAGCGACGCCCTTGCCGCTTCCATCGATATAAAGAGCTGCTTTCTGGTGCGGGTTTTCACCATAACGAAGTGTATTGGCGAGGGGGTCGATGATGCGGAGGATCGACGGGAAGGTGTCCTGAGCGAAGGTGGCTGGGCCGGTCGGCTCGGTGATGGATTCGAGAGCGGTGGCAATACCGGCATCGTAGGCCGCGGTGGTGGCAAAGGCGGCCTTGGCAAGGCTCCAGCGTGTGGCGCGGGTCAGGCTGCCTTGATTAGCCGTAAGTTCTTCCATGAGAGTGGGATAGTCCGCCGTGGCGGTGACGATGGCGACATCGTCGAAGTTCTTGGCAGCAGAGCGCACCATCGACGGGCCGCCGATGTCAATATTTTCAATCACTTCGGCGAAGGCAACACCAAGCTTCTGCGAGGTTTTTTCGAAGGCGTAGAGATTCACGACGACCATGTCGATTGGCTCAATCTCGTGCTCGTTGACTGCTGCGACATGGTCGGGATTATTGCGAATGTGCAGGATGCCGCCATGAACGCGTGGGTGGAGGGTCTTTACGCGACCGTCCAGCATCTCAGGGAATCCCGTCAAGTCGCTGATATCGCGGATCTTAAGGCCAGCCTCACGGAGCGCTTTGGCGGTTCCTCCGGTGGAAACCAGATCAACCCCAAAGGAGGCGAGGGAGCGGGCAAAGTCGACCAGGCCGGTTTTGTCGGTTACGGAGAGAAGGGCGCGGCGAATGGGGCGGAGGTCGGTGGCAGGTGTCTGGGTCTTGCTGGAATCGATAGTCACTCGACTAGTTTATTCTCTTCGGCTACCGATCGAAACTGGCCTCAAAGGTTAATCTCAGACAGCTTGCTACGATCTTTATTTTGTATAGCTTAGCCTACGTTTTGAGCCCTCGGGTGAGGGAGGTGACCTTGTCGACACCCTGGTCGAGGCACCAGCGACGGAGGCCGGTGGCAATGTTTTCCACGGCACGAGGGTCTGCATAGCTGGCGGTACCTACCTGGACGGCGGTGGCTCCGGCGAGAAGAAATTCTACGGCGTCCTCGGCGCGGGTGATGCCACCGAGACCGACGATGGGAATGTGGACGGCGTTAGCGACGTCGTGAACCATGCGGACGGCGATGGGTTTGATGGCCGGGCCGGAGAGACCGCCGGTGATGTTGGCGATGCGGGGGCGGCGCGTCTCGATGTCTATCGCTAAGGAAAGAAAGGTGTTTACGAGCGAGACGGCATCGGCTCCTGCACCTGCTGCGACGGTGGCCATGTGGGCGATGCTGGTGACATTTGGGGAAAGTTTGACGATCAGGGGGCGTTTCGAGGCCATTTTGCAGCGGTAGACGAGGTCGCCGAGGAGAGTGGGATCGGTGCCGAATACCATGCCGCCGTGGCTGGTATTGGGGCAGCTTGCGTTAAGCTCGTAGAGTGCTATGTCGGGTGCATCATTCAGTATTTCAATGACTTGCAGGCAATCCTCAATGGTGAACCCGAAGATATTGGTAATGACGACTGCGCCGGGGATGGAGCGGAGCTTGGGGAGTTTTTCTTCGACGAAGGCGCGGACACCCATGTTCTGGAGACCAATGGCGTTCATCATGCCGGCGGCGGTTTCGATGATACGCGGAGCGGCGTTTCCGGCCATGGGCTCGCGAGATAACCCCTTTGTTATGAATCCTCCGATGCGATCAAGAGAGACGATCTCTTCGAATTCGACACCGTAGCCGAAGGTCCCGCTGGCGGCGAGAACAGGGGAGGCGAACTCCACTCCGCAGAGGTTGACACGCATGTCGGGACCCTTGGGGGGCTTGACAGAAGAGGTGCTCATTTTGACCTATTGTATCGTCACGAAGACAGAAAAAGGTGAGTGTAACTACAAAAGCGGAGTTACGGTTTTGTAGTTACAAAATTGTAGTTACAAAAACCTCCGGACATAATTCTTGATCGCTGAGGCCACGCGAGATTTTTTGACATGGTGGAGAGAAGCTTTCTTGAGCGAAGTTTATGAAAATTTTGTGACGGTAGGAATCGTGGGACTGGGGAGAGGTTGTTGGGTAGCTACAGCGGCTAGAATGGAAGGCGATGATCGATCTTGGATTTGTACGGGCGAACCTGCCCCTGGTTGAGGAGAAGTTGCGAGCGCGTGGGGCTGACCCTGCGGTGGTGCTGAAGGACTTTGCGGAGATCGACCGGGAGCGTCGCGAGGCGATTACGCAGGTCGAGACGCTGAAGGCGGAGCGGAACCGGCTGACGGAGCAGATTGCTGCTCTGCGGCGGTCGGGTGGGGACGCATCGGGGCCTACGGAAGAGACGAAGGCGCTGAAGTCGCGCGTCGAGGAGCTTGAGGGCGTGGCTGCGGCGGCGGATGAGCGGCTGCGGGAGATGATGCAGACGCTGCCGAATCTTCCGATGGAGGATGTGCCGGTCGGTCGGGATGAGCATGGGAATCGCGAGGAGAAGGTGTGGGGCGAGAAGCCTGCCTTTGATTTTGCGGCGAAGGCTCATTGGGAGATTGGCGAGGCGCTGGGGATTCTGGACTTTGAGCGGGCGGCGAAGATCTCGGGGTCGCGGTTTGTTGTTCACTTCGGGCAGGGGGCGCGGCTGGAGCGGGCGCTGGCGAACTTCATGATCGACCTGCATACGCGGGAGCATGGGTATACCGAGGTGCTGCCGCCGAACATGGTGAATCGCGACTCACTGTACGGAACGGGACAATTACCTAAATTCGAGGAAGACCTTTTCAAGATTCCAACAGATCGCTTCGAACAGGACAGATACCATTCTCCTGTAATAGGAGAAAAAGTTTACGCGCTAGGTCAGAATGGTAAGTTTAGGGTCAATGAAGTCGTCGGCCAAAATGTAACGATTGAGCTTATAGGTGTCCCCTCACACCTTCTGGTAGTACCTCGTGGAGTGCTTTCCTATCGTCGTAACTTCTACCTGATTCCTACGGCGGAGGTTCCGGTAACGAATCTGTATCGGGACGAGGTGCTGGATGAGGGGCACCTGACGACGAGTTTCTGTGCGTATACGCCATGTTATCGAAGCGAGGCGGGGAGCTATGGGAAGGACGTGCGCGGGATGATCCGGCAGCATCAGTTCCAGAAGGTGGAGCTGGTGAAGTTTACGAAGCCGGAGGATTCGGCAGCGGAGCATGAGGCGCTGACGCGGCATGCGGAGACGGTGTTGGAGCGGCTGGAGCTGCCGTATCGGCGAATGCTGCTGTGCACGGGGGATATGGGGTTCTCGGCGGCGAAGACGTATGATCTGGAGGTTTGGCTGCCGGGGCAGGGACTGTATAGGGAGATTAGCTCATGCTCGAACTTCGAGGCGTTTCAGGCTCGGCGGGCGAATATTCGGTACAGGCCGGCTGGTCAGAAGAAATCAGAGTTTGTCCATACGCTCAACGGTAGCGGACTGGCGATTGGGCGAACGTATCTGGCGGTGCTGGAGAACTATCAGCAAGCGGATGGGACGGTCAGGGTTCCGGATGTGTTGGTGCCGTATATGAACGGTGAGACGGTGATCGGAAAGCAAGCGGGGAAGAGGTAGGCGATGTGGAAGACGGTGTGCGGGTATTTCTGGTGGACGTATGAGCGGGGAAGCCTGCACTACGATGTGATGGTGACGGTGATTCTGCTGTTCCTGTTTGTATCGCCGCACTTTATTGACTTCAAGGACACGCCGGTGGCGACGGTCGCGACGCATGCGAGTGAGGTGCTGGTGCGCGAGGCAGGGCGAGAGGGGAGCAGCAGCCGGTTCCAGTACCAGATTCGGGCGGAGGATATGAAGGACGCAAAGACGGATGCGGAGGTAAAGGCTGCGATTCTGCGGGCGGTGGAGCCGATCTCGGGCGAGGTGACGCTGGAGAAGTATGAGCCTCTGATGGACAAGAATGGGAACGTGATTGCGTACGATGCGTGGGTTGTGCGGTAGGGCTGGATTGTATCCAAAGGTTGTAGTGAGGAACGTATGACGAAGCTTTGCAGGATGGCGATGGTTTTGGCGCTGAGTGTGATGGGGATGGCGACGAGCGCGGTGGCGCAGAGCTCACATCTGGACGGGGTGCTGAAGCAGATGGATGCGGCGAGTGTGAAGTTTCACTCGGCTGAGGCGAACTTTCGGTGGGACTTTTTTGAGCGGGTGACGAAATCGATGTCGTCGCAGGCGGGGACGATTTACTTCGAGCGGCAGAAGAATGGATCTACCGAGATGGGCGCGAAGATGGTGACGCCGGGGGTGAAGTTTCTCGGTGTGAAGGACAATGTGCTACAGGTGTTCGACCCGATGGCGAATACGCTGATCAGGATTACGCCACATGGGGATCAGACGCAGTATGAGAGCTTTCTGACGCTGGGGTTTGGTGGGAGCGGGAGCGATCTGGCGAAGTCGTGGGTGATTGCGGACCAGGGGACGGAGATAGTGGATGGAGTCTCGTGCGCGAAGCTGGATCTGGTGTCGAAGGATCAGAATGTGAAGAACATGTTTACTCATGTGACGATCTGGGTGGATTTGACGCGGGGGATTTCGTTGAAGCAGATGTTCTATACGCCTTCGGAAGATATTCGGACGGCGGTGTATTCGGGGATTAAATACAACACGCGGGTGGATATGAAGCCTTATGGGTTTAAGGCGAATGCTAAGACTAGTGTGACGAATCGTTAGGGCTGTTTGTTGGGGTAAAACAAGCAACGGCAACGGCAACCGCAGGTCCTTCGGTTGCGGCTACGCCTTCGCTCAGGATGACAGATTTTGGGTGGTGAAGGAAGGCGGTCGTGCTTTGCACGATGGGGCATCCCACACTTTGCTCAGGATGACAGTTGTTTCTGGTGCTCGACGGGAGAGTTTTTGGAGTTGTGGGTGAAGGGGATGGCGGCTAGCAGGAAGATGACCGGGAAGAACTCCAGGGTGTAGCGGGGTTCAGAGTTGTCGAGGGTGAGCAGGACTGCGGTGCGGAGCAGGATGGAGGCGAAGAGAGCCCAGGCGATGGGGGCGTTGCCTGTCCAGTGGCGACGGCGCCAGAGGGCTATGCCGATGGCGGCTAAGGCGAAGTAGGCGAGGTTGAGGGTGGCATAGGCGGCGCTGAAGATGGTTTGTCGGGGATCCTCGTGGTACTTCCACCACTGGAGCGGGGTGGGGAACATCTCGACGCGGGGGCGGAGAGCCATGTTGAGGACTCGGGCTACGGGGAGAAAGAGGTAGTAGCGGATGGGATCGTTGGCGATGCGCTCGCTGGCGAGGGCGGCGAAGCGGTCGTCGAGCGTGGCGGATGGGGTGGTGGTGCGGTTGTAGTCGTCGAGGAGGGCTGCGGTGCGGGTGTACTGGGTGTCGGAGTCGAAGGCGCGGTCGGGGAGGTCGCTGATCTGGATGGGAGCGCCGTCGTAGTTCCAGTAGATGTCTTCGGTGGATGCGAAGTCGATAGCCCAGGTGCGGTACCAGCGCTGGAAGCCGAGGGGGACGGGCTCGCCGGGGTCGGTGGCGTAGTGCGGGGCGAGCGGCTGGAAGACGTGGAAGGTGCGTTCGTTACGGATGGTCCAGGGGATGAGCGGCAGCAGGATGCAGAGCGAGGCGACGACTACGGGGATCGTGGCGTGGATGAGGTTTGTGGTGCGGGGGCGGATGGCGATCCAGAGCATGGCAGGAACGATGGCGGCGGCGAGGAGGCCCTGCTCGGGGCGGAGGAGGATGGAGTAGGAGAGGGTGCCGGTGAGGATCCAGAGCCAGCGGTTGAAGGTGGGGCCGGCTTGTTGCCAGCGATAAAGGGCGTAGAAGGCGAGGACGATGGTGGCGAGGGTGAGAGTTTCGGTGAGGGGTGCGGCGACGTAGCTGGCGGTGAAGGGACAGAGAGCGGCGAGCCAGAGAGCTATCATGCGGGCGCGGGGCCCGAAGAGGCGATCGGCGAGCGCGGCGATGAGCAGGCAAGAGGCGAGGTCGATGACGACCTGGACGTACATGATGGCGGTGTACTGCTCAATGCCGAAGATGCGGAAGCAGACGATGAGGAAGAGGGGATAGCCGGGCAGGCGGATGAGCGTGGGCTGAGGGATGCCGTTGAGCTCGTTGAAGCCGTAGATACCGTGCTGCATCCAGTTGCGGGCGATGGAGCCGTAGACGATGCTATCGCCGGCGACGCGGGCGATGTAGTGAATGAAGCAAAGACGCAGGGCGAGACCCGCCGCCAGCGCCAGCGCTGTCCAAAACCAGAACCCGGATCGTTGCAACCTCATCGATTTGCATCATACTGTGAAAGCAGCTAGTTCCGTGCATTCGTTGACTCGGGCCGGTGTGCTGCTTACGATTGATCCAGGCCAGGATAGAGGCGTCGTTTTTCCGCATGAATAAACCGGTTTTTTATGATCCGCAGCGAAAGCGCTGGAAGCGCCTGCGGAGGATCTTCGATGTGCTCGCCCTGTTGGGCCTGGCAGTGGTCGTACTGTTTGCGGTCGGACTGTTGCGGATGAAGCCGCTGCCTTATCTCTTTCTGCCGACGGCGAAGCGGAACTTCCGCACGCTGGCGAATCGTCCGGTTCCGGCGTTGAAGCCGGGGCAGAAGCTGCGGCGCTCGTCGCATCGACGGACGGACCTTAAGCCATCGGATGTTCCGCTGAACTCGGGTGAAGGTCTGCGAGCGGCGTACTACGTGGAGGACGATCCGGCGAGCTACTCGTCGTTGAAGCAGCATATTCACCAGATCGACCTGCTGTTCCCGGAGTGGCTGCATGCGGTGAATCCGGATGGCTCGCTGTCGGCGTACACGATGGACAACCGCCCGTATCCGGTGGTGGATAAAGACGGTGTGCATGTGGTTGACCGGGAGAACAAGGTTGCACGGGCGATTGCGGATGCACATGAAGACACGGAAGTCTTTCCGCTGCTGAACAACTACGACCCGATACAGGGTAAGTTTCTTTCGTCGATAGGGGACATGCTGTCGGATCCGGCGGCGCGCGCGAACTTTGTGAGCCAAGTGGATACGTTCCTTGCAAAGAACCCGTCGTATCGCGGGCTATCGCTTGATCTGGAGGAGATTCCTACTGCGGCGCAGCCGGGCTTTTCGGCGCTGGTGTCGACGTTGTATGCGGATTTTCATCCACGCAATCTGCGGCTGTATGTGAATACGCCGGTGGGGGACGATGACTTCGATCTGAAGTTTATAGCCGATCATTCGGATGGCTTGCTGCTGATGAACTATGACCAGCACGAGACGGGGAGTTTGCCGGGACCGATTGCGGCGCAGGATTGGTTCGTCGACAACCTGAAGAATGTACTGAAGATTGTTCCGAAGGAAAAGGTTATCTGCGCGATCGGCAGCTACGGCTACGATTGGGCGATGACGAGGCCGGATACGACTCCGGCAAAAGGGAAAAAGAAGAAGGCTGACGCGCCGAAGGTGCAGTACGCGAGGAACATGTCGACGCAGGATGCGTGGCAGGCGGCGTCGGACTCGGAGTCGGATGTGGAGTTGGACGGCGATTCGCTGAACGCTCACTTCGCGTATGACGATGACGATGCGAATCTGCGGCATGAGGTTTGGTTTCTCGATGCGGCTACAGTGCTAAACGAGATGCGTGCGGCGCAGGGGCTCGGCATCCAGACATTTGCGCTGTGGCAGCTTGGCTCGGAAGACGACTCGCTTTGGAAGATATGGGATCGGCCGGGGCATACCGATCCAGTGACGGCGCTGGCGAATGTGGAGCCGGGGTACGACGTCGATAACGAGGGCGACGGCGACATTATGCGTGTGACGCGCAAGCCGCAGAGCGGGCATCGCACGGTGACGATGGATGACGACGACTCGGTGCCGGTGCTGGAACGCTCGATCACGCAGGAGAAGATGGATTCGCTGCCGCTGTCGTACACGGTGAGCTACTACGGGTATCACCCGAAGCAGGTGGCGCTGAGTTTTGATGACGGGCCGGACCCGGTGTGGACGCCGAAGATCCTCGACATCCTGAAGCAGTATCACGCGACGGGTACGTTCTTCATGATCGGGGAAGAGGCGCAGGATAATGTGGGGCTGATGCGGCGGGTGTACCGCGAAGGCAACGAGATCGGCAACCACACGTACACGCATCCGGATATCAGTGAAATTTCGAAGGGGCAGGTGGACTTCGAGCTGAACTTCACGGAGCGTTTATTCGCGTCGAAGCTGGGGGTGCAGCCGCTGTACTTCCGGCCGCCGTATTCGATCGACCAGGAGCCGGATACGAACGACCAGGCCGCGCCGATCGACCGTATCCAGGGGCTGGGATATGTCATTGTCGGGAACAAGATCGATACGAATGACTGGGATGAACATCCGAAGAAGTCGCCGAAGGAGATTTCGGACAGCGTATTCCAGGCGATTGCGGACATGGAGGCGCGTCCTTGGACGAGAGGCTCCATCATCCTGATGCATGACGGCGGCGGGGACCGGTCGCCGACGATTGCGGCGCTGCCGGTGCTGATTCAGACGCTGCGGGAGCATGGTTATGCGATCGTCCCGGTATCGACGCTGCTGGGCAAGACACGCGCTGAGGTGATGCCCTCGTTGACGCGGAAGCAGCGTTGGCAGGCGTATGTGGATTCGACGGCGTTCTTCTTCATCAGCTTCTTCGACTATTTCGTGGTAGGGGTGTTTTTCGTCGGCGATATTCTGATGAGCGGGCGGCTTGTCATCATCGGGCTGTTTGCGCTGATTGACCGGTTTCGGAAACGAAAGAACTTTGCTTCGCCGGATTACGAGCCTCAGGTGGCGGTGCTGATCCCGGCGTACAACGAAGAGAAGGTGATCGTTCGGACGATTCGTTCGGTGATGATGTCGAACTACAAGAAGATCCGTGTGGTGGTGATCGACGATGGATCGAAGGACCGGACGTACGATGTGGCGCGAGAGGCGTATCCGGCGGAGATTGCTTCGGGCAGGTTGACGGTGCTGACGAAGGAGAACGGAGGCAAGGCGGATGCACTGAACTTTGCTCTGGAGTCGCTTGAAGAGGAGATCTACGTCGGTATCGATGCGGATGGAGTGATTGCGCATGACGCGATTGCGCGGCTGGTGTGCCACTTTGCGAACCCGAAGATCGGTGCGGTCGCGGGCAATGCGAAGGTGGGCAACCGGGTGAATCTGTGGACGCGCTGGCAGGCGCTGGAGTACATTACGAGCCAGAATTTTGAGCGGCGCGCACTGGACCTGTTCGATGTTGTGATGGTGGTTCCGGGGGCGATTGGCGCGTGGCGCACGGCGGGCGTGAAGGCAGGGAACGGCTATCACACGAATACGGTCGCTGAGGATGCCGACCTGACGATGAACATCCTGGAGCAGGGGTACAGCGTGATCTATGAGGATCAGGCGCTGGCGTTTACTGAGGCTCCGGTGGACATGGACGGGCTGATGCGGCAGAGGTTCCGGTGGTCGTTTGGTATATTACAGGCGGTCTTCAAACATCGCGGCGCCATCGCGAAGCATCGGGCGATGGGACTGTTTGCACTGCCGAATATTTTGATCTTTCAGATATTGCTGCCGCTGGTGTCGCCGCTGATCGACCTGATGTTTGTGTTCGGGGTGATCCACTACTTCATCGATAAACACTTCCATCCGGAGACGACTTCGACGAGCAGCTTCTACAAGCTGCTCGGGTTCTTCCTGGCGTTTCTGGTGATCGATTTCGTGACGTCGGCGCTGGCGTTTGCGCTGGAGCGGAAACATCCGGCGAGCAAGGGCGATGGGTGGCTGCTGTTTCATATCTGGATACAGCGGTTTACGTATCGGCAGGTGTTTTCGGTGGTGTTGTTCAAGACGGTGAAGCGGGCGATCGATGGGAAGCCGTTCAACTGGGACAAGCTGGACCGGACGGCGAAGATGTCGGAGTCTACGGATAAGCTGATGCAGGAGTAGTTTTTGTTTGCCGGAAAAGGGCAAAGGCAAAAACAAGCGCCAATACAGGTCCTTCGACTTTGCTACGCTCCGCTCATGATGACAGTTTGGGGACGGGTGGAAGCGGTAGAATTGAAGGGATATGACTTCTGCTCAGCCTACCGCTGCTTCTCGTCTGCTTGCCTCGCTTTCTCCGTTTCAGAATGAAGCGTTTCTGGACTTTACTCTCGCTGAGAACAAGCGAGCGATGGAGGCTGCGCTGACGAAGGTTGCGGGTCTGCTCGGGCGCGAGTACGACATGGTCGTCGGTGGGCGACGGCTGAAGACGGAGGGGAAGATCGAGTCGGTGAACCCGGCGCGGCCCAAGCAGGTGGTTGGGGTACATCAGCGGGCGGAGGCGGAGCACGCGGAGGGTGCGGTCGAGGCGGCGCGGGCGGCGTTTGTGGGATGGAGCCGGGTGCCGGTGGCAGAGCGGGCTGAGCTGCTGCTGAAGGCGTCGGGGCTGATTCGCGAGCGCAAGTTTGAGTTTTGCGCGTGGCTGACGTTGGAGGTAGGAAAGAACTGGGCCGAGGCGGACGCGGATGTAGGCGAGACGATCGACTTTTTGGAGTTTTATGCTCGTGAGGCATTGAAGCTGGATGGAGCGGTGACGCCGATCCAGATGCCGGGAGAGCGTAACCGGTTGCGCTACATTCCGCTGGGCGTGGGTGCGGTGATTCCACCATGGAACTTCCCATTTGCGATTATGGCGGGGATGACGGCAGCGGCGATTGTGTGCGGGAATACGGTGGTGCTGAAGCCGTCGGTGGATGCGCCGACGATTGCGGCAGAGTTTATGAAGCTGCTGGAGGAGGTTGGGCTGCCGGATGGGGTAGTGAACTTCTGTCCGGGTGAAGGTCCGGGGTTTGGAAGTGCGCTGGTGGCGCATCCTCAGGTGCGGTTTATCTCGTTTACGGGGTCGAAGGCGGTTGGGCTGGAGATTCACGAAAGGGCGGCGAAGACGCAGCCGGGGCAGATATTCATCAAGCGCACGGTGCTGGAGATGGGCGGCAAGGACGCG
Organism: Granulicella arctica; assembly: GCF_013410065.1. Lineage (NCBI taxonomy): Bacteria > Pseudomonadati > Acidobacteriota > Terriglobia > Terriglobales > Acidobacteriaceae > Granulicella > Granulicella arctica. The sequence continues at coordinate 635,103 of NZ_JACCCW010000002.1, forward strand.
ATCATCGTCGCGGCAGACTGTGATCTTGATGCTGCGGTGGAGGGGGTTGCGGCGAGCGCGTTTGGGTTCAACGGGCAGAAGTGCTCGGCGTGCTCGCGGGCGATTGTGGATGCTTCGGTTTATGACGCGTTCTTGGAGCGGTTACAGGTCCGGGTGGATTCGATCAAAGTGGGCGATCCGGCGGAGAACTTTGCGGCTGGGCCGGTGATCAGCGAGAAGGCCTACCAGCGGGTGTTGTCTTACCTTGAGGTGGCGAAGAGTGAGGGTCGGGTGCTGAATGGCGGGCATGCTGTCGAGACTGCTGAAGGTGGGTATTACGTTGCTCCGACGGTGGTGGCGGATGTGGCTCCGACGGCTCGGCTGGCTCAAGAGGAGATCTTTGGGCCGGTACTGGCGGTGATCAAGTCAACGAGCCTCGATGAAGCTTTGGCTATTGCGAACAACACGGAGTATGGGCTGACCGGGGCGATCTATGCTGGCACACGGGAGGCGCTGGATCAGGCGAGCGAGGAGTTCCACGTCGGCAATCTTTATTTGAATCGGAAGTGCACGGGAGCTATGGTGGGAGCGCATCCGTTTGGCGGGTTCAATATGAGTGGTACGGATTCTAAGGCGGGTGGGCCGGATTATTTGCTGCTGTTTACGCAGGCGAAGTCAGTGGCGGAAAAGGTGGGGAGTTTGCGGTAGGGAGAGAAGCAGATTCCTCGGCTGCGCTGCGCTCAGGATGACAGTTTCTGTGGGGTGGATTGGGTGGGGTTGGCTAGGGGGAGTTTTAGGGTGAGGGTGGTGCCTTGGTTGGGGCCTGGGCTTTGGGCGGTGACGTCTCCGCCGTGCTGGCGGGCTATGTTGCGGACGAGGAAGAGGCCGAGGCCGGTGCCTTTGATCTTGATGAGGTCGCGGCCGGGGACTCGGTAGAAGCGGTGGAAGATGGTTTTGAGGTGCTTGGTGGGGATGCCGACGCCGGTGTCGGTGATGGTGAGGGTGGCCCAGGTGTAGCGGGTGATGGCGAGTCGGCAGGTGATGTGGACGCCTTCGGGGGAGTATTTGACGGCGTTGTCGAGGAGGTTGAGGACGGCGGTGCGGAGGTCTTCGGGGATGCCGAGGACGGGGAGGCGGACGGAGCCGGGGACGGGCTGGAGGACGATGGCGTCGGGGGGAAGATGATGGCGCTGGAGGGTGGTGGCGATGCAGTCGGAGAGGAGGGATTCGAGGTCGATGGTGACGCGGTTGAGCTGGCGCTGGCGCTGGCCGAGCTCGCCGGCTTTGAGCACCTGCTCGACGGTGGCGAGGAGGCGGTCGGAGTCGGAGAGCATGATCTTGTAGAACTGCTGTCTTTGCTCTTCGGAGGTGGCGCGGCGCTGGAGGGTTTCGAGGTAGAGGCGGGTGCTGGCGATGGGGGTTTTGAGCTCGTGGGTGACGGCGTTGAGGAAGGAGTCCTGGCGCTCGTTGCGGCGGATCTCGCGGACGAGGAAGACAGTGTTGAGGGTGACGCCGGCGATGAGGAGAGCGAAGAGGATGATGCCGAGGACGGCGAAGACGACGGTGCGCTCGTTGAGGAGGATCCAGCCGATGTTGAGGGTGATGAGACCGCCGACGAGGAGCGCGCCGAGGGTGATAAAGAAGGCGATCGTTCCGCGGCGTCGGGTGATGTTCATGTCTCTGGTGGGAGTATAGCGGGACTGGCGAGGGATGCTACTTACTTGGCGCAACAGCTGTGAGGATATTCAACGAACAAAGGATCTATGTAATAAGAAATATAAAGGTCCACAGCCCGCTGCAATGAGAATCGAGATTCCGAAAGATAGAAAAGTAGATTTCGGAGGAATGAGAGAAGATAAAAACGTTCCTATACATAATCCAAGACTGAGGCCCAGATAAGGGTGGGCAGGAAACCACAAAGTGGCACCTATCACCGGGACGAAAATCACCACAGTCTTAGCCACTGTCTTGAGATCATCTGTAGACCGTCGCTCTATCATTCAAACCTCCTCAACGGCTCATACAGGCACGGTATGTTGAATCGTAAAAAGCTTGAGTCATGGCGTCGTTTCCTGCCCAAGTCAGATACAAAACCTCTCCTGCACGTAACCATTTTATCCAACTTAGAGGGCTTCCACCGGGAAGACGAGACCTTTGTAAAGTACTCAGAACCCTAGATATACCTGCACCTTCCCAAAAAGTCTTTGGGTTCTTTGCAAAGTTCGCCTCTGAAGCCGAGGCTTCGGTGTGTAGACAATCAACTTACCTGGGGCAGCTCTTGCCGCGGATTCCCTGGGCTCTGGCTTCGGCTTCGGTCATGTAGACTCCGTGCCTGGTTTTGCCGTAGTAGCGGGTGCCGTAGCAGTAATAGACCTTTTTGGAGGGGTTGACCCAGACGAAGCCGGGACCGCTGGCGAGTGTGGGGGAGTCGGCGGGGTCGGTGGGATCTTTCTTGATGGACTGGGTGGGTGGAGGGGTGACGGACTGGCCTGCGCTCTGGGCGGCGGCCTGGCTCTGGGTGCGGGCCTGGGTGGTGGGGCTGGGTGCGGAAGCTACGGCGGGCGGTGTAGCTGTAGGGGCTTCTGGCGCTGGGGCAGCGGAGGGGATGGGAGCGGGATACCACTGTTTGATGCCGTGATGTCCGTGACAGGCTTTGGATTTTTTGGCGTCGAGGGCGTAGGTGCCGTCCTTGCAGAGGCCGGTTGCTCCGGGCGGCGGTGTGGCGGGAGCGGTGGTTTGGGCGAGGAGTGGACAGGCCACGAGGAGAGAGGCGAGGAGGCCGGCTGCGAGTGTCGCGAGATGGAGGGCTGGCTTCATGGGGTTACTCCCTTTCAGGTGAGACGCTCCTTCGGAACGAGATGGCCTTATTGGTGGATGAGATGGCTCCGTGGGGAGTTGTTTCGATGCTATCGCCGGGTGAGGAATCTGGCTAGTGATGGCGGAATGCGACGAGGCCGTCGCGTGGGCGACGGCCTCGGTGGTTGCAGACGGGATGCGGTTAAGCTCCGGCTGGCTTGGGGTCGTGCTTGTCGAATTTGGCGATCTGGATCTTTTCGGCGAGGCCGATTTTGCTGAGGAGCCAGATGCAGTAGTAATTGATGTCGAACTCGTACCAGGCGAGGCCGTGGCGCGCGCTGACGGGGTGGGCGTGGTGGTTGTTGTGCCAGCCTTCGCCGCCGGTGAGGATAGCGACCCACCAGTTGTTGCGGGAGTCGTCCTTGGTCTCGAAGCGGCGTGCGCCCCAGAGGTGGGTCGCGGAGTTGACGAGCCAGGTGGCGTGGAGGCCGATGGTGACGCGGAGGAAGGTTCCCCAGAGAACCATGCCGAGTGCGCCGACGACGGCGTGGCCCGCAGGGGCGATGGCTGCTCCGAGAGCGATCTGGAGCACGCCGGTGATGACGAGTGGCAGGTAGTGGTACTTGCTGAGCCAGACGTGGACGGGATCGCGGGTGAGGTCGGGAGCGTAGCGGCCGAGGAGAGCGGTCTCGGAGTGGAGAGCACGGCCGGAGAGGATCCAACCGGCGTGAGCCCACCAGGTGCCGTCCTGCGGGGTGTGGGGATCGCCTTCGTGGTCGGAGTTCTGATGATGGACGCGGTGGGTGGCGACCCAGAAGATGGGGCCGCCCTCGAGCGCGAGGCAGCCGCAGGCGGTGACGAAGTACTCGACCCACTTGGGGGTGCGGTAGCCGCGGTGCGTGAGCAGGCGGTGGTACGCGACGCCGATGCCGACGTTGATCGCGAAGAAGTACATGACGAAGAAGGTGAGCAGGTTGGTCCAGGAGAAGAAGAAGAGCGCGGCAATGGCGCCGACGTGGAAGGCTCCCATGGCGATGGTGGTGATCCAGTTGATGCGGCCCTGCTGGTGCTCGCGGCCCATGCGGAGGTCCTGTTTGACCTTCATCTGGACTTCGGCGACGACGGGGATCGCGGCGACGTTCTTGACGCGCTTCTGGGTTGCCGTCTGTGTGCTCTGCGCTTCTTTCGGAGTGAGGAGAGTTGGTGTCATTTGGTGTGTGCTGCCCCTTTTCCTTCCTGCTGCGTGTTGCTCTATGGACAACGCTAGCAGGGGTTGGGAGGGAGTGGGTGTAAGAGTTTTGTAATGCCGGGAGGTGGCTGGATTTGCTAGGGTTCTGTGATGTGAATGTCTCGGGTACTGGCGGTAATCGGTGGGTGGCTGGACTGGAGCGGAGGAGTTGAACGTTATTCTATGGAAGGACGCGATGGGCGACGTGGCGGTTGTGGCGTCGCTGACGGAGCGCAGAAAGAACAGGAAGAAGGATGATGACGATGACTAAAGGGATTGCGGTTGCACCGTTTCGGTTGGCACCTTATTTCAGCCCGAGGATCTGGGGAAAGGCCGACCTGCGGCCGTGGTATGAGTCGACCGGGACGACGGAGCTGGTTGGCGAGGCATGGCTGACGGGGCCGGAGAGTGTGGTGGAGTCGGGCGAGCTGGCGGGACGGTCGCTGGCATCGGTGGTGAAGGAGTTTGGGGATGCGGTGATTGGGCCGGGTGGCGATGGAGAGTTTCCGCTGCTGGTGAAGATTCTGTTTCCGAATGAGAAGCTGTCGCTACAGGTGCATCCGGATGATGCGCATGCGCAGGCGATGGGCCAGCCTCGGGGTAAGACGGAGTGCTGGTATGTGCTCGAAGCGGAGCCGGGAGCGGCGGTGGCGCTGGGGCTGAAGCCGGGAGTCGGCGCGGCTGAGGTGCGGGCGGCGGTGGCGGATGGGACGATGGAGGATCTGATGGAGCATGTCCCGGTGGAGGTGGGGGATATGGTGTTCGTCGATGCGGGAACGGTGCATGCGATTCTGCCGGGCGTTGTGTTGTTGGAGACGCAGCAGACGAGCGATACGACGTTTCGGATGTACGACTATGGGCGTCCGCGGGAGCTGCACCTGGAGCAGGGCTTGGGTGTGATGAAGACGCACACGAAGGCAGGAAAGGTCGCGCCGAAGCAGATGGATGGCTTCACGCGACTGATCGAGGAGCAGTACTTCTCGGTGGATCGGTTCGATGTGGCTGCGGGGTCGGTGCAGGTGGCGATGGATGGGCCGGGATGCCTGGTCGGGCTGAAGGGCGCGGGCACGGTGGATGGGCTGGCGTTCAAGGCGGGACAGGCGGTGGTGGTTCCGGCGGGTTCGGATGGGGTGCGTGTTGAGGCGAGGGACGGGTTTTCGTTCGCGCGATGCGTGGCTCCGGCGACGAAGTAAGGATGCACGGGTGACATAGCTCCTCGATTCGCTTCTCGCTTCTTTAACCAACAGAGAAGTGAATTTGTGATGGGGATGGAGTAGAGTTCTGCGCAGGAGGAGCTATGTCCAGTGTGAGTGCGATTCCGGAGGGGCACCATAGTGTGCAGCCGTACCTGATCTTCAAGGACACGGTGGCGGCGATTGCGTTTTATGTGAAGGCGTTCGGCGCGACGGAGAAGTTGTGCATGAAGGGGCCGGAGGGGCGTGTGGGCCATGCGGAGATCTCGATCGGCGACTCGCGGATCATGATGGCGGACGAGAACGCGGCGATGGGAGCGTTTAGCGCGGAGCACTATGGCGGGTCTCCGGTGAGCCTGCTGATCTATACGGAGGACTGCGATGCGATGTATGCGCAGGCGGTTGCGGCGGGAGCGGCTAGTTTGCGTGAACCGGCGGACCAGCCTTATGGGGATCGGATGAGTGGTGTTAAGGATCCTTTCGGGTATCAGTGGTACATTGCTACCCATATCCTCGAAATTTCAAAGGAAGATTTGGAGCGGATTTAATCGCGATGCTGCGTAACGATAACGATTTTGATAAGTGAGGCTGTAGACCTTGGCGAAGAAGCCGTTTCGAGTGCATGGTGTGTCGAACAGCCTGTGGAATGAAGATCTGGCGCCGATTGCTCGTGAGGATCGGACGTGGGGTGCGTACCAGTTCGGCTCGTTGTGGGTGGCGATGTCGGTGTGCATTCCGACGTACATGCTGGCGAGCGGGCTGATTGCGGCGGGGATGAGCTGGAAGCAGGCGCTGGGGACGATTCTGCTGGGCAATGTGATTGTGTTGATCCCGATGATTTTGAACGCGCATGCGGGAGCGAAGTACGGGATTCCGTTTCCGGTGTATGTGCGGGCGAGCTTCGGGGTGCTGGGGGCGAATGTTCCGGCGGTGCTGCGGGCGCTGGTGGCGTGCGGGTGGTTCGGGATTCAGTGCTGGATCGGCGGGCTGGCGATCTTCTCGATGGTGAAGGTGGTGGCACCGGGGATTGCGGGCGATGCGGTGTGGTACTGCTTTGCGGCGTTCTGGCTGCTGAACATGCTGGTGGTGGTGCGTGGGATCGAGACGATCAAGGCGATCCAGGCGGTAGGTGCGCCGTTCATGCTGATTGTGGGGCTGGCGCTGCTGTTCTGGATGGTAGGGCGTGCGGGTGGGTTTGGAGTAGTGCTGGCGAGTGCGGCGGAGTTTCAGCCTGCGGCTGGGGCGGCGACTCCGAACTTCTGGAAGCTGTTTGTGCCTTCGCTGACGGGGATTGTGGGGTTCTGGGCGACGGTGGCGTTAAATATTCCAGACTTTACGCGGTATGCGCGGTCGCAGAAGGCGCAGATGGTGGGGCAGGCGCTGGGGCTGCCTCCAGCGATGACGCTGTACTCGTTTATCGGGATCGCGGTGACGGCGGCGACGGTGATTGTGACGCCGAATCATAAGGCGATCTGGAACCCGATCGATCTGATCGCGAGCTTTCATCAGCCGGTGATTGCGATGATCGGGCTGGTGGCGCTGCTGCTGGCGACGCTGAATACGAATGTAGCGGCGAATGTGGTGAGTCCGTCGAACGATTTTTCGAATTTGAAACCGAGTCTGATCTCGTTCAAGATGGGTGGGCTGATTACGGGCGTGCTTGGGGTGCTGTGTATGCCGTGGCGGCTGGCGGCTGATCCGGATCGGTATATCAACGGATGGTTGGTGGGGTACTCGGGGCTGTTGGGGCCGATTGCGGGCGTGATGATCGTGGACTACTTCATCGTGCGGCGGCGGTCGCTGGATGTGGAGGGTTTGTATGTGCGGGGCGGGCAGTATGAGTATGTTGGCGGCTTCAATCTGAAGGCGATTGCGGCGCTGGTGGCGGGGGTGGTGGTGGCGCTGGTGGGGCTGTTCGTGGCTCCGCTGCACTGGTTGTATGAGTATGCGTGGTTTGTGGGGTTTGGCGTGGCGGGAGGGGTGTATCTGCTGCTGATGAGCGGGCCGACGGAGCGGGCGGTGAATCCGCCTACGCCGTTGTTGATTCCGGTGCGTGGGTTTGGTGGGGAAGGGGCTTAGGGGAGGGTGGAATAGACAACAGCAAGAACAGATGCAGGTCCTTCGACTGCGGCTACGCCTCCGCTCAGGATGACAGTTTTTGGGGTGGGTTGAGGAAGAACAGGCAACCGCAGGTCCTTCGACTGCGCGTGTCGCGATGGGGCTGCGACACGCTTCGCTTAGGATGACAGTTTTTTTCGCGACCAAGCGAAGGCTTGCTAGCGGAGAAAGACGCCTAGCTCGTTGGCGGCGTTGCGGAGGTGGGGGAGGAAGCGGGTTTGCATGTCGTAGACGGGCATGCGGGGGGCGTGGCCGCTGAGGTTGATGGTGGCGACGACGCGGCCGGATGGGGCGTAGACGGGGACGGCGAGGGAGCGGAGGCCGACCTCGAGTTCCTGGTCCACCAAGGCGTAGCCGGTGCGACGGACGTTGCGAAGGGCCAGGCGCAGTTTGTCGACGGTGGTGATGGTGCGGGTGGTGCGGGGGATGAGTTCGACGCGGGCGAGGTATTGCTCGAGCTTGTCGGGAGGCAGGTAGGCGAGCAGGACTCGGCCCATGCTGGTGCAGTAGGCGGGGAGGCGGCTGCCGATGTGGAGATCGACGGCGACCATGACGCGGTCGACGGTGGTGCGGGCGATGTAGACGATGTCGTCGCCATCGAGGGTGGCGACGGAGAAGGACTCGCGGAGGGTTGCGGACATGCGCTCGAGGATGGGCTGAGCGGCGGTGGAGAGGGTGCTCGAGGCGGTGTAGCTGTGTGAGAGCGTCAGCATACGCGGGCGGAGGCCGTAGCGCGAGCCGTCCTCGGCACCGGCGAAGCCGAGCTTGGTGAGGGTGTAGAGGCAGCGGCGGACGGCGGCGCGGGAGAGGCCGGTCTTCACGCTGAGCTGGGAGATGGTCATCTGGGGGGATTGCTGGGTGAAGGCCTGGATGACGATGAGACCGCGGGCCAGCGAGGTCATGAAGTTGGGGTCGCCGGTGTAGGCGTCGAGTGCGGCGGCGGGTGTCGTTTTGACGGCGGGTGCTTCGGCTGGCTCGGATGCGGGGGTGTCGGAAGGGCGGCGAGTGAGACTCATGGGCTCCTTTCCGGCGGCTCCGGCGAATAGGCAGCCGTGCGATAGCCGGACTCTTACTACGATAAGCGCACTTGCGTTCGGTCGCAAGGGGCGAGGTGGGAAGGGGGAGTGTGGGAAGTGATCCTACTTCTATAGGGTATCTGCTTGTGTGCTCTCTATGCGGATTTCTGCTCTATTGGATTTGTATTAATTTGGAGTTTTTTTGTGGAGTGCCGTTGAAGCAGGAGACGGCCTCGGGCATCTACACTAGAGGCGTATATTCAGTCGCGGCATGAATAAAGGAGAAGTAAGCGTATGGCAACACAGCAGGTAGCACTTGGCGATCGTCCGGCGTGGAAGGCTCTTCAGGCTCACTTTGAGCAGGTTGGAAAGAAGCATCTGCGGGAGTTATTTGCAGAGGACCCGAGCCGTGGAGAGCGTTATACCGCCGAGACGGGTGGGATCTTTCTGGATTACTCGAAGAATCGCGTGACGGATGAGACGTTGAAATTGCTGGTGCAGCTTGCGGAGGAGTCGGGGCTGCGCGAGAAGATCGAGGCGATGTTCACGGGCGAGAAGATCAACATCACGGAGAACCGCGCGGTGCTGCATGTGGCTCTGCGTGCGCCGAAGAGCGAGTCGATCGTGCTGGACGGCGAGGACGTGGTTCCGGCGGTGCATGCGGTGCTGGATAAGATGTCGGGATTTGCCGACCGCGTGCGCTCGGGTGAGTGGAAGGGCCACACGGGCAAGCGGATCAAGAACATCGTAAACATCGGTATCGGCGGCTCGGACCTGGGGCCGGTGATGGCGTATGAGGCGCTGAAGCACTACAGCCAACGCGACCTGACGTTCCGATTTGTCTCGAATGTGGATGGGACGGATTTTGCTGAAGCGGTGCAGGATCTGAGCGCGGACGAGACGCTGTTTCTAGTGGCGTCGAAGACCTTTACGACGCTGGAGACGATGACGAATGCGCATTCGGCGCGGGAGTGGTCGCTGGCATCGCTGAAGGATGATGCTGCGGTGGCGAAGCACTTTGTGGCGATCTCGACGAACGCGAAGGAGGTGTCGAAGTTCGGTATCGACACGGAGAACATGTTCGGCTTCTGGGACTGGGTTGGTGGACGGTACTCGATGGATTCGGCGATTGGGTTGTCGACGATGCTGGCGATTGGGCCGAAGCATTTCCGTGAGATGTTGGCGGGATTCCATGAGATAGATGTGCACTTCCGGACGACGCCGTTCGAGAAGAACCTGCCTGCGCTGCTGGGGCTGCTGACGGTCTGGTATACGGACTTTTTCGATGCGCAGACGGTGGCGATTCTGCCGTATGAGCAGTATCTGAAGCGGTTTCCGGCGTACCTACAGCAGTTGACGATGGAGTCGAATGGCAAGCATGTGACGCTGGATGGACAGCATGTGGCGACGGAGACCGGGCCGGTCTACTGGGGCGAGCCAGGGACGAATGGACAGCACTCGTTCTATCAGCTCATTCATCAGGGGACGCGGTTGATTCCGTGCGACTTCATTGGGTTTTACAAGACGCTGAATTCGCTGGGGCGGCATCACGATATGTTGATGGCGAATGTGTTTGCTCAGGCGGAGGCTCTGGCGTTTGGTAAGACTGCGGAGCAGGTGAAGGCAGAGGGTACGCCGGATTGGCTGGTGCCGCATCGTGTGTTCGAGGGGAATCGTCCGTCGAATACGATCCTTGCGGATCACCTGACGCCGGAGGTTCTGGGCAAGCTGGTTGCGCTGTACGAGCATGCGGTGTTTACGCAGGGCGTGATCTGGAACATCGACTCGTTCGATCAGTGGGGCGTGGAACTGGGCAAGGTGCTGGCGACGCGCATCCTGGGCGAGTTGGAGAGCGCGGGCAAGCCGGATGGGTCGCATGACTCGTCGACGAACAGCCTGATTGAGCGGTATCGGAAGAACAAGTAGCTTCGGTTGTTGTGTTGGGAGAGTGCTCGTCCTTCGGGGCGGGCATTCTTGCGTTAAGTGGTTAGAGCGAGGCGAGGGTGGTGAGGACTTCGCTGGGTTCTGGGCGTACGCGTGGGTCGGCGTGGGCTTCGCTGAAGGCGATGGTGTTGTCCTGGCGGAGGACGATGGTGGCGGGCAGGGGGAGCCGCCAGCTTGCTTCGGTGGCGCGCTCGTAGCCTGCGCCTGAGTTGTTGAAGGGGATGTTGACGAGGATGCTGCGGTAGTAGCGGCGGGCGTCTTCGGGCAGGCTGTAGGCGATGCCGAAGGCTCCGGCGAGGACAGCGCCTTCATCGGCGAGCATGGGGAAGGGAAGGCCGTGCTGCTGGACGGCGAAGTCGTTCTGGCGGATGGTCTGGGGGGAGACGGCGATGAAGAGTGCGCCGAGGCGGCGGAGCTCGGGGTAGAGGTCGCGCCAAGCTTCGAGCTCGGTGACGCAGTAGGGGTCCCAGCGGCCGCGGAAGAAGTTGATGACGAGTGGGCCGAGGGCGAGGAGGTCGGAGGAGCGGACGGGCTTGCCGAGGGCGTCGGGCAGGGTGAAGTCGGGGGCGGTCGCGCCGGCGGGGAGGAGACGGTCTTCGATGCCGGTGCTGAAGAGGTCGGCGGTGGCCTGCTCGGAGATGGCGAGGCGCTCGGGCTGCACGAGACGGCGGGTGTTGGCGGTGATGGTGTCGAGGCGGTCTTGCAGAGAGTTGGAGTTGGTATCGGCCACGATTTTTATTATCGCAGCAGAGCTTATGGGGTTTGCCGTCTGCATTCGGAGTGTTCGCTGGAAAATGCAGACGGCCTTCGGTGGGTGTTGCCTATTGCTGATTTGCGGGGACGAGTCTCCATGGGGGTGCGATGAGTCCGCGCTCGTTGAGCCAGTTGTGAAACATCTCTGGCCATGCGCTTTCGGCTGGCTCGTCGACTGCTAGTCCATCGCCGTGCAGGCCGTGTTGGAAGATGTGGGCTTCGCTTGGAACTCCTGCTGTCACGAGGGCTTCGTAGAAGAGACTGCTGTTTTGAGAGTTGACGACTTTGTCGTCGAAGCTCTCGAAGAGGAATGTGGGTGGAGTGGTGGAGTTGACCTGCTTCTGCTCGGAGAGATACTGCTCGAGCTGGGTCAACTCGGTGCCTGTGTATCCATACAGCAGATGGTTGTGGGATGAATGAGAGGCATACTGCGCGGGGTCCATGGAGATGACTGGATAGCCGAGACCGAGGAAGTCAGGACGCGGATCTGTCTGGTCGATTGCGTCTTTGAGGTCCAAGCCAAAGTTTGCGGCGAAGTGAACCGCGATGGTCGATGCGAGATGGCCTCCCGCGGAAAAGCCGAATACGCCTATGTGTTGTGGACTGATGCCGAACTGTGCAGCGTTGTAGCGCACGTAGCGGATGGCGCGTTGACCATCCCACATCGGCACCGGGTAGCGATAGGTGCCGTTGGTCTGAACGAGGCGATAGTAGAGAACGAAGGTGGTGATGCCGAGCTTGTCCGCGAAGTACTGTCCGACGGGGGATTGCTCCTTTTTGTCGATGAGCTCGTTATAGCCGCCACCTGGAATTACGATGATGGCGTTGTCGGTTGGAGCTGCTGCGCCGTGTGGCCTGTAGACGCGAAGAAACGGGATGTCGGTGCAGGGATTTGTCCCAACGGAACCTGGTGCGTCGCTATCCCAGAGACGCAGATCGCGCCGGTCTCCGCTGTCGTAGCAACGGTCTGTGGTTGCGGTGGAGGATTGAGCCTGCATCCATGCGCTCGCAAGGGCGAGCACAGAGAGGAGTGCAGTGTGAAGGATGTATCGGTACGAACGTGTCATTGCGACTAGGACACGTAGTTGAGATGGGAAGTTGCGGCACAAGCGGCGTTTTGCAGATTGCTGCGGGATACTGCTCTGCGTAGATATGGTGTTGATGGGATGACAGGAGATTTCGGTGATGGATGGTTGGGTCGTGGTTGGGTCGTGGTTGGGAATGGTGGTCTTTGGTGCGGCACTGGAAGCTGAGAGGCATGTTCACTCGAACTTACCGAAAACCTGACTTTCTGGGACTGTATACTGTCGCAGAATGACGGACGCCAGCCCCACTATCGCACAGCAGCGCCCACATCCGAAGCCGCTGGCGGTCGCAACGCTTGCGGGTGTTGGGTTGTTTCTCGTGGCTTGCGCTGTTGTCTCACTCTGCGGGGCCTTTTCTTCGGGCGAGCGGCTGAGGTTTCGTCTGCTCCTGATCGCACTGGCGGCTGTGTCGCTTTTTCTGCCGGGCTGGTTTGCGTTCGCTTCGTTGCGTTTGAAATGGACCACGGGCCAGTGGACGCTCACGCCCGAGGAGCGCCGCCTGGCTCACCTAAACCGCATTGCGAAGGAGAAGTCCTTGCGCACGCTCCGGTTCGCATCCTCGGCAGCGTTCAGAAACGTCACGGACGGCATTATGGTTGTGCTTGCCACGATCAACGTCTGGCTACAGGTGCGGCAGGGGATATATGTATTCCAAGTCATCATTGTCGTAATCTCGTCGGCAGTTGCAGCGTCATCGCTATGGCGGCTATTGCGCAGGTATTGGGCGGCTCCTGAATCTTGACGCCGCAGTATCTTCATTTGTTCGTGGATGATGGTGCGTCGATAGGGATTCTTTTTCTTGGATGACGCGAGGGCTAATTACTTTAATGACTGTTTACCGATTCCGCAACCTTTTTGCTGTAGTTGCGTTCTTATTAACAAGAGTTCGGGCCTCTCCCGAAATGAGAACGCCAGGCTCTTCAAGGCTATGCTTCTATGGAGCAGGGTTTTGATGAGGAGGTTCACAATGCGGTCCCTACGGTATCTCGCTTTACTCGCTGTTCTGTTCTTGCTGCCTGTTGCGTACTCGCATGCCCAGGTTTCTGTTGGAATCGGTGTGGGCGGGCCGGTCTATGACGGTGGGTATGGATATGCTCCCCCTGTGTGCAGCTATGGTTATTACGACTACGCGCCTTATGCCTGCGCTCCTTATGGATACTATGGTCCGGCGTGGTTTAGCGGCGGCATCTTTATCGGCGCTGGCCCGTGGTTCCGCGGCGGCTATGGCTGGCACGGTGGTTATGGCTGGCGTGGTGGCTATGGTTATCGCGGCGGCTACGGCTATCGCGGTGGTTATGGTGGCGCAGGCTATCACGGCGGCTACGGCGGCGGATATCACGGTGGCTATGGTGGCGGCTTCCACGGCAATGCTGGCGGTGGCTTCCATGGCGGCGGTGGCGGAGGCTTCCATGGCGGTGGAGGCGGAGGTGGCTTCCACGGTGGTGGCGGTGCCCATGGTGGTGGCGGACACCGGTAAACGGTTCGCCATCGCGTAAGCATCAAGAGCGGCTGTTGTCCTTCGGGGCGGCAGCCGCTCTTCTTTTGGTATTTATACTTTGGCGATGAACTTTGAATTGAGAGTGGCTACGACGGCGGATGTGGCGGGGATCGTGGAGTTGATCCGAGCTTCGGTGCGTGGATTGCAGGGTGAGTACACGGAGGCGCAGCGGGAGGCTGCATTGGCGACGGTGTTTACCGTGGACAGCCAGTTGATCGCGGACGGGACATACTTTGTGGCGCTGTCGGGAGAGACGCTTGCGGGGTGTGGTGGATGGAGCTATCGGAAGACGCTGTATGGCGGGGATCGTCAAGTGGAACGGATTGAAGCGGAGCAGCTCGATCCGTCGGTGGATGCGGCGAAGATACGGGCGATCTTCGTGGATCCTGCGTTTGCTCGGATGGGGCTGGGAAGCCTGTTGCTGAAGACTGCTGAGGATGCTGCTGCGGCAGCGGGGTTTCGGAGGCTGGAGATGGGGAGCACGCTGGCTGGGGTTGCGCTTTATACGCTAAAAGGATATCGACGTGTGGAGGAGATTCAGGTTCCGGTGGCGGATGGACTGAAGATTGCTGTTGTGCGGATGGAGAAGACGGTCTGACGTGCGCTGCGCCCTTTCCTCACGGTGAGGAGAGGGCGCAGCGTACGTCTAGATGACTCGGAGCAGGAGCAGGACAAGAACGATGAGGAGGATGAGGCTGAGGCCGCCGCCGCCGTAGTAGCCGAGTCCAGGTCCCATGCGATAGCCGCCAAATCCGAACACCAGAATGAGAACGATGAGAATGATTAGCATGTGTGCACCATGTACGGCTTAGGTTCGCCGGATACAGTGTTTGATGCAGATTTTGCGGTGAGGTGAAAACTGGCTAGTGAGCGATGTCTGAAGCCTGGGGAAAATATTTGTGCGGAGTGCGCCAATTGTTTGTCAGGCGGGAGATTTTTTGAAGGGATGCGGTGGGTCAGGGGTGTTTTTAAGAGGGATGGGGTACCCCCCTATCTTAGATATCAAAATATGAAGAACAAAGGACTTAGGTCTGGACTTAGATATGGTTCGATTGGTGTTTTGGGAGCTTAATGGAGGACTCCGCGGGGCCGGATTTTGAGTTTCCTGCTGATTTCATTTTATCAGGGGTGTCAAGGGTTTCGAGGGTGAATGCGGTGATGTTGGCTTGCATGATGGTGTCCCTCCGTTTCAGTTTAGGCTTACGGGGAGGCTTAGAATAAGGGCATGGATAGTCTTGACGTTACACCGCTTGCGAGCGCGATTCGCCAGTTTGGCAGTGCCCTGGAGGAGTATGGCCGGGAGCCGGAGCGGACGCTGCTGCGCGATGGGCTGATCCAGAGGTTCGAGTTTACGTACAGTCTCTGTGAGAGGATGCTGCGGAGGTTTCTGGAAGCGGCCTCGGGTGGTGGAGAGGATGTGGATGCGATGAGTTTTCCGGCGCTGATTCGGACGGCTAGCGAGAAGGGATTGCTCTTGCACGGGTGGGATCGGTGGAGTGAGTTTCGCAGGGCTCGGAATAAGACGAGCCATACGTACAGCGAGGCGGCGGCGGTGGAGGTGCTGGAGCAGCTACCGGCGTTTCTTACTGAGGCTCAGTATCTGCTGGAGAGGTTGTCATGAGCCAGATGGTGAGTCCGCTGCCGGAGCGGGTTCATGGGCTGTATCTTGCGCCGTCTGAGTGGGAGATTGTTGGGAAGATTTTGCGGAAGCATGTGCTGGGGCGGCGGGTGTGGGCTTTTGGTTCGCGGGCTACGGGGATGCGGTTGAAGCGGTATTCCGATCTGGATCTTGCCGTGGAGGGTTCGTTGACGCTGAAGGAGGAGAGCGGATTGGCGGATGATTTTGACGAGTCGGCTTTGCCGATGAAGGTGGATGTGGTGGGGTTGGAGCAGGTGGAGGTGGGGTTTCGTGAGCGGATTGTGGGAGATTTTGTGGTCGTGCAGGCGGGCGGCGTTGGCCTGAAAGGCGGATGATGTGAAGCTTCGGGTGAGCGTGACGCGGGTCAGGCACCGGAGTGAGGTTTATGAGGGGTGATGAGGAGAGCGGTCGCCCTTTGGGCGATGCCCACATCTCAGAATCGAGATATGGGGCACCCGCACCCGGTCATAGCGCCACTCTTTACTGGAAGCTGTCTCGTGCGCCGTGGCGAATGTGGATGACGGTTACCCGTTTCGCCGTGCGGCCGATGGAGTAAATGATGCGGTAGATGTGGGGTTTATTGCCGTAGAGAAGCTGGCGAAGCCGACGGTCTTCCTCGGTACGAGCGCCTCGATCTGGTAGACGATCGAGACTGAAGACGATCTCTTCAAGTCCGTTGTACCAGCGTAAGGCTGAAGGAGAGTTTTCGGCATCGATCTCGAAATAAATTGATTCAAGATCGAGGACGGCGCGCTCGGCGAGCTCAACGCGGTATGCGATGCTTTTTGCGGAGCTCATCGAATACCTCTTTTGCTGGACGGGTGCGACCGTTTTTCAAATCTTCGAGGCCCTGACGGATGCCTTCGCGGGCGTCTGCTTTGGCGGCGATGTCTAAAAGGCGCTGATAGCTGGCTGCGTCCTGGACGACGGCTTCGGGTTTGCCGTTGACGGTGAGGATGATGGGGCGTTGGGTGGTCTTGAGCTGCTGCATGAATTCGACGGAGTGGTTGCGGAAGGTGGTGAGGGGCTGGATGTCTTTGGTGATGTCGATCATGTGTGCCTCCGTGTGGAGGTATTTTATCGTACCTTTGAATTGAGATCAGATGCGGCCCAACTTTGATTTTGCTTCAAGTCTGGGGTTACCCAGCCAATTCTCGTTCGGCGACGCTTTGTTGTTCGTGCCATCTTTGCCATTGTTCGCTTTCATTTCTCACGGCTTGAGCATCGACAACGCGTGGTCTGTGATGTGGGATGGTTGAGTCTTTGCTAGGAGAGAAAATGTAGCGATGAGCGTGTTCGGCAATCATTCTTCGAAGCATGATTGCCTGATGCCGAGGAAGAACTTCACCGCGTTGGTATGTTTTTTCACCTACCTGGGTGAAGAGTAAATGCTTTGGACTAAGCGGCAAGAAGATGTTGGTCTTCGGGACGCCCCATCCACCCTTGAAGTCGTAGTCGGATGAATTGCGAAAGTTCAATCTGACTACTGGGTCGTCAGTAGTAAACCAAGGTAAGTCATTTTCCGCCGAAAGGATTACCCACTTGTGATCTGACAGCCGGTCGAGCGTGTTTGTGAGTAGGTGACGCATCGCATAGATCCACGTTCCTCGCCCAACGACGGTTTCAGTCTTAAGCAATACTGATTTTCCATCTAGGGAGGGTTCCCTAGTAACGCGCAATGGATAGTATTCGGCGTTTGACGCAGGCTCGCTTTCAATAACTTCGCCAGTCGCATGCGCTCGTTCCAATCTTTCTCTCACTATCTGCGAAAGTTCTTGGAGCTGCTTCTCCGCCTGGTTTTGCCACCGTGGAAGATTTTCTATCATAAAAGCCGGTGTTCGAACGATCTGGGCAGCTAAGAATCGTACGAGCAAGCGATAGTCCTCTTTTTCGAGTCGCTCATCATTAATGGCTTTACAGATGCTGCTCGCTGCAGGCGTTTCAAAATCCCGATTCAACCACTGTTCAATCTCGTCCGAATCTCCATGAGAGAGGGCGCGCGTGTATAAATGCGACTGATAACCTACGCCGCCAATATTTACTCGCTTCCAATCAGCCACGGTTGGGCTCGGAACCAAAATTCGATATCGGTAGAGATAGCCGGATTCTGAGGCAAAATGTTTGAGATAAAGACGCGGTACGTAATGATTGTTCCGCGTGATTACATCGGTTCGTACGCTATTTATTTCAGAGTCCGCTTGCGGGATGATAGTGGACATCTGGTCACGATCCTAGATAGCTATCTGCCGAAGCGTTGTTTGGCTTGCATTTGGCTCATCATGCGTTGTTGGGCTTTGATGCCTCCGCCTCCGCCTATGGTTTTGAACATCTTGCGCATTTGGGCGTATTGGCGGAGTAGGTTGTTGACGTCCTGGACGGTGGTGCCGGAGCCGCGGGCGATGCGTTTGCGGCGGTTGCCGTTGATGATCTCGTGGTCCTTGCGCTCTTTGTCGGTCATCGAGTTGATGATGGATTCGACGCGGGTGAACTGCTTCTCGTCGACGTTCTCGGCGGCCTGGGCCATGCCGGCGAAGGGGCCGACAGAGGGGAGCATCTTGAGGATGGACTGCATAGAGCCCATCTTCTTGATCTGGCGGAGCTGGTCGCGGAAGTCGTCGAGGGAGAAGCCGTCGCCGGAGAGGGCCTTTTTGGCGAACTGCTCGGCTTTGCCGCGGTCGAGTTTCTCTTCGGCGCGTTCGAGGAGGGTGGCGATGTCGCCCATGCCCATGATGCGGGAGACGATGCGGTCGGGGTGGAAGGGCTCGAAGGCGTCGGGTTTTTCGCCGGTGCCGAGGAACTTGATGGGAGCTCCGGTGACGTGGCGGATGGAGAGGGCGGCGCCGCCGCGGGCGTCTCCGTCCATCTTGGTGAGGATGGCTCCGGTGATGGTGAGGAGGTCGTTGAAGGCCTTGGCGGAGTTGACGGCGTCCTGGCCGGTCATGGCGTCGGCGACGAAGAGGATCTCGGAGGGGTTGAGCTGCTTTTTGAGCGCGGCCATCTCGTCCATGAGGGCGGCGTCGATCTGGTTGCGGCCGGCGGTGTCGACGATGAGGATGTCGCAGCCGAAGGAGGCGGCTTCGCGTTTGGCCTCTTTGGCGAGGCGGAGGACGGAGTCGGTGTTGGCTTCGCCGTCGGTGAGCTTGCCCTCGTAGAGCTGGGCGGAGATGGTGCGGGCGACGATGGCGAGCTGCTCGCGGGCGGCGGGACGGTAGACGTCGACGGAGACGAGCATGGGGCGGTGGCCGGCTTTTTTGAGCCACTGGGCTAGCTTGCCGGAGGTGGTCGTCTTACCGGAGCCTTGGAGGCCGGCCATGAGGATGACGCTGGGCGGCTGGGAGGACTTCTGGAAGCGGGCGGTGTCTTTGCCGAGGAGGTTGACGAGCTCGTCGTGGACGATCTTGACGATCTGCTCGGAGGGCGACAGGGCGGTGGTGACCTGGGTTCCGAGGGCTCGGGTGCGGATGTGCTCGACGAGATCGGTGACGACGGCTAGGTTCACGTCGGACTCGAGGAGGGCGAGGCGGATCTCGCGGAGGGCCTCGGCGATGTTGTCGTCGGTGATGGTGCCCTGGCCGCGGAGTGTTTTGAAGGAGCGCTGGAGTTTGTCGCTGAGATTCTCAAACATGATTACTTTGAGTTTATCAGTGAGCTATGGGTTCGAAGGTTGAGAGCTCGTCGGGCTCGAGCGCTTCGCGCGGGTCGGGCTCGGTCCAGAGGATGATGGCCTTGGGGAGGGTGGCCGCGGCAAGCGTCATCTCCATGAACAGAGATGGTAGATCCTGGTGAGGGGTATGGTTGGCTTCATGAGCGATCATCATTCCGGACATATAGGCAAACCAGGTTGTGAGAAGCTGTAGGGCTCGCGTGGAGGCACGGTTGCGTTCGGTCAACTCGCGCTCGTCGAGCTTGTCGGGGTTGTAGCGATCGTTTTTGGGGAAGAGGTAGTTGCCGACCTTGTACTTCAGAAGGATATGGTGTTGCTGCTCTCGGGTGAGAGCGGCGAATGCGTCGCCGCAGTGATACTTCGACCAGTCATAGAGATTGCGCAGAATCACCTGATCCTTGAAGGCCCCTGTTCGGTTCGGCTCGTCGGTGCGCTTGACCGGGCCGTTGTTGCGGAAGAGTCCGCGCGTCGTGACGATTGCAGTCAGGACGGCCATTGAAGCGTATTCGATCCATGGATGACCTTTGCCATCAAAGGCTGTGCCGATCGCGATGATTGCAGCGAGGTAGCCGAGGTAGGTGAGGACAACGGCTACTCTTCGGCGCGTGCGGGAGTGGAGGTCGATGCCGAAGACGCTGAGGCGTTTGGGGTCGCTGGTGAGCATGGATTATGCCTCCTTCTTGGTCTGGGAGTAGAGCTGTTCGCTCAAGGGACGGAAGGGTTCGGTGGAGAAGATGGCTTCGATGGGGAGGGAAAAGAAGTGACTGAGGCGAAAGACCAGTTCGAGCGAGGGGATGTAGTCGCCGCGCTCGAGGAAGCCGACGGTCTGGGGATTGACGCCGATCTCGCGGGCGAGCGTTTGCCGACTGATGGCACGTTCGGCTCGGAGGACAGAGATGCGATTGTGGATCATGCTGCGCTCTGCAAATAATATATTGCGCATCCGCAATATATTGCAAGTGAGTTTTTTGCGCTATTCGGCCATTTGGTCGTCTGGGTAGCAATAGAGCCAGCGTTCGCCGGGCTGGGCGGAGGCGATGACGGGGTGGTGGGTGTGGTGGGCATGTTTGGTGGCGTGTTTGTTCTTGGAGGAGTCGCAACAGCCGACGTGGGAGCAGGTGAGGCAGGTGCGGAGGTGGACCCAATCGTCGCCTAGCTGGACGCATTCGTGGCAGACATCGGTAGTGGGGGCTTGGTAGTGGCTGTGCTTGAGGTGTTCGCAGAGGGGCATGGCGGGTCCTTTGGAGTCCTTTGGATGCAACTGTATAGGATGCGCGGGAGGTGGGAGGTGTTGAGGTGGATGCTGGCTAGGTAGGTGCAGGGGCTGAGGTCGTAGGTGGATGGGGGTGGTTGCGGCGGGATAATGATCGGTATGCCTCAAGTGGAGCAGTTAACGGGGAACGCGCTGGTCGTGCGGGAGTATATGGCGTACCTGCGGGTGGAGAAGGGGATGCGTCCGGCGTCGTGTGAGGCGTATCGGCGGGACCTGGAGCAGTTCGCGGAGCATGTCGAGGGGCGGGATGGGCTGCTGGTGACGGCGGTGCAGGCGGATGTGAGCGGGTTTATGCAGGGGCTGCGCGGGCATGCGGTGGAGTCGCGGTCGATTGCGCGGAAGTTGAGCTGTCTGCGTGGGTTTTACCGCTGGCTGCTGATGGATAAGCGGATCGGGCATGATCCGACGGTGAATATCGAGACGCCGGCTAGCTGGAAGATTCTGCCGAAGTCGCTGGCTGAGGGCGAGGTGGCGGAGATGCTGGAGCGGACGGCGGTCGCTGCTCGTGCGGCGGATGCGGATGGGCTGGCGCTGCGGGATCACGCGATTTTGGAGATGTTGTATGCCGGGGGGCTGCGGGTGGGGGAGATCTGCGCGTTGCAGGTGGAGGATTTGCATCTGGATCAGGCGCGGGCGCAGGTTCGCGGCAAGGGCGACAAGGAGCGGATTGTGCCGCTGGGTGAGCGCGCGGTGGCGGCGCTGGAGCGGTATCTGGCGATGGGCCGGCCGGGGTTGGTGCGTGGGGGTGCGGTCCAGCGGAAGCTGTTCTTGAGTGTGCGCGGGCATGCGCTGACGCGGCAGTGGGTTTGGGAGATGGTGCGGGGCGTGGCGAAGATGGGCGGGGTGAAGGCTAGTCCGCATACGCTGCGGCATAGCTGCGCGACGCATATGGTGGAGCATGGGGCGGACCTGCGCAGTGTGCAGACGCTGCTGGGGCACGCGGATATTGCGACGACGCAGGTGTATACGCATGTGGCGCTGGGGCATCTGAAGGCGGTGCATCGGCTGCATCATCCGCGGGGAAGACGGCGCGAGGCGGCGGTGCAGGATGCCGGATAAGCGGAGCGAATTTGAGCGGCTTGCCGAGGAGTTTCTGGCGATGATCGCCAATGAGCGCGGGGCGAGCGCGCATACGGTGCGGGCGTATGTGCGGGAGGTGCGGAGCTTTGCGGCTTTTCTTGAGAAGACGCTGGGGAAGGATGCGGCGATCGGGTCGGTGGAGCATCTGCATATTCGCGGATATCTTGGCGTGTTGTATGAGCGGGGGTTGACGAAGGCGAGTGCGGCGCGGGCGCTGGCGGCGGTGCGGAGCTGGTTCAAGTGGCTGGCGAAGGAGGGGAAGGTGGCGCAGAATCCGGCGCTGCTGGTGAGTACGCCGAAGCTGCCGAAGCATCTGCCACGGGTGCCGAGTGTGGAGGAGGTGAACCGGGTACTGAACTCGCTGGACGGGGCTGGACCGCGTGATGCCGAAGAAGAGGCGGCGTGGCCGGAGCGGGAGCGGGTGATCTTCGAGCTGCTGTATGGGTGCGGGATTCGGAACTCGGAGCTGGTGGGGCTAGATATGAGCAGCGTGCGGTGGCGCGACGATGCGGTGCTGGTGCGGGGCAAGGGGAAGAAGGAGCGGCTGGTTCCGCTGGGGGATGAGGCGGCGCTGGCGCTGAAGGAGTATCTGCCGGGACGTGAGGCGAAGCTGATGGCGGCGGGTAAGGGCTTGCTGGTGCACGATGGGCCGCTGCTGACGAATCTGCGGATGCGTGGTGACTGCCGGCTGACGACGCGGAGTGTAGGGCGGATCGTGAAGGCGATTGCGCGATCGCGGGGGCTGGCGGAGGATGTGCATCCGCATACGCTGCGGCATGCGTTCGGGACGCACATGCTGGAGGAGGGCGCGGATCTGCGGGCGATTCAGGAGATGCTGGGGCATGAGCGGCTGTCGACGACGCAGCGGTATACGCAGTTGACGGTGGGGCAGGTGCAGCGGGTGTACGACGAGACGCATCCGCGGGCGAAGTCGTAGGGGCTTGGCTAGGCGGAGTGGTTCATGTGGGAGCGTAGCTCATCGGGGTGGTAGCAGTGGGCTAGGGCTGTCTCGCGTGAGATGAGGCGGGTTTGGACGAGTTCGGCCAGGGACTGGTCCATGGTGGTCATGCCTTCGGTGCGCCCGGTGGAGATGTGGGAGCGTATCTGGTGGTCCTGCCCGGTGCGGATCAGGTTGCGGATTGCTAGTGTGGCGACCATGATTTCGACGGCGGGATAGACGCCGACGTTGCCGATTGCGGGGACGAGCTGCTGCGCGATGACGGCAAGCAGGGCTAACGAGAGTTGCTGGCGAATCTGGGATTGACTGCTTGTCGAGAAGCTGTCGAGGATGCGGGACATTGTCTGCGCGGCGTCGTTGGTGTGGAGGGAGGACAGGACGAGGTGGCCGGTCTCGGCGGCGGTGAGCGCGGCGGCCATGGTTTCGGTGTCGCGCATCTCTCCGATGAGGATGACGTCGGGATTCTGGCGCAGGACGGCTCGGACGGCGTGCGCGAAGCTCGGGGTGTCGTGGCCGACCTCGATCTGCTCGATGATGGAGCTGCGGTTGGCGTGCTGGTACTCGATGGGGTCTTCGATGGTGATGATGTGGTCGCGTCGGCGGGCGTTGATCTGGTCGATGAGCGCGGCCATGGTGGAGGTTTTACCGCTGCCGGTGGGTCCGGTGAGGAGTACGAGGCCCTGACGACGCTCCATGAGTTTTGCGAGCACGGGAGGCAGGTGAAGGGATTCGATGGTGGGGACCTGGGCGGGCAGCAGGCGGATGCTGGCAGCGAGTGTGCCGCGTTGATAGTGGAGGTTGGCGCGGAAGCGTCCGATTGATCCGCGGACGAAGCAGAAGTCGAGGGCTCGGTTGGCTTCGAGTTCACTCGCCTGTTCGGTGGTGAGGAGGGGGAGCAACATGCTGCGGAGGTCTTCCGGGGCGAGGACTTTGCCGGTTGCGAGCGCCAGAGATCCGTTGATTCTTAGGCTGGGTGCTGCTCCGGAGACGAGGATGATGTCGGAGGATTTTTGCTCGGCGGCCAGTGTTAAGAGGGTATCGAGTGAGGCCCGGTTGTCGGGCTTGGTCGTGGAGGTGGAGCGGTTCAGCTCGTAGACGATCTGGGACAAATCACTTTCGTATGCTGACATCCGATCTCCAGGGGTTGGAATGGCTAACGGCGTTATGTGGCTCAGATTGTATGAGCTTTTGCTGCCCGCTGTTCATGGCTTAGACGAGGGAGATCGAGGGATGGTTTTGCTGCTATCGATTTCATCGCGAGTTAGAAGTCGCGGCGGCCTTCCATGGCTCGGGCGATGGTGATCTCGTCGGCGTACTCGATGTCGGAGCCTGCGGGGACGCCGGTGGCGATGCGGGTGATGCGGAGGGTGGGTTTGGTGCGGCGGAGCTCGTGGCTGAGGTAGCCGGCGGTGGCTTCGCCTTCGGTGGTGGGGCTGGTGGCGAGGATGACCTCGGTGATATCGGGAACGGCGTTGGTGAGGCGGGTGAGGAGATTGGCGATGCGGAGCTGCTCGGGGCCGACGCCGCCGATGGGCGAGAGGGTGCCGTGGAGGATGTGGTAGACGCCGTTGTAGGTGCGGGTTTTTTCGATGGTGGCAATGTTGGTGGGCTCTTCGAGGACGCAGACGAGGCGCTGGTCGCGGGAGGGGCTGGTGCAGTAGCTACAGGGGTCGACGTCGGTGATGTTGTTGCAGACGGAGCAGAGGCGGAGGTGGAGCTTGAGCTCGCGGATGGCGGTGGCGAGGGATTCGGCGTCTTCGGCGGGGGAGCGGAGGACGTGGAAGGCCAGGCGCTGCGCGGATTTGGTGCCGACGCCGGGCAACTTGCGGAGCTCTTCGATGAGCCGGGACATGGGTTCGGCGAATCGAGAGGACATTAGATCTGCACCATGGATTTGTTTCTCCCAACTCTACAAGAACAAGCAACGGCGAAATACAGGGGTCTTTCACTTCGTTCAGGATGACGGCTTTTCTAGGTGAGTCCTGGGATGTCGGGGAGCCCGCCGAGCAGTCCGCCCATGAGTCCTTGTGCGCTGGACTTCATGGCGTCGTCGGCGCGGCGTCCGGCTTCGTTGAGGGCGGCGACGATGAGGTCTTCGAGGAGCTCGAGGTCGCTGGAGTTGCTGCCCATGACGGTGGGATCGATCTTGAGCTTGAGGACCTCTTTTTTGCCGTTCATCCTGACGGTGACGACGCCTCCGCCGGAGGTGGCTTCGACGGTGGTGGCGGCGAGCTTCTGCTCCATCTCGGCCTGCATCTTCTTGGCCTGAGACATCATGTCTTTCATCTTGGCTAGGTCGGAAAAGTTCATGGGTTCGAGTGTGTCTCCCTCTGGGCTGGCGCCCGCTGTGCTTAGTTGTCGTCGCGCAGGTCGATGACGCTGCGGATCTCTGCGTTGAAGAGGCGCTGGGCCTGCTGGACGATTGGATGCTCGGTGGCTTTGGCCTGGGCTGAGCCTGCGTGGGCGGGACGCTTCTTCTTCTCGGAGGTGGCGGCGGTGCCGGGGAGGATGGTGAGCTTGATGCCTGCGCCGATGGCGGCGCGGACGATCTTTTCGGCTTCGGCGTTGACGACGATGGGGAGCATGGTTTTGGAGACGCCGGTCTGGACCTTGAGGGTGATGCCGTCGAGGTGCCACTCGGCCTCGTCGAGTGCGTCGGCGGCGGACTGCTGGCCGCGCGCGTTGGTGAGGGCTTCGACGGCGGTCTGCTGGAGTGCGGCTGCTTCGGGGGAGTTGGTGGTGGCGATCTCGGGGGCTGCGTCGGCTTGGACGGAGGGGAGGATTGCGGGTTCGGGTGCTGTGGTTTCGATCTCGATGGGGATCGCAGCGGGTGTTGGGACCGGCTCGGGGAGCTTGACCTCGACGGGAATGTTGATGACGGCGGCGGCTGGTTTGATGATTGGCGGCGCGGGCGCGGAGATGTCTTCAGCGCGGGTGGTGTTCTGCTGGAAGGGGGAGAAGGTGGGCTTCTCGAGTACGGGATGTGGTGGCGGTGTCGGGCGCGGTGGCGCGGGTGCGAGGACGAAGGCGGGGGTAACGGGCTGGGTCCTGACGGCGGCGGATGCGGTGCTGGGCGCAGGGCTGGATGTAGATTTGGGGGCGCTGATGCCGCGCTGGGTTCCACCGGAGCCGGGGGCTACGGGGATGCCACTGAGGAGCTCTTCGACGGGGAGGAGGCGGCGGAGGTGGACGAGTTTGAGGAGGCCGAGCTCGAAGTGGAAGCGCTGCTCCTGGCGGTAGCCGAGCTCGTCGAAGGTACGGAGCATGATCTGGAGGAAGCGGGTGAGCTCTTCTTCGGTGAAGAGGGCGGCGGAGCGACCGGCGCGGCGCTGCTCGTCGGCGGAGATTTGCAGGAGCTCGCCTGCGGCTCCGTCGGCGGCTACGCCATCGCTGCCCACGTTGGCGATCTTGGCGATGAGCGTGTTGCGAAGGTAGCGGCAGCACTGGCGGGCGAGCTGCGCGGGGCTGTTGCCGGAGTCGAGGAGCTGGTTGGCGACGGTCATGACTTCGGCGCTGCGGTTCTGGTCGACTGCTTCGAGGATCTTTTCGAAGACGGCGTTGGGGACGGTGCCCATGAGCTCGCGAATCTGGGAGGCGTCGAGAACGGCTCTGCCGTCGTGCATGGGGGCAGAGGCGATGGCTTGGTCCATGATGGAGAGGGCGTCGCGCATGGAGCCGTCGCCTGCCTCGGCGAGGAGGGAGAGGGCGGCATCGTCGGCGTCGATGCCTTCTTTGGTGGCGAT
The DNA here is from genome assembly GCF_013410065.1 of Granulicella arctica. NCBI lineage: Bacteria > Pseudomonadati > Acidobacteriota > Terriglobia > Terriglobales > Acidobacteriaceae > Granulicella > Granulicella arctica. The sequence goes on from NZ_JACCCW010000002.1 coordinate 661,070, forward strand.
GCCGCGGAGCTCGCCGAGAATGTCGACGAGTTTTACGGCATGAAAGCTGAAGTGCTGGCAGCGCGAGCGGACGGTCTGGGGGATGTCTTCGGGCTGGGTTGTGGCCATCATGAAGACGATGTGCTCGGGCGGTTCCTCGAGGGTTTTGAGGAGGGCATTGAAGGCGGCGTCGGTGATCTGGTGGGCTTCGTCGAGGATGTAGATCTTGTAGCGGTCGCGGGCGGGGGCGTAGCGGGCGGCGTCTCGGAGCTCGCGGATCTCGTCGATGCCGCGGTTGGTGGCGGCGTCGATCTCGATGACGTCGACGGCGTTGCCGGCGCGGATCTCGGTGCAGGATTCGCAGATCTCGCAGGGTTCGGCGGTGGGGCGCTGAGGGGAGCCGATGACGTTGCGGCAGTTGAGCGCCATGGCGAGGATGCGCGCGATGGTGGTCTTGCCGATGCCGCGATGGCCCGAGAAGATGTAGCCGTGCGCGATGCGCTGCTGGGTGAGCGCGTTCATCAGCGTGACGGTGACGTGGTCTTGTCCGGCGACGTCGGCGAATCTTTGGGGGCGGTATTTGCGGGCTAGAACCTGGTAGGCCATAAGTGTGTCAGGTTCGATTGTACTGGGTTGAGGGCGGTGGATTTTTCAGGCAACAGGCTTGAGGTTCGTTATCAGGAGTGCTCGGAGTTCGATTTGTTGAACCGGGTCGAGACTATCTTTGGGGACGGTGATGAAGATAGGTCTCTTGCGCTGAAGGATGATGAAAAGTTCAGAAGTTTCAACGAAGGAACTGAAAAACGTCCATTCAAAATGGGAGGCTGCTTTGCCGGGAATAACGCTATGGACGCCGGTTTCCGATATCTCTGTCGTCCAAGGGAGGTGGAGTTCCTGCTCTTTGTAGCTTCTTCGTGTTCGCTTGCGAAAGAACCATGGGCAAAAAATCCAGCAAAGCGATCCTCCCATCCAGATAAACCAAGAGACGTAGGTATCTGAGCTTTTCCAAGTATCGATAAGCATCCACGTCGCAAATAGAAATAAGAGCAGACCTAACGTTGGCATCGCATACAGATAAACGAAGAACTTGCATTTGCGGCGGAGGGTGCCATAGCGGAGCGCGAGCTTGTTGGATGCTGCGTACTCTTCAAAAGTTAGAACTCGAGTGATCGAGATCATACGGCCACAGATCGATTAGGGGTTTTGCGGCGGGCTTCCTTCTGCGCCGCCTTCTTGGCGGCTTTGGCGCGGCGGGCTAGTTCGAGGTCGGAGAACATGGTGCCTCGGCATTGGGGGGCTCCGCAGTGGCAGTCGCCCTCTTCGTCGTCGGAGTCGTAGAGGTTGTACTCGTAGGTGAGCTCTTCTCCGGCGGCGATGTCGCGGATGGCGGTGACGTAGATGTGGTCGTTGTCGTCTTCGGTCTCGCAGTTGGGATCGCAGGAGTGGTTGATGAACATGGCGGTTCCGAAGCCGTCGATGACCATTTCTCCGTTGCCGTAGCCGAAGAGATAGGTGACGAAGCGGTCGGTGTAGCGCTCGTCGGCTATCTCCTTTGTCATCCGGGGACCGTCATACTCACAGACGCGTGCGCCCTTCGGGATGGGGCGGGTGGTATAGCAGCCGGCGGCGTGGATGGAGGAGGAGCGGATGATGAGGCCTGGTCGCATAGGGTGTCGGGGTGTTGCGGGTGGAGGTTTTGGTGTTTTGGGTGAGGCTCTGAAGCCGACTATAACAAATCGCGGCGGTGGAGGGAGGGTGGGTGTGACGAGTAAACTGGAGACTATGGCGAACCGGTTTTCTGTACGCGTGTTGTTGCTGGGTTTTGGGCTGTGTGGTGTGTGCTCGGCGCAGCAGTACACGCCGCTGCCGCCACCGCTGGCGACGGACCCGTGTACGGTGCAGGCGAATCCGGTGATTCCGGTGGAGCCGGACCCGAAGGCGAAGAAGGTGGTATGTCCGCCGCCTGGGGCTGCGAAGAAGACTCTGGATACGACGGTTCCTGCTAGCGATGGGACTTCGGCTGCTGAGAAGTTTCCTTTCCCCGGGAGCGCTTCGGCTGCTCCGGCTGGGGATAAGCCAGCTGCTGAGAAGTTCCCGTATCCGGGGAGTACGCCTGCTCCGGCTGCATCTGCTCCTGCTGCGCCCGCTTCGGGGGCTTCGTCGGCGGGGGACAAGTTTCCTTATCCGGGTGAGACGAGTCAATCTCCGGATGCGGTGCCGGAGGGGGATACGCCGCGGTATGTTCCGGATTCGGGCGATTCGCCTGCTCCGGGTTCACCTGCGCCGGCGGGGAAAGCTTCGGGAGCTGGCGATAAAGCTCCGCAGCCGAAGGGGGCTGGTGGGGATTCGGATAGCTCGAGTTCGAGTAGCAGCAGCTCTTCCAGCAGCAGTTCGGGTGGCGATCCTTTTGGGGACGATGCGGCACCGACGCGGAGGCGGGCGTTGCCGAAGGTGGCGCGGACTCTGTCTCCGGATGAGCGTGTGACTGAGGACCTGAAGGTGGCGAAGTTCTACAGCAGCCTGGGGAACTATACGGCGGCGTATATGCGGAGCAAGGATGCGACGCAGGCGATGCCGAACGATGCGGAGAGCCATTTCCGGCTGGCCCAGGCAGCGGAGAAGTTGAAGAAGAAGGATGAAGCGGTGGCGGAGTATAACGCGTACCTGAAGCTGGATCCGGGAGGGGATTGGGCTCAGGAGGCGCAGAGGTCTTTGTCCGAGCTGCATTAGGTGTGCGTGACGAATGCTTATGAGCAGGGTAAGCTGGCTATCCGGCCATGGATTTAGTTTTGCAGCAGCTTCAACGAGAGATCGGCGAGGGGTTGAGTGGCCTCGATGCTACGCAGACGCAGCTTCGACCGTCAGATGATGCGACGCGGTGGAGTATTCAGCAGATTGTTGAGCATCTGCTGCTGACGTATGCGTCTACGTGCGGTGTTTTCGAAGCGCGGATCGAGAAGAAAACTCCGACGAAGGCGCGACCGACTATGCGGCAGAGGGCCGCGCAGTGGTTGGTGCTTGGGGTGGGCTACTTTCCGAGTGGCGTGAAGGCTCCGGTTGGTGTGATGCCCGGGGTGGTGGAGGTGGCTCTCTCCGGTGAGGAGTTGACGGAGCGAGCGAGGGAGGCCCTGGAGCGACTGGACAGGCTGGCGGTGGAGGCGGAACGGCTGTTCGGGCGTGGGCGTTCGGTCAGCCATGGCGTGCTGGGGCCGTTGCATGTGATGCAGTGGAGGCGCTTCCACCTGGTGCATGGGGAACATCATTTGAAGCAGGTTCGTGCGATTCGCAGGGCGAACGGTCTATGAGGAGAGCGGATTCTCTTTCGGTGGGGATTCGGGATCGAGATCTTCCATGACGCGAAGGTAGCGGCGCATGTAGCGTAGCGGGTCCTCGGCGGCGGCCATCTCTCGAAGGTGGTAGAGCCAGGCGTTTTCGCGGGAGCTGCGGCGGGTGTATCCCTTGCGATGGACGACGCCGATCTTTCCGTCGGCCATCTTGCGGGTGAAGGTCTGGGTGGGCATCTGAAAGGTGATGCGGGAGCCGGGCTTCCAGAAACTGGTGGCGAACTCGTGGGAGAAGAGCAGCGAATAGTAGCGGTGGTGTTTCTCGAGGGCGATGACTGCTTCGGTTGCGTTAACCCAGGGAAGTCCAAGCTTCAGGCAGTACCAGCGTTTGAACTCGAAGCCATTGGCGCGGGCCTGGGCGATCAGTAGTTGCAACAACTCGAGTCTAGTCATGGAGGTACACCGTATCGACCTCTTCCTTGTAGCTTTTGACCTGAGTCCGCGACGGCTATAGTGTACGTGTGGCGGCAGGGGCTGAGAATATGGTGCGGAGAAAATTATCTTGAGTCTTGAGACCTGGACCGTGTTTGTGCGTCTTATCGACCATGGTTTGTTTCGACATGAGGCAGAGGGTTTGAGGTCTATCTTCGGCGGGAGTTGCCTGCTGGCGGCTGGGATTGTGCTGGCAGCGGTGTCACTGACGCCAGCAGCATGTGCAGCGCCGCTGCTGAATCAATGGGGGCCGGACGCGGCACAGCACACCGATGCGATCAACTTCGAGCCGGATGTCCGCGAGGCGCATACGCTGTTCTACAACCTCGACTATGACCGTGCGCTGACTATGTTCGAGAGGGTGCAGCGGGCGCATCCGCAGAGCGCGATTGCGATGGACTACGTGTTGATGGTGCTGGTCTTTCGAGAGCTCTACCATCAGGACCTGTTGGACACGACGTACTATGCGCATGACTCGTTTTTGAGCTCGAAGCGGACGGTGTCTATTCCCGATGGGACGAGGCAACGGATCGAGTCGGTTACCGATGCGGCGATTGCGTTGTGCGATCAGCAGATTCACAACAACCCTAACGACAGGAATGCGTGGTTTGCGCGTGGGTATGCGCGGGGGATGCATGCAGCGTTTATCACGCTGGCGGATCACAGCTTTTTGGCGGCGGCTCGGCAGGGGTTGGCTGCGCGGAACGACAGCGAGCAGGTGCTGAAGCTCGATCCGGGGTATCAGGATGCGAAGATGGCGATCGGGATTCAACAGTTCGCGGTGGCGAGCTTGCCGCGGCTGGTGCGGATGATGGTTGGGATTGCGGGTGTGGGGGGAAACAAGGAGAAGGGGCTGCAACTGCTGCGGGAGGCGGGGTCGGGCGGAATGGTGACGCGGGTGGAGTCGCGGACGGCGCTGTCGCTGTTTCTGCGGCACGACGGGCGCTATCCGGAGGCGCTGGCGGTGCAGCGCGGGCTGGCGCAGGAGTATCCGCACGACTACCTCTTCCGTTTGGAGGAGGCGAACCTGACCAAGGATGAGGGGAATGGGCCGGGCGCGATCGCTGCGTATAAGGCGGTGCTGGCCGATGCGCGGAAGCCTGGGTACTTCGTCGATCCGCGGTTGCAGATGGCGTGGTTTGGGCTGGCGGATACGGAGCGTGGGCAGAATGATGTTCGCGACGCCGCGGAGCATTATCTCGATGCGTCGCAGCAGCCGAATTGCAGCGACTGGCTGCGGAAGCGGGCGCAATTGAACGCGGGCCAGATGTTCGACCTGCTGCATGACCGGGGGGCGGCGGTGAGGCAGTATCAATATGCGGCCTCGGGTGGTGGAGATCAGTCGCAGGCTGATGCGGCACGGAGGTATATGAAGTCGCCGTATACGGGTAAGTGAGGGAAGGGAACCTTCCATGGACCGGGGACGTATGTAAAGATGAAGTCTTCGGAGTCATGCCATGTTCTGCTCCATTTGTGGAAACCAGGTTGAATCGGCAGCACGGTTCTGTTCCTTTTGCGGCGCGTCGCGCAGTGGCGTGGCGACGCCTCCACCTTCATCCGGCGGGGCGTTTCGGACACCGGGCCAGCTTGTGCGGTCGCGTACGTCGCGTGTTATCGCGGGCGTATGCGGCGGCTTTGCCGAGCACTACGGCTGGGATTTGAACCTGGTCCGCATTATCACTGCGGTTATCACGTTTTTTACGGTGATGCCGCTGTTTGCGTATCTCGCGGCGTGGATCATCATTCCCGATGGGCAGTATGTGTTGCCCGCACCACCTCCACCACCACAAGCAGCATCCACTTCTGAGAGTCCTGTCACTTGATCATTTCGCATCGCCCTTTTCACTACCGCAACCGTCGGCTGCACTGCGACGGTGTTGATCTCACCACGCTTGCTGCCGAACAGGGAACGCCGCTGTATGTGTACTCGGCGGAACAGATCATTCATCGGCTTTCGCTGTTTGGGGAGGCCTTTGCCGGGCGTGCCCATACGGTTTGCTACTCGGTCAAGGCGAACTCGTCTTTGGCTATCTTGAGGTTGCTGGCTGAGCAGGGGGCGGGGTTCGATATCGTCTCCGGTGGCGAGCTGGAGCGGGTGCGCAAGGCGAGCAAGGCCGCGCTGAAGCGGATTGTGTTCTCTGGCGTGGGTAAGCAAGTGTGGGAGATCGATGCGGCGCTGAAGGCGGACATCCTGATCTTCAACGTGGAGAGCGAGGCGGAGCTGGCGCTGCTGGCCGAGCGTGCGAAGCTGCTGGGCAAGCGGGCGCGGTTTGCGCTGCGCGTGAATCCCGATGTCTTCGCGGATACGCATCCGTATATCTCGACGGGGTTGCGGGAGCACAAGTTCGGGATCGACATTGGGCTGGCGCGGGCGATCTATCGCAAGGCGGCGAAGAGTGCGTGGCTCGATCCGGCTGGGGTGAGCGTGCATATCGGGTCGCAGATCCGGTCGGTGGAGCCGTTTGCGGCTGCGCTGAAACGGGTGCTGGCGCTGATCGGGGAGCTGAAGCAGGATGGCATGGATATCCGTTATGTCGATGCGGGCGGCGGGTTGGGAATTGAGTATGGCGCCGGGCCGTTCGATCCGGAGACGCAGGTGAAGGGCTATGCGGCGGCGCTGCAGCGGATCTTCTCGGAGGCGGGGCTGGACCCGCATCTGCTGCTGGAGCCGGGGAGATTTATCGTAGCGCAGGCGGGAGCTTTGCTGACGCAGGTGCTGTATGTGAAGAAGAATGGGGCGAAGACCTTCGTGATTACGGATGCGGGGATGAACGACCTGATCCGGCCGTCGCTGTACCAGGCGCACCATGAGATTCTGCCGGTGAAGCAGTCGAAGGGCGCAGAGGATGTGGTGGATGTGGTCGGGCCGGTGTGCGAGTCAGGAGACTTCTTTGCGCGGGATCGGGCGATGCCGAAGGTGAAGCGGGGGGATCTTGTGGTGCTGCTGGATGCGGGAGCGTATGGGATGAGTTTGAGTTCGAACTACAACACGCGGTTTCGCCCGGCGGAGGTGCTGGTGGAGGGTGACGAGGCGAGGCTGGTACGGCGGCGGGAGACGATGAAGGATTTGCTCGGGCCGGAGATTCTGACTTAGCTGGAAGCCGGGGACAACCCGGGCTAAAGGGGATGTCATCATACGTCTGCGTTGTTCGAGGATGAGAACGATGATTAAGAACCCTATCCAATTCTTTGCAGCTCCACTGGTCGCCGGTTTGTTGCTGGTTACGATGCCTGCGCTGGCTCAGCATCCGGGTGGCGGAGGACATGTCGGCGGTGGATTTGCTCCGCAGCATGGCCCGGCTCCGTTCCGTGGGACTCCGAATACACAGCCTAATCGCAACTTCGCGGATCATCCGGGACATCCAAATGCTCCGCACGTTGAGCCGAACGGGCATTGGGTGGGGCACGATACGGGACGGAATGACCAGAATTACCACCTGGATCATCCGTGGCAGCATGGACATTTTACGGGCGGCTTCGGGCCGTCCCATGTGTGGCATCTGGGGGGAGGAGGCCCGGCTCGGTTTGGGTTTGGCGGGTTTTTCTTCGACGTCGCGCCGTATGACTATGGTTATTGCGATGGGTGGAACTGGGACGGGGACGACATCGTGATCTATGACGATCCTGACCATCCGGGCTGGTACCTGGCGTATAACCAGCGGCTCGGGACGTATGTTCACGTGGAGTATCTGGGAGGCTGAGCCGAACGGATGGAGTTTGCTAGGGGCCGGACGCTGATCAGCGTCCGGCCTTTTCTGTTGTGCCTACGGCAAGGGCTGTCCGGCGGCGGTGAGGTGCTTGAGGGCTTGCTGGTCAAATTGCTTTACGCCTTCGGGTAGGGGAGCGTAATCCAGTTTGGCTGCTTCGGTTTGGCCGTCGGTGATGATGTATTGGATGAAGGTTTTGAGCGCGGTGCGCTTGGCCCTGTCGGGACCGTCCTGCGGGATGATGAGGAAGGTGAGTGTGGCGATCGGGTAGGCGTCGGGGGCGGAGGCTGGAGGATTGACGATGGGGGTGCGCGGGTCTTTGGCGAGCTGATCGGTGAATCCGGCGATGGCTGCGGTGGTGCTGGCGGTGCTGGGTGCGATGTACTTGCCGGCGAGATTTTTGATGCTGGCGACGGGCAGCTTGTTCTGGTTGGCGTAGGTGAGCTCGACGTAGCCGATGGCTCCGGGCGACTGGCGGACGAGGCCGGTGACGCCCTCGCTGCCCTTGCCTCCGATGCCTGCGGGCCACTGGACGGCGTTGCCTGCGCCGACCTTCTGCTTCCAATCCGGGCTGACGGCGGCGAGGTAGGTGGTGAAGGCATTGGTGGTGCCGCTGCCGTCGGTGCGATGGGCGACGACGACCTTCACGTTGGGGAGCTGGACGCCGGGATTGTCGTGCTGGATGAGCGGGTCCTGCCAGGTGGTGATGGTGCCGAGGAAGATGCCGCTGAGGGCTTCGGCGGAGAGCTGCACAGGCTGTTTGAGGCCGGGGAGGTTGTAGGTGACGCAGACGGGACCGGCGGTCTCGGGGATCTGGATGACGGGCCGCATGTCGGCGAGCTTTGCGTCGGTGAGGGGGTTGTCGCTGGCACCGAAGTCGACGGTGCCGGAGCGGACCTGCTCGACGCCGCCGCCGGAGCCGATGGACTGATAGTTGATCTGGATGTCAGGGTGCTTCTGGGTGTAGTCGTCGGTCCAGTGGGACATGACGGGATAGACGAAGGTGCTGCCTGCGCCGTTCAGGGCTACGGTTGATGTTGAGCTGGATTTGCAGCCGGTGATGCTGACGACGAGAAGTGCGGTGATGCCGATGAGGGGTGTCTTGAGATGGTTGAGCTTGTAGCGATTCATGGTGAGGGCTCCGGCTTTCAGTATAGGCAGGGTGGTCGGGTGGTTGTATCTGATTTGGCCACTACCACTCTTAGGATGGCGAAAGTAGATGAGCGGTTACAGCGCGGGTTCCTCACGCATCTCGTCTTCGAGCGCAGATACGGATTTGTGCCGTGTGACGCGGTCGCGCAGACGAAGGAACGGGCGCTCCACGAGGATGTGCAGTAGAACTGCTGCTGAGAGACATGTGACGGCGTAGAGCAGCCAGGATGCTGGGCCCTGCGGCTCGGTGATCTGTGGGAAGCGCAGCATGACCATGTGTGCGACGGCCTTATGGGTGAGGTAGAGGCTGAAGGCGAGCGTGGCTATCGTCTCTGCGCCAGGAACTCTTATGCGGGCGAGCAGGCCGTTCTTGCTGACGCTAGAAGCTGTGATGAGTCCGAGGCCAAGTGACAGCAGTGGCAGACCGAGGATGACGCCCCACATGGCGGAGCCGCTATCGCTGCCCAAGTCGTCCTTGCGAAACATCCAGATGACGGAGCCGATGCAGACGGTACCGGTGAGAAAGAGCGTGTGTCCTCGCTGCATGAGGGCATCCCACCATGTCGGGCGGAAGGTGCGAACGATGGCGAGGGCGACTCCAGTAACGAGGCCGTCGAGACGCGTATAGCTGGGGTAGTAGATGCCGGTCCAGATATCGTCAGGATGGAGGGAGATGAGAAAGGCGCGGAGACCGATGCCGAAGAGGACGACGGAGGCGAGTACGGCTACGGTCTTGCGTGTCGATGGGCGGCGCATCAGCAGTGTGACGAGCAGCGGTAACAGGAGGTAGAAGTGTTCTTCCACGCAGAGCGACCAGGCGTTCGAGAAGGCGCGCTGGTCGAAGGTGAAACCGAAGTTCATCGTGAAGGTCAGGAACTTCCAGAGTGGTGCGAGGCGGGGAGCCTCTCGCCAGCCGGGTACGAAGACGTAAAGCGCCAGCACCGCAAGATATGCGGGCAAGATGCGGTAGGCGCGCCGACGATAGAACTCCTTAATAGAGAGTTGCTGCCCGGTCAAATAGGGCTTGAGCGCTTGCTGGCCGATGAGGAATCCGCTAAGAACGAAGAAGAGGTCAACGCCCATCCAGCCGAAGTATGTGACAGGGAGGATGCTCGATGGTAGTTCGCCGAAGATCGTGAGGTGGTAGAGCATGACGACGAGGATGGCGAGCACACGGAGGGTGTCGAGGCCGAAGAGCCGGGCAGGTGCGGCGGCGAGTTTCATGTATGGGGTTTCGCAGAGTGCTGAGCCAACTCAGATTACTTCATCGTGGCGGGCCATGATGAAGTGCAAATTTATTTAATTGTGAATGACGCTCCGGCGGTTTGGGCCTGGCTGGTTTCTGAATCACGGGCAAACCGGAAACTGCCCCACTCCCAATGATCGGAGGTATGAGGAAATCTGTACCCGCACCATGCTAAACTCGCAAGTTGGAACGCCGTGTACGCTGACGGCGCGCATAGACCACCGCAGAGGGAATACCATGTCCGGCCACTCAAAATGGGCAACAATCAAGCATAAAAAGGGCGCGACCGACGCCAAACGTGGCAAGATCTTTACCCGCCTTATCAAGGAAATCACCATCGCTGCGAAGGGCGGCGGCGGAGATCCCGACGGTAATCCGCGGCTGCGCACGGCGATCGCCGCGGCGAAGGCGGAGAATATGCCTGCCGACAACATCAAGCGCGCGATTCAGCGCGGTACGGGCGAGCTCGAGGGTGTGAACTACGAGGAGATCACCTACGAGGGCTACGGTCCGGGTGGCGTCGCCATCATCGTCAATGTTTTGACGGATAACAAGAACCGGGCTGTCAGCGAGATTCGCCATGCCTTCTCAAAGAATGGCGGGAACTTGGGTGAGTCGAACTCGGTTTCGTGGATGTTCTCGAAAAAGGGCGTGATCGTCGTGGCGAAGTCGGCTGCGTCGGAGGAGAAGATTACCGAGACCGTGCTTGAAGCGGGCGCGGAGGATCTTTCGGACGAGGGCGATACGTGGGAGGTGCTGTCCGCGCCAGCTGACTTTGAGGCGGTGACGGATGCGCTGAAGGCGGCGAAGATTACACCCGAGCACGCCGAGGTGACGATGATCGCTTCGACGTATACGAAGCTCGAGGGCAGCCAGGCTAACTCGATGATGCGTCTGCTTGAGGTGCTGGAAGATCTGGACGATGCGCAGAACGTTTACTCGAACTTCGATATGGACGAAGCTGCGATGGCTGCTGCTGGACACTAGGCAACGCTCTCCTGCGCATGCAGGAAGATTTTTAGGAGGCCGTTGCTTGCAGGCGGCTTCCTGTCCTCCTCTCAACTGCTCGACCCTACCCGTATGAAGGCAGAGCTGCCGAACTGGAGTTGCGTTTTGATGAAGAAGCTACGACGTGTTGGCAGTGCAGGGAGCTGGGCGTTTGCTCTCACCTTGTTGGTCTCTTTTACAACTGGTGCGGTAGGGCAGATGGATATGAATCCGCTTCATTCTGACGTGGCTGCTGCGAGGCAACCGTTTGAGTTCGGTGCGCTGGTGCAGGGGGGCAACGGGCTCACGGAGAATCGCGACAATTTTCATTTTCTAATGGCGGGCGTCCATGCGGGCAAGGTGCTGACGAACAACTTCGGCCCTGGGCTGCTGCATGGGAACTTCGAGTATGCGGTGGAGGCGTTTCCGTTCTGGCAGTCGTATACGCCGAAGTTTCAGCGGGCGGACTGCATTGCCGGTCCGGTCCCCAATACGATTGAGTGCTCTCCGTTGTATACGGTTGGCGGAACATACTCGGGAGCTTCGGTCACGCCGATTATTCTGCGATGGAATTTTTCCGGAACGCGGCGGATGTCCTTCTGGGCGCAGGGTGCAGGCGGGTTGCTGTGGACCAATCACAAGTATCCGGCCTTCGGGTCGTCCACGCTGAATCTGGCGAACGATGGGCCGAATACCGATGCGAGTGTGTGGAACTTTACGCCGCAGGGTGGGATGGGGCTGCACTACTTTATCAAGCCGCGCCGGTCGATCGACTTCAGCGCGAATGCAGTTCATATTTCGAGCGCATCGCTGGGTGATAAGAATCCGGGCGTGAATGCAAGCGTCCAGTTCTCGCTGGGCTATACCTGGTGGAAGTAGTAATAGTTTTGAGTTTTGCTGAAATCTTTTTATGACCCCTGATTCCATCATCGAATGCGTCCCGAATTTTTCTGAGGGAGTGGACCGCGACGTGGTGAGCCGCATCGTGGCGTCGATGCAGGTGGAGCAGGTTCACCTGCTGGACTGGTCGCTGGATGGGGCGCACAACCGCTCGGTGGTGACGCTGGCTGGGCCGCCTGAAGCGGTGGTTGAGGCGGCGGTGCGGGCGGTGGGTACGGCGGCGAAGCTGATTGACCTGACGCAGCAGAACGGTGTTCATCCGCGTATTGGTGCGGCGGATGTGGTGCCGTTTGTCCCTGTGAGTGGGCTGTCGCTGGCGGAGTGTGCAATGCTGGCGCGGCAGGCGGGTTTGCAGATCTGGCGGCGATATGGCGTGCCGGTGTACTTCTATGGCGCGGCGGCGGCTCGGCCCGATCGTGTGCTGCTGGAAGATGTGCGGCGCGGGCAGTTCGAGGGGTTGCGGGAGGCGTCGATGAAGGATGCCTCGCGCCGTCCGGATATTGGTGGCCCGGAGCTTCATGCGACTGCGGGGGCGAGCGCGGTGGGTGCGCGTAGTTTTTTGATCGCTTACAACATGTACCTGGATCAGCCGGATATTACCGCGGCTCGGGCGATTGCGCGGGAGATTCGTGCTGCCAATGGTGGTCTGCATGGCGTGAAGTCGATTGGCGTGCTGTGCGATGGGCGGGCGCAGGTCTCGATGAACATTACGGACTATCGCAAGACACCGATGCATATGGTGCATGCGAAGGTCCAGGCGCTGGCGCGGCATCATGGGGTCAACACTGCGGAGGGCGAGCTGATCGGCCTGATTCCGGAGGACGCGTACGACGCGGACGCGGTGTGGGTGAAGGAGATTCCGGGGTTCCGGGCCGAGGCCAAGGTGCTGGAGCAGAAGCTGCATCATCCGATGGAGTGGCCCAGCGTCGGTATATAACGTAGGCGCATAACGTATATGCTGGAAGCGTGGGCATTGTTGCAAGGAGCAGAGCGTTGAGGATTCGATACATCACGGCTTGGCTGCTGGCGGTTCTGCTGTTTGGCGGATCGACGTTGGCCTCGGCGTGCGATCTCTCCTGCCAGGCTCATGCGGCGATGTCGGTGTGCCACCAGAGCTTTGCGGAACATGCTGCGATGTCTGCTGCGGCGATGCCCGATAGTGCAATGTCGATGGCTTGCGGCCATTGCCGCCATGTTTCGATGGTGAAGGCTCCGGATCACCAGGTCTCTTCCACGTGTGAGGCGACGGAGTGTGGGCATTCGGTTCAGCCTGCGACGAGTCGTGCGGGCGAGAGTGCCTTTACGGTTCTTTGGAGTCCGGTGTTGGTGGCGGCGGAGATTGTTCTTGCTGATCCGCCGGTACATCGCGGGGACGATCTGCGGATGGCGGTGCCTCGTGGTGATCCTGGGTTCGATCCGCTGCTTGTCTCTCTTCGTGTTTAGTACAGGTCTGTTCCCAGCTTGCAGGTAGCTGCCGTGCGCCCCTCGGGCGTCGGTTGGCTTTTCCTTTCATACGAGCTGCCGGAGCTTCTCCGGCTGGAAGATGGGCCTGAATATGCAGCGGTTCTTTTCAATTTTTCTGATTTTTATCTCTTTTGGCGCGTACGCGCAACAACCACCTGCGAAGCCTGATTCGGACTCGATGGCGGGTATGGACATGTCGAACATGGATATGTCGAGCATGAATCACGCTGCGAAGGATGACGGCATGGCGGAGCTGATGCAGCAGATGCATCCGCAGACGTTTTTGCAGCAGATTCAGCGGCATGGCTCGTCGGGTACGACTGCGGAGCCGAACTCGACGCCGGTGCCGATGCTGATGACGATGAAGGGGTCGTGGATGCTGATGTTCCACGCGAACGTCTTTATCGACGACACGCAGCAGACGAGCGAGCGGGGCGGCGACAAGCTGTTCTCAACCAACTGGCTGATGCCGATGGCGGAGCGACGGCTGGGGCCGGGACAGTTGACGGTGCGGACGATGTTCAGCCTGGAGCCGGCGACGGTGACCGGACGGCGGTATCCGCTGCTGTTCCAGCAAGGAGAGACGGCGTTCGGGGTGCCGATTGCGGATGGCCAACATCCGCATGACTTTTTTATGGAGTTTGCGGCGCTCTACGACTGGAAGCTAGGAGAGAGGACGCTGCTCTCGTTCTATGCGGCTCCGGTGGGCGATCCTGCTCTTGGGCCGACAGCGTATCCGCATCGGACGTCGGCGGCGGAGAATCCGGTGGGGGCGCTGGGACACCACCAGGAGGATTCGACGCATATCGCGGACGATGTGGTGACGGTGGGGTTGGCGCAGGGCATTGTGCGGGTCGAGGCGAGCGGTTTTCATGGGCGTGAGCCGAATGAGCACCGCTGGGAGATTCAGCAGGGGGCGATCGATTCGTGGTCGACGCGGCTGACGGTCCAGCCGGGGAAGGACTGGAGCGGGCAGTACTCGTATGCGCGGATTGCCAGTCCGGAGCAGCTTTTCCCGACGGAGAACCAGGAGCGGATGACGGCGTCGGTGATGTACAACCGGCCGCTGCAGGCAGGGAACTGGGCGAGCACGGTGCTTTGGGGACGGACGCGGGGGCTTGAGGACAATGGGAAGGAGAACAGCTACCTGCTGGAGTCCTCGCTGCGGTTTGCGGAGCGGAACCATGTCTGGACGCGGCTGGAGAACGCGGGGCGGTCGAATGAGCTGCTGAACGGGGAGAATCCACTGCCGGCGGGGTTCGAGGAGGAGCCGTTGACCCATGTGCAGGCGTATACGTTCGGGTACGACCGCGACTTCGACGTGATTCCGCACCTGGCGTCGGCGATTGGAGCGCAGGTGACGGCGTATGGCGTGGGCAAGCCACTTCAGGGGAGCTACGGGACTGATCCGGTGGGGTTGAACTTCTTTGTTCGGTTGCGGCCTTTCTCTGGGAGGGATCGCTAAACGCTTTTCGTGAGTGATTTTAGGAGAATCCGGTCGGAGGGAGAGAGCGTTGTTCTTACAGCGATCTGGCGTACGAAAGCCAACCTTCGACCGTGAGGCTCGTCCAAGTAACAGGCAATTCACTTGCCTATTGCCTTATTTCACGGAAGAATAGAAAGGTCACGCTGTGGCCATCGAAGGATGGTTGATAGCGTATGGAGCTTACCTTGCGTATCTTTACCCCTCATACCCTGATTCTGGCGACTCTCGCCCTCATTCCCTCTATTGCATTCGGCGCAGCGTTGAGCATCGATGCCAAGTCCGCGATTCCGCACGATGTGCAACAGATCATTGTGGTGGACTATCGCGCGATGCAGAACTCGCCTGCGGCGATGAGCTTGAAGGACCGCGTGCTGCCGCCGGAGTTGAAGCGGCTTGAGACTGCACTGAAGACCTCTGGCATGAAGGTAGACCGGGACGCCGATGTGCTCGCGTTCGCGGCGTTTCGCGTGAGCGGTTCGACGGAGGGTACGCGCACGGTGGGCATCGCGCAGGGGCAGTTTCAGACGCGGACGATCATGGCTCGCTTCGCGAAGGATAAGGTGAAACCGACGATCCTTCGCAACAACAGCATCTACCCGATGGCTTCCGGCAGCGTGGTTGCGTTCCTGAACCAGACGACGATGGTCTTCGGCGATAAGGACGCAGTGAAGGCTGCACTCGATGCGCGGGACGGCATGACAACGAACTTCATGACCGACAGCGACATGATCAATGAGATGATTGCCGTCGATTCGCGTGCGATCTGGAGTCTGTTGGACCAGAAGGGTACGCAGACGATGATGTTGAGCGCGCTGGGACAGGCGTCACAGCTCGCCGACTACGATACCATCAAGAGCCGCTTCAAGAGTTCGCGGTACACGATGGACTTCCAGAATGGTGTTCGGTTTGAGATGGCTGTTGTGATGTCCGATACGGTGACGGCGGCGACGGTTGCTACGCTGATGAAGGGCGCGGCTCTCTTGCAGAAGAGCACCGGGACGCCGCTCGAGAAGACAGCGCTGGACCAGACGACGATCGACTCGAGTGCGGGAACGCTGTCGGTGAACTACTCCTCGTCGGACAGCGAGTTTGCGAGTCTGCTGAACTCGCCGCTGTTCCAGTCGGTTGTGCACTAAGATCGGTCGATCTCGCAGGACCCGAAACCCCTCCTTTGCTGGAGGGGTTTTTGCTGCTTCTTATGTAGTGGCGCGGTTCTTATAATCCTCTAACCTGATTCGCGGAAACTTCGGCCCTCTACCTGCATTGGCACGTGCATGGACAGCGGGATCTATGCAGCCTATACGGGTTTACTGGCGCGGACGCAGGCTTTGGACACGGCGGCTAATAATTTGGCGAACGCCGGGACCAACGGCTTCCGGGCAGAGCGGGACTACTTTCGCAGCGTATTGACGGACAACATTACCGGACAGCCGGGGTCGCAGGTCGGCTCGGCTGTGAACGGCTTCGGCGTGCTGGGCGGCAATGCGCTGGATATGGGGCAGGGACAGATTGCGCCGACGGGCAATCCTCTCGATCTTGCGCTGAACGGGGTCGGATTTTTTGCGATCCAGACGGCGCAGGGGGTGCGCTATACGCGAGATGGCGCCTTCACGCGGTCGTCGACAGGAGTGTTGCAGACCGCGCAGGGCGAGCCGGTCCTCGATGCGAAACAGCAACCGATCACGATTCCTTCGGGGACAGTGCAGGTGTCCGCCGATGGGACGATCTCGGTGGCTACGGCTGACGGAAGCAGTATCGCGGGCCAGGTGGGCGTCTTCAACTTTGCGAATACGGCCTCGCTGACAGCGGAGGGGACGAATCGGTTTGCGACTTCGGCGGACAATCCGCCAATTGTCTCGAGCGCGACGATCCAGCCGGGTGCGCTCGAGGGTGCGAACAACGATGCGGTGCACGGATCGATGCAGTTGGTGCTGGTGCAGCGACAGGCGGAGATGATGCAGAAGGCGTTGAGCGCGTTCAACAACGATCTGGATAAGACGGCGGCTGAGGATTTGCCGAAGGTATAGAGATTTCGATAAAGAGTTCTTGTTTTTAAAGTTTCCGACAGGAGAGCAGCGATGATTCGAGCGTTATATACGGCAGCGAGCGGAATGAGTGCACAGCAGGCGGCGTTGGATACGGTGGCGAACAACTTGGCGAACTCGGCGACGACGGGATTCAGGCAACGGCAGTTGCAGTTCGAGGACATGATCTACCAGAACCTGATTACGCCGGGTTCGGCACAGAGCCAGTCAACGGTGTCGGCGGGGTTGCAGATCGGGTTGGGAACGAAGTCGTCGGCGAGTGAGGTCATTATGACGCAGGGCGACTTCAATCAGACGTCGAATCCGCTGGACCTGGCGATTCAGGGCGCGGGGTTCTTTCAGGTGACGAAACCGGACGGGACGATTGCGTATACGCGCGACGGGAGCTTTCACCTGAATAACCAGGGGACGCTGGTGACTGCCGACGGCAATATTCTGCTGCCGAACCTGACGATTCCATCGAATGCGACGTCGGTGACGATCTCGCAGTATGGCGTGGTGACGGCGACGCTTCCAGGGCAGACGAATGCGACGCAGCTTGGCCAGATACAACTGGCGACGTTCGTCAATCCGGGTGGGCTCAGCTCGATCGGCGGCAACCTGTTTCAGCCGACGATGTCGTCGGGAAATGCGATCACGGATGTTCCGGGTGGCAACAGCGGAATGGGCACGCTGCAACAGGGATATCTCGAGAACTCGAACGTGGATGTGGTGAGCGAGTTTGTGCAGATGATTCTGGCGCAGCGAGCGTATGAGAGCAACTCCAAAGTGGTGCATGTGGCGGATGACATGTACTCGGACATCAACGGGATGATTCGTTAGGAGAGCGGCGATGACGATCAGACGAGGGATAGCGATTGTGGCCACGCTGTGCTGCTGGATCGGGGTTTGTCCGATGCGGCTGAATGCAGCGGGTCTCGGAGGATCGGTGGCGTGCGCGAGTACACCGGTTGCTGCGGTGCTCGCTGCGCGCGATGGCATCGTTCGCACGGGGCTATCCGGCAAGGGATTTGCAGTGCAGGAAGTGCGATGGGATCCGCTGCTGCGGCAGAGCTGGGCGGTGGTCCGTAGTTGCGATCATGCAGATTGGCCTTTGCTGGTGATGCGGACGAACCTGCCGGCATCGCCTCGGATGGTGATCACTGATCTGTCTTCGACTGGACGTGGCGATGCGGGGATGCCGATTGTGCGCGCGGGCGATCTGGTGCGTCTGTGGAGGATCGACGAGCATGCGCACTTGGAGCTGATGGCGACTGCGGAGGAGAACGGTGCGGTAGGTGCGCGGGTGCGCGTCCGGCTGGTGGCTCCGAAGGATGGAGATGCGCAGTGGGTGCAGCCGGTGCAGTATCTTGCGGGTGTGGTGCGCGGTCCGGCGGATGTGGAGCTGGAGCCATGAGAATGCTGTTGGAGAGGACGCATTTGAAGTTCGGGCGTTTTGCGGCGGGAACGGTGTTGGCCCTGCTGATCTTGCCGATAGAGAAGATACTGCCAGCACAGACTGCTGACACGCAGCCGGTCGGGACGCAGGCTTCGAAGACGTCGCTGAAGCAGAAGCTGTTGAACCGTGGGCCGAGTGTGGCGGAGTCTTCACTATCCTCCTATCTCGCCCGTGTGCGGACGGAGAACACGAACGCGCAGCCTACATCGGGATCGATCTGGATCGACAGTGGCCGATTGACGCGGATGAGCGCGGACCCACGGGCGATGCGGCCGAACGATTTGATCTCGGTGGTGGTGTCGGAGAACCTGGCGGCGTCGACGGATGGAACGGTCAAGAACTCGCGGGCGTCGAATGCGAGCTCGCAGATTACGAGCCTGTTCGGGTTATTGCACGCCGGCAATGCTTTGCAGAATCTGGTGGGCCAGACATCGAGCTCGGGGCTGAATGCGCAGGGAGCGAGTGCGACGAACTCAAGCCTGACGACGGTCTTCGGTGGGCAGGTGATTGAGGTGCTGGCGAATGGGATGCTGGTAATTGAGGCGGCGCGGCAGGTGGAGTTCTCGCAACAGACGCAGACGATTGTGCTGCGTGGGCTGGTGCGGCCGGAGGATATCTCGCAACAGAACCAGGTGCTATCCACAGCGATCTCAAGCCTGGAGCTGGAGGTGCGTGGGAAGGGAATCGTGAACGACTCAACCTACCGGCAGAATCCGCTGGTGCGGCTGCTCGAAAAGATCGTGATTTTTTAGGAGATCCAATGCAAAGGGTAAGGCGGGGCAGACGACGGAGCAGAGCGAAGCAATTGGGCCTGGGCATGTTGCTGCTGCTTGGCGTGCTGGCAGGGATCTATCTGTTGCCTGAGTCGGCGTTTGCGGAAACTCGGCGTGAGGCGAGGATCAAAGATATCGCGTCGATTGAGGGGATTCGGGACAACCAGCTTGTTGGCTACGGGATCGT
The DNA here is from genome assembly GCF_013410065.1 of Granulicella arctica. Lineage (NCBI taxonomy): Bacteria > Pseudomonadati > Acidobacteriota > Terriglobia > Terriglobales > Acidobacteriaceae > Granulicella > Granulicella arctica. The sequence goes on from NZ_JACCCW010000002.1 coordinate 680,210, forward strand.
GGTGGGATTGCAGGGGACGGGAGACAGCCAGCAGACTACGTTTCCGACGCAGACGCTGGCGGCGACGCTGCTGCGGATGGGAGTGAGTGTACCGGCGACTTCGATTCGGGTACAGAATCTAGCGGCGGTGTTTATTTCGGCGTCGCTGCCTCCGTTTGCCAGGCCGGGGACGAAGCTGGATGTAACAGTGTCGTCGGCTGGTGATGCGCGCAGCATCGAGGGCGGACTGCTGCTGATGACTCCGCTGTATGGGCCGGATGGAAAGATCTATGCGCAGGCGCAGGGGCCGCTGGTGGTGGGTGGGTATTCGGTTTCGGCGAATGGAAATATGAAGCAGGTTAACTTCCCGACGACGGCGCGGGTTCCGGCCGGGGCGATGGTGGAGCGCGGCGTGCCGCTGGAGCTGGCTGGGAGAAATGAGTTCTCGTTGCTGCTGAACGATGCGGACTTTTTGAGCGCCGAGGCGATGGCGCAGACGATCAACAAGGAACTGGGGCGCTCGGCGGCACGGGCGGTCGATAGTCGGAGGATTACGTTGTCGGTGGCTGGCGGGGAAGAGATTCCGGCGCTACTGGGAAGAGTGGAGTCGATCGAGGTACCGTTCTATCCGCGGGCGAAGGTGGTGGTGAATGAGCGAACGGGGACGGTGGTGATCGGCGGAACGGTGGTGTTGCAGGCTGTGTCGATTTTGCATGGCGGGCTGACGGTGAACATCGTGAGCGAGTACCAGGTGTCACAGCCGAACGCGTTTTCGAGCACTGGAAAGACGCAGGTGGTGCAGCAGACGCGAGTGGATGCGAAAGACAAGCCGGTGAACCGGATCGAGCTGAAAGAGGGATCTACCGTGGATGATCTGGTAAGGAATTTGCAGCAGATTGGGGCCACGGCACGCGATGTGATCTCGATCCTACAGGCAATGAAGGCCGCCGGCGCGCTTGAGGCGGAGATTGAGGTGCTATGACGATCACGATGCAAGGGCTTCAGCCGATAACTACGACAGTGGGTGTCGACAAGGATGCGGCACGGCACGCCAGGCTGGTCGATGCGGCGCAACAGTTTGAAGGGATGTTGTTGCAGGAGATGCTGAAGGGAATACAGTCGGGTAAGGAAGAGCTTGGCAGCGGTGAGAGCGACAGTGGCGACGACTCCGGTGATACGCTGCGGAGCTTCGGTACAGAGGCGGTGGCGACGGCGATTGCCAAGGGCGGCGGGGTGGGGATTGCACGGCAGATCGTCCAGAAGGTGACTCTGGAGAGTGCCTACAGTACCGCTACAAAGACGAATTCAAACTAAAGTTTTGCCAGTTGGGGCCGATGTACTGAAGTAGTACGGAGAATGACGATGACCTACACAAGCGGAATTAACAACCTGACACACTCTCTCACAACGCAGGCCACTTCGTTGCAGAAGCCGGTGGTCAACACACGCACCTCAGATACCGCGACTGGCAGTGCGGGATCGGCGAATGCGAGTGATCAGGCAAGCCTCAGCTCAACGAGCACGCTGATCGCGCAGGCGCTTAGTGTATCGGATGTGCGCGCGGACAAGGTTGCCAATGTGCAGCAGGCGATCGCTGCGGGAACCTACAACGTATCGTCCGGAGATGTGGCCGACAAGCTGATGGAATCTTTGCGGGGATGAGGATGAAGCGAATGCATACTGTGCCGCGGCCGTTGACCGGAGAGTTGGATGAGGCGCTTGCGGCATTGGCTGCGTTCGATGTGGAGCGGCTGGAGGCTCTGGAGCGGCGCATTCGCAGCGTAAAGATGGCGCAGATCGTCGATGAGCCGGGGCGTCTGGCGGAGATGTTGGAGAAACACGCGATGCTGGGACGGATGCTGGCGATGACGGCTGCAAATTTGAAGGTACTTGTGCCAACCCTGCATCTGGGAGCGCACGTGGAGACGAGATATCGATGGCTACTCTAACCTCACTGCTGAACCTATCGTCGACGGCGCTGTTGGCTGACCAAAGCGCGTTGAATGCGACCTCGAACAATGTGGCCAATGAGAACACGACTGGCTACACGCGCGAGGTAGTGAACTTCCAGGAGCAGGATTCGATCACGATCGGTGGTGCGAGTTATGGCGATGGTGTTACGGCGGGAACGGGTGCGACCTCAGTGCGCGACCGTGTGCTCGAGCAGCGGGTACAGCAGCAGACGCAGGTTGCGGGGCAGAGCAGCACGATTGAGACGGCGCTGACGGATGTGGAGAACGTCTTCGGGCTGACCTCGACGTCAACCTCGGCTGCTTCGACGACTCTTGGTTCGGCGATCAACTCGTTCTACAACAGCTTTTCGACGCTGGAGGCGAATCCTTCGGACACGTCGACGCGGCAGAGTGTGTTGACTGCGGCGACGGCGTTGACGAACGCGTTCAATTCGGCGTCCACGCAGCTGGCGAGCGTATCGAGCTCACTCGATAGCGAGGTGGGAAGCACGGTGGGACAGATCAACTCGTTGACGGCGAGTATTGCCTCGCTGAATCAACAGATATCCTCGATCAGTCCGAACGCTGATGCGGGCTCGCTGGAGGACCAGCGGCAGAGTGCGATTGCGCAACTCTCGGTGCTGGTTGGTCTGGATCAGGTGACAACTGAAAATAACGGGATCACGCTGACGACGACGAGCGGTGCGGTGCTGGTGAGCGCGGGACAGTCGTTTGCATTGCAGACGAGCGAGGTGGGCGGCGTCACACATGTGCTGTCCGGCTCGGATGGAACGGATCTTACATCGAGTATAGCGGGCGGCAGTTTAGGCGGGACGTTGGAGGCGCGAGACCAAGAGATTCCGAGTGTTGTGAACAGCCTGGACGACCTTGCCTATTCGATTGGCACGCAGGTGAATACCCAGAATGAGGCTGGCCTGGATGGAAACGGCAATGCGGGTGGGGCGATCTTTACTGTGCCGACATCGGCGAGTGGCGCGGCTGCTTCGATTGCGGTGGCAACGACCGATCCTTCGAGTATTGCGGCCGCTTCGGTGGGTGAGGGAACGACCGGCGACAGCAATGCCGTGGCTTTGGCGGCACTGGCCAGCGGCACAGGCGTGAGCGGGCAGTCGCCCTCGGGGTATTACGCATCGTTGCTGTCGCAGATTGGAAACAGTGTGTCCTCTGCTACATCGGATAATACAGTGCAGCAGGCGGCGTTGACGCAGCTAACCACGCAGCGGGATGCGGTGTCCGCGGTGTCGTCCGATCAGGAGGCTGCGAACCTGACCCAGTATCAGCGCTCGTACGAGGCTGCGGCGAAGGTGTTTTCGATTGTGGACCAATTGATGGCGGATGCCCTGAACCTTGGGGTGCAGGCGGCGGTCAGCTAAATATAGGCCTGTTAACAACAGATATTACTCAACATCAATCAAGGAGGGCTGTGGTGCGCGTTGATCCAAATTACGTCCTGAATCTATCCAGTTCGCTGGACCTGTCGAGTAGCCAAGAATCGCAGCTGACGTCGGAGCTGTCGAGTGGCTTGCGGGTCTCTTCGCTCTCGGTCGATCCGACGGCGGTGGCGCAGAGTGCGCTGCTGGATACGGCGATCAGTCAGGAGGATACCTATGTCCAGACGGCTTCGGGTGAGACGAGCAGGTTACAGGCAGCCGATTCGGCTTTGGGCGAGGTGGTGACGCAGGTGACCTCGGCGGTGTCGCTGGCGGTCTCCGCTGGCAATGGGACGCTGAGTTCGAGCGATCTGAGTTCGGTGCAGCAACAGTTGACCGCAGTTCGCGACTCGGTGCTGGCGTTGGCGAATACGAGCTATGGTGGCACGTATCTGTTTAGCGGGAGTCAGGGGACGACAAAGCCGTTCGCGATCGATACCAGCACGGTACCGGCGACGACGACGTACTCCGGTGATTCGGTGACGCAATCGGTGGTGACGCCGACGGGGCAGTCGATCCAGGTAAACCTGCCGGGAGCGGCGGTGTTTGGCAGCGTGTTGGGGGCGCTGAACCAGTTGATTGCGGACTTTTCGGGAACGGGTGTGAGCGCGACGGTTGCTACGGATGGTGCGGCGCTGACGACAGCGTTGGGGCAGGTATCGACGCAGCGGTCGGTTCTGGATAGCTCGTTGAGCACGCTGGAGTCGACGAGTACGTATACGCAGACCCAGGCAGCGAATGCGACGAATGCGCAAAGTACGCTGATGTCGGCCGATACGGCGACGGTGGCTACACAGTTGAGTGCGGCTGAGACGCAACACCAGGCGCTCCTGAGCGTGATCAGCGGGTTGGAGCAGGCGACAGATCTGTTTGGGTACCTGCACTAGAAGCAGCCGCCTGTCTATACTTGGAAGTGGACAGGTGGATGATGCTGGAGGCTTTACGGTTTTTCTGGAATGCGACGCGCGGCCACAGGTTTCGGCCGTGGCAGAGTCCCTATCTGCGCTGGCGTTTCGAGACGTACACCGGGAAGCGGGCGCAGGAGGTCGGGTTGGGCGACTTCTGGCAACTGATGTGCACGGAGCGACGCCAGTTGCTGAGATTTCTCGGCTGGGTGGCCGAGATGAAGGGCTATGCCGCCGCGCCTGAGAAGCGCTGATCGTCCAATTGGAACCATAAAACACTTCTCCTTCTCCGGCTGTCTTACACTGGGAGTGGCGTTGCGCGTCTGTTCGAGATGTGGTGTTCCAAGGAGAAGGTCATGGGTAGCTTTACCACGGTAAAGGCGGCGGATGGGCATGAGTTGCAGGCGTATGTTGCGACTCCTGAGGGTACGCCGGTGGGCGGACTGGTTGTCGTCCAGGAAATTTTTGGAGTCAACAAGTCGATCCGCGGGGTAGCGGACGCCTATGCGAAGGACGGGTTCGTGGCGGTCGCTCCTGCGATCTTCGATCGTTACGAGCGGGATCTCGAACTGGGCTATGAAGGCGAAGATATGAAGAAGGCCTATGAGCTGTATGGAAAGCTGAATCCCGATACGGTACTGCTTGATGTGGCTGCGGCGTTTGAAGAGGCGAAGGCGAGGTCGGGCAAGGATGTAGGAGTGCTTGGGTTTTGCTTTGGAGGCCGCATGAGCTGGCTGGCGGCGACTCGGGGTGAGATGGTCAAGATTCAGCCGGCGTGCACAGTCGGGTACTATGCCGGCGGAGTTGGCAACGTTGCAACGGAGGAGCCGAGCTGCCCGGTGCTGCTGCACTTTGGCGGTGCGGACACGCATATTGGCTCGGACCAAATTGAGGCGGTACGGACGGCGCATCCTGAGGTGGAGATTCATCTCTATGAGGGGGCCTTGCATGGCTTTGCCAACGAGATGCGCGCCGAGTACGACCAGGAAGCTGCAAAGTTGGCCCGGGAGCGGTCACTGACATTTTTAAAGACGCATATCGCTTAAATCGGGTCCGGATTGACACAATCACCGCTTCCGAGGGTTGGCTTTGATTGCCGGGCCTTGGAAGCGGTGTTATCTTTATAGAGACACTTAGAAGAGTGAACTAGAGAAATTAGGAGTATCAACTGCTGTGTTGGCATCCGCAAAGAAGACAGATATTATCGAAAAGTTTCGTACGCACGACTCCGACACCGGAAGTCCAGAGGTTCAGATTGCCATCCTCACCGAGCGTATTACTGAGTTGACAGAGCACTTCAAGACGCACAAGAAGGATCATGGCTCGCGTCGTGGTCTGCTGATGCTTGTCAGCAAGCGCCGCCGTCTCCTCGACTACTTGAAGAAGATCGACAGCGATCGGTATCGCGACGTCATCGGCAAACTCGGAATCCGTAAGTAGGTTCAGCATCCCGGAGACACCGTTTCCATCATGGCAACCGGTACGGCCCCCTTTGAATCGACGGCACTCTCAGCGCAAGGTTGTTATCGACCCGGCGCAGGGAGCTGCCAGCGATATCGGAGCCTATGGGAGTTGCCGCAGGAAGCGCACGCTCGGGCGATACCCGCTTTGGCATACACCGAATCCCATTTCAGTGCAGCTCGCGACCGCAGAAGATAGCGGCTCCGGTCGAGCTGCACTTTTTTGCGCCTGCAACGCGCTTTGTCGCTTGCTGATGCGCACACCAAGTTCCCTAATTGATTGAGAAAAGAAAAGAGGACGCACCATGAAGCAGGACGTCACCGTAGAGCTTGCCGGCGGCAAGCAGATTAAATTTGAAACAGGGCGCATGGCCAAACAGGCCTCCGGCGCCGCGCTCACCTCCAGCGGCGACAATGTGATCCTCGCCACTGCGGTCGCCTCACCCGACCCCAAGGAGGGCATCGACTTCTTCCCCCTCACGGTCGAGTATCGCGAGTTTACGTACGCGGGTGGACGCATCCCCGGCGGCTTCATCAAGCGCGAAGGCCGCCCGAGCGAGAAAGAGATCCTCACCAGCCGCCAGATCGACCGCCCCATCCGTCCGCTCTTCCCGCAGGCTTTCCGTAACGAGACGCAGGTTGTTGCGTTCGTCTACTCTGCGGACAAGGAAAATGATCCGGATGTTCTCGGCATCAACGGTGCGAGCTGCGCACTTGCCCTCTCGGACATCCCTTTCCACGGTCCCGTGGGCGCGGTGCGCGTCGGCTATATTGACGGCCAGTACATCGTCAATCCGACCTACGCCGAGCGCGCAGTCAGCACGCTGAACATCATGGTCGTCGGCACGAAGGACGGCATCGTGATGGTCGAGTCCGGTGCGAAGGAGACCTCCGAAGAGAGCGTCGTTGGTGCCATCGAGTTCGCACATGAAGAGATCAAGAAGATCTGCGCTGCGATTGAAGACCTCGTCAGCCGTGCCGGCAAGACCAAGCGCACGGTGATCCCGGTTGAGATCGACCACGAGTACCTGAACGCTCTGACCGCGAAGGTCGGCGAGCAGTTGAAGGATGCGCTCGATACGCAGAAGCACCCCAAGTTCGATAGCTACGCGCTGGTCAAGACGATCAAGGACGAGCTGAAGAAGGATCTGCCCGAGGGCGATGCCGCCGCGGCGAAGAAGCTCAGCAAGTACTACGAGCTGCTCCGCGAAAACATCTTCCGCGATCAGGTTCTGAACGACCGCATCCGTCCGGATCACCGCGCGTTCGACCAGATCCGCGAGGTTACGGTCGAGGTTGGCGTTCTGCCGCGCGTTCACGGCTCGGCTTTGTTTACCCGTGGCGAGACGCAGGCTTTGGTCTCGGCGACGCTCGGCACCACTGATGACGCGCAGCGGCTTGAGAGCTATGAGGGTGAGCAGAAGCGCCGCTTCATGCTGCACTACAACTTCCCACCGTTCTCGGTTGGTGAGGTCGGTCGCATGACCGGTGTTGGTCGCCGCGAGATTGGCCATGGCGCACTTGCGTTCCGTGCGATCGAGGCGGTTCTGCCCGGTGAGGACGAGAGCCCATACACGCTCCGCGTTGTCTCGGACATACTCGAGTCGAACGGTTCGTCTTCGATGGCGACGGTCTGCGGCGCTTCGCTGGCGCTGATGCAGGCTGGCATTCCGCTGAAGGGTTCCGTTGCCGGTGTGGCGATGGGCCTGGTGAAGGAGGGTGACAAGTACGCCATCCTGACCGACATTGCTGGCGCGGAAGACCACTACGGCGACATGGACTTCAAGGTTGCCGGGACCCGCAAGGGCATTACGGCGCTCCAGATGGACATCAAGATCATGGGCATCACGCCGCAGATCATGCGTGAGGCGCTCGAGCAGGCTCGCATCAACCGTCTGTCGTTGCTGGACACGATGGATGCGACTATCTCCGGTGCGAACGAAGAGAAGTCGCAGTTTGCTCCACGCATCCACACGATCATGATCCCGACCGACAAGATTCGTGATCTGATCGGACCTGGCGGCAAGGTTATCCGTGGCATCATCGATGCGACCGGCGTGAAGATCGACGTCGACGATACGGGCCGCGTCAATGTGGCTTCGAGCGATGCCGATGGACTGGCGCGTGCGATCCAGATGATCAGCGATCTGACCGCCGTGCCTGAGATCGGCAAGACCTATCTTGGCAAGGTCGTACGCATCGCCGAATTCGGCGCATTCGTCGAGATCTTCCCCGGAACCGACGGTCTCCTGCATGTCTCCGAGATCGCAGAGCATCGCGTGAAGGAAGTGAAGGACGAGCTGCGCGAGGGCGATCAGATTCTTGTGAAGGTGCTAGCCATCGAAGGCAACCGCATCAAGCTCTCCCGCAAGGCTGTTCTGCGCGAGCAGCGCGCGAAGCTGGGCTTGCCGGAGCCGGGTGCTGAAGGACATGAGGCGGCGGCAAACTCTCCTCAGGGGAACATCGCTCCAGCGGACGATCTCGATGGAGATGATGATGGCGAGGACTTCGAGGACGGAGAAGAGGGCGCGGATGAGCCCAACTTCAATCGCGCCGATGGTGCTCCTGCTGCTCCGCAAGGACAGCCGGGATCGCGCCCTGAGGGTCAGCGTCGTCCCAGTGGACGTCGTCGCCGTGGCGGTCGTCGTCCGGGTTCGGGCGGTGGCGCACCTCAGGGTGGCGGCGCTCCGCGCAGCTAGTTGTCGAAGGATGATCGATGAGGGTCGCGTGCAAGCGCGGCCCTTGTTGTTTTTGGGGAGGCAGGAGATCGTATGCGGCGTCTTCAGGGGTTCGGGTTCGCGCTGTTCTGCCTGCTCGCCGGGAGCCGGTGGCTGGTCGAGAACGCATTCCCGAGTGCACTGCCGCCACTTGAGCAGGGAAGCCTGCAGTACGCTGTTGTCGGTGTGGTTGCGGTGGCGATTTGGATCTTTCGTTCGCGATCTACAGATGCTAAGTTTTTGCCTTGGCCGCTTCTTGCGGTGGCCAGTCTGCTGTTGCTGGGGCTTCCTGTGCTGCTGAATGTCTCCTCTGGAACTGGCGTTGCTCTCTTTGCACTGGTGCCGCTGTGTGTTGTTGTCGGGGTCGTTGCCTGTGGCCGGGAGGCGCGAGGGCGGGCGCTGATGATGCCTGCCCTGATCGGCCTGGCGGGCGCTCTGCTGCTGCTTCCGTTCCAACTTCCCTCGACCGCGTATGGCGGCTTTATGTTCGGTGTGGTCTTTGTGGCAGTCCTGCTTGCGGCGGGAGGAAGCATCTGGATGCACGCGCTGCTCCAGGGTAGGAATATCGCGCAGGCGGTTGCGGTGATCTGTGGCGCGAATGCAGTGCTGCTTGGTGTGGCGGCTTTGCTTCGTGGAGAGGGGATGATCGCAGCGAGCAGTTCGCCGGCCGAATTATTGCGATGCCTTGTTCTGGATCTGCCGCAGATGTTTCTGCTCGTCTGGCTGCTGCGGGAGATGCCTCCGGAACGGCTGGCGGCGCGCTTCCTCGTCGCTCCTCTGCTGACGGCGATTGAAGGTGTCATTCTTCTGCATCCGCCGCTCGATATACGGATGGGTCTGGGGATGATGTTGATGCTTCTCGGCAGCGGTGCGCTGCTCTTCTGGAACGGAGCGGATGAGTCTGCCAGTGCATCGAGCCTTGGCTTGAACTGAACCTCATCGCGGCAGGTGCTTTTTCGGGTTCCTGGGGAGATTCACAAGCGTCTGCGGCGGTACACTGGGCGTACATGGCAGCTTCGATGTACATCGTGGTGGAAGGGGAAGACCCCGGGTACGATATCTTCGTCAACGGCCGTTCGCTGGCGCGCAATGAAGACGCGCTTGAGCGGCTGGCTCTTCGCCTGGGAGTGCGTCCGCTGATTGAGTTCTTCTCCGCGGATGAGAACTCGATGTCGCTCCTGATCGAAGAGGGCGCGGGCAATCCCGATCTGATGAAGCGTCTTCCACCGCCGCAGTGGTACGCGGCTGGAGACGGCCTCGCGACCGTGGAAGCGCTGCTGGAGGCGCTGCGGGAAGAGCCTCAGCAGTTGGGAACAGAAGGCGCTCAGGTGGTCGAAGAGCTGGACGAGTATGCTCGTGTGTTACGCAAGACCGAGCTGGCCGGGTTGCGCTGGCACCTTGCTGTTAGTTGGCGGTAGCGCAGAGGAATACTACGCACGAAGGACGTTATGCGTGGCTCGGATGGAAGTGGCGTCATGGTATGTCCAATGCATAGCTTCCGGGTTACCTCTCGCTCGGGATTTATATGGATCGCTTCCCACAAGCCGCTTCCCGGTACCGATCGGCGATTTAGCAATAGCTAGTAGCAATCAGTTCAAGGTGTAATCGTAGCTTGTTTCATAAATTCAAATTTCCCTTTGGGCGCGCATAAGAGCAGTCAATTTTTCGCTAGCGGCGATGAAGGAGCTTCAGGTAGCTGCATGGGAAGATTGCCGAGCTCATCAGGGTCGTAGAAGAAAGGGTTGGAATCACGTTCGGAGATTTTCCCCGGGTCGGCGTCATCTGCCATTGGCCCTGCTCCAAAGATCGCAGATCTTCGCTGGAGTTCGATCATGTAGTCCTTGTCGAGAGCAATTTCTGCTGGGGTCGGTTCATTCAGCAACAAATCTCTGGGACCGAGATAGAGATAGGCATCCACCATCTTCGAGAATGGAGCTTCAGCCTCTTCTGGAGTTCCTGAGAATGTACCTTTCGCCGGGGCTGGGCCCAACGGAAGCTTGCCGCTATTCGCAACCCCGAAGAAAATGTTCCCCGTAGCGTGAGTCATGTCCATTAAGGCTGCCAACCACGTGCCATGGATATCCTGTACCAGCGATGGAATGGGCCACAAAGCCATGCGTGCCTCAAACTCGTTGTTGTATTTCTCCAGAGGGCTCCAATTACCGAATCCTGTGTGATCGGCGATCACTAGGGTCAAGCCAGGATAATCCTTCTCATAAAGCCCGACGCCTGTATTTCCCACATGGAAAAGATGTGCTGTGCCAAAGAGCATTAGCGCCTTGCGATGCTTCGAGAGCACCTCCTTTTCCATTACAGAGGCAATGCTGACATCCCGCATCAGATATTGTCCGCGTCCGTAGTCAGCAGGGTCCTTGATTTTGCTCCAGTCAATGGGTGGATCGCAAGCCAACACACGGAGCTTCTTCTCTGTTGGCAGCGTTTGGTTGATCCTGCGGACTAACGGGAAAAACTCTTCGTAGAAGCCGGACATACCGCACATGGTCTGGGTGGTGTTGCGCCAAGTCTTCCGCACTTCCGACAACGGGACATCAGCGCCCGCAATGTATCGGTCTAAGGTGGGCTGATAGAGCGCATTGCCGCATTCCACGGCGATCACGTTAACCTTGCTCGGAAAGGAAGGATCGCGGATGAGGTGGAGAATAAAATCATCGAGATCCTTATTGCCGTGCGCTGCGCTCATGCCAACGACTTCGTAGCTGTCGAACGCAGCAAGAATAGTTCCTTTGGCATCCCCGGGTTTCGGATTGCTTCCCCTGGGATTCGGGGCTGGGATATTACCTGTGCCCTGAAAGGGCAGCGGACTTTTAGCAGGTTCTTGCGACAAGACTGCCATGTCGAAAAGCAGCATCAGAGATAGAAGCACACAAAAACGACCTCGATTGGCCAGCTTTTTCACCAGGAATCTCCTTTTAGGGTTCTGATTCCTTTGACTTGTATCACTGAAACTTTGTTAGCTTATGAAAGCCGACAAATGCAATAAGCGGGAACAATAAAGCAATGTGCGCATTCAAGATTGTTCGCGCCGATGGTTAACGACAAACGCGCATCTCGTAGGGCTACTATCAAATGGTCGGCAAACAGGAAGTTACGAGTAAACCTGCCGGGTATATGCTTGCGGGGTCATAACCCAATGGGCCTCAAGCGCGTTATTCGATTGTCTCGTCGCGCTCGTAGAAGTCTTCGATCTCTGCTGCGGTTGCTGCGATCTCGAAGCTGGTGAAGAGGTCGGCGATGCGTTCATTCGTGAAGCCTCGTTCGCGGAGGATACGAATCTCCTCGCTGAGCAGGTTGATCGCCTGTTCGAGGGTGTAGGTCTTCTCTGCGGAGACCTCAATCGGCTTCTCAGGCGCGCCGGCGGCGTCCTGTAGATCGCGGGCGGTCGTGATGATCTGTCCGGCGGTATATCTCTGTTCTTCGTGCGCCATTAAAACTCCTTGCGGTGTGTCGGTTTCGTGGTGCGGCTTGCCTGCGCCGCGTGTCTAGGTTGTGGTGACGTCGCCTGCGCCCAGTTTGCGGTGGAAGAGATCGAAGACGAGGCCGTAGAGACTGTATGCCAGCTCGGGGTCGTAGCGGAGACCTTCGTCGCGCATGAAGGCGTGGGCTCCGTTGACCTCGTGCCAGCTCAGGCGCGCGTTGAGTTCGTTGAGTCGAGCGAGCACCTTCATGCGGCCTTCGAGAGGGATGTGCGGGTCTTGGCGGCCCCAGATCATGAGCAGTTCGCCGCGAATGTCGGCGGCGCGGGCGAGGGAGTCGTCACCTTTGCCGAGCGAGCCTTTGTGGATGTCGGTGGCGTAGAAGCAGGCGGTCGCGATGACGTCGGGGTTCATCGCGGTGCGAAAGGCGAGGTGTCCGCCGATGCAGATGCCCATGGCGCCGAGCTTGCCGGTGCAGTCGGGACGAGCGGCGAGGTGGTCGAGGACGGCGCGGGCGTCGGCGTCGTAGGCGGCGACGGTCTTGTCGGTCTTGAGGAAGTTGCCGCGGTCGGAGCCAGCTTGATCGTAGGCGAGGATGGTTCCGGCGGGCTCGGACTCGTGGTAGATCTCGGGCATGGCGACGATGTAGCCGTGTCCGGCGAGCATGGCGGCGGTGCGACGGATGGGCGCGGTGATCTGGAAGATCTCGGAGTAGAAGATGATGCCGGGATAACGGCCGGGCGCGGCGGGGCGCACGATGTGGGTCCGCATGGGACCGGTTGGTGTGTCGAGTGTGACGTGTTCGTCGTTGACGATGATCATTGCTTCCTCGGTGATGCTTCCAGTGTGAGACGGTCGGACGCTTCCTGATGATAGCTGCTTCCGGCTGTGTATGTTGTGTGCGAAGGGACGCTGCGGTTCTGTTAGCTGGGCAGGAACTTTGACGCGGGGAAGCCGTAGATGCGCAGCTTGAGGCAATACCATGCCTCGCCGCTGTAGACGGCGAGCTTGCGGCCGAGGCTGTACTCTGCTGGCCATGGAGCTGGGTGCGTGTGCCAGTCGAAGCTAAGTGTGGGTTGGACGCGGTTGAAGGTCTGCATGATGAGCGAGGCTCTAGGGAGATGGCTGGGCGAGCTGACGATCTCGGCGGAGTGCCAGTCGTGCTGGTGCATGATCTGGGCTGAGTAGTAGATGTTCTGGATGGTGTTCTGAGCCTGATCCTCTTCGAGGATGACGGATGCGGGAACGCCTTGTGCCTCGGCAAACTGCGCCATGACGTGTGCTTCGGTGAACTGGTTGTGCGCCGCGCCGCCGGTCATGATGAGGCGTGGAGCGATGCCGGTTTTGTACTCGCGAACGCCTTCGAGGACGCGCTCGCGCTGCTCGGGCGAAGGCGTTCCGTCGAGATTGGCTGGATAGCCGAGGACGATGAGCGTGTCGAAGTGAGGTTGCGCCGTGTCGCCGCTGGGAATGGTGCGGTAGTCGATCGCCACGATGAGGATGACGAGCAGGATGAGGCTGACCACGATGCGAACGAGAGTCTTCACTCCACCACGATAGCAAACGACCTTACAGCGAGGATGCACAGCTCGAGAAGGCAAGCTTCTCGTGGACTGTCATCGAGGTGATCCTCAGAATCTGTCCAAGAATTACAGTCGTAGCGTTGAAGCAAATCTTCTGGATGGAATAGGCAACGATGAAATACAGGGGTCCTTCACTTCGTTCAGGATGACGACATAAAACATACAACCGCAAAACTCTCTGAAGGGCAATTTGGGGGCAGTGCTTAGGAGAACAGAAACTCTTTGGTTCGCAGCTCCTTGACGGTGTCGCGTAGCTTGGCGGCTTTTTCGAATTCGAACTTCTTGGCGGCTTCGCGCATGTCGGATTCGAGCTTGCTGATGTAGGTATCGAGCTCCTGTTGGGTGGAGAAGTCTGGAACGCCTTCGGCGTCGTCGGTGAGGTCGGCGTAGTCAGCCTTCAGGATGCCTGCGAGGCCCATCTCGAGTGGCCGGTTGATGGACATCGGCGTGATGCCGTTCTCTTCGTTGTAGGCGACCTGCTTTTCGCGGCGACGATCGGTCTCGTTGATGGCGCGCTGCATGGAGTCGGTCATCTTGTCTGCGTACAGAATGGCGCGGCCTTCGAGATGGCGCGCGGCGCGTCCGATGGTCTGGATGAGGGAGCCTTGTGAGCGGAGAAAGCCTTCCTTGTCGGCGTCGAGGATGGCGACAAGGGAGACCTCGGGTAGGTCGAGGCCCTCGCGCAGCAGGTTGATGCCGATGAGGACGTCGTACTCGCCCTTGCGCAGGTCGCGGAGCAGCTTGATGCGTTCGAGGGTCTCGATCTCGGAGTGCATGTAGCGGCAGCGGACGCCGACTTCGGTGTAGTAGTTGGCGAGGTCTTCGGACATGCGCTTGGTGAGTGTCGTCACGAGGACGCGCTGGTTCTTGCTGGTTCGGTCGCGGATCTCGGCGAGCAGGTCGTCGATCTGTCCTTTGACGGGGCGGATCTCTACGACGGGGTCGATCAGGCCTGTGGGTCGAATGATCTGCTCGATCACGACGCCTGCGGCTTTCGTCAGTTCATATGGACCAGGCGTTGCGGAGACGTAGATGATCTGTCCGGTGCGACCTTCGAACTCGTCGAACTTCAAGGGGCGATTGTCCATGGCGCTGGGCAGACGAAAACCGTAGTCGACGAGGTTCTGCTTGCGCGAGCGGTCGCCGTGCCACATGCCGTGAAGCTGCGGCACGGTGACGTGGGACTCGTCGATGAAGAGGAGGAAGTCGCGAGGGAAGTAGTCGAGCAGCGTCGGTGGCGGTTCGCCGGGCAGACGACCAGAGAAGTGACGCGAGTAGTTCTCGATGCCGTGGCAGTAGCCGACGGATTTGATCATCTCGAGGTCGAACCGCGTGCGCTGATGGATACGCTGCGACTCGACGAGACGGCCTTCCTTTTCGAGCTGTGCTTCCCACTCGAAGAGCTCGGCGAGGATGCTGTCGCTGGCGGCCTTCTTACGTTCCGGCTGCACGACGTAGTGTGACTTGGGATAGATGGGCAGGCGCGAGTACTTTTGCCGGACGGTGCCGAAGAGCGGGTCGATTTGGGACAGGCTATCGATCTCGTCGCCGAAGAGCTCGATGCGGTATGCGTTCTCGTCGTAGGTCGGATAGACCTCGATGATGTCGCCGCGGACGCGGAAGGTGCCTCGGCGGAAGTCGACGTCGTTGCGCTCGTAGAGGATTTCGACGAGGCGGCGCGTGATGTCTTCGCGCTTGATCTGCTGGCCTTTTTCGAGCAGCAGCAACATGCCGTAGTAAGCCTCGGGCGAGCCGAGGCCGTAGATGCAGCTTACGGAGGAGACGATGATGGCGTCGCGGCGCTCGAAGAGGCTGCGCGTCGCGGAGAGGCGGAGCTTGTCCAACTCCTCGTTGATCGTCGCCTCTTTTTCGATGAAGAGATCGCCGGATGGAATGTACGCCTCGGGCTGATAGTAGTCGTAGTAGGAGACGAAGTACTCGACGGCGTTCGAGGGGAAGAAGGTCTTGAACTCGTGATAGAGCTGCGCGGCGAGCGTCTTGTTGTGCGCGAGGATGAGCGCTGGACGGTTCAGCTCGGCGATGACTTTGGCCATGGTGAAGGTCTTGCCTGAGCCGGTGACGCCGAGCAGCACCTGATCCTTCTCTCCGGCGTTGATACCGGCGCAGAGCTCGCTGATGGCGCGTGGCTGATCGCCCTGTGGCTTGTAGGTTGTGGAGAGCTGGAAGTCCATCCTTATAGGATAAAGCTACGGAGGGTTTCGATGGCAGAACTTTGGTTGATTCGACATGGCGAGACGGAATGGAGTTTGAGTGGAGCGCATACGAGCCGAACGGATATTCCGCTGACGGATCATGGCCGCCAGCGAGCGGCGGAGCTGAAGGAGTATCTTGCGGGAAAGACGTTTGCGGCGGTGTTGACGAGTCCGATGCAGCGGGCGCGGGAGACGTGTGCGATTGCGGGCTATGGCGATGTCGCCACGATCGACGAGGGGTTGCGCGAGTGGGATTATGGCGTGTATGAGGGGAAGACGACGAAGGAGATCCGCGTGGATCATCCTGGATGGTCGGTGTGGAAGGATGAGATCGTTTGCGGCGAGGCGGTCGAGCAGGTAGGCGAGCGCGCGGATGGTGTGATCTCGCGGGCGCTGGCGGCGATTCCAGTGGACACGAACGGTGCGGTTGCGCTGTTCGCTCATGCGCATATTCTGCGGATTCTCGCGGCGCGGTGGATTGGCTTGCCGGCGGATGGTGGAAGCCTGTTTGCGCTGGGAACGGGAGCTGTGAGCGTGCTTGGTTTTGAGCGCGAGACGCGGGTGATCGAACATTGGAATCGTGGATTTGAGGGTTAGACATTTGAACTTGCGAAAGATATTCCTGTTTGGCTGCATGCTTTGGAGCGGTGCGGCGATGGCGCAGACACAGTTGCATGGGCATGTTGTGGATCGCTCTGGGCGGCCTGTGTCAGGAGCTGGGGTTGATGTAAATGGTCGTGCTGGCACAGTCTTCTCGGATGCTGCGGGCACGTTTGTGTTGGAGATCAAACCTATTGCGGGCAATGGTGTTGTGTTGCGTGCGCGGGACTCGGCCATGGATTCGGGGAACGTTTCGGTTGCGGTTACGAATCTTGGACAGGATGTGGAGTTGGTGATGGTGCCTTCTTCGCTGAGTCAGCAGGCGACGGTGACGGCGACGCGGAGCTCGGTCGAGATGGGACCTGCGGCTGTGACGCAGAGTACGTTAAGCGGGGATGAGCTGACGCGCTTTCCGGCGTTGACGCTTGATGAATCGCTGCGGCAACATGCGGGGTTCGAGCTGTTTCGCCGGTCGAGCGGCTGGGTGCAGAATCCGACGAGTCAGGGAGTTTCGCTGCGTGGGTTGGGATCGACGGCGGTCAGCAGGACGCTGATTTTGGCGAACTCTGCTCCGCTGAACGATCCGTTTGGCGGCTGGATTCACTGGAATGAGCTGCCTCCAGAGGCGATTGACGCGGTGACGATCACGAGCGGCGGCGGATCGGATCTGTATGGATCGAGCGCGCTGGGCGGCGTGATCGATGTGGTTCCGGCGCATCCGGAGACGACGCGCGCTGATGTGAGCATGGCGGCGGCGAGCGAGGATACGCGGACTGCGAGCGGTCGCGGCGATCTGCAACAGGGACGATTGCATGAGTTGGTGGCAGGTGAGGACTTTCGTACGGCGGGTTATATTTTGACTGCTCCGGCGGTTCGCGGGACGGTCGATGTGCCGGCGAATGTTCACTTCGAGAATGGGCGCGTTGAGCTGGATCGCACGATTGGCGCGGCTGGGCGTGCATTTGTAACCGGCAATGTGCTGAATGAAACACGCGGCAATGGGACTCGGCTGACGACGAATGGAACTCGGCTGTGGCGCTATCTTGCGGGCGATGACTGGAACGTTGGAGCGAGAACGAGCGGTCGGGCGAGGCTGTTTGGAAGCCAGGAGGTTTACCGGCAGAGCTTCTCGTCGGTGAATGCGACGCGGAGTGTCGAGACGCTGACGCGGCTACAGCGGGCGACGACGCAGGAGATGGGCGGATCGACGGATGCTTCGTATCATCGGGCGCATCTGGCGTTTGTTGGCGGCGCGGATGTGCGGGACATTCGAGCGGGCGATCTGGAACGGCCGGTTACTTCGGCGCATCAGGAGACCTCGTCGCGGCAGCGGTTTATTGGGGGTTTCGGCGAGGCGATCGGTGAGTTTGGACGCTGGTCGGGCGCGGCGTCGGTTCGGATCGATTCGGCATCGAATCTGGATACGACGATGTTTACGGGCGCGGTGCCGAAGATCATTCCGAATCGGAATGAGATTGTTGCGAGTCCGCGGGTTGGTGTGGTGCGGCAGTTGACGCAGCATGTGTCGGTGCATGGATCGGGGTTTCGGGCGTTTCGAACGCCGAGCATGAACGAGCTGTATCGCACGGGTCAGGTTGGATCGGAGACGACGCTGGCGAATCCGAAGCTGCTATCGGAGCGTGCGACGGGCGCTGAAGGTGGTGTCAGCGTACATGCGGCGCGAATCTCTGCGCAGGCGACTTACTTCTGGACGGAGGTAAATCGGCCGGTTGCGGCGGTGCTGGTGAGCAGCACGGCGACGACGATTCTGGAGATGCGGCAGAACCTGGGGCAGTTTCAGAGTCAGGGCGTGGAGACGAGTGTGCAGGTGAATGAGGACCATGCTATCTCGGCTAAATTCGGGTATCAGTATGCTCATGCGGTGGTGACGAATTTTTCGGCGCAGACGTCGCTGGTGGGGAACTGGATTCCGGATGTTCCGCGAGAGACGGCGACGGCGCAGGTGCGCTTTCGGAGTGCGCGTCTTGGCGATCTGACGATTGCGGGACGCAACAGCGGGCGAGCGTTCGATGATAGCGCGAACACCTTTGTGCTGCACTCGTTCTTCCAGCTCGATGCGTATGGCGAGCGGTCGTTGGGACGCGGTTTTACGGTGTTTGTGTCGGCGCAAAATATGCTGGATCGGCGCGCGGATGTGGCGCGAACGCCGGTGCTGACGCAGGGGATTCCGTTTGTAGCTCAGGGTGGAATCCGGTTTGGCTGGGGCCGCTCGAGCTAGGTATTTGTAACTAGTAAAGATCTATATTATGGATGCGCACCTGTCATGCATGGATTAGTGCTTGACGGCGATGGCTGAGATTTCGATCTTTGCGCCTCCGATGAGACCTGCGACCTGGACGGTGGCTCGTGCGGGTTTGGGATCGGGTATGAGTTTTTTGTAGACGGCGTTCATGGCTGGGACGTCGTTGAGATCGGTGACATAGATCGTGACGGAGACGATGTCGGCGTCCTGAAAGCCTGCGTCTTCTATGACTTTTTTCACTGCTACGATTGCGTTGGTTGTTTGCTGGGTGATGTCGATACCGATGACCTTGCCTTGAGCATCGGTGCCTATATGGCCTGCGATGTAGAGGGTGTTGCCTGCGATGTAGCCTTCGCTTAAGGGGGTGCCTTTTGTGAAGCCGATCACTTTGTTTTGAGCGAAGGCTGTGGCTGAAGCAGAGAGGGTTATGAGTGCGGCGAGTACGAGGCTTTGCTTCGTCCGTGCTGACTTCATGAGGTTCATTGGTGGTCTCCTGTTTGTAGACATCTTCTCATTTTTTCTTGCACGTATAAGCAGTGGATCAGTTTGATATTCCCTCAGCGGCTAAAGCCGCGTTGCGCAGTAGGCGTTTACGGCACGGCTGAAGCCGTGCCCTTCCAAGGCGAGGACTCTTCAGGCCTCGGAGACGTGCTCTTTCATAATGCTTCACGCTGGTGGATGCATGAGCGATGCGATGGCTTTGGGCCAGGCTGCGGGTGAGTCGGCGAGGGCGTCTGGTTGCGCGGCGGCTAGTGTGTGGGGCGCGAGGCCGAAGGTGCAGCCGAGGGAGCGTGCGCCGCAGTTGCGGGCGGTGAGGATGTCTACGTCGCTGTCTCCGATCATGAGGGTTTGGGCGGCGGTAATGGTTTCTCCGGCGAGGGTGGAGGCTTCGGCGATGAGGGTTTTGAGGCCGTGGGGATCGGGTTTCTTGGTGTGGAAGCTGTTGCCGCCGTAGTTCTGGAAGAAGAAGCGGTTGAGGCCGAAGTGGGCGCAGATGTCGCGGGACGGGTTGACGGGTTTGTTGGTGAGGACGGCCATGAGCAGGTTCGGGCTGGCGGCGCGGATGGTTTCGATGGCTTCGATGACGCCGGGATAGACGGTGGTGAAGTCGAGTTTGTGGACGCGGTAGTAGTTGAGAAAAAATGTAAGTGCTTCGGTTACATACTGCTCGTCGTGGATGTCGCCTTCGGGATCGCCGAGGGCGCGGCGGACGAGCATACTGGCTCCGTCGCCGATGTAGCTGGCGATGACGGCGGGCGGCAGCGTGGGTTTGCCGAGGTGCTCGAGGGTGGCGTTGACGGAGTTGCAGAGGTCGACGCTTGAGTCGATGAGTGTGCCGTCGAGATCGAAGACGAGGAGCTTGAGGGTGGAGGCCATGGGATTAGTGTATGGGGTTTTATTTCGAGGCCGTTACGAAGCTCACTAGCGCTCCAGTCTCGTCGTTTTGTCAGTTCACTGACGGGAAGACGACTTCACAGGGCTCATCTGCTCGACCATCATCGTCATCGTCACGACTACCCGCAGAAATAACGGTTGAGCCGCTCGGCAATGCGCCTATCGACGAATATTGCGCGTGAGGTTCTCCCAATTTGCATGCGCGATCTTTTCCTTGTCGTCATGGCTTATGGGGAGTTGCTCTAAGAAGGTTCTTGGTCCTCCACCAGGCCGATATTGATAGGGATAATCGGTTGAGAACAAAACGCGGTCGATGCCGACGACTTCTATGGCGTGGCGGAAATTACTTTCGTTGAACATGCCGCTTGGAGTTACATAGAGGTTTTCGCGCATCGTATCGACGACGGACCGTTGCAGCTTCGTCACACGAGAGAATGCTTTCAGTCGCTCGGTGTAGAAAAGCACGACTTCGCCCCAGTGTCCAAGAATGATCCGAAGATCCGGGAACCGATCAAAGACGCCCGCGAGGGCAAGTCGAAGAAACTGAATTCCACAATCGTAGTGCCATCCGAGACCGAACGTGGCAAACGCGAGATCGACCAGCGGGTCGAAGCCGGAGTAGTAAGCTTCCCGTACCGCGCGCGGTGGCGTACGCGGATGAATGAACAGTGGAATACGCAGGTGCGACGCCATTTCAAAGATCGGCCAGAAGTCGATGTGGTCGAGATTCTTATCCATCGTTCGACCAAAGAGCATTCCACCTTTCAGCCCTAGATCGCAAACAGACCTCTCGAGTTCCCTCACTGCTTCTTTAGGGGCGGTGGTAGGGATTGTGGCGAAGCCATCGAATCGATCTGGGTGGCGGGCGATCGTTGCAGCGATAAGGTCGTTTGTACGACGTGCAAGGGAGATGCCCTCAGTTGGCGCGAGATCGTGAAGCCCCGGACTGGTCAAGGACAACACCTGCACATCGACGCCGCTTTCATCCATTCTCGCCAAGCGTTCGTCGCTCAACTCTTCCAATCTGTCTTGCATTTCTCCGAGGTGGAGCAACGCACTTGCGTCTTGACCGCCGCTCGCCGCCGCTGCCCAGGACTCCCGGACGGCAGGAGAAAGAAAATGCTCTTCGATGCCGATAATCTTCATTGAAAACTCCGTGGCGAGCCTATTGATTTGCTATATACGCTCTTTGCTCAATCCTCATAGTGAGGATACTCATTAGTTGTAGACTACATTCATGAGCTCGTCAAAAGCAACGGACCTGGCCGAAGCCCTGCGTACGGTCCATTGGTATATGCGAAGGCGCGTCGACGCTGCGGCCTCCGCCCAGGGTCTCTCACTGGCGCGTGCCAAACTCCTATCCCGGATGGAAGAGGAGGGGCCTTGTCGTCCGGGTGAGTTGGCTTCGCAGCTTGGTCAAGCCCCCCGCACACTCACCGATGCGCTCGATGCGCTGGAACGTGACGGGTTTGCTGAGAGGAAACCACATCCAACCGACAGACGCGCCCTCCTCGTGTCCGTCACGAACCGAGGGAAGAAGGCGTTGCGGGCCATCGAGGAGCCCAAGCGTCTCGCTATCGAGAATCTATTCAGGGCGCTCACAGCCTCGCAGCAACAAAGCCTGCTGAACACGCTAGAAACAATCATCAAGGATCAAGCTAACCGCGCTGAGGATTAACGATGTCGCCGCGCTGATATCTCACTTGAAGTTCATCTTTGGGTAGAGGGTTCGGAGGCGCAGGAGCTCGGGGGTGACGACGCCGGGTGGTCTGGGGACGATGGGTGGCTTGGCCGCTTGTGCGGCGTCGGCGGCAGCGTACAGCCTTTCGGCTTCTTTCTGGGCGGCGCGCTTGCGTGCTTCTTCGGCTTCGATGCGGCCCTGGGCGGGCGAGATGAGCTTCTGGCCGGGTACTAGTGGCTCGTCGGAGGGTGCGAGGACGCCGACTTCGGGGTCGATGACGACCTCGAGGACGGGCTCGTCGAGGATTTCCGGCGGGAGTTGGAGGGCGGGCTCGGCGGCGGGTTTGGGGGCGGTTTTGGATTCGCGGGGCAGGTTATTGCTGGCGAGGGAGAGGCCGTAGAGCATGAGCGAGGCCTGCTTGAAGTCGATGTTGTCGGAGGCGAGGCGGCGGAGGATTTCGCCGATGGTGTACTGGATGGCTTCGCGGTTTTCGGGCAGAGGGATCTCGAAGGTGCTGCCTACGAGAGTGCCCGGACGTTTGGCGTTGGGAGCGGGTAGCCGGGTGGTGTGGTGGAAGTAGCAAAAATTTTCTTTACGCATGGCTTTGCTGCCGCACTGGCGACCATCGACGAAGAGATGACGGCATCGGTTTGTGATTTGCGTGTTGGACATACGGTATTACCCCCTACCCCTATCTGGGATATCAAAATATGAAGAACAAAGGACTTAGGTCTGGACTTCGATATGGTATTCGGGCAATAGAAAAGGCCCGACGGGTGTCGGGCCTTGCTGTTTTGCTCTTAATTTAATTGTATCGTGCGTGTCAAGGGTTTAGGAGGTACTTATACCTTTGACAAACCCGTTTGAATATCGGATAGTGTTGTCAGAGGGATACATCAATGGCAGACGCAACGAATAAGAATGCCGTGAGGACTACAGAAGCGGGATTTATCGTCCTCATCGCCTTGGCAATTCAGAAGAATGAAGAGGCTAAAGAGATAACGGATACGCATTTAGCGGGAGCGAAAATGCTGTTTAACCGCGTCTTCCGCGATATGACGGAGTAGGGTTTGGTGTTTTTGCCGCTGCCTGAGTTTGAACAATCCGAACTTGTATAGATCTCGCGTTATCAAAGCCAACACAAACACCAAATAAAGCCTAATCATATGAATCTCACTTCCATTTCTCACAAATTGAATGATGCAACGGCAGCGCGGGAGTTCTTTGAGGCGCAACGTTGGCCGGACGGCGCGATTTGTCCATTTTGTGGACTGATTGGCGAAGCCTACCGTCTAAAAGCCAAAGCCGATTCCAAGTCTCCCGTTCGTCCTGGGGTTTGGAAGTGCAAAGGTTGCCGTAAGCAGTTCACCGTCACCAAAGGGACAATCTTTGAGGATTCCCACATTCCCCTAAACACTTGGCTGATGGCAATTCACCTTATCTGCTCCAGCAAGAAAGGCATGAGTGCTCATCAGTTACACCGTATGTTGGGTGTGACGTACAAGGCAGCTTGGTTTATGGTTCACCGTCTACGGTATGCCGCGACTCAAGATCCACTAGCAGCACAATTGTCGGGCACGGTCGAAGTCGATGAAACGTACATCGGCGGCAAGCGGGGTACGAAGAAAAGAAAGCGCGTACCCCGAACCATGCAACTAGGGCAACGTGATCACGACCAACCAGCGCCTACCGATGGCAAACAAGCCGTTGTCTCAATGGTGCAGCGTAACGGAGAAGTTCGGTCTCATCACGTCCAGCGGGTTACGGCCAAAACATTACGACCAATCCTAAATCACAATATCGAGTACGGGGCGCGGATTATGACCGATAGCGGAACCGTCCTGCATGGTGCAATTCATCCCCGTAAACACGATCAGGTGAACCATAAAGCGGAGGAATACGGGCGATACGAGAATGGCGTCTGTATCTCGACCAATACCGTTGAAGGGTTCTTCTCGCTTCTCAAGAGAGGCATTACCGGAACCTATCACCATGTCAGCGCCCAACACTTGCATCGCTATCTGTCAGAGTTTGATTTTCGGTACAACACACGGAAGATTTCAGATGGTGAGCGGTCATGCCGATTGATTGGTAAGGTTAGTGGCAAACGCCTAATGTACAAACAACTTGTAAAACTTTAGATTTTTAGGATGTCCAACCAAACGCCATTATCACTTCAACAGAGACCGGCTACTTACAGTGATGTACAGCGGCTTTCCGATGAAATAGCAGATTTGAAGAAAACACTCCGAAAGATTGAAGATCTAGTTTTCTTGATTCGTCATAGACAAGAAAATCCAGCTATTTCCGACATCCTCAAATGACGGACATAAGCATCGACCATTTCTAACACCGTAACCGCCATATCTTTGTCTTCTGGTAAAACCTCCATAATCTTGGCGATGTAAAGAAGTGCGTCATTTTCCATTTGCATGGTTTGCCCCTTTCTTGTCCATTTTCTGGACAGCTTTCTTAGGCTTCTCTGCCTTGGGTTCTGGCTTCACCTTGAGCAAGGCTGATAACGCCTTATCGAGCTTGAGCGGATGAAGAGAAATCGGCTTTTCGCTGGTTATTCGTTTGGGTGTCTTCTCAGCCATAGAAGGAATTCTAAAGTGTTTATCGCCGTCCGATTTCCGTGATAGATTTCGGACGGCTTGTCGTACTGTCCGCCCGTTAAGAGGGACTGAGGGGCCAAGAACTAAATTGGGCCTTGTGCCTTCCAATGGATGAAAAATCCATGTTCAATCTGAAAGACGCCTCTGACTTTGCAACTCTGGTATATACCTTGGGAAAGATATACCAGATGGTTAAGCCATCGTTGAAACCCAGAAAACCGAAAAGTTAGATGATGTAATCCCTCCTCGTTTCCCGCTTCGAAGGCACGGGGAGGGTAAAATCCTCTTGGGTTTGTTAAAGACACAATTTCCGTTTAGGAGGGTTTGAGGTGCGGGGAGGGGATATTTCAACCGGGTTGGTTGTTGCCTTCGTCTTTTTTCTCGAGGTGATCGGTGATGGCTTCGACGCCCTCGAATCCGGCGACAGCGGCGATGCCTTCGGTGATGATGGATGCGTTGGGGTCGAGTTTCTTGACGCCTTCGACTGCGGCGGCTGCTCCAGCTACTTCTTCAAAGAGTCCCATGGCTTTCTCCTTTACTGATGTCGAGTTCAACGAGCGTGGTGCCGATGTGAAAAATATGCGATCTAGAGTAGCACGCGGGACTAGAGAATAGGCAAATGTACGGGGCAGTGTTGGGGTGGGCAGTGTCCGGGGTGTGGGTTTAGGGGAGCTCGTAGTCAAACTCGTAGGTGTGCTTTCCCTTGTCGTCTATGTGAATGACTATCGTGCCGCTGATTCCTGTGAGTTCGCCAGTGCCGGAGCCTGGGACGACGCTGATGTGGAGTCATTCGGAAGCTGGCTCTGACTTCTTCCTGGTCGCGTTGTGAATGAGCGTGAAGGTGCCGTTGCGAGCGTTGAGTGGCTCTGTGACGATCTCGATTGCAACGTATGCCATCGCTCCGGTACTCTTTCGGATTGATTTATAACCTGACATCGTAGAAGGGGCCGCATGATTGAGACATGGCGGTGGGGGCTGTGAATGTGAATATGTCGGAAACGCCACTGCGCTCCAGAGCTCGGCTTCTCGGTTTTGTCTACCTCCTCTATTTTGTTGCGGCTATCTGGGGCGGGCTTCTCGTCAAGGGATTTACTGTGCAGGGCGATGCGGTGGCTACGGCGCACAACTTCGCGGTGCATCAGGTAGCCGTGAGAGCGGCCTCGGCGATGGGTCTTGTTTCGATTGCCTTGTATCTCGTGCTGACGGCCCTCTTCTATGAGCTGTTCCGGCCTGTTAGCCGGAGACTTTCCTTGATCGCAACTCTCCTCAGTGTCGCGGCATGCACGATTCAGGCGTTTGGCGATGTGTTTCTTGCTCCGTTGCAGATGCTGGCAGGCAGTCAGGGCGGCTTTGAGATGGAAGAGTTGCGTTCCCTGGCGCAGGCATCCCTGGCGATGCATACTCAGGCGCTCCAGATCGCCCTGGTGCTCTTCGGGTGCTTCGACCTTTTGATCGGCATCCTGATTGTTCGGTCCGGCTTCTTGCCGCGCATCTTCGGTGTGCTGATGGTGCTTGCGGGGTTCGGCTGGCTGATTTATCTTTGGCCGCCGCTTGCGGACGAGCTGTCTCGGGTAGTGCAGCCTCTGGGATTTCTTGCCGAGGCGGTGCTGTTGGTTTGGCTGCTTGCGAAGGGTGTGGATGAAGAGCGATGGCGGGCGCTGTGGGTGAAGAGGGAAAGCAGGTCTTCCCGCTGCGCGGAAGGGTGACAGGCTAAAAACAAGCAAAAGCAACCGCAGGTCCTTCGGCTCCGTGCTGCGCACTTCGCTCAGGATGACAGAGTTTGGGGTGTGGTTGAAAGAGAACAAGCAACTGCAACAGCAAAGGCAACCGCAGGTCCTTCGGCTCAGCGCTGCGCGCTTCGCTCAGGATGACAGTTTGTTTGGGAGTGGTTGAGTTTCAAAACAGACAACAGCAGAAGCAAGAACAAGTGCCAATCCAGGCCTTCGGCTCGCGCTCTGCGCTCGCTCAGGATGACAGTTTTTGTGTGGGCAAAAGAGGAGCCTGTCGCGGTGGATTGCAACAGGCCTGGAGAGAGTGGGGCAGGGTTAGCGGATTTCGATGTCGCCGGAGCCGGTCTCGGCGCGGAGGGTGGGGCCGCCGCCGTTGACGGTGCCGTTGATGTGGTGTTTGGTGAGTGAGCCCTGCATGGTGATGGGCTGTTCGACGTGGACGTCGCCGGAGCCGGTGCTGGCGTCGAGGTGGTAGCGGGCGCTGGAGCCGAGGTTGAGGCGGATGTTTCCGGAGCCGGTTTCGAGCTTCCAGTCGGTGGTGGGGTTGCCGGCGATGGTGATGTCGCCTGAGCCGGTTCCGGCGCGGAGGCCGCCGGCGATGCCGTTGAGGTGGATGTTTCCGGAGCCGGTCTGGGCGCGGACGTCGCCGGTGGCGGTCTCGTCGAAGTCGATGTTTCCGGAGCCGGTTTCGAGGTTGGCGATGCCGTGGATGCCGTGGGCGTCGATGTTTCCTGAGCCGGTGTTGGCCTTGAGGCTGGAGCCTACGTCCTCGATATGGACGTCGCCTGAGCCGGAGTTGGCGACGATGTTGGAGGCTCGGGGGAGGGTGACGTCGTAGTCGACGGAGATGTTGCGGTAGAGGCCGTTGTCGCCGTGGTGCTCGCCGATGACGACTTCGGCGCCGTTCTGCTGGATGGGCGGGTTGCCGACGATCTGGTTTATGCGGCCTTCGACGTCGCTGGAGGTGCTGAACCAGCCGTTGTTGTTGGCGTGGATGCGGCCGATGATGTGGATCTGGGAGTCGGAGCCGGGATGGAGATGGATGTTTCCGGAGCCGGTGCTGACGGAGACGTTGGGAGTGGAGGAGACGCTGAGGGTGCGATCGAAGGTGCGGTCGGTGGCGAAGGCTGTGGCGGTGGTGAGGGTGAGTGCGGCGAGGAGGGTGATAGCTTTCATGATGGCTCCTTTGAAGTGGTGGCAAATTACAGCTGCTGATCTGGGTGATTCGAAGAGCAAAAGCGAAATACAGGGGTCCTTCGCTGCGCTCAGGATGACGACTAAAACAAGCAACTGCAACGGCTAAGAACAGGCAACTGCAACGGCAACCGCAGGTCCTTCGACTTCGCTACGCTGCGCTCAGGATGACAGAGTTTTTGGGTGGCTTGAGCGGTTTTACTGCTGGAGAATGACGGAGTCTCCGGGCTTGAGGCCGGCGAGGATTTCAGTTTTGGTGCCGTTTGAGATGCCGGCCTTGATGGGGATTTTGCGGCGGCCGGTCTTCTCTTTAGGGTCGGGGATTTCGACGGAGGCGTTGCGGTCCTTGTCGTAGAGGACGGCCTGTTCGGGGACGGTGAGGACGTTTTTGTGCTCCTCGAGGATGACCTCGGCGTTGGCGGTCATGTTGGCTTTGAGCTCGCCGCCGGGGTTGTCGATGGAGACGCGGACCTCGAAGGTGGTGACGTTGTCTTTTTCGACGCCGAGGGGGGCGATGCGGGTGACCTTGCCGTAGAAGGTCTTGTCCTTGAAGGATTCGACCTTGATGCGGGCGGGCTGGCCGAGGTAGACCTTGCCGATGTCGGACTCGTCTACCTTGCCCTGGACGTAGACCTGGTGGATGTCGCCGATGGTCATGACGAGGGTGGCGGTGCTGCCGAGAACGAGGATGGAGCTGACTGCGTCGCCCTTTTCGACGTCGCGGGAGAGGATGACGCCGTCCATGGGGGACTGGATGATGGTGTAGGAGTACTGCTCTTCGAGCTGCTTGAGGAGGGCCTGGGACTGGGTGACCTGGGACTCGGCTTGGCGGAGCTTGGAGGTGTCGACGGTGATCTGGGCGAGGGCCTTGTCGCGGGTGTTGGCGGCGAAGAGGTACTTCTGCTGGGCGTCGTCGAGGGCTTGTTTGGAGACGACGCCATCCTTGGACATGCCGAGGGCGCGCTCGTAGGTGTGCTTGTACATGGGGAGGTCGGGGGCTTCGGCGGCTACTTTGTCGAAGTCGATGGCGGCCTGGGCTGCTTTGGCGTTGGATTCGGCGGCGGCGAGGGTGGCCTTCTGGGCGTCGACCTGGGCGACGATCTCGACCTGATCGAGCTGGGCGATCTGCTGGCCGCGGTGGACGACGTCGTTGATGTCGACGTTGAGGTTGGTGACGATGCCGGAGGCCTTGGACTTGACCTCGACCTTGGTGATGGGCTGGACTTTGCCGGTGGCGACGACGGAGCGGGCGATGTCGCCGGTGTCGGCTTTGGCGAGCTGGGAGGGGTCGATTTTGGAGCCGCCGGTGGTGGAGGCGTAGACGACTCCGCCGATGACGGCGAGCACGAGGATGGGGAGGCCGATCCAGAGCCAGAGATTGCGTTTGCCTTTGCGCTGCGTGGTCACGAGACGGTTCCTCCGGGTAATGCGACGGGCTGATTGCTCTTTTCGCTTCGGAATAAGAGTACGCGGAGGAGGGTAAGGAGGTTCCGTGAATTGGAAATAAAAGTTGTTTTGGGTTTTTGGGGAGGGCAAGGACAGGCAACTGCAAGAGCGAATGCAGATCCTTCGGCTGCGGCTTCGCCTGAGGCGCAGGGTTTTTGATCAATGGCGTTTGTCCGAGAAGAGGCTCCCGTTGCCGCTATCGTTCGTAATCGGGAAGGCGCAGCGAGTTATGTACCTTCCGAATGGAATCGTCCTGTTCCCTTGGAATATTGCCATGCGCGAGCGAGGTAAATATGCGATTGCGGGCGTCCACTTCCTCTTGCGTCCGCAGGATGATGGAGGTTCCACCTTCCCTGAATGGCAGATCCTGGTTGGCCTCCACGAAGGGACGGACCATGCGCTCATATGCTGCGAACGCGTCTGCCGGATCTTCGTGCGAAGCAAGCTCGCCAGCCAGCACATAGGCTGCCACGATAGCGATACTCGTACCCTGGCCTGACAGGAAGGACGGTGCGAAGGCGGAGTCGCCGACCAGCGCCACGCGGCCCTTCGACCAGTGTGGCATACGGATCTGACTTACGGTGTCGAAGTACAAATCATCGGCGTGTCGCATCGCTTCTACCAGGCGTGGTACCTCCCAACCGCCCTTCGAGAACAGATGGGCGGTGCGCTCGATCTGCTCTTCCATGCTGAGGCGTGTGCCAGAGCTTGGCTTGTCCGTCGCGAAGGCAAGCATGACAAACAACTGCGGACTTTCGCGCACGGCCATTGCTACGGCCGTTCGCCCGGGTTCGGAGTAGATGATCGCGCTGTGCGACAGCCCCAAATCGTTGGGCATGGAGAAGAAATTGAAGGTAAAGCCGAGATCGAGACGGAAGGGCTCTTCCGGACCAAACGCCAACCTCCGGGTGTTGGAGTGCAGGCCGTCCGCTCCGATGACTATGTCATAGCGCCTCTGCTCGTCTCACGCCGCGGACTATCGCTCTCCCAACGGATCTGGCTCGTCACGAGATATTGATGACGCTTCGACCACTCTCGGACGAAGTCATTCGCGAGATCGTGGAAGATGTCTTCCTGCCGCTTGTGCGCATGGCTCGCTAAGGGCCACAACTGAGTGGCTCTTCTTCATCAAGGACATGGTTCCGCGGAATGTGGGCTCGTCGGAGCAGGCGGGACAGTTTTGGGGTGGGTCAGGCGTATTTGCGGAGGACGCCGAGGACTTTGCCCTGGATGTCGACGCTGGCGGCGGGGGCGTAGATGGGAGCCATCTCCTTGTTGGAGGGTTGGAGGCGGATCATGGTGCCTTCGCGGAAGAAGCGCTTGAGGGTGGCGTCGGCTCCGTCGATGAGGGCGACGATGATCTCGCCTTCGCGGGCGGTGTGGGTGCGCTCGACGAGGACGTAGTCGCCGTTGACGATGTGCTCGTCGCGCATGGAGTCGCCGCGGACCTCGAGGGCGAAGACCTCGCGGTTGCCGATGATGTCGCCGAGTGAGATGGTCTCGGCGGTCTCGATGGCTTCGACGGGGCGGCCGGCGGCGATGCGACCGAGCAGCGGCAGGCGGTCGAAGCCCTTCTTGCTGGAGCGCGAGGGGAGGACGTCGATGGAGCGGCTGCGGTTGTGGGCACGCTGGAGGAGGCCCTTATTTTGCAGATTGGTGACGTGCTTGTGGACGGTCGCGAGGGAGCTGAGGCCGAGTCCGCTGGCGATCTCTTCGTAAGAGGGAGAGTAGCCGTTCTTCTGCGTGAAGCTGGAGAGGAAGTCCATAACCTCTTTTTGCCGCCGAGTGATAGCCATGGCGTGATTGTAGCGAATAAAAAGCGAATTGGGGGATTTTCTTTGAGAGATGTTTTTGTAGGCGGTCCTTTTGAGTTACCTGGGGGAGGGGTATTCCTGTTTTGGGATTGGTGTGCAGAAGAATTGCGCAAAATCTGTTGCGGCTTCGAAGGAAAAGCACCAAGGTAATAAGGCGACACCCGAGACAGTCACTGAGGTGTGGTGTGGATAAGTGGAAAAGCAGGGCTCTATTTCAGAAGTGATGCGGATCGAAGGAGATACACCATGAAGGTTTTGATTGTTGAAGATGATGCTGCCTTGGGCTTGTTTTTACAACGCGGACTGAAGCTGGACGGACACGAGGTGGACTGGGTGGGGGATGGAGAGGCGGCGCTGGCGCAGCTTTCGAACCGATCCTTTGACCTGGTGGTTCTGGATCTGGGGTTGCCACGGAAGGATGGCGTGGAGGTGCTGACGGAGCTGCGTGGCCGGTGTCAGCGGACGGCGGTGCTGGTGCTGTCGGGGCGGAGCGACGTGGAGGAGAAGGTGAAGTGTCTGAACCTCGGCGCGGACGACTGCTTGTTGAAGCCGTTCAGCTTCCATGAGCTACGGGCTCGGTGTGGGGCGCTGCTGCGGCGGCGGGAGCAGTTTGCCGATCCGGTGCTGCGGCACGAGGGGGTAGAGCTGAACCGGATGAGCCGGAGGGTGACGTGCGAGGGCAGGCGGGTGGAGCTGACAGGGAAGGAGTTTTCGCTGCTGGAGTATCTGCTTGAGCGGCGAGGGCAGTGCTGCTCTCGGAGCGAGCTGCTGCGGGAGGTGTGGGAGATGGCTCCGGATGCGGGGACGAACGTCGTGGATGTGTATATCAACTATTTGCGGAAGAAGCTGTCTGGACCGGATGGGCTCGAAGATGCTGCGGGCGATCCGGTGATCGAGACGGTGCGGGGCGCGGGATACATGATCGGCGGGGTTGGCGGGAAGAAGCCGGTTCGGTCGGATGTGCTGTTTGGACAGATGCCGTTGCGGATGGGCGGGCAGATGGCGGGTGCCTGACGCGATGTCGCAGGACGCGACGGAGAGAGAGCGGGTGATGGCGCAGATCGGTGAGGCTCTGCATGATCTGTGCCAGCCTTTGACGGCGTTGCAGTGCCGGTTGGAGATTGGGCGGATGACGGCACTGACCTCTGTCGGGGAGGACGCGGCGGCGGGATGGGCGGAGTGTATGCGGGAGTGCGAGCGGTTGAATGTGTCCGTGACGGCGATGCGGACGTTGGTGCAGCGGGCGAGAGCTTTAGAGGGACAAGGGGGAACGGCATGATTGCAGGACAGGGTGTGATGGGACGGACGGGTGCCAGGCCGGAGTTGATGGTCGGGCGTGAGGGGTTGGCGGCGCGAACGGTGGTGGTGGCGAGTGTGGATGCGGGGCTGCGGGAGCGGCTGCGGAGGTCGCTGACAGGGTTACGCTGGCAGGTGCGGGAGGCGAGTGGAGGTGCGGAGGCGATGGCGCATCTGGAGATGGCGCGGCCGGAGGCTCTGTTGCTGGATAGCTGGCTGCCGGATCTGGAGGTGGGTGAGTTTGCGGGGCAGATTCGGCTACTGTATCCGGGGGTTGATCTGATTCGGGCGGATGGTGGAGCGGAGAGTGGCGGGGTGCGGAGTCCGCGTCGGAATGAGCTGCTGCATGCGTTGCGGGAGGCGCAGGATGGTGGGATCTCCGATGCTGTGCAGGAGAGAGTTATGATTGGCGGGGTGGAGCGGGTACTGGTGGAGGAGCCGGTGCGGCGTGTGGTGGCTTCGGCTTCGGATGACGGGGTGCTGATTCCGGAGATGGTGGGGCGGAGTGAGCCGATGCGGGAGCTGGCGCGGCTGATTCGGCTGGTGGCGCCGCGGTCGGCTACGGTGCTGATTGAGGGAGAGACGGGGACGGGAAAAGAGGTTGTGGCGAAGGCGCTGCATCGGCTGGGCGGTAGGGCGGGGAAGAGCTTTACGGTGCTGAACTGCGCGGCAATTCCGGAGACGCTGCTGGAGGCGGAGCTGTTTGGACATACGCGTGGGGCGTTTACGGGGGCGGTGCAGTCGCGGACGGGAAGGATTGAAGCGGCGCATGGAGGGACGCTGTTTCTGGATGAGATTGGCGAGATGCCGCTGGCGTTGCAGGCGAAGATGCTGCGGTTTCTGGAGTGCGGCGAGCTACAGCGGGTGGGCGACAACGAGACGGTGCGGGTGGATGTAAGGGTGATTGCGGCGACGCATCAGCCGTTGGAGCAGAGGGCGGAGGAGCGGCTGTTTCGGCTGGATCTGTATCACCGGCTGGCGGTGTTTCCGGTGGAGGTTCCGGCGCTGCGGGAGCGGATGGAAGATCTGCCTTTGCTGGTCGCCTACTTTTTAGAGGAGATGGGGAAGGATGCGCCGCGGAAGGGGGTCTCGGATGCGGCGCTGGCGAAGTTGGGAGAGTATGGCTGGCCGGGGAATGTGCGTGAGCTGATGCATGTGCTGGAGCGAGGGGCGATTCTGGCGGGGGACCGACCGGAGATTGGCGTGGCGGAGATTCGGTTGCGTGCGCGGGTGCGGGCGTAGCTGGCTTGATACCAGGCTTTTTAACCAGGGGGACAGAGGCTCATCTTTGCTTGCCATTGCTTGATAGAGCGAATTGGTTTCCGTCCGGGTCTTTCACGATAGCTGTCGATCCCCACGGCTCCTTCTTCGGCTCCTGAGCGAACGAGACGCCCTTCGCTTTCAGGATCGCGGAAGTCGCAAATACGTCGTCGCACCAGAAGGCTATCGATTGGAACTGACCGATGCGGCTTTCGTGTCCCTCTGGCGTGTAGAGCGCCAGTCCTGTTTCAGCGCCTGGGATCAGCAACTCGATCCATCGTTGGGTGTCGGTGAATGGTCGATCCGTTGCTACTTTGAACCCCATACTTTCTGTGTAGAACTTGAGTGCAACATCCTGATCGCTGACTGGAATACCTACAAAAGTGATGCCTCTGACCATAGCCGTTCCTCCACCTCTCCGGAGCATAACGCGGAGGATGCGCGACTTCAATGAGCTGTTCTTTGCTATAGTTGCTATCGGTATAGCATGGCTGAGATAGACGACTACATCCTCGATGTGCTGATGCGCGATCTGGTCGGCCACGACCGTAGACCGGTCAGCTTTCTGGTCTATCTTTGGCTCTCTGCTGAGGAGGCCCGTCGAGGAGAGGCCGTAGAAGTCAGCTATCAGGAGCTTGCAGAGTGCATCGGAATTTCGAAGAGCTCGGCTCAGGTGGCAGTGGGCTGGCTGAACAAACGGCAATTGCTCACGACAAAAAAGGGGACGGTGACGGCTACGCCTCGCTATACGGTCAACCGCCCATGGAGAGATGCAAAGCTGCGTCTGGAGCGCAAGGGCAGAGCTGCACGTTGAGTCGCTGGGGCTGTTTGTGGAGAGGAAGAAAGAGGCAACTGCAAGGGCAGATGCAGGTCCTTCGACTCGCGCTTTGCGCTCGCTCAGGATGACAGGTTTTGTGGTTGGTTGAGGGAAGAACAGGCAAGGGCAAGAACAAGGGCAACCGCAGGTCCTTCGACTGCGTGCTTTGCACTTCGCTCAGGATGACAGAGTTTTGGGGGTGGGGGAGGAAGGCGGTCGTGCTTTGCACGATGCCCACCTTAGCGACGATGAGACTGTCGCGAAGATGGGGCACCCGGCAACTGCAAATACAGGGGTCCTTCGCTGCGCTCAGGATGACGGCGTTTTAGGGGGTTGAAGCGATGGGCGAAAAAAAGCCGGAGCGATGGTGGTGTCCGCTCCGGCTGCGCAAAGTTGGGTGGTGCTTGGGCGTTAGGCGACGTTGCGGCGGTTTTCGGCGTTGTCGCGGCGGCTTAGGTTGACGGAGACGATCTTCGAGACGCCGGGCTCCTGCATGGTGACGCCGTAGATGATGTCGGCCTGGCTCATGGTGCGCTTGTTGTGGGTGATGGCGATGAACTGGGTGGTCTTCGACATGTCGGCGATGAGCTTGGCGTAGCGGCCTACGTTGGTCTCGTCGAGCGGTGCGTCGACTTCGTCGAGGACGCAGAAGGGTGCGGGCTGGAACTGGAAGATGCCGACGAGGAGCGAGAGCGCGGTGAGGGCTTTTTCTCCGCCGGAGAGGAGGAGGATGTTCTGGAGCTTCTTGCCTGGTGGCGAGGCGAGGATGTCGATGCCGGACTCGGCGGAGTTTTCGGCGTCGGTGAGCTTCATCGAAGCTGCGCCGCCGCCGAAGAGCTTGGTGAAGGTGACGGAGAAGTTTTCGTTGATGATCTTGAAGGCTTCGTCGAACTTGATGCGGGAGACGTCGTCGATCTCCTTGATGGAGGCCTGGGTGTTTTCGATGGAGTCGAGGAGGTCTTTGCGCTGGGTCTCGAGGAAGGTGTGACGCTCGGCGGTCTCGGTGTACTCCTCGAGGGCCATCATGTTGACGGGGCCCATGGCTTCGAGGCGCTGCTTGAGGGCGCGGGACTCTTCTTCTTCGGTGTGGAGGGCATCGCCTTCGATGCGGACGATGGTCTGGTCTTCGCGGAGGGTGATGGCTTCGACGGAGAGGTCGTTGATGCAGGTGGCGTCGATGTGTTCGATGTCGGAGGCGAGCTTGGCGGCGCGAGCGGTGAGGGCAGAGCGCTGTTCACGGAGGGTTTCAGTTTCGTGGCGGAGGGCGCGGAGGCGGACGTCGAGGTCGCTCATGAGGGCGCGGAGGGTTTGCGCTTCTTCGGTGAGGCGCGCGGCCTCGGCGACGGCGTGGGTGCGGGTCTCAGAGAGCTCGTTGTGCTGGGTGCTGAGGGCGGTGGTCTCCTCTTCGCGGCGCTGCTTCTCGGTGGTGGCGGCTTCGAGCTGCTGGTTGATCTGCTGAATGCGGTTTTGCTGGTTGTTGTAGAGGCGGCTGGTCTGCTCGAGGTTGGCGGCGGCGTTGCGGCGGCGTTCTTCGAGGCCTGCTAGCGCGGCGGATGCTGCTGCTGCTGCGGACTGGAGCTCTTCGCGCTGGCCGCGTAGACCTTCGAGCTGCTGCTGGAGGTCGGCGAGGGTGAGCTCGGCGGCGTTGCGCTGGGCCTCGAAGCTGGCGGCCTCGTCCTGACGGCGGGCGATGAGGTCTTCCTTCTGCTTGCGGGCGTCGCTGTTGCGGGCGATGGAGAGCTGCCACTCCTGCATGCGGCGGTCGAGGCGGGCGACCTCGGACTCGATCTGGCGGAGAGCGGCGCCGGAGTTGGCGGACTCACGCTCGAGGTCGCGGCGTTCGTGGGTCTTGCCTTCGATGTCGGCGTTGAGCTGGGCCATCTGATGCTGGAAGTTGGCGGTGGCCTGATCGGTTTCTTCGAGCTGGCGCTCGGTGGCTTCGACCTTCTGCTGGATGTCGTTGAGCTCGCGCTTGAGGGCGAGTGGGCCCTGGGCGCTGGGGCGTCCGCCGGTGACGGTGATGTTGTGGAAGGTCTCGCCGGTGGGTGAGAGGAAGTAGGCGTGCGGATGCTGCTGGGCGAGGGTGCGGGCGGTGGCGGAGTCGGGGGTGATGAAGCCGGAGCCGAGCTTGGGGAGGATGGCTTCGAGGGAGTGGCCGAGGTCTTGCTTGACGCGGATGCAGTCGCGGAGGGCGACGACGCCCTCGATGTTTACGATCGGTGCCGCTTCGGTGTTTGCCCCGGCGTGGGTCGGGTGGATGAGGAAGGTGGCTCGTCCGGCTACGTCTTTTTGGAGGAGCTGGATGCCGTCGTTGGCGGAGTCCCAGGACTGGACGACGATGTAGTTGAGCTCGTCGCGGAGGTACTCGTCGACGATGGATTCGTACTGGCTGTCGACTTCGAGGAAGTCGGCGAGGGTGCCGATGGGCGCGATGGCCTCGGGGTTCTGCTTCTGGCGGTTGGCGCTGGCGCGGAAGATGTTGCGGACGGTGTCGGTGGAGTAGCTGTGCTCGCGGATGAGGGATTCGAGCGAGTTTTTACGGCCGACGAGGGTGGCGCGTTCGCCGCGGAGCTGATCGCCCTTGCGCTTGGAGTTGGACTCTTCGGAGCGGGCTACGTTGATCTGCTCGCGGAGGGTGGCGATCTCGGTTTCGAGGGACTTGAGGCGGGCGGTGACGTCTTCGAAGGAGAGAGCGACTTGGCCGCGCTGCATGCCGAGGGTCTCGAGCTCCTGGCGGGCGGTGGATGACTCGCGGGTGAGGCGATCGGCTTCGGCGGTGAGGTTCGAGAGGGCGGCTGCGGCCTGGGTCTCTTCGTTGCGGCTTTGGGCGGCGCGCTCCATGAGCTGCATGGTGGTGCGGCGGTTCTGCTCGGCTTGCTGCTCGGCGGCGGCGAGGGCGCGGACGGCGTTGGCTGCGGCCTGCTGCTGCTGCTGGGCGTGGTCGCGTGAGCCCGCGGACTCGGCGTTGGCGGTTTCGACGAAGCTCTTGTGGGTTTCGAGGTCGCCGGCGAGGGAGGCGAGCTGGGCGCGGGCCTGGGCGAGATCGTCGTCGCCCTGTGCGAGGCGGCTGGTGAGCTCGACGATGCGGTCGGCGTTGGCGGCGGTACGGGCGGTGATGCGCTCGAGCTCGACGGCGGACTGGTTGGCGGCGGTGTTGGCCTCGCGGATCTGCGCGTCGAGGGTATAGCCGTTGCGGACGCCCTCGGTGTGCTGCGCGTCCATGGTTTCGATGTCGGCGGCCTGGGCGTCGACCTGTGTGGTGAGGGTGGCGATCTGGGTGGTGGTGGCGGTCTGGTCGGCGTCGAGCTGGCCCATGCGAGAGGCGAGGACGACGCGGAGGCGGGTGCGGAGCTCGTCGCGGAGGGCGCCGTAGCGCTCGGCCTTGGCGGCCTGGCGCTTGAGGGTGCCCATCTGCTTGGTGACTTCTTCGAAGATGTCGTTGACGCGGGATAGGTTCTGCTTGGCGGACTCGAGGCGGAGCTCGGCGAGGCGCTTTTTGGTCTTGAAGCGGGTGATGCCGGCGGCCTCTTCGATGATGCTGCGGCGGTCGAGGGGCTTGGAGCTGAGGAGCTGGCCGATGCGCTCCTGACCGATGATGGCGTAGGACTCGCCGCCGAGGCCGGTGCCCATGAAGATGTCCTGGATGTCGCGGAGGCGGCAGATCTTGCCGTTGAGGAGGTACTCGGAGTCTCCGGTGCGGAAGAGGCGGCGGGTGATGGTGAGCTCACCGGCGCGAACGGGAGCGCGGCCGAACTTGCGGCGGCGGATCTTGAGGACGACGTTGTTCGGGTTGGTGGAGTCGGTGCCTTCGGGTGCGGTTGCGGCGACGAGGGCGGCGGTGGAGAGCTCGGCCTGAGGCTGGGCGGGCGCTTCGCCTTCGATGACGGTGCCTGGCTGGGCCTCGGCTACGGCTTCTTCGGTCTCGGCGGCACGCTGGGCGCGGAGGCTGGTCTCGTCCCAGTCGCCGGTGCTGTCGATGGCGACGACACCGCTGTGGAGCTCTTCGTCCTCGGGGCTGATGCTGCTGTTGTCGTAGACCTCGGGGTCGACGAGGGTGAGGGAGACCTCGGCCATGCCGGTGGGTTTGCGGTCGCGGGTTCCGGCGAAGATGACGTCTTCCATCTTGATGCCGCGGAGGGATTTGGCGGACTGCTCGCCGAGGACCCAGGTGATGGCGTCGGAGATGTTGGACTTGCCGCAGCCGTTGGGGCCGACGATGGCGGCGATGCCTTCACCAGAGAGGTTGACTTCGGTGCGATCGCAGAAAGACTTGAAGCCGAGGATCTGAACCTTTTTGAGCTTGAGCAACGTGAGACCTCACGAGTAGCGTCCGATGCGGACCGGGGACGCGGCGTTGGTTCAACTTTAGTCGCGGATGGGGTGGGAATCAACGGTAACAACGCTACAGGTTGTGGATAAGACGCCCGTAACCCTACAAATAGGCTGGGAGTGCGGGGAAGGGGTGGGTTAGGCGGTTTCTGCGGCTAGAAGGAGGGCAAAATTTGGTGGTGGATAAACAAAATACAGGGGTCCTTCACTGCGTTCAGGATGACGATGTAAAATATACAACCGCAAAAATGCTCTGAATGGCAGTTTTTGACAGGTTTCCATAGGACTAAGGCCCCGCCTTTGGACCCTTCCGAGATCCGTGCCCTTTTGAAATCCGCACACGTTTGATTATGACCTTGTCCAAAAGGAAGGGCCTAATCCATTGCAACAGAAGATTCATCGATTTGTCTTCTGCTGTTCGCACATGTCGTCTTTGGGGCGGAGTAGCGTCATCGAACGGTAGGGCGGATGTCTTGCCGGGAAAAGAGGAATCATGGCACACGACGCACACAAGAAGGCAGCAGAGCACCACGAGCACGCAGCCACGGCGCACCATGAAGCGGCAAAGCACCATGCCAGCGGCGATCACGCAGCCGCCGCCGAGCATGCAGAAAAGGCGCACGAGCACTCCACAGCAGCTCATGAGCACTCGACGCACGCACATAGCAAGACCCTTGCACACCAGTAGTCTTGTTCGATTGATTTTGCCCGGTTGAGGAGACAGAGACCCATGCCATGGGTAGTGGCATGGGTTTTCTGCGTTGCTGAGGCGTTTTTTGGGATTGGATGGGGAGATCGTGGAGAGTGAAATCTGCATCCTACGAATTCAGGTTTGCATCCAGATTTGCGTTTGCAGGGATGCGCTTTCTATAATCCGCTTCATCTGTCCTCGATCAACGATTCGCGCGGCTGATGATGATATTTGGCGGACGCGCGCAACGATGAGTTAGGCTGATATCGACCCCGGACGGACCGGCGGCATCTCGATTTAGATGAAGTACTGAGGAGCGTGGCATGAAGAAGGTTGTTGTTGCATCTCTCCTGGCGGTCGCGAGCATCGCACCTGCTACGCAAATGCTGTTCGCTGCCCCTCTGGGTAACCCGTTCGTTATGCAGGCTGCTGCGCCGGCGGGTGGTGGAATCCAGATGTCCCCGGCAGAGTACAAGGCTTATAACGATGCGATCTCGCAGACGACACCGCAGACCAAGGCACCGGCTCTCGAGGCGTACCTGACGGCTTATCCGCAGTCTGCTGTGAAAACGGATACACTGCAGCAGCTCATGCTGGCTTACAGCGCGTTCGACCCGACGAAGACGGTGGATGCGGCTGATCGTCTGTTGGCGGTGGATCCGAACAACCTGCGTGCGCTGACCTTCGAGGTGTACTTCCGCAAGCAGCTTTCGGACCAGATTACGGACCCGACCGCGAAGCAGGCGGCTCTGGATAAGGCGGCCGATTTTGGCACCAAGGGGCTCGCCGCGACCAAGCCCGCTGAGATGAGCGATGCGGACTTTACCGCGGTGAAGACGGCTGGCACGCCGTTGTTCTACAGTGCGATCGGCGCTGCGGCATTGAACAAAAAGGATGCCGCGACGGCGATTACGAACTACAAGGCGGAGCTGGCGGCTGTTCCGGTCGATCAGACGACGAAGCCTGGCCAGATCTTGCAGGATACGTACTATCTCGGTTCGGCGTATCTGCAATCCACTCCTCCGGACCTGCTGAACTGCGCGTTCTATGTGGCTCGCTTTGTGGCGTTCGCGCCGGAGCCGTACAAGACGCAGATGGCCCCGACGGCGCAGTACTGCTACAAGAAGTTCCATGGCAGCGCGGATGGCTACGATACGCTGGCTGCGGCTGCGCAGGCGAATGTGAATCCTCCTGCGACGTTGAATGTGACCCCGGCTCCGAAGGCCTCCGATATTGCTCACCAGACGGTGACGAGCACCTCGGACCTGGCGGCGCTGGCGCTGAGCGACAAGGAGTTCATCATCCAGAACGGTACGGCTGAGGATGCGCAGAAGGTGTTCGACGCGATCAAGGGCAAGGAGGTCTCCGTTCCGGATGCGACGGTCGTTGCTGTGACGGAGAGCCAGGTGCAGGTTGCCGTCTCGGACGATGCGGTTCAGGCGACTCCTAAGGTGGCTGACTTTACCTTCAACCTGAAGGAGCCGCTGAAGACGCTGCCTGCGGTTGGCGACAAGGTTACGCTGACGGGAACGTATGACTCGTTCACGCAGTCTCCGCTGATGATTACGATGGCGAACAGCGAGATTGTGCCGAAGAAGGCTCCGGTGAAGAAGGCTGCTCCGGTTCATCATCGTGCAACGCACTAACTAGTTGATTGATTTGGATGTGATGAGGCAGCCCCTTTGGGGCTGCCTTGTTGCTTTTTGGGCTTGTTCAAGAACAAGCAACAACAAACGCAACGGCAACCGCAGGTCCTTCGACTCAGTGCTTTGCACTTCGCTCAGGATGACAGTTTTATTTATTGGGAAAGGGTGACAGGGTTTGTGGGTGGTTTAGAAGGTGAGGGTTTTGGCTAGGTCGGCGGTGAAGGTGGGTTGGGAGGGTTGGGGGTCCAGGAGGAAGGCGCAGACCCATTCTTCTTCGCTGCCCTGGTCGTTGTCGAGGATGCCGGCGACTACGGTGACCTGATACCAGCCGGGGCTGATGTGGATGGTTCGTTCGTAGCTGGAGAGCGGGTGTTCTTCCTGGCCGTCGGGGAGCTGGCCGGGGGACCAGTGCTGGAGGCGGTCGGTGTTAGCCAGGAGCAGGTTGCCGGTCTCGGTGCCGAGGACGAAGCCAGTGGAGAAGAGCATGTGCGAGAGCGGGAGGGGCGCGTTTTCTGTCTGAGTGGAGCGGACGGTGACGGTGTAGTGGCCCTGCTCGACGCCAAGGGCGGGGACGATGGTGCCTTCGCGGTAGGCGTCGTGCGGATAGCTCTTGCGGGTGAGGGTGCGGATGAGGTCGGAGCTGAGGAGGTCGTCGCCCATGAGGTGGTGGAGGCGGGCGGGATCGACGAGGAAGAAGGCACCCTGGGCGGCGTAGAAGTGCGCGGCCTCCTGGGCCTCGAAGTAGGTGGGCTGATCGGGGATGGGCATGGCTACTCGCCGAGCATGATGCGCTGGATGTGGCTGGCGCGGCCGGTGGCTCCGTCGCAGGTGATGAGGGCGGCGCACATCTTGGCGTTGCCTTTGGCGGCTTCGAACTTGCCGGGCATGCCGGTGAGGAAGCGCTGGAGGACGAGCTCGGTTTCGACGCCGATGACGGAGTCGTAGGAGCCGGACATGCCGACGTCGGTCTGGTAGGCGGTGCCTTGCGGGAGGACGCGCTCGTCGGCGGTGGGGATGTGGGTGTGGGTGCCGAGGAGAGCGGTGACGCGGCCGTCGAGGTACCAGCCGAGGGCGACCTTTTCGCTGGAGGCTTCGGCGTGGAGGTCGACGAGGATGACCTTGGCGGTGACCTGGCTGAGGAGCTCGTCGGCTTTGCGGAAGGGGTCGTCGCAGGAGGACATGAAGACGCGGCCCTGGAGGTTGATGACGGCGTAAGCCTGGCCGTTCGGAAGCTCTCCCTGATAGACGCCGAAGCCGGGGGTTCCGTGGGCGTAGTTGGCGGGGCGGAGGACGCGGCGGCCGCGCTCGTGGGAGTCGGCGGGGACGGTCATGTAGCCGAAGATCTCGCGCTTGTCCCAGATGTGGTTTCCGGTGGTGATGACGTGGGCGCCGAGGTCGAAGAGCTCTTCGGCGAGCGAGGGCGTGATGCCGAAGCCGCCGGCGGAGTTTTCGCCGTTGATGACGAGCAGATCGACCTGGTGGGTCTCGAGGACGTGGGGCAAGTGTTCGCGGACGATATGGCGTCCGGGGGCTCCGAATACGTC
Source organism: Granulicella arctica (assembly GCF_013410065.1). Lineage (NCBI taxonomy): Bacteria > Pseudomonadati > Acidobacteriota > Terriglobia > Terriglobales > Acidobacteriaceae > Granulicella > Granulicella arctica. The sequence goes on from NZ_JACCCW010000002.1 coordinate 722,225, forward strand.
GCCCACAAAGAGAATCTTCACTCTCGGATGCTAGCACGAGGGCGACTTATGTTACTTTGCTCTGCATGGCACAGAGCGGACGTTTCGCGTTGAGTTTAAAGGTGTTGACGGTGCTGGCGGCAAAGCCGGCGGAGATGCTGACCTCAGCCGTGATCGCGGAAGAGCTGGGCGAGAGCGCGGTGATGGTGCGTCGGATGTTCCTGCTGCTGCATAAGGCCGGGTGGATTGTGCAGCGGAAGGGGCCGAACGGCGGTGCTCAGCTGAAGGTTGGAGCGAAGCAGATCGGGCTGGGCGATGTGTTTGAGGCGGCCACGGGGGACTGGCTGGCTGGCGAGGACAAATCGACCGAGACGCTGCTGAAGAAGGTGCGGTCGGCGGCGATCGAGACGATGAACGAGACGACGGTGGCGCAGGTGCTGAAGCGGGCGAAGAAGGGGTAGGGCTTCGTTCCCAAAAGGGTATGGGTATTTAGAGCGGTCATCGGGCTTCGGCCTCCCCAATGTGCTGCGGAGAAAGTAGCATAGAAGGTGGGGGCGCGAACGACGATGACGACACAGACGATGACAGGCAGGACAACCCAGGCTCCTGCGCCTACGCAAGAGGGGACACTGTTCGGTGTCCTGACGGCGGTGACCTTCGTTCATCTGTTGAACGACATGATGCAGTCGCTGCTGCCGTCCATCTATCCGATCCTGAAGACGCAGTTTCACCTTAATTTCACCCAGATCGGGTTGATTACGTTGACGTACCAGATTACGGCGTCGCTGCTACAGCCATTTATCGGTCATTTCACGGACAAACGGCCGAAGCCGTACTCGCTGCCGATGGGCATGGCGTTTACGCTGGTGGGACTGCTGCTGCTGGCTGTGGCACCGACCTTTGGCTTGATCCTGCTGGCTGCCTCCCTGATCGGGATGGGCTCGGCGGTCTTTCATCCGGAGTCGTCGCGGGTGGCGCGGATGGCTTCGGGTGGCAGGCATGGGCTGGCGCAATCGTTCTTTCAGGTGGGCGGAAACACCGGGTCGGCGATCGGCCCGCTGCTGGCGGCGTTTATTGTGCTGCCGCGGGGACAGATTGGCGTCTCGTGGTTCTCGGTTGTCGCGCTGGTGGGGATTCTCATGCTGCTCGGCGTGAGCAGGTGGTACAAGGAGCGCCTTGTTCACTTGCAGAAGCGGCCAGCCGAGGCGAAGGAGGCGCTCTCGCCGCTGCCGAGGGCGAAGACCATACTGGCGATCACGGTGCTGATGGCGCTGGTGTTTTCGAAGTACTTCTATCTGACCAGTTTGACGAACTACTACACCTTCTACCTCATTAGCCGGTTCCATGTGTCGGTGCAGAGTTCGCAGCTTTACCTGTTTGCGTTTTTAGGAGCGGTGGCTGCGGGGACGCTGATCGGCGGGCCGGTTGGGGACAAGGTTGGACGCAAGGCCGTCATCTGGTGCTCGATCCTGGGTGTGCTGCCGTTTACGCTCATTCTGCCGCACGTCAATCTGCTCTGGACGGCGGTGCTGAGTGTGGTGATCGGGTTTGTGATCTCGTCGGCGTTCTCGGCGATTCTTGTTTACGCGCAGGAGCTGGTGCCGGGGAGGATCGGGATGATCTCAGGGCTGTTCTTCGGCCTGGCCTTTGGCATGGGTGGCATTGGCGCGGCGGTGCTGGGCAAGTTGGCGGATGCGACGAGCATCGTCTTTGTCTACAAGGTGTGCGCTTACCTGCCGGCGATCGGCTTGTTGACGTGGCTGTTGCCGGATATTAGTGGTGCGAAGACGGCAAAGGCGAGCCGTTGATGGTGGCTCGCCTCTGAGGTTTTCGTACCGCAGTTACTTGCTCTGCGGGCGCATGAGGGGGAAGAGGATGACGTCGCGGATGGACTTGGCTCCGGTGAGCAGCATGGTGAGGCGGTCGATGCCGATGCCTTCGCCTCCGGTGGGCGGGAGGCCGTAGCCCAGGGCTCGGACGTAGTCCTCGTCCATGGCGTGGGCTTCGTCGTCGCCGCGGTCGCGCTCTTTGAGCTGGTCCTCGAAGCGCTTGCGCTGCTCGTCGGGGTCGTTGAGCTCGGAAAAGGCGTTGCCGACCTCGAAGCCGCCGATGTAGAACTCGAAGCGCTCGACCCAGTCGGGCTCTTCGGGTTTCTGCTTGGAGAGGGGGCTTACGGCTAGGGGGAAGTCGTAGATGATGGTGGGTTGGATTAGGTGGGGCTCGGCGACAGTTTCGAAAATAGTGGCGATGGTCTTGCCAACAGGTTCGCTCCGATCGAAGGTATCTGCCTCATATCTGAAACGGATAAGCTCACCAAGGGCTGTATCTTGTGAAGGATAAATCTCTGTAAGGTCGAGCTCAGCCGCACGGGTGCGGATTGGTCCGCTAATCAATGCGGACGCTTCTTCCAAAAGGTCGCTGAAAGCCTCGCGGTCCTCGAAATGCTCAGTTTTAGGAGCTGGACCAGCTTCAATGGGCCACCACTTGATGATGGCTTCACGCATGGATAGTTTGGTCCACTTGCCGAGGTCGATTTCGTTGCCGTTAAAGTTGGTGATGGTGGTGCCGTTTACTTCTGTAGCGACGAAGGTTACAAGCTCTTCCGTGAGCTGCATCAGATCGTGGTAGTTGGCGTAGGCCTGGTAAAACTCGAGCATGGTGAACTCGGGATTGTGGCGGGTGCTGACGCCTTCGTTGCGGAAGTTGCGGTTGATCTCGTAGACGCGGTCGAGGCCGCCGACGACGAGGCGCTTGAGGAAGAGCTCGGGGGCGATGCGGAGGGAGAGCGGGATGTCGAGCGCGTTGTGGTGCGTTTTGAAGGGGCGGGCGGCGGCTCCTCCGGCGATGGTGTGGAGCATGGGGGTTTCGACTTCGAGGTAGCCGCGGGTGTCGAAGAACTTGCGCAGGGCGCGGAGGACGGCGGCTCGTTTGACGAAGGTCTCGCGGACGTTGATGGGGGCTTCGGGTTCGGTGGGTGTTCGTGGCGCTTCGGGCGAAATACAGGGGTCCTTCGCTTCGCTCAGGATGACGGCGTTTTTTGGGCTGGTTGGCTGTTCTTCATTGACGGGGCTTTTTGCGCTGCCTGCGCTGTGGCCGGTGTTCATGAAGAGGTCGACGTAGCGCTGGCGGTAGCGGAGCTCGGTGTCCTCGAGGCCGTGGTACTTGTCGGGGAGGGCGAGCATGGCTTTGGTGAGGAAGGTGAGGGCGAGTGCGCCATGCGGCTGCTCGCTGGCGGGTGCGCCGTCGGTTGGGGCGGCGTGGACGGTGAGCTCGCCGGTGCGGGTGCGCATGAGGTAGCCGCGGACGCCGATGTGGTCGCCGAGGTCGAGGAGCTTGTAGAGGGCGAAGAGGTCTTCACCGACGTCGTCTTTGCGGACGTAGATCTGGAGGCGCTGGCCGTTCTGTTGGAGCTGGGCGAAGCCGGCCTTACCCTGGACGCGGATGGCCATGATGCGTCCGGCGATGGAGACGTGGGTGCGGGTGGCTTCGAGCTGCTCGCCGGTGGCGGCGTCGAACTCGGCGCGGAGGGCGGGGATGGTGTGGGTGAAGGCGTAGCTGTTGGGGTAGGCCTGCTGGCCGAGGGCGACGATCTGGTCGCGCTTCTCACGGCGGAGCTGGTAGAGGTTTTCTTCGAATTCGGACTCGTACACGAATGGTTCCTTTTATTGGGGAGAAGCGAGGGCTTCTCTTGGTTTGCTGATCTATGCCTGACGCTTCAGTATAGCGGGGGTGAGATGGAGGGATAAAACAAACAACGGCAACGGCAACCGCAGGTCCTTCGACTGCGTGCTTCGCACTTCGCTCAGGATGACAGTTTTGGGTGGGCGGGAGGGGAACAACAAGCGACGGCAACAGCAGGTGCCTTGGATGCGGGTTGGTGTGCGTGGTGTAATGGCTTGTTATGGCAGATGAGTCGAAGGCGAAGAAGAGCGGTGCGCTGGGCGAGGTGGTGAAGGCTGAGTCGATGATTCAGCTGGCGATTGCGCTGCCTGCCGGATGTTTGATTGGGTGGCTGGTAGGGCACTGGCTCGATGCGCACTTTCACCAGGGATGGATTGGGATTGCGGGGATCGTGCTGGGAGCGGTGGCGGGGTTTGTGCAGATCTTTACGACGGCGGCGCGGTTTTTGAGGAGTGGAAAGTAGAGCGGATGATGAAGGCTTTCGAGAGTTTTAGCGACGACGATTTCAAGCGGACGATCAAGGGGGCGATCCGGCTGCTGGTGCTGATCTGCGTAGTAGGGGTGCCGCTGGCCTGGTGGAAGGCGGGGTGGAAGAGCGCGGCGCTGCTGGTGGTGGGCGCGGTGATCTCGGGGTCGGGGCTGTGGGAGTGGCTGCGGCTGATGAGCGCGGTGATGGTCCGGATGGATGCGGGGGGCGAGGCGAAGCCGATGGGGATGGTGCTGGCAGGATTCTTCCTGCGGCTGGGGGCCACAGTCGTGCTGCTGTATGTTAGCCTTAAGTATCTGAATGGTTCGGTTTACGCCCTTGCGGCTGGCCTTGCTTTGGGAGTGTTCTGTCTCTCAGTAGAAGGGGTTCGGTTGATGAAGGCCTGGACGGTTTAGAGAAGATTTAAGTGTTTTAGACCCAACAAATTAGAAGCACAACAAGCAACGAATCCAAGAACAAGCAACAACAAGAGATTTTACTTATTTTTTTATGCCCCAGACACTGATCGCCCAATCTTTGAATCACGTCTTTGCCGCGCCCACGACGGCGCTGTTGCGTAGTCTGCATATCGAGCCTGTCCACCCTGCGGCTCCCATCACCGACACGTTTGCTATGGAGTTGCTGGTCTTCGGCGTGCTGATTGCGTTCTTCCTGCTGGTGCGGGCGACGTTGAGCGTCGAGAAACCGGCTCCGGCGCAGCATCTGGCGGAGATGGTTCACGAGTTCGTGAACGAGCAGGGCGAGTCGATCATCGGCCATGGGTATGAGCGGTTTACCAGCTACCTGACGACGCTGTTTCTGTTCATCCTGGTGGCGAACCTGATGGGTCTGGTTCCGGGGCTGAAGTCGCCTACGGCGGATGTAGTGATGCCGCTGGGTTTTGCGTTGGTCACGTTCATCTACTACCACTTCCATGGCATTCGTTCGAATGGGGCTGGTTATATCAAGCAGTTCCTTGGACCGGTGTGGTGGCTGTATCCGCTGATGCTGCCGATCGAGATCATCTCGCACTTTGCACGTGTGTTGTCGCTCACGGTGCGTTTGTACGCGAATATGTTCGCAGGAGACCTGGTGACGCTGGCGTTCTTCTCGCTGGTGCCGGTGGGTATTCCGCTGGTCTTCATGGGGCTGCACTTCGGTGTAGCGATTGTGCAGGCGTATGTGTTCTTCCTGCTGGCGTCGATCTATCTGTCGCTGGCGGTTGCGCACGATCATTAGGTTTAGGTTTGCCGCGGTGGGGCGCTCCCTCTCCGTAGCAGGTTTCAGCGCCGCGAGCGTGAGGGTGCCAGCACGGTGAGCATCAACCACCCACTGGCGGCGTATCTGACGGGAGCATGGAGTCGCAATGAAGAAGCTGCAATATGTATTTATGTCTTTGGCCGCGCTGCTGCTTGCAACGCCGGCTTTTGCTGCTGATGCAGTTAACGGTGGTTCTCCTGCGGGTCAGTGGGTTCCGCTGGCTGCTGCGCTTGGCATGGCCCTTGCCGCTGGTCTTTGCGGTCTCGGTCAGGGTAAGGCGACTGCTTCGGCTACCGAGGCTCTTGCTCGCAACCCGGGTGCTCGTCCTGGAATCTTCATCTTCCTGATTCTCGGTCTGGCGTTCATCGAGTCCCTCGCACTGTTCACCTTCGTGATCATCTTCCTCAAAGTTCAGGCTTAGTCCTGCACAACCGCTGAGGATTTTGGAAGTGGTAAGGCCCCCGTTCGCGGGGGCTTTGCTGTTTTTGGTGGAGGTCTGTACCCCCTATTTAAAGTACTAAAGTATTCAAAAAAGGTAGCTTAGGTCTGGACTTAGGCTTCGTAAGTCTGACCTTGTCTTGGTCGTGTGACTGCGTTTTTATAGCGTTTTCGCAAATGGTGTAGAGTGTTGAGCTTCGAACAAAATGCGGGGGGTTCTTCGCTCCGCTCAGAATGCCAATGTCAGTCGACGCCCAGCTCTGGAAGGCCAGAGATGCTATTGCTCTATAAGAGTGATCTCGATTTGTGTGATCCCTTCATCTTTCAAATTCTTTTGAAGAATAGGATTTTCCAAGAGCAACCTGCCCTTAGATTCACTTTCGACCCGCAAAATTACAATGGCGACGTGATGATCAGACTGATCATGTCCGTACGCAAGAACCTCTATACCAAAATCTTCGCGGCTCTTAGCGCCAGCCTCAAACTGTCCAGCCCATCTCCCATAATCGGGAACTCGCAATTTCGATATGATTGTAGTCATTAGGCGGTTCTCCGGCGCGTAGCGGAATAAAAGACACTATACAAGCACGATCTTACTCGGAAAAGCGCCTTTCAGGTGTGATGGCCGACGGTGGCACGTTGAACTGCGGCCGCTGCGGTTTGTACCCGGCGACCATTAGGTCACACGCGAGGTGAGCGCAACTTCACAGAATTGGCCCAATAGACCCCCAAAATGCTTTAAACGAGAAAGCCCCGGAGTGCTCCGGGGCTTTTCTTCAGGTCTATTTAAAGGATAACAGATGGCAGAAACTATTGGGCAAGGTCTATCTGTTTTCTAATCAATGAGATGTGTGGTTTAGGGGGTTGACAGGTTTTTGGGGGTGGAGAAGAGAGCAAGGGCAAAAATAAGAACAACAGCAGATTCCTCCGCTGCGCTACGGAATGACAAACAAAAGGAAAGGCAAAAGGACAAACAAAGGACAGGCAACTACAGTGGGTGAGGACTACTGCTGGTCTGCGCTGGCCGTCGAGGAGACGCGTGCAGCGGCGGTTGGGGTCTGGGTGGTGACGATGGTCTCGTAGGCGGCGCGGTTGACGACACGGAGGATGGTGCCAGGCAAGATGCCGAGCATCAGGGTGGCGAGCGCGGTGGCGGCGAGGGCGATGCCTGCCGGGACGCTGACGGTGGGCTGGGGGGCGGTGGCGTCCTCGTCTGCGGAGCGGGTGTAGAGGGCGCTGAGCAGGCGGAGGTAGTAGAAGCAGGCGACGCCGCTGTTGAGCAGGCCGATGACGGCGAGCCAGATGTTTCCGGCGTGAATGGCGGCGGTGAAGACGAGGAATTTGCCGAAGAAGCCGCCGGTGAAGGGGATGCCGATCAGCGAGAGCAGGAAGAAGGCGAAGAGGGCGGTCAGGATGGGGCGCTTCGCGGCGAGGCCGGTGTAGTCGTCGATAGTGCGGAGGTTCTCGTTGTAGCCGGCGATCTGGGTGATGACGGCGAAGGCTCCGACGTTCATAGCGGCGTAGGTCGCGGTGTAGAAGCAGGCGGTGAGGATGCCGTCGGCGGGAAAGGCGGTGAAGGCGACGAGCAGGTAGCCTGCGTGGGCGATGCTGGAGTAGGCGAGCATGCGCTTGACGTCGCGCTGGAGCAGGGCACCGAGGTTGCCGATGGTCATGGAGAGGGCTGCGAGGACCCAGAGGAGGATGCTCCAGCGGTGCTGCATGCCGGGGAATCCGGAGAAGGTGATGCGGAGCAGGACGGCGAAGGCGGCGGCTTTGGGGGCGGTGGACATCAGGCCGACGACGGGAGCGGGGGCACCCTGGTAGACGTCGGGGGTCCAGACGTGGAAGGGAGCGGCGGAGACCTTGAAGCCGAGGCCGATGATGATGAGGGCGATGGCGGTGAAGGCGAGACGCGGTGTGGTGGTGGTGGCGAGGCCCGCGGCGATTGCGGCGATGGACGTGGAGCCGGTGGCCCCGAAGGCGAGTGCTATGCCGTAGAGGAAGAAGGCGGTGGCGAAGGAGCCTAGCAGGAAGTACTTGATGGAGGACTCGGAGCCGGTGGCTTGTCCTTTGCGAAAGCCGGCCATGATGTAGGTGGAGATGGAGGAGATCTCGAGGCCGATGAAGACCATGAGGAGCTCGACCGAGCAGGTCATGAACATCATGCCGACGGCGCCGAAGAGGGTGAGGGCGAAATACTCGCCTGCATGGGAGGCGTTGCCTTCGAAGTAGTCCAGCGAACCGAGGAGGGTGACGAGGACGACGGCGGCGATGAGGAGATGGAAGAAGACGCTGAAGGCATCGACCCGGATGGTTCCGGAGAAGGCGTGGAGGGTGCCGAGGTGAAGCTGCGCGGCGCTGGCGAGGCCTGCGGCGAAGGTGCCGAGGACGGCGAGCCAGCCGAGCGGCTTGCGGCTGCTGGCGGGTTTGAGCACGGGCTCAATCAGCATGACGAGGATGCCGGTGAGGGTGAGGATGTACTCGGGCAGGAGGGCAAGGATGTTAGGCGAAAGGGTGTTCATTAGCGCTGGCCCCCTTGATTCTGATTCTGGAGCAAGGTTGCTTCCGGTGTGATGGCGGATGGCGCGGGGGTGGCTTCGAAGACGTGCATGGCGATCTCGGTGCCAGTGTTGTCGATGGCGCGGAGCCAGAAGGGCGAGGCGACTCCCATGGCGAGGAAGAGGGCGACCATGGGCCAGAGGGCGAGGTGCTCGCGGGCGTCGAGGTCCCATCCGGTGGTGGATTGCGGGATGCGGCCGAGGTTGCCGTAGAAGAGACGCTGGATCATGACGAGCATGTAGGCCGCGCCGAAGATGACGCCTGTGGTGCCGAGGGCGGTCCAGAGAACATGGTGCGGGATGGCTGACTGCATGGAGCCTGTGAGGATGAGGAACTCGCCGACGAAGCTGTTGAGCATGGGCAGGCCGATGACGGAGAGCGTGGTGATGACGAACATCGTGACCAGCCAGGGGTATTTGGCTGCGAGGCCGCCGTACTGGCGCATGTCGTAGGTCTGGTAGCGCTCGTAGAGCAGGCCCATGAGCATGAAGAGGGCGCCGCCGGAGATGCCGTGGTTGAGGATCTGATAGATGCCGCCGTCGAGGCCGGAGATGGTGAAGGTGAAGATGCCGAGGACGATGAAGCTGAGGTGTCCGAGGGTGGAGTAGGCGGCGAGGCGCTTGAGGTCGTTCTGGACGAGCGCGATGAGTGCGCCGTAGACGATGCCGATGGCTCCGAGGGCGATCATGATGGGTGCGATGCGGTGGGACTCGGCGGGGAAGATGGTGAAGGAGAAGCGCAGGATGGAGTAGAGGCCGGTCTTTCCGGCGAGGACCATGACGGCGGCTGTGGGAGTTTCGAAGATGGCGTCCGAGAGCCAGCCGTGCAGCGGGAAGATGGGAACCTTGACGGCGAAGGCGAAGAGGAAGGCCAGCGAGGCGAGCCAGAGGGCGGCGGAGTTGGCGGAGATGCTATGCGCGGCGGCGAGCTCGGCGAGGCGGGGGAGCTCGAAGGTGCCGGTCTGGATGTAGAGCCAGATCATGGCGACGAGCAGCAGGGCCGAGGGGATGAAGGCGTAGAGGAAGTACTTGATCGCGGCGCGGCGGCGGTCTTTGGTGCGGCCGAAGGTGGCGATGAGGAGCGTCATCGGGACGAGCGAGAGCTCCCAGAAGGCGTAGTAGAGGAAGAGGTCGAGCGAGACGAAGATGCCCATCATCGCGACCTGCTGGAGCAGGAAGAGGATGTAGAAGAGCTTCTTGCGGCTATCGATGGCGCGCCAGGAGATGAGGACGCCGAGCGGGGCGAGGAGGCCGGTGAGGACGACGAGCCACATGGCGAGGCCATCGACGCCGAGGTGATAACGGACGATCGGAGGGATCCAGGCGTAGTCGGCGGTGAACTGGAAGGTGCCGGGGAGGGCGCCGTAGTTGAAGTGCGCCGGTAGATGCAGGGTAAGCACGAAGGTGACGAGGGTGATGGCGAGCGCGCCCCACTGCATCGTCTTGCCCTTGTCCGGCAGCAGCGCGAGGAGCAGAGCGCCCGCGAGTGGGACGAAGGTGATGAGGGTCAGGATGGAGTGGTCTAGGTTCATCGATTCGTCGATTCCTTTTGGAGCAAAAAGCAGAACAGAAACAATAGTTAGCGCATGAAGAGCGAGTGGCCGAAGATCATGACAGCGAGTACAGCGGCTGCGCCGAGTGCGAGCCAGCCAGCGTAGGAGCGGATGTTGCCGGACTGGACGCGCCGGGTGAGGGTGCTGAGGCCGCGGGTGGTTGCTCCGGCAAGTTTGCCGGAGCCGTCGACGATGCCCCAGTCGACGATGCCGCTGAGCAGGACGCGTGTGCCAGCCGTTAGGGGGAAGACGATGACGGCTTGGTAGATCTCGTCGATGTAGAACTTGTTCTCGAGGAGCTTGTAGACCGGCCTTGCCTTGCGGGCGATGGCGGTGGAGGAGCCGGGGTTCTTGACGTAGAGCCAGTAGGCGACGAAGAGGCCGAGGAGCGCGGTAAGGACGGAGACGGCGGCGAGGGTGAGCTCGAGGCCGTTGCTGCCTGCGATCTCGGCGACAGGGCTGCCGGTGGAGAAGACGGGCTCGAGGAAGTGCTCGATCTCGTTGTGGCCGCCGAGGGCGGCGGGGACGCCGACCCATCCGCCGATGACGGAGAGGATGGCGAGGACGACGAGCGGGAAGAGCATGATCCAGGGCGACTCGTGGACGCCGTGGGAGTGAGCGGCGTGGCCGTGATCGTGGCTGTGGTCATGCGCGGGCTCTTCGACGTGTGATTTGCCGAAGAAGGTCTTAAACCAGAGGCGGAACATGTAGAAGGAGGTCATGCCTGCGGTGACGAGGCCGACGAACCAGAGGAGCTTGCCGAGCGGGTTATCGGAGATGAAGGCGCGGTAGAGGATCTCGTCCTTCGAGAAGAAGGCGGCCCAGGGGGGAAGCCCGGCGATGGCAAAGACGCCCATCGTCATGGTCCAGAAGGTGACGGGGATGCGCTTGCGGAGGGCTCCCATCTTGCGCATGTCCTGCTCGCCGTTGAGTGCATGGATGACCGAACCGGCGGCGAGGAAGAGGAGTGCCTTGAAGAAGGCGTGGGTCATCAGGTGGAAGATGCCGGCTCCGTAGGCTCCGACGCCGCAGGCGAGGAACATGTAACCGAGCTGGGAGACGGTGGAGTAGGCGAGGACGCGCTTGATATCCTGCTGGACCATGCCGATGCAGGCGGCGAAGAGGGCGGTTGCAGCTCCGATGAGGGCGACAACGCCGAGGGCGTAGGGGCTGCGGTCGAAGAGCGTGTGGCAGCGCGCGACCATGTAGATACCAGCCGTGACCATCGTGGCTGCGTGAATGAGCGCGGAGACGGGCGTGGGGCCTTCCATGGCGTCGGGGAGCCAGACGTAGAGAGGAATCTGGGCGGACTTACCGGTGGCTCCGACGACGAGCAGGAGGGCGATGGCAGTGAGAAAGCCGCCGTGCCATTCGGGATGCGCGGTGATCTCGGTAAAGACCTCGGTGAAGCTGAGCGTGCCGAAGTGGGTGACGAGCAGGAACATGGCGAGCAGGAAGCCGAAGTCGCCGATGCGGTTGACGATGAAGGCTTTTTTGCCTGCGTTGGCGGCGGAGTCCTTCTTGAAGTAGAAGCCGATGAGCAGGTAGGAGGCGAGGCCGACGCCCTCCCAGCCGACGAAGAGAAGCAGGAAGCTCTCGGAGAGGACGAGGACGGACATGAAGAACATGAAGAGGTTGAGGTAGGCGAAGAAGCGCCAGTACCCCTCTTCATGCGCCATGTATCCGGCGGAGTAGAGGTGAATGAGGAAGCCGACGCCGGTGATGATCGACAGCATGATCAGCGTGAGGTGATCGACGGTGAAGGCGAAGTTGACCTGGAAGCCGGTGATGGCGATCCACGGAGCCGAGACGGCCTGAATGAGCTCCGGCGCTCCGGCGGCCTTCATGATCATCCAGAGGTATGCGACGATGACGGCGGGAATAGCGGTGAAGAGAAGCGCGATGCCGGTGACGGCGGCACGGGGCAGCTTGCGGCCTACGGTCCCGTTGATGAGGAAGCCGGTAAAGGGAAGCAGCGGGATCAGCCAGAGATAGGAAGAGGGCATTATAGGACTCGGCTCACAGTTTCATCAGGTTGATCTGGTCGACGTTCAGCGTCTGACGGGTGCGGAAGATAGCGATGATGATGGCAAGGCCGACAGCGGCCTCGGCGGCGGCGACGACCATCACGAAGAAGACGAAGATCTGACCCTGGACCTGGTGCCACATGTGCGCGAAGGCGACGAAGGTCAGGTTGACGGCGTTGAGCATGAGCTCGATCGACATGAAGACGCTGATGATGTTGCGCTTGATGAGGAAGGCCGCGACTCCGACGGAGAAGAGGATGGCGGCGAGGACGAGGTAGTAGGCGATGGGGACCATCTAAAGCATATCCTCTTTCGTTGTGCGATGAGCGAGCTTGAACACGAGACCAAGGAGTCCTAGTCCGGCGCCGATTGCCAGCGGAGTTTTCGAAAGGTGTCCGTCGTGCCCCAGTATCAGGGCGAATAAAAAGCCGAGGGGGCCAAAGGCCATAAGTTTCTCAGCGCCGCGGTTTCTAGTATTAAGAAAGCTCACGATTTATTGCTCCTTCCGGGCGAGCACAACGGCTCCGAGAATGGCGACGAGGATGAGGACGGAGGTGACTTCGAAGGGGAGCAGCAAGGTTGTGAAGAGGACGTGGCTGATCTCGGCGATGTTGCTGACTGTGCCGCCGAGATGGCCGCCGAGGTTCGCGGTGCCGAGGGCCTTGCTCTCCGACAGGAAGACGGAGCTGAGCAGGCAGAAGATGGCGGCGGCACCGGGGAATCCGGCGATGTAGGCAGCGCGGCTGCCGGTGGTTCGTTCTTCTTCGCCCGCGTTGAGCAGCATGATAACGAAGACGAAGAGCACCATGATGGCGCCGGAGTAGACGATGACCTGGGCGGCGGCGAGGAACTCAGCCCCGAGCGACCAGTAGAGGACGGCGAGCGACATCATGACGACGACCAGGGAGAGGGCGCTGTTGATGGGGTGCCTCTGTAGGAGCAGGTTGAGGGCTGCTGCTACGGCCAGTCCGCCAAAGATGATGAAGAGTGCCAGTTCCATGGTGATCCGTTGAGTCTTTCTTGAAACGGAGCAGATGCTTTATCGGGCTTCTGCTGATTGTAAAACAGCGATACGCGAGCTATCCGCGCAGCGCCATGACGAGGCTGGTAACGATGATGTTGGCCATGGCGACGGGCAGAAGGAACTTCCAGCCGAAGGCCATGAGCTGGTCATAACGGAAGCGGGGCAGCGTCGAGCGGACCCAGATATAAAGAAATAAGAAAGAAAAAATCTTTGCCACGAACCAGAGAATGGGGAAGATGGCGGTAAGGATGGGGCCGCCGAAGTTTGCGGGCAGAAGATGACCGAGTGGGCTGGAGGCTCCGCCGAAGAAGAGGAGGGTGGCGACGCAGCTCACGGTGATCATGTTGGCGTACTCGGCCATGAAGAACATGGCGAACTTCATGGAGCTGTACTCGGTGTGGTAGCCGGCGACGAGCTCGGACTCGGCCTCGGGGAGGTCGAAGGGGGAGCGGTTGGTCTCGGCGTAGGCGGCCATCAGATAGATGAAGAAGCCGACGAACTGGAAGCCTCCGAAGACGTTCCAGGAGAGCAGGCCGTGAGCGGACTGGCTGGCGACGATGTCGCGCAGGCTGAGCGACTGGGCACGGAGGACGACTCCTACCAGAGACAGACCCAGTGCGAGCTCATAGCTGATCATCTGCGAGGTGGCGCGGAGGCTGCCGAGCAGGGCGAACTTATTGTTCGACGACCAGCCCGAGAGCGCGATGCCATAGACGCCGATGGAGGTGACGCCAAGGATGACGAGCAGGCCAATGTTGAGGTCGGCGATCTGGAAGAGGTTGACGCCCTTGACCAGCGTGACGGCACCGAAGGGAACGACGGCGATCGAGATGAGTGCGCAGCTCAACGCGATGATGGGCGCGAGGATGAAGAGCGGGCGCTCGATGGCGAGTGGCATGAGGTCTTCCTTGAGGAAGAGCTTGATGCCGTCGGCGAGTGGCTGCAGCAGGCCGAAGGGACCGACGCGGGAGGGTCCCCAGCGATTCTGCATGCGGCCGATGACCTTGCGTTCGAGCAGCACGGTATAGGCCACCGCCGTCAGGGTGATGACGAGGACGACGACGATCTTCAGGACGTTCAGCAGGAGAAACGTCAGGAACGGCGATAGATGACTCACGCGGTGTTGCTCCTCATCGGCGGCGGCTAGTCTGCGGCGGTTTGGTCGAGAATGGGCAGCTTGCGTGCCTCATTCTGTTGGAGGTCGTTGAGCATGGCCGAGTAGCGCCCTAACGTGCCGGATGTAAAGAGTGTATCGTTCGCGGGCATGACGAGGTCGCGACGGGTGATCTGGACGAGCTCTGCGGGCGCTGCGGGCGACAGATGCTGGTCGTTGCCGGAGAGCAGTTGCAGGCGGAGTAGGTTGTAGCCGGGGACGAGGCGCTGGATCTCGTCGAGGATGGCGAATGGGTCGAACGGGCTGAGGCGCGGTTCGAGGTTGTTGGCGGTGAGCCAGACGGCGTGGCGGTCGGCCTCGCCGGACTGCGCGCCGCGGGACTGGCCCATGTCAGCCCTGAGACCCTTACCGAAGGGGACGAGTGTCTTCATGTCGGCGCCCATCTTGTCGGCGATGCGGACGATCATCTCGAAGTCGGTGCGGACACCGGCGCGGTCGCCTGCTTTTTTGACCTGCTGGAGGTCGCCGTAGCTGTTGGTGACGGAGCCGGACTTCTCGTAGAGGTTGGCGGCGGGGAGGATGACGTCGGCGAGAGCGGCGGTCTCGGTGAGGAACATCTCTTGTACGACGACGAAGGTGTTTTTGAGGGTGGCGGGATCGACGGCGTAGCGGGCGACCGGGTTGGCCCCGACGACGTAGAGGGCGGAGAGCTCTCCTTTGGCTGCGGCGTCGAAGATCTCGAGCATGTCGAGGCCGGGGGTGGTCGAGGAGCCGTATTCGAGGGCGATCTTGCTGCCGGGGTTCTGGACGTCGATGGCTCCGATGGGCGTGTAGCCAGGGAGGAGGTCGGGTAGCAGGCCCATGTCCGCTGCGCCGCGTGAGTTGGCGTAGTCGGAGAGCAGGGCGAACTGCGCTCCCGGGATGGTGAGGCCGAAGTCGAGGAGCGCTTTGAGCTCGGTGCCGTGGATCTCCGAGCCGATGAGGATGAGGAGCTTCTCCTCTGCCTTGACGGCGTCGCGGAACTTGCTCAGCTTGTCGGTGTCAGCGGCTGCTGCGGTGGCGCTGGCCTCGTTGCCGGAGAGATAGGCGGCGAGATCGCCGTAGCCGAAGGGCGAGACCTGCACAAAGCCGCGTGCCTGGCGGCGGAGCTTGATCTCGGCGGTGTTAGCGACGTAGAGCTTTGCGTGATTGTTGCGAACGTTGGTGCGGATGTTCCACGCGGTGGCCGGAGCATGATTGGTGGGGTCGCCGCCCACGAGAAGGATGGCCGGCGCGGTGAGGGTGTCGTGCAGCGAGGCGGTCCGGCCGGGCTTACTGCTGAGGGTCTGGGCGAAGGTGACGTAGTCCGCCGTGCGGTGGTGGTCGATGTTGTTGGTGCCGAGGACGGTGCGGGCGAACTTCTGGAGGAGGTAGGCCTCTTCGTTCGTGAGGCGGTTGCCGCCGATGACGCCGATGGACTTGCCGCCCCTGGTGTCGCGAAGCTCACGGAGTTTCTTGCCGACGTGGTCGAGGGCCGTTTCCCAGCTAACCGGTTTGAGGCTGCCATCAGCCTGGCGGACGAGCGGCTGGGTGATGCGGTCTTCGTGGTTGGCGAAGTCGAAGGCGTAGCGGCCCTTATTGCAGAGGAAGTCGCCGTTGATGCCGGACTTGTCGCGGTTGTCGCCACGGACGATCTCGCTGCCGTCGGAGGTGCTGCGGACGCCGAGGGTGGTCTTGCAGCCGTCGCCGCAGTGGGTGCAGACGGTGGAGACGTGATTCATCTCCCAGGGACGGGTTTTATAGCGGTAGGTGCCGGAGGTGAGGGCTCCGACGGGGCAGGCGTCGATGCACATGCCGCACTGCTCGCAGTCCACGTGGGCGAGGTCGTCGGGGGACATCTGCGGGGGGACGTTGGGGGCGATGACGCTGGAGCTGCCGCGATTCTGAATGCCGAGGGCGAAGACGTCCATGCCCTCGCCGCACATGCGGACGCAGCGGTAGCAGAGGATGCATCTAGGCCGGTCGAAGTAGACGACCGGGGACCATTGCTGCTCTTCGCGGTGGTTCTTGGGCTCGGCGTAGAAGCTGTCGGCGGCGCCGTACTTGAAGGTCATGTCCTGCAGCTCGCACTCGCCGCCGGCATCGCAGACGGGGCAGTCGAGGGGGTGGTTGCCGAGCAGGAGTTGCAGGGTGGCCTTGCGCGCCTGGGCGATCTCAGGCGACTCGGTGATGAAGACCTGGCCCTCGGCGACTGGGGTGGTGCAGGCGGTCTGGAGCTTGGGGACCTTCTCCTGCCGGACGACGCACATGCGGCAGGCAGCCTGGAGCGAGAGCCCAGGGTAGTAGCAGAAGGCGGGGATCTCGATGCCAGCGGTCTTGCAGGCCTCGATGAGGAGCGTGCCCGCGGGTGCGGTGAGTTGTTTGCCGTCTACGGTAAAGGTTACGTCTGCCATCTAGTTGTTCCTCTGTCGCATAGCTTCCATGATCAAGTCAGAAAGGCTGCGAAGATCATTTTGTGCGGCTTCATCTACCGTGTCGTTCGTCACAGCGTAGACCGCGTGGTGAACCCATTTCCCATCGTCGCCAGTGATGAGTGTTGAGATCGCCGATAGCTGCCCGGCGGGTGCCAATTTAGTTTTATCCCCGTCAACGGAGACAATGATGTACTGAAAGACCGCTGTCGCTTTATCTGAAAGTTGATACGGAGTAGACGCGGTGACCAAAGACTTTATCTTCGTGCCAAACGTTGATCCCAGTGTATCCGGGCACTTGCACTCGACGTACACGGGGATTTTCGGCCTCGCAGATTGTGAGGGTGCAGGGCGCGCAAAAACTAACCCTGCAACAAGCACAAACGTGACCGAAAGGCGGTGGATCATCAATGCGCTCCTGCGAGCTCCGGTTCGCCGACCGGTTTGATCTTGATTAAGGGGGTGTCGACGCGCTTGCCGTCGATGTACTCTTCGAACTCTTTGCGGAATTTCTTGACGAAGCCGAGGGTCGGCATCGCAGCAGCGTCGCCGAGTGGGCAGAACGTCCGGCCCATCATGTTTTCGGCGAGGTACTGCACGTTGTCGATATCCTTCTTGCTGCCGCCACCGGCGTGGACGCGGGTGAGGGTCTTCTTGATCCAGTCCGTGCCTTCGCGGCAGGGGATGCACCAGCCGCAGGACTCGTGCTGGTAGAAGGCGATGGTGCGGAGGGCGAACTCGACGATGGAGACGGTCTCGTCGAGAACCACTATTCCTCCAGACCCGAGCATGGTGCCGGCTTTGCCCATCTGGTCGAAGTCGAGGCCTACGTCGATCTCGTCTGCGGTGAGGACGGGGCAGGATGAGCCGCCGGGGACGACGGCTTTGAGCTTCTTGCCGCCCTTGATGCCGCCCGCGACGTCGTAGATGGCCTTGCGGAGCGAGTAGCCCATGGGCAGCTCGTAGACGCCGGGGCGCTCTACGTGGCCGGAGATGCCGAAGAGTCGTGTGCCGCCGTTGCGCTCGGTGCCGAGCTTGGCGTAGGCCTCGCCGCCCATCAGCAGGATATGCGGGGCGTTGGCGATGGTCTCGGCGTTGTTGATCACCGTCGGTCCACCATATAGCCCGACGACGGCAGGGAAGGGCGGCTTGATGCGGGGCACGCCGCGCTTGCCTTCGAGCGACTCCATCAGGGCGGACTCTTCGCCGACCTCATAGGCGCCTGCGCCGGTCTGGGTGATGATGTCGAAGTCGACGCCGGTGCCGAAGATGTTCTTGCCGAGGAAGCCCTTTGCATAGGCGTCAGCGACGGCCTTTTCGACGATCTTGAGCAGGTAGCGGTACTCGCCGCGGAGGTAGATGAAGCCGAGCTTCGAGCCGATGGCGAGGCCGGCGATCATGGTGCCTTCGATGACGGCGTGGGGATCGTGCAGGAAGATGACGTGGTCTTTGCAGGTGCCGGGCTCGGACTCGTCTCCGTTGACCAGGACGTACTTCGGCTTCTCCGACTGCTTGGGGACGAAGCTCCACTTCATGCCGGTGGGGAAGCCTGCGCCGCCGCGTCCGCGAAGGCCGCTGGCCTTCATGGTGTTGATGATCCATTCGGGACCCTGCTCGATGGCCATCTGGACGGCCTTGTAGCCGTCGAGCTCGAGGTACTTGTCGATATTCGCGGCGCCCTGGCCGAAGCGACGGGAGAGGACTTTGACTTCATCGGGATGCGAGACGAGTGTCGGCATTTACTTCACATCCTTTCCCTGGCCGTCGCGGTAGATCTGGAACAGGTCGTCGACCTTTGCGGGCGTCAGGTTGTCGTGGAAGTCGTAGTTGATCTGGATGGCGGGAGCCCAGCAGCAGGCGCCGATGCACTCGACCTCTTCGAGAGAAAAAAGACCGTCTTCGGTGACCTCTTTATGACCGATGCCGAGCTTGTGCTTGCAGTGGTCGAGCAGCTCATAGCCGCCGCGCAGCATGCAGGAGATGTTGGTGCAGACCTGCACGTTGTACTTGCCCGCGGGCTTGGTGCGGAGCATGGAGTAGTACGAAAGCACGTTGCGGACGTCCAGCTCGAGAATGCCGATGCGCTCGGCGATCTCTGCGACGACGGCGTCTGAGATGTAGCCGACCTCGTCCTGCGCGTAGAGCAGCATGGGGACAAGCGCGGACCGGCGCAGGGGATAGATGGTGACGAGTTTGTCGAAGCGGGCTGCCAGCTCCGGGGAAAAGATCGTGTTGGTGAGTGTGCTCACTGCATTAGCTCCCGCGTCAGCCGCTCGGCTGTAAAGTCCATATCTTCGGTGACTGCGCCGATCGTTACGGTTCCGTCGATGTTGATCTGGAACGGTTCGGTCCGGTTGTTGTCTTCGGTCATCTCGCTGTGCGTGAAGCGGAGCCAGCGAGTGTTGACGCGAAGGATGATGAGGTCGCTTCCTACTTCAACGACTGCATGATGGCGGCTGTTGAGTCCGTGTGCCGCTGCGTAACTGCGAATCTGCGATGCGAACGATGTCCAGAGTTCGCGGTGTAATTGAACGGATACATTCAATGTCGGACTTTCGGTTCCAGGCGCTTCTTAAAATCAGCGATACATGCCTGGGTACGAAGTCGCGGGGCGGTAATTAATTTTACGGCGTTCTTTGTTTCTAATACGTCCTCGCTGTGACCTTTAATAAAAACGTCCATCACAATGAAAGACGCATTTCCCCATTTGTCGATGCCAAGCTTATGGGTAAAGACAGCAACAAGATCCGCATCATCCTTTGAGTTAGTGATTGTGAAGCGGCCCCACTTCGTAAACTCTTCAGTTGCTGTGTCAAGAACCGCTGAATCTCCCGACTGATTGTCCAAGTAGATCGATTTGGCAGAGATAACCTGATCGGGAAGGGGAGCCCTCTTCGAATAGGCCAAAGCTGGGATACACAGCATGACTACGAGTACAAGGATCTCGCATAAGGTGCCGCGCAAATTTACCTTTTGCGAAAAAGACTTCATCGATCAATCTCCCCAAGGACGATGTCGATGGAGCCGATAACTGCTACGATGTCGGCGAGCAGGCGGCCTTTGCACATGGTCTCGAGTGCTTGCAGCGTGGCGAATCCGGGGTTGCGCATGTGCACGCGGTAGGGCTTGGCGGTGCCGTCGGAGACAACGAAGTAGTTCATCATGCCGTGCGGTGCTTCGACCGAGCTGCACACCTGACCGGCCGGGACTGCAAAGCCTTCCGTGACGATCTTGAAGTGATGGATGAGGGATTCCATCTGGGTCTTCATCTGTTCGCGGTTGGGCAGGATGATCTTTGGTGCGTCGGCGACGATGCGGCCTTCGGGAAGGCCATCGAGCGCCTGGTGGCAGATCTTGATCGACTCGCGGAGCTCCTGCATGCGGACGATGTAGCGTGCCCAGACGTCGCCCTCGTTCGAGACGGGGACGCTGAACTGGAACTTCTCGTAGCTGGAGTAGGGCATGTCGCGGCGGACATCGAAGTCGACGCCGGAGGCACGCAGTGGAGGGCCGGTGACGCCGAGGGCGATTGCGTCCTCGGGCGAGAGGTAGCCTACGCCCTTGAGGCGCGACATCCAGATGGGGTTCGTCTGTAACAGGCCCTCGTACTGCTCGATCTTCGAGGGGAACTCCTTGAGGAAGGTGCGGATCGAGTCGTAGAGATCGAGTGGCGGCTCCAGGCTGAGGCCACCGATGCGGACGTAGCTGGTCATCATGCGCTGGCCGGAGACGGCCTCGAAGATGCGCAGCAGCTGCTCGCGCTCGCGGAAGCAGTAGAGGAAGACGGTGAGCGCGCCGATGTCCATGGCGTGGGTGCCGAGCCAGACGAGGTGCGACTGGATGCGGGTGAGCTCGTTGAAGAGGACGCGGAGGTACTGGGCGCGTTCGGGGATCTCGAGGCCCAACAGCTTCTCCACTGCGAGGCAGTAGGCGAGGTTGTTGGTCATGGGGCAGAGATAGTCGATGCGGTCGGTGAGGGGAACGACCTGCTGGTAGAACTTCGCCTCGCAGGTTTTTTCGATGCCGGTGTGCAGATAGCCGATGTCCGGAGCGAGGCCGACCACGGTTTCGCCATCGATCTCGACCACCAGGCGCAGAACACCGTGCGTCGACGGGTGCTGCGGGCCCATGTTGATGACCATGGTCTTGTCGGCGGAGGCATCGGAGCTGGCATTGTGCCGGGCTGCGTCGGCGATGAGGTCTTTGACGCCGGGGTTGATGGCGTCGGCGAAGTCTTTCTCCGCCTTTTTGACGAAGGGCTTTTCGGGTGCGAGAGCGGGTGACATTAGCGGTAGCCCTCCACGGGGTAGTCCTTGCGGAGCGGATGGCCCTGCCAGTCTTCCGGCATCATGATGCGGACCATGTTGGGGTGGCCGCTGAAGCGGACGCCGAAGAGGTCGAAGATCTCGCGCTCGTAGAAGTTGGCCGCAGGCCAGACGGAGACGATGCTGTCGAGTACGGCGTCGGAGCCGTCGAGCTGGACGATCAGGCGAAGACGAGCCTTGAGGCTGAGTGAGAGAAGGTGATAGGTGATCTGAAAGCGGGGCTCTGAGGGATACCAGTCGACGGCGGTCGCGTCTTCGAAGAAGTTGTAGACCGGCTTTACGGCTCGACAGGCGGCGAGGATGTCTTCGCGGGCGACGGTGATGGTCAGCTCGGCGCGGTCGTACTTGGCGTCGGTGGCTATGTCGGCTAGAGCACTGATCGCAGCCTGGATGGCGGCGTTCTCGGGGTGGGCTTCGGAGATGGCCTGAAGGCCGGTGAGGGCGGAGGCGGGATCGTACATATTAGAGGTCTCCCTTATCGTTTGCCCAGTCCAGAATGCCCTTCTTCCAGACGTAGAAGAGGCCGACGGCGACGAAGCCGAGGTAGACGAACATCTCCCAGAAGCCGAACATCTTCGATCCGGTGATGGCGGGAAGCTGCTTGAAGATGACTGCCCATGGAAGCATGAAGACGGCTTCTACGTCGAACAGAATGAACAACATGGCGACCATATAGAAGCGGACCGAGAAGCGGCCGCGGGCATCGCCGATGGGGTCCATGCCGCACTCGTAGGTGCCACCCTTGGTGCGGGAGTTTTTGTGCTTGCCGATGAAGAACGAGGCCCCCACCATGCCGCCAGCCAACCCAAGGGCGACCAAAATTTGCAGGACGAGAGGAAGATAATTCCAGATGTAGGGGTACGTTTGCATGGGCATCTTCGACTCTAAGATTGTCTTTGGCAAGAGTCAAGCGAATGAGGGGTTGTTTGGCTGTTAGCGGAGAAATGCTTCGTAGGTTTCGAGGATGCGGTTTCCGACCAGTGCGGTTATCAGACCACCGAGACACAGAAAGCTGCCGAAGGCGAGGCGTGTGGTGGCTCCTGCCCGGCCTCGGATGAGCAGGATGACGGCATAGGAGCTGGCGAGAAGAACTCCAAGGAAGAGGGAAAGCACAGCAGGCCAGAACCCGAGGAAGGCGGCGATCAGGGCGAGGAGCTTGACATCGCCGAGGCCCATGCCCTCGCGGTGCCGGATCGCTTTGTAGAGCCAGCGGATGAGTAGAAGGATAGATGCCGCGCCGACGGTCGCGAACAGCCAGGAGTTGATCATGTTCTCCGGGCCGGTGAAGAAGACGTTGCCGTGGTCGATGACGTTGCCGGGGCTGGCGAGGCGGATGTGGTGCGCGCCGAGGATGACCCGGTCCTCGGTAGGCCCGAGGAAGAAGGCCTGAACGCAGGTGAGGAAGAAGCTGATGGCGATGCCGGTGAAGGTGAAGACGTCAGGGAGGAGCTGAGTCTGCCAGTCCATCACCATCAGGCCGATGAGGAGGAAGCCGAGGATGATGAAGAGGATCTGCGCGACTGTGGCGCTGGCAAGCTGGTTGAAGGCCGCGTCGCCGGGAATTGCATAGAGCCGCGCGAGGTGTGCTCCGGCGATAGAGAACCAGATGCCGGTGGCGAGCTCCACGAGTGGGTACTGCGAGGAGATTGCGGCTTTACACTCGCGGCATCGTCCACGCAGCAGCAGCCAGCTCAGGACGGGGATGTTGTCGTGCCAGCGGATGCTTTTGCCGCAGTGGGGGCAGCGGGAGCGCGGTTTGACGATGGATTCACTGTGTGGAATGCGTGCGATGCAGACGTTCAGAAAGCTGCCGAAGAGGAGTCCAAGGAGCAGGCCGATGATCTCGAAGAGCAGTTGCGTGGTCACCTTTGCAGTATAGGTCTGCGATTACGCCCCGGATGACAGTGTTTGGGGTGGTTTGGACGAACTGCAGATTTACGGAATGACAACAGAAAACGATGCAACAGAGTGGGCTGTACCTTTCCTGGCTTATGCCCGGCTTGGGGTAGCTAAGCCGGCGCAGTCTAGAGGTAGTCCCAAAAAAATGCGTCCCGTGGAGCTCCTGTTGAGTCTTATTATATATACGTACCGGTACGTATTAAGGAGTTTTATGAGATTGTTATCTGGAACCTCGCTCTTTCTCGCCCTTCACGCCATTTTTCTTCTGCCACTCCCCTTGGTGGCTGCAAGCACGCAGTCGAACGTCAACGATTCTTCTGCTCCTTCCATTCCCGCTGTCTGGCAGTCCACTAAAGCGGAGCATGTATATGGATTGCCCGACATTAAACACAACAAGAAGGGCACCCTTGTACTTAGTCCGGATTCACTGACATTCACAGGTAAATCGGGTAGCACCTCGATTCCTCGAACCTCGATCACGGCTGTAAGTGCGGGCAATCAGAGGGTCGAAATCGGTGGAGTCGGCCTTATGATCTTCCGCATGACGATTCCGGATGGCGGCGGTCTTGCGGCTGCTGCGGTATTGCATCACCGGCAGGATATGCTGACCGTGGAGTTCAATGACAGCCGCGGTGGCAATCATGCCGCCGTCTTTTTTCTCCCAGCCACAGAAGCAGATCACGCTCTTCAAAGCTTTGCTCTGACCCCTCTGCCGCCACGGAAAGCTCAGGACACTTCTTGCCAGAGCGCCTTGATCGATCCGAAGAGTGTGCTTGTTGCCACTCCGAACTGGGATCAGGCGCAAGTGCCGGCTGCCTATCGAGCGCTCATATATGAACATCTGATCGATCGCCTTCGTAACACGAAAGAAGTTGCCCATGTATATCGTGTTGGCGAGGACAACGGCGAAAAGGGATGCTCACAATACACCGTTCACATCGCGATCACAACCTTCAAGGAAGGTAGCTCCGTGAAGCGTGCGTTCCTTGGACCTGCTGGAATGTTTATGGGAACCACACAGATGAAGTTCGATGTTACTTTCACGGACGCATCAGGAAAACTGAACACCAGTAAACAGATCGCAGCCACGATGCGGGGCGAATCCGAGAGCACCAATGTTGCGGACCATGTTGCTAAGAACGTTGCCAAACAATATGCCAATATGCTGAAGGGTGCCGAGAAGAGCATCGCAGCAAATAAGCCAGCCAGCCCACTCGCATGACGTGCTCGGGAGCGTCGTCCGTCACGGAGGCAGCTTGGCGGCGCTTTGCCCAGCAGTTTACGAAGCATGAATGCATTATGGTGAAAACAACTGTGTGTCCATAAGTCTCGGGCTGCAATTCAAGCAACGCAGCCCTGCTCTCGGCTCTTGCATTCGAGGCAAAGTTCGAGTGGCTCTTCTGGAAAAAGATGTCACCAGGCTGGTGATTGGCAAATGGTCAAGATTGAGAAAGAGGCTGTTACAAAGCTCTTTGGATGGGCGATAGAGCTACTTTGGGAGCTTATGACTTGCTGGCGATTTATTCCTATGACCAGGCCCATCGCTATTCGCGGGCAAGTGAAGAGTTTCATGGGAACAGTTTTTCGACCGCCCCGGTATCTCTTTCCTCAGATGTGCGCATCACGCAGCATCTGAGGAGGCTTCCGAGTAACGTGCATCGCTCTACGGCTGCTCTTGAAGGTGAGATGACGTCGTCAGATTCCCATTTGACGATATTGTCTCTTCCAGCAGGGATTTGCCATGCGCCCATGTCGGGGTTTTTATTTCGAGTACCGCAGTACGATCCAAGGCGTTGCCGGAGAGTACAAGAGTGCCACTGGCGAGGCTGGTCTTTTTGCCGACGATCAACTCCACTGTGCTGGTAGAGGTTGTCGGGCCGATCAGGGTTCCGAACTGCACGGTAACCGCATGCTTATCGCCATTTTTCACAGGCGAGTAGCGGACGCTGCCTACACTCCACGTGTCCGCAAGGCGCGTAGCGTCGAGGACGAACTGGATAGCAGGCTGTAAGCTATCGCTTCCGGAGATGATGTAGTGGTTGCCGTCGACATGCTCCACCTTCAGGGTGCGATGCGTGTCATGGTCGCCGCCTAGCTCCCAGGTGCTGCCAACGGCGAGAGAGGTTGGTGCGGAGAGGACGGTCCAGCTCTCCTTGCCTGCTCCAAACATTAACCTGTGCGCGCTTAGCGTGTATGCGCCGTGGTAAGCCACGAAGTAAGGAGGTTTGCTGATCTCCTTCCACACATCGGCAATGCTGACGATATCTCCGATCTGCAGCGCAGTGCCTTCGCCGGCGACCGCGGCCTGTTCTCGGTAGGCAAACACTGGTACGGGTACCTGCGGCAGCGCAGTCAGCCCGCTGCCTTGCTCAGAAATATCGGATCCCTGCACAAAACGCCACTGCAACGGCTTGCCGTCGGCCAGCGTAAGGCGCAGGGTAGAGATGCTGCCAATGTTTGTGGTGTCGGCGGGTTCGAAGGCGATCTCAGTTTTATGCGCCTCGTTGCCTTGCGCTTTCGCTGCTGCGATGATCGCGTCACTGTTTGAATACTGGATGCGCCGAGTCGTCGCGCGTTCGGTGAGGACGACGTTGTAGAGCGGAGTCCCAGTGTCTCGATTCACGTCAAGCTCAAGCATAGAGTAGGGAAGCTCGGTCCCGACATACTGCACGAACTGCTCAGGCCAGTACTGGTAGCTGATGATTAGTCCGGAGGTCGGCGGAGCGATTGTGGTTTGTGCCTCTGAGGCAAGGGGAAGAATTGTGGCGGAAATGAGCAGAAGGGAAGTGGCGATGCGTTGCATGAAGAGCTCCTGTGGTGTGAGTGCAGCGAGTATGGTTGGCGCGAAGGATGTTCGCGGAATTAGAAGCTGTAGCGCAGACCTCCCTCGATGCGCCGGCCTGGACTGGCCGCATAGCCGAGGCCGAACAGTGGTGACCCCAGCACGCCGCCGACCGCAGTGACATTTGTATGGTTGATTGCGTTCGTGGAGCGCGCATTCACCGCGAGCGTCTTCGCATCGCCTTGTGTGGAGTGCGTCAGGGCGAACGTGCGGCTGAGATTCATGTCCAGGTTGACGTTCCACGGCAGCGTGCCAGCGTTGCGGCCGATTGTGGAGCCTGTGCCGGTGGGCGAAAGCAGACCGAAGCGAGTCGAGTACACGGTTGAACTAGCAGCGGTGGCCAGGTAGGGACGATCGTTGAAGGTACCATCGCCGTTGTTATCGAAGCCGGTTGTAACGTTGTAGGGAAGGCCGCTTGCCGCGTCGAACTGCGCACTCAAGGAGACCTTACGCGGCAGAGTCAATGTGGAGAAGACGATCGCGTGATGGGTCGCCTGCCAGGATGGGCGGGCACTCTCCCCGACATCCGAGCTGCTGTTCTGCGGGAAGGAGGTCTCACTGTCGGCATCGGTCCGCAGGTCCATGCGAATGTAGCCTGCAAAGATCTGTAGGCGGCGCAGGCTGCGCTGATCGACCCCGAGAAACATGACGTTTCCGTGCAGGTGGCCAGTCTGCTGGAATTGATCCAGGTTCTCGTTTGGAGCTAGCGGTCGTACACCGATGGGTGAGCTGTCGAGTGGTGCGTTGATGTTGCGCGAACGAAGCACATCCCACGCCTGGGCCAGATAGAGGTTCGCTTGCGCATGCCAGTGTCGTGGGAAGTCGTGCTCGACGCCAAGGTGAGACTGTAGGGATGGCGTCTGACTGAGGTCGCCGAGCGGTGAGCGCAGCGTGGTGATAGCTGGGTTGCCGGAGTTCAGCGGCTTTCCGTAGATGGGATTGTAGATGAGAGTCTGTCGCTGGTTCTCGCCATTCAGACGGCGTGCTTCGAGCGCGGTCTGCGCATCGACGGGGCCGAAAAAGAGTCCAGAGCGGAGATGAAAGACCCACTTCTGCGCACGGTCGGGCGACCACGCCAGGCCAAGCCTCGGGCCAACGTTACCGACTGTTGCCGGAGCGCTCTGCATCGCCCAGCGGATTCCCAAAGACAACTGGAGACGGGGCCGTACCTTCCATTGGTCCTGCGCATAGAGCACGACGCGCAGTTGGTTAAGATCGACGACCGCATTGCCAGTCGTCACACTGTAGGTCGTTGGTGATCCTCCGGGTAGTCCGAGGATTGCACGGCGGTACTGCTCCAGCCCACTGATGGTTGTTGTGCCGGCACCGCCGAGTACCGGGGCCGAGCCTCCACCGAAGACATAGCTTCCATTGAAGTTCGTGGGCAGTGTATTGCGTAATGCAAGATCCAGCAGCTCGACGCCTGCCTTGAGGTTATGCTTGGCTCGTGTCGTTAGCACGTCGTCGTCGATCTCGAGGTCTCGCTCATGGCTGTGCAGCGCCTGCGTTGCCGCGCCGCCGCCTGTGAAGGCTCCCGCAACTTGTAGGGAGGGCGCATTGGAGTCTGGTGTGTCGTCGCGGTAGCGCCATGTATAGCCCACGCGGGTTTCATGCATCGTCTGCGCAGAGATGGTCTGGAGGTTACTGAAACGCAGAGCATGCTCGGACTGCATGCTGTTGTAGCCGGCTTCCGGAAGTGCCGTTCCGCCTACGCCGAGGTTATCGAGCGTGTTGACGTCGGCATTGTAGGTACCGCTGAGGTTGTTCTTCTTGTTGAGTATCAGGCCGAAGTGTGCGCTTCCTTGCCATAGTGTCTGCGGTGTAGCCGCGTTCACGATGGTGGAGGTGGCAGAGCCTGAGCTGTTCAACGTTACAGCATTTACAACGGCGAACTGGTCAATCTGGCGGTGCTCAAGCGCGATGGAAAAGTCACTGCGGTTGACCCTTATGGGACCGCTTAGTTCGAAGCCATAGCGCTGCCTGCCGATGGCGGCGCGGCTCAGTGCGAAGGGATCTTTTGCGTTGAAGAACTGGGTGCTCTGTGTGGTGAAGAGCGCACCGTGCACGTTTGATTGACCGGGCTTGGTGAAGATCTCCACTCGACCGCCTTTATAGGGTGGCCGCTCGTACTCCGCGGAGAATAGATCCGGATTGATGCGGATGAATGCAATGGAGGACTTTGGAGGAATGCGCCCACCGTTCTGAAAGCCGTCGACCGCAATGATTGCCTGCCCGGGTGCGCCTCCCGCAGTGGCCGCCAGTACCTGCAACTGTCGGGCCAGCTCATCCGGGTCGTCGGCTAGTTGTTTGAGCTCTGCCTCGTGCAGTGTCTTTGAGCCTGCAATGTCGTCGCTCGAAACTCCATCACTATCCACAGCCTCCACGACGGTCTCAACGAGGAGTGGTTTGAGGTGAACCAGGACTGGACGGCTCTCCGGCCCGACAGCTAACTTGAGCTGGACCGGATTGAAACCATTGGCCGCAACGCTGATGATGTGATTGCCAGTGGCGAGGCAGATGGTGTCGAACCGCCCCTGCGCATCCATGCGAAGCCCGCTTGCGTGATCAACCTGTACGGAGGCGGATACGATCGCAGCTCCGGTCGTATCGAGTATTTGTCCGGTGATATGGTGCTGGCCGGGGTTGCACTCCTGTCCGGCACATACGGCGGCAGCCGCTGTGAGGAGTATCCCGGTTACTCGTGCTTCGATTCTCATCATCATCTTCTCCGGCGCAAGTACTTGCGTGTCGATAGAAGAAGAGTGCGCCGATCGAAGTGGGCAAAACAGTGGAGGATGTCAGCAAAAGAAGATGACAGGTGTCATCATGACACTTGTCATATGTCCGGGATGACACCTGAAGGTATCCGGATTCACTCGACTGGTGGGATGATGAGTTATGGGTGACTCAGAGCCAAAGTTTCGGAGTCAAGGTCTATTCGAGGTCGAGACGGACCTGTTCCACTCGCGGCAGGAGTTCGCTCGTGGCCGCACGATTCTTCGCTGGGTCGGGCTGATGTACTCCGCAGACTTCTTTATTTTTCCGTACTTCCGCCACTCGATGTCTGTATGGATTGCATTTGCGCTCTTCTACGCAGCGTTTCTGGTTCTTTATTTTGTCGTTGTGGAGCTTAGGGGGCGCAGACAGCAGATTGCCTTCGCGCTCTTCTTTCTGCTCGGTTTCCTCTACTACCCATTCAACCGCCACGCCGCCGGAGCGTTTGTCTACCCATTCGCGATAATGGCTTTCTTCGTAAGGCGTCTGCGCACCTTGTTTCTTGTGCTGACGGTGCAGATGGTTGGCATTGTGTTGGAGACCTGGTATTTCGACCTATCTATGGAGAAGGCGGAGAGTGTTTTGTTCTTCTCCGTAGTCATTGGCCTATGTAACTTCGCTTACTCGCAGCAGGCGCGAGCCAACTTCCTTCTGGAACAGGCGAACGCTGAGATTGAGTATCTGTCGCAGGAGGCCGAGCGAGAGCGTATCGCGCGGGATCTGCACGATTTGCTCGGCCACACACTGACGGTCATCACCGTGAAGCTTGATCTTGCACGGAGGCTTCTGTCCCGCGATTCTGCACAGGCGCTGCATGAGATTATCGAATCGGAGCAGACGGCGCGAAAGGCTTTGGCGGACGTTCGCGAAGCGGTTGTCGGCTACCGCGCCGAGGGCCTAACCGCGGAGATTGCTCGTGCGCGGCGCACGCTGCTCTCCGCTGACGTGCAACTCACTACGAGCATCGCCCCTGTAGCGCTATCTCCTGTACAGGTCAACGTACTCTGCCTCGCTTTGCGCGAGGCTGTGACGAACATCGTCCGGCACGCACATGCATCGGCTTGTCATATGGAGCTCTCCGAGGTCGACGCGCAGATCTACCTGACGGTCGGCGATAATGGCAACGGCGGCACTCTGCGCGAGGGAAACGGTCTGCTGGGTATGCGTGAACGGCTTCACGCGGTGTCGGGAACAGTCAAGCTCTCGAGCTCCACAAAAGACGGCACGAGGCTGGTGCTTGCGTTACCGATTTGCTTAGACGCTCGCCTGCGCCCACAGTCTATGAGAGAGGTGGAATCAGTGTGACCGATAGAATTCGTGTCGTGCTGGCAGAAGACCAGAGCATGTTGCGGGGTGCGTTGGCCGCACTGCTGTCTATCGAACCGGACATCGAGGTCGTCGGGACCTTTCCAGACGGCGCACAGGCGCTTCAGGCCGTCGACAAGCAGCGCCCGAACGTTCTGGTGACCGACATCGAGATGGCGAAGATGACCGGGCTCGAGCTGACTACACGCACGCGAGAGCTCTACCCGGAGACGCGAGTTCTCATCCTCACAACCTTTGCGCGTCCCGGCTACCTGCGTCGTGCTCTCGAGGCAGGGGCGTATGGTTACCTGCTCAAGGACCGTCCTTCGGAGGAGCTTTCTGACGCCGTGCGCCGGGTAAGCCGTGGAATACGCGTCGTTGATCCGGACCTGGCGTCTGAGATCTGGAGCGCGGAGAAGGATCCGCTCACCGACCGCGAGCGCCAAATTCTTCGACGTGCAGGGGACGGCGAGAGTACGACCGAGCTGGCACTCTCGCTTCGTCTCACCGAAGGAACCGTACGCAACTACCTCTCAGAGGCAATTTCGAAGTTGGGCGCGTCTAGCCGTTTTGAAGCGGCTCGGCTGGCCCGGAACAAGGGATGGCTCTAGCCCAGACGCGACGTCACATAGAGTGATCACGCACGCTGCGCGAGTGGCTTATGCGGGATCTGCTCCGAGTAGATCGATGGCGGTCAGTGCCATGATCTTTGCTGCGCTGACGACGTCCTCTACGAGGCAATATTCATCTGGAAGATGAGCCTGATTGAGAATGCCTGGACCGTAGGCGATACACTGAGCAACGCTTCCGATTCTGACGACATGCTTCTGGTCGTATGTGCCGGGGCTGGCCGTAAGCTTAGGTTTTTTGCCGAAGAGCTCCTCTACGTTTTTGCTGATTGTTGTGACCAGTTGGCAATTCTCGTCGGTATGCACTGGGTGAACGACCATCAAGTCTTCCACTTTGTATTGGAAGTCGGGGTTTTTGGCCTGCAACGATTCAAGCATGGCGTAGATTTCTCCACGCACTTCTTCGAAGGACTCTTCAGAGAGGAAGCGGCGATCAAAGATTGCCCCGGAACGATCCGCGACGCAAGG
The DNA here is from genome assembly GCF_013410065.1 of Granulicella arctica. Lineage (NCBI taxonomy): Bacteria > Pseudomonadati > Acidobacteriota > Terriglobia > Terriglobales > Acidobacteriaceae > Granulicella > Granulicella arctica. Next base: position 753,018 of record NZ_JACCCW010000002.1, read on the forward strand.
GGTTTGGGTGCCTTCTTCGGGCTGTCCTCCGAAGACCGAGTTGATATTGATGCTGGCGAAGCGGGAGCCGGCGGGTTCGACCGGGACTGCTGTTTTGCGAGTAGCCAGGACGGGTTTGAGTCCGTGGGTGACATCGTGAAGGAAGTCAGCCATGTGGTCGATCGCACTGACACCGAAGTGGGGCATGGAGCCATGAGCGATGCGCCCATGCGTGGTGATCTTGAACCAGTAGACCCCGCGATGGCCGAGGCACACTCGATCGACATTCGTAGGCTCGGTGATGATGACGTAGTCGGTCTTATCCTGGCCGATCCACCCCTGTTTTGCGAGGTAGGCGACACCAGCAAAGCCTCCACTTTCCTCATCGACACTTCCGCTCTGCTCTACGGTCCCATGCAGCTTGATTCCGGCCCTTCGAATTGCCTCGACCGCGAAGATTGAGGCGGCGATTCCAGCTTTCTGGTCGGAGACGCCTCGTCCATAGAGCTTGCCGTCACGGATGTGTGCGGCGAAGGGGTCCATGGTCCAGCCGTCGCCTGCGGGGACGACATCGAAGTGGCCGTTGAAATGAAGGCATGGGCGTGGCTTTGCGCCTTCGAGTCTGCCAAGGACGTTGATGCGTGGATGCTGAGGTGTGTTTTCAGCGAGTCCGTTCGCCGCGATGTAGTGGGTTTCGTAGCCAAATTCATGCAGGGTTTTGCCAATGAACTCGGCGCCTGCTTTATAGTTCTCGCCTGGGGGATTGATGGTCGGAATGCGGACAAGATCCTGGAGGAAGGAGATCATCTCTGCCTGGATCTCTTCGACGCTCCGGTAGACAGCGTCTTGATACTTTTGAGACAAGTGTTGAGCAACCATGGATTAACCTCGGCATGTTATGGATGCATTATTCAGAATGATCCACACCGTGCGACACGAGAGTGTTGATCTGCCGTCGCGCGTGGGGTCCTCGATTGCAATAAGTAGATCTGGTGATATGGGGATGTCACCGTATCCCTCGTCCAACCACCGCATATCGTATCAAGTATACTGTAATTGAGTTTAGTCCAAATAAAGTATACAGGATGATTATATCGGTATATGAAAGCGATAAGACCGCGTGAATAGGAAAGTCGTGCAGAGTAGGGAAGCAGGGTTTTATGAGCTTTGGCCGACAAAGGGTTTTGCGTCTTTCTTGTGGCGATTCGGAGAGCCTTATTTCAGGAAGTTCGATCGGCGGATTGCGGTGTATAGGGTCCCTTTTATCTATGTAGGAATCAAGGGACAGAGAGTCGCTGTATGCAGTTTCTCGGACCTTCACTTCGTGAGTAGGGTAGTTCGTATACACTTGTTTGCGTCATGCAAACTACCGTCGATCGCCTTTATCAAGAGATGCTGCAAGCAATCGTGGAGTGCGAACTTTCTCCGGGTGCATCTTTTTCCGAGGCTGAACTTGGACGTCGGTACAGTGCATCGCGGACGCCGATTCGAGAGGCATGCCGGAGGCTGGAGAACGACGGACTCATTCGGATTGCTCCGTTCCGAGGCTATTCCATCGTGCCGTTGTCTGTGAAAGAGTTCCTGGAGCTTGAGGAGCTACAGTTAATCATTGAACCTGCAGCTGCTGCTCTTGCAGCCGTCAGGATCAGCGAAGAGCAGCTTGCTGCTCTAGAAGGCTGCGCCTTCTATGAGTATCAAAAGGGAGATCCGAAGAGCTACCGAGAGTTTATTCAGAGCAATTACAAATTTCATACTGTCATTGCGCAAGCCAGCCGCAACAAACAGCTTTGCAAGATGGTTGAAAATGTGCAGATCCGCCTCATGAGGTTCTTTTACCTGGGACTGCCATTCGACTCCTGGGGAGAGCAGCTGGTGACGGAACATCGATCGCTGGTTGAGGCGATTCGAAATCACAGACCTGAAGAAGCTCGTCGATTCGCTACGGTGCATCTACAGAATGCAATGCAGCGTAGTAATGTCGGCACGATGAACGCGATCCGTTTTGGGGAGATGATATTCGATCCCTCGTCTAGTGAGCCTGTGGTTTGGATGAGCAATAAGATGATGAGCAACGCGGCATTTCCGAGGAGCCGCACGCCACACAAAAAGCAGCACAGCAGCAGCAAACTCTAAAAGAGAGGGGCTGGATTGTTGTAGAAGCGGTGCTTCTTGTAAGGCCTAGCGTGGGTCTTCAAGTGCGACTGTATACCAGATGCGTACTTTATTCTGATAATGATACGGAGATACGCTTCTAATCCCGGTAGTAAAGAGACGCACATATAGAATTGGGTTCGAATGCAGACTACGGTCGAACGTGTTTATCAGAAACTTCGTCAAGCGATTGTCGAATGCGAGTTATCCCCTGGGACTTCGTTTTCAGAATCTGACTTGGTTCGTCGATACAAAGCATCCCGTACGCCAGTGCGTGAGGCTTGTCAGCGTTTGGAGCACGAGGGGTTAGTGCGCATCGTTCCATTTCGCGGATATTCGATTGCTCCTCTTTCTGTTGCAGAGTTTCTCGAGATGCAGGAGCTGCAACTCATTCTTGAACCGGCTGCTGCTGCGCTGGCTGCGGAACGGATCACTCCAGAGCAAGTTGCGGAGCTTGAAGAGTGTGCACTGTACGAGTACCGCGTCGGAGACGCGGAGAGCTATCGGGAGTTTGTAAGAAAGAATCATCAGCTACATACTGCGATCGCTTCGGCTTCGCGAAATCGCCAGCTGTTTGAGACCGTTAATAATATTCATGTGCGACTGATGCGCTTCTTCTTTCTCGGCCTGCCGTTTGAGTCGTGGGGAGAGACGCTTGTTGAAGAGCATCGGAAGCTGCTGGGGGCGATTCGTAATCGTCAACCTGAAGAGGCCCGTCGATATGCCGCCGAACATATTCAGAACGCTATTCAGCGCAGCAGCAACGAGACTATGAATGCAATTCGTTTTGGTGAACTTATCTTTGATCCGAATAGCAGTAACGTCGCGACGAAGATGAATGCAGAGGAGACACGGAAGAGTCTGCGGATGACGAAGAGAACGCGGAAATCCAGTAGGCCGAAAGAATAGCTATCAGGATTTTTGTGAGTTGGCGGCTGCCGAGTTTGAAACGGGGTTTCAGAGGTTAGATAGGTGGAGTTCGATCGTGGAGTGGCTCCACGCAGCATCGAACTGGGACTTGACCAGTGCAGCATCTGCGCCTCGTTTCTGCATCAGTAGGCTTTGCCAGAGACCGAAGAGCGAACGACCATTCCTTGGATTCAGTTCGAGATCGCGACGGAAAACAGCTTCTGCTTCGACGGGCTGGTTGTCGCGCAGGAGTGCGCCTCCAAGCGATTCACGGACGGGATAATACCAGTCAGAGGGTTCGTTGTAGGCAAATCTGTCGAGTGACTGTACGGCTTCTTTCCATAACAGGATGGCTTTGGTTTTTTCGCCACGAGCTTCAAGAATTCGTGCGTCGAGCACGGTTAGCGCGAGAGCCAGTGCTGCGTGAGCGGAATTATTGAAGTCCGGCGGGACGTCTGGACGCAGATTCTGGATCGTACCAGCGAGATCTGCGCGTTCGATCGCTGCCTGCTCTGGCTTGTTGAGGGCGGTGAACGCCGACCCTCGAGCGTAATGCCACATTGCGTTTAGCATGGGCAGACTGGGTGGTGGAAGTGGCGTATGAAGGATGGTCTGCCACTGATCGAAGCGTACGAGCATCCAGGGCTGGGTGGGGAGATACCACTCCATGCCTCGGCTTTGAGGTACTTCGGGTGTGACGTGTTCGACGAGTTGAGCCGCCGCATTTTCGGCGCAGGTGCGATTGCCCTCCATGCTACAGGCCGAGGCGAGAAAGTGCATGTTGTGGGTGTAATACATGCTGTCGTACATATTTGCGACGTGTTGGAGGTGCTGGATGCGGAAGTAGGTACGATCGACCTGTACGGCGTGCTCGTTAGCGAGAGCTGAACCGTTGAAATCTCCTACACGCTGGTAGATGTGCGCCGGCATGTGTACAAGATGGCCAGCGGCAGGGGCCAGGGTCTCGAGCCGTATGGCACTCGGCAGGGCGATAGATGGATCTGGGGAGGCTTCGACGGCGTGAATGAGGAAGTGATTTGCGCCAACGTGGTCGGGATCTCGTAGGAGTACGCCCTGGAGCGTGGACACGATCTCCTGTGTATCTTCGGCAGGCTTACCGTCGGCCGACCAGAGTTGCCAAGGGTGCAGATCCATGAGGCTCTCAGCATAGAGAGTTGCGGCATCGAGGTCGTCGGGATGTCTGGCGACGAGATTGGCCATTGCTTTACTGTAGCGTTGGCCTTCGAGATGAAGGTCGTGGTTGGCATCCTGTGCGAAACGCGTGGCGAGTGCGTCGATGTAATCCTTTTCGAGGGCAGGTCCATCGGCTGCAAGCTGACGTGCTTTTGTGATCGCGACGAGTGACTGCTGCTCACGAGCGTGGCCAATATCAATGTCGTTGTAGTTCGGGCCGACGGCGAGTGCTATTCCCCAGAGTGGCATTGCTGCCTGCGGATCAATGTCGGCGGCCTTCTGAAAAGATCGGCGTGCCTCGTCATGGTTGAAGGCGAAGAGATAGTTCATGCCCTGATTGAAGTATCGCTGGGCTTCGGGTTTATTCGTGCGGATGGCGTGGTGCGAATTGCCGAGGCCACTCATAAGGGGGACTGGGCGTGAGTCGGGCGCGGGCATCTGCATCTGAGCGACGCAGAGGATGGAACTGAAGCATAACAATAGTAAGGAGGTGCAGGAGTTCATGTTTAGCCTTTGTTTATCATGCGAGGAACTTCTGCGGGCAGTCTTGCCGCATAAGCGGGGCCGGCAACAGGCGAAATGAAGAGCGTGCTGCCAGCCCATCATGAGAGGTTAAATGAGGGCTGGTTCGGCCTCGAGGAGAGCGTCTGCGAGGATGAGGGCTTCATCGAGTGCGGCGACGGCTTCGTCGATCTGAGCTTTCTCGACAATGAGAGGCGGAGCGAGAACAAAGTGACTCATCCATGCCTGCATGACGACACCCTTGGAGAGCATGCGGGCGGCGATCTGCTCAACGAGTATCGGCTTGCCATCGAGTTTCTCCTGCCACGTATTGAAGGGCCGTTTGGCTTGTTGATCCTTGACGAGTTCTACTGCCCAGAAGAGACCGAGGCCGCGAACGTTGCCAATCGATGGATGCGAGGCCTTCAGCGCGTGGAGTTTTTCACCTAGGTAGGCTCCCATCTCGTTGGCTCGATCGATCAGGCCGAGACGCTGCATCTTGTGGATGGTGGCGATGGCTGGGGCGAGGGTCATGGGATGCGCTTCGTAGGTGTGGCCGTGGGCGAAGTAGTTCTCCTCGAAGAAGTCGGCGATCTTCTGGGTGGTCGCACAGAGGCCGAGCGGAACGTAGGCAGAGGTGATGCCCTTGGCTGTTGTTAAAATATCCGGTTGGACGCCCCAGTTATCGATGGCAAACCACTTGCCAGTTCTACCCCAGCCACTCATCACCTCGTCGGCGATGAGAAGTACGCCGTGATCGTCGCAGATTTTACGCAGCTTTGGGAAGTACTCGGGCGGCGGGATGAGCACCCCATTGGTTCCGACCACGGGTTCGACCAGTACTGCTGCTACATCTCCCTCATTGGCGATCATATGCTCGAGGTAGTCCGCACAGGCGATACCGCACTGAGGATAGGTGTGGCGGATGGGACATTTGTAACAGTTGACCTCGGGCGAAAAGATGACGCCATGGCCCTTTCCTGAGGGCTCTATCGGCCAGCGTCGTGGATCTCCAGTAGCCGCGATTGAACTCGAGGTGGAACCATGGTACGAGCGGTAGCGCGAGATGATTTTAGTTTTACCTGTATACATGCGAGCAATCTTGAATGCGGCTTCGTTGGCATCCGTGCCGGAGGTAGTGAAGAAGAACTTGGTCATCCCAGGCGGGAGCACATCAAGAAGCAGCTTGCTGAGTTCAGCACGCGCAGTCGTAGCATAGAAGGGAGCGGCATATGCCAGTGTCGAGGCCTGATCCTGGATCGACTGAATGACTGCTGGGTTGTTGTGACCGAGATTCATGCACATGAGCTGCGACGAGAAATCGAGGAAGCGCTTGCCATCGCCGTCGGTGAAGTAGCATCCATCGGCGCTGAGAAGGTGAGAAGGATTCCAGTTTTTCTGTTTACGCCATGTGCCGTAGTTATGTTTTTTGGTAAGCGCGATGACTTCTAAGGATGAAAGCGGATTAGACATGAAGTTTCCTCGGTGAAGCTATGTTTCGTCAGAACCTGTTTGTAGCGTGAGATTGGTATGTCGTCAAGCCGGATGGCGCTATCCACACGATGTGTGGATAGGCCGCGGAGTCTGATCAGTAAGCAGTGCAAGGCAGCCATGGTCTTCTTGTGCAGCCAGGAGCAGACAGTAATATCGCGTCTCGTCGCGCATTAGAATGCTCCTCCTTCGTGGCGTTCATGATGGCGAGCCTTAGCGAGAAAGAAAGAGGAGATAATCCGGTATGAGTTGAATACCATTTGTGTTCAGAGCCGTCAATCGGTGAGTTTGCTCATGTCCACACTTCTTGTAAATGCTGTATTTATCTATGTGATCTTACTCGCTAATCTGTATACCGAATATTGACTGAGTATCGGTGGTGCGGTAAGGTCTACTCATTCCTGGCTGCCGGTAAGCCTCATTTTCAATCCGCAAATTTTAGAGTTGCGGTGTTTCTGCATCGTCTCTATTTCACAGGTGTTGAAAAGGATTACACCATGCTTCGACGTCAGTTTGCACGCAATCTGCTAGGTCTTCCTTTTGCTACTGCCTTACCGCTTGCTGCTTTGTCTGCTACGGATTCCAGTTTGTCTTCCATGCCTGAAGGGGGCTCAATTACGGATGTCGGCGGGCTTCGGGTTGGGCACTACACCCATACCGACCGCCCGACGGGTTGCACGGTGTTGATCTGTGAAGGAGGAGCGACAGCGGGGGTCGATGTCAGGGGATCGGCGCCTGGCACGCGCGAGACGGATCTGCTCTCTCCTACCAATGCGGTGCAGCAGGTGAATGCCATCATGCTGTCGGGCGGTAGCGCCTATGGTCTCGATGCTGCGAGCGGAGTTATGCGGTACCTGGAAGAGATGCATCTGGGCTTCAAGATCGGCAACCTGGGCGTTGTGCCCATCGTGCCGGCCGCCATTTTAATGGATCTTGGTGTTGGGAACTTCAAGATTCGTCCGAATGCAGAGTCGGGTTATAAGGCGTGTCTTGCTGCGGATACAGGACCGGTTCCGGAAGGCAACGTTGGCGCAGGCGCGGGAGCCACTATAGGGAAGATGTTTGGGCCCCAGTATGCAATGAAGTCGGGTCTCGGGACTGCCAGCGTCAAGGTTGGAGATACCGGGATCGTAGTGGGCGCCCTGGTAGCAGTGAATGCCGCTGGCGACGTGGTGCGACCGGAATCAGCCAAGATCGTTGCCGGAGCGCGAACAGAGGATGGCAAAGGTTATCGCAACTCCATGGCTGCCGTGATGGACGGATATCAAGTTGCTGTTCGACATGGTGCAAACACGACGATTGGCGTGGTCGCGACCAATGCGAAGTTCACGAAGGTACAGATGACGAAGATTGCGCAGATGGCTCACGATGGCTATGCGCGGGCTATCAATCCGGTGCACACGATGTTCGATGGCGACACGATTTTTTCAATGTCAACGGGAACGTCGGAGGTTACGGCAGACGTGTCCGCGATTGGAGAGATCGCTGCAGTGGTGATGGCGCGAGCGATTGTGCGTGCGGCTATGCAGGCAACCAGCATTCCCGAGCTGGGATTGATCGCCTACCGTGACTATCCGGGCCGCGGTTGAAGATCGTTCCTGCGGTGCATGTAGTGTGGTCTGAACTACATCAGAGATAGGCATCGAACAGCGCGTCTGCGAATGTACTCGGTATACTGCATTTTAGCTTTAGTTGTGAGGTTGGAAGGCTGGCGTTTCTGCGGTCGAGCAAGCTGATTGCTAGCAATTACCCCATATAAAGGTCGCAAGACAGGTATCAGATCAAGAGAGAATGAAAAAACTCTTGCACTGAAGCACGTTGAAAGCTATGCTGACTCCATCTTCAGTATACCAATGTCCTTTATATTTATTAAATCAGAATACAGAATGCGTTTTCGACTTGTTCTGATAGGTTTCTGCACACTTTTGCCTCGTCCGCACGATTAACCGCGACTTTACAAGGAGCACTTCCATGCGAGATTTCTTGCCATTCAAAGTGTGTCTCAGTCTGGCCTTATGCTGCGTGTTTCATTTTTTGGGGAATCCTATTGCGTTTGGCCAGGCGACCGGACAGATATCCGGAGTTGTAAGTGATTCCTCCGGGAGTGTCGTTCCTAAGGCTGTTGTGACGATAACGAACAGTGAAACCAGCGAATCGCGCAATGTCCTGGCGGGCGCGGACGGGTTCTATGTTGCTCCATTGATGAATCCCGGTATTTATAAGATAGAGGCCGGTCTTGCAGGGTTCAAGACAACGGTACGCGATGGAATTCAAGTGACCGTCAATGGAACGGCTCGCGTAGATTTTAGTCTTGCCGTCGGTGCAACGAGGGATCAGGTCACAGTAACCTCGGGTCAATCTCTTATACAGACTGACGATTCGACGCTGGGGATTGTGGTCGATCATGCCAAGATCATCGATCTTCCTCTCAACGGCCGCAATTTTACGCAGTTAGGTACGCTGATTCCTGGTGTGCTGGCTCCCCCGGCATCCTTGGGAGGGTCCGATGGCAACGCAACGGTAGGCGGGGCATCACCGAACACGACCGGGTTCAGTGTTAACGGCCAGCGTAACCAGTCAAACAGCTTTGAATTGGATGGCGCGGATAACAACGACACCTTCAACAGCGGGTTCGTCCTTCGTCCGCCGCCAGACGCCATCCAGGAATTCAAGATTTTGACCCACTCCTATGCGGCGGAATATGGAAGAAACGCTGGATCGATTGTGAACGTTGTAACCAAAGAGGGCACAAATGAGTTTCACGGTGCTGCCTGGGAGTTCAACCGTAACAGTGTGATGCAGGCGAAGAATTATTTTGCTACACAAAAACCAGCTCTCAATCAGAACCAGTTTGGAGCGACCCTGGGGGCACCCGTTATCAAGGATCGGTTGTTCGCTTTTGGGTTCTACGAGGGGTTCCGTAATACTCAGGGCGAGACGCAGACCGTTCCGGTGCTTACAGCTCTTGAGCGATCAGGCAATTTTGGCAGCAACACGATTATTGATCCGACGACAGGCGTTGCGTTTGCAAACAACACAATTCCTACGAGTCGGATTAATACGATTGCAACCAATCTGCTGAACACATATATTCCGCTTCCGAATGCAGGTGGAACGAGCTACACGAAATCCCCGAGCACCCTCGACGATCGGGATCAATTTGGTATTCGGCTCGATTACAACGTGAACAGCAAGCACACCTTATTGGGCCGTTATATGTATGGCCGTCAGAATGCGAGCGATCCATTGGCTCCATCGAACTTTGCTCCCGTCTCGAACCAGGCACACTTCCTCTTACAGGACAGTATGCTGTCAGACACCTGGATATTGCGGTCGAACATGGTTAACGTGGCGCGCATGAATGACAACAGAATCTCTGGAACGCCGAACAGTATGAGTGGCATCAATGCCACGACGCTTGGGTTTCAGTATTCGGCCTCAAACCCGGTTGGCGCAGGTGTTCCGTTCATGACGGTTGCAGGATTCTTTACCGCTGGCGATAACCAGTTTGACTTTGCGCAACGTACCAATAATACGATCAGTATGACGGACGATTTCACGTGGATTTTTGGCAAGCACTCGATCAAGATTGGCGGAGAGATCGATCACCAATCCATGGGAATTGCTTTCATCAATCGTCCGAACGGCGACTTCACATTCACTGGCCAATATACGGGCAATGCAGCCGCCGACTTCCTGCTGGGTTTCCCTGCACAGTTTCGTCAGGCTTCTGGTGATCCGAACCTGAATGGTACCGCCTGGAGCTACGCGATCTATGCTCAGGACGAATTTCGCTTGACCTCGCGTCTGACGCTGAACTATGGACTTCGATATGAGGTGTCTCCTCCCTTTGTCGATGCACTGAACCATCTCAACGCATTCCACACGGGACAGCAGTCCACTATCAATCCTGATGCTCCAACCGGGCTTGTGTTTCCCGGCGACAAGGGAGTTCCCAGAGGCACCTACTCTACGGATTATGGCAATGTTGCGCCCCGTCTGGCTGCCACGTGGGACCCGACAGGGAAGGGAACCACAAATATACGTGCCGCCTGGGGCATCTTCTACGACACGACGCCCGGCCAAGGCAACTTCTTTCAGAATGGAACGCTTGCGGCTCCATATCAGTACCTGACGCAGCTGGACCTGCCACTCGATCAGCAGACATGACTGTTTGCGAATCCAGCGGCAGGAACGTCATCGAATAATGGGTTTCCTGCGGGATTGATCTTCATCGGATGGGGTGAGCAATACGCTACACCAACCGTGCAGCAGTATAACGTTGGTGTCCAGCATCAAGTGGGCCACAGTTGGGGACTCGAGGCGGACTATGTCGGTTCGCGCGGCGAGCACATGCCGATGTTCATGGAGATCAATCCAACGACCGCAATTCTGACACCAACGCCCGAAGTTGGGCCGCGACTCATGTCGGCGTTCAGCCTTGTGCGTCCGACCTTCCCGGTGGCAAAGTCGTGGTATGACTCGCTACAGATGAGCGCGAAGTTGAATACGTGGCATAGCCTTAACCTGCTGGCTTCCTACACGCTTGGGCACTCGGAAGATCACACGTCCGGCTTGAATATCGGGACCGACAGTACGCCGCCTTATGCCGTAACGATAGGCGACGATGCCTCGATTCAGAAGGCGTTGAAATCGATGAAAGGTTATTCCCTGTTCGACGCCCGCAACCGCTTTGTGATGAGTGTCGGTTATCAGTTGCCGACGTTTGCAACGCAGAGACGACTGGTAAACATGGTGTTGGGGAACTGGCAACTCAATGGCATTTTCCAAGTTCAGAGTGGGTTCCCATTCACTGTGAACGAGCCCGACAATGTGTCTCTGACCTCAGAGTCGCAGAGACCGAATTTGACCTGCGATCCTAACGCTGGTGCGCCGCACATTATCGGGGAGTGGTTCAATACGAGCTGTGTGCAGCGGCTCACGATTGCCGCTAACGCTGGCGAAGTTGGTGATGAGGGACGGAATGTGGTTCGTGGGCCTGGACTAGATAACACCGACTTCTCGCTGTTCAAGAACTTCAAGACGGTTGAGTCAGAGCAACTTCAGTTCCGCATTGAGACGTTCAACCTGTTCAATCACCCTTACTTCGGTCTGCCCGACAACACGCTGGGTTCACCAACGTTCGGTGCAATCACCAATGCAGCAGATGGACGAATTGTTCAGCTTGCAGCGAAGTACATGTTCTAGGCATCTGCTAGAGCGAAGGCAGCGGTGAGTCGGATATCGTCGATGGACCGTTGAATGCTGGAGTCCGGCCTGTGGTGGTGGACTCCAAATCTTTTCGCAGTCCGGTATGCTGGGCAATAAAATTTGCCGTGATAAGGTATACCGAAGTTCCTAAGCTATCTCCACTCTTAGAAGCAGTTCAAAATATGTCAGAGGTCATTCATGGGTGCGGAACATTTTTCGGAACGGTTTCGAATCACGTTTACACGTTGTAAGGAGGTTTGTGCTGAGGTTGGCACCATAGCGTGTTGTAGAAAGGCTGTGACGCTCTGTAGGCAGGTTGCATGATGAATCTTTACTCTGCCTCGCTGCTCTTCTACTCGATCTTTCTGATGGCTCTCGGACTGTTTATTAGTCGCAGGGTAAAGAACTCCTCGGACTTCCTGGTCGCGGGTAGAAGTCTAGGGGCAGGCCGTATCTTCGCAACCTTGCTCGCTGCCAATATCGGTGCTGGATCGACAGTGGGTGCGGCGGGTCTTGGATATAGGTTTGGGCTCTCGGCATGGTGGTGGGTGGGTTCGGCGAGTATTGGGACATTTCTACTCTCACAGTGTCTCGGACCAAGGCTTTGGGTCGTAGCTAAGAAGCATAATTTGGCGACCCTCCCTGATTTTCTTGAGTTTCGTTATGGGAAGTCGGTGAAGGCTCTCATCGCTGTGATTTTCTGGTTTGGGGCGCTTGCGATCCTGGCCGCCCAACTTATTGCGATCTCCTGGATTCTCAATACGGTTGCGGGTACCCCCAAATGGGAGGGGTGTGTTCTTGGTGGAGTGGCGGCGATTGTGTATTGCACCGCTGGCGGGTTGATGTCGACGGCCTTTGTGAATATGTTCGAGTTGGCGGTAACCATGTCCGGCTTGCTGCTTGCGATTCCATTTGCGATTCATAGGCTCGGAGGATGGACGAATCTGAATGCCTTAATTCTCGTTCAGAAGCATAATGTGGTGGCTGCGCACTCGATGTTCAGCATGATGGGAGCGGGGCCGAAACAGATACTGGTGTGGCTGACGATCCTGGTGCCTTCTTTTATGATTTCGCCGGGTCTGGTACAGAAGGTATATGGTGCCCGAGACGTCAAGAGCGTTCGATTGGGCGTGGGGCTCAACTCGCTGGGGCAGGCGATCTTCGCTTTTGTGCCTCCAATTCTGGGCCTATGCGCTTTTGCTGCCATCCCTCATCTGGCAAATCCGGAGCTTGCGCTACCCGAAGCGATGAAGATTCTGCTGCCGAAATGGCTCGGTGTGTGGACGCTGGCTTCCATCTTCTCGGCTGAGTTGAGTGCGACCGATGCTATTTTGTTTATGCTTTCGACGTCGCTTGCGGTGGACCTCTATAAGACGTTTCTCAACCCTAGGATCTCGCAGAAGCATTTGCTGGTTGCGAGCCGCGCGGCTTCAGTTTGCGCAGGGGTGCTTGGGATACTGCTTGCGACCGTCTTGCCTTCGATCATCGCCGCGGTCAGCATCTTCTATGGGTTGCTCGCGGTATCGCTTTTCGTTCCTGTCATTGCAGGGCTCTATTCGCGGCGAGTGCTCTCTATAGCAGCGCTGAGTTCCATCATTGGAGCCGTAGTTGCCACGCTGGGGACAATTCGTTTAACACAAGGACACGGATTTTGGCTTTTTTCGCCCCAGGCTATAGGCATCGCAACTGCCACACTCATCATGATTGCCTTCCGCATCTTTTGGCCAGGCCACGCAACGGATAATTTATCCTTCGCTGGTGGAACGGATACGAAATAACCCTCGCCTATATATCGTATCGCCCCTGGAAGGGGTCGCATAAGATTCTGGCGTCTACTGCAAATTCTGCTGAATCACCTTTGGCGCGGCTCACTTGCAGAGTTTGCGGTGGAACCAAAGATGGCCCAGATTATGAGGGAGGGATGCTTCGTTTGGAGAAGAGCGCGGGGCGTGCCAGATAGTATCCCTGGAAAAGCTGGAATCCATCTGCGACTGCTGCTTCAAATTCTTCCTGTGTTTCGATTTTTTCCGCGATGAGCAGTATGGGTTTGCCTCGCAGATAGCTGAGAATTTCACTTCGTTCTTCCTGGCTAGAAAGCCTAAAGTCGACCTTCACATAGTCTGCCAGTTCGATCAAACCCTCCATCTCTTCACAAAGCTGAAAGTCATCGAGCGCGATCTGGTGACCCAACGCTTTCAGTCTGCGGCAGGCAGCGATAACCTCTTCATCAGCCTCAACCGTTTCGAGTACCTCAAGCACTGTCGGAGCTGGAAGCAATGTTAACAAGCCCCCGACTAAATCTTCGCGAGCACAATTCAGGAAGATGGCGGATTCTCCTGTGAGCCTGTTGGGAGTATCCAGCATCCAGTCCCCAATCATTATCTGTGTTGCGGATTGAAGGTCGTCAGTGAACTGGTTATCCCATCCGGAGCGGGACAGCGCTTCGTAGCCGAAGATTTTTCTGTGACGATTGAATATGGGCTGGAGAGCAATAAAAAGGTGACTACAAAAGTCAGATGGTATCCAGGAAGCTTCCTTCTGCTCTGTAAAACTATTACCCGTCTTTGGAGTCCTATATTGCAACCGCGATGTAATTAAGTTCTTCAATAAACCTCCTTAATAACCTAAGCGCGGTGCGAGAACGAGAATGAACGAGTTCCTCAATATTTTCTGTAACGATTTCTTTTGAAATCTGCGGCAATGTCTGTCATGCCTGAAATGAACGATCCTAACGGCGGTCTTAAAAGAATCGTCCCCCCTTGATCAGGAGATAAGCAGTTGGTGCGTGGTTACGTTCCAGCTGCTTATCTCTCTGCAATCCGAAGAGCTCGGGAGCTGCTATTCGGAGAAGCGGGACCGCCGCACAGTTATTGCGAAGGAGCGCCCCGGGGGGAACGAGGAGAAATATTGTGGAGACCCATTCGACTGGTTCCTTGATCGTTCCGCTTTCGTAGTACACGAATTGCTCATGATATACATGGACTCATCGCCGAGCGTTGATCAAATAGAATAGTCTGCCCTCATGAAAACACCTGTTTCATCTTTGTGGAATGTTCGGAACAGTTTGTTGGGTTCCATATAGGTAAAGCTTTTATTATCAGTCGGCTGCTTGGGCGTCATGGACTGTTTGCTCTCCAGCAAACGTCTGTTTGCTGTGTGATAATGTCACTCAAGCGGAAACTCAAGAGAAGCATGCCTACGATTGATCCATTCTCGAAGCCGGGCGAACTAGATCCGGAACGGATCGAATTGATTCGGGGGCACCTCAAAGACGTGATTTCCAGCCCCGCCTTTGCAGGGAGCAGGCGAGCCCAGGACTTTCTTCAGCTGATCGTGGAGCATGCGCTTGCGGGCAGATTCGATAGCCTGCGAGAGCGCATGATTGGGGCCGAGATGTTCGGACGCCCGATCGGTTATGACACCGCGAACGACGCCGTGGTCCGGGTTAAGGCCACGGAGGTTCGAAAGAAGCTGGCACAGTATTATCAGGAATCAGTAAAACCGCTCGGCATTCGCATCGAACTTCCGATTGGGTCGTATGTGCCGAGATTTCACGTGGAGTCCTGGGAGAAGCTATCCGGTCTGCCCTCGGAATCTCCCCCTGTAGCTTCCGGTCAGCAAGGGACCATAGGAGAGGAAGAGCCATCCTATGCAGCGGGGGAGTCGGCGCGACGTACCTTGCGTGGATCGGTTGGCATCGTGGCCGGCATGGTTCTTATTGTGGCAATTGGCTTTATCGGCTTCAAGGTATGGTCGAAGAAGGCGAGTGCAAAGCCCGAAGTTCATGCCATCGCGATTCTGCCTCTACAAAATCTCTCTGGAGACCCACGGCAGGAATATTTTGCCGATGGCATGACGGAAGAATTGATTGCGGATTTGGGGCAGGTCTCTTTGTTACGTGTCATCTCCCGGACCTCGGTGATGAGCTATAAGGGGACAAAGAAGACGCTGCCCGAGATCGGCCGCGAATTGGGTGTGGATGCTATTGTGGAAGGGTCTGTGCTGCGTGAGGGCAACGAAGTGCGTATCACTGCTCAGTTGATCGATGCCAAGACCGATCAACATATCTGGGCACGTAGCTACGTGCGTGACCTGACCAGTGTGTTGGCATTGCAGGGCGAGGTGGCGCAGACGATTGCCGATGAGATCAGCATTAATGTGACGCCGCAGGAACAGGCGCGTCTGACGCGTCCGCGCCCGGTTAGCGAGGAGGCCCAGGATCTATATCTCTTGGGGATTCACTTGTTGAATTCGGGAGACCCTCGTAGGGCTTCCAATTATCTACAGGAGGCAATCGACAAAGACCCCAACTATGCGCCCGCGCACGCTGCATTGGCGAATGCCTATGGTTGGTTGGGTGAAGCCGGTTGGCTCCCTTATGCCGCGGCTTTTCCCAGGCAGAAGGCAGAGGCGACCAAAGCTATCGAAATAGATGATGCTCTTCCTGAAGGTCACATCGAGCTTGCGAATGCCGTCATGGACCTAAGCTGGGACTGGACCACCTGCGAAAGAGAGCTCAAGCGAACGCTCGAACTCAATCCGAACTCGGCATCGACGCATTCGACGTATTCCAGTTATCTGTTGCGAGTGGGGCGGCTGCATGAGGCGATTGAAGAGACAAAACGAGATCTTGAGCTCGATCCTGTTTCCAGTCGCTCATTTATGCGTGCGGGATTCATCTACTACTATGCCCGTCAGTATGACGAGGCGGAAGCCCAACTTCAAAGGTCAACTGCTTTGGAACCTAGTCCGGCCGAGGTCCTTTTCCCTTTAGCTGTTATTCACGAAGAGAAAGGGATGTATCAAGAAGCTATAGACGGGTTTCAAAAGTTAGGCGACCAACCACACGCCTTAGGCCATATGGGCAATGCCTATGCTCGAGCGGGACGAGTCGCCGAAGCGCACGATATGATTTCAAAGTTGCAAGGACACGTGGAGAAAGACGGCGTAGGAAGATACGAGATCGCGCTGGTTTATGCTGGGCTGGGCGACAAGGATGGTGCCTTCGGATGGTTGGAAAAGGCGTTTGCAGCGCATGACAAGGGGCTTACCTATCTCAAAATAGATCCTTGCATGGATCCGCTGCGTTCAGATCCTCGCTTCCAGGATCTTGTCAGACGTGTTGGCTTCCCGTCATAGGTTCGAGCCTCTACATAGGAGACGGCATATCAATGCTGGTGTTATGCTCATGGCCCGCATTGGCCCGACAACGAGTGGCCTGATGCTATATAACCTACCTGTCATGCGTTAGCCCTTTGGAGATTCCTGGATGTTGATGTCAGCTTTGTCCCGTACGCTACTTTGTCTGTCTTTGACCTCCTCTTCTTTGCTCGCTCAAGAGATTGAGCATCATCAAAGCTTTGGCAGACAAGCCGTTGGCAGAGAAGTGGCGTAACAAGAGCATGATGAAGTGAGCTTGCCAGACGTTGTGCTTTGCACACAACCTCTACGCCATCTGTGCAGGGAGAACGTCATAGGCGTGCCAAAGGAACTCGGTCGCTGCCGCTGGTGAAAGCGCCTCGCTGAAGAGAAAGCCTTGTACCCGATCGCACTCCAGTTGCTTGAGTCGCGCCAACTGCTCTTCGTTTTCGACTCCCTCCGCGACGACCTTCATTCCAAGGCTATGCGCAAGCGAGATGATCGCCTGAACAATCGGATATGTTCCTTTGTATTCGGCAATGTGTTGGATGAAGGAGCAATCGATCTTCAGTGATTCGACAGGAAGTTGATGCAAGCGCCCGAGCGAGGAATAACCTGTGCCAAAATCATCGATAGAAAGCCGAATTCCCATTTGAGCAAGCAAGCTGATCTGATAGGATGCGTGTCCCTTATCCGGCATGACTGTCGATTCGGTCACTTCAAGCTCCAGGAGATTTGGGCTTAAATTGTATCGGGCCATCGCGTCCTTCACCTTGGCAGAAAAATCGAAGCGAGTAAGTTGCAGGGGAGACACGTTGACGGCAATGCGGATGGCGGGGAGCCCCTGATCCATCCATGCCCGACTCTGACGGCAAACCTCTTCCAGAACCCAATTGCCCAAAGGGACAATCAGGCCGCTCTCTTCGGCGATGGAGATGTATCGTGCAGGAGCGATCTTCTCGAGGACTGAGTGCCGCGATCGTACTAGCGCTTCGAGCCCGTAGAGCCGGCCATCGAGGGTGAGTTGCGGCTGATAATGGACTTCGAAGCTGTCTGTTTTCAGCGCCTGCCGCAGGCACACTTCTACCTCATTGGCCTCGATTGTCGAGGCACTGATATCTTTTGAGACGTACTCATATTGCGCTCCGCCTGCTTGTTTTGCGCGATACATCGCTGTATCTGCGTCCCGCCATAGGCCCGCCGCATTTTCTCCATGATCGGGATAGACTGCTATCCCGATGCTCGCCGCCAGTTCGATCTCGAACCGGTCGATCTGTATCGGAGCTTTGAATGCGTTCAGTACATCCTTGGCGATATGCTCGACTTCTGCACAGTCGCTAATTTCGTGGAGCAAGAGGGCGAACTCTTCGCCGCCAACTCGTGCGACAGTATCTCCACTGCGGACCGGTAGTTCTAACCTGCGTGCGATCTCTTTGAGACAATGATCTCCTGCTGCATGACCATAGGTATCGTTAATCTGTTTGAATCGATCTATGTCCAGACAGAGCAATGCTGCTTTGTGTCCATATTGGCTCGCATGTGTCAGCGTTTGTTTCATGCGTTCTTCGAAGAGTGTCCGGTTCGGTAGTCCGGTCAACATATCGTGATGTGCTTGCAGGACAAGTTGTTCGTGCAGGCGCAGGCGATCTGTTACATCCTGCATCAATGCAAAGGTTACATCCTTGCCCTCATGAACCAGTAGATGACTTGCGATATCCATCTGCATGATCGAGTTATCGTGACGCTTGTGAGCCCATGGGCCCGATAGCTGCTTTGATTCCTTTGTCCGGAGCTCGTGTGCTGTCTTCTCATTGTTCCAATCAGGTTGCACATCGAGCAGAGTCATCTGCTTGAACTCTTGCTGGGTATAGCCGTAGTGGGCCACGGCAGCATCGTTTACTTGCAGAAAGGCGAGCGTATTGCGGTCGTACATCCACATCGGATGCGGATTTCCCGCAAACAGCAGACGATACTGCTCGCTCGCTGTTTCGGCTGAGCGGATCTCTTCCTCTAGTAGGACGAGAATCATGCCTGCGGCGACAAAGTACTTGGGAAGATTCCATAACTCGGGATTGACCGTGAACCCCGGTACTAAGCGCTCTACTAGAGTGCTCAGTACCCAGACGGAGCCCCATGCGTAAAGTGCCAACCCTACCGTTGCTGTACCGGCTGTCAGCCGGCGCTGCTCAAAACTAAACAGCACGGCATTCAGGCTGAAACACTGGGTGAGGATAACGCTCAAAACGCCGTCGACGTTTCCATGTCGCAGAGAAACGATCAGCCATGCGCTGCAAACGACGGTTAAGAGCATGAGAGTCAGCAGCAATTTTCGCCTGGCACGAAAAAAGATTAGGGCCAGCACCAGGGTTCCCACTTGGCTAAGACAGGCAAATATCGACAATCCTATATTTGCCGATGCGGGGAGCACGACAAGGGTGACAGAGCCTAGCCAGGGAATTCCAACTAAGCAGAAAACGGCGACCCATCGGTGGCTGTTTTCGCAAAACTCCTCAAGAGACAGAACGAGGCAAAGGCCACATGCCGTCAGCGTCCAAAGTGTGGCTATATCGTGTATCGTTTGGCCGGCGCGGGAGGTTGGATGAAACAGCAAGGCTGCAAAATGGAGCAGAACGAAAGACCAGCCGACCAGCCAAAAAAAAACACGTCGCGTTGGCCTCTTTCGATAGATTGAAGAAAAGAGGAGACTTACAAACCCAACGATCAAGAAGTCCACGATTTCATTCATATACGCACATAGACTCTTTTGTTGGATGTTGCCTTATACGAGGAAATACATTATACCGCGAAAGCTGGATGTCACAACATTATGATTATGATAGTTCGGGGTAGCAGGCAGCTCGACTTACTTCTCCTATCGGATGCCGATATGCAATGGAATAGGTGACGAATGAAATTCGCATTCCGTAGTTGAAAATATGATTCTGCGAGCGCAGGAGGTATTACCTTGCCAAGGGCAGCCAGCCTGACAAGGCAATGAGCGGACCATACTATGGCATGGCGATTTGCAATTCCGGTGGAAGCTGGGCATACGGTGCTTTCCCCTGTCCCTTGATTTACGGACAGATGTTATTGCCGATATTGCTCTTTGCAAAAGGTGCCATAATGACTCCTACGGATTGAAGCTGGCCATTCTTCATGACGCATTGGACCCGGGCGGCATCGTCGATGTTCTTGAGGGGATCGCCGGAGACGATGATGAGATCGGCCAGGTGACCAGGGTCAAGCGTGCCAAGATCCTTTGTAAGTCCGTAGGCCTTCGCTGGCAGAACGGTGACGGTCTCGAGGGCCTGCCACGGCGCAAGCCCGTACTTCACCTGGGCTCGAAGGTTGAGATGAAGGCTCGTAGCCGGAAGGTCGAGCGGCGAATCTGTTCCTGCGAGAAGAAGACCCCCATCGCGGATTACTCCTGAGACGACAGACTCTTCTTCCTTGAGATGCTGGAGCGCGGAGGTTTGATCGGTCTTTGTCGCACCGGATACAGAAACCTTGAGGCGGGCGTTCTCCCACGGAGGGGCGATGGCCTGACGCGGATCGGTAGCCATGCCAGGGTCTTCGGCATACAGGGATTGGCTGAAGGTTGTGGAGATCGTCCACATACCGGACTGACTAAGAAGTTTGCTGACATCCGAGTAGCTCGAGCCAGTAAGTGATCGAGAGTAGGCCCATCCAGTGCGGGCAGTGGCGGAGACATGGCTCATGCCGTCTTCTCCAAGCGATACGGCGGGGAGAAGATAATGAGAGGCGGTTTCGACGCCCATCCGGGTGTGCGCATACTGAATCCCTTGCTCGGCCCAGCTATAGGGGAGGCGGACATATAGCTTGATGAAGTCGAAGTCCAGCGCCTTCAGCCGGTCGAACTCGCGGTGAAGTTGGGCTTCGGAGGTGGTGGGAATCATCATGGGGTAATAGACTCGCTCGCCATCGACAGCTTCTCCGGTGGTGAAGAGACGTGGGCCGATGGCGGTGCCGGAGTCGTAGGATTCGCGATGTTCGAGTGCGCGATAGGCATTGTCGGCGATGGCTCGGATCTCGGTGACGCCGTAGCTGAGCCAGAGGCGTCCCATGCGGCTCCCATAGTAGATGGAGTTGTCGGAGTCAGTGTGAGCGTGGTTCTCCCACATGCCGGGCATGACGGTTGAGTCGCCTGCCTCAATGGTGCGGGTAATTCCTGGAGGCGGTGTCGCGCTGTGCGGTGTAACGCTGGTGACGCGATTGTCGGTGATGAGAATGTCTACATCCATCTGCTCGCCGGGTCCGGATCCTTTCCAGAAGCGGGCTGCGTGGATGAGCAGTTTCTGCTCTGGTTTTGAGCGAGTGAAGGTTAGCTCAACCGGAACCAGTGTGATGACCTTGCTGCTGACATCCAGGAGCTTGAGTGTCCCGTTGTTCAGATAGAGAATCTTGCGGGAGTCACCGGACCACGTGGGGGCGTCAGTGGTCTCGTCGTTGAGTTTGCTCGCAGGTCCACTGGGATGTCCATCGGCGTCGACAGGCATTGTGTAGAGAAGGTCATCCATCACAAACGCGATCTCTTTACCGTTCGGTGCATAGATAGGACCATCTTCGGTACGTGTCGTGATGGATTCGAACTTCGCCGGGGAGAAGAACTCGGTCTTGCCGGTGGCTACATCCACGGTAAGGATGGAGCTGGTGCCTTCGCGGAAGCGTTTGGTGTAGGGCTTGATGGTCGCGATCGCTACGGTCTTTCCGTTTGTGGAGAAGGAAGGGCGCCCAGGGAAGAAGGTCAGCGGGGCTAGAGACTTTACTGCTCCGGTCGTGACATCAGTGAGAAGGGTCGCTCCCGTCTGATCCTGAAAGGCGATCAGCCTTCCATCGGGTGACCAGGCTGGCATGATCTGCGCGGACTGGCTTGGGGATACGCGCCTATCCGCTGAGTCATCCAAAGCCGCCAGATCATGAAGATAGATGTTTTCGATCCCGTCGCGATCGGACACATAAGCGAGCCTCTTTCCGTCGGGTGACCACGCTGGCCCCTGCTTGTAAAAGGTATCGTGTGTGAGCGCGACAGGAGCGCTTCCGATAGTCATGAGGTATAGCTGATTGAGCGCGACGAAGGCGGCCTGTTTGCCGTCAGGCGAGAGAGCTGGTGCATAGATGCCTTTCACCGGATGGGCGGCTGTGCTGTCGAAGTCATACACCTTATGCGCGTACTGCGGGCGTGTAGATTCGATGACCGCGGTAAAGGGGATCGACGACTCGGTTTTTGCTGAGAGATTAGTGTGTAAAATATGCCCATTCCCGGTGTAGATAAGCTCTGTCTTCGAGAGCCATGTTGCTGGGAAGGGAAAGGCGTCGGTAGCTTTGCCGATATACGTCGGTGCGGAATCTCCACTCGCATTGGCGACGATAAGGCTTGCCGTGTTCATGAACAGGCCGACTCCGGAGAAGCGCACATAGGCGATCTGTGCGCCGTCGGGTGAGAACGATGGAGCTTCGAGCCGGCCGATAGTGCTGTCGATCGATGCCACGGTGTGCTGATGGCCGCTTGCAAGGTTGATGGCCTCGATAGATTTTCCAGTGATGCTGGAGCCGCTGACAAAGGCGAGAGACGAGCCATCTGGAGACCATGCGGGCTCGAACTCATCAGCTTCGCTGCTGGTGATCTGCTTGAGAACGCCGCTGGCGACATCTACGGTCCAGATGTCATAGCTGCCTTTGAAGGAGCGGTCGGAGGCGAAGGCGATGGTCTTGCTGTCGGGGGAGATGCGCGGCTCGCGGTCGTCGCCATGGCCGTTGGTGATCTGCTTCAGGTCAGTACCGTCCGGATGCATCGTCCAGATATGGAATGTTCCTCCGGCATAGGACTGGATTGCGACGAAGTTTCCGTTTGGTGACCAGTCCGGATGCGAAGCCTCCTGCTCGGGAGTCGTGATTTGCTTGGATGCGCCTCCGGCGAATGGCATGGTGAAGAGAAGCCCCTGCACATCCATAAGAATGGTCTTGTGGTTTGGGGAGACCGTCACTGCCATGTCTGTGCCTTCGGATACGGCAATAGTCTTTGTGATCGGCGTTGCGGCGAATGCGGACGACGCAGCGATCATCAAGGCAAGAGCGGAGAGGCGGGGTGAGACGAAGTGCATTGATTCTCCCTCGATAGATCGCGCAGCACCCAAAGGGCACTGCGCATCCTGATGGTAGATGAAGCATTCAGGTTACATCTGGACTAGAACTCGAAGCGGCCAAGAAACTGTAGCGAACGGGGACGCCACTCAACAGGAATGCCAGTGGCTGCGGATGTCGTAGCTTGCGGCAAGCCGTAACTGGATGAGGTCACAATGCCGTTGTAGGTGCCATAGTTGGAGTGATTGAAGAGATTGAATGCCTCTACCGCAAGGACGGCACGAAACCGACCGCCGAACTTGTGTGTTTCCTGCAACCTCGAATCGACCCGATACACGTTACGTCCATAGAGAGCATCGCGCTTGGTCAGATAGTAGCCTGTTGCCGTGTCGAGATAGTTGTTCGCCATCTTGTTGTAGACCGTGATACAGGTGCTTCCCGTGGGGCAGGTTGCGCCTGCGGCAATAGGCACTGTATTGGCTGCGAAGGTGCGGTTGTAGCTGGGAGCGTATCCCGTTGGCTGTGTCGTTCCTACAGAAGTTGGAAAGGCGTTTCCAGAACCATAGTGGAAGAGTGACGAGAGCGACAGGCCATACTTGATGGCATAATCGCCTGTTACGGTGAGGGTATGGCGCTGATCGTCCTGACCATTGGCCCACTCGTCGTGGATTCCATTTACAAACGGCTTGTTCGGATAGTAAAAGGGAGATTCGCTGGAGTCCTTCAACCGGGAATAGGTGTAGGCCACTGCTCCAGTGAAGCCGCTTTGCAGTGAATGACGAAGGCCAAGTTGCAGGGCATCGTAGATCGATCCCGACTCATTTGGTGTGAAGAACTGGTTGATGTTAGTGAATGCCTGCGCGCAGACATTGAAGGCCCCCTGCGTCGCGTCCGGCGTTACTCCGCCTGTCGGACAGGAGACGGTGGTACCTGCAACATACTTGCTGCTTGGCTTGAGATTGAACTGCGGGTTGTTGGGATCTTGCAGCAGGTTCGAGTTGAGGCGAATCCAGTCATGATACACGCGCGTGTGAACGTAATCCGCCGTCAAAATACTGTGGAAGGGAAGCTCTCGCTGGACGCCGCCAGAGATCTGAAGCGAGTAAGGAGTGACGACGTTCGGCCCTAGTGGCTGCACTGCTTGACGCGGTGCAGCGGTGGGGTTGGCGAAGGGCGATTGCAGATTGAGGGGAGCTGTCGCGGAGCCGGTGATGGACTCCTGAAGTGAGGTGACACCATTGAAGATCTGTCCGTCGATCGTCTGATTGGCGGCGACGTCTGCAAAGAACATGCCCGCTCCGCCACGGATGACGGTCTTTCCATCGCCAGCTATGTCGTAGACGAAGCCGATGCGCGGGGCGAACTCATGATTGTCATTGCTCTTTGGAGTCAGCAGTCCATTGGTGAGTTTGAGGCCGGTATTGAAGATGCCGAGATCGTTGTCATAGCGTAGGCCAAGGTTGAGTGTCACACGGGTGATCACCTTGTAGTCGTCCTGCGCCCAGAAGGCGAGCTGGCTGCGCGGAATATTGACATGAAAGTTGCCCGAGCCCTGAACGAAGGTGCCCAACGCACACAGGGAGTTGATGCTCGTCTGTGTTGTGTCGTTGGTATTGGTGTAGTTCCACGAGGACGGATTGGTGGTGCCGTCAGGAAAGAGATCCGCCGCTACTTGCGCTGCGCTATAGGTAATGCCATTGACGGTTTTAGCAACAATGGAGGCGCAGGCGCTTGCGGTGCCATTCAGGTTTTGCTGAAAGAGACCGGTGTTGGCGCTGTAGAGATATTCGCCGCCCAGCTTGAAGCTGTGCTTGCCCATCAGGTAGTACAGGTCGTCGCGGTACTCCTGTACATTCTGCACGAAAATCTGTGGGTAGTTGTAAGGAGCTCCAACGGTGACAGCTCCAAAGGTGATCGCCTGTGAGGTGATGAGGGGAAGATTCTGCCATTCAAAGTGGTTGTAGCTTCCGTGCACGTCGTTGACGATTCTCGAGCTGACGGTGCGATTCCAATCGCCGAGGAAGGTGTAATTGGTGCGGGTGGCGTAGTAGGCAGCGCTTGGATCAGCAGAGCCGGACGCGAGCGTCTGGTTATTTTTGAACGTGAAGCCGTTCCCCCGAACGAAGATGTGATCTTTGCCACTGGCCTGGTAGTCCATTCGGCCAAGGTACTCGTTGACCGTGATGACTTGAGGAAAGACGAGATTGCTGGCGGCACCTGGGAGAAGCGATGAATCGGTAATTCCGCTGGACTGATGCTCGCCCTCGTACGACCCAAAGTACCAGAGCTTATCTTTGCGGATTGGTCCGCCAAAGGTGCCTCCAAACTGTTGGTCGGAGAGCGGAGTCACTGCTCGGGCGATAGGGTCTGCGGCGCTAAAAGCATCGTTGCGGAAGTAGCCGAAGACTGAGCCGTGAACCTGATTTGCGCCGGTCTTGGATTGCACATTGACCGCAATGCCGGATGAGCGTCCGACGGTTGCGTCAAAGCGGTTTGTGATGATCTGAAACTGACTGATTGCATCGGGAGAAAAGCGAGGCTGGCCGAAGCTGGGATCGGCTGTGTTCTGCGTTACTTGGAGGCCGTCTAGATTGATCTGGAATTTGCCGGAGTTCGACCCGCCCAGCGGCGTGTCGTTGGTGATCGCATTCACCCGAACGCCCGGCACCAGCGTCGCAAGCTCCATGTAGTTGCGTCCGTTGATCGGAAGATTCTTGACATCGTCTGGCGTAATGTTGCCTGCGACGGTGGAGGATGTCGTGTCCACGGCGACCGCGTCGCTGCGGACGATAACCGCATCGCTTGTGCCGCCGATCGGAAGTACCGTGTCAACGGCAGGCGTCTGGCCGACGAGCATCGTCACCTTCGTCTTGACTGTCGTGAATCCATCGGCAGTAACGGTAACGATGTAGTCACCCGCTGTGAGAGAGGGGATGAGGTAGCTGCCTTCGCTGTTGGTCTTCGTTGTGAAGGCTGCTCCGCCTACCTGCTTGACCTCGACGGTCGCGTTTGCAATGGCTGCGCCTTGCGTATCGGCGACGCGACCGGAGATGCCAGTTTGTTGCGCATAGCTTGCGGAGACCAAAAGAAGGGAAATAAGCAGAACGCCATAAAACGTCTTCATCAAAAGAGATACCTCGCAACGCGGAATCGAATGTGCCGTGCTTGGAATGGAAGAACTGAACGGGCAGAAGGGAAGTTGCTGTTTGGCGTTGAAGCGCAATTCAACAATTGCAGGAAGATGGGGCAACGAAACAAAAAAAGCGCTGCCCATGACATGCGTTCAGAGAGCTGCTGATCCTGTCTTTAGAATCACGAAACTTTTTGGTCGAGTAACTGGAGCGTAGAGGCTTTCGGACGGTCTGTCCAATCGAAAGATTTTTGCGCGTGATAGAAAACGTCGTGAAAGATCGTCGATAAGCGCGCAGTCAATTCTTGACAAAAAAACAATAGCATTTGAATATCGAGTAACACTCACGTCAATTTCCACTTCAAACAAAACTGTTTCTCCAGCGTAGCCTCAGTCGTCTTTTCTGTCTCAGCAGCTCTCTGCCGCACCCAGTCTATTGAGATCGAGGGAAATACTTGGACTTCAGAATCAGGCAGCTACAGTGTTTCCTGACGCTATCGGACCTGCTGAACTATGGGAAGACGGCGCGTGCCCTGTACATGAGCCAACCGACCATCAGCTTTCAGATCAAGTCTCTCGAAGAAGCCTTCAATATCAAGTTATTTGAACGGGATCGCCAACAGGTGCGTTTAACCGATGCGGGCTATGCCTTTCGTGAGTATGCACAAAACATCATGGACACCGTAGATGCAGCGCAGGAGTGCCTTACCGGCCTGCACACTCGTCTGCGATTGCGCGCCAGCTTTGGGCCTGTTGGTCAGTTTGTACTTTTGCCAGCAGTGATTCGCATGTTAGCGGCTCAGTATCCGAACTTCGAATTGGATGTAGCGGAGCTAACGACAGAGCAACAGATGGCGCGCATTGCAGAGGGGAAGATCGATGCATTGTTGATGGTGGGAGCAATGCCGGTGACGGGTCTTCGCTTTGATCCTATTTGTACGGAACCATTGATCGCGTTCGTCTCATGCCAGAGTCATCTGGCGTCGCAACGAAGCATCTCCGTACAGGAACTTCGCAACGTTAGCATCATCGCGTCGCGGGAGAAGGACTGCCGTTTTCACAAGCCCTTTCTGCACAATCTGCTGGCACCATTCGGCATTACTCCGCGTATTGTTGAATCGCCGCAGTCGTGTGCCGTGCAGTTTGCGTATGCCGCGTCAGGGGAGGGAATTGCCATCACTACAAGCTCGATGGCAGCATGCACCTTTCCCGGCGTCGTTGCGGTGCCGTTCAAGGAGTCTCTGCCGCCGATGCAACTCGGACTCGCTTCTATGCAGGCGAACGAGACACGAGCGATGACCATCTTTCGCAAAGTCGTTATGGAGTGTGCAGAAGCAGCCCTGGAGCGATCTGTGCAGGCAACCTCCCGTCCACAGCACGGTCCAGAGGCAGTGAAACACTTTCCCAATCATCGCGAGGCAAGCTAAAGGCTTTCGGCAACGTGAAGCGCGTTACTTGCCAATCACCCACCCACAGAGCTAAAGTTTCGCAGCGGTTACAAAAGCGAAAAACCGCTCGCCACTCGGTACACTCTACCTAAGGCGAGCGGCTTTTTATGCCTGCTTTTGTTTGCCGAGTCGCAGGGAGGAAAGTGCATGTCAGCGTATATCGGAGCACTGGACCAGGGAACCACCAGCACGCGCTTCATGGTCTTCGATCGCCACGGGCGCGTCGTCTCCATGGCTCAGAAGGAGCACGAGCAGATCTATCCCAACCCGGGCTGGGTCGAGCACGATTCCCTCGAGATCTGGCGCCGGACGTTAGAGGTCGTAGATGAGGCCTGCGATGCCCGCGGCCTTCGTCCCAAGGACTTCGCCGCCATCGGCATCACCAACCAGCGCGAGACCACCGTCGTCTGGAACAGGGAGACCGGCCTCCCCATCTATAACGCGCTCGTCTGGCAAGACACCCGCGTTGCCGACTACGTCACGCGCTTCGCGCAAGAAGGTGGCAATAGCCGCTTCCGCGAGCAGACCGGCCTTCCCCTCACCACCTACTTTTCCGGACTCAAGATCCGCTGGCTTCTCGATAACGTCAAAGGCGCGCGCGAGGATGCGAGCAGTGGCAAACTCCTCTTTGGCAACATGGACAGCTACCTGCTCTGGAACCTCACTGGCGGCGTGAACGGTGGCATCCACGTCACCGATGTCACCAACGCCAGTCGCACTCAGCTGATGAATCTCGCCACCCTCGACTGGGACCCCGAGCTTCTCACCATCTTCGATATTCCGCGCTCAATGCTCCCCGAGGTCCGTTCCTCCAGCGAGGTCTACGGCAATCTCACCCGCACTCACCTTAGCGGCGTACCCATCGCCGGTATCCTCGGCGACCAACATGCCGCTCTTGTCGGCCAGACCTGCTTCAAGCCGGGCGAGGCCAAGAATACTTATGGTACGGGTTGTTTCTTGCTGCTCAACACTGGGGAGAAGCCGGTTATCTCCAAAAACGGCCTGCTCACCACGGTTGCCTACAAGTTCGGTAAAGAACCTGCCCGCTATGCTCTCGAAGGCAGCATCGCCATCACCGGCGCGCTCGTCCAGTGGATACGGGACAACCTCGGCCTCATCCAGAAGAGCGAAGACATCGAGCTCCTCGCCAATACGGTTAAGGACAACGGCGGCGTTTACTTCGTTCCCGCCTTCTCTGGCCTCTACGCGCCCTACTGGAAGGACAGCGCCCGCGGCGTAATCACCGGACTCACTCGCTATGCGAACAAGGGCCACATTGCCCGTGCCGCGCTCGAGGCCACGGCCTACCAGACCCGCGAGGTCGTCGAAGCAATGGAGGCTGACTCCGGCATCTCCCTCGAGCAGCTCCGCACCGATGGCGGCATGACGGCCAACGACATGCTGATGCAGTTTCAGGCCGACATCCTTGATCGCACCGTCGTTCGTCCTGTAATCAAGGAGACCACCGCTCTTGGAGCCGCCTACGCAGCTGGCCTCGCCGTAGGCTTCTACAAAGACACCGACGACCTTATCGCGAATTGGTCCATCGACCGCGTATGGAAGCCGCAGATGGAAGGCACCCAGCGCGACGAGCACTATAAAAAGTGGAAGAGGGCCGTCACCCGCTCCTTCGACTGGACAGACGACTAACGCAGTAGAGAACTGAAAGGCTCCATCCATGAAGAAAGCGTTTCTCGGAGAGTTGATCGCGGAAGCGGTCGCCATGTTCATCATCATCGCCATCGGTGACTCGGTCGCCGCGATGTACACCCTCTACGATCCCAGCCCCTACCAGACTGCCTACTGGGGTGTCTGCATCACCTGGGGCCTCGCGGTGACCATCGCCATTTACACGACTGCCTCGATCAGCGGCTGCCACGCAAACCCTGCCGTCACGCTTGCTCTCGCATTCTTTCGCAAGTTCTCCTGGAGCAAGGTTGTCCCCTACTGCCTCGCCCAAGTGGCTGGAGGCTTCCTGGGAGCAGCGACGGTCTATGCACTCTTCTCTCCCGTCATCGATCGCTTCAACGCGCTGCACCATCTCACTCGCGCCTCGGGTGGAGCGGCAGGCGTCTTCTTTACACACCCCAGCCTCGCCATCACTCCTATGCATGCCTTTACCGACCAGATCATCCTCACCGGGATACTAGTCTTCGGGATCTTCGCTATCACCGAGCAGTACAACGAGCAGGCTCCCGGAGCGAACTCCGGCGCGCTCATCATTGGTTTTCTCGTCGCCGCTATTGGAGCTTCCATGGGCTATCTCGAGGCATGGGCGATCAATCCCGCTCGCGACTTCGGTCCTCGACTCTTTTGCTTCCTCACTGGCTGGGGCAGTTCGGCCCTACCCTCGCCTGACAATTATTGGTGGATCCCCATTGTCGCCCCATTGATCGGAGGCGTAGTCGGCGGCGGAGCCTACCAGTTGCTGATCCACCAGTTCCTGCCTACTCGAAACCGGGCAATTACAGCGCAGATGAATCCATAGGTTGGCGACCTCATCCTTGCGGCAGTCTATCGTTGCTCAGGTAGGCATTGCGCGTAACTTGCTCTGCCGATATCTTTGGTATCTTTCAACGAGACCAGCATCCAATTCCATCAGAGGACATGCATGACCCGTACTGCCACGATCGCCGCGCTCGACAACGACTTTGACGTTCTTATCATCGGCGGCGGAGCCACCGGCCTCGGTATCGCCGTGGACGCCGTCACACGTGGCTTCAATACCGCTCTTGTCGAGGCAGGCGACTTCGCCCAGGCAACCTCCAGCCGCGCCACCAAGCTCGTCCATGGAGGCGTCCGCTACCTCGCCAGCGGTCAGATTCATCTCGTGTATGAAGCTCTGCACGAGCGTGCTGTCATGGTCCGCAACGCTCCGCATCTTGTCCATCCGCTCCCCTTCATCATCCCCGCGAACCACCTCTACGAGCTGCCGTACTATGGCGCTGGACTCACGCTCTACGATTTTCTCTCGGGCAAATCCACGCTCGGTCCGACGAAGATCCTCGGTAAAGAAGCCACCCTCGCGCGCATCCCCGGCCTAAAACCTGACCACCTCAGTGGCGGCGTCCTCTACCACGACGGCCAATTCAACGACGCCCGCCTTGCGCTAGCTCTGGCCCGCACCGCTGCCGATCACAGGGCCGTCATCGCCAACTACACCCGCTGTGTTCGCCTCATCCATAGCGGCAAGAAGCTGACCGGAGCCGTAGTCCGCGACCTTGAGACCGGTGCCGAAGTCTCGATCCGCGCCAAGGTCGTTATCAACGCCACGGGCATCTTCGTCGATGAGATTCGCCGCATGGATGAGCCGGAGATCCCCACGCTCCTCTCAGTCAGTCGCGGCACTCATATTGTCGTCCCAGCCGATGTCCTTGGAGGCGACAACGCCATCATGGTTCCCAAGACCGATGATGGTCGCGTAATCTTCGCGATCCCCTGGCAGGGCCGCGTCGTTATCGGTACCACCGACATCCCTGCACACGCGTCCGTCATGGAGCCCGGCCATACTGAGGCCGAGATCGATTATCTCCTCGAGCTCGCCAACCTCTATCTAGCCCGTCCCATCGACCGAAGCGACATCCTCGCCGTCTTCTCGGGCCTGCGCCCGCTCGTCACTGGTAAGAGCGCCACCACTTCGAAGCTCTCTCGTGAGCACCATATCGACACCTCTGCTAACGGCCTCATCACTGTCGCTGGAGGCAAGTGGACGACCTACCGCCGCATGGCCGAGGACACCCTCAACTTCGCCATCAAGCAGGGAAGTATCCCCGATCGAAAGTGCGTCTCCGCCACTGTAGCCCTCCGCGGAGCCACCACCAGTCACATTGCCAGCGACCGCTACCTCCGCGAGTATGGCACCGACGCCTCTACAGTTCTCACCCTGATGGCGCACGATCTGGATCTCGCCGAGTCCATCGACTCAGAGCTCCCCTACACCTTCGCACAGGTCCTCTATGCCGTCCGCGAGGAGATGGCCCGAACCGTCGAAGATGTACTCTCTCGTCGGACGCGCTCCATCCTTCTCGACGCTAAAGCCGCTATGCGAGCTGCTCCTCAGGTCGCCGCCCTCATGGCAAAGGAGCTCGGACAAACCTCCGAATGGCAACAATCGCAGGTAGCCGCCTTCAACCAACTGGCCCAGACCGACTATCTACTCCATACCTGATGCGGATCTATATTCTGGAGGGACTGCTAACTCTCCAGGCATTCCTTGCGAATGGCCCTCAGTTCGGGAAGAATTCGACCAAGCGGCACAGCCTCCGCATCGGCGCTACCCAGGGCAAAGTACGCACTCCGGAAGAGCGGGTATAGCCGGTTGTAGCGCTGCACCTGCTCCGGCTGCGGCTCGAAGATCTTGAACGGTGGGCAGAGCGCATCCTGCGCCGTCTTGATCGAATCGAAATCGCCCGCAGCAAGGAACGCGAAGATCACTGAGCCAAGACTCGTTACATCTCCATCCGGAACCAGCACTGGCTTGTTCAGAGCATTCGCATAGATCTGATTCAACGTCGCATTCCGCTTCGGGATACCGCCGCCGTTGATGACCCGGTTGATCGGCGCGCCGTTCTCTTCCATTCGCTCGAAGATCACTCGCGTATGCAGAGCCGTTCCTTCGACCGCAGCGAACAGCTCATCCGCTGCCGTGTGATACAGATTCCAGCCGAAGGTGACACCGCCGAGCTCCGGATTGACCAGCACTGTCCGGTCGCCGTTATCCCACGTCAGCCGCAGCAAGCCTGTCTGTCCTGCTTGGTACTGCGCGGTCTCCGCCGAAAGCTCCGCGACGGTCTTTCCCGCTCTCTTCGCAATCGCCGCAAAAATGTCGCCTACAGCCGACATGCCCGCCTCGATGCCGACCTCGTTCGGGTACACCGAACCCGGAACGACGCCGCAGACTCCCGGAACCAGCGTCTGTTTGTCGCTCATCCCGATGATGCAGGTCGAGGTCCCGATCACATTCACCACATCGCCCAGACGGATATTCGCTCCTACTGCATCCCAATGCGCGTCGAAGGCTCCGGTTGGGATCGGAATTCCCGCTTCAAGCCCCAACTTCTCTGCCCACTCCGCGCTCAGATGTCCCGCTAGCTTTTCGGAGGTCTGGAATTTGCCGGTGATCTTCTCGCGTACGCCGGCAAGCAGGGGATCGACGCCGACGAGGAACTCTTCCGGCGGCAAGCCTCCCCAGCGCGGATTCCACATCCACTTGTGCCCCATCGCGCAGATGCTGCGGGGGATTTTGTTCGGGTCGGTGATGCCGCAGAGGGTGGCGGCGACCATGTCGCAGTGTTCTAGGGCGGTGACAAGCTTTGGGCGTAGGGTGGGGTTGTGGCGTAGCCAATGCAGCAGCTTCGACCAACCCCATTCGGAGGAGTAGACGCCGCCGCACCACTCGATGCCTTCGAATCCGGTGCGGTGGGCGGCTTCGGTGATCTCGGCGGCTTCGCCCGCGGCGCGGTGGTCGGCCCAGAGATAATACTCGCCTAGCGGGACCAGACCCTCGCCGACCATGATGACGCTCGAGCCGGTTGTGTCTAGAGCTATCGACCGTATCTGATTGCCTTCTATGCCACTTACCTTGACCGCCTCGTGCATGGCGAGAGTCAGCGCAGTCATCTGATCGTCGTGGCTCTGGGTGGCGAGATTGGGATCGGTGGCCGAGCGGTGAAGCGGGTATTCGGCGGTGGCCATGCCCAGTTTGCCGCGCTCTTTGTCGAAGATGGAGATGCGAACGCTCAGCGTTCCGAAGTCGACTCCTGCCACAATGCTCATAAAAGATCCTTTTGAGTAACCGTTTTCTCGTTGCCTAGGAGAGTGTAACGCAGAGTGAAAACTTGACAGAATGGCTGTGCAGAAACCGTGCTTTTTCGTCCGAAAGCAGAGTGTAACTACAAAAGCGGAGTTACGGTTTTGTAGTTACACTTTTGGTCATTTGGCGAAGAGCTGACCGAGGTCGGCGAAGGCTTTAAACTCAAGGGCGTTTCCGGCGGGGTCGAGGAAGAACATAGTGGCCTGCTCGCCTACCTCACCCTTGAAACGGATGTAGGGTTCGATCACAAATTTGGTGCCTGCCGTGCGCAGACGGTCGGCAAGTACCTCCCATTGATCCATCGTGAGGACGACGCCGAAGTGCGGAACCGGGACGTCGTGGCCATCGACGGGGTTGTGATGAGCCTTTTCGATGGTGGATGCCGGTTTCAGATGGGTGACGATCTGGTGGCCGAAGAGGTCGAAGTCGATCCACTGGTTCGAGCTGCGTCCTTCAGGACAGCCGAGGGTGGTGCCGTAGAAGTGGCGCGCTGCATCGAGGTCGTCGACAGGAAAGGCGAGGTGGAACGGGGTGAGCATGAATGTCTCCTGTTCCGCATCATATCGCGAGCCCAGATCTATAAGAGGAGCAAGATCATGCTGTGCATTCGCCAATTCCCATGATGATTTTTGTCGAAAGGTCTAGTGCCGTATCTGTAAGACACATATACTCAACTTGAATGCCTGCTAACCAACTTTTCTACGGCGACAACCTCGATGTCCTTCGCAAGCACATCCGCGACGAATCGGTCGATCTTTGTTACATCGATCCGCCTTTCAACTCTAAGCGTACCTACAACCAGATCTATAACAATATAGGTATTGAAGATGCTGCCCAAGCTCAGGCTTTTATAGATACATGGTTATGGAATGACCAAGCAGCGGCAGGGCTGGATGAAATACTTGCGAATGAGCAAGGCAGATTCCAACCTCAAACTGTTGAATTGATAAAGGGGCTTCACGCTGTTTTGGGCAAGGGAAGCCTTCTCGCATACCTCATTAGCATTACCTTGCGTGTGACAGAAATTCAAAGAATATTGAAGCCTACTGGCAGTTTTTATTTGCATTGCGATCCGACCGCTAGCCATTATCTCAAATTGGTGCTCGACGGAGTGTTTTGTTCTCGTGGCGGGGAATATGTAAACGAAATTACGTGGTGCTATGAGTTGGGTGGGCGAATCTCTCGCAAGGCGTTTGGAAGAAGACACGATGTTTTGCTTTTCTACACGAAAAGTGAAGACTACAACTTTTATTGGGACGATGTTCTTGAGCCATGGTCTGATGAAGGTGTTGCGAAATTTCGTCATGAAGACGAAAAAGGAAGATATCGACTAATCGGTCGTTTTATCAAAGGAAGTCCGATAAAGGGTCACAGGGACATCAGCCCCGAATGGGAGAAGACCAATCCTGAACTTGTTCAGCGGTATTATCTCAAGCCAGGGAAAATGCAGGTTGATTTCTGGAATATTTCGCCGATTAATCAGGTAGCAAAAGAACGCTTGGGATATCCAACCCAAAAGCCGGAAGCTCTCTTAGAGCGTGTGATTAGCGCAAGCAGTAAAGAGGGTGATTTAGTTCTTGATGCTTATTGCGGCTGTGGGACAACCGTTGCTGTAGCCGAACGTCTGAACCGTCGGTGGATTGGTGTAGACATCACCTATCAGTCCATTTCATTGATTATGAAGCGACTAT
Organism: Granulicella arctica; assembly: GCF_013410065.1. NCBI lineage: Bacteria > Pseudomonadati > Acidobacteriota > Terriglobia > Terriglobales > Acidobacteriaceae > Granulicella > Granulicella arctica. The sequence continues at coordinate 787,776 of NZ_JACCCW010000002.1, forward strand.
CGGATACTTATGGGGCTCAAGTCGAGAATGAAATTTCATTGAACGGCATACCTCGTGATATGGCATCCGCAAGAGCCTTGGCACATAAAAAAGATGATCGGCTCCGCAAAGAATTCGAAAAGTGGGCTATTCTCACCTACGCTACTAATCGCGCAATCATCAATGATAAAAAAGGTGCTGACGGTGGGATTGATGGAGTCGCTTATTTCAAGACTGGCAAAACTGATAATGCGAAGTTAATTTTCCAAGCAAAATCTGGAGCAGTCAAACGTAGTGATATTGCCACCCTACGTGGAGATATGGAAAAGTCTGCAGCGGCCATGGCTTGCCTTATAACTCTAGAAGAGCCTTCCAAGCCGATGATTGCAGAAGCTCGTGAAGCTGGGAAATATCTCCATGCTGAGATGGGGAGAAGCTACGACAAGATTAGTATTGTTACTGTTCGTGAAATTGTTGAAGATGGCAAGCGCCTCGATATTCCAATGAGTGTAGAGGTTCTGAAAGCAGCTCAACGTAATCTCAATGAAGAGCAATTGCGGTTGCTCTAATTTTCGTAACTTGTACCAGAGCCACGGCCTACCAGCCGCGGGTCTGCATGAGGTCACGCTCTTCGATGGCGGCGGCGGCGAGGCCCTTCATAGTGCCGGTGACGGCTTCTGAGGCTTCGGCGACGATTTTGGGATCGTTGAAGTGGGCGGTGGCTAGGACGATAGCCCGGGCGCGGGAGACGGCCTCTTCGCGTTCCTTCGGGTTGTTCTCGACGTCGAGCGGGGTGGCACGCTCCTTCATGAAGATGCCGGAGCCGACGAAGACGGTCTCGGCGCCTAGCTGCATCATGAGAGCGGCGTCGGCCGGGGTGGCGATGCCGCCGGCGGAGAAGTTGGGGACGGGGAGCTTGCCGGCCTTCGCGACCATTCTGCAAAGCTCGTAGGGCGCGCCGTGGATCTTGGCGGCGTTGTAGAGCTCTTCGTCGCCGAGGACGGTGAGGGCTTTGATCTCGCGGACGATCTGACGCATGTGCTGGACGGCGTGGACGACATCGCCGGTGCCGGGCTCGCCCTTGGTGCGGATCATGGCTGCGCCTTCAGCGATGCGACGAAGGGCTTCGCCGAGGTTGCGTGCACCGCAGACGAAGGGGGTGGTGAAGGCGTGCTTGTCGATGTGGTAGACCTCATCGGCTGGGGTGAGGACCTCGGACTCGTCGATGAAGTCGACGCCGAGATGTTCGAGAACCTGGGCCTCGGCGAAGTGGCCGATGCGGGCCTTGGCCATGACCGGGATGGAGACGGCGGCCATGATCTCTTTGATGAGCTTGGGGTTAGCCATGCGGGCGACGCCGCCTTCGGCACGGATCATGGCGGGGACGCGCTCGAGCGCCATGACGGAGATAGCTCCAGCCTCTTCGGCGATGCGGGCCTGCTCGACGTTCATGACGTCCATGATGACGCCGCCCTTGAGCATCTCGGCGAGACCGACCTTGAGACGGAGGCCCTGGGCCGTGGTGTTGGTCGATCCGTAGTTTCCGTTGCCGTTTGAGGTGTGATCTGCCATGGGTTCTCCTTGTGCCGCGGGAGGCTTCTGGGGCCTGCTTGTCGTATGACCGCGTGAATTCTAAGGATAGCAGTTTTTAGGGGTGAGCTTCAGAGAGTAATGCCTGTGGTTCGCGGGTGGCGGATTTTGCTGAAAATTCAAGGAAGATTTATATGGAGGGGCGAAGAAGTGGCCCATGCTGGCGGAAGGGCGGTCGTGCCGCCGCGTGAGGAGATGCCGATGGTAGTGGAGAGCGTCGCGGAACTGACGATTGTGATTCCGGCGAAGGATGAGATAGAGATGCTGCCGAAGTTGTTAGGGTCTCTGTGCAGGCAGGACTATGCGCTGATGCGCAAGACGCGTGTGCTGGTGGCGGATGCGGGGTCGACCGATGGAACGGTGGCAGCGGCGTTAGGGTTTCGGGACAGGCTGGCGATCGAGGTGGTTCCGGGGGGGCTGCCGTCGGTGGGGCGGAACGCCGGTGCTCGACTGGCCGATACGAAGTATGTGCTGTTTCTGGATGCGGATGTGGAGCTGGCAGAGCCGACGCTGCTGCGGCGGGCCATGGGTGCGATGAAGCGGCGGGATCTGCACCTGGCGACGACAAATATTGCGTGCCGGCATGGTGGGTTCTTCGATGATCTGCTGTATGCGGGGAACAACTTCATGCAGCACGTGGGATCGAAGCTGAAGCCGTTTGCGACGGGGATGTTCATGCTGTTCGAGCGGGAGGCATTCTGGGCGCTGGGTGGGTTCAACGAAGAGGCGCTGTTCGCGGAGGACTATCTGTTGTCGAAGGGCGTGGCTCGGCAGCGGTTCCGGATCGTGAAGGGGAAGGTGCTGACGACGAATCGGCGCTTCCGCAAGCTGGGGCATGGGCGGATGGTGTTTATGTTCTTCCAGACGATGATGCATAGCTGGGATGAGGAGTACTTCTTGCGGGACCGGGGGTATTGGGGAGCTAGCTAGAGTCGCTTGAGGACGGCGGGGTCAACGACGAGGAAGAGGCCGGTGGCCTGGGCGAGGATGGTGCCTTCGGCGGTGGTGAGTTCAGCCTGGTGGTAGAGCTTGCGGCCTTCGCGACGAAGGTGGCGTCCGATGAGGGTGAGGGGCTGGTTGAGTGGCGATGGGCGGAGATAGTCGACCTGCATGTTGCGGGTGACGGCGAGGACTTCGAGTGGGCGGTTGAGCTTGCTCATGGCCTCGTCGAGGAGTGTGGCGATGATGCCGCCGTGGATGTAGCCGGGTGGGCCCTCGTGCAGTCGCGTGAGATTGACTGGCGCGGTGGCGGTGAGGTCTGCGGCGTCGATGACGAACTTGAGATGCAGGCCCTGGGGGTTGGTGGGGCCGCAGCCGAAGCAGTTGGTGCCCCGCTTGGCGGCCTCGGGGGATTGCATGGCGTCGTCCATGGAGGCGGGGAGGTGGCGGGCTTCTTCGGGGATGGGCATGGTGGCTACTCGTTGGATGCGTTGCAGACGGCGAGGATGGCGGGGCCAAACTTTTCAAGCTTCTCGAGGCCGATGCCGTTGATGGATTTCAGTTCGTTGAGGGTGCGTGGGTGTTCGACGACGATGCTGCGCAGGGTGGAGGAGCTGAGGACGAAGAACTGGGGGAGGCCGAGCTTTTCGGACTCGGCTTTGCGCCAGTCGTGGAGATGCTGGTTAAGGGTTTGCTGGGTGGGGGTGAGGCTTTCGGCGGGCTCGGTTTGTGTGGTGCGGGGGCGGGTGTAGGTCTCTGTTTTTGGAGTGATTGCAGGGACGCTATGGGAGGGAGGTGTGGGTCTCTCTGCTTTGGCAGTGAAGAGCGCTGGCTTCGATTTAGATGAGGATTTCTTCTCTGATTTTGAGACGTGGCTTGGTGCGGTTCCTCGGCATAGGGCGATGACGTCTGCGCCGTAGCGGTCGGCTTTTTCGGGGCCGATGCCGGAGACGGTGAGGAGTTCGGAGATGCTCTGCGGGGCGGCGAGGACGACGTTGTGGAGGACGGTGTCGCCGAAGACGATGAAGGCTGGTTTGCCGGTTTTGGCGGCTTCGGCCTTGCGCCATTCGCGGAGGCTTGCGTCGAGGGATTTCTGAGCGGGGGTATAGGTGGCGGTGGTCTGTTCGCGCTCGGCCTTGAGGCTGGTCTTGGAGGGCTTGCCCGATGCAGTGGTGCGGGATTTGGCTGCGGGCGCGGCTGTGCTGTCGCGTAAGAGGACGTTGAGGGGAGCAGTGCTGGTGATGGTGCTGCCTTCGTGGGTGAGCGAGGCTTTTTTGTAGGTGATGACGGTTCCTTCGGGGTTCGTGAAGGTGTCGGGGTTCAGTTGCAGGAGACCGGCTCGGGTGAGGGAGTCGAGATAAGCGTCGAAGAGCTTGCGGTCGGGTGTGAGGGCAAGATCGGTGTGGAGCTTGCCGGTACTGCGGGAGACGCCGCCTTTGAGTGCGGAGAGGATGGCGCGGAGGTGGCGGTCTTCCTGGGCGTTTGGTTCGCGGAAGGGCTGGGCGGTTGCACCTTCGGGGGAGCAGAAGTCGCAGTGACCGCAGGGGCGTAGGCCGTCGGCGGTGTCGCCGAAGTGCTGGATGAGGGCGGCCATGCGGCACTGCGCAGACTCAGCGTAGGCGACCATGCGATCGATCTGGGAGCGGCGGAAGGCGATCTGGGCTTCGTAGCCGGACTTCCAGGCGGTGTTGTTGCCGGGACGACTGATTGCGCGGACATTGCCCTCGATGTCGAAGGTGGCAGCTCCCTGGGCGGCTAGTTTTTCGGCGGCTTTGTCGAAGGTGGCGGCGTCCATGCGGAGCTTCTGGCGGAGGACGTCGGGCATTTGGAAGTCGGGGGTAAGGGCGCTGGCGACGCGGCTCAACTCGGTCGCGGCGGGGTAGTCGCGCTCGAGGAAGAAGTCGTGCATCTTGCGGTCGGCGAAGGAGTGGAGGAGGACGGTGCGGCTGGGGTTGCCGTCGCGTCCGGCGCGGCCGATCTCCTGGTAGTAGGCCTCGACCGATGCAGGCAGGGCGATGTGGACGACGGTGCGGACGTCGGCCTTGTCGATGCCCATGCCGAAGGCGATGGTGGCAACGACGACCTCTAATTTCCCATTTTGGAAGTAGGTTTGGACCTTTTCGCGGACGCTGGTATCGAGACCCGCGTGGTAGGCGGCGGCCTTGCCTCCGAGCATGGAGGCTAGCTCCTCGGCGGACTTGCGCGAGGGAGCGTAGACGATGGCGGGGCGGTTCTCGGACTTGGCGAGGAGTTTGGCGGCGAACTCGTTGCGGCGGGGCTTGGACATCTCGACGACCTCGATGTGGAGGTTGTCGCGACGGAAGCCGTGGATGAAGAGCGCCGGGTCGCCGAGGTGGAGCTGGGCGACGATGTCCTGCTGAACAGCGGGGGTGGCGGTGGCGGTGAGGGCAATGATGGGAGCGGGTCGGAGCGAGGGGAGATGCTCGCCTAAGGTGCGGTAGTCGGGGCGGAAGTCGTGGCCCCAGGCGCTGATGCAGTGGGCCTCGTCGATGGCGATGAGGGCGGGTTTCTTCTTCGCGAGCATCTCGGGGAAGCCGGGGACGCGCATTCTTTCGGGGGCGATGAAGAGGAACTGTAGCGTCCCGTCGAGGTAGTCGCGGCAGGCTTGGCGGGCGTCCTCGCGGGACAGGCCGGAGTGGATACGGGCAACGCGAAGGCCGAGGGCTGAGAGCTTTTGTGCCTGATCGTCCATGAGGGCGATGAGGGGAGAGATGACGAGCGCTGTGCCGCCGCGAGCGATGGCGGGGAGTTGATAGCAGAGGGACTTTCCGGCTCCAGTGGGCATGACGAGGAGGACGTCGCGGCCATCGGTTGCGGCGCGGCAGACGGCCTCCTGATTAGCGCGGAAGGCGGGGAAGCCGAAGGTCTGGTGGAGGAGGGTTTCGAGGTTCATGCGGCTGGTTCAGTTTCGCATGTTCTTCGTGTGTGCGTGGTTGACGGTGTTACTGCCTTGGGTTCATTTGGAGAGGGTGCAGGTAAAGCTGGCGGCTGTGTTGGGGTCGCCGGTACCGTTGTACTTCGCGAATTTCGGGTAGGGGCAGAGGGGGCGAGTCATGGTGATTTTGGGCGTGGTGGGAGTGCCTTCATCATGGGAGGCGGTGATGACATCGGGTGCGATGCCTTTTTCGACCCAAAGTTCGAGGGAGAGACTGATGTTGTGCTGGGGATCGTCGGCTCCCTGGGAGGCATGCTCGCCGAACTGACCAAAGGAGGTGGCGCCGGGTCCTCCATCGCAGTGCTGCATGCCTGGGACCATGTAGAGGCGTGAAGAGGCGGAGGCGTTCGGAGTCGCCACGGTCATCTTCTCGTAGTAATGGACGGTGGCGAGTGCGGAGATGGCGGGGTCGTTCCAGCCGTGGTAGAGGATGAGCTTGCCGCCGCGGGTAAAGAAAGGACTGAGGTTGGGATTCGTGGCGTTGAGGCTGGCTGAGGTTTCCTGATTGGCCTTTGCATAGGCTTCATCGAGATTGACGGAGTGAATGGTCCATGTCGGGTCGCTGTAGACCATGTTGCTGAAGTACTGCTGCCCGAAGGCGAAGAGGAGGCTCTGACCAGGGGTGAAGCCGGTGATCCACGGGGTCCAGCCACCGTCGCCGACTTCGGAGCCAGGGAGGAAGCCGGGGAAGATGAGCGCGCCATCAGCGGAATGGAAGCCGGCGTAGAGAGCTTGCAGGGTTTTGAATTGGGGTTCGGTGAGGCAGGTGTCCGCGTCGCCTTGTTTGCAGAGGAGGGCCTCTGAGGGAACGTGACAGGTGCGGGGATCGTTGAGGATGCCGTCTTTGAGGCCGTCCTTTGCGTCACAGGCGGCGAGGACAGCGGCGCTGATCGCTTGAAGCTTGGTGGGTGGGATGTAGCTGGCGGGTGTGAGTGCGAGGGACTGTGCGTTTGAGATGGCGTTGGTGAGGAGCGCGGTCCAGTTGTAGGCCGGGGCTCCGGCGATGATGCCGTCATAGTCAGCGGGGAAGCGCTGGGCCTCCATGAGAGCCTCGCGGCCTCCGTCGGAGCAGGCGGCGAAGAAGGAATGTTTGGCGGGCGTGCCGTAGAACGAGCGAAGGATGGCCTGGGCGGTGACGGTCATCTCGTGGATGCCGCGGTAGCCGAAGTCGGCGATCTTTTCGGGGTGATGAAGGGCCCATGTGGCGTCGACGGCGGTGGTGCTGCCGATGTGACCGGTATCCGTTGCGGCAGTGGCATAGCCCTGAGCGACGTTGCGACTCATTCCGGGGCGATCGATGGTTCCGGCAAAGCCTCCGTTGCCCTGGCCGCGGAAGAGGCCGTTCCACCTCTCAGGGAGCCAAAGCTCGATGCGGATGTCGGAGTCGGATGTAGGTGTGAGTTGGGCGGTGACGCGGCAGAAGGGTGGGAGGGATTTTACGGTTTCGTCTAGATCAGGTGGCAGCTTCGCGGCGTCGGAGGGGCTGATCGGGTCGGCGGTGAGAATCTTTGTATTCGGAAGGGTGAGAGCTGTGAGAGAGGTGCAGTGAGTCGAATGCTGGGCATAGGCTGCTGTTGCTAGAAGCGTTGTGGCAACAATGGAGGCTAGCTTGTTCACGATGGGTCTCCCGTGTTCGGGATTATTAGAACACCGGACTGCTCAGGGCGCTGCGTTATGATGAGGCGAAATTATTTCTCCTGACAATTTTTGATCGGAATCGGAGTGGGCATGGGCTTGTCTTTGCGACGGGATGGGACGCGACTAGTTTACGAGTGAGGCACCTGCGGCCTTTGCTTCCGGCATTGTGAGCAGAAGCAGTGTGCAAGTAGGGGCGATGCCAGTGGAACAGGTGACGCGGCCACGGCGCAACACCTTCTCGGGTCCTTCGTCCGGCAGACTTGCTCGCAGGGTGCTTTGGATGGCGGCAGCGGCGGAGTCTTTCAGTGTCGGCGATCCTGAGCGAAAGAGAACGACCGGCGGGTCGCTATGAGAGAGAAGGATATCGAAGACTGCATCACCCGCTGGCTCATTTGTCTTGGCGGTGAGGGATGGTAAAGGAGTCGGTCTAGCGAAAGGGAGGGGCTCCGCGTTAATCATGCTGAGACTGACCAGACGGCTGTGGATCTGATCCTGCTGTTTGGCCGATGCTCGAGCACTGAGTGCCATGCGATAGGCGTTGATCGCGTCGGGAATGCGATGTTGCATCTCGTAGATACGGCCGAGGTGGCTGCCGAGATACCCTTGCGGATCAAGTTCCCAGGCAGCGCGAGTGTAGAGCTCTGCTTTGGCGAGGTCGCCCTGCTGGAAGTAGATCCAGCCGAGGGCGGTCCAAGCGCGACATAGGTTCGTCATCTGGGAGAAGTTGTCGGCGGTGATGTTTTTGAGATCAAGGTCGATCGTCTGCTGCTCTTCCAGTTGAATCCCTTTCTCTGCAAGAGATCTCGCATCGGAGAGAGCGACCTTATCCATGGCGAGCTCATAGGCTACGTCGATCTTGACTTCGGGGTTTGGGTCTTTGCTGGCGTCTGCTATCTGTTGGAGGATAGCGCTTGAAACAGGTGCAGGGGGACGAGGTACAGGGGGAACCATTCCTAACGCTATTGGGAGATTTGACTGCTCCTTCACCGTGTAGCCTGCCGGGAGTTCAAAGAGTGCAGCGTCGGGCTCTTTACGGACGATGTTGGTGAGTTCGAACATACGGTTGCCGGTGCGAGGATCCTGCTCGACCTCGTTGACGATCAGCTTAAGTTCCGGAGAGACCCAGACGTCCGTGGTGACCTCGATAGGCTGCTCGTTGCCGATCTTGCCGGTGGGAATGGTGCCGGTCACTCGCTTGCCGACGAGGTGAAGCTTGTCCCGCGTCTGATGGCCGAGGTCCGTCGTCATGAGATTCTCGGGTTGGTTCGGGTGCCCGCCTGGCGTGCGCGGCACGGGAAGGTACTTAACCATGACTGCCGAATTTTCCGGAATTGCAGTACGCATCGCGGTCGTGCTGTTTGTGTTCCAACTGAGCGCGCTATGTTGGGCGGGGTCGATGATCCAGTTCAGCGTTGCCGGTTTAGGCTGTGTCGGGTCGGTTGCAACCAGCGTTCCTTCGAAGCGAAGTCGTCCATTGGTAGAGCGATAGACATGACCCTTCATTTCGTTGGTGAGGGTGATGCCGTTGAGTTGTTGGACGGTGCGAACGCTCTGATCGGCGGTGAAGGGCAGGCCAATGACCGGTGACTCTGATTTGCCGTGAGTGATCGAGAGTGAAGCCTGGCCGAGCGCGGCGCAGGCAGAGAGGGAGAGAGCAGCGATCACCACCGATAGGCCAGATTTCATGATGAAATGTCCTCGGATATGTGCGACGAAGCGATTATAGCTGGGCCATAGAGGGAGGACTACTCTTTTTGCGAGGCAGCACAAGGTGTAACGGTGGCAGAGCGGACGAGAGCTCCGGGTTATGATGATCGAAACTATTTTCTTGCGACGTTTGATCGGAGTGGGCATGGGCTTGTCTTTACGGCGGGGTGGGGCGGGGTTGGCGATGTTGCTGTGTGTCGCTTCGGGTTGGGGGCAGGAGCGTGGGTCGCGTGCGGAGGCTCCGAAGGGTGGGGAGACTGCTCCCAAGGAGGAGGCGATTCCGGTTCCGCCGGAGACGAGCTCAGTGACCAAGCACGACACGACGATTGGCGGAAAGGTGATTCATTACACGGCGACGGCGGGGAATCTGCTGATTCGCGATGCAAAAGATGAGCCGAACGGGAGCATCTTTTACACGGCCTACACGGAGGATGGCGTGGAGGCGAAGAATCGCCCGGTGACCTTCTTCTACAACGGTGGCCCTGGGGCGGCGACGATCTGGTTGCACATGGGATCGTTCGGGCCGGTGCGTGTGATTACGCAGAGCCCGGAGGCGACGCAGCCTGCACCGTATGAGGTAGTTGCGAACGAGTACAGCCTGCTCGACCAGAGCGACCTGGTGTTTATCGACGCGCCGTTGTGCGGGTTCTCGCGGGCAGTGGGCAACGGGACGGTGAAGGATTTTGCCGGGACGGATCAGGACATCCAGGCGTTTGAGAATTTTATTGCGCGGTATCTGACAGCGAATCAGCGGTGGAATTCGCCGAAGTTTTTGTTTGGCGAGTCGTATGGGACGACGCGCTCGGCGGGGTTGGTGGATGCGTTGCAGAACCACGGGATCGAGTTCAATGGAGTGGTGCTGCTATCGTCGATTTTGAACTATAACCGGCGTGCTCCCGGGCTCGACTACGAGACGATCGGATACATGCCTTCGTTCGCGGCGATTGCGTATCACTACAAGAAGGTGAAGACGACACTGAGCCTTGCAGATTGGGTACAGCAGGCGCGGGAGTTTGCACGTGGGCCATACGCGGAGGCGATTGAGCAGGGGGATCGGCTGCCACGAGCGGAGTTTGACGCGATGGCGGAGAAGGTGGCGGCGTTTACCGGGCTGAGCGTGCCGTATGTAAAGGAGACGAAGCTGCGGATCTCGGCGATACGGTTTCGCAAGGAGCTGCTACGCGACGACGATCGTACGCTGGGGCGGTACGATGCGCGGTTCATGGGGTGGGATATAGATGCGGCGGGCGAAGACCCGAGCTATGACCCGTCGGATAGCGGCATCAGTGGAGTGTATGTCGGGGCGTTCCATGACTACATGCAGCGGCAGTTGAAGTACATGAGTCAGGAGCCGTATTACCTTTCGGGACCGGGTGTGAGCCAGGCGTGGGACTTCAAGCACCATCCTTCGAACGAGCGCGGTTCGGCGGCGGACCAGAAGGAGCCGGATGTGGCGCTGGACCTGTCCGATGCGATACGGAAGAATCCGAAGTTGCGCGTGTTTTCGGCGAATGGATATTTTGATCTGGCGACGCCGTTCTTTGCTACGGAGTTCGACCTGAGTCATATGGAGCTGCCGACGAGGCTGGTGAATAACGTGGAGTTTGGGTACTACCCGGCTGGGCATATGGTGTATCTGAACGTGGACGCGCTGAAGCAGATGAAGGCGGATGTGGACCGCTTCTATAGCGAGACGCTGCACAATTAGTTGTTTATGCGGGCTGTACTGCTCGGCGCAGTGCGGCTCGTGCGAGTAGGCGCGTGGAGTCGAGCGTTGGCAGCGGCGAATTTGCGTCGTTCATGAGCAGCGGGATCTCGGTGCAGCCGAGCACGACGGCATCGCAGCCCTCGTCTTTCATACGCTCGATGACTTGCTGGAAGTATGTAACTGCCTCGGGTCTAAATACGCCGTAGACTAACTCTTCCATGATGATGCGGCTAATCTCTTCGCGTTCGGCGGGGCTGGGGCGAAGGTATTCGAGATTGTGCGCGGTGAGCTTTTGCGGGTAGACATCGCTCTCGACGAGCCAACGGGTTCCGGTGAGTCCGATGCGGTGGAAGCCGCGCTCGACGACTTGTGCAGCGACGACCTCGGCGATGTGCAGCCAGGGGAGCGGAGATCGTGGCTCCACATATGGCAGAGCCTGGTGGATAGTGTTGTCGGGACAGATGAGGAAGTCGGCGCCGATGGCCGCGAGTTTGCTTGCGGAGGAGAGCATGAGGTTGCCTACGCCCTGCCAGTCGTTGCGGTCGATGCATTGCATGTAGTCGGAGAGGGAGTGGGTGTGCATCGATATCTCGGGATGCGCGTGCGGGCCGAGAAGCTGTGCGCCTTCGATGCAGATGGTGCGATAGCAGAGAGCTGCGCCCTCGGCGGAGCAAGCGACGATACCTATGTGCTGGGGCATGTGCTTATTTTATAAGGCCGCGCTCCCTCCTAAGCCTCCTGGCGATGGCAGCAACCGTGGGCCGAACAGCAGGGAATGACAGTCTCCTTCCTACAAAGGATCTCCTTCACAAAGTCTATGCAGATAGTCTCCAGATTCTGGACACTGTCTGCGGTCGTAACCCTTGTCGAATAAGGGCTGTATGGCCTATACTGATATTTGTGGCCGAAATGCATTCTTTTTCATGCGCTAGGGCTCACAAGTTTATTGGCGAGGGATAGAAAAGAATGGCGAAGCGTCGTGGAAATCCGAATTGGGGCAAACCGGAGCCGATTGGCCCGGTAGTGCCGACCGTTACATCGTTCGAGATGGTCGTGAAGGAGTTCAAGCTGACCCCGGACCAGTACATCCGTTCGACGCGTCTGCGTGAGTGGGCCCGGCGGAACAAGAACTCGAAGTACATCCCAGAGGCGCTGCTTGAGGCGTGGGGATTTGAGATCGAGTCGACGCTGTAAGGCATCGAATCATTGCAAGGAAGAATGCCGTCCTTCGGGACGGCGTTTCTGTTTCTGCGGAAGATTATGATGGATTGCGAGGATATACCCATGTTTGCAGAGGTAGACGCGGCAGTTGCGGAGATACGGGCGGGGCGAATGGTCGTCGTGGTGGACGACGAGGATCGTGAGAACGAGGGGGATCTTACGCTTGCTGCCGAGTTTGTGACGCCGGAGGCGATCAACTTCATGGCGAAGTTTGGGCGCGGCCTGATCTGCCTGACGCTGACCGAGGAGCGGGCGGACTATCTGCGGCTGGGGCCGATGACGCAGGAGAATACGTCACGGTTTGGGACGGCGTTTACTGAGAGCATCGAAGCGCGCGAAGGCGTGACGACAGGGATCTCGGCGGCGGATCGGGCGCATACGATTCGGGTGGCGATCGATCCGGGTTCGACGGCGCGGGATTTGGCGCGACCGGGGCACGTGTTCCCGCTGCGGGCGCGCAAGGGTGGAGTGCTGGTGCGGGCGGGACAGACGGAGGCTTCGGTCGATCTGGCGCGGATGGCGGGACTGGTCTCGGCGGGAGTGATCTGCGAGATCATGAACGAGGACGGAACGATGGCGCGGGTTCCGGACCTGGTAAAGTTCTGCGAAGAGCATGGGCTTCTGATGGTGACGGTGGCGGATCTGATTCGCTATCGGCTACAGCATGAGCGATACATCCATCGCGTGGCGGAGTCGCTGATGCCGACAGAGCACGGTGAGTTCCGCATGATTGCGTACGAGAGCGAGGTGGAGGGAGACGAGTCGCACGTCGCGCTGGTGTATGGAGATGTGACGGGCAAGGACGATGTGGTGCCGGTGCGGGTACATACGCACTGTCTGGCGGGCGATGTCTTTGGAACGACGCTGTGTGACTGCCGCGCGGTGGTGGAGAATTCGCTGCGGATGATCGCCGAGGCTGGACGCGGGGCACTGGTGTATCTGCACAATGGGACGAAGGGGTTCGGCATCGATGGGACAGTGACGCCGGGGCGTGTGGTGCTGCATCGGGAGGCGCGAGGTAAGGATCGTGCGGACGATCGTAGCCAGCGGACGCTGCGGCAGGTGGGACTTGGTGGCCAGATTCTGTCGGACCTGGGGATTCATCGGATCAAGTTATTGACGAATACGCCGACGCATGTGCCTGCGCTACAAGGTTTTGGGATTGAGATCGTGGAGCAGGTTGCGGTTCCGATGGCGGTGAACCGGATGGTTTAGTTTGGGGCATTAACGGTCAGGTTGAGTGTAACGGTCTGGGTGAGCGGGGTGCCGGTGGTTACGCTACCTGTGACTGTGTACTGATACGTGCCGGATGGTGTGATTCGAAGACTGGCGTCGATACTGTTGCTGCCGCAACCGCTGGCGAGCAGCATGAGCGCGGTGCAGAGTAACGCCATGAACAGCGAGGTCGGCCACGTGCCGAGGACCTTACGGATGCTCCAGAGAAAAAGGGCGGCGGGCGCGAGGATGCAAAGGGCGGTGGTCTCGCTGAGCCGATGAGGGGTGGGCAGGTTCAGTTCTGCGGACGTGAGGGTGTTGAGGGTGACCGTGGCTGTCTGAGCGGAGCCATTGAGTGCGACGCTTGAGGGAACGATTGAACAGGTGGCGTTTGGTGCGACGACAATGGCGTTGCAGTTCAGGACGACGGTTCCGATGAAGCTGTTCAGTGGGGTGACGGTGAGGGTGTAGGTGGCGGGGTGTGTCTGATCGACGCTTTGTGTGGCTGAGGCTGCGCCGCCGACGGTGAGGGTGAAGGATCCGCTGTTGATGCTGGTGGAGGTGCCGTTACCGGTAAGGGCTACAGTGCCGGGGGAGGTGGGGTCGGAGCTGGCTATGGTGAGGATGCCGGTCCGTGTGCCAGTCGCGGCGGGGGCGAAGGCAATCGTAACCGAGCAGCTTGCGCCGGCGGAGAGCGTAGCGAAGAAGCACGGCCCAGTGACGGCATAGTCGCCGCTGATCTTCAAACTGATACCGGTGATGGCTGCGGTGCCGGTGTTGGCGAGCGTGAGGGAGAGGCTGGTGGAGGCACCAACTGCAACGTTGCCGAAGCTGAGAGCGGTGGGGTTGATGCTCAGGTGTGATTGGACGCCGACGCCGGTGAGTTGGGCGATGAGTGCGGAGGTCGAGACGGAGCTGGATACGCTGAGCGATCCGGCGCGCACTCCTGTTGCAGTAGGCGTGAAGCCGACCTGGATGGTGCAGGTGGCGTTCGGTGCGAGGGAGCTGCCGGTGGCGGGGCAGTTGCCGGTAGCGGCATAGTCTCCGGTAGTGGTGATGCCGTTGAAGACGGCTGCGGCGGTGCCGTCGTTGGTGATCTGAATGGGGAGGGTAGCGGTGCTGCCGACGAGTTGGGTGCCGAAGTTGAGCGAGTCCGGCTGGAAGACGAGGGTGGAGGGGCTGGCGGTGCCGATAAGGCTGAGGAAGTCGAGCGAGGTGCCAGAGTCGGAGGAGATTTCGACGGTGCCGATGCGTGTGCTGACAGATTGATTCGACTGACTGGAGAGTTGGGGGGTGAAGGTGATGGTGAGCAGGCAGCTTGCGCCGGGGACGAGGACAGGGCAGCTTCCGGCGACGGAAAAATCGGTGGACCCAGTGAGACTGGCGATGTGGAGAACGGTGTTGCCGGTGTTGGCGAGGGTGACGGTCTGCGGTGCGGAACTGAAGCCGATGGCAGTGGTGTCGAAGGTGAGCGAGTTTTGAGAGGCGACGAAGCTGACCAGCGGTGCTGCGTTGCTTGGAGCGGAGACGGCTGTCGCGGAGGAAGTTCCGGTGAGGTTGATTGCGTCAGGTCCGCTTACGGCGTCGCTCTCGACGATGAGGGCTCCGCTGTCGGTGGTAGATGGGGGAGAGGCTGTCCCTGTGGCGACCTGGTTGAGTGGGGTGTAGGTGACGGTGACGGTGCAGCTTTGGCCGATGGCCAGGGTCGTGCCGCAGGTGGTGGTGGAGAGGAAGGGCCACTGGCTGGTGATGCGGCGGACGGTGACGGTGCTGTCGGTGGTAGAGACGGAAGCGCTTGAGGTATTGGTGAGAGTAAGGATCTGCTGGATGGATTGGCCGGAGGGGACCTGTCCGAAGTCGAGGAGGCGTCCGGGAGAGAGGTTCCCGGTAATCGTGAGCGAGTTGGTTCCGGTGCCATAGCCTTGAACATAGCCGAGGCCGTCGAGCGTGGCGCTGCCATCGGTGGGGGTGGCCTGGGCGAAGAGCGTCCCGGTGATGCTGCCGTTGGTGAGGGGAAGGAAGCTGACGGAGAAGGTACAGTTCGCATTGGGTGCGAGACCGGCGCAGGCAGCTCCGCTGAGAACAAACTGACGCGGGAGAGTGAGATTGAGGGTGAGCGATTTGGCGGTGAGGTTGTTGATGGTGTACTGCCGCGTGCCTCCGATGGCGTTGACGGAGGAGGGGCCGTAGTCGAGGTTGCCGGGGACGATCTGGATGCCTGCACTCTCAGAGGTGTAGGTGGCGGAGAGCGGGATAGTGTAGGTCGTGAGTACGGGGCTGCCGCCCACAGTCGCTGTAACCGGGAGTTGGAGCGTGTCGGTGACGGTAGCCGTGGCCGGAGTGTAGGTGACGGTGAGGGCGCAGGTCGCACCGGGAGAGAGACTGGCGCAGGTGGTGGTGCTCTGGAAGGCGGTGTTGGCGTTTGCAGGTGTGCCGATCTGGAGGGTTACGTTGCCGGTGTTCGAGACGGTGATGCTTTGCTGAGTCGCGGTGATGCCAGAGACGTTGTTGAAGATGAGGGCGCTGGGATTGAAGGCGATGCCGGGGTCAGATGAACCGAATCCTGTGAGGGGCACAGAGACGGACCCGGCGCTGGTCTGGAGGGTGAGGGTGCCGGTATGTTGCCCGGCTGTTGTCGGGGCGAAGAGAACTTCGACGAGACAGGAGGCATTCTGGGCAAGCGAGCCGGAGCAGGATGCACCACCGCTGGCGGCGGTGCTGAGGCTGAAGTCGTCGGTGAACACGGGGGCGGTGACGGTGATGTCCCCAACGGTGGAGTTGGTGAGGGTGAAGAGCATCGGTGCGCTGGAGCTGTTGACGGCAATGCTGCCGAAGTCCTGGCTGATGGGAGTGAGGATGAGATTTGAGGTGGTGAGGCCGTTGCCGGTGAGGGTGAGGAGGTAGGGATTTCCTGCGAGCGACGAGGCGAGTGTGAGCGCAGCGGTCTGTGGGCCGGTTGCGGTGGGGGTGAACTGCACGCCTAGCCAGCAGTTGAGGCAGGAGCCGGTGGTTGCCCCGAGGAAGGACGAGGAGGAAGGCTGGCCGTGGCCGTAGCCGATGTCTTCGACGAGAAGGACCTCGAAGGCGGGGCTGCTGGCGGCGGCTGTGAGCGTGGTGAAGGGTTGCGAGACCTTGTACCATTGGACGGTCGGCTGGCCGATGGGGACATCGCCGAAGTTGAGGGTGCCGTTATTGCTGGGGAGGATAGCGGTTCCGGCCCCGGTGATGTTGACATAGGAAGGAGTGGTTCCGCTGCCCGCGGTGATGCTGAGCAATCCCTGACGCGCTCCGGGTTGCGAGGGAGCGAAGGTGAGGACGACGCTGCAACTGCTTCCGGCGCTGAGGCTGGCGGTGCAGTCGGTCTGGTCGGTGAAGTCGCCGGTGAGCGAGAGCGACAGAGTAAAGGCCGAGGCTCCTGTGTTTTGGACAGTGACGGTTTCGGTGTTGCTCGAGATGCCCGTGACGACGACCGCGTTGGTGAAGCTGACGGCAGTGGGGCTGACGGTGAGGCTTGGGTTGGAGGTGGTACCGGTGGTGCCGGGCTGCGGGATGGTCTTGCCGGTGACGAGGACGGAGAGGCCCTGATCGAGTGAGAGGGTGACGGAATCGGTTGAGGTAGAGTCAGAGGCCGCGTAGCCGAATTGGATCTGACAGACCGTTTGTGGCGGGAGTTCGGAGGGGCAGCGGTCTGTAATAGTGAAAGCCGAGCTGGACGGAAGCGCGACGGGGGTATGGGTGATAGGTGTGGTGGAATTGTTCGAGAGGTAGAGATAACGGGCGGAGGCGAGGCCATTGAAGAACTGCGTGCCGAAGTCGATGGTGGTGGCGGAGAGGCTAAGTGCGGCGGCCTGAGCGAACCCAGTGAGGAGCACGTTGCCGCTGCCGATGCTCCAGTTCGCCTGCGCGGGACCATCCTTGGTGGAGTCGCTGGAGGCGGTGAAGCCGAGGACCATTTGGCAGGTGGCACCGGCCGCGAGTTGGAAGGTATTGCTTGTACCAGAGGCGGCGCAGTTCGTTGACTGCTGGGCAAAGGTGAAAGGAGTGACGCCGACGCTGCCGTTGAGGGCGGAGATAAAGGTCTGGGGTAACGCGGCGAGGTTGGTAATGTTGATGGTGCGGGTCAAGATGGGGCTGGTCGAGCTTTGGATGCCGAAGTCGAGTTCCTTTGGGGAGACAACGAGGGGGTTGACGGTGCTGGTGGAGGCGATGGCTGGGAGAGCTGCGGTCTGCGTGGTGGCGTTCGCGGACTGGACGGTGAGGCTTCCGGGACCGGTGCCGGTGAGCAGGATGGCACACTCGTCTCCGACAGCGAGAGCGGAGCCGCAGTTGGTGGTCGTGGCGAAGCCGGTCGCGGTGATCTGTATGCCGGTGGCTTGTGTGGAGCCGAGGTTGCGGAGGATGAGGTTCGGCGAGGCGTCGGTGGAGAGTGCGAGCGATGGAGCGGCGGTGGGGGTGATCTGAGCGAGATAGGCTGCAGTCCCGGCGCAGAGGCTTCCGTTGCAGGAGCCGGGGGCGAGGACGGCATCGTGTATGGCAGAGGGGAGCGCAGTGGTTGGCGAATTTGTGAGTGGGAGGTCGAAGGTCTGGGTTGTCAGCAGAGCAGCGCTTGCGGTGGGCGCGACGCTGCCTGCGACGATGGGGGAACCGGTGGAGTCGACGGCGAGCGAGGTGAGGGTGAGGGGAAGGCTGGCGTAGTTGGGATTCGCTGCGGCAAGACCGCCGAAGCGTGCGGTCTGGTCGACGATGGTTGCTCCGCTGGTACCGTTTGGCGCGACGCGAACTGCGAAGCCGGTGCCAATGTTCGAGATGGACGTGAGTGGAAGGAGCGGCGTGGAGAGCGTTCCATCGACCCATGCCGTGCCCGCTGTAGAAGGCGTGACGAAGGACTGCGTGCCAGGAGCGAGCAGGGTGGAAGAGAGGACAGCGCTGCCATCGAGCGGCATGCGCAGCAGCACTTGATAGGTGGTGTTGTTGACGAGTGGTGTCGTGACGCTGGCGACAGGGAACTGACCGAGCGCGATCGAACCGGAGAGCAGGAGATTATTGGCTATGGGGTCGATCGCAAGCGAGCTGACGCCTGGGCCGGGGATGAAAGTGGAGAAGGTGATGCCGTCGCCCGCAGGGGTGAGTTTGATGAGGAAGCCGGAGGTCGCGTCGGGGATTCGTGGGACGAGAGCGGCGACGGTAGGGAAGCCGGTGGTGGTGGTGAAGCCGCCGATGTAGGCGTTGTCAGAGGTGTCGGCGACGATGGCGGTAGGGGAGGTGTCGCCGTTCTGGCCGCTGAGGTAGGTGGCGTAGAGAAGAGAGCTTCCGTTGGAGGAGAAGGTTTCTACGAAGCCGTTCTGCGCGCTGCCATAGGCGGGGGCTTGCACAATGGCGGAGGGCGTAACGGGTAAGCCGCTACCGCCGGCGGCGGTGTAGATGAGGCCGGTGATGAAGACCGCGTCTGCGGTGGCGGCGATGGCGGCGGGCGCGGTGCGGCTGCTGCCGCCGAAGGTGACGAAGTCGAGGTTGAGGCTGGGGTCGAACTTGGCGACGAAGGCGTTGACGGTGGTGTCTGTCCGGGCAGGGAAGACCGAGCCTGAGGTTCCGGTGAGAGCGCCGGAGGTACTGGTTCCGGTGACGTAGACGTTGCCGGAGGGGTCGAGCGCCATGGCGAGGCCGACGTCACCCGCAGCCCCGAACTGTGCCTGCGCGAGAACGTTGGTGGCGGTGGCGTCGGTCTTGAGCAGGCGGACGCCGTCCTTCTGGTCGAGCAGAAGATAGAGATTGCCGGAGGTATCGACACGGACAGCGTTGAACTGGCCCTCGTGGGCTGCGGAGCGCAACCCTGCGAAGCTAAGTTGCTGTGGACCAGTGGGCTGCGCCGAAAGCACAGGGGAGAGTGCGGCGATCAGACCCAGAATAAGGGCGACAAACGAGGTGCGAACATAAGATTTTTTCATCATGGGTAGTGGCCGCGGTGACTGCACAGGTTGCGGCCTGACCTTCAATATCCATGGAACTGCTGCTACTTAGTTGTCTTGATTTGAGACAGTGGTTGAGAAGTACTATATGTCCTGATTTAGGAATTTCAATAGATTACTTTTGTGGTGCAGTTGGTTCGGGATGCAGCAATGAACCGAAGCCTCGAGCATACATCTCTTCGACAAACTGGGCGTGATCGGCATACTGGATAGCCTGCATGCCGAAGTTACGGGCGGCTTCGATGTTATCGGCACGGTCGTCGATGAAGAGAATTTTGTCCGGGGCGGTGGCGAGGCACTCGGCGGCGTGGAGATAGATTTCGGGCTCAGGTTTGGCGAGTTTGAGGGTATGGGACCAGGTGCTGTGGTGGAAGTTGGCGAGCCAGGCGAACTTCGCGAGGAGGCCAGAGGCCATTGCGTCGCCGATGTTCGAAAGGATGCCGGTGCGGATGCCGGCGCGCTGGAGTTGCTGTGCCCATTCGACCATGGGCAGGTTCAGGTCTCCCCATAGATCGACGTCGGCGGCGATGAGACCGGCGATCTGCGCGGCATCGAAGGTGGTGCCGTTGCCGCCGGCGATGAGTTGCCAGTAGGCTTCGCCGGTGTGCGTGCCGCGATCGTAAGGATGGCGATGCTTCCAATATTCGCGGTGCAGGCCATCTTCGTCGAAGCCGGTGATGGAGAGGATGCGTTCCCAGGCGGCGGCGTTTGGCGGGCCGGAGAGGACCATACCGTAGTCGAAGAGGACAGCTTCAATCTGCGTAGTGTTCTGTGTCATTTGGATCGATTGTAAGGGAGCGATGCGCGGCGGGTAGCATGAAGGAATGAAGAATCGATTTTCATCGCGAACGGGATGGGATGTAACGGAGAGCGCGTTCGCGGCGGTGGTGCGCGGGGCGCGGGCGTCTGGAAGGCTACTGGTGGACCTGACCGTCTCGAACCCTACGGCCTGCGGATTTGCGTATGACGCTGAGGCGATTCTGGCTCCGCTGTCTTCTTCGCCAGGAGCGATGCTCTATGATCCGGACCCGCGTGGGATACGCTCGGCTCGGGAGGCGGTGGCGGGGTACTACGCGGACCACGGTGCCGAGGTTGATCCGGATGCGTTGGTGCTTACGACGAGCACGAGCGAGGCGTATGGATACCTCTTCCGGCTGCTCTGCGATGCAGGGGATGAGGTACTGGTGGCGCAGCCGAGCTATCCGCTCTTCGACTTTCTGGCGGATCTCGAGGATGTGCGGCTAAGGGCCTATCCGTTGTTCTACGACTTCGGCTGGTGGATCGACTTTGCCGAGTTGGAGAGGCGGATCGGGCCGCGTACGAAGGCGATTCTGGTGGTTCATCCGAACAACCCTACTGGACATTGGACGGCTGCTGCGGAAAGAGTTCGGCTGCGGGAAATCTGTTCGAGACATGGGATGGCGCTGATTGTGGACGAGGTGTTTCTGGACTACCCACTGCGCGAGTCGGAGGACGCGGTGAGCTTCGCGGCCGGGGAGCAGGGGGTACTGACGTTTGTCCTGAGCGGGATGAGCAAGATCGCCGGGTTGCCGCAGATGAAGGCTGCGTGGGTGCTGACGCTGGGGCCGGAGGCGGAGCGACTGGAGGCTTTAGGTCGGCTGGAGGTGATCGCCGACACGTTTCTGTCGATGAATGCCCCGGTGCAGCTTGCATTGCCGGGGTGGCTGGTTGCTCGGAAGGGAATTCAGGGGCAGATACGCGAACGGACGCGAAGGAATCTAATGCTGATCGAGGCTTCGGAGGTGCCGGTGTTGCGGATGGAGGCGGGATGGAGCGCGGTGCTGCGGGTGCCGGGTGAAGCGGGGGAGTTAGTGCGGGAACAGGGGGTAGTGGTGCATCCGGGGGCGTTCTACGGGATGACGGAGGTCAACCGGATGATCATTAGTTTGCTCACGCCGGAGGCGGAGTTTGCTGAGGGAATGACCTTGCTTAAGGGGTGGCTGATTCATTAATAGTGCGTGTGGTTCGATTGAAGTTGTGGATTTATTTAATCTAGTATCTCAATGATTCTATATGTCTTGTAGGTATGGATTGTTTTCGCGCTCGTAGCCAATGGTCGTGTTGCCGCCGTGTCCAGGGACGACGATGGTGCTATCGGGCAGGGGCATCAGCTTGGCGTGGATCGAGTCGATGAGGGCGCGGGCGTTGCCTCCGGGGAGGTCGGTGCGCCCAACGGAGCCTGCAAAGAGGGTGTCGCCGGCCAGAAGCAGGTTTTGCTCCGGGAGATGAAGACAGACGCTACCCTCGGTATGACCAGGGGTGTGGAGGATGGTTCCGTTGATGCCGCTGATGGCGATTGTCTGGCCGTCGTGCAAGGAGTCGTCGGGCGGGGCGACCTCGGGGATAGGGATGTCGAGCCACCCTGCTTGCACGTCCATCATTTTGACCAGTGGGAGGTCGAGCTGGTTGTAGAAGATGGGAGCGCCGGTAAGCCGCTTGAGCTGCTGAGCTCCGGCGATATGATCGATGTGGGCATGGGTAATGACGATCTGCTTGACGGTGAGATTGTGCCGGGCAAGGACGCTCAGAATGCGGAGAATGTCGTCGCCTGGGTCGATGACCATGGCCTCGCCGGAGGTTTCGTCTCCAAGGATGGAGCAGTTGCACTGGAGCAGGCCGACGCGAAGGATCTCGTGAATCATGTCTCTATGATAGCGGGCGTAAAAAAGCGCAGACCACAATGGCCTGCGCTCATAACTTCGAATTCGAGGTTACTTCTTGGGAGCCGACTGGGTCGTCTGGGCTCCGGAGAGAACCGAGTGGTCATTGTTGTTGGCGCGCGAGAGCAGAATGGTAAGCCCGATCGAGACCACCATGAACAGGACGGCTGCCCAGGCTGTCATCTTGGTCAGGATGCTGGCTGCACCGCGGGGGCCAAAGGCGGTCTGTGAACCCTGGCCTCCAAAGGCACCGGCCAGGTCGGCTGACTTGCCCTGCTGGAGCAGAACGACGCCAATGAGGAAGAGGCAGACGATCACGTGGACAACAACAAGCAGATAGATCATCGGTTGATTCTGGACCTTCTTGAAGCAAAATGTGTGGATTGCTGCGGGGAGGGGAGTTGAACCCCTATGCCTTGCGGCGCTAGCACCACAATCCAAAACTAAGTGTATCACTGTGTATCGTGCAGGCCAAAGGGGGTGGATTCTATTGAATGGATGGTATCGCCTCTCCATTGAACCTGTTTATTGGCGCCTGTGTCCTTCTCTCATGAGACTGGTAAGGGATGCTGGTATTTTTATGAGAGATTCTCAAGTGCTAATGTCCTGGGAAGATTTTCGAATTGGAATCTCCGATGAAAAAGTCGAAATCGTATAACGCTTGCACCCGCATCGAGCTATTACCTCCCTCAGCCCCGGAGCACGATCCGACGATGGACGATGGGTTGATCGACGCCGACTTGTCTCGTCGCGGCTTCCTGCACAGCTTGGCCGCCCTGGCGCTGACGGCCTGTGGCGGCGTCACGTTCGCCTCGCAGCCCAAGGAGACGAGCGGTAACGTCTCCGGCCCGTTTACGCACCCTGGTTTGATGCATACTCGGGCCGATTTTGTCCGGATGACGCAGAAATGCGCTACCTCGCCCTGGGCCGGCAGCTGGAAGCTGCTAGTCGCCAACCCGAAGGTAACGCTTTCCTACAGCTCTGCCCCCGTGTCTGTTATTTATCGTGGCAACGACGTGGCCCAGAATTTTTCGAGGCTCTATAACGAGTGCGCCGCGATGTATGGTATGGCATTGCGATGGAAGATTACGGGCGACGCGGCATATGCCGCCAAGGCAACGAGCATGCTCAACGGCTGGGTCTCCACCCTGACCTCAATCCAAGGCAGAGACCGTGCGCTGGTCTCTGGCCCCCAGGGCTTCGAGCTTGCCAATATCGCGGAGATGCTGCGCGACTACCGCGGCTTTACTGACGGCAATTTAACCGCGGTGAAGAAGATGCTGCGAAACATCTTCTATCCGATCTCTCATGAGTTGCTGCGCAACCACGGCGGTCGCTCCCCACTGCAAATTAATGCCAACTGGTATCTCTTCAACATGTCCGCGATCATGGCCATCGGCATTCTATGTGACGATCGGGCAATGTTTGACGAAGCCGTCGACTATTTCAAAACTGGCAATGGAAATGGCTCCATCAAGCGTGCCGCGTACTACATGCATCCGGGTTACCTGTGCCAATGGCAGGAATCCGGACGCGACCAGGTCCACACCATGGACGGCATTGCTGCTATGGCTGCGCTGTGCGAAATGGCCTGGCATCAGGGCGTGGATCTTTACGGCTACGACAACAACCGTTTCCTGGCTGGGGCGGAGTATTCAGCCAAGGCAAATGTCATCGCGTCAGGAACCACGTACTACAACGTTCCTTATGTGTCCTATCGGAACGGCGTCTATACCTGGGATACGTTCTCAACCATTAAGCAAGGCGATGCGACGCCGTGCTGGGCCATCATTTATAACCATTACGTCAACCGTAAAGGGCTCGCAGCGCCCTACTCGACCAAGAAAGCGCTCGCCATTCAACCCGAAGGGGGAGAGTGGGACTTTATTGGCTACGGGACCCTGGCCTACACGCTGGATGCGATTCCCACCGGCGCAGCACCGAGTGGACTTTCCGGTTACGTTAGCGCAGGCGCGGTCGTGTTGTCCTGGTGGGGCGGCGTCTATGCCACGGACTACACCGTCAAACGTTCCGCGGTGGCGGGCGGCCCCTATACCGCAGTGGCAAGCCGTATCACGGATTTACTCACCTACACCGATACCCCTCCATCCCCTGGCACCTGGTATTACATCGTCACGGCTAACACCCGGCACAGTGAAAGCGTCCCGTCCAACGAGGTGGCGGTGTCGACGGGCATACAACTGCACACGCACCTGAAATTCGACAACACGAGTAGCGAGAGCGTGGCAGACGCGAGCGGTAACGGTCATACGGGTACGCTCAATGGCGGTGCCACCTGTGTTGCTGACAGACAAGGCCATGCGCTTTCTCTGAATGGCAGCAACGGGTATGTTGACCTGCCCAGCCAACTCATGCACGACGTCGCGGACTTCACGGTTTCTGCCTGGGTGTTCTGGAACGCATCCAGGAACTGGGAGCGCATATTCGATTTTGGCGCAGGCCTCGACCGCTACCTGATGCTCACGCCGTGCGCGAGCAGTGGCGTGGTCCGCTTCTCCATGACCGTTACCGGAGCCAGTGGTGAGCGAGTCATCAACGGCCACGCTGCCCTTCCCACCGGGACCTGGGTCCACGTCGCCGTGACGCTGTCCGGCCGCGTGGGCACCCTCTATGTGAATGGCGTCGCGGTGGGCTCCAATACCGACATGTTCCTCGCTCCGTTCCGGATTTGGGACTCGAACCAAAACTGGATTGGACGTTCGCAATACAGCAGTAATCCTTACTTCAACGGCAAGATCGACGACTTCCGCATTTATCGCGGTGCCCTCAGTGCGGACGACGTAGCCTCGTTGGCGAAGGCACCGTAGGGCATGCTTGCCTTTGCGTGCAGCCGTCCATCGACCATATGACGCATGAGACGGAGGTGCTCAAGCGATGGAAGTTCGCAGAGGGGCTCTTCAATGCAATGGGACTGAAGAACCTGGAACCTGTAGTGGATGAGACCGACAAGATGGAGATGGCGGACATGGTGGGTATAATACCGGCACCGTGTCTGCGCTGAATCAAACGACCGACCGGTATGGGTATGATCAGAAGGTTCACCGCCAACATATACAGCAAGTTCAAGCGGCTTTTCCCGCCCCTCCTCGCGTCACACGGTGTCATCTACTCCCGGAGCCACATCTCGCTTGAACTTGAGACGTGGGCCTTCGCATCGGAACACACCTCCGCTACGTCGGAAGAGACCGGTCCGCTCTTCCATGCATGAGCAGCCGCGTATGTTGAATGAACATAGGCATCGGAGCATTCTCCTTATCGTTCCGCACCTGCCCGTAAAAAAACGGGGAAATCTATTGCTAAAACGTTTGACAAATGCAAATGGCTGCGAGTACTGTGGTGTCCGTTTCCAGGTCGTATCGATACCACCACCCCAATTGCCGGTGCCTCGACTGCCACAAACTACGGTCGAGGGTTCGGCCAAACGAGATGCAAACCATCGGAATCAAAGGAGCGGTACTCAACGTGATCCAATGTTCACTGCGTTCTATTCTGGCGACCGCGTTCGTAGCGATTGTATGCCTCATCCAGCCAACCATTGCATCGGCAACATCCTGCTCACCCAGCGGCAGCTACTCTTTCATCTACCCCAGCGGCAGCGCTATCTATGAGACTAACAATCCGTATGGAGACGAGGGCGACAGCACCACCGGAACATGCGTCGTCAACACCGCCGTCTATGCCGAGAGCAACCTTGCCTGGTACACCCAGTGGAATCAGCCGACCGGGGAAACCTACAACGTATACTCCTACCCCGAAGCCATCTTTGACAACTCCTATTCCTACACCAACCTGCCTCGTACCCTCTCCTCCATCACCAGCATTCCGAGCACATGGAACTATGGTCTGAGCGCTTCAGACAGCACAGGCTATGACGTTGCGTACGATGTATGGGTCTATCCGACCTCCAGCGCCACGGGTACGCCTACGGCTGAGGTCATGATCTGGACTGCGGCCAACTTCGGGCAGGATGGCACGAATGTCGGCACCTACACAATCGATGGCATTCCGTTCACGCTCTATCAGACTCTGCCAGCGGATTACTCGTGGACGACTCATCCTGTGTATTCCTTTGTGGCTCAGAACTCGGTGAGCTATATCTCGGGCGATCTCAAGCAGTTCCTTACGACGCTGACGAACAACGGGTATATCAGCACGAGTACATACCTGACCAGCATCGACGTCGGGGTTGAGGTGCGTGGAACTTCCGGTACCGGAAGTCTTTCCACTTACGACTACAGCGTATACGTCAACTACTAACGAACCAAATCACAGTGACGGACCTGGCTGCGGGTACCTCCGGCAAGTCGTGCGGAGGTACCCGCCGTCGATGACTCATGCCTCCCAACTGTCGAACCTGAAGAGGAAAACACTGCATGTGCCGCGGCAATTCTTTTCTGACCAGCGTGTACTCACGGCCCATTTTTTTTCTGATGTTTCTGCTCTGTCTCAAGACTGTAGAGGCTACCGCACAAAGCTCTCCAAACAACCCGAGCGTTGGCCGCTCCAGCAAGCCAGAGGGCGGCGCAGTTCGAGGCACGGTACTTGACGCCGATACACGTCGACCGCTTCGCTTTGCTCTTATCATGTTGGAGCGCAGACGAAATCCGGCAAGTCCCGTTGACACGGGCCAGATAGCCATTGCAGGACGCGCCGACGCGAACGGGAACTTCTCTATCGCAGACGTCCCTCCCGGTGATTACTTCGCGTTGGCGATCTTCCAGGGCTACACGTCGGAACGCGATCGGCTGCAGGCTGCCGTCAATAGCGGCACCGATCCTGCTCAGTTATTCTCGCGCTTCCCTCTGCTCAGCGTTGTTTCAGGGGGGGTGAGCGAAACCATCCTGACGCTCGAGCACGGCTCCTCGCTCGCCGGCACTGCGCATTGGGATGACGGAAGTCCAGCAGTAAGCGTCGCGGTCAGCGCTATACCGGCAGCGCAGAAGAAACCGAAAGGTCTCCCTGCACCGCTCGACCAAATCGAGTTTCCCTTGGGCTCGGCTTCACAGCCCATCACAGATGACCAGGGCAACTTCCGCATTCCCGGCCTTCCGCCCGGCGAGTATCTCGTTCAGGGAGCGCTTCAGGTAAGGTTCGACTCGCAGGGAAGAGGACATGCTCCATCGGACAGCATCTACATCAAGGCCTATGCGCCAGGCACGTTGAGCAAGCAGGATGCAAAGGTCTTCCATCTGATGACGGGCGAATCACGTAGCGATGTGAATCTGGTGTTGAGTCTTGATGGAATGCGAAGTGTGACCGGACAGGTGGTCGGAGCCGGCGAGGGCACACCACCGGTTACAGCCGGGCAACTTACTCTGATCGACACTCAAAATCCCGAATTGGAGTATCGATCATCCTTGTCGACGCAAGGGGAATTTCGGTTCCCCGACGTCCCGTCAGGAACCTATGACCTAAAGATAGAGGGCGCTCATAATGACGCCATGCAGTATGCGGAGTACGGCCAGTCCCTCATCGTTGGAAACAGCGACCTAACAGCGCTGCGAATCATCTTGACGCCAAGAAGCCAATCCGCGCCATAAAGCTCCATTGACAATACTGCCATTGTCGACAACAAGCGTCCTGCTATACCTGGTGATCGTCAAGCCATAGCAGGACCTCAAGCGTGCTCCGTAGATGAAGCCAAATAGCGAGAAGATCAACTATCGAAAACGTGAACGAAAGGTACCGGCATTTTCTTTGGTCTGAGCCGTGTATTCAGCACCACTCGGGAAGCCGGTCTTGGTGATCCACGAGAGCAGTTGCCAATCCGAACTTTTCTATAACCGCTACAAAAACCGCTACGGTGACACAAAAAGAAGGCCAGCCGGTTAGGGCTGGCCTTCTCGTAAGTATCTGATTCTTTGGATTGGTGCGGAGGAGGGGACTTGAACCCCTATGCCTTGCGGCGCTAGCACCTCAAGCTAGTGCGTCTGCCAATTTCGCCACCTCCGCATTCTTTCTCAACTCCATCGGGGGACGGTGGTGAGTGATTCTTGCGGCGAGCAATCCGAAATACAGTGTAGCATCCGCCGAGGGTTATTTATGCACAGATTCTGGGGCACACCTGCTTTGGGGGGTATGAAGCGGGGCGGAAGAACTTCGCATGGCGGTGATGGCGTGACATACTCACTACGAATGTCGGTTCTGGTCTTCACGCTGCTTGTCTTTATCGGCTCGTTCGTGGCTGGTCTGCTGGGAGCTCTAACCGGGCTTGGTGGCGGGGTGGTGCTGGTCCCGCTGCTGACGCTGGTCTTTCATGTGGACCTGCGCTATGCCATCGGTGCATCGCTGATCTCGGTGATTGCGACCTCTTCGGGTGCGGCAGCAGCGTATGTCCGCGAAGGCTTCTCGAATGTGCGGATCGGGATGTTTCTCGAAGTGGCGACGACCTTTGGGGCTGTGTTTGGGGCGTTCCTCGCCACGAGGACGCCAACGCGGTGGCTCGCAATTGTCTTCGGAGTGGTGCTACTGTACTCGGCCTATCTCTCGTGGCGTCAGAAGGGGGATGCGCCGCCGGGTGGCCCGGTCAATCCATGGTCGGACCGGTTGCGGATGAGCGGATCGTTTCCTGTGAACGGCAAAGAGCAGTCATACACCGTGCACCATATCTCCGGTGGCTTTGCGACGATGTTCGGCGCGGGAACGCTCTCCGGCCTTCTTGGGATCGGCTCGGGTGCGGTGAAGGTGCTGGCGATGGACAAGGTGATGCGCATCCCCTTTAAAGTATCGACGACGACAAGCAACTTTATGATCGGGGTGACCGCTGCGGCGAGCGCGGGAATCTATCTGCATCGTGGATATATCGACCCGGGCCTGGCGTTTCCGGTGATGCTTGGGGTGCTGGCGGGTTCGCTGTTGGGTGCAAAATTGCTGGCGAAGGCACGCGTCTCCATGTTGCGCACCGTATTTACCTGGGTCATCCTCGCGCTGGGTGTGGAGATGATCGTGAACGGATGGCTGGGGAAGGTATGAGCCGAGAGGCTGCGAACGCGAGCAGGAGTTCCACCTTCGATGACCAGAGGATGGAATCGATCATGGGGCGGCTGCTGCAGGTTGGCGTGCTGCTCTCGTCGGCGTGCGTGCTGGTGGGCGGCGTGTTGTA
Source organism: Granulicella arctica (assembly GCF_013410065.1). NCBI lineage: Bacteria > Pseudomonadati > Acidobacteriota > Terriglobia > Terriglobales > Acidobacteriaceae > Granulicella > Granulicella arctica. The sequence goes on from NZ_JACCCW010000002.1 coordinate 816,499, forward strand.
TCTGCGAGCCCATGCTGGTGGAGTCGCGAACTATCGCGTGTTTGCGAGTGAGCCTGCCAATCTGCGCACGTTGAAAGGGTTGATGGTAAGCCTGTGCGCGGGACGGCCATCGGCGATCATCCAGCTTGGAGTGCTTCTACTGATCGCGACGCCGATTGCGCGAGTAGTGTTCGCGGCGTTCTCTTTCGCGATGGAACGGGATCGGCTCTACGTGGCGATCAGCCTGACGGTGCTTGCCGTGCTGATATTTGGACTGGTGCACAGCTCTTGATTGCAGGTGTTGAAAAGCGATCGGATATAACAAAGGAAAGAGCAGACAAAACTTCTTTTGACTGGACCTTTGCATGATGGATCGGCGCATCTTCTTGCGAAATGTGAATCTTGCGGCAGCTTCAGCCGCACTAAGCGGATGTATGCGCAGGCCGGTGGGTGCGGCGCTCGGAGCCGGGATGCTGCCGGTGAATCTGCCGGAGACGGCATGCGGGCTGCCACCAGTACGGGTGAGCGCAGAGCGGGAGATAAGGACCGTGGTAGGGCTGCGGCCGTTCCGTCCGTCGGGGTTCCGCGTGGCGACCGAGATGGTGGGCGAGACGAAGGTCGTCCACAACTATGGACATGGCGGCGGAGGGATCACCCTGAGCTGGGGAACGTCGAAACTCGCCGCCGATCTTGGACTGCCGGGACACGTCGGGTCTGTAGCGGTGCTTGGTTCAGGAGCAGTCGGGCTGGCTACGGCACGACTCGTGCAGGAGGCCGGGTTCGACGTGACGATATACACGAAGGCGCTGCCGCCGGAGACGACCTCGAACATCGCCGGTGGGCAGTGGTTCCCAGCGAGCGTGTATGACCCGGATAAGACGCTGACGCCGGAGTTCACGGAGCAGTTCAAGGCAGCGGCGCGATATGGGTATCGGCGATACCAGATCATGACCGACCCGAAGTACGGGATTCGATGGATGCGGAACTATGTCCTGTCGGATACGCCGTGGCATTCGCCGCTGGAAGGCGGGCAGTTCGGGCTGATCCGGGACCTGCTGCCGGAGATCAAAGAGTTGCAGTCAGGCGAGCATCCGTTCGCGCAGAAGTATGTGCGACAGTACGACGGAATGATTGTGGAGCCGCCGATCTATCTGCCCGCAATGCTTACAGACGTTCGAATTGCTGGCGGAAAGATTGTAGTGCGGGAGATCAAGTCGCTGGACGAGGTGCAGATGCTGCCACAGAAGCTGATCTTCAATTGCACAGGCTTGGGAGCGAAGGCGCTGTTTGGAGATGAGGAGCTGACGCCGGTCCGCGGACAGTTGACCTTCCTGGTGCCGCAGCCGGAGGTGACCTATGCGACCTTGTACGAGAACACGTATATGTTCTCTCGGCGCGATGGGGTGCTACTAGGCGGAACGCATGAGGAAGGAAGCTGGGATCTGACGCAAAATATCGAGACGAAAACAGCCATTCTGAAGAAGCAGGCAGAGTTGTTCGGTGGAATGCGTCGCTGTTAGTAGGTCTTAAAAGTGCTGCGCGAGAGCGCCAAAGCTGGGAAGCTCGAGGAGCGTCTGGCCGACTGACGGTGCGTTGACGCTCTCGTGTTCAAGGACCCAGGTAAAGTCGTGTGGGATGAAGATCGCGTGCAGCCCGGCGGCGAGAGCGGGGTTGATGTCCGACTTGGGACTGTTGCCGATCATCCAGGTGGTAGCCGCATCGCAGGCGTGCTTTGCGGCGAGCGAGCGGTAGGCGTCGTCGTGCTTCTCGGGGAGCACTTCGACCTCGGAGAAGAAGGGCGCGAGGCCGGACCTCTGTAGCTTGTCTTGCTGCTCTTCGGGATTGCCCTTGGTGACGAGCAAAACGCGGTGGCGCGTGGAGAGATCGGCGAGCGTCTCCGCGACGCCCGGCAGCAGCTCGATCTCCTGCTCGGCGATGGACTGCGCGAAGCTATGGATGCGTCGTTGTTTCTCCTCCGTCAACGGAACGTCGGTGAGCTGCTCGAAGCAGAGTGTAAGGGAGCGGCGAAAGCTCGCAAGACCATAGCCGTGCGCGGCGATGGTCGCGCGCTCGGTGGCGTTCAGATGGCCGCGTACCTCCTCCGGCGTGTGAACGCGGTGGTCGAGATAGGAGATGAAGGCAGAGATCGCGCGCTCGAAGTAAATACTGTTCTCCCAGAGCGTATCGTCCGCGTCAATGAGGAGGGTCTGGCCGGCTGAATGGCGGGTGCTATGAGGCTGGGAGGTCACAAAACTCATTATAGGCGGAGCTCAGAGGAGATACGTAATTCGCTGCCACTTCACAATTGGTAGGACCTTTTCGGGGATTTATGTAGTCAACGGTATGTCTGGTGGTCTATAAATCTATCGAGAAATAATTTGATTTTTGCTTCGTCCGCTATCGAAAGGCCATACCAAATGGAGGGTTGCATGAACGTGCAGGACAAGAACCGTAGAGAGTTTCTGAAAGTGGGCGGCGCAGCCTTGACGGTCGCGGCTGCCAGTTGGAGCGCCACCAGCTACGCAAGCATTGTAGGTGCGAATGACCGCGTGAAGGTCGGCGTAGTAGGATGCGGCGACCGCATGAAGCAGGCCCTGATTCCTTCTTTCCAGCAGCATGCGAAGGCGATGAACTTTGAGTTCGTCGCGGTATCGGATATTTGGAATCGCCGTCGCGACGAGGGCGCTGCGTTCATCCAGCAGATGACCGGTACACCCATCGCATCGGTGCGCAACAACGACGAGCTGTATGCACGCAAGGATGTGGACGCAGTTCTGATTGCGACAGCCGACTTCCAACATGCTCAGCATGGCATCGAAGCTGTGAAGGCCGGGCGCGATGCCTACGTCGAGAAGCCTACCGCGCACAAGATGGAGGATGCCCGGAACTTTCTGGCAGCGGTGAAGCATACGGGAAAGATCGTGCAGGTGGGCACCCAGCGACGCAGCACGCCGAGTTATCAGAAGGCGTATGAGTACATCAAGTCGGGAAAGTTCGGCGACATCGTCATGGTTGAGATGACGTGGAACGTCAACCAGCCGGGGCGCTGGCGTCGTCCAGACGTAGTGCCGCTATTGAAGGAAGAGGACACGGATTGGAAGCGCTATCTCCTCAACTATCCGTATGAGCCGTTCGATGCGCGGAAGTATCTTGAGTTCCGGCTGTTCTGGCCTTACTCCTCGGGCATCCCCGACCAATGGTTGGTGCACCAGATCGATACGGTGCACTGGTTCAGCGGCTATCCGCATCCGCGCAGCGTCGTCGCCAATGGCGGGAACTACCTATGGCATGACGGACGCAAGAATTGGGACACGATGACGGCGGTCTTCGACTACGGCCCGGAGGATGATCTGACGAAGGGATTCCAGGTGCAGTATTCGTCGCGCTTCACGAACTCTGCTGGCGGTGTGAAGGAGCTGTACTACTCGAACGGCGGCATGCTCGATATGGACAAGCAACGCGTGACGCCGGAGGGTGGACTGACCGCGAGGTCGGCAGCGGAGATGAAGATGCAAGCGAATCTGCTGGAGAGCTTCTCGTTGAGCGACGATGTGCAGAAGGCTGAGACCTCCGCAAATACGGGAGCTGACCCGCAGACGTCGGCGAATATGTTGAACTGGATGGAGTGCGTTCGCTCGCGCAAGACGCCAAACGCCAGCATTGAGGCGGGCTACAGCCACTCCGTTGCGCTGTGCATGAACATTGCCGCGATCCAGACCGGACAGAAGGTGACCTTCAACGACAAGACGCAGCAGGTGATGGTGGGAGGAAAGGTGTATGCGTAGGTTGCTCGTCTGCTGCTTGCTCCCAATGATGACACTGCAACTCAACGCACAACTGAAGGGCGATAAAGGGATCAAGGTGATGCCCGACGAGGCTCATCAGCGCGTCGATATCACCATCGACGGCGCGCCCTTTACATCCTATGTGTGGCCCGCGACGCTGAAGAAGCCGGTGCTCTATCCGCTGATTGCGCCGGGTGGCATCGAGGTGTCGCGTGGCTATCCGCTTGCTCCACGCGAAGGCGAGCGCACGGATCATCCACACCATGCGGGTATGTGGTTCAACTACGGCAACGTCAACAACTTCGACTTCTGGAACAACTCGGATGCGATCAAGGTGGAAGATCGCGGCAAGATGGGAACGATCCATCAGAAGCGAATTGTATCGACCAAGAGCGGGCGCGATCGTGGCGAGCTTGTCGTCGAGTCAGTCTGGACGACCGGAGCCGGTCAGGACGTGCTCGCACAGACGACGCGTTATATCTTCTCGCGTCGTGCGAACGCGCGTGTGATCGACGAAATCGTCACGCTTCATGCGTTACAGAAGGTCGTGTTCCACGACGATAAGGAAGGAATGCTCGGCATTCGTGTCGCGCACTTCCTCGAGTCGGCGAATGAGAAGGGTGGCACGTTTACCGATGCCAATGGTAGACCGACGGCCGTGCAGGCAAGCAATGTGCCGGGCGCAACCGGCGTCTATCTCACCAGTGAAGGTAAGCAAGGCGATGCAGCATGGAGCACGCGAGGACGGTGGTGCATCCTCACCGGCACGACAGCGGACCATACTGTAACCATCGCAATCCTTGACCACCCGGAGAATCCAAACTACCCGACCTACTGGCACGCTCGCGGATACGGCCTCTTCGCTGCGAACCCGCTCGGCCAACACATCTTCGATCCCAAGGCCCCGGCGCTCAACTTTACGCTGGAGCAGGGAAAGGATGTGATCTTCCGTCATCGCGTGATGCTGCTTAGCGGAGCTTCTACACCGGCAACAATGAATAAAGAAGCAGATAACTTCGCGACTGAATATCGCTAAGCGTTGAGAGCAGAAGACCAATGGCGGTAGAAGGAATGATCCCTTCTACCGCCATTGGTTTCGCTATGAAGTGCTTATTAGAAGATGATCTTCGCTCCGAACTGCATCTGCCGTGGAGGATAGGCACCGTTGAGTCGCCCGAAGGAGGCACCAGCCGTTGCTGTCGTATTCAGAGCGCTGTAGTTGGTATGGTTCAGGACATTGAAGGCATCGGCCTGTAGTTTGAACTGGACGCGTCCGCCAAGGCCAAAGATCTTGGACAAGGTCGTATCCGCCTGTTGCAGGCTTGGTAGAACAACGCTCCCCACGCCTGCCGATCCAAAGCTGCCATTCGGAGCTGCACTGAAGGCAGCCGGGTTGAGCCATTGCGCCTGATGGCTGGGAAGGATAAAGCGATTGCCCTTAGCGTAGATATTTCCGCCGAGGTAACTGGCCCGACGGCTGCCGGTCGAGGTATTGCCGGTGACAGTATAGAACGACCCACTCTGCACACGAATTACAGCGCTGATCTGTACTCCGCCGATGGTCTCGCGCATAAGGAGGTTATGGTCATGGAAGGTTGGCAAGGCCCACACCACGGTCGAGACGAAGGCATGTTTGCGGTCGATGTTGGTCTCTCCATAGTTGTAGTTAAGGTTCTGCCAGTTCTCCAGCGTGACGCCGTTACTTTGAGAATCTCCCAGAGCCTTGGCAAAGGTATAACCGACAGTAAAGGTAACCTCGCCGGTGCGTTTGGAGAGGTAAGCTTGTAGGGCGTTGTAGTTGGAGTTAGAGTCGCTGCGTGCCTGAGTGATTGCTCCGAATCCCTTGTAAGGGTTGAAGTAGTTTGAGCTGTAAGTCGGGTTAGCGGCGACCGAGGCAAGGTTCGGGAAGTTGATGTTGGGCTGCCGTATCTGATGATGTCCAACGTTGCCCACATATGTCGTCTCCAGCAACATGCCGTGCGGCAACTGCTGTTGCACGCCGAGGCTGAACTGGTCGATGTAAGGGTTCTTCATGTTGGAATCAATCGCGTTGATGCTTCCCTGAAGACTCTTGTTGTTTGCAGTGCCCGTACCGAGCGTGCTGAGATTACCGTTATCGAACTCGGAGATGGAGAGGAAGGGCTGGATGTTGACCTGGCTGAAGGTAATATTTCCCTCTGGCCGGTAGTAGAAGACGCCGAAACCTCCGCGGATGACTGTCTTATCGCTGGCGGAATAAGCGAATCCAAGACGTGGCCCAAAGGCACCATGAATCGTATACAGTCCACGCGGAGCACCGGTAGGAATGAGCGGGAAGGCAGCGGTATTGATGTTAGGAACGCGTTTGAGCTGATCGGCAGGAACGCCGTCGCCGGCACGGACGAGACCGTCATAAGGATTGCCTGACCCGGGAACGACTGTTCCATTGGTGTTGACCGTAATAGCGGTGGCCGGGTTGTACACCGAGGGAACGAAGTTCGCCATGTTATTGCCCTGGGTGTAGAGAGGAAGGATGTCCTGAAAGCGAACACCGTACTCAAGGCTCAGTTTGCGATTAGCCTTCCAGGTGTCCTGCGCGAAGGCCTCGGGCTGGGTGAAGCGGAAGTGGCCGGTAGGATCGGCACTGGCTTCCTGATAGCTGGAGAAGTAGCCAAGCATGGCGTCAGCCAGAGCGTTTCCAGTGGTGTTCGGGTTGCCGGTCGCGTTGAAGTTGATCTGGCCGGTGTAGTAGGGGCGGCCGTTCTGGTCGATGCGGTCGCGGGCGACCATCGCTCCCACTTTGATGAGGTGATTGCCTTTGATGATCGTGACCGTGTCCGCGGCCTGTATATCGGTGGTGGGAGAGTTGAGTGCGAAGTTCGGCCCCTGTACGCCTGCGTATGGCGTACCGGAGAGGGTCATAGCCGGAATGCCGTTCGGATAAGTTCCACCGTTCGGGTAAAGGCGGTTGTACTGGAAGCCGAAGGTTGAGCGCTCCCAGTCAACCCCGACCGGAGGAATATGCTGCGAGGCATAGCTAAAGTTTGCCTGCGACTGGTTGATCATGGTCGGGCTGATCGTCCAGGTCTCTGCAAGAAGATAGCTTTGGCCGGGCCGGCTGCGCTGTGTGGGGGTCGTCGGCAGAATGCCGGTGTTCGAGAAGGTGCCGAACGGATCGATCAGAACATTATGGTCGCTGATCCAGCGGCCGTAGATGCTGTTCTTCTGATTAATACGAAAGTCGAGACGAACAATATCTTCTCGAAAATTGAGTGGATTAGCAGGAGCAACTACCAGGTTGTTCGACGCTCCAGTCACATCGGTATATTGACCCAGCTTGTTCTCGACACTGTATACATCCGCGATGGCGGCTCCATCTGGAGTGATAAGAGACGCAATATTGTTGTTCGGGATCGGTGTCTTTGTCCCTGGGTAATAGAGTTGCGCCACACCCGCGAAGTTTCCCGCGAGCAGGGCGCTGCTGGGAGTCGTAAGCACGGTGGGCGACTGCTGTTGGCGTAACCGCTTCCACTCCTCGCCTCCGAAGAAGAAAAGCCTGTCCTTGATAATCGGACCGCCGACACCATAGCCGAAGTCATTGAAGACCAGTTTTGTTTTGGTGGCGGAGAAAAATGGCCGCGCATCAAAGATGTTGTTGCGGACGTATTCAAAGACTGAGCCGTGGAACTGGTTGGTGCCGCTCTTGGTGACAATGTTGAAGGCAGGGCCCGAGGTGCGTCCGTACTCAGCGGAAAAGTTAGAGGTCTCGATCTTGACCTCCTGGATGAAGTCTGCGCCGACGTTGTTCATCAGACTGCCGTTGCTGCCGGCCACCATGTTGAAGGCCCCATCGACCGTCAGGTTGCCGGAGTCGGCGCGATTGCCGTTGATGGCTTGGTTGTTCGAAGCAAGGCTTGTCGTGACGGAAAAGATATCGGGATTCGTGACCACAGCACCGGGAATGAGCGTCATGAGCTGCGTGTAGTTTCGACCATTCAACGCAAGGTTCTGCACCTGCTTGGTATCGATAACGTGAGCGAGCTCGCCGCTGGTCGTGTTGAGCGTCTCACCGGCAACCGCAGAGACCGTGACCGTGTCCGTGGTTGCACCAACCTGTAACTGAAAGTCGGCGGTTAAGTGAGCGTCCGCTATAATCGCAAGCCCTGAGCGTTTTTCACCGCGGAAGCCTGTCTTCGCAATCGCAATCGAGTAGTCGCCGATCGCAAGGTTAGTGGCTACATAAAAACCGCTGCTATCGCTGTCGACGGTTCGAGTCGTACCTGTGCCGACATTGGTGATGGTAATGCCCGCGCCGGGGATTGCACTGCCACTCGGGTCTGTGACGTTGCCTGCTATTTGCCCGAGGGATGTCTGAGCCTGTAGTGATTGGTTGAAGGTGAGCGCAACCAGGATGAGGAGACTGATACCAGCCACCCTCAAGAATTTGCGTAGCGTGCCTCGGGAGATTTGATTCAAGTGTTCGATGGTCATTTCGACTCTCTTTCTGTTTTTGTCGTGCTCTCGAGTGTTAGTCGTCGCGAGCATGATCCGCATGCGCGTCTTCGCCACTCCAGATCTTTTGCGATGTCCATCGCGCAGGCGGCGCCGACCAGAAGGGATCCGTAGGCGGAAGCCCCAGTGGAAGCCACGCCGCGCTGCATAGATAGAGGCTCCCGGTGGAGATGTATGCTTCGCCCAGACTCGGCTGATGACCCGCAAGGCCAATCTGTAACCATCCATCCGCCGAGAATGTCCCTTGGGCTCCAAGGGTTCGTTGCATCACGGCTGTCAGTGCACAGCGAACCTGCGCAGGAGTTACATCATCGGGCAACATGCGGCGTCGGGAGACATCGGCCAGTAGATGAAATGCGCCGCAACGATAAGTAGTCGAGCGCCCGAGGACCGGATAACTTCCATCCGGATTAATGAGGCGCTCCTGCACGGCTGCATACCGCCGCGCCCTCTGATGGATCGCTTCGCGCTCCGCGGCCCATGTCGGAATCTCTGCGCCGAGTGTGTCCATCAACTGCAAAAGATAGGGCTGAATAACGAAGCTGTTGTAGAAGTCCCAGTGGAAGTGCGGCCCATCCCCATACGTCCCATCGCCGAGATACCAGCTTGCGTGCTCGCGCAGAGCATAGTCGACGCGCATGCGATCCCACGACTGGCCCATCAGCTTCAACGCAGCCTCGTTGATCGCAGCAAACAGTAGCCAGTTGTTGAATCCCGGCAGTATCGTTCGCTCCTTTAACAGTGCTTCGACGAGAAGCGTCTGTGTCTTCGCATCAAGCGCGTGCAGCAACTGCTTCGGCGCACGCAGCAGGGCCAGCGCGAGGAACGAAGAGTCCACCAGCGTCTGGCTGGAGTCGCCGAAGCGCATATGGTCGGGCGATGCTGGATCGACCGCCGATGCGATGCCTGCACGCGCCCAGTCACGATAGCGGTTGCGCAGCGATGTCTCTACTGGGTCTTCGTTCTCCGGTTCGAGTTCGAGCCACGGTGCAAGTCCAGCCAGCAATCGGCCAAGTGCTTCAAGGTGAGTCCCGATTGCGCGGCTCGCCTCCTGTCCGACCGCAGCTTCGACGGGCATCGTGCGACGGAGGCTTCGCTCGTTCAGAGCCTTCAGCACGGGTTCCGAGACGAGCTGCACCTGTTGCAGCCAATGTTTGCGGTCATCCAGTGCTGTCGCCTGAGCTGATTCGGCCGCCGCAACGCTGTCGCTCGTAAGTACTGTGGCAGCACCGGCAGCAACACTGCCCAGCAGAAAACGCCGCCGGTTTGGACCTTCCAATGCACCCATCATTACAGCTCCATCACTGTTAGGCATTTCGTTCGGAGTACACACTAAGTGGGACGGTTGAAGCCTGTCAACCTATTTAGCGGCTTGCCAGAGTCGGCTGCGAAAGGGCATGATGAACGAACCGTAGCAGCTCTCACAATGCAAGCAGAGGCAACGGCGAGCGCAGCAACTTATTCGGATGGAGAAGACACCGCATGGCACATAGATCGCGCTGCATCGCACTGATGCTGCTGGCAGTATCACTTTCGACAGCATCGTATACGCAGACTGCTGTAGCAGGGGAGCCGCCTGCTCCGCCCTCCGGCGATACGCCAGCCGATCCCGGACCACTCGCTACAAATCTCTCGGGCGATCTGCACCCTGCGAGCGTCAAGGCCGCGATGAAGCGCGTCGCCGACTGGCAACTGGCACGAGTTGTCGATACTCCAAGCCAGGACTGGACCTTCGCGACACTCTACGCCGGCTTTATGTTGGCTTCCGCTACGCTCAAGGACAATCGCTATCGCGATGCTGTCCAACATGTCGCCGAACACTATGACTGGAAACTAGGCCCGCGACAGATTCATGCGGACGACCAGGCCATCGGACAGTCCTATCTCGCGCTCTATCAGTTGAAGCCCGAACCTATCCGCATCGCCGCGACCCGCGAACAGTTCGATCGCATCATGCAGCTTCCCGATGATCCTGCCAAGTCCGTATGGTGGTGGTGCGATGCGCTCTTCATGGCGCCGCCCGTATGGGCCGGCCTCTCACACATCACCGGCGATCCAAAGTACGACACCTACATGGCCCACGAGTGGCATATCACCGCAGACCTGCTGTGGGATAAAGACGAGCATCTCTTCTTCCGCGATGCAACCTACTTTGATAAGCACGAGAAGAACGGCAAGAAGATCTTCTGGTCACGCGGAAACGGTTGGGTGATGGGCGGAATCGTCCGCGTCCTCGATGAACTTCCCGCGAACGATCCCCGACGCGCATACTACCTCGATAAGCTGAAAGAGATGTCCGTAAAGATCGCATCGCTTCAAAACGCAGACGGTCTATGGAGTCCCGGCCTTCTGGATGCGGCAGACTATCCGTTGCCGGAGAACTCCGGTTCCGCTTTCTTCGTGTACGCGCTTGCGTGGGGCATCAACCATCATGTGTTGGACGAGCACCTCTATGGTCCCGTGGTCGCGAAAGCGTGGAAAGGCCTTGTCTCGCATATCTATGCGGATGGTCGCCTGGGTTGCATTCAACCCGTGGGTGCCGCTCCGGGAGCGTTTTCCGCAGGCACCAGCTATGTCTTCGGCACGGGCGCGTTTCTGATGGCAGGCTCCGAGGTAGTGAAACTACCGCACGCTATCACACGTTAGCCATTGCACTACAACAGTGAGGATGCAGGAATATGAAAAGTCTGCGACCATATTGCTATGGTCGCAACTTCCGTCAATACCGCTCGTTATGGGCGATTTCTCCTTTTCATCGCCGGTCTCGGCGGACTGCTTTACGGTATCGATGTCGGCATTATCGCTGCGGCGCTGCTGTATTTAGGGAAGACCATCAACCTTTCCGTTCAGCAAACCTCTGTTCTGGTTGCGGCGGTTCTCGGCGGCGGCATGTTCTCTTCGCTGGTCGCGGGCGTGCTTGCCGACTGGATCGGCCGCAAAAAGATGATGATCCTGAGCGGCCTGTTATTCGTCGTAAGCGTGGCGCTCATCGTGCTCTCCCACGGCTTCGTCCCCTTGTTCCTCGGGCGACTCCTACAGGGAATCAGTGCAGGCGTCATCGCCGTCGTGGTGCCACTCTATCTTGCAGAGTGCCTCGGCGCAGAGGTCCGTGGACGCGGCACAACCATCTTCCAGCTCATGCTCACCTTCGGCATCGTGATCGCCGCGCTTACCGGCTTCTATTACACCGGGCAGGCGGAGGCCGCTATCAAAGCCGCTGCCGGCAACGCTACACTGATTCACGCGGCACAGGACCACGCCTGGCGCGCCATGTTTCTTTCTGTCATTTATCCAGGACTGATCTTCTTTGGCGGCAGCTTTTTTCTGAGCGAAACCCCGCGTTGGCTCTTCCGCAAAGGAAAGAAAGCGGAGGCTCTGGCTTCCTTGCGACGCTCCACGCCGGAAGAACAGGCACAGTTGCAGATGCGCGAGATGGAAGCCCTCGCATCCGATACAAAAGAGAAGGCAGCCTCGGGTGAACGCGGCTCGTTGCTCAAGCGCAAGTACGTCTTCCCCTTTGTACTCGCCTGTTTCATTCTTTCGTTCAACCAGACGACCGGCATCAACTCGGTCCTCGGCTTCCTCGTCATTATCCTTAAACAGGCTGGCATGAGCGTGCAGCACGCTACGCAGGGCGATGTCGCGGTCAAGCTGCTGAACTTCATCATGACGCTGGCCGCAATTGGCTTCGTCGATAAGAAGGGGCGCCGCTTCCTGCTGCGCACAGGAACCGCGGGTATCGTCATCGCAATGCTCACAGGCTCCTTCCTCTTTTACCGCTTCGAGTCTAGCCGCATCGACGTCGCACCACGCGTACAGGCTGCGGTCCAGTCGAACGCTCTCAGCTTTCCTGTGAATGCAGCAACTCTTGGTCCAGCAATGGAAGGCCACGCCATGGCCCTCACCGTCGTCTACAACTCCGGTTCAAGCGATGGCGATATGGTTGACACGGTACGCAACGACGACCCCAATCCAGTTGTCACCCTCGCCGCCACGAATGGCAAACCGCTCATCATTAAACAGGCAACCTATGCGCCGGTACCAGCCGAACAGACCGGCTGGCTCATCACCGCATGTCTTGGCCTCTTCATTGCCTCCTATGCCTTCGGCCCCGGCGTCGTCGTCTGGCTGGTACTCTCAGAGCTGATGCCCACCCGTATCCGTTCAGTCGGCATGGGCATTGGCCTGCTGCTGAACCAGGGGGTTTCAACGCTTATCGCCGCAGTCTTTCTCCCTGTCGTCGGACGCTACGGTTACTATGCAATGTTTCTCTTCTGGGCGGTCTGCACTGCCATCTATTTCCTGACGGCCAGCTTCTTTCTGCCGGAGACGAAAGGGAAGACGCTCGAGGAGATTGAGGCTTTCTTCGACAGCAACGCCAGCAAATCACCGGAGCTTGCCTGATATTTGTTGTCCAAGCCGGTTTATGATCTTGATAACAAGCTGATGGAACAGGAGTGTGTTGTGCTTACCGCGAACTATATCGAGCTCGAAGAGCAATTCGGCGCAAATAACTATCATCCCCTCGACGTGGTCATAGAACGGGGAAGTGGTGTCTGGGTCTACGACACAGACGGCAAGCGCTATCTCGACTGCCTCGCCGCTTACTCAGCCGTCAACCAGGGCCACTGCCATCCGAAGATTCTTCAGGCAATGCTCGATCAGGCGCACAAGGTCACGCTAACCTCGCGTGCCTTCCGCAACGAGCAGCTCCCGCTCTTCTACGAGCAGCTACACCAGCTCACCGGCTTCGAGATGGCGCTGCCCATGAACTCCGGCACCGAGGCCGTCGAGACCGCGCTCAAGACCGCACGCAAGTGGGGCTACCAGACGAAGGGCATCCCAGCCAATCAGGCGGAGATCATCGTCTGCGCGAACAACTTCCACGGGCGCTCCATCTCCATCGTTGGCTTCTCGACAGACGAGCAGTACCGCGCTGATTTCGGCCCCTTCGCACCCGGCTTCAAGGTCATTCCCTTTGGCGATGCCGGCGCCCTGCGCAAAGCCATCACACCCAACACCTGCGCCTTCCTCGTCGAACCCATCCAGGGCGAGGCCGGCGTCCTCATCCCGCCCGACGGCTATCTCAAAGAGGCGGCGGAGATCTGTCGCGAGAACAACGTGCTTCTCATGGCCGACGAGATCCAGTCCGGCCTCGGTCGCACCGGCAAGCTCTTCACCTATATGTACGACGGCATCACGCCTGACGTCCTCATCGTCGGCAAGGCGCTCGCCGGTGGCTACTATCCCGTCTCCGCAGTGCTTTCGTCGCGTGCCATCCTCGGCCTCTTCCAGCCTGGCGACCACGGCAGCACCTTCGGCGGCAACCCGCTCGCCTGTGCCGTCGCCCGTGCCGCCCTGTCCGTATTGGTCGATGAAGATCTGGTCGAGCGCTCGGCCGAACTCGGTCCATTCTTCCTCGAACAGCTCCGCCAGATCGACAGCCCGCACATTGTCGAAATCCGTGGCCGTGGCCTCTGGATCGCCCTCGAACTGGACGTTGAAGCGCGCCCCTACTGCGAGGCCCTCATGACCGAAGGCGTCCTCTGCAAGGAGACGCACAGCAACGTCATCCGCCTCGCCCCGCCGCTCACCATCGAGCGCGAAGAGATCCTCTGGGCCACGGAGCGCATCAAGGCCGTCATCGAACGCCTCTAACACTTTCGTAAAGGATGCCAGCATGGTGCAGCGCCATTACGATGTTCATCGTGTGCGTGCTGAGTCCAGTACGCGCCTCACCGGCTGGGGCGCGAACATGCGCGTCGATTGCCATCTAACCGAACCCGGCTTCTCGTCGGACATCGCAGCACAGCTTGACCAGGCCGGTACCATTGCACGCGGCCTCGGACGGAGCTACGGCGACTGTGCCATCAACGCCGGTGGCCAAGTGATCGGCATGACGCGTGCAGATCGCTGTCTCTGCTTCGACGAGCATACCGGCACGCTCACCTGCGAGGCAGGCGTAAGCCTCGAGCGCATCATCCATGACTTCGCTCCGTGTGGCTGGTTCCCGATGATTACGCCGGGGACAAAGTTCGTGACTGTGGGCGGCTGCATCGCCAACGATATTCACGGCAAGGCCCACCATGCACAGGGCTGCTTCCTCAACTCCGTCGACTCCATGACCGTTCTGCTCGCCAGCGGCGAGGTCGTCGTGGCAAGCCGCAGTGTGAACCCGGACCTCTTCTGGGCGACCTTTGGCGGCATGGGCCTGCTCGGCGTCATCCTCACCGCGACCATTCGACTGCGCAAGATCGAGACGACCTACTTCCATCAACGATCGATCCGCGTGAACAATCTCGAAGAGATGCTGACCGCACTCGACGAACATGACGATACCTTCCCCTATTCGGTAGCAACCCTCGACGTGCTCGCGACCGGTGCCCACCTTGGTCGAGGTGTCCTTACGCTCGGCGATCATGCGAGTCTGGATGATCTTCCATCTCAGCTCGCCGCCGATCCGCTACGGATCTCAGGCCCACCCAAGCTCACAGTACCCTTCGAGCTGCCCGAGTTCACGCTCAATCCACTCAGCATCCGGCTCGTAAACGCGGTCATCCAGCGTATTCAGGCCAGCGCAGCGCCCATCGGGCACTATGAGAGCTTCTTCTATCCGCTGGACAAAATCGCACGCTGGAACCGTGGCTATGGATGTCGCGGCTTCACTCAGTATCAATTTGTCATCCCATTCACGGATGGCCCGAGCCGCATGCGCGAGATCCTGACTGCGATCCTCTCCTCAGGCGAGCTACCCTTTCTCAACGTCCTCAAACGCCTCGGGAAAGAGAGCGGTGGTGTGCTCTCCTTTCCGCAGGAGGGGTACACCTTTGCAATTGACTTTCCCATCCGCAGGAACACCGCGGCACTACTGCGGCGACTGGATGCGATGGTGCTCGATGCCGGCGGCCGCATCTACCTAGGCAAGGACTCCTACGTCGAAGCCTCAACCTTTCGCACGATGTATCCGGCGCTTGATAACTGGCTCGCGACCAAGGCCAAATATGATCCCCACTGCGTCTTCACCTCGAATCTCGGACGGCGCGTGGGTCTCGTCTAGCTCCGCATCGAGCTATGATTCCAAGTCATTTCCGGTCGATGCAGAAAGCAAAATTTTGTGCTTATTTCAAATCGAGACCGTTCCTGAGTAGTAACCGGTCTTTTGCACAGACACCCCAACATCTAGTCGTTGACCTGACGTATGGCCCTTGCTATAGTCATCTTACTTCACGGTACCCGATCGAAGGATCGGGTTGAAAAGGGAATCCGGTGCAACTCCGGAACTGCCCCGCAGCGGTTAGCAGGAACGAACGCTCCAACCTCAGCACTGGTCCGGTCACGGACTGGGAAGCTGGAGCCAGTAGGCAGCCTGCAAGTCCGAAGACCTGCCATGAAGGAAATTCACACGCCTCCGAGGGGAGGGCCGGGTGATCGCTGCACGTGCCTTCGTCTCAAGCGATCCTCCGTCTCCGCTCGAAGCGAAAGGACCTCCCCGTGGCGACACTACAGACGACCCTCAATCAGCTCGATCCCAACTTTCCCCAGACCGAAGCGCCGCCCCAGATGCAGGTCCGCAAGCGCAGCGGAGAGTACGAGCCCGTCGACGTCAACAAGATCGTCCGCGCCGTCGAACGCTGCTGCCATGGCCTGGCCCACGTTGATGCCATCCGCGTCGCCAGCAAGACCATCGGAGGCCTCTTCGATGGAGCCAGCACACGCGAGCTCGACTCTATCTCCATCCAGACCGCCGCGTCGCTCATCGCCGAAGAGCCCGAGTACTCGCGCCTCGCCGCACGCCTTCTGCTCGCGACCATTGCGAAGGAAGTCGCCGGCCAGAACATCTACTCGTTCTCGCAGTCCATCGACGTTGGCCACCGCGAGGGCGTCGTCTCGAAGGATGCTGCGGATTTCGTCGCGGCCAACGCGCGCAAGCTCAACAGCGCCATCGACGACCGCTTCTCCGACCGCTTCGAGTACTTCGGCCTGCGCACCGTCTACGACCGCTATCTGCTGAAGCACCCCATCACACGGCAGGTGATGGAGACTCCGCAGTACTTCTTCATGCGAGTCTCGGCCGGTTTATCCGTTCGCGTCAATGAGGCCGTCGACTTCTACAATCTTCTCGCCTCACACGACTACCTGCCCAGCTCGCCGACGCTCTTCAACAGCGGCACCAAGCATTCGCAGATGTCCTCCTGCTATCTGCTCGATTCGCCGCTCGACTCGCTCGATTCGATCTACGACGCGTACAAGCAGATCGCGCTCCTCTCGAAGTTCTCGGGTGGCATCGGCCTTGCCTTCCACCGCGTACGCTCGGAGGGCTCGCTCATCCGTGCCACCAATGGCCTCTCGAACGGCATCGTCCCCTGGCTCCGCACGCTCGATGCCTCCGTCGCCGCCGTCAACCAGGGCGGCAAGCGCAAGGGTGCCTGCTGTGTCTATCTTGAGCCCTGGCACGCCGACATCGACAGCTTCCTCGAGATGCGTGACAACACCGGAGACGCCGCTCGCCGTACCTACAACCTCAACCTCGCCAACTGGATTCCCGACCTCTTCATGCGCCGCTCGGACGAGGACGGCATCTGGTCGCTCTTCGACCCGAAGGATGTCCCTCATCTCACCGACCTCTACGGCGAGGCATTCGAGAAGGCATACGTCGAGGCCGAAGAGAAGAAGCTCTTCAGCCGCCAGGTCAAGGCGCGCGATCTCTACGCTCGCATGATGCGCACACTCGCCGAGACCGGCAACGGCTGGATGGTCTTCAAGGACGCCTGCAACATCAAGTGCAACCAGACCGGCCTGCCGGAGAACGTCGTCCACCTCTCGAACCTCTGCACCGAGATCACCGAGGTCACCTCAAACGCCGAAACCGCTGTCTGTAACCTCGGCTCGGTCAACCTCTCCCGCCATCTCACCGACGGTGTATTCGACTTCGAGAAGCTCGCTGCGACCGTGCGTCACGCCGTACCCATGCTTGACCGCGTCATCGACATCAACTTCTACCCAGTCCCTCAGGCCGCCAGCTCGAACAGCCGCTGGCGCCCCGTTGGTCTTGGCCTCATGGGATTGCAGGACGTCTTCTTCCAGCTCCGCATCCCCTTCGACTCCGATGAAGCCCGCGCCCTCTCCGCCAGGATTCAGGAGGAGATCTACTTCCACGCCCTCTCTGCCTCAGCCGACCTCGCTGAGAAGCACGGCCCACATACAGCCTTCAAGGACACCAGAGCCGCGCAGGGCGAGTTCCAGTTCGATCTCTGGGGCATCACCCCGAAGGACACCGCTCGCTGGGAGAAGCTGCGCGAGCGCATGAAGACCACCGGCCTGCGCAACTCGCTGCTGATCGCCATCGCGCCTACCGCGACCATCGCCTCCATCGTCGGCTGCTACGAGTGCATTGAGCCGCAGATCTCCAACATGTTCAAACGCGAGACCCTCTCGGGCGAGTTCATGCAGATCAACAAGTACCTCGTCAACGAGCTCAAGGCCCTCGGCATCTGGTCTGAGGCCATGCGGAACCGCATCAAGCTCGCGGAAGGCTCGATCCAAAAAATCAGTGAGATCTCCGACGAAGTCAAAGCAATCTACCGCACCGTCTGGGAGGTCCCGATGAAGGGCCTCATCGATATGGCCGCCGACCGCGGAGCCTTCATCGACCAGAGCCAGTCCCTCAACCTCTTCGCCGAGTCGCCCAACATCGGACGCCTCAGCTCCATGTACATGTACGCATGGAAGCGCGGCATCAAGACGACCTACTATCTGCGCTCACGCCCAGCGACGAGGATCGCCAAGACCACCGTCGCCGTCGGAAACCGCGAGCAGGCGCAGCCCACCGCGAGCGCCGCCGTAAGCTGCTCCCTCGACAACCCGGAATCCTGCGAAGCCTGCCAGTAAAAGTCCTCTAGCAAATCTGTATCGGAGAAGATCATGTCCACACACGCCCCAAGCTCCATCCTCGACCCAGGCCTCTCGCTCACCCTGCGGCCCATGCGTTACCCCACGTTCTTCGAGATGTTCAAGGACGGCATTAAAAACACTTGGACGGTCGAAGAAGTTGACTTCTCGACCGATCTCGTCGATCTCCGCTCGCGCCTCACGCCCGCTGAGATCCACCTCATCCAGCGCCTCGTCGCCTTCTTCGCAACTGGCGACTCCATCGTCTCGAACAACCTCGTCCTCAACCTTTACAAGCACATCAACTCGCCCGAAGCACGGCTCTATCTCTCACGCCAGCTCTTCGAGGAGGCGGTTCATGTCCAGTTCTATCTGACACTGCTCGACAACTACGTGCCTGACCCCGATGCTCGCGCCGCAGCCTTTGCCGCCGTCGAGAACATCCCATCGATCACCAAGAAGGCGAACTTCTGCATGAAGTGGATGGACTCCATCCAGCAGCTCGACGAGCTCCGCACGCCCGAGGAGCAGCGCCAGTTCGTCCTCAACCTCATCTGCTTCGCCGGTTGCATCGAGGGCCTCTTCTTCTTCGCCGCTTTCGCCTACGTCTATTTCCTGCGCTCACGCGGTCTGTTGAATGGTCTCGCAGCAGGCACCAACTGGGTCTTCCGCGACGAGAGTGCTCACCTCGAGTTTGCCTTCGAGGTCGTCAGCGTCGTCCGCGGCTCGCACCCCGAACTCTTCGACGCGAAGATGGAAGCAGACGTCGTCGAGATGATGAAGGAGGCCGTCGAGTGCGAGGTTCAGTTCGCCGAAGACCTGCTCTCCGGTGGCGTCGCCGGCATGTCCGTCCGCGACATGCGTCAGTACCTCGAGTTCGTCGCGGACTCTCGTGTCGTCCGCCTCGGCATGGAGCCCATCTTTGGCTCGAAAAACCCCTTCGGCTTTATGGAGCTTCAGGACGTGCAAGAGCTGACCAACTTCTTTGAACGGCGCGTATCCGCCTATCAGGTCGCCGTCGCCGGCGAGGTCGCCTTCCACGAAGACTTCTAAGCGCTTATCTAAGAAGGATTGTTTGGAAGTGCACGGCTTCAGCCGTGCCGCAAACAGCTACAAGCTTTATTGCAACTCGAGATGGCCCGTGATGCTCTCACATCGCGGGCCGTCTCGTTTTAGTCAGGATCGTTTAAGGAATCTCTGCACAAGGCTCTGCTTTGAAAGGGCGGGACTTCAGTCCCGCCATAAGTCCCGCCGTTGCAGCGCGGCTTTAGCCACTGAGGGAAGGCTGGAGACTTCATCAGACATTCCTTAAGTTTGAAGCCGCTCAAGTCGCCTCGATCTCTCCATCCTTCTGGCTCTTCTCCGAATGCTTGGCCAGTGCCTTAAGCGTGTCCTTGCTGACCGGCTTCTCATGCAGCAGCAACTCTGCCGCACGCACACGCGGGTTCGCATGGAACCAGCGCTGCACGATGTTGTTGCGCAAAAGATTCAGCAGCGCAAGCAGGCTCATCCCCTGATGATGAGCCATCCATGATCGCACCAACTGCGGCTCCTTGCCATCGATGTAGTCCGCCGCCTCATAGAATCCATACGCACCCACCCAGCCTAACGCCGCCATCTTGCGCAGGTTCGCCAGCGCGTCCTTGCGGAGCAGCGGCAGCGCAAGAAATGTCGAGTAGGGCGCAATGACCGGCCCATCCTCCGCGCCATACTTCAGCGCCAGCGCCGGAATCCCCCACGCCTGATAGCCGTACCGTCCCAACGAATCGGTCTTCGCAAAGCCAGACTCCGAGATGCCCCACGGAATATTGCCGCGCTTCAGAGAGCGCACATGGTCGCGTTGAATCCGCACAGCCGATTCGAGCGACCGCGAGATTAGCGTGTTCGGAAACGTCTCCATCCACAGAGACGGCATCATGTATTCGAACATCGTGCCTGTCCACGAGAGCAGGGCCGCACGGCCATTCACCAGCACATGCGACCGGTCCAACCTAAACCACGATAGCTGCGGAATATCCCCCTTCGCCACCGCAAGGAAGCTCGCAATCCGCGCCTCCGACGACAGCAGGTCGTAGCACGCCGAATGGACCTCGCCCGTCGGCCCGTCGTACCCAATCGAGAGCAACTGCCGCGACTCCACGAACAGGAAGCCATACTCCATGATGTCTGCAAAGTAGTAGGACCGCGCAGCGATCGCATCGAGATCCGCATGCAGCCGAGCAAGATTCTCCTTCGCCGATGCAAGTAGCGTGCGCACATCGCGTACCTGTTCATGCAGCGGAGAATCGGCCGCCAGCGCCTTCTGCCCTTCCGCTAACCGCGCATCGAGCGACCCCGCATACTCCGCCGCATCGACCAGCGAAGGCACCTCATCGTCGCTGGCGTTCGGCACAATCAGCCGCGACGACTCGAACACAGCAGAGAACTGCGGCAGCAGCCACGGTGTGTAGCTATGAAGGAAACTTGTCAACGCCGCATGCCGCCGCGCAGCCTCTTGCTCGATCCAGTCATGGCTCTTATCCGAAGAGCGAACATGCTGTTCCAGTAACGCCTTCACACGCGCCCGCATCTTCGTCGTGCTCGCATGATCCAAGTGCACAGGCTGCACTGCCGAAGATTTTCCCGCGGCCGTAGCCAACATCTGGTCGTACCCGCAGAACGAATCTGCCGTCAAAATAGACCGCTTCAGCAGATCAAGCGCTCCAGTGTGCAGCGTATACAGCGCTGCCGCAAGGTTCCCACTATCCACAGCAGACACCGTGAACGGAGGCACCGCCTTCAACGTCTCGATGTCGTACCAGTTGTAGATATGCCCATGCTGCTTCTCGAGCTTGTCATAGGTATCGAGCGTGCCGAGTGATGCCTCCGCAAACTCCGGCAGCGTAAGGAACCCAAACTCATACGCCGCCTGACGGGCATTGAACAGCATCCCAAGATTCGTCGGCGACAGCTTGCGCACCTGGAACATACCTTTTTCTTCGACATTATCCGGAATCAGCCAATGGTTCTTCGCATCGCCGAACTCCGAGAAGTAGCGCCAGATCAACAACGCCTGCTGCCGCAGGAAGAATGCATCCGACGCAGAGAGCGGCCCCTCTTGCTTCCGCGGCAACGAGTCCAGCCATCGCACCAGCAGTGGAGCAATAGCCCACACCAGCAACACCGGCGCAGCAGGGACAAGCGTCCGCAACACAGAATGGCGATGCGCAAGATATAGTCCACCAGCAATCAACGCCGCAACCACCGGCGACAGTTGCAGATAAAGATCAAGCGAAGAGCGCGTCTTGCCCGACTCTGCCTGTGCCGCCGTCTCCCACTCCAACAACCGCTTGCCCGAAACGAACCGTCGCACCGTCGACCGCGCAATCGCATCGATCGAAAGCAGCATCTGGTGCGGCAAAAACGCCAGGTTGATCAGCGAGAATCCCAGCGATCCCCACAGCGTCGATACGCCATCATGAGCCGTTCCAAAGCTCAACTTCAGTAGCGCCCGCCCTATGTTGAAGCCGAACTGCACCAGGCTCGGCAGCAGCAACAACACCAGCACGGCGATCGTCCAGTAAAGCGCTCCGCCCGGCAGAAAGAACCACCCGAACACCAGCAGCAAAAACGTCACCGGCTCGACCAGCGACCGGCGCAGATTGTCGAAGATCTTCCATCGCGAGATCGTGCTGATGGGATTCTGCACCAGCCTGCCCGACTCATCCGGTACGCGCCCGAAGAGCCATTGCGTAATCTGCCAGTCGCCACGCACCCACCGATGTTTACGCCGCGCATGCGCCGCATAGCGCGACGGATAATCGTCGATCACCTCGATATCCGTCACCAGTCCCGCCCGCACGTACGCGCCTTCGATCAGGTCGTGCGACAGCAGCGCATTCTTCGGAAAGCGGCGGTTCAGCACCTCATGCAATACGCTGACCTCATAGATCCCCTTGCCCGTAAAGATGCCTTCACCGAAGAGATCCTGGTACACATCCGACACCGCGCGCGTGTAGATATCGAAGCCCGTCTCACCAGAGTAGATCGCCGCCAATCGCGACCGCGACGCCGACGCTACACTCACACCCACACGCGGCTGCAGAATGCCGTAGCCATGCGTCACCACACGCAGCTTCGGATCAATAATGCCCTGGTTCAGAGGATGCGCCAGCGTTCCAATCATCCGCGCCGCCGTACCCCGCGGCAACTGTGTATCGGAGTCCAGTGTAATCACATAGCGAATATCGTTCAGCACTTCGAGCGGCCCCGCCTTCACCGGAAAGCTGTCGAAGTCGCGCAGCAGCAGCTTGTTCAGATCAAGCAGCTTGCCTCGCTTGCGCTCCCATCCCATCCACACGCCCTGTCGCGCATTGAAGGCGCGATACCGATGCAGCAGCAAAAACGCACCGCCGCGCTGATGCCCATACTTCGCGTTCAACTCGTTCACACACTGCACTGCAAGCAACACCAGCGAATCCCGATCCTCTGGCGAAGGCTTGGAGCTGCTGTCCGGCAGATCGGTCAGCAGCCCGAAGTGCAGATTCGGGTCCTGATTCGACAGGTACCGCGCCTCCAGCTCTTCGAATAACTCGCGCACCTGTAATTCATTCAACAGAAGCGTCGGCACCACCACGAGCGTAGTTGCCTCTGCCGGAATCGTCTTCAAAAAATCAAGCTTAGGTAGCGCCTCCGCTTTGAAGAACGCTGACACACTGCTGTTCACGAGATCGACCGCGCCCTGCGTCGCTGGCAGCAGCGCCAGCAGCAGAGCAAAGATCACCGGCCAGAATGCATGATGAGGCACCAGCGGTGCAATCAACGCGAAGATCAGGATGACCGACAGAACAAAAATTCCGAGGATGTATACGTCCTCATTGTTCTGACGAAGAAACGTTCGCATCCGTTCGACCGGCGGTGCGTGATAGCCGATTCGCTGCCGAAGTCGCGTCAGTCCCTCGGCAAGCAGATAGAAGCCGATATGCTGCTGCCGCCAGTGTCGACGCGGATCTGGATCTTGAAACGCCCTCGCCGAGCGCGCCATCTCCAACGCGGCCTGTGCCGTCTCAACCTCGCTCATATCGGCATGCTGTGCCAGCTCGGAGACGCGCAGATAGTAGGTGTTCCGCGTCTCCTCCTCCATCGACGCGAACACGCCCGCCGGGTCTTCGCACAGGATCGCCTGATACGCAATCAATGGTTCAAGCACCTTGTTCCATTCGAACTGGTTCAGACGACGGAGACTGTGCAGCGGCGCGGAGAACGGCGATTGCTCGATCGGCGGCAGCTCTCCCGCTGCAAATGCGGCGTCCGCGCAGTCGAGAATAAATTCAAGCTGCGCCAGCTTCAACGCGACTGGCAGCACGCTGATCTCCTGCAACAGCAACGGCTCGCTCACCTGCGCCCGCTGCACATACACAGTCAACGATTCGGGCGACCAGATGCCTTGCGCTGCTGCCAGGTATCCTTCAGCCACTCCGATCACGCGCGGAATATCGCTCGTCACACTGGCGATGCGGATATGCGGCAGTCGCAACAACGTGCTGGTCGCGGCCTCTGCTGACACCAACACCGACTCCAGCATGCGCGTGCTCTCGAGCAGCTCCAACTGCGGCGTCAACTCCTTCAGCGATGCATTGCGACGGCAGACACGCAGCCGCAGCTCAAGTCGTTTCGCGAGATCCTTCAACCGTTGCGGAAAGCTGGTGTCCTTGCTCGCTGGCGGCAGCATCTCCCACTGCTGGGTCAGCGTATCGGCATGCGTCCGCAGCTGCTCGTCAGAGACAGAGGGCTTCTCCGGCAGGCCAGTCGTAGGGATCTCAACCTGTAGTGGAGCGGGGTGCCCGGATATTTCGGTAGCCTCGGAGCCAGAGAACGAAGATGCCATGAACGCCTTTCCTTTGGAGCGTGACGATGAAAACGTTACCTGCTAGTCAAATGGCAGAAGGTTCCGCAGAGGAAGCCAAAGGCTAACGATAACTCGCGGCCTGCATCTCGAACATCTCAGCATAGAGGCCGCCCTTTTCCATCAACTTCTGATGATTGCCCTCTTCGATCAAGCGGCCGCCCGAAAGCACGACGATGCGGTCAGCCATCCTCACCGTAGAGAAGCGATGCGAGATCAGCAGCGCCATCTTGCCCTCGGTCAACTCGGCGAACCGCTCGAAGACCTCCAGCTCACTGCGAGCATCAAGCGCCGCAGTAGGCTCATCGAGAATCAGCAAGTCCGCATCTCGAAGGTACGCCCTAGCCAAAGCAATCTTCTGCCACTCGCCACCCGAGAGTTCGACTCCGCCCTCGAACCGTCGCCCGAGCATCTGGTCGTAGCCGCCGCCTAGCTTCGCGACTACCGTATCAGCAAGGCTCTTATGCGCGGCGGACTCGATATCCTCCTGCTGATGCTGACGATCCACGCGGCCCACGGCAATATTCTCCCGAGCTGTCATCTCGAAACGCATGAAGTCCTGAAAGATGACCCCGATATGCCGGTGCAGATCTTCCAGCGAGTACTCGCGCAGGTCCACCCCATCCAGCAGGATCTGCCCCTCGGTCGGATCGTAGAGCCGCGTGATGAGCTTGACGACTGTCGTCTTGCCCTGCCCGTTCTCGCCAATCAGCGCGATGCGCTCACCCGGATGCAGGTGAAAATTGAAGTTGTGCAGCACCGTCCGATTCGTTCCCGGATAGGTGAATGAGACGTTTTTGAACTCAAACCCCAGCTTGATCGGCTCAGGCGTGGACAGTCCATTCGGCTTCGAACGCACCAGCGGCTCCATCTCGAAGAACGCGAGCAAGTCGGTAAGAAAGAGCGCCTGATCCGCGATCCCCGAAGCCGTCGAGAAGACCTGCTGTAGATTCGAGCTCGCCTGCTGAATCGCGGCGGTCAGAAAAGTGAAATCCGCGAGATTGTAGCCGCCACGCAGCGTCCGCCAGATCACGTAAACGTATGCTCCGTAGTACCCAAGCGTCCCGATAATCCCCAATAAGCCGCCAACGATCAGCTTCGCCCGAGAAAGCGCAACATCTTCTACATAAATCTGATTGGCCAGCCTCTGGAAGCGTTCCGTAAAGAACTTGTTCAGGCCGAAGAGCTTGACCTCTTTCGCGCCCTCGCGGCTTCCAGCCATCTGCCGCAGATAATCCATCTGCCGCTTCGCCGTCGTCTGCCGAAAGTTCTTCGCATAACCCAGGAAGGCGTAGTGCGTCTCACCGAGGAACGACGGCAGCACCCCAAGCGCCAGTAGCAGCACCAGCCAGGGCGACGCCCACGCCAGTGCAGCGGAGAAGACCAACGTCGTAATAACCTGTTGAAAGAGCCGTCCCATCTGCTGGATCATTGCCAGCCGGTCCGTAGCCTGCACCCGCGCCCGTTCCAGCCGGTCATAGAAGATCGGATTCTCGTAGGTAGTCAGGTCGAGCCGCGCCGCCTGCTCCATCACCTTCACGCTCACGTGTTGGGTGTACCGATTTGCTAATAACGAATCGGTATAGTCGATCGCCCGCGTTAGCAGCCCCAGAACCACATTGAGCGAGACCTCGGCAATAACCAGCGACCAGAAATTAGCCGCAAGATGCTGGCCACGGATTACATCCGCGATGTCCTGGATGATGAACGCCGCCACCTTGGCGATAGCGAAGGGCAGCACCGCGACGACGACGCGCAGCAGGAGCCCCCATGTCACCACGCCCGGTCCGGACTCCCAGAGGATGTATAGGACCGGCGGCATATTCTTGAGCGCACGAACTCGCTCCCGCCATGGGCTCTCGTCTTTTACATTCGTTGTTGCATCGGTCATTCGGCCTGTCTGTTCATTCTGCAAGATTTGGTCGCTTGAAACTCTGATGCGCGTGACGACTCTGCTGTTGGACCGTGGAACACCGATGTTCCACGTGGAACATTCTGACACCGGGTGAGCGAGTCGATTAGGATGAGCGTGGCTAGTTCAATTGAATCAGAAAAGAAGCAACGAGGAAAGAGAACGATGATGGCGATGGTCAGAGCTTCGAAGAGCCTGCTGGTGCAGGGCCTGGGACTACTTATGATGGCGCAAGTGGGCTCTGTTTCCGCACAGTCGGCGCAATCAGCAGCCCCAAAGCCCTTCACCTGGACGGTGAAGCCGGAGTGGGTGTTGGCGCACGAGGAGTTTCTGGCAAGCGACGTGCTGGCCGGGCGGGGCAGCGCGAGCCGCGATGAAGAGCTGACGGCGACCTATGTCGCATCGCAGTTTCGAGGCTATGGACTGACCCCGGCTCCTGGAATGACGGGCTATATTCAGAGCGCCGACGTCGTCGCGCCGATATTGGATGGAAAGGCAGCGATCGGGGCCGGGAAGGTTGTACTGACGGAGGGACAGGATATGGATCTGCTCTTTTCATCAGGAATGGTAGTGGTAGGACCAATTCAGCGGGTAGTGGCCACGCAAGTGGGAAGTACAGCGGTCACAAAGGGAGCGGTCGTCTTAATTACAGATATGCCAAGGGACGGCGATACACGGAAGCTGTTCAGATCTCTGAGCAGATCTGGTGCCGGGATGGTGATCGTGCCTCGGAACAACTCGACGCAGAGGTTTTTCCAGAGGATCGGGGGCAAGACGATGGTGCCGGTTCGGTTGAAGGACGACGAGGGAACATCGGAGCCGACGCTGGCGGCGATCAGCGAGGCTGCCGCAAAAAAGCTGGACAGCGTTCACGATGGCGAGGCGGCTACGCTGATACTGCATGTCGAGACAAAGCCCCGGAAGACCTTCAACGCGATTGGCTTTCTCGCAGGCAGCGACCCCTCCAGCGGAACGATTCTGCTGTCTGCCCATCTGGACCACCTAGGCGTTGGCGCGCCGGTCAATGGCGATGCGATCTATAACGGTGCGAACGACGACGCCAGCGGAACGACAGCAGTGATGGAGCTGGCGCACGCGCTGACGGCCGGACCAAGGCCAAAGCGCAGCATTCTCTTTGTCTGCTACGGAAGCGAAGAGGCAGGGGAGCTGGGCTCGGAGTACTTTGGCAAGCACCCGCCGGTGCCGGTTAAGGATCTCGTGACGAATCTCGAGTTCGAGATGATCGGCAATCAGGACCCGAAGATGCCGAAGGACACGCTGCTGCTAACGGGATGGGACCGGTCGAATCTAGGGCCAACATTGAAGGAGCATGGGGCAAAGCTGGGGCCGGACCCGTATCCGGAGGAGCATTTCTTCGAGCGGTCGGATAACTACCAGTTGGCTTTGGAAGGTGTCGTCGCGCATACCGCTGCGGGATGGGGTGTGCCACCGACCTACCACCAACCAAATGACGATCTGGCGCATCTGGATGTGGAGTTTATGACGTCGGCGATCCAATCGCTCGTGCAGCCGATCGAGTGGCTGGCGACGAGTGATTTCAAGCCGGCTTGGTTACCGGGGCAACAGCCGAAGCGGTAGTTTGTTGGATGAAGAACAGGCAAGGACAAACGCAGGTCCTTCGGCTTCGCTCAGGATGACAGTTTTTGTAAGTTTGAAAGAGAACGGTAACAGTAGCGGAAGGAAGAGGATGTTATGGGGCAGGTAGAAGCGGCGATTGGATTTGCGCGGGAGAACAAGACGCGGTTTGTCGATGAGTTGAAGGCGCTCTTGCGGATTCCTTCGGTGTCGACGCTGCCGGAGCATGTGGATGATGTGCGGCAGGCGGCCGTCTTTTGTGCGACAGAACTGAAGCGGATCGGCATGGAGAATGTCCGGCTGATCGAGACCTCGGAGGAGGAGCGGATGATCGCTGCCAGCGAGGGTCCTGCGGTGCTGGTGCCAGGTCGGATCGGACATCCGCTGGTGTACGCGGAATGGCTGGGCGCGGCGCCTGCGGCAGATGGAACGCCGAAGCCAACGGTGCTCTGCTACGGACACTACGATGTGCAACCGCCCGATCCGCTGGATGAGTGGAAGACGCCGCCATTCGAGCCAACGGAGCGAGACGGCAATCTGTATGCGCGCGGCGCAGTCGACGACAAGGGCCAGATGTGGATGCACGTAAAGGCACTGGAGTCCTTGTTTTCGGTGGGCGGCGGAGAACTGCCGGTGAATGTGCGGGTGATCCTCGAGGGCGAGGAGGAGGTTGGCGGGGAGGGAATCGCGAACTACCTGCGGGAGCACGGCGCGGCGCTCAAGGCGGATGTGGCGTTGGTGTCCGACACGGAGATGTTTGCGCCGGAGCTGCCGACCCTGTGCGTCGGGTTGCGCGGGATGATCTATACGGAGATCGAGGCTCGCGGAGCGCGGACGGATCTGCACTCGGGGATGTATGGCGGGGCGGCTCCAAACCCGTTTGTGGCTCTGGCGCAGGTGATTGCCAAGCTGAAGGACGAGGATGGGAAGATTTTGATCCCAGGCTTCTATGACAAGGTCCAAAAGCCGACGGCGGATGAGTTGAAGGCATGGGCAGCGCTGCCGTTCGACGAAGAGCACTACCGGGAGACCGAGGTGGGCTCAGTGGAGCTGACCGGCGAGCCGGGATACAGCGTGATGGAGCGGACCTGGGCGAGGCCGACGCTCGATGTGCATGGCATGCCGGGAGGGTTTACGGGTGCTGGCGCAAAGACAGTGATCCCGGCAAAGGCGCTGGCGAAGGTGAGCCTGCGGCTGGTCCCCGACATGACACCGGCGGAGAGCTTCGCCCAGTACGAGGCGTTCGTCGAATCACTTTGCCCGAAGGGGATTGAGCTGGAGGTGCGGCTGATCCACGCAGGCGACCCGATTGTGGTGAGTACGGATAACGTCTATGTGAAGGCCGCGACGGACGCCATGCGGGAGGTCTTCGGCAAGGAGACGGTGTTCGTGCGCGGCGGCGGGTCAATCCCGGTTGTAGGCGACTTCGTGCGCAACCTCAAAGTGCCTACGGTGCTGATGGGGTTCGGGTTGCCGGACGACAATCTGCATGCGCCGAACGAGAAGTTCCACTTGGCGAACTTTCATCGGGGGATTGAGTCGATCGTGCGGTTTCTGGGTGGGCTGAGCTGATGGTGGCTGCCGAGGTCAGCGGATATGTGCTGGCCGGGGGAAAGAGCTCGCGGATGGGGCGGGACAAGGCTCTTCTGGAGCTGGCAGGGAGGCCGCTGGTGCAGCACGCGGCCGAGAAACTGCGGCTGGTATGCGCGGACGTGCATATTCTGAGCGGCAACGAGCAGCTAGCGGCGTTCGGGCCGCTGGTGGCGGACGTGCATCCGGGGTGTGGGCCGCTGGGTGGGATCGAAGCGGCCCTGCTGCACTTGCGTTCGACGTGGAGTTTGATTCTGCCGGTGGATGTCCCGTTTGTGACTGCGGACTTTCTGGCGGGTTGGGTCGCGGAGATCGTCGCAACGAGCGCTGCGCGGGTGGCGATGTTTACGGTGGACGGACGGCCTCAGCCGACGCTTTGCCTCTTGCATCAAGAGGTGACGCCATTTGTCCAGCGTGCAGTGGAGCGGGGCGAGTTCAAACTGTTTCCGATGCTGGAGGAGGCGGGAAGAATGCTGGCAGAGGCTCAGAGCAAGCGCGCGGATGAGGTGTTTCTGAACCGTTCCTGGAACGATGGCTCGATGTTTGCCAACTTGAATACCCCGGAGGAGTTTGCCGAGGCCGAGAGACAGTGGGCGGCAGTCAATGCATCATAGGATGGAAGTGTGAGGTCGGCGAATGGCAGAGCAGGACGAGCGGAAACAGGAGATGCTGCACAAGCAGCGTGCCCCGGAAGAGGGAGAGCATAACCCGGAACCCGCAAGCACGATCGGTTCGGAGACGGACGAGCATTCGCCGCTGACGGAGGATGTGTCCGAGGACGTGGCTCCCATGATGGAGGAGTTCATGGAGCAGGCTGCGGCTCAAAACGAGGCCGCGGCGGACGATATTCCGGATGTGAAGAATAAGCCGGGGTCGTATATCTCCTTCGAAAAGGTGTCGAAGGCGTTTGGCGACTTTGTGGTGCTCGAAGATGTGAGCTTCTGCGTGAATCCGGGAGAGACGCTGTGCATTCTCGGGCGAAGCGGCGTGGGTAAGTCCGTATCCTTACAGATGCTGCTGGGATTTCTGAAGCCGGATCGCGGGATGATTCGGGTGGCGGGAGAGGATATCTGCGGCTTCAACGAGCGGCAGTTGCAGACGATCCGGCGGAAGGTCACGATGGTCTTCCAGAACGGGGCTCTATTCGACTCGATTACAGTGGGAGAGAATGTGGCGTTTCCACTGCGGGAGCGAGGGGAGTTGGGCGAGGAGCAGATCTTTCAGGTGGTGAAGGGGTTGCTGGAGATGGTAGGGGTGGCAGGGATGGACAATCTGCTGCCATCGGACCTGTCGACAGGGATGAAGCGGTCGGTGGCCATTGCACGGGCGCTGGCGGCACAGCCGGAGGCGATCCTGTACGATGAGCCAACGACGATGGTCGATCCGCTGATGGGGCATCTTCTGGGCGACCTGATCGAACGTTTGAAGCAACAATTGCATCTCACCAGCATCGTAGTCACCCATGACATGCGGTTCGCAAAGAAACTGGCGGACCGGGTCGTTTTTCTCCATCAAGGGAAGGCGCACTTTTTCGGTACGATGGAAGAAATGGAACAAAGCGACGATGAGATACTGAAAGAGTTTTTAACACTGGACGAATTAGTGCTTCCGGCCTAAACTAATCCCCATCTCGGAAGTGACGTAAGTCTCATAGAATGAGCAGCGGAGTTTTCGTTTGGGTCAGACTAAAGTTGGGTCGAAGCGCACTCTAATTCCTAAATGAGATATAGTTCTCAACATATTTCCGAATCAAGTTACTAAAGTGTACGAGCGAATGGTTACTTGCCCAAGTATAACAATGAGAAGTTCCTGACTCTAAGTACTCTAATCATGTTTACTAACTTCCGTTGAGAAGGTGGGTTTGACGGATCAGACTCGACGATGAAGGCATGGGGAGATTTTGACGCCCTGCCGACAGCGCGATCCTGAAGATTTTTAGAAGAGGTTGGCACGATGGCGACACCGGATTACCTGCAACAGGTCATTATCTCGGGCAGGAGAAGAACGGCGGGCGCCGCGAGTCGCGGCTCTGCGGTCTTTGGGATATTTCGGAGGCCGTCTGTTACAAGCCTGGTGTGGGCCTCTCTCGACCTGTTGACGGCCATGGTTGCCGGCATTGTGGCTATTCGAATACGGGTGATTCTGCCGGCGTATCTCGAAGGGATGAAGGTCGATCATCCACTGGAGTGGAGCTCTCCCCGGATATTGATGTTGTACATGGCGTGGTATGCGCTGTGCCTGATCCTGTTCTCTCGTTCGTATGGATTGTATGGTCCGATCCAAAACCGGGGCGGCCTGCATGAGCAGCGTATGACGCTGCAATCGGCGCTGGTGGCGGGGCTGCTGCTGTGCGGAACGCTCTACCTCTCGCGTGGACTGGTAATGTCGCGCGCGGTGGTGATGATGATGGTGGTGCTGACGGCGGGGTTGCTCTGCGCACGCCGGGCCATTTGGCGGCGAATGGTGTATAGCCGCTACAAGGAGGGGCTGGAGACGCGGAATGTCCTGATCGTCGGGGCGGGCCGGGTGGCTCATGCGCTGCGCAACCATCTCGAGTCGTTACAGCACATGGGCTTCCGGTTCAAGGGATTTGTCGCGCTGACAGAGCATGAGGCCGAGTCGGGCGATGCGGATGTGATCGGCGATGTCCGGAACTGCCTTTCACTGGCACGATCGCTCTTTGTCGACGAGATCTTTTTTTCGGTCCCGGCAGAGAAGAAGCTGGTCATCAATCTGGTCGAAGGAGCGCGGGCGGCGGGAATTGATGTGCGCGTGGTTCCGGATCTGTATGACGGGTTGGCCTGGAATGCACCGATCGAGTATATCGGCCAGTTTCCGACGATTCCGCTGCACCGCCGAGACTTCCCGCTGGGTGCGTTCCTGTTCAAGAGAGTGCTTGACCTAACCCTGTCGGGGATTGCTCTGGCTGTGGCCTCTCCGCTGCTCCTGGCGATCGCGATTGCGATCCGTATCGATTCTCCGGGTCCGATCTTCTATCGTGCGGCCCGAATCGGACGCAAGGGACGAACGTTTACCTGTTTCAAGTTCCGGACGATGGTGCCGGATGCAGATAGTTTGAAGGCCGATCTCGAGCATATGAACGAGCGCGAGGGCGTGCTGTTCAAGATTGCGGATGATCCCCGGGTGACGAAGGTTGGGCGGATTCTTCGGAAGTACTCACTCGACGAATTGCCTCAGTTTTATAATGTGGTGCGGGGCGATATGAGTCTGGTGGGGCCGCGGCCCCCGATTGCGGCCGAGGTGGAGCAGTACGACCTGTCGCACCTGCGGCGGCTCGATGTGCTGCCGGGCATCACTGGCCTGTGGCAGGTGGAAGCACGGCAGGACCCTTCGTTCGACAGCTATATCTCGCTCGATTCAGCCTACGTGGAGAATTGGACGGTGTGGCTCGACGTGAAGATTCTGGTGCGGACGATCGGCGTGGTCTTCAGCGGGACAGGCTCCTGAGCGGCCACAGGCGATAGACTGGAACTGTGAAGATTGCACTGGCCCAGATCAACCCCACGGTAGGGGACTTTAGCGGAAATACAGCGAAGATTCTTGACTATGCACTGCAAGCAGCCGAGGCTGGCGCAGAGCTTGCGGTCTTCCCCGAGCTTTCGGTGTGCGGCTACCCTCCTGCGGATTTCCTGGAGAAGGCTGCATTTCTGGCGCGTGCCGATCAAGCCGTCGCGGAGCTGGCGGCGTGGACCGCGACTCCAGGAGCAACGGCGATCCTGTGCGGGACGGTGATGCCTGCGAATTCGGCTGAAGGTAAGCATGTGCGGAATGTGGCGGTGCTGCTGCGCGGCGGTAAGGTGAGCTTCGTGCAGCAGAAGATGCTGCTGCCCTTCTATGACGTCTTCGATGAGCAACGGTACTTCGATCCGGCGGCGGAGCAGTCATTGACTTCAGTGGGAGAGCAAGCTCTGGCGATCACGATCTGCGAAGATGCGTGGAACGACAAAGGCTTCTGGGCGCGGCGCTTTTATCCGCTCGATCCGGTGGAGAAGCTGATGCAGCGGTGGAATTCGAGCTCTCCACGGGTCATCCTGAATATCTCGGCGTCGCCGTACTGGCAGTGCAAGCGGCAGGTGCGCGAGGAGATGCTGGCGGCGCTGGCGCAACGTCATGGCGCGATCGTGGCGATGGTCAATCAGGTCGGCGGAAACGACAGTTTGATCTTCGATGGATCGTCGCTGGTGATCGCTCCGGACGGACGTGTGATGGCGCGAGGCGCGTCGTTCGCGGAGGATCTGGTTTACTTCGATACGAATGCGGCTTCTGGAGCGGCATCCGTCTTGGGCGATGAGATCGCCGCGACCTGGGACGCGCTGGTGCTGGGAACGCGCGACTACGTGCAGAAGTGTGGCTTCAGCAAGGCGTTGGTGGGATTGAGCGGCGGCATCGACTCGGCTCTGGTGGCGGCGATTGCCGTAGAGGCATTGGGCGCGGAGAATGTAATGGGCATCGGGATGCCGAGCGAATACTCCTCCGATGGCTCGAAGGACGATGCGCACGCGCTGGCGGCGAACCTCGGCATCAGGCTGGAGATGCTGCCGATCCATGATGTGTTTGAACAGTATCAAACGACGCTCGAGCCGTTGTTTGCCGGAACGCCATTCGGGCTGGCCGAGGAGAATCTACAGTCGCGGATTCGCGGCGGGTTGCTGATGGCTCTGTCGAACAAGTTCGGCGCGCTTGTCCTGACGACGGGCAACAAGAGCGAGATGTCGACAGGCTACTGCACGCTGTACGGCGACATGGTCGGCGCGCTGGCGGTGATCGGCGATGTGATGAAGACGCGAGTATACAAGCTGAGCGAGTATGCGAATCGTGAACGCGAGGTGATTCCGCGGGCGACGATTGAGAAGCCGCCATCGGCCGAGCTGCGCCCGGGACAGATGGATACGGACTCGCTGCCGCCCTACGAGGTCCTGGACCCGATACTCGAGGCGTATGTGGAGCGGTATCTTTCAGCGGAGCAGATTGCCCGTGAGCGGGGTGTCGAGGTCGGGCTCGTACGTTCGGTGTTGAAGCTGGTCGAGCGGAGTGAGTACAAGCGGCAGCAGGCGGCTCCCGTGCTGAAGGTGACGCGAAAATCGTTCGGCATGGGCCGACGATTTCCTATTGCGGTGAAGGTTCAGGTCTAATGAGTGCAGGTGAATACGGATTGGCTGTACGCGGAAAGCGGCAGCGGAAGGATGGTTTCTTGATAGTGAAGCAGGCAGTTTCGAGCGTGGTTCTGGCGGGATGCATCTTGGGTACGGGAATGATGGCGGTCGCGCAGGCGGCGGCTGGAGCGAAACCGGCAGCGGCCCCTGCGGCTCCTCTACAGTTGCAGAAGCTGGACGATCAGAAGGCTCCGGTCGACCCGTTTCCGGCGGTCAATCCGAAGTACTTTACGGCGACCACCCCAACGGTGGACACGGTCAACAGCTTTCTGCGCGCGTTATGGGGTTATGACTCGAATCGCACCTGGAGGGTCGCAGGAATCCAGACGACGGCTGCGCCGGGTGTGAGCAAGGTGACGGTGTTCGTCTCCGAGAAGGCAGCGAACGCCAAGGTCCAATCGACGGCGTTCTATGTAATGCCGGACGGTAAGCACGCGATCGCGGATGGCGTGGTGAACTTTGGCGCGACGCCGTTTGCAGAGCTGCGGAAGACATTGCAGGAGCGGGCAGATGGCCCAACGCGTGGCTCGGCGAGTAAGGACCTGCTGCTGGTGGAGTTCTCCGACCTCCAGTGCCCGCATTGCAAAGAGGCGCAGGGCGTCATGGATCAGCTCGTGAAGGACTTCCCGAACGCCCGCGTCGTGTATGAGAACTTCCCGCTGTCGTCGATCCATCCAGAGGCATATAAGGCTGCGGCGTATGGCGTGTGTGTCGCGAAGAAGAACAGCGATGCGTTCTTCACGTATGCGCAGGCAGTGTTCGACACGCAGGGAGCGCTGACCGCGGAGGACACCGACAAGACGCTGGCAGCGGCGGTAACCAAAGCAGGCCAGGACCCGGCAGCGGTTGCGACATGCGCGGCGACACAGGCAGCAAAGGATGAGTTGAACAAGCAGATCAAGCTGGGAGAAGACGCGGGCGTGGACCAGACCCCGCTCCTGGTGGTCAACGGCCACATCCTGCCGATCAATGCGATTCCGTATGAGACGCTGAAGCAGATTGTGGCGTTCCAGGCGGAGTTGGATGGTGTAGCCTCGGGTGCGGGTCCGGCTGGTAGTGCTTCTGCGCTACAGAAGCGCCCTGCGCCGAGCCTAAGCAAGTAGCTGGTGGCGGATGAAATGAAGGGGCGCATCGATGACGATGCGCCCCTCATCCTTTAACCGTGGGCGAGGTAGAGGAAGCGGAGCAGAAAGAGGAGAGCGAGAAGATAGAGCATCCAGTCCTGACGGCGAGCTTTACCGCCGAGAAGCTGGAGAGCAGCGTAGCTGGTGAGCCCGAAGCTGAGGCCGTCGGCGATAGACCAGGTGAGCGGAATGGTCGCGACCGTGAGGAAGGCGGGGATAGCGATGGACGGGACATCCCATTCGATCGTCCCGAGGCCGGTCATCATCAATCCGCCTACAAGAATCAGAGCTGGAGAGGTGGCGAAGACAGGAATGGCTCCGACGAGTGGGGCTACAAACAGTGCGGCGAGAAAGAGCAATCCTGTCACGATGGCGGTGACGCCGGTGCGGCCTCCAGCGGCTACTCCGGTGGCGGACTCGACGTAGCTGGTGACGCTGCTGGTTCCGGCCAGCGAGCCGACGACGGTAGCAGCGGCATCAGCAAAGAAAATACGGTTGAGGCGGGGGATGGAGTGGTTTTCGTCGATGAGTCCGGCGCGCTGGGTGACTGCGACGAGCGTGCCGATGTTGTCGAAGAGATCGACGAAGAGGAAGACGAAGACGATCTCGAAGCCGCCAATATGGAGTGCTCCGGAGATGTCGAGATGAAGGGCGGTGGCACGGATGGCGGTAAGGGAAAACGGAGCCGGAGCCCAGTGAACCTGGTGCACAAGGACGCCGAGAAGCATCGTCCCCAGGACACCGATGAGCATCGAAGCCCGAACGCGCAACACCTGAAGCGTAGCGATGAGGAGCAAGCCAAAGAGAGCAAGAGCAGTCTGCGGAGCGCGGACGTTACCGAGCGTGACGAGGGTAGCGGCGTTGGGAACGATGATGCCCGCGTTACGGAATCCGATGAAGGCAATGAAGAGGCCGATGCCTCCACCGACAGCCGCGTGGAGTTGGTGCGGGATGGCAGAGACGAGCCGCTGGCGGATGCCGCTAAAGGTCAGCAGAAGAAAAATGACGCCCGAGAGGAAGACGGCGCCAAGCGCGGCCTGCCAGGGGATGCCCATTTTTTTGACGACGGTGTAGGTGAAATAAGCGTTGAGCCCCATGCCAGGTGCGAGGGCAAGGGGATAGTTGGCGAGCGCTCCCATGAGAATGGAGCCAAAGCCCGCGCAGAGGCAGGTGGCAGCGGTGACAGCAGCGATCGGCATGCCGGTTTGCGACAGGATGGCGGGGTTCACGAAGATGATGTAGGCCATCGTGATGAAGGTGGTGAGGCCTGCCAGGGTCTCGGTACGCCAGTTGGTGCGGAGCGCGGCAAAGCGGAAGTATCGTTCGAGACGGGTGCGTAAGGGCAACGGGTCTTTCCTTTTCACGTTAGGTTAACAATGGACGGTAAGCTACAGCATAGCTGAGAGGAAAGCGATGACCGCAGACGAAGTGAAGAAGTTACTGGGGCTGGTGCCACATCCGCGCGAGGGTGGATGGTTTGTGCGGACATATGAGGCCACAGAAACGATAGCCGCGTCGGGATTTTCCAATGAGCGATACGCAGGAGCGCGGCGGACGGGAACGGCGATCTATTACCTGCTGGAGCCGGGAACGTTCAGCGAGATGCATCGGCTGAAGAGCGATGAGGTATTTCATTTCTATCTGGGCGATGCCGTGGAGATGCTGCAACTACTGTCGGACGGGAGCGGTCGGGTAGTCGTGATCGGGAACGATCTAGCGTTGGGTGAACGGCCGCAGGTAGTGGTGGAGCGAAGTGTATGGCAGGGGTCGCGATTGCGGGCCGGTGGAAGCTGGGCGCTGATGGGGTGTACGGTGAGCCCAGGGTTCGAGTTCGAGGACTATGCCGAAGGAAGCCGAGAAAAACTTTGTGCCGAGTGGCCGGAGTTTGCGGAGATGATCGCGGGACTGACTCGGAGATAGAGCAGCCGTGTTGCTTGTCTGCAAAATCAACCGAAAGTTGGTTGCGCCCTCTACCCACGTGCCGATAGGTTTTCGGCATGGCGATTCCCACCGAACCAATTGGCAGTATTCCTCGCCCTCAAGCCTTGCTTGAAGCGATCGTAGCGTTTCAGGCAGGCAAGGTCGCACAAGACGTGCTCGATCAGGCGTCGAGCGAAGCGCTTCGCGACACGATTACGCGACTCGAAGCAACCGGTTCGCCGGTCCTGACCGATGGCGAGCAGACGAAGCCCAGCTTCGCGACGTATCCGCTGACCGGCATCGAAAATCTTGCCGCGGACGGCGTCGTCATCCCGTTTGCAGATGGTCACACGCGTCAGTTGCCTCGATTGACCGGTGGGCCGTTTCGCTATGGGGTACATGCCGACAGCTACCTGAAGGCTGCACGATCCTATACACAGCGTCCAGTAAAGCAGGCTGTCATCTCCGCATCAGCACTCAGCCTGCTCTATCCGGCGCAGGAGCTGCCGGGGTATTCGCGGGAGGCATTCACCGCTGATCTCCTCAACGAAGCCGAGGCCGATATTCGGGGCGCACTCGATGCTGGCGCGGCAACGGTGCAGATTGACTTTACCGAGGGGCGTCTCTCGCTAAAGCTCGATCCATCCGGGAACCTGTTGCGTAGCTTCGTTGCGCTCAACAATCAGGTGCTGGATCGGTTCAATGCGGACGAGCGCCGCAGGATCGGCGTGCATGTCTGCCCGGGCGGCGATCACGACTCCACGCACAGTGCAGACGTGGACTATGCCGGTCTGCTGCCCGAGTTGTTTCAATTGAACGTTGGGAAATTCTATCTCCAGATGGCCAGCGAGCCGAACAGGAAGCACGTCTTGCAACGCGTCGGCCAGCTTACGAAGCCGGAGCATCTGGTGTTCATCGGAGTCATCGATCCCATTAACTCAGTCGTTGAGACGGCGGATCAGGTCTACGACCGCGTGCTGGAAGCAGCATCTTTCCTGCCTGCCGGACAACTCGGAACTACCGATGACTGTGGCTTTGCACCCTTTGCCGATGACACATCCACTGCGCGAGAGACAGCCTTCCAAAAGATTCGTGCGCGTGTTGAAGGCACAGAACGTGCCGCTCAAGAGCTGGGCTACTGAGCGGCACGTTCGAGTGAGAGATTAACCCTTCATCTTGGTGGCAATGCGCGCGATGGCATGGTGAGCGGATAGGATTGCCCCCTCCTGCCAACCGACCAGGTGTGAGAGATAGTCTCCGGCAAGGTAGGTCTGCCCCTGGGGCTTTTCAAGCTGGGCGTAGGCGGATTCAGTGCCAGCAAGATGATTGTTGGCGAAGCAGCCAAGCGAATAGGGAATCCGGGTCCAGTCGACGTAGATAGGTTTGGTGAGCTGGCTGGACTTGCCGGGGTGCAGAGTCTCGACGGCGTTGCGAGATGCGGCGAGCTTGGCTTCAGTGGAGGGAAGCGAGCCAAACGGGGTGGTTTTTCCAGTGAAAGGGTTACGCTCACCGCCGAAACCCGCGACGAGAACGCCGGTCGGCGAGAAGAGCTTGTGGGTGGGGTACCACACCAGATCGACCGGGCTTTCCTTAAGGAAGGAGATGCCGCCGTAGATATTGTTGTCCTTCTCCCAGAAGCGGGGCGACTCCCATGCGATCTTATACAGCTCAGCCATGGGTATGCCACTGAAAGCCTTTTTGGTCTCGGCAGAGAAGTTGTTCTTTGTCTTGTCGAGGACAGAGATGGGCATGGTGCAGATGCAGAAGTCGGCAGCAAGAGTTTGCGGAGCGCCAGACTTCGTGTAGACGATGGTGACGCCGGTGTCCGAGGTCGTGATCTCAGTGACGGGACAGTCATAAAGGATCATGTCGGCCGGGAGTGCACGAGCAAAGCCATAGCCGATGCGATCCATGCCGCCAATGGGTTGGAACATGGTGGGCTGCCAGTCGATCTGGTCCTCGTAGAGCTCTCCCGTGGAGAAGTCGGCGGCGAGCAGCTCAGAGAGCTTGAGTGGCTTATGCAGAACTTCTTTTGCAGGCCCCGCGCCTCGTGGGGTCGTAAAGCCGGCGCGCGTGGTGCCCGTGTACTTGCCGTTGGCATCGAGATCTCCGAAGTTCTTCAGGAAGTCGGAGAGTCGAGTTAGATCTTCCTTGGAGAGCTCGTCGTCGAGAGTGTGCTTATGAATGGCTTTGCTGAGGAGCTCGGCGAGATAGCCGTGCGTGTCGTAGACGACCTGCCTCTGCTCGACAGCCTTGCCGCCATTGAGCGCAGGCGATTGCATAAGAGCGGAGCGCGAGGCGTTGACCTCAACCTCAAGCGGCACGCCGAGCTCATGGCAGTAGTTGAGCAGATGTTTGTGGATGGAAGGAATACGCGCGGGACCAGCGTTGAGGTAGCCGTCGCCTTCCCAGCTACACTCCTGCACCGTGCCGTCAGTGAACTCCACCTTCGTGCCGTTGCGAACCGACCAGCTGCGGCCGCCGGGGCGGTTCCGGGCCTCAAGAATCGTACAGTCGAAGCCCGCCTTGCGCAGCTCATACGCGGAGGTAAGACCGGCGATACCAGCGCCGAGAATGACAACCTTTTTTCCCTTGCCGAAGTCTGCGGGGAGCTGCGGAAGCGACGATACACCGACAGCAGGCATGAGACCGAGAGCTTGCATGGTCGAGAAGGCAGCAGCGTATCCGCCCGCCTGGGCGATGCGCTGGATAAAAACACGACGGGTGAGGCTCATGTTACTGGGCTCCGTGCAGTTAAATTTGGGGGTAACTTCACCAGTCTGTAACAGTCGGTGCCACTTTGCAAGCGGAAAGCAGGAAGGGTCGGTATGCGTCGTCGCCATACACCTGCATGATGAATCGCCGCCGCTCATGGCATCCTTAAGGTATGACGATGTTGCAGCGGGCGCGCAAGGCCGGGAGCAAGTTCTTGAACCCGGTGGATGTCGTAGTCGGTGGGTTGCGGATGATGGTCAAGGTCCTTCCGCTCTATCTGTCGAACAAGGAAGAGAGAGTCCCGGCGATACCCCTCGGGCCGTTCACCACAGACGCAACCCTCTATCAGACTCCAACCGAGAGTGGTCTTCGTGTGACCTGGATGGGGCATTCGTCGCTGCTGTTGGAGATCGACGACGTGCGCGTGCTGATCGATCCCGTCTGGGACCAACGCGCCTCCCCCATCCGGTGGATGGGACCGAAGCGTTTTTTCCCCGCTCCCTTGCGTCTGGAGGACCTCCCAAAGATCGACATCGTGCTGATCTCGCACGATCACTACGATCATCTCGGCAAAAGCACCATCCAACGGCTGGCACGGCTTGGTCCGATCGCGGACGCACGGTGGGTTACTTCGCTCAATGTAGGCCGGTTGCTCCGCGCGTTTGGTGTCGCCGCGAACCGCCTCACGGAGTTGGACTGGACCGAGAGCGTAACGGTCGCAGGCTGCCAGGTGACGGCGTTGCCAGCCCGCCACTTCTCCGGACGCAGCCTCTCCAACCGCTTCGAGACGCTCTGGTCGTCCTTCGTCCTAAAAGGAGCAAAACATACCGTGTACTACGGCGCCGACTCCGGCTGGTGGGACGGATTCGCCGAGATCGGGCGGACATATGGGCCGTTCGACCTGACGATGCTGGAGATTGGCGCCTATAACGATCTCTGGAAGGACATTCACCTGGGGCCGGACGGCGCAGTCAAAGTATTTGAGGCTCTGGGCGGACACGGGCTGTTTCTACCGATCCACTGGGGCCTGTTTGACCTCGCCCTGCACGCCTGGAGACAGCCTATTGAGCGAGTCTTCGAGCTGGCGGATGAGCGCGGAATCCCACTGTGGACGCCCGAGCCGGGAAGACCGACGGAGGTCGTCCGTGGAACGCCGCTCCGCTCGGAATGGTGGCGAAAACGTTGAAGCCAGAGTTATCAGGTTGCTGTTAACGCAGGAGATAAGTCTTGCCAGCCTCCGAAAAAGAGGGTACAAAGAGGGTGTTGCAGGAGGGCTCCGATGGCTGGCTTAGCACAGATAGCGACGCGCGAGGTGATGGATATCCGGCAGG
Source organism: Granulicella arctica (assembly GCF_013410065.1). Lineage (NCBI taxonomy): Bacteria > Pseudomonadati > Acidobacteriota > Terriglobia > Terriglobales > Acidobacteriaceae > Granulicella > Granulicella arctica. Next base: position 857,888 of record NZ_JACCCW010000002.1, read on the forward strand.
CGTCGGACTATCTCGGCATCAGTGGAGACACGCTGTACCGATACGCGTCCGAGGGCTTCATCCCCGCATTCAAGCTGGGCAACCGCTGGCGCTTCCGCAAAAGCCTGCTGGACTCCTGGATGGATGAGAAGAGCGGCGTGAAGACTCCGGCAACTCCAATCACCGTGGTGCCCAAGCAAAAAAAACCAGTAGCCCGGGCACGATAGAGTGTCCGTCGAAAAATCGCAAGCTTCACGAGCGCTGCCTGCGGTACTGTCTCTGCACTGGGGATGGCTTTTAATCGCGACCATAGTAGAGCAAGCTTTATGGGGCCATTTCCATCGAGAGCCTTGGTCCCTGTTTAACGTGGTCGACGCCTGGTCTTTTATACAGGCAGGCTGGCTCCGAAGTGTTGATAAGCGGAGTACGGCGCTTTATTGGTATATCGGTGCGTCTTTGATGGCGTTCCTAATCTGGGCTTTTACTCGTGGTGGAAAGCTATCATCTGCGGTGGACGCAGGGGTTTCTATTGCATTTTTTGGGATTGTGTTTGCAGGCGTTTTTGTTTTTCGCAGAGATATGCAGCGTTACTTCAATGAGAAGGACAACGTGGGGCTACACCTGAGCCCGTGGATGACGCTCTTCTTCAGCACGCTTTATTTTCAATATCATTTTCACGATATTGCCCAATTCAAGAGTCGGCATCCGGAGATTTCTACGCTGGCTGAAGAGTAAACAGCGTGATCTCAGGCGGACAGTTGAACCGGAACGGCAGTCCGACCGTCCCAAGACCGCGGTTAACGTAGAGCTGCATCTGGTTGAAGTGAAAAAGCCCCTCAACATACTTCTTACCCATAGGCGGCAGCACCATAGGCCCTAGGAAGGGAAGTCGCACCTGTCCTCCATGGGAGTGGCCGGAGAGCATCACATCGACCAGAGGGCCACGTGGATGGCGGATAACCTCATCGGCATAGTCAGGCTCGTGGCACATCAGCACCACCGGCCCATCCGGGTCTCGCGGCACGGCAAGGTCAAGGATAGGATTGCTTGTGCCTGCATCATCAAGCCCACAGAGCCAGAATCGCTGTCCATTCCGCTCGATCGGAACATGCTGATTGACCAATACCGGAAGCCCACTCTCGCTAAGCGTCCGGACGACGAAAGGCGAACCGATATTGGCATCATGGTTGCCAAGAACGGCATAGCGCAGGGGACATACAAGCTTTTTCAACAGCTCCGCGCAACGCTCAATGGCCCGAAGCGAAAAGGCATGCGACAACGGTCCATACGAAGCGAAGTCGCCGGTCAGCAGGACAAGATCCGGTGCAAGTTTGTTGAGCCGATGGATCGCAATGCGAAGGAAAGTCGACTCAGTAAACTCTTCGAGATGGATGTCGCTGATCTGGGCGATGCGGAAGCCGTGAAATGCCTCGGGTAGCCTAGCAATATTCAGGGTGCGATGCGTAAATTCGATCTCGTGGCGAGCGATCAATCCGGCATCGATGCTGAGCCCGGCAGCAATGGCGCCGGCACCGGCTAAAAAGTCGCGTCGGCTGATGCGTGACGTCAACCGTTGCTGCGTGCGCGACGGCTGATCGTGGAGAATACCGCTCATACGACATGATACCGGGTGAAGATGAGCTCGTGTTGGGTAGAATTCAAGAGATGACTTTAGGCAATAGGAAGAAGAACGCGGTGAAGGCTGCCACCGCTGCGAAGGTAGACGCTCTGCTGGTCACCCATCTGCCCGATGTGCGCTATGTATCCGGCTTCACAGGATCAAATGCAGCGCTCGTCCTGACCGGGAACCGTGCCGTCCTCTTTACAGATGGGCGCTATACCGCGCAGGCAAAGGCCGAGGCAGCAGGAACCCGCGTCGTAATCGAAAAGAAACCCGCCGTAACAGCAGCCTGCGAGTGGATCGAGCGCGCCGGTATCCAGCGCTGCGGCTTCGATGCAGCCCATACGACCGTCGCTGCTCTTGAGGCGATGCGAAAGGCAGTCACCTCCAAGGTGCGGCGAAGCCTCTTCCATCCAGTGGGGGCGCTGGTTGCGGCTCTGCGCGAGGTCAAGGACGCGGATGAGATCAGCCGCATGCGTGTCGCGGCTGCGCTTGGATGCAGCCTCTTCGACCAGATGCTGAGCATCATCGAGCCCGGTATGACAGAGATTGCAGTCGCGGCCGAGCTCGAGCATCAGGCTCGTCTGGCTGGGGCCGAGGGGATGTCGTTCGACACAATCGTCGCGAGCGGAGAGCGGTCTGCCCTGCCGCATGGTCACGCAACGACAGCAAAGCTACCCCGGCAGGGATTTGTGACCCTCGACTTCGGTGTTATTCTCGACGGGTACTGTAGTGACATGACGCGCACCGTTCACATGGGTAATGCCTTACCGGGTGAGCACGAAGCGTATGATGCGGTGCTGGAAGCGCAGGAGGCAGCAGTTGCGGTGGTTGCTCCTGGTGTGACGGCAGGCGATGTGGATGAGGCGGCACGAAGTGTCCTGCGAAGGGCAAAGCTCGACCGGTTCTTTACTCATTCCACGGGCCATGGCGTGGGTCTTGAGATTCACGAGGGGCCCAGGCTTGCGGCGAAGCAGACACAGCCGCTGGCCGAAGGCATGGTCATCACCATCGAACCGGGTATTTATATCCCGGGTCGATTTGGATTGCGAATTGAGGATATGGTTTTAGTGACGGCCACGGGCGGCGAGGTTCTTACGCCAAGTCCCAAGGCATGGATTCAGTTGTAGTGGAGACCGAACGAGTGCCGCCTGACGGCACGGGAAGAGATGGGATGGACGGGAATAACATGAATGAGCTACGGGAGCTGGTCGAGTTCCTGAAGGCGAATGGCATCGCGGAGTTCGATGTCGAACGCACAGACCTGAAGATGCGGATTAAGTTTGCGGGCGAACCTGCTGTAGCATCAGCGGGTATCGACATGGCGCAGTTGAGCCGGTTGATGGCTTCGGCTCCTTCCGCTGCTGCTCCGAGCGCGCCTGCCGCTGCTCCCGTTGCTGTTGCGCCGGAAGAAAAGCTGCACGAGGTGAAGTCGCCGATCGTCGGAACCTTCTACGAGTCGCCGTCGCCTGGAGCTCCCGCCTTCGTGAAGGTTGGCGATATCGTCGAGGTCGGCCAGGTACTCTGCATCATCGAGGCGATGAAGCTGATGAACGAGATCGAGTCCGACGTCGCCGGCGAGGTCGTGAAGCGGATCGCTTCAAGTGGCCAGCCAGTCGAGTACGGCCAGTCGTTGTTCGCGATACGCGCGACTTAGTCATCGAGCTTCGCAAAAGAACAAAGCGGCGGATCCGCATACTCCGCTGCTCGCCAGGAACGGGAATGATGGAAGGTTTCGGTATTCATGTTTCGTAAGGTATTGATTGCCAATCGCGGGGAGATTGCACTGCGCGTCATCAGCGCGTGCAAGGAGATGGGGATTCGCACGGTCGCCGTGTACAGCGAGGCCGACCGCAACTCGCTGCACGTCCGCTTCGCCGATGAGGCGATCTGCATCGGCCCGCCTCGCTCGAGCGAGAGCTATCTCAACGTCCCCGCCGTTATCTCCGCAGCGGAGATCGCCGATGTCGACGCGATCCACCCCGGCTACGGCCTGCTGAGCGAAAACGCGAACTTCGCCGAGGTCTGCCGCGCCTCCAACATTAAATTCATCGGGCCTCCTCCGGAGGTCACGCGCATGATGGGCGAAAAGTCCACCGCGCGCCAGACGATGAAGAAGGCCAAGGTGCCGATCTTGCCCGGCTCAGACGGCGTGATCGAGAGCGAGGGCGAGGCCCTCGATTGGGCAAAGAGCGTCGGCTATCCGGTCATCCTCAAGGCCGTCGCCGGTGGCGGCGGACGCGGCATGCGCATCTGCCGCAACGCCGCCGAACTGCCCGGCCTCTACCAACAGGCGTCGCAGGAAGCTGCCAACGCCTTCGGCAACGGCGACCTCTACATGGAGAAGTTCATCGAGCGCCCGCGCCACATCGAGTTTCAGGTGCTAGCCGACGAGCACGGCAACGTCATGAGTCTCGGCGAACGCGAATGCTCCATCCAGCGCCGCCACCAGAAGCTCATCGAAGAGGCTCCAAGCCTTCAGGTCACCCCCAAGCTCCGCGAAGAGCTTGGCAAGACCATCCAGCGCTCCTTGAAGGACATCGGCTACTGGAACGCCGGCACCATCGAGTTCCTGATGGACGAGGACGGCAAGATCTACTTCATCGAGATGAACACCCGCATTCAGGTGGAGCATTGTGTCACCGAAATGGTTACAGGGATCGATCTCGTTAAAGCACAGCTCCGCATCGCCGCTGGCGAGAAGCTCTCCGATATCGTAACCAAGCCGGTCACAATTAACGGCCACGCTATCGAGTGCCGCATCAACGCCGAGCACCCGGAGAAATTCACTCCCAGCGCAGGAAAGATCACGGCCTACAACATCCCCGGCGGCAACGGCGTCCGCGTCGATACAGCCCAGTACGCGGAGGGCGTCGTCCCGCCGTACTACGACTCGCTGATCGCGAAGCTCATCTGCCACGGCAAGGATCGCGAAGAGGCCATGAACAAGATGCAGCGCGCTCTAAGCCAGTTTGTCGTGCAGGGTATCCATACGACGATTCCGTTGCACCAGAAGATCTTCGCCGATGAAGAGTTCCGTTCGGGCAAATTCGATACGAAGTTCATGGAGCGATTCTTCGAGCGGCAGGGGCAGAGCTAGGCTTGTTCAGCGCGGCGCGGTTCCCCGTGTTGTATCCGATATTGGACGCCGGGCTGTTAGAAGCACGCGGCGTCGCACTGACGCACTATGTCGAGGCAATGCACGCCGCTGGAGTAACCCTGCTACAGTATCGCGATAAGGCCGCCGGGCCGCAAGCAGTACTGCGCAATGCCGCTGCGATTCGTGAAGCCCTGAATGGTGCGAACTGCCGATTGATCCTCAACGACCGCTCCGACCTCGCCGTCCTCGCAGGCTGGGACGGCGTTCACGTCGGTCAGGGCGATCTCCCAACCGAGGACGCCCGCCGCGTCGTAGGCACAACCCGCTGGGTCGGCGTCTCAACCCACACCGACGAGCAGGTACGCCTCGCAAACACCAGCACCGCCGACTACATCGCCATAGGCCCAGTCTTCGCAACCGGCACCAAGCTCGACGCCGAGCCGGTCGTCGGCCTCGAAGGAGTGCGCCGCGCCCGTGCTTTGACGGCTCGGCCCCTCGTCGCAATCGGTGGCATTACCCGTGAAAACGCCCGGAGCGTGATCGAGGCCGGAGCGGACTCCGTCGCGGTAATCAGCGCGTTGTTTATATCCGGGGAGCCGATCGAAAAGGTAGCAAGAGACTTTCTCCAAATTTTACGGTAGGTTTGACGATACGTGAATCCTTCAAGACCAGAGAGCAAAGCGGCAGCGCCACAGTTCGTGCAGGAGATGGGGCTGTTTTCAGCGACGGCCATCGTCATGGGCTCGATGATCGGGTCAGGCATCTTCATCGTCTCGGCCGATATGTCCCGAGCGGTCGGTTCTCCCGCACTCCTCATCGCAGCGTGGCTCGTCACCGCCGTCATGACGATCATCGGCGCGCTCAGCTACGGCGAACTTGCCGCAATGATGCCCAAAGCAGGTGGCCAGTACGTCTATCTGCGTGAGGCTCTCGGCCCACTCTGGGGATTCCTGTACGGCTGGACCCTCTTCCTCGTCATCCAGACCGGTACGATTGCGGCCGTCGGCGTCGCCTTCGGAAAATTTCTCGGCGTCTTCTTCCCCAGCGTCTCCGCGCAACGATGGCTCTGGCATATCGGACACGTTCCGCCATGGCACGTCGGCCCGATGGTGCTCGGAAACATGGACCTCGGCCTGAATACAGCCAATCTCGCAGCCATCGTCGTCATCACCCTGTTGACGATCCTCAATACGCTGGGCGTGAAGTTCGGCTCGCTGGTGCAAAACATCTTCACCTCTGCAAAGGTGCTGGCGCTCGCCGCAGTGGTACTGGTCGGTGTCTTCGCGAAGAATGCGGCTGCGGTGATCGCAAACTTCGGAGCAGGATGGCACGCATTCTGGGCCGGTGCCGAGTGGCATACGCTCCACGCGGTGCAAGTCGGTGTCGGTGGCCCAACGGCATACGTAGGCATGCTGACAATCGTCGCCGTCGTCCAGGTCGGCTCGCTCTTCTCCTCCGATGCATGGAACAACGTAACCTTTACCGCGGGCGAGATTCGCAACCCGAAGCGCAACCTGCCCTTGTCGCTGGCCATTGGCACCGGGGTCGTGCTGCTGCTCTATGTCCTCTGCAACTTCGTCTATCTCAGCGTGCTACCGATGTCGGGCGATCCTGCCGCGGCGACCATCGCAGGGCGGGGAATTCAATTCGCCGCGCAGGACCGGGTTGCAACGGCGGTGATGGAGCAAGCCTTTAGCGGCGTTGGCGCGAAGCTGATGGCGGCGGCCATCCTGCTATCCACCTTCGGCTGCGTCAACGGGATGCTGCTGGCCGGTGCTCGCGTGTACTATGCGATGAGCCGCGACGGGCTGTTCTTCAAGTCAGTGGGCAAGTTGAGCGAGCGCTCGAAGACACCGGTAAACTCGCTTTGGGTGCAATGGGCGTGGACGTGTCTGTTATGCCTCTCGGGAAGTTATGGGCAGTTGCTGGACTACGTGATCTTCGCCGTGCTGATCTTTTATATCTTGACGATTACGGGACTGTTTGTGTTGCGTCGGACACAGCCTGATGCTCCCAGGCCCTACAAGGCATTCGGATATCCGGTACTGCCGGCGTTGTATATCGTGATGGCAACGTGGATTTGTGTTGTACTCTTGCGTTACAAACCTCAATACACCTGGCCGGGCCTGATCATCGTTTTGCTTGGAGTGCCCGTATATCTGCTGTGGTCAAAGAGGTTAGGCGCAGGTAAAGTTTCAGTTCAAGAGAATTAAGAAAAGTAGGGAGATAAGAGCGCGCATGGGAAATCTGTTTGCCAAAAAGTCACTGAACGACATGACGGCCGAGGCCAATGAAAAAGGCGCTGGGACGCTCGAACGAGTGCTCGGTCCGGTACAGTTGACGATGCTTGGCATCGGCGCGGTTATCGGCGCGGGCATCTTTGTTCTTAGCGGCCTTGGTGCGAAGACAGCAGGGCCGGCTCTTATGTTGTCCTTCGTCCTCAGCGGCCTTGGCTGCGCGTTCGCGGGTCTTTGCTACGCGGAGTTCGCGGCAATGATTCCGCTCGCCGGTAGCGCCTACACCTATGCGTACGCAACGCTCGGCGAGCTGATCGCCTGGATCATCGGCTGGGACCTTACGCTCGAATACGCGATGGGTGCAAGCACCGTAAGCTCCGGATGGTCGAATAATTTCGTAGAGGTGCTGAATATCTTCCACCTGAAGTTCCCGTTATGGCTGGCCTACGACCATTGGACGGGGCTGCGGCAGGCGACTGACACGGTTGCGCGGAAGATGGTGTTGGCAGCACACCCCGGCATGGTTCCCGGAACGGGAGCCTTCAGCGATGCGATGGACGCTCTTAAGGCCGCGCATCCGGCTGCGCTGACCACCCAGGCCCACGCTCTACTCAACGCGCCGCATCTGTTTGGGATGGAGATCGGCATCAATGTTCCGGCCTTCCTGATTGCGCTGGTCATTACGGTGATTCTTGTCATCGGCATTCAGGAGAGCGCGAAGTTCAACGGGGCCATCGTCACGACGAAAATTGCCATCGTCCTCTTCGTCCTTGGCTTTGGATCGCACTATGTGACCAAGGGCAACTGGGGGACCGACTGGCATACCTTCGCACCCTTCGGTGTTGGCGGCATCGGTCTCGCCGCCGGGCTGGTTTTCTTCTCCTACATCGGCTTTGACGCCGTCTCGACGACAGCGCAGGAAGCCAAGAACCCGCAGCGCGATCTTCCTATTGGCATCATTGTGTCGTTGACGATCTGTACGCTGCTCTATATCGGCGTGGCCGCCGTACTCACCGGCATGGTGCCGTGGCGCGAGGTCAACATCGAAGCGCCGATCTCTCGCGCCTTCCTCGACCACAACCTTGCCTGGGCCTCGAACATTATTACCATAGGCGCGCTCGCCGGGCTCACCAGCGTCATGCTGGTCATGCTTCTCGGTCAGAGCCGCGTACTCTATGCGATGGCGCACGACGGCCTGCTGCCACGCAAGTTCTTCGGCGACATTCACCCCAGGTTTCGCACGCCCTGGAAAGGAACGATCCTCGCAGGCGCCCTGGCTGCGGTCGTCGGCAGCATCACTCCTATCGATGACATCGGCAAGATGGTGAACATCGGCACGCTGCTCGCCTTCGTCATCGTCTGCATCGCCATCATTGTGTTGCGCAAGACGGACCCGGATCGTGCACGGCCATTCAAAACTCCGTTTGTCCCGCTGGTGCCCATCCTTGGCATCTTCTTCAACGGCTATATGATGTACAAGCTCGGGGTATGGAACTGGGTGCGGCTGGTGGTCTGGCTGATCATTGGGCTGGTGGTCTACTTTACCTACAGCCGGAAGCACAGCAAGCTGCAACAGAGCCTCGAAGCTGAAGGCAAATAGGCTCCTGAAAATAATCCTTAATGAAAAAGGCACCCCTTCTGCGGGTGCCTTTTGTCAATCCCCAAAAGTGAAATAAAACCACTGAAAATGCCATAAAACCGGCTCAAAAGCAGCCGCAAAACAGCTGCAAAGAGACCTCTTTTAGCCAGAAATGTTCCACGTGGAACACCGAAACGGGCCAAAATGTTCCACGTGGAACATTCTTGAGAGCGATCGGAGAGTACTTTTTGGCCTCATAGAGAGGTTCAGAAGTGCTGCTCTAATTGCAATACAAAAATAATTTCTATAGAGATTCTCTATTCCTCGCTTGGTGGAGCGGCCGGAGCCGTGGTCGAAGGTGTCGCTGCTGCGGGATCGGCCGGTGCCGGTGGTGGCGTGATCTTTTCAGAGGTGATGGGCAGCTTGACGAGGTTGACGCCATCTGGGTCGTCGCGGAGGCGGATGTAGAAGGTGCCGCCGACAGGGTGAGGCATGGGGATTGATGTGCCGACGAAGCCTTCGGGGACATCGGTCGGGTTGGTGAAGGCTACATCGGTGGAGATGCTGTCGAGCAGGAAGAGATTGTTGCCAGCCAGGGTGCAGGGCTTGCCGGGATCGGCGAAGCAGTGCAGGGTGGTGAGGGCAGGCAGGCGTACCAGGGTAGCCAGAGGCAGCCAGTCGCCGTCTACGCCGTCGGGGGAGACGGGACGCAGGCGCAGGGGGCCAAAGGCGGATGTGCCGAAGGTCTTGAGCGGGTCGAGCGTCGCGAGGAGGGTGTGCGGGTTTTGCAGGACAAGGGTTCCGGAGGCGACAGAGAGCGTGGAGTGGAGGCTCTCGTCGGCGTTCGCAATCTCGATCTGGCCGGTGCGGGGGAAGTTAGCTGCGGACTTGAGGGAGAACGTGATCTGCTGATCGACCGGCAAGTCGTCCCGATTGACGAGCTGTATGGGAGACTTCGGGGCGGCTGCGATGTTCTTGTTGAGCAGGGTGACGGTGGGCCGGGAAGGCGCTATGGTAACGGGGAGCGTAAGGGTGCGGCCATCTTTGAGGGTGATGCTTGCGGTGAGCTTGTCGCCGGGCTTTAGCTTCGGTGCGGGGCTTCCGGCGGGAAGCTGGAGCTGAAGCGCGGTAGTACCAGAGTCGGATGCGCTCTCGGGAGAGGGCGCGTCTGGAGCCGGGGTGAAGGTCAGCTTATCGAGCGTAAGTGCTTTGACCTGGTTGAGACTGACGCCGGTGAGGGTCGCAGAGGTGTCTCCGGCGTGGATCTGGAGGTCGGTAAGCTTTGCGGGCTCGGTGAAGCTTTCCGTCGAGACGGTGGCTGGAGTGGGATCGCCATACTGCTTGACGGAGAGATGCAGAGCGCCGGGGTCGGTGGATTTGAGGGCCAGGGTGGCTTCGACGTGCTCGGACTTGTCGGCGTCCTTCCACTTGACCTCGGCGTCCTTGCCGGATGTTCCATCCAGCGTGATGGTGTTGATGCAGGCGGTGCCGGTAGAGGAGAGATCGAGGTGGTTTTCGCGTCCGATGATGAGGTTGTCGGTGGTGGTGATCTTCCAATCCTTGCCGGGGGTGTTCTGGAGGCGCAGCGTGGGTCCGGTGAAGGGATCGAAGCCCCAGAAACCGCTGACGGTGCCGATAATTTCGTTCGATCCGGGCGGAATCACGGGAACGGGCGGCGGGTTTACGGCGGTAGGAGCGGGTGCTGGGGGCGTCGCAGACGCCGTTGGGTTGGCAGCGGCGTCGGGCAGAGCGTGGCGAGCGGGGTCGTGCGCGATGATCAGGCCACCCTGGAAGGCATCGGGGGTGAGGGACAGATCGGCTTTGGGGTCGGCACCCTGGATGTGGAGCACGAGGTCGTGGGCGAAGGCGGTTGAGAAGACGAGGGGTGCGCCTTCCACGGGAAGGACGACGGAGGGCTTGAGGAGGCAGGTGACAAACTTTGGATCAGCCGGACGAAGCGGCGGCAGCACCGCGGCCTGGATAGCAGGCAGACCGATGACGATGACGGACTTGGGGTTGTGGAAGGAGGGGGGTGTGTTGAGGCGGAGCTTCAGGTCTGCCGCTTCAGGGAAGGCGATTGCAGGGATGTACTGATACTGAGCGGTGTGTAGGGTGCTGGTGAGACGGACGAGATCGACGATGGCACCGACGTAGGCGCTATAGACGCCTGCGCCGAAGGCTTGCGTATAGCTGGCCTGGTTGATGAGGTCGGAGCCGGGGCCGTTGGCGATGGTTGCCGCTAGCGTCTGGCCGTGGCCGTCGTCGAGCAGGGTCTGGTTGCCGGTCTGGGTGAGGCAGGTGTACTGCATGTCGACGGCCTGCTTGAAGCAGTCCGGATTGGGCTTGAGGTTGAGGGTGCGGGCGAGGAGGGTGGAATGCTCGGAGAGCGCCTTCGGGTCCGAGGGCGGCACCTGCTTCATGAGGGCGAGGTATCGTTCGATGCGGCCCTGCTCGAAGCCGGCCTCAGCGAGGTCCTGCGAGGCACGGACGAAGATGCCGGGGCGTCCTTTGACGGCGGAGCGAAGGGTGCTGAAGTCGCCGCCGGTCTCCGGGGCGAGAAAGATGATGGCCTGCTGGGCCTCAGCCGGAACTGTGACGAAGATTCCTTCTTCGCGTACTTTTTTGTTCCAGGTTTCTGCGCGGGTGAACCAATCGTCGGGGGGAGGGTTGGTGGTGCCGCGGAGAAAGGCGACGATCAGAAGATACTTGGCAGACTGGGTCGGTGGGAGGTCGGGATGAATCCAGATCTTGTCGCCGGGTTGGAGGTTGGGGACGGAGTCGATGTTGAGGGTCTTGCCGCTGCGGGTAACGCGGACCTCTACCTTTGGACCAGTCAGGTCGAAACGCGCCGGATCGGCAAGTGATGGAAGCGAGGCGAGGAAGAGCAGAGAAAACGTTGCAAGGTGAAGCAGGTGGCGACCCAGAATAGCCATACTCTCATCTTAGACGGCTAAGGTCTCGCTGGGGTTGCGACGGGCTAATTCTGCTTGCTCTTAGTGTGTTTATCCGAGTCCTGCTTGTTCAGCATGCGTGAGGAGACGTGATCGCTCGCGATGACGCCGTCGCGGATGGTGACGACGCGATGGGCGTATTCGGCGATGTCAGGCTCGTGGGTGACGAGGACGATGGTGTTTCCCTTGGCGTGCAGATCGTCGAAGAGAGCCATGATCTCATCGCCGGTTTTGGAGTCGAGGTTACCGGTCGGCTCGTCGGCGAGGATGATGGAGGGGCGGTTGACGAGGGCGCGGGCGATGGCGACACGTTGGCGCTGGCCGCCCGAAAGCTCGTTGGGCTTGTGCATCATGCGGGAGCCGAGATTGACCGACTCAAGGACGTCCTTGGCGCGGGCGATGCGCTCTGCGGCGGGGGTGCCGTTGTAGATAAGCGGCAGCTCGACGTTGTGGAGCGAGGTGGCGCGAGCGAGCAGGTTGAAGGTCTGGAAGACGAAGCCGATCTCTTTATTGCGGATGCGGGCGAGCTGGTCGTCGTTGAGCTGGGAGACGTCGTGGCCGTTGAGCCAGTACTTACCCTGCGATGGGGAGTCCAGACAGCCGATGAGGTTCATCAGAGTGGACTTGCCGGAGCCGGAGGGTCCCATGATGGCGACGTACTCGTTGTGGCGGATGCGGAGGTTGACGCCGCGCAGGGCGTGGACCTGCTGGTCGCCCATTTCGTAGGTCTTCCAAAGGTTGTCGGTGACGATGACATCGCCTTCGCGGGGGCCGTCGATGTTGGTACGGGCGGGATCAAGTACGGCTTCTGGGGACATCCGATTCTCCGGGTGCTGCACGTTCCAAGCATAGTACGTTTGCTTGTCCAGTATGGTTCCACAGCTCGCATCTCCGACACTAATTCGAGATGCGAGCTGCTGATAGGAGCCTAGTTACTTGTACTTGCCGAGGTTGCAAGCTCTGACGTGTTGTCTACTTTGACTCGCGTTCCGCTATTCAGGGTGCGTAGAACCTTGTAGCGTCCGGTAACGATCTCATCACCTTGTTTGAGGCCAGTCAGGACCTCGATGTCGGTTGCGCCAGTGATTCCGGTTGTGACAGGAATAAACATGGCGCGGAGCTTGTTGTTTTTGGTTTCCAGCAGATAGACACCCTGGGTCGGCTGAGCCTTGGAGCGATTGGTTGTGCTGGAGTCGGTGACGGTGGTCGGTTGTTTGCCGTCGTTGGCGGCGAAGGCCTTTTCGGTCTCGAGATCTCGCTGCACGAGGGCCTGGATGGGGATGGTGAGGGCGTTCGGCTTGTGCGAGGTGGTGATCTTGGCGGTCGTCGAGAGACCGGGGCGAAGCTCGTCGGAGGGGTTGTCCAGGGTGACGACGACCTTGAAGTCCTTGGCTTCTTCGGTGCCGGTGGTGCTCTGGCTGGTGGCGACGCCGGTGGTGCGGAGCAAGGCCTGATCGCCGACCTGTGTGACATGGCCCTTGAAGGTGCGGCCAGGCAGGGCATCGACGGTGACATCGACGGGTTGGTTTAGTTGGACGTTGACGATGTCGGTCTCGTCGACCTTGACCTCGGCGGTGATGACGGACATGTCGGCGAGGGTCATGAGGGTGGAACCTTCGGCGTTCTGGATGCCGGTGACCATGGTCTCGCCCTCGCGGACGGGGACGTTGGTGACGAGTCCGTCGAAGGGGGCCCGGCTGACGGTCTTGTCGAGCGCGTCGTAGTTAGAGCGTTGGGTGGCGATGTTCTGGAGGACGTGCCCGCGCTGGGATGCGGTCTGTGCTTTGGCCTGCGCGAACGACGCCTGGCGCTGCTGGAGGGTCGCGGCGGAGACGTCAAAGGCGGCTTTCTTGGCGTCGAAGTCTTGCTTGGCGATGAGCTTATCGTTGAAGAGGGCGAGGGCGCGGTTGTAGTCGAGCTGCTTCTGTTCGAGGTCGGCCCTGGCCTGAGCGACGTTTGCGTCGGCGGTCTTCTCGGCGGCGACGTAAGAGGTGACGTCAGTGCGGGAGGAGGCGATCGTGGCCTTTTGGGCGGCTACGGTGGCTTCGGGCTGGACGTTTTCCAGGGTGGCTAGAACGGTTCCCGCTTTAACGTGATCCCCTTCTTTGACGTTGAGGTGGGTGATGCGACCGAAGGCGGTAGCGCCGATGTTGACGTAGGTCTTGGGTTTGATCTGACCCGTTCCGCTGACGATCGAGACCAGATCTTCACGAGCCACCTTGCCGGTAGCTACTTTGGTAACGTTGGCCTGGCTGTTCAAAATGGTGCCAACCACTATGCCGATGAGGACAAGAACTACGACGCCGATCAGTATTTTCTTTTTCGCGCTCATTGCTACTTTCCTTGTCTCCATGTTGGTGAAGCGATGCAGACACAGTGGGGTCGGTGTGTTTGTAAACGGATACGCAAAAAAAGATTATCGTGTTCCGTGCTGAATGAGAGCGTTCTAATACGAAGAAAACAAATTCGAGGCTTTGGTGCCCAAAGTAATATGATTCCGTGGCTGTGATGATAACAGGGACCGCCCGGTTCCTTTCATCTTGTCTACAACTGTTACGGGCACTACAATACAAAGTGGTAACAGGAGTGCCTTCCTTTCTATGAGAACGTCACGTAATTTTCTTTCTGCCGCAGTTGTATTGACCGTGATGATGGGAGGAAGCCTGCTGTATGGGCAGGAGGTTCCTGCTGTAGCTCCGACAGCCGACGGCGTGGTTCAGTCTCCCCCTACGACGGAGAAGCCCGATCCGTTGAAGCGGCCGTTGAGCGATAAGGAACAGATCAAGCAACGGAAAGAAGTCAGGAAAGAGCTGAAGGGGCCCTACAAGAAGTGGGTCGACGAGGATGTGCTCTGGATCATCACGGATCAGGAGTTGCAGGCGTTTAAGAGCCTGAGCAATGATGAGGAGCGAGACCAGTTCATCGAGCAGTTCTGGCTACGTCGTAATCCGAATCCCGACTCTCCCGAGAATGAGTTCCGGGAGCAGCATTACCAGCGTATTGCATACGCGAATGAGCATTTTGCAGCAGGCAAACCGGGCTGGCGCACCGATCGCGGTCATATCTGGATCGCTTACGGCAAGCCGGACAGCACCGACTCCCATCCGAGCGGTGGCAGCTACGAACGGCCGATGGAAGAGGGTGGTGGCGAGACCTCTACGTTCCCGTTTGAGGTCTGGCACTATCGCTATCTTGAGGGCATCGGCGACAACATCGATATTGAGTTTGTCGATACGTGTATGTGCGGCGATTACCATATGACGATCGATCGCTCTGAGAAGGATGCTTTGAAGCATGTTCCGGGCGCTGGCGAGACGTTGTCCGAACAGCAGGGACAGTCGAAGAAGGCAGACCGCTTTTCGGGTGGTGGAATTGAGCAGCTAGGATCCGGTCCGATGTCGCAGATGAACCAGAGCAAGCAGTTTGATCGCATCAGCCTGGCGGCAAAGCTCATGGCTCCTCCGCCGATCAAGTTCAAGGATCTTGATGCGTTCCTTGCGACCTCAAAGATTTTGACAGGGCCACCGTTCCTGTTTGATGTGCGTACCGACTATGTGAAGGTGACAAACGACACTGTTCTGGTTCCGCTGACGTTGCAGATTCGGAACGGCGACATGACCTTCGCGAGCAAGGACGGAGTTTCGACGGGCACCGTGAACATTTTGGGGCGCGTCACGAATTTGAATCACAAGATTATCCAGTCCTTTGAGGAGACGGTGACGGTGCCGACTCCGACCGAGCTCCTTGAGCGGACACGAAATAACATGTCTGTTTACTGGAAGGCTTTGCCGCTTCGTCCGGGGCTGTACCGGATCGATATTGCAATCAAGGACGTGAATAATCCGGATCACATCGGAATCTGGCGACGGAGCATCAACGTTCCGAAGTTCGATGACGACAGGCTGGCTACTTCTTCGCTGATTCTTGCGGATCAGATGGAACGCGTGCCGTCGAAGGATATTGGCGCGGGAAATTTCGTGATTGGGAATACGCGTATCCGGCCTCGTGTGCCGACTGGTGTAGCAGTGCCTATTACTTTTCACAGGGCGCAGAGCTTGAACTTCTGGATGCAGGTCTATAACCTGGGTATCGATGAGAAGAGCAAACATAACGGTGCGACGATCGAGTATCAGATTATGGATCTGACCACGAATAAGTCGATTCTGCAGTTGGAGGAGTTGACGTCGAAGACGAATCCAAACTCGGATCAGGTGACTCTTGAGAGGAGCCTGCCCTTGGCGAGTCTGCAGCCAGGCAAATATGAGCTTAGTATTAAAATCAATGATGGAATTTCAAAGCAACAGGTTGCTGAGTCTGCTCCTTTTGTAATCGATTAGTGCGAATGCGCGGATAGCGCAATACAGTCACGCGGATGGAATGTGAGGACTGATTGCGGGCGATGATTGCACGGTGAGCCTATTTTGCGAGCCCACTTTTTTGGAGAAGCCATCGACGCGCAGGGTGCAACGACTGTGCAACGGTTCCGGATTGAATTCGTGCTGGCGACACTGGTGGTGCTTCTCGCATCTCCAATGTATTGCGTAGCACAGCATGCGGTTGTCTCAGGAGTGGTGCGGGACAGAGCTGGCACGGCTCAGCTTGGCGTACTGGTCGAGATAACGGCCGCAAATTCTGCCGTTGTAGGGCGTGCCTTTACCGATCTTCGTGGGCGTTATCTCGTCAATAATCTGACTCCGGGGTTGTATGGTGTGCAGGCAACTGCCGCGATGTTTACACCTGCCCTTAAGTCTAATCTGCAGCTTCATGCAGGTGTGCGGGCGATCGTCAATCTGACGATGAGCGCGATCTTCGATACGACGGCCTGGCTGCCGGCTGAACGTCGCAAGGCGGATGAGCCTGGAGACGACTGGATGTGGACGCTACGGTCAGCGACGAATCGTCCTATCCTGCGCATGGTCGAGGATGGCGAGCTGGTGATGGTTTCGTCGAGCGCTACGGAGGGCTCGCATGTTCCTTCGACGCGTGGCATGGCGACTGTTACCAGCGGCGACGGCGGATTTGGCGATGGCGGCCTCCATAGTGTTCTTAAGATTGATAAGGCAGAGGAGGATGGCTCCCATATTCTGCTGTGTGCGGACACAGGTTCAGGGCGAACACAGTTCGGCGTTGGACCTTCGATGGAGCTAAGCTCGGGATTTGAACGACAGACGGGGTTTGCGAGTACGACACGCTCCGTGGCTAGTGTGCAATCGCATCCTGAACTGATAAGCGCGGGGGGTGTGATGGGCTTGCAGTCGATGGAGCTGACGACTGCGCAGCGTACAAAACTCGGAGACCTGGTCGATCTTGAGGTTGGGGGAACAGTCTACAGCGTTCATACGTCAGGATATGCGTTTGTGCCGCAGCCATTTATACGGGTGGTTGTGGAGCCGTCCGAAGGGTGGAGTTTCGGATACCGAATGGCGACATCGCGGGATGTTCAAGGTTTCTCGGCATTGAACAATGTGCAGCCCGAAGTTCCGGTTGCTGTGATGAGTAACGGTAAGCTGAGGACAGAGCAGGGAAGGCACCAGGAAATTTCAGCTGGCCGTAAGATTGGCAAGGGACAGGTAAAGGTCGCGCTTTACCGGGATGTGCTGCAAAGAGTGGCGCTGGCGGGTGATGGGGCATTGACCTCAGTCGATCTGAACTCGCTGGGTATGAGCGTTAATGGATTTGCGAATGGCGGCATGGCGGACGCGGTAACGGATAGCTTTCGCTTGTTGACCTCCGGATATCAGGCGCAAGGCGTCAATGTCATGATGACCCAGCCGCTGGGGCAGAATCTGTGGGCTGCGGTTGAGTTCAGTACAGGTTCGGGACTTGCCGGGGATGATTCGATTACGGCAACTTTACCGGCTCTTATGGGAAGCCTCAAGGAGCGGGTAGGGAAGTCGGCGGCTTTTGCGTTGAAGGGCACTCTGCCCGGAACTGGAACGAAGGTTCGAGCGGTCTATCGTTGGCAGCCGCATGATCTGGTAACGCCGGTGGATGCGTATCGGGAGTTCAGCGACCAGGCTTTTCTAAGCTTCAGGGTCCGACAGCCGATGCGTTGGGAAGGTGTGCTGCCGCCCGGGCTTGAGGCGTCTGTAGACGTGACCAATCTGCTTGCGCAAGGCTATCAGCCGTTTCTCTCGTCCGATGGGCGAACGCTTTATCTGGCGCAATCGCCGAGGACGCTACAGGCCGGTCTCTCGATTACTTTTTAGATTTCTCCTTTACATCAAGGCCTGTTGATAGGCGGACGATCAGTTCTGGTTCGATGATGATTTCGGGGGTGTACTCGGCTGTGCCTTCGATCCGATCGATGATCGTTTTTGCAGCGATCCGCCCCATCTCATGCAATGGTTGTCTGATGGTAGTGAGGCTGGGGATGGAGAACACTGCCATGGGAACATCGTCAAACCCGACGATTGCTATATCCTCTGGTACACGAAGGCCAGCTTCGTTGAATGCCTGAATGGCACCAATCGCTGAGATGTCGTTATAAGCGAAGAGTGCAGTGAATGGTTGACATCGGGCGAGTAGCTCTTTTGCGTGGGGATACCCTAGTTCGGGTGTTGGGATATCGCTTGTTAGTTGAACGGTCAGCTCAGGGCGAATGAGTATTCCCAACTCTTTGGCTACGTCACGGATCGCCTTCCAACGTGTTGCCGAATCCGAACTAAGCGGTAGCCCTTTCAGGAAGGCGATCTCGCGGTGCCCAAGGCTGAGCAGATGCGTGAGCGCGAGCCGTGCGGCAAGTTTATGATCCAACAGAATATTGGTGACGTCGGTCATGCGCTTGTGTCCAGCGATGGCTACGGTGGGGCGCGCAGGTTTGTCCTTGATTGAAGTGTCAACGGTGATAAAACCTTCAACACCTCGCGTCAACAACATCTGAGAATAGGTCTGCAAGACCTGCTTGTCGTGACGATGGATCACAGTAAGGAAAAAGTATTCCGTGTCGCGTAGATATTCTTCGATACCGTTGAGGATCACTGCGCCATAGGGGTCGCCGATCTGTCCCACGATCACTCCGATGGTATATGTCCGCTGTAAGCGAAGGGAGCGAGCGAAGTAATTCGGTCTGTAATTGTGCTCCCGCGCTGCTTCCAGGATTCTTTTCTTCGTGTGCTCGGGGATCGCTCGCGCTGCTGCGGAGTTGTTCAGAGTGGCGGAGATGGTGCCAGCGGTCAGCTGGAGATGCTTCGCCAGAGTTTTTAATGTGACTCTCGACATTCTCAAATCAGGTGTTCGTCGTGCCAGCATAAATTTCTTTCGAACTAAGTCTATTGAAACGATTTTATTCCACTTATTAGTGGTTCGCAGTTACTAGGGCGACTTGCAATGTAACACGAGTTTCTAAGTTGGAGATTACGTTTTCTCGTCATTGCAATGATAGGAGCGCATGTGTTGCGGCTGCTTACGCTGAAAAAAACAGTCTGCAACTTATGGATGAGGAGACTGTCGTGGTCGTATCTCCTGCACGATTTAGCGCCAAGAATAACATTATTGTGTTGACAGCGAAGACATTAATTGACGAGACTGGCACCGCTCAAATTCGATTGAAGAATGAGAGCGGTAATTATTTGCAGTTAGAAGATATCCGAAGCCTACGAGTAGAAGAAGTATTCTCTCAACCCGCAAGACTATGTTTTACGAGGAAGAATGCATGATGGACTTATTGAAAAGCAATAAAATCTGCACTGGCCAGTGCGCACAATCGCTATTACATCGAATACAACGCTCGATCGTTGTGTTCGCGATGTTATTGGTCGCGAGCACCGCTGCATTTGGGCAGTTGACCACAGCCGATATTCTTGGCACTGTGACGGACTCGAGTGGAGCTGTCATTCCCAACGCGAGCGTTACTCTGACAAATCTTGGGACCAACGAAAAGCGTACTTCGCAAACCAATGGTTCCGGTGACTACAGCTTCACACTGCTTCAGGTCGGACACTACTCTATTGCCGTCAAGTCTTCTGGCTTTCAAGCGTCAATTATTAAAGACCTCGCGGTTGAAGCCGGTGATCGTGCGCGTGCAGACGCTCATCTTCTGCCTGGTTTGGAGTCTACCGTTGTAGAGGTCACTGCGAGCACGCCGCTTCTTCAGGCTGACAATGCAACGGTAAGCTCCACTGTAACGGCGAAGGCAGTGCAGGATCTTCCTTTGAACGGCCGTAACTTCGTGCAGCTTGTGGCACTTGTCCCTGGTGCTAATGAGGGGCCTGGCAACGGGCTCAGCAGCGGTGGCCGCCCTGATGATCGACGCACCAATGCAGCTGGCCTCTCTATCAATGGACAGGATGAAAGCCTCAACAACTGGGTGGTTGATGGAGTCGACGACAACGAACGTATTATCGGCACCATCGGAATCAAGCCTAACGTTGAAGGCATTCAGGAGATCACGGTTCAGACCAACAGCTATGCCGCAGAGGCTGGCCGTACAGCAGGCGGTGTCATCAACATCGTTACCCGTTCTGGAACGAACCAGTTTCACGGATCTATCTACGAGTACTTCCGCAACGACATCTTCGATGCCCGCAACTTCTTCCAGACCGTAGATCAAGGAGCTAAGCCCGAACTACGCCAGAACCAGTATGGTGGCAGCATCGGTGGGCCCATCTTTAGAGATAGAACCTTCTTCTATTTTGATTATGAAGGATTCCGCCAGGTTTCTGGCGTCACTGACACCGGTACGGTGCCAACCCTCGCTGAATACAACAACATCAACAGTATCGGTGGCGGATCGCCCCAGGCTCTGCTTTCGACGAGTAACGGTACACTTCAGGCATATAACTCAGGGACTCCTATCAATCAGCTCACATTGAATTATCTGAAGCTGTTTCCGGCACCTACTAATAGCAGCCTTACCAGCAACTACACCATCAGCCCGAATAAGACGCAAAATTACAACACTTACGGTGCTCGAATCGACCACAAGATCAACGATAAGAATCAGCTCTTTGGGCGCTTCTCATATAACAGTGTCGACAGCTTCACGCCTCCGAATTTTGGAACAGTGAATGGTGTTCAGGTCAGCGGCGGCAGATACAACTTCGACGGTCCGGCAACTAATATCGCTCAGCAGTGGGTCCTGGGTTATACCCACATCTTTACGCCTGCGCTGCTGGTTGACTTTAGAGCAGGGTTCACTCGGATCAACAATCTGTCTCTCCCGCTCAACTATGGCAAGGGTGTTGATCAATCCGTGATCGGATTTCCCGCGAGCATGACCTCTTTCAGTCCTTTCGCAGATTCGCTGACGCCAGTCTCGATTGGTCCCTTCGGCGATATTGGTGACGGCGCGTATGTTCCGCTTCAAGACATCGACAACACCTTCCAATACAACGGTACGGTCAGTTGGACCAAGGGCAACCACAACTTCAAGTTTGGGGCCAGCTTGATTCGCAGACAGGCCCGTAACGTGCAAAGTGCCTCCGCGGTGGGTGCGTACAGCTTCAACCTGCCCAGCGATAACGTCCATCTGTCGACCAATACCGCTGATCAGAACCAGTTGGCTACGCAGAGCAACCAGATTGCATCCACTCTCCTGGGTGCCTTCAATAACCAGCAGCGCAACTTCAACCTCTCTCCTCCTGACTACAGAAGCTGGGAACCGGGTGGCTTCGTGCAGGATAGCTGGAAGACAACCTCGAAGCTGACGCTGCTGCTAGGCGTACGCTATGACATCTACACTCCTTTCACTGAAGCGCATAATCATATTTCGAACTTCGACTTTTTACAGGCGCTTTCTTCCTCAGCAACAAGCGTATCCAGTGCACTGAAGATTGCCGGGGTGAACGGCGTCAGCGATACTGCGGGTATTCCAACTCAATACAACAACGTGGCTCCGCGTATTGGTTTTGCATATTCTGCGACGCCCTCCATTGTCATTCGGGGTGGTTATGGACTTAGCTACTTTCCTGGCAACTATACCTCTAACGGCGATCTGAAGAACGCCCCGTTCACCTCTGTCTATAACCCCTCCTGCCAGTCCACCATTGCTGTTCAGCTCGAAAAGTCTCAAAATGGTGGTCTTCTCCCCGAAGGACAAAACCCGGACTGCGCGCTTCAGGGGCAGCCTGGAGCTCTTTCGAGTACTCAGGCAATCCCAGTTCCTGCGGCTCCTTCGGCGGCCCAAATCGCTAATCTGTCCAGCATCCCCGGCCTGGGATTCGTTGCAGAAGCTACCAACTTCAAGTCTGCTCTTATCCAACAGTTCAATCTACAGGTGGAGCAACAGGTCGGTGCCAACGTCTTCACCCTCGGCTATGTCGGCAATATCGGTCAGCACCTGCCGGAATCCATCAACAACATCAACCAGCCCCTGCCGTTCAATCCTTTGGCTACGCTTGGAAGTGCAGCCAACCCAGTGGGAGGGGCACGTCCTCTTAGCAACCTGCTTTCCAATCTGGGTGGTGTTAGCTATCTCGCTACCGAAGGTGTCTCCAATTACAGCGCGTTGCAGGCATCCTTTCAGCGCCGTTTTACCAAGGGGTTGGCTTTCGATGCGAACTATACCTGGGCCAAGGCGTTGAGCGACATCACCGGCTTCTCCGAACAGGGTGATCAGGGTTGGAGCAACAGCCTTCCAACCAACATCCGGGCAACGGAGTACGGCATTGCGGAAGACGATATTCAAAACCGCTTTGCTCTCTCGCTGAACTACGAACTGCAGTATGGGAGGGAGTTCACCGGGATCAAGAAAGCAGTCCTCTCTGGATGGCAGACGAATATGATCGCTGTCTGGCAGAGCGGAAAGCCCTTCAGCATCGTTAGTAGCGGCAATGGTGCCGATAATCCTAGTGATTGCGATACGACGGGGGTTTGCAAACCGCGTGGTTTCAACAATCGTGCGGTCCCGCAAAACAGCGGTGGAGCTGATCGGCCAGATACGATTGCGGACCCTCGGTCGGGTCACAAGACCCTTACTGAATTCTTCAATACGGCAGCCTTTGCTCCTCAACCCCTCGGGACGATTGGGAACACCCAGCGCAACTCGCTGTTTGGACCTGACTTCCGTCACGTCGACCTATCCTTGTTCAAGAACTTTCCTGTCACGGAACGTGTGAACCTACAGTTCCGTGTCGAGTCTTTCAACATCTCGAACACGCCGAACTTTTTCATCGCGAATAACAACAGTGCAAATCAGCAGTTTGGCAACGCGGCGTTTGGTACGATTTCGGCAACTGATCCGAACTACGTTCCGCGGCAGTATCAGTTTGTTCTCAAAGCGCAGTTCTAACCCAAGACGGTACACGCAAAGCAAAGCGGCAGGGAGAGTACTCTCTGCCGCTTTGTTTTGCTAACTATGTGTTTTAGATGTGACCACCTAAAAAGCTAACTGGAGTGACATCTGGATTTGACGAGGGCTGCCAATGGTTTTGTTGACTGCTCCGAGACCGCTGGGGCAGCTATAGAAAGGATTAGGGGTTGTGGACACGCTGTTGGTGCTTGTGCAACCCGTGGGCGAAACGGCTGTACCGGAAACAGGGAAGTCGTTGTATCCAGCGTTCTGCGTCACGTTGTCGACTGGGATATCGAAGCTCGACGTATTTGTAAGGTTGAAGACGTCGAAGGTGTATTTGAGGGCGAAGCGATCTGTGATCTGGCTCACTTTCACAAGAGAAGCATCGGCTCGCTTCTGAAAGGCCTGGCGGAAGATATTGCGCTGGCCACTTGTGAAGTTGGTTTCGAAGGGATCGTTTGTGGGGATGCCACCGTTCAGACCTCCTGGATTGAGAAGCGGCAACGTGAAGCAGCTTGCATTCAGAGCTGGGGGGCCGAATGCACCGGAATGACCTGTGAGTGCGCTCTTCGCTGTGCATCCGGCTGCGAGTGGAACAATTGGATTGGTGATGCCGTCTGATGTACCGTAAAACACGCTGCCTACCGCGCCGCTGTAATCGACTATGCTGTAGGGCTGACCTGATTGCAGGATAGTTAGCCCTTGTAGCTGCCAGCCATCTACAATCTTGTGCGCCAGCGTGTTGCCGACGAAGAAGGTTGGCAACCGATACACATAGGTGAAGTTCATCACGTGGGTGCGGTCGAAGTCTGATGATGCGTAGGCATCGCGCAGGTTCAGAGGATTATTGCCGTTGTAAAACAATCCGAGTCCGCTCTGCTCATCGAGCGCATGCGAGAAGGTATACGAGAAGCCGACTTGAACGCCATGGCTCATTCTTTTTTCGACATGGGCGGTCAGCGCATTGTACGCGGATACGCCGGCAGCTCGGTAGCTTTCCGACTCCGCAGAGTAACCGACGTATGGCACGCGCAGGTCGATGTTGCCACCCTCATACGTGTGCTGGTATGGCCCTTGTTGGTTCGGAAGTTGAATGGGGTTGAAGTTTACATCGACGAGACTGTAACCATAGGTGTATTGCTGTCCATTGATAACGTTGCTCGGAGTTGCAGTACCTGCCTGATTGAAGGGAATTGGAATGACCTGATGACGTCCCAGGTTGCCAACATAGCCGAGCGTGATTGCGAGATCGTTACGCGGCTGCCATTGCATGTCGAGGGTGTAGTTGATGGTGTAGGGCAGCTTGTTGGCGCGATCGTATGTCGCCAATGTGTATGGCTGCGCTCCGGCTATCAACTCGTTATTGCCTGGAAGGTATTTCGAGATATCGGATGCCTTGCCGGTGGGAATGTCCGAAGCGAGGATGGATGCGCCCCACGGGTTCTCGATCGAGTAGCCTGCTGCGGGATCGCAGGTTGGAATATAGCCCTGATAGTAGTAGACGGAAGAGCATACCTTCGTGTTCACAAAGGGAGGCGACTGGTTTACGCCGAAGGGACCGCCGGTCGTCTGGCCCGCAGCATAGCCGGGCGAGAGGTAGGTGAAGAGTTCGCCGCGATCATAGTAGATGCCGGTGCCGCCGCGAACGACGATCTTGCTCTTGAGAGCGGCTGGACTCCATGCAAATCCAAGCCGCGGAGCGATGCCCCACTGACGCCCTGTTAAGGTTGTGTTGCTCACGCCTTGTGTTGCCTCTGCGTTGTTGCCGGCGATGATAAAACCATTCGAAGTGGAAGAGCTCAACTCTCCAGTCGTTGCGTTGAAGGAGTAAGCCGAGGGGTCGAAGTTATAGATGCGCCCATTCTTTTCGGTAAGTCCGCCGTTCCAGTCGTACCGGATGCCGGCAGTTAATGAAAGTGTCGGAGTAACCTGGAACTTGTCCTGCAAATAGGTTCCTACCTGATTGGCGCGATAGTAACGGTTCGCATTGCCGAGCAAGATGGAGGTTGTAGTGAAGTCATCGTTGACGGTTACTTGTCCCTGGAGGAACTGCGCAAAGTCAGCGGTCGCGATCTGTCCCATGTTGTTGCGACGGTCGCGGGTGTTGAGCTGGGTGTAGGCGTAGCTGCCGCCAAAGGTAAGCGTGTGGCGGCCGAGCGTCCAAATAGCATTCGTTGAGGGCATCAGGCGATTTTGAAAGACGCCGGTGAAGGCACTCTGTGCCTGGCCGCCGGCTCCGATATTGAGCGTGGCGTTTGTTACGGGACCTTGGCTTACGCCGTTAGCTCCTATCCCTGTATTAGCCGGAGAGTTGTTCCCAAAGACGTCGATGATACTGATTCCGGGAAAGTAGGATGAGCCAAAGGTGTTGATGGATGCGGCGGAGTTTCCGCCGATGTCATTTGGCCCGAAGAGCTGATCGTTGGTTACATAAGCTTTTTGGCGCATGAAGCCCAACGTTTGCGTGGTGCTTAGATTGCTCTTTAGCGTATAGGTGTTGCTGATGGATGCGACCTGGCTTCCGGCATCGATGTGCGCGCCGAAGCCGGATACGTTGGAGAATGCATAAGGGGCGGTGCCTGGGTCGTGTTGATAGTAATACTTGAAGGCGAGAGCATCCTTTGCACTCGCTGTGTAGTCAAGGTTCGCGACTGCCTGGTCTGCGATGAAGTATGCGGTTCCAGGGATGAAGGCGTTGTCGGGGATCGTGTATGTCGGTGCGCTGCCGGTGGCGGATGGAATGAGGTACTGGCCATTGGGGAGCTTGTAATTAAACAGCGCATACGCAACCGGGCTGATGGCACCCGGCGTTACCGGAGGCGTGCTGTAAATCGTCGAGGTTGTTGTGTTGGCAGAGGGGAAGTTGGCGTTTGCGATTCCTGCGAGCGCGCCTGGGCTTCTGTCATCGGTTAGATTATTCGGGACTGTCAGTCGCGAGTCGCCGATCTCCTGGTCGCTCACATGGGTGTGCTGGTAGGAGAGGAAAAGGAACAGCTTGTCCTTGATAATGGGTGCTCCAGCGGTTGCACCTGCCGAGTAGCGGTGTAGTTGGGGGACCTTCTGGGCATCGGGAATATGGTCGTCCTGCTTGAAGAAGAAGGGCGCGGCATTGATCCAATCGGTTCCGCGATGCACGTAGGCGCTGCCATGGATGCTATTGGTGCCGGACGCTGTGCTCATGTCCAGATGAGCGCCGCTCGTCGAGCCCTGTTGTGCATCGTACATTGATGTGTTTACTCGCACTTCGGCGAGCGTCTCTGGCGCTGGAGTAGGGAGGGCCTCTCCGATTGCGAGGTATACTGATGCGCTTGTCTGCATCACGCCGTTGCCACCGCTGTTGCCCACGCCTGTGTTGTTGACCACGCGCGCGGACGAGACTTGACTGGTGCTTTTACCATTGAAGAGATTGCTTGCGTCGACTCCATTGAGATAGAACGAGTTGCTTGTATCGCGTTGGCCATTCGCCCAGATCGGCGCGTTGCCAAGACCTGTATTGGCACCGGTGCCGCTGGTAAGTTCCGCGTTGACGCCAGGCGAGAGTATCGCGAGTCCTGTGAAACTGCCGGTAGGCAGTGGCACGGATTCGATCTGTTGCTTGTCCATGATGTAGCCGTTGGTTGTATCGACGGCATTCATCAAAGGAGTCGCCTCGACGGTTACAGAGCTTGTTACTGAGCCGACGGTCAGGCTTACATTGACGGTAGCGGTTCGATCGGCCTGTACGACTACGCCGGGAAACCTGGCTGTTTGAAAGCCATCCTGTGTAAATGTCAAGGTATAGGCACCGATCGGGAGATTCGGAAACTCATAGAAGCCATTTTTGGCTGCGGTCTGTGTGCGCTTCAAGCCTGTCTGGTCACCGGTTGCGGTGATGGTTGTTCCAGGAAGAATTCCCCCCTGTCCGTCGGTGACGACTCCGGTCAGTCCCCCTAGTGTTTGTTGGGAGAGACACAGTTTGACGCTGGATAGAAGCAGCAGGAAAAGAAGGGATTTGCCAAAAAAAATGCGGGAGCGCAATGACATAAAGATGTCTCCAGAGGATTGGTGGTTATAACGTTACGAACGCAAATGAGGATTGATGACGAAGGCACGAGAACAGGCGCTTCGGCAACGGGCGGATCAATGGAAACACTTTCACTGCCATATGTTGCGATGCAGTGTGACTCTTCAGCTAGGTTGGCTTCTCTGAACGATAACGCATTCTAAACTGATTGGCGAGATATTAATCTGTCGATCTTTTATGGGCGATAGCCGCCTTGGGTGGGCGCAAATAGAGTGTTATGCTCTCTCTACCCACCCGACGTTTTAGTCGCGCTATTTTTGCGAAGCTGGAGTTCCGCATGATGTCGAGTCAATCCGAGGTTCTTGAAGGAGTCTTATTGGGAGATTTGGACACTGTGACAGGCGCGCAAACCGGTTTGCGTCATCATGTGCTCTCTCCCATGGAGACTCTTGGCCAATCGATCTCTACGATTGCGCCGAGCACCTCGCCGACCATGACGATTCCCCTTGTGTTTGCGGTCGCGGGTAATGGGACGTGGCTTGCTTATCTGCTTGCAACGTGCTCGGTGTATCTCGTTGCTCTCTGTATTCGCAGTTTTGCCCGTGATTCGGCCTCTCCGGGGTCGCTGTATGTTTATGCAACCTCCACTCTTCCTCCGGCTGCGGGAGCTCTTACGGCGTGGGCGTTACTGCTTGCCTATATTGCGACGGGTTCTTCCGTGATTGGGGGCTTCGTCAACTATGGGATGGTGGTGCTCGAAACGCTGACTCCGTGGCGTCATGCTTCGGTCGCCGTTCCGGTTTTGTTGGCGGTGTTCGTCACGGTCGTCTCAGTTTGGATCGCGTATCGTGATGTTCGCATCTCTGCCCGCCTCATGCTCTGGATCGAAGGGACATCCGCTCTTCTCATCACGATTGTCCTCATTGCGATCCTGGTGCATGATGGCTTTCATTTCGATATACAACAGCTCGAGTTGAAAGGTGCGTCGGTCCAGGGTATCCGGCTTGGAATGGTTCTCGCGCTCTTCAGCTTCGTCGGCTTTGAAAGCGCCACGACTCTGGGGGCCGAGGCGCGGGAACCGCTTCGCAGCATTCCTCGTGCGGTTCTCCAGAGCGCCATTCTTTGCGGCCTCTTCTTTATTCTCGCAGCCTATGGGGAGACCCTTGGCTATCGGCCTACAGGCCAGAATCTTGCCGATACCACTGCGCCGTTTCACTTGCTGTCCTCGCGTATCGGGATGCCCGTCTTTGGCCCGCTTGTGGATATTGGTGTGCTGGTCAGTATGTTTGCGGCCACGCTAGGCTGCATCACTGCCGCTGCGCGAGTGCTTCTCCTTATGTCCCACAATGGCCTTACGCATGGGGCGCTGCGGAAGGTTCATCTACGCAATCAGACTCCTGGTCTGGCGGTTCTCGTTGTTGGTGTGCTTGCCTGTTTGCCTGCGGCATGGCTCTCCGCGCGCGGGGCCAGCGGAGCCGATATTTATGGCTGGATGGGATCTTTTGCCACGTACGGTTTCATCACCGTTTACGGCCTTGTTGCCATTGCTCTGCCGATTGCGCTCCATCGCAAGGGGCAGCTCCGGCTCGCACAACTGTTGCTCGCCGCAGGTGCGGCAGCCGCCATGATGCTCGCGCTTGAAGGCAGTATCTATCCAGTGCCGCCACGTCCGTACTCGTGGCTGCCTTATCTTTATCTCTCATGCCTGTTTATAGCGCTCGGGTGGTTCTTCTTCGCACGGTACCGTTCTGCGAGAATGACTGCATAGCTCGCACCATGCACGGGAGAACGGGATCGTGCATGGTCAAGTAAGTGGTCAGTCATGCCCTATATCTTCGTTCCAGACCTCTGGATTCTGTGCGATGTACTCGGTCATCATCTCCACGCATTCGGATGAATCGAGATCGACGATGTGCACTCCGCTTTC
Source organism: Granulicella arctica (assembly GCF_013410065.1). Classification (NCBI taxonomy): domain Bacteria; kingdom Pseudomonadati; phylum Acidobacteriota; class Terriglobia; order Terriglobales; family Acidobacteriaceae; genus Granulicella; species Granulicella arctica. Next base: position 886,518 of record NZ_JACCCW010000002.1, read on the forward strand.
GCGAAGCCAATCGAGGCCGCCAGAGAAGGTACGGCTTTCTCCGACAATGACCGTACGAAAGCCAAACTGCCGGATCAGTCCGCTACAGTACCAGCACGGAGCAAGTGTTGTTACCAGTGTGATCTCGCGATAGCTTCGCTGGCGTCCTGCGCGGCGAAACGCATCGGTCTCTCCATGCGCGGAGGGGTCACCGTCTTGCACTCTGCGGTTGTGTCCAGAGCTCAACAGTTGTCCATCCGTCGCGAACATCGCTGCTCCAATGGGAATACCGCCCTCGGCCAAGCCTTTACGTGCTTCAGCCACGGCAACCTTCAACATCTCTGCAAGGTTTGTGTTGTCACTCATAACAGAACTAGCTTACAGGATTAGAGGAGAGTGGCTTCAATGGGAGTCAGTTGAAGTCTATGTTTCCTCCTGTAATTTACGGGCAGGAATCATGAAGCTCCAAGCCACTCGTGTTCCTCTAGTGAGTGATCATGATTTGGTTCAGGGATAACGGCGGGTAGGGACGGTTGCGAGGCCGCTCCATCGCGAAAGCGATAACCGACATATGGATCAGTAAGAAGGTAGCGAGGGTGAGCAGGATCGTCTTCAATTTTCCTTCGTAGCTGGCGCATGTACGTTCTCAGGTATTCGACCTGGTCACGAAACTCAACTCCCCAGATAGAACTTAGCAGTTTTCGATGACCTACGGCGCGCCCCTGGTGACGCATTAGGTAGTGCACTATGTCGAACTCAGTTGGAGTCAGGTGGATGACAGTACCTCGCTTGAGAAAGACTCTGCGATTACTATGGATCTCCATCTCTCCTATAGCGATAACACCGTTTGAAGACTTATCAATAGGTTGGGCGCGGCGTACGACAGCTTTGACTCGAGCAACTAGTTCACGGACTGCGAACGGTTTCGTCACATAGTCGTCGGCACCTGCCTCCAGCGCTTCCACCTTGTCGTCCTCTGCATCGCGCACTGTTAACATAAGGATTGGCAGAGTCGGAGCGATCTTACGGATCGCACGGCAAGCTGCGATGCCACCCATGCCTGGCATATTGATATCAAGTAGAACGGCATCGAACTGAGAAAGCCCAATAAGAGAGACTGCTTCTTCGCCACGCGCAGACTCGAATGTGTCAAAACCAAGTCCTCGCAAGGTCTTGCTGATTACCTGACGGATAGCACTTTCATCATCTACGACTAACAGTCTTATCGCCACATTTGCCTCTCTAATGTATGGTTATTCCGTTTTGACTATGTATTGGCAAGGACAAGTTGAAAGTAGTACCTTCCTGCTCGTCGCTAATTACCCAGATATGTCCGGCATGGGCTTCCGTTACTCTGCGTGCGAAGGATAAGCCGATGCCAGTTCCCGGGGCAGAGTATCTATGGTCCGCACAACGATAGAAGCGGTCGAAGATACGTTCGCGATCTTCAAGTTGAATAACTGGACCCTGGCTGTGAACGGAGATGAGTAACTCCTTGCTACTCTCCGAAGCAGAGATACGTATTGGGGTTCCAGTCCTGGAGTATTTGGCAGCATTGTCCAAAAGTTCCTTTAGCGTGGAGGCGATCATGTCATGGTCGGCGACAATGCGGAGATCCTGATTGTGGAGCACGACATTGATTAATGGAGTTACAGCTCGTCCCTCGCCGCGCTCTGACCATTCGCGATGAAGCTCCTGAACAACCTCTTGAATCAGTGTTGGAACGGAGACTGTCTCTGTCTCCAGGCAGATCTTTGCTCCATCTATTCTCGCCGTCTGAAGTAAGCGGGATGCCAACTCATCCAATCGCATGGACTGCTCGTCGATCAATACCGTAAGCTGACTTTGAAGCTCATCGAGATGTCCTATCTCGAGCAGGCCAGAGCTTGCAGCTCGAATAATCGTGAGCGGAGTTTTGAAGGCATGCGCTAGTCCGTCAAGGACGGTAGTGCGAAGTTGTTCGGTTTGGCGCGCAGCTTCTGCAACTCCTTCGCTTGTAAAAGCGCGGTGGCGGTCTAAGGTAAGCGCGACGAGCGATGACAACGAATTCATCGTCAGGGGGCTGATTTTCCCTATCACGAGGAGAGCTCCAATGGGCTCTTCCGCAAGCACCAACGTTCTTTGGTGCAGATCAGGGGGCATGTCATCCGGGAGTACGAGATCTCTGATAACTCGTTCGGCGATGGGTTCAAGGGGAAAGGGCCACCGTCCAGTTGTGCTCAGCGTGTCGTTCTTTGCATTCATGATAGCGACAGCTTTCGCGTCAAACTGTCGCATGATCAGCTCTGCCATCTGACGCTCTGGTGATTCATGTAGATCGAGGAGTAATGCGCCACGGCTGATGGCGTACAGTTGCTCCAGTTCGCGTCGCTGTAGGTCTTTTTCAGCGGCGTATGTTTTTTCGCGCGATGAGACGCGACTGACCAAAAGCGCGGTTATCTCAAAGATGACAATAGCAATTCCGTTCTGAGGATCAGCTATATAAAAACTGAAAGTTGGCGGAGCGAAAAAGTAGTTCAGGCATACTACGGCGAGCAGGGAAATGATGGATGCTTGCCAGAGTCCGCAACGTACCGCGAAATAAACGATCAGCAGCAGGTAAAGAAGACCAGCCGTCGACAGATTGAGATGGAGTGCCAATCCTGACACTGTAAGCAGCAGGGTGATCAGGATGCCTGCGGCACATTGCGCGACAAAGAGAAGTCTTTTTCCAGCGAGAGAGTCTTGGAGTGAGACAAACGGCTTCGTCATTGAGGCAAGAAGTATCGACTTGGTTACCGCACTCATTTGCACCAACTCATTGATCCGAGATCTTGGAATGGTATGCGGATAGATATTGAAAAGTGCTTCAAGAAACAGTTCTGCTTGCGGTCAAAATCCGCGGTGACTGATCTTTATCGATTATGAGCAGATAGTAGCTGTTTATTGTCTACAAATCCATGATAATTCTCCTGCCTGGAACAAATACTGTCCAGGTACGAGTACTGAGGGGAGTTATTTTTTCATCATCCTTATGACATCTTGATGCGCTTCCATGTCAAATGCGCTTAGCCGCACATCCGGCTCAATCGACACATTGAATGATGCTTTGAATGACCGTTCTATCGAGGCTCGCTCCATTCTCCATAGAGAAATTGAACGGACTGGACATACCAGATTTGTAACGATTGCAATCTAAATCTGACAGCCTCCGCCGAATCGAAGGATTCGCTTGCGGATGAAAGAGAGCCTTTCCATTGACCTTTACTCACCTCAGAAATGTTGACCGCTCCATCGTTGCACTTGTTCTCTTACTAGGGCTTTCGCGGGGCTCTTTCGCCGCAAGTGACGCGAGCACATCGCATACGACTCCTAGCACTGGCATGCTCCACGGAACAGTCGTTCGCGAGGACGGTATCTCGCCAATCGGAGTTCAACTAAAGCTGAGTGGTGCAGACGGAAATGCGCTACAGCTTCTTATAGCGGATTCCGGTGGTCACTTTGAGGCATTTGCACTCACTCCAGGACGTTACGAAGTGACGCCTATGCAAGGTGGTCTGGAACGCGGGAACGGTGCTACTGTCGAGATTACTCCGGGAGGTGATGTGCTCGCTGAGGTAACTCTCCAGACCGCTTCAATGGCGGCAGCTACAGCACCAGCTGCGCCTCTGGATAATGGCTTCTTTCATCGACTGGGACGGGCCTATGCGGCGGACTGGGCTGGCAATGGTCCTGGAACTCTCACGAAGGAGCCGCGCCGTGGAACCCCAGCGCCTCTCTATTCGCCTCCGTACCCAGCTACAGATTGGCCGATTGGCGGTACCCCGACCATTGGTGTTCCAGATGGGCAGACCTACCCTTTGATGCAGGCTATCAACGAAAACAAGACTCGCGAAAAATGGTATGGATGGATCGAAGTAGGCGCGAATGGCTCTACCAACAATAAGTCCAATGCATCCAAAGGGATCGCGTCCAACTTTCCTTCGGCGTATGACGAATATGCGAATACGGTTCAGTTGGATCAGGCGGCGCTTTACTATGAGCGCATCCCCAATACGGCACAGAATGATCACTTCGATTGGGGATGGCGGCTTACGGCACTCTATGGTGTCGATTACCGATTTACAACAGCCAAGGGCATGCTTAGCCAGCAGCTGCTTCTCAAGAATAGTCAATACGGGTTTGACCCGGTGATGGCGTACATCGACCTCTATATTCCCCATGTCGGAGAGGGAATGAATATCCGCATTGGGCGCTATATCTCTTTGCCGGACATTGAAGCGCAGCTTGCTCCCAACAACTATACCTACTCGCACTCTATTCTCTACACGTTTGACTGCTATACGCAGACTGGTGTGAATGTGACCATTAAAGCCTCGAATCACTGGACCGTGCAGGGAGGCATCTCGCCGGGCTGCGATGTAATGCCATGGACGACGGATGCGAAGCTCACTGGCAACCTCTGCGCTACCTATACCTGGTCGAATGGTGGAGATGCTCTCAACACCTGTGCGAACAGCCTCAACGATGGGAAGTATGCATACAACAATCTCTCTGCTTACTATGAGACGTACTATCACCGTATCAATGCTAGCTGGCACACGGACACTGAGTTTTGGTATCAGTACATGAAGGCAGTGCCCAATATGTATTGGTTCAATGGGACAGATCCAAATACGGGGATACAGTATGCTCCTACGGCTGCTACGCCCTGGCCTGAAGCGACCTTTCAACGTGCCGGCCAAGGTGCGGTCAATCTGAACTTCGGCGCAGTCTGCCAGGACCCGAGATTGTCAGCATCGCAGCAGTCTGCACGATGCTACGCGCCGGAGCTAGCCATCACGAACTACGTTGAGCATAACTTCTGGCACAACGAGGCGTCCCTCAACATCCGCAACGAGTATGTGGATGATATTAAGGGCCAGCGGACAGGGACTCCGGCCAAGTATGAAGAGCATATGGTTGGATTCGACTTCTGGGCCGGTTCGACTATCACCTTCCGTCCGGAGCTTAGCTATACTCGGGCTTTCACAAAGTATGGTGTTTCGGCTCTTAATATTGCTCCTGGGGCTTCAATCGCTAATCTTGAAGGAGTCTCTCAAGGGGGAGCCGCAAATCCTCTGGGGTTGGGCAAAAATCAGGCACTTACCTTAGCAGCAGATTTGATCTGGCATTTCTAACTCAACCCAGTGGAAGTCTCAAAATATAGAGTTTTGCGGCTTCCATCTGGGTGGCCTAAAAAAATACTTTCAGCAAACCTGATCTAGTGTCATTCTGTAATCAACACATTACCCTATCCAAGATTTTCGGCTTGTCTTCGAGCCCGCGGCGTCAAATTCATGTTTTGCAATCTGCAATCTAAGCAGGCATTAATTATTTAAGGGAGTGTACATGGCAGAAGTAACCACAGGTGAGATGAAACCCACGCTAGGCCTTACTGGCCTTACCAGCAATGCCATGGCATTGATTGCTCCCGGCGCTTTTCTTTGGCTCACTTTCTTCATTCAATCCACCACGGGAGTTACCGGTCCATCCATGTGGATGGGTATTGTAGGGGCTTTGGTGCTCTGCTCCGCAACGGCTGTTTGTTATGCGGAGATGGCAAAGCTCTATCCTGGAACTGGTAGCTCGTACTACTTTGCAGAACGGGCTTTTCTGAACCGTGATCGCGCGTGGCGATATGCTCGTCTATCCAAGTTCATCGTTGGCTGGGCCTCACACCTCTACTATTGGATCTATCCGGGCGTTATGGTCGGCACCATGGGGATTCTCTGCGGTTATCTGGTCGGCACGATTTGGCCGAACTTTATGAGCGCGTCGAACCCGGGGATGTTCTTCATGATGGCCGTGGCCGTTGTCTTTTCGTTTGCGGTGGCCTATATCGCTCATCGGGGCATCAGTAGTTCGACTTCGATCAATCTTGGGATCAATGTCATTCAGATCACGGCGCTGCTGGTATTCGCTGTTCTTGCGCTGGGTTATCGTCTCAATCATCCGCCGGGGTCAGTGGCTTACCAGTTCGACGCAAGCTCTGGTGAGGCTTATACCTATGAGTTCAAGACCACGACCGCTATCGTCGCGGGTGTTTCGACTGACACTATCGTTCGCGATGCTAGCGGAGTTCCGCTACCCAAACTCGATGAGTCAGGCAAGATCGTACCCTTCCACATCAGCTATGCGGAGCATGATACCGCCGGCAACTTTCTCGCCCATCCTAATGCGCTCTCTGTCATACGTCCGCACAAGTGGAGTTGGGTCTTCATTCAGGCTACCGTTGCTATTCTTATCCTTGTCGGTTTCGAGTCTGTTACAGCCATGGGAGGCGAAGCGAAGAACGCAAAGCGCGATGTTCCTATCGCCGTTATCGTCTCGCTTCTTGTCCAAGGAGTAATGTTCTACTTCTTTGAATACTTCGCGGCTAATTACTTTCTCAACAGCGGTTACAGCATGCAGAGCGCGACTGGTTCTGCTGCTCCCATCGGTGACATGATGGTGGTTGTTGGCGACGCACTCTTTGGCGCAGGTCGTGGACGTATCTTCATGCTCATTGAGGCTGCTACGGTCTTCCTCGCTCTCATTGGGACCACGCTTTCCTGCATGAATACAGGCGCGCGAGTCACCTACGCGATGGGCAAGGACCGTGAGGTTCGTGGCCACTTTGGCCTGTTGCATAACAAGAATCTCACGCCACATCGAGCCATTTGGACACTTGCTACGATCTCCGCCGTCATTGGTTGTATCGCCGTGTCGCTGGCTTTTGGTGATGGTGGTGCACCTGCTGCCTCTGCGATCTCCGCAATCCCACATGGCTTCTGGTCAAGTTTTGGTTACACCACGCACGATAAAATGGCTGCATTGCCCAACACGCTTTTGACCGTAACGCTTGCATCGAACTTTGGCACGTTCCTTCTCTATGCTCTTAGTTGCACGCTTTGTATTGTGGCTTATCACAAGCATGCAAACTTTAGCGTCGTCCGTCATATGCTGATCCCGCTCTTTGGCCTTTGTGCCAACCTTGCCTGCATGTCCTTCTATCTGATCGGTCCTTTCATGGGGTATGGCACCAAGATGGAGCCATTGCTTGCCCTTGGCATCGCTGCGGTCTGGGGTCTTTATGGGGGCTTCTACTTTGTTAGCTCGGGTAAGGCTGAGGGCAAGACAACGCTTATGCAAACCCGGGTTCCATCGGCGTAAACTGACGGCATCCGGCACGGAGGGTTCGCTCCGTGCCGGATGCTACGGCTTCTCCTATGCTTGATCTTGAATTTGCAGAGCTTTCCGACTGTGGTCGCAGCCGTGAGCATAACGAAGACTTCGTCGGCCATGTCCTGCCGACGTCTGCTGCGCAGGTCCAGTCCCAGGGGTGGCTCTTCGCTCTTGCGGACGGAGTTGGCGGCCACGCACAGGGGGAGGTGGCTTCGCGTCTGGCGATCGAGACCATCCTTGCAGGGTTTCGCAAGATTCCGAAGGGAGTCATGCACGCCTCGCTGCTTCCGCGTCTTGTGCAGGATGCGAACGCGGCGGTTTATGATGCTGGGCACGCAGCGAAATCCAAAGGTGCTCGGATGGGCACAACGCTGGTGGCTTGCGCCTTGCGTTTTGACTCTGCTGTGATCGCGCATGTCGGCGATTCGCGCTGCTATCTGTTTCGCAACGGCGCTGGTGGGCCGCTCACGCGTGATCATACGATGGCAGACGAACAGTTTCGCCTCGGTATCCTCTCTCAAGCTGAGGCAAAAGAGGGGGATAGTCGGCACATCCTTACTCGGTGTCTGGGGAATGATCTCTTTGTCGCTGCCGATACGATTACCGTCAATGTTATTCCGGGTGATGTCATTCTGCTTTGCTCCGATGGTCTACATGGCTACGCACCGGATGCGGCTATTTTGCATATATTGAATGCGTACCCGGACCTTGACCAGGCAGCGGCGGCACTTATCGCTGCTGCCAATAATGCTGGCGGACATGATAATGTCAGCGTGCAACTTATCCGCGTTCGCACGGTAGAACGAATGGGTCTCTACCGCGGACGCCCTTATCGACTGCTCTAATGCTCGTTCCCAACCTGAGTATCCATCCCGGCGATCAGCTTGATCACTACCGACTCGAGAGCATCGTCGCGACGAGCGGTATGGCCACTGTCTTTCGCGCCATCGACTCGCTGACTGGCCAACAGGTCGCTATCAAGGTTCCTCATCCCGAGGTCGAGAGTGATCCGGCGATGTTCGAGCGGTTTCAGCGTGAGGCAGAGATTGGGACCAAGCTGGATCATCCTGGGGTGATGAAGGTCTATCCGAATCCAGATCGAACCCAGGTGTATATGGTGATGGAGTGGTTAGAGGGAAGGCTTCTACGCCAGATATTGAACGAGGAGAAAAAGCTTTCTGCCGATCGAGCTGCGAAGTTGATTGTCGGCATCTGTCATGCGCTCGAATACATTCATGCGAATGGTGTTGTCCATCGTGACCTGAAGCCAGAAAATATCATGGTCGATTCTCTGGATAATATTCGGCTCATCGACTTTGGCATTGCAGCCAATGCCGGAGCGCGGCGACTTACCTTTGCCAATTTCTCTCAGAATCTTGGCACTCCGGATTATATTTCTCCCGAGCAGGTGCGCGGAAAGCGTGGCGATGCACGCAGTGATATTTATTCGCTTGGAGTGATGCTGTACGAGATGCTTACTGGCTCCGTGCCGTTCTCCGGTCCAAACCCATTTGCGGTGATGAACGATCGGCTGCTCAATCAGCCCCGACCACCGATGGAGCTTGAGTCGAGCATTACTCCACAGATGCAGGAGATACTCTACCGTGCGCTGGAGCGCGAGCCTAAGAATCGGTACGCAAGTGCTCGCGAATTCGCACACGATCTGCAACATCAGGATGAGGTAGGGGTCGCCGCTCGACCAGATTCAGCGAAATGGGAGAAGCGAAGATCTCCAGAATCGCGCCGTGTACTGCTTTATGTGGCGTTCGCACTGATTCCTTTGCTGATCTTTGCATTGCTTCTGGTGGTTTCCCGGCACCACTAAACTTTATCGGGGCACGAATTCATCGGCATGGATGACGAACTCGGGATAGGCTCCGGCGCCGAGCTCGCGGATATCCATACCCTGCCAATCCCCGGACGAGTCAACTCTGTAAGGAAGGATGCGATTCAAGAGCCAGTATCCTGCGAGGATCAAGGGCAGCATACATCCCAGCAGCGTCGCTACGCCGACAAGTTGGGCCAGCAGTTGTCCATTCGATGAGTGCGAACCGATGTGGCCAAATATTCCCATCGCAACCAGTCCCCAGAGTCCGGCTCCAGCATGAACAGAGATTGCTCCCCCGGGATCGTCTACGTAGAGTTTCAGCTCGCATATCTCTATCAAATAAGTGACCAGGATGCCTGCAACTAATCCAATGAGGATGGCCGCTCCAGGCGAGACAAAGGCACATCCGGCACTGCTTGCGACTAGCCCACCTATCCAGCCATTCGCACTGAGTGAGGCGTCCGGTTTGCTATAGCGTAGTTGCGTCGTTACTACGGCTGTGAGGCATGCTGCGGAGGCCGATAGCATGGTGTTGATCACGATAAGGACTGTTTGTGCTGTATCGATGCCATAGAACAAGATCGATCCGGCGCAGTTCAAGCCTATCCATCCGACCAATGCGAGGATGCAGCCGAAGAGTACCAACACGATGTTGTGTCCAGGGATCGCGGTCGCGATTCCATCTTCGGTGTATTTTCCTCGACGTGGTCCAAGTATCCATGCGGCCGACAGTGCAGTGAGTCCGCCGACAACTTGAATCGTGCCAGAGCCTCCGCCATCGACAAATCCTGATCCTAGGCTGAAGTTCGAACCGAGTTGCGCCAACCATCCTCCGCCCCAGACCCAGTGCGCAAAGAATGGATAGATAAAGCCTGCCAGCAGAGCGCTCGAGAGACATATCGGAGCTAATCTCCAGCGGTCAGTCCCTGCACTGATTGGGATGATTCCGGCTAATCCAACCGTAAACATCTGAAGACACAGCACGAGTGATTCTGACGATCCGTCGAAACGAACTCCATGCGCGAGAAAGGGTTCTGCGCCGATCCAGTTCCATTGCGTGCTGTGGAGGTTGAACGCATGTGCCGCTCCACCTGCTGTACCGGCCCATGAAAAGCCGAAGACTACAAAGACAATTGCTGTTACTGCAAGTGTGCAGAGGGTTGCGAGCATCGCGTGGGCGGCACTTCGCGATCGTCCAAGACCTTTATGAATCAAGGAAAGGCCGGCCGCTGCCAGCGGTACAAGCATTACGCAGAGCAGACATAGCACAAAGCTCATCCCTGGCTCCTGAGGAGGGCTTTGTCTGCCTGTGTCAGCAAAATCAGCCCCAGGACTTCGACTGCGATTCCTGCTGACACAAAGGCTGTTCGCTCCTGCAAGCCAGCCAGCATCACCAGTGCGGCAAGCACGATCAGCCAGCCGGAGAGCAGTAGCAAACAACCAACCAGTCTCAAGGAATCTCCTTTGTTGAGCTTGCGCGAATGATGAGAACAGGATGCCTAAGTCTATCGGTAATTTTATGTTGAGGAGGATTGATTTTGCGATTCAATCGCCTGATACGATCTTGTTTATCTTCACAACTTAATTCAGCGCAAGAGGTCAGCAATGAAAAGCATCCTCAGCCAACTTGTCTCATCTCGTATGGGAGCATTTGCAGTCCTTGGGCTTGCTGCTCTCCTTGAGGTCTGTGGCGATGCCTGTTTTCAATCGGGACTCTATCGAGCGTCGGGGACAGCGAGCGCACTGTGGTTTACAGCAGGCACGCTGATTCTTGGAGCATACGGCCTCTTCGTGAATCTTCCGCAGTGGGACTTCGGCAAGCTCCTGGGAGTTTACGTGGTGCTCTTCTTTCTGTTCGCGCAGATTGTTGCGAAGGTTCGCTTTCATCAGTCGCCGACAGTGCCCATCCTGGCGGGTGGAGCTTTGATCGTTGCAGGCGGCCTGGTCATTACATTCTGGAAGGTCTAATGGTTCTGCCCGGCTGACCATATGGCACTGATCGAAGACAGTGTATCCACGTAGAATGGATTATGAGTTCAGCAGGTGTTCCCTCAATCCTATCGCCCGCAATCTCCGACTCGGACCGCAGCCTTGTCCGTTTCAATTTCGAAAATACATATGCACGGCTGCCGGAGCGTTTCTACTCTCGCCTCAACCCTACACCGGTAGCGGACCCACGCCTGGTCAAGATAAATGTAGAACTGGCCCGTAGCCTGGGACTGGATCCGGAGGCTCTGGCGAGTTCGCACGGGGTAGAGATTCTGGCTGGCAATCTCGTGGCTGAGGGTTCCGAACCTCTTGCGCTCGCCTATGCTGGGCACCAGTTTGGGCATTTCGTGCCTCAGCTTGGCGACGGCCGCGCGAATCTTCTGGGGGAGGTGATGGGGCGTAACGGTGTGCGCTACGACATCCAACTCAAGGGCTCCGGCCCGACCCCTTTCTCCCGTCGAGGTGATGGTAGAGCGGCGCTGGGACCGGTCTTGCGCGAGTACATCGTAAGCGAGGCCATGGCGGCATTGGGTGTGCCGACCACTCGGGCTCTGGCTGCGGTGACCACGGGGGAACGGGTGTTTCGTGAAGCAGTTCTGCCTGGAGCCGTGCTGACCCGGGTAGCGGCGAGCCACCTTCGCGTAGGCACGTTTCAGTATTTTGCTGCGCGGGGCGACACTGAAGGGATACGCTTGCTCGCGGATTATGCGATCGTCCGACATTATCCGGAAGCCTCACAGGCAAAACAGCCATACCGGGCCCTGTTGGATGGCGTGATCACTCGGCAGGCGCAATTGGTCGCACAGTGGGTGCTCCTCGGCTTCATCCATGGCGTGATGAACACCGATAATACTTCCATCTCGGGCGAGACAATCGATTACGGCCCATGTGCTTTTATGGAGGCATACGATCCGGCCATGGTGTTCAGCTCTATTGACCATCAGGGACGCTATGCCTATAGCAACCAGTCCCATGCCGCACTGTGGAACCTGACGCGCCTTGCGGAGGCATTGTTGCCAGCTCTCGAGTTGGAGGCGGGAGGTGCAGAGGCCGCGCTGGCCTCTGCCAAAGAAGCGCTCGCCGCTTTCGAGCCGCAGTTCGATGCAGCTCGAAACTCCGGCCTGCGCCGCAAACTGGGCCTCTTCACAGAGCGCGAGGGTGATGCAGCGTTGGCTGAAGATCTTCTGGAGCGCATGGCCGCCAATCGAGCTGACTTCACACTGACCTTCCGCCGGTTGTGCGATGCCGTCACCGGGCCGGCAGGGGATGAGGAAGTAAGAGCTCTATTCGCCGATCCAGGTGCTTATGACTCGTGGGCTGCTGGATGGAGCCGCCGCCTGGGAGAAGAACCCGCCTCGGGACAGACGCGCGCTGCGATGATGCGTATGGCAAGTCCGACGTTCATTCCGCGCAACCATGTGGTGGAGGCTGCGCTCGATGCGGCCGTCGAGCGGCAGGACTTTCAGCCGTTCGAGGAGTTGCTGGACGTCGTGGCGCGCCCTTACGAGGATAGGCCGGACCTGGAGTGGTACTCCACTCCGGCCCGTCCTGAGGAGTGCGTGAGTCAAACATTCTGTGGAACGTGAGTGGCGGGATTATGGCATCGTCTATGCTCTGCGGCCATGCTCGCATAGACAAGGGCTATTGACCTCAATATCGATGGAATGAAGATTCATGGCCACCTATCGTTGCGCTGCTGTGACAGCAGAATTCGTTGCCTTGTTGCTCGCCGTATCGATGACCCAGCTGACGATACGCTCGTCGGGTAGCAATGCCTGTGCCGGCATTCTGTAGCTGATGCCTGATAAGCGCTTACGTAAACCGTCTTCAATACCGCCGTAAGAAAGCAGCAGAGGTACGATCAGCACGGTCTTACCTTCTTTGGTGATTTGTTCGGCTTTTTCACGCAGCAGCTGCGTGGCTGCATTTCTGACAGGCTCTTCGGCATCGTCGCGAAGCGTCAGATATTCAATGCCCGCATACTGTGTCTGCTTTCCGATTTGTTCCGCGAGAAGGCCCATGTCGTTCAGCCACAGTTTGTTTTCATCGTCTGGAACTGGCCCGTGAGCGACGAGGATCACAACTTCATTGGCCGGATCGCGGCTGATAGACGACGCCCGGTCTCGCAGGATGTCAGCAACAAATTGATGATGATCGAGTGCGGAGGCCATGTGGATTGGCACGGGAGAGAGGATGGCCTTTTCAGCCTCGTCGATTGTGGATGGTTCGCGCATCATGGCACCGTGGGCCATCACCATGCCGCCTCCGTGGTCCATTGAAGCAAACATCTTCAGATCCTCCGGCTTCTGAGAGCGTAGACCGAGAAGATAGGCCGTGCTATCGATGACCGAACTATGCGAACTCACAAACAATGGTACGGCGACAATCTCCGTGACCCCGCGAGCCACAAGGCGATTGATGGCTGTCTGCATGGTCGATCTGGTTGCCATGCCGAAGGCAACTTCCGTAGGCATGGTGAGATCAACCTGATCGGCAACATGCCGCACTTCTTCGTTCCACTCCTGGGCGCTGCCTCCGTGCGCGAGTAGAAGCACACCCTCTCGCGGCTCCTTGTGCTGCGCTTGCGTTGAAGCGGAGTTTGAACTCTGAGCTAGCCCCATACTCGGCAGGCAGACAAGAACCATTAGCTTCAACAGAATCTTCTTCATCGTTTCTCCCAATATCAGTGTGTGATGTTGCTGTGTCGCGGTTTCAGACTCGTTGAGGTTTTGATTGAGTTCACCTGCCGCAGCGACCACTGGGAGCGATTCCATCCCGTGACGGATAAGGCCGGCCGTTTGGGCGAAGATCTCGAGCGCAAACGGCACGGTGACCGGACCAGTACTCAGGTGGATGGAGTTGCATCAGTAGAGATGGACTTGCCCTGATTCTGCATGCTCCGCCAACATCACATTGCTTTGATCCCTCATGGCTCCTCCTAAGATTTTGAAATTACTTATTCGTGCGGAAAGGTGTAACGCATGCCGATGCGGATTGTTCTTCCGTAATCGGTGCGATCGTAAGTGGACGGTGTCTGAGTAAGTAGGCTGTCACGGCTGTTAGCGAGGTTGTCGATAGCCCCATACGCCTGCATGCCGTGAGCGATATCCTTCGACGCAAAGAGATTCCAGAGGGCATACGCCTGTTCGTGTGTGCCTGCGGTTGGATCGATTAGCCATCTGCCGAAGAAGTTGCCGCGGATGTTGGCAACCAGCCCCAGGCGTTGCAGTACATATTCTGTCCGCACGTAGCCAGAGTTGCGGCTGCGCTCGGTGAGAGTCTGTTTATCGGTGACATCGTACGGATCCAGATAGGCATAGAAGCCGTCGACGCGAAGATTGTGATTGAGAAGCATGCTCCCTTTGAGGTTGATCCCCTGGGTATAAGCCTGGTTGACATTGGTGTAGATAAATGTCTCAAGACCGGGCAGCGCCCCGAAAGAAGAAGGAATGCCGTACTGTGCCAGCAGTGCGTCGAGGTCCGCTTCGGTGGGTGGAAAGCCGGCATCGATGTAATTGATGAGATGGTTCAGGTTATTGCGGTAGAGCGTCAGTCCAAAGCTGTAGCGGTTGGCCTGGTAATCGGCCCCGGCAGAGTAGCTCTCACTTTGTTCAGGCCGCAGCGTCGGGTTGCCGATGACCTGATAGAAGTATTCCGGGTGCAGGAGCAGGTAATAGAGTTCGCCGAGGGTTGGCGAACGGAAGCCTTTGCCGTAAGAGGTTCGAACGGTCCAATGGTCATTGATCTTGTAGACAAGTCCGATCTTTGGAACGACGTGGCTGCCGTACAGGGAGTGGTGGTTGTAACGGCCTCCGACATTGACGATGAGTTTTCTCCACGGCTGTATGCGGTCTTGCAGCCAGACATCGTTCATCGTGACCTGCTGACCGTTGTCGTTGCCGACGATGCGGTTGAGACCTCGATAAGCGTCCTGGGACCACTCGTCGCCGCCCTGTAGGAACTGCCATGAGCCGAGTTGCTGCGAGATGGTCGCATCAGCCCGGTGGTAGCGTTCGTAGAGGTTGCCATAATCGAACTGCGCGCCCAGACTATTGTCCGCGTTGATCGGATTCGAATAGGAGTTCGAATCGTAGCGCGTCTCATACAGACGAGCCTGTATGACTGTCGTAGAGCCTGGAAGGAAGTTCCCTACCAGGGCGTGTGTTTGTGAGCTGTCGCTACTTGCGGCGTAATCATAGCCGGATGGAGCCGTGCCCGTGATGTCGGTGCTTCTTCCGTTGGAATCATTGTGGTAGGCATTGCCGGTATAGGCGATGGAACCTTGAGGGCCGAAGCTGTAGCCGAGTTTAACGAGCCCGTCGTAGCGCTTGTTATTCGCGCCTATTGTGCTTTCGTCTCCGGGAAGCAGTGCGTAAGAATTTATGTGATGAAGTTCAAGATCGGTGAATGCAGTGAGGCGTTTCCATCGCGTGCCAAGATCGAGGTCGCCGTCGATAGCACCCAGCGATCCGCCGGAAAGGCGGAGTCCGCCCTCGAAAGGATGCGTCGGCTGATGCGTGATGAGATTGATGACACCGCCGATGGCATCTGTTCCATACAGCGATGAGGCCGCACCGCGAACGACTTCAATTTTGTCGAGCCTGCCGATGTTTTGCTGGTCGAGGTCGATGATACCGCTGTTGATGCCGCGTGCGCCTGCGATCGGCAGGCCATCCTGCAACACGAGCACATCCTGCGAGGCGATGCCGTCGATCTGTTCCTGCGAGGAGCCGGAGTAGGAGGCGTTGTTCCGCGTCACCACACCGGGCAGTTCGCTCAGAACGTCCGCCACGTTCTCGAAGCCGGTTCGCTGAATTCGCTGTTGCGTGACGACATCGATTGGTAGAGGAGAGTCTTGTTGCAGCTCCTCTACGCGCGATGCGGAGACTACGGTGACATTCTGTTGGACTGTGGCAACTGGAAGTGCAATATCTGCGTTCTCCGTTGGGGAGCCTGATTTCGCCTTGATAGAACGTGACTGCGAGGCCAGTGCAGCCGCAGAGGCGGTGACGGTGTAGTCTCCTGGCGCAACGTCTGTGAAGGAATAGGTGCCGCTATTGTTGGTCTGCGTGATTAGGGCTTTGCCGCTTAGTGTATTGCGAAGCGTGACCTCCGCGTGTGGAACTGCATTGCCTTGCTGATCAAGGATGTGCCCGTGAATGCCGCTGCTGTTTTGCGCCCACAGGGAACTCGAGATCATCCATAGTACGAATGCCAGTACCGTCTTTCGCATCGCCTCACCTTTCGAGGTTGCGGCGGTGACCCTTTGCCAATGGATCTTCCGCCTGGGTTGTCGATCTCCACTTCCTCCAGCCGCTTCGCCAAAAGACACGCTGGAAGTTGTCCGGTGTAGCGTTTCAGACTCCTTGTTTTACGTAGTACTCCGCGACCTGCCTGGTGTTGAACTCGAACGGGGGATGCGCGGAGCTGGGGATCGGCACCACGATTCCGCGGAACGGCACAGGTGGATTGCTGAACTACCCTAATGGGGTATTCATCAGCCTGCATCGTCGATCTCCAAAACTGTAGTGGGCTTCGCCAAAAGACTCCACAACAGCTCGCTTCTGAATGGAGACTAATTTGGTCGGATATTAAAGTCCAACACGCAAACAGTGAAAGAAGCAAATGAGGGGCTGTTCGGTGAAAAACCTGCGTTGAAGCGTTATGCGGCCAGAGTTATCGGGCGCTAGCGGCAGATATTGACTTGGAGTAAGACCCATCACATATTTGAACATTGTTGCGAAGGCACCCGAGGTTTCGTGCCGCCGACGACATAGGTGATTCAGTAAGGAGCCGGGCGGCGGTAACAGCCGAAAGCCCGGCACTTGCTACAATTTCCGCTATAGCGCCCAAATAGTAAAAGCCCCATTCGGGGCTAAGTCATTTGGAAATTTGGAGGCGCGGGTCGGGATCGAACCGACGCATAAAGGTTTTGCAGACCTCTCCCTTACCACTTGGGTACCGCGCCTCGGGTTGGGCTATCACAACTGCAAACCCTTCTGTTTGTTCGTTGATTAGAACGCAGATGGATGCTGTTTGGAGCGGGAGACCGGGGTCGAACCGGCGACATCTTCCTTGGCAAGGAAGCACTCTACCACTGAGCTACTCCCGCTCGCACAAGATGAAGTATAACGGGCTGACATGGTTAAGGTCAACGTGCTGAGCCGTTTGCCTGTGGAAAGCAGATCAGTCCGGGTCTGCTGCTTCGTGGGTGAGTGCAGGAGTGAAGGCGATACGCGGGCCGGCAAGTCTGTCCGGACGTTGGCGGATTATGTGCGGCGTAAGCAGGAGAACGAGTTGGCTGGAGTCCGCTTCCACGGTCTGGTCTGAGGCACTCTGAAACCCAGGTAGATCACTGAGGCCAGGAATGCCGTTGATGGCGCGCGCCTCGGAGCGGGTGATGTTGCTGAGGATGAGAGCCGTCTCGCCATTCTTGACGGTGACATCGGAGACGAGCTGACGACTGTCGAGGATGGGGATATTGTCGAGCGAACCTCCGGCCAGGGCTTCGATCTTCAGGTCCAGCTTGAGGTTGACCTCGCCCGTCGTGGTCACCGCGGGAGTTGCTTTGAGGGTTAGTCCGAGATCTTCGTACTGAATCTGCGGGATCGTTGTCACGGAAGAGGAGCCGAGCAGGGAAGCGACGCTGACGCCGTTGATGGTGAGGCCCGAGAGCGAGGACGAGGTGGTGGAGCCACTGGAGTAGGTGGAGGTAGTGATAGGGTAGCGACTACCGATCCGGAAATCGGCGGCCTGCCTGTCCGTAACACGGAGCTGGATGTCGTCGAGCGCGCGGGTATCGCTTGAGGTGAGGCCGAAGTTGAGGGTCGCCCCACCTGTTGCATAAACGCCCGTCGTCGTAATGCCGCCGCCGAAGATGCCTACTGTGTTTGAGAGCAGGGTGCTGGTGACGGCACCGGAACCGATCAGGTACTCCGCAATCTGAAGGACACTTGCGGTAGAGGAGATGAGTCCAGCGGCGATAGCTTCGTTGACGAGGGTTTGATTCGCGGTGACCAGACTTTGCGCCTGGCTGGCGACGTTGTAGGCGCCAATCTGCTGCGGCAGGCTGACGCCAGTGGTGCGGTCGTGGGTAATAGCGACTGAATAGAGCTTGAGCTCGATCAGTACCTCGGCTGTACCGTCAAGTAGATCAGCCAGTGTCAGGTTGACGGCCTTGATGGACTGTTCCGGTGCACGGATGACGAGGGCACCGGCACCGTTTTCGACCGTGACCTGCTTGATATCGAAGATGTTGCGGACGAGGTTGCCGAGGTCGCTCATCTGTGTCGTGCTCATGCCGGAGACGTAGATGGTCTCCTGCATCTGGCGCTCCAGCCGCTGGCGATTTTCGGGTGTATCCCGCGCTATGAGGATGCTGGTGGGTTCAAGAGGGACGGCGAAGAGCTGGCCCATCTGGAACAGGGCTGGCATAGCCTGCGCGTAGGTTGCATCATCGAGATCGAGCCGGATGCTGTCATGTTTGACGGAGTCGTCAAAGTATGCCCGAACGCCGTAGGAGACGGCAACGTCGCGGATAACGGTCTGGATATCCGTATGGACGTGAAAGCTTTTGATTGCCGAGGTTGGGGTAAGGGTGATGGCGCCAGCCAGCGCAGGGCCCTCGGCCAGCCAGGGCTCCTTGGGCGGCGATGTGGGCTCGGCGTGCTCGATGACAAGATCGTTATGTGGATCGAGCGCGCGCGCCTGTGTCAGAAGGGTCTCAGCCTGATCGGGATGGCCAAGTAAACGCTCCCGGCCTGCATGCTGGACCAGGTCGGTGACATGATGCTCATGAGCGAGGGCAAGCGCCATCAGATAATCATGATTGCCGGGATTGAGCTTGAGGGCGCGAGTAAAATGCTTCTCCGCAGCAGGGTAGTCACGGCGATCGAGCATCTTAGCGCCTTCGAGATAGGCGTCGGCAGCCTGTTTCTTCTGCTTATCGGTCGGGGAGGGTGTTGTGACGGTTACAGCGGTCGAAGACTGAGCACGGATCGCTGACGGGACGACCAGAAGGCACGCTGAAGCCAGCGCTACTCCGGCTTGAACCCGAAAGAGCCGACGAGACTGAAAGAGATGCGTCATGTGCTGCTGGTTAGACGTGGCCGGCGGCTATCGGGCGTTGACGATGCTTTGCAGCCGAGGACGCTCGCTCACTGGGGGACGCCGCATGCCGCTGCGAATCTGCGCGGTGTCCATATCGAGCTCGGCGAGGGTGCGGCTCAGGGTGTTGCGGTGCATGCCTAGCTCTTCGGCTGCCTTGCACTGGTTGCCCTTGTGGTGCGACAGGACCTCGAGGAGGTAACGCTTCTTGAACTGCCGGACTGCATCCGCGTAGGGGATTCCAGCGCTGTGCATCTGCGTAATGATTGCGTCCAGTTCGCGTTTCAAAGTCACCTCACGTATAGCCCTGATGGAGTCTACTGCTCTATTGTGACCTCATTGTGGCTGCTTGATCCAGTCCGGTGCGTTGTGCTTGAGCTGCATGGCGCCACTGGAGATTTGCTGTTGCAGATCATGAGGTACAACGAAGGATACCCCATGCGCCCCCGCAAGGAAATAGGGAGATAGTTGAGATTTTGCAATTTGGCTCTGAACCCAGCTAGGTTGTGGGGTGAAAGCGACAAGAGCGAGCATGACGGCGACCGCAAGAAGGCATCCGCGGGCCAGTCCGAAGGCCGCCCCGAGCAGGCGATCGATAAAACCTAGCCCGATGGCGTCCGCACCGGATCGCAGAAGCTTGCCGACCAGGCCGCAGAGGATCATGATGCCAATGGCAATAAGAAGGAAGGCGACGATCTGGGCTGTCGCCCGGGGGGTAATCCAGCGGACGAGCTGGCCTGCGAGAGCATCGTAGTTCCAGCTCGCCAATAGGATGCCAGCGATAAGCCCAACGATCGAAAAGGCTTCGAGAAGGATGCCGCGCATAAAGGCCCGTACCGTGGAGTAGACGAGCAGAGCAATCAATAGCCAATCGAAGACGGTTAGGGCCGTGACGTTCATACCCCCAATCCTTCATCCAGCTCTTCGCTACCTGTAATGAGACGGAAGGCCTCGAGGTATTTCTCGCGGGTGCGCGTGATGACTTCGTCAGGCAGGGAGGGCGCCGGAGCCTGCTTGTTCCAGCGGATGCTCTCCAGGTAGTCGCGGACGTACTGCTTGTCGAAGGAGGGTTGCGGCCCACCGGGGCTGTAGCTTGCGGCTGGCCAGTAACGGCTGGAGTCCGGGGTCAGAACTTCGTCGGCGAGGGTTATCTGGCCATCGATCAGGCCAAACTCGAACTTTGTGTCGGCGAGGATGAGCCCCTTCGTTGCGGCGTAGTCGCTGGCCTTCTTATAGATAGAGAGGGTGAGGGTGCGGAGCGCCACGGCATGCTCGCGGCCGATGGTGAGGATCATCTGGTCGAAGGAGATGTTCTCATCGTGGCCGACGTTATTTTTGGCGGCAGGCGTGAAGATAGGCTCGGGAAGTCGGTCGGACTCGTGTAACCCTGCGGGGAGCGGAACTCCGCAGATCATACCGGTCTGCTGATAGTCCTTCCATCCGGAGCCGGAGAGATAGCCGCGCACAACGCATTCGACGGGGAACATCTGCGCCCGGCGGACGACCATACTGCGTCCGGCTACCTGAGAAAGAAACGGCTGGAGCTCGGCAGGGAACTGTGCCGCCTCTGCGGTGATGAGGTGGTTCCGGGTTAGGTCGCCCAGGAAGTCGAACCAGAAGAGCGAAAGCTGAGTGAGAATCTTGCCTTTGTCGGGAATACCGCTGCCGAGGACGTGGTCAAAGGCGGAGATACGGTCGCTGGCGACGAAGAGAAGATCAGCATCCGGTGCGGAGCCGAGTGAGTAGATATCGCGAACCTTGCCACGTGCGATGAGGGGAAGGTTG
The DNA here is from genome assembly GCF_013410065.1 of Granulicella arctica. Classification (NCBI taxonomy): domain Bacteria; kingdom Pseudomonadati; phylum Acidobacteriota; class Terriglobia; order Terriglobales; family Acidobacteriaceae; genus Granulicella; species Granulicella arctica. Next base: position 907,390 of record NZ_JACCCW010000002.1, read on the forward strand.
CCAAGTTCGGTCTGGAGAAGGGCATTAGACATCGTGCACACAGTATCGCGCATTCGGAGGCCGCGATATAGAGGGTAACGAGAGTGACAACTCTCTGTATCGGCCGAAGGAGGTTGTTCCGGGGAGGAAAGATGGGGGTTGCAGATAAGAGCTCTCTCATCCGGTAGTGCTGCGTTTTGGCCGTTGGACTGCTTTTCTCTCGTGCGAGGGCTGACGTGTATGCAGACAACAACGTTGTTAAGTGACGCTCTGGGACGGTATCTGGACCTGGCCAGCGATCAGTTAAAGCTGACGGCGAGCAACATGGCGAACATCGATACGCCGGGGTATAAGACGCTGGACTTCGACTTCGAACAGGAGTTCATGCGGCAGCAGGCTGGCATGGATCTGGCAGGTCCACAGGTGACGGCGGTTGACGGGCTGGTCGCAAGGCCGGACGGCAATAACGTCTCGATGGATCGCGAGGGTATGCAGCTCGCGAAGGCGCAACTCAAGTTCAGGATGGGCGAGGAGCTGTTGAAGCACGAATTTTCGAGCGTCATGTCGGCGATCCACGCGGAGACGAAGTAGCCATGAATCTTTTTGGGGTAATGGATGTGAGCGGATCGGCACTGAAGGCCGAGCGAGTGCGGGCGGAGGTGGTGGCGGCGAACATGGCCAACGCAGAGACGACGCGCACTGAGGACGGAGGGCCGTATCAGCGCAAGCATGTGGTCTTCGAGGCCGAGGGCGGCGCGGGAAGCTTTCAGCAGTCGTTGCTGAGCCGCATTGGTAATGGGACGAGCTCCGGCATGTTGAGCACTTCTTCCTCGGCGGACAACATTGCAGGCGGCGTGGCGGTAACGGGTGTGATCTCCGACCAAAGTGCGCCTCTAAGGCGGTTCGATCCGCAGCACCCGGACGCGGGGCCGGATGGGTATGTCGATTATCCGGATATCAATCCGCTGACCGAGATGGTGGACCTAATGGGCGCTACTCGGGCGTATGGGATGAATGCATCGGCGGTGCAGGCGGAGAAGGGTATGTTCACCGCGTCGCTCGACCTTTTGAAGTAGTACGAAACAGATGGGATAGATGAGGAGAAGGTAATGATTGGGATCGATCAGATTGCGAGTGCGGTTCAAGGGATGACGGCGGGGAGTGGAGCGACGGTGCTCTCGGGATTACCGGGCTCGGGTTCTGAGACTACTGCTGCTGTGCCGTTTGCCGGAGTATTTCAGGCGATGGCGCAGCAGACCGCGGCACTCGACAAGAAGGCATCGGACACGGTGACTGGGCTGCTGAACGGCTCTGGCGTTGAAGTGCATGACGCGATGATCGCCACGCAGAAGGCGGACATGGCCTTCGAGTTGGCGCTACAGGTGCGGAACAAGGCGGTCGGAGCGTATCAGCAGATGCTGAGCATGCAGTTTTAGAACTCTCTAGCGCCATAACAAATTTTCCGGGGACACAGGATCGAGATGGCAGAGACGGTACAGGTAACGGAAATCGAGCGGAAGGCGGTACCGGGTGCGCAGGGGGTTCCCGGAGCCGGAGCCGCGCAGAAGGCGGTCGCGATGACCTCTGCGCTGCGGGAGCGGGTGATGGCGCTGCCTCCGAGCAAACGGACTTGGCTGATCGCGACGGTGTGCGTGATTGCGGCGGGATTGGCTGCGATGGCATGGTTTGTGCAGCGGCCGGACTGGAAGGTGCTCTTCTCCGGACTCGAGAGCAAGGATGTACAGCAGGTCTCGCAGGAGCTGGCTACAGCGGGTATTCCGTACCAGCTTTCAGCAGACGGAGCCGGTGTTGAGGTGCCGGCGGAGATGCTCGACAAGGCTCGCATGGAGGTTGCGGCGAAGGGTATGCCGCAGACCGGGCGGATGGGTTTCGAACTCTTCGATAAGCCGAACTGGGTAGGCAGCGAGTTCGACGAGCGGGTGAACTATCAGCGTGCGCTCGAAGGAGAGCTCGAACACACGATCGGGACGCTGGGTGCGGTACGGTCCGCACGGGTACACCTCGTACTGCCACAACCTTCATTATTTCTGGCGCAGGAGAAGATGGCGAAGGCCTCGGTCGTGCTGAAGCTGAAGCGCTCCGCGATGGACCCGGACGAGGCGGATTCGATTCGCAGTCTGGTCGCAGGTGCGGTCGAAAACCTGAGTCCGGATCAAGTGACGCTGGTTGATGCGGATGGCCGCGTAAACCTGAAGCCGAAGTCGGCGGGCGGTGTGGAAGATGCGGAGGTTGAGCAGGCTCTCGAGGCGAAGCTGGTGGCGATGCTCGAGCCGCTGGCTGGGCGCGACAACGTGCGAGCTTCGGTGAATGTGAGCTACGACCAGGGCAGTGAAGAACGCACGGACGAGATCTACGACCCAACGCAGGCTGCGCCGGTGAGCATGCAGAAGAGCGAGCAGACTGCGGGAGGACAATCGCGGCCGAGCGGAGTGCCGGGGACGGCGAGCAATACACCTGCTGGCTCTGCGCAGGGTGCAGTTGCAGGCTCGACGGCAGCAGCCGCTCCCGGAACTCCGCCGTTGCTCCAGAAGGACTCGTTACCGGTATATCCGCAGGCAAACGCTCAGGGACAAAGCCTGAAGGAAGAGAACGGAACCTATGCGGTGACCAAGCACATGATTCACACTGAGCAGGGGCCAGGCCGAGTGCGGCGCATTACAGCAGCGGTGCTCGTGAACGACCGCATGGTCACTGAAGGTGCTGGCAAGCTCGAACATACGGCGTGGAAGCCCCGCAGCGGTGAAGAGATGCATCGGCTCGAGGAGCTGGCGCAGGCAGCGGTTGGTTTCGACTCGAGACGCGGCGATCAGGTCGTGATGCAAAACGTCAGCTTCAGTTCTAATCAGCCGGAGAGCAGACCTACACCGCTGAACAAAGCGTTTGAAGAGGCGAAAGGTATTCTCCGCGCACAGCCTGGACTGTTGCGAACAGTGATGATGGGTATCTGCGGGTTACTTTTGGTTCTTTTTGTGCTGCGTCCGGCAGTTCGCCAGGTAACGGCTACGTTGAGCGAGCCGATGATGTTGACAAGCAGCGATAGCGATTTGATGCCTCAATTGATTGCTCCTCCTGCCGAGGACAAAGATGAGGAATCACACGATGCATCGGAGAGGATAGAGCAGTTGATGGAGCCGCGAGTCAGAGTGCTCGGTCCACGAGATGCCATCTATGACTATGTCGCGGCGAGCGTGCGACGAGATGCAGCGCAAAGTACACGCCTGCTTGAAGCATGGATCGGAACCTCTGGGGAGAGCGAATGATGGGAGCCACCGCGCAGTTCAACATGACCGAGACAAAGCGGCCGAATCCATTGCTTCTACCGGTAGAGGCAGGTTTTGCGCCAGCAGAGATGCCGGGTATTCGCAAGGCGGCGATCCTGATGGTGGCGCTTGGAGAAGAGCTGGCCAAGTCGATGTTTCAAAGCCTGTCGGATACAGACGTGCGTCGTCTGACCGATGAAATTACGAGGCTGGGAGAGGTTCCCGCGCTGCAATCGGCGCAGGTACTGACGGAGTTCTACGGTCTGCTGGAGACGCGGGAGCACATGCTGCGCGGCGGTACGGAGTATGCGCTTAAGCTGCTGACCGAGGCCTTTGGTTCACAGCGCGCCGAAGCACTCCTGGCGCAGGTCAAGGGAATGCAGCAGCGGTCGACGGGTGACCTGGCGATACTGCAAAGAATGGAACCACACCAGTTGAGCAAGTTTCTGGAGAACGAACACCCGCAAACCGTGGCTCTGGTACTAGCTCACCTGGACCCCAAGCGCGGATCAACGGTACTGATGCATCTGAAGGAGACGGTTCGAGTGGATGTAGTGAAGCGTCTCGCTGAGATGAGGCAGTTCTCGCCGGAGATGGCGCAGACGGTGGCTCTGGTACTGCATCGGCAGATGGAGGCGCTGGGCTCGAGTGGGCGTCGCTCGTACTCGGGTTTCAAGGCTGTCGCAGAGTTGATGAATAGGCTGGAGCCGGGAGCGAGCAAAGGAATTCTCGAAGAGATCGAATCAAATGAACCGGAGCTGGCCATCGGTATTCGGAACCTGATGTTTACCTTTGAAGACCTGCTAACTGTGCCACCACAGAGCATACGAGAGCTGGTTGGTGCAGTGGATAAAAGGGTTCTCGCGCTGGCATTGAAGGGAGCGAAGGAGAACTTGAAGGCGTATCTCTTTCAGGCGATGAGCTCACGTGGAATGGAGATGTTGAAAGAGGATATGGACGTGATGGGGCCGGTTCGAGGCAAGGATGTAAGCGCGGCCCAGCAAGAACTGCTATCGCTGGCACGCAAGATGGAAAGCGAAGGGAAACTGGTTTTGAAGCTGGAGGCTGACAATGATCTCACCATCTGATGCAGAGGCTGGAATACACGGAAGTGTCGCAGAAACTCTATCGAAGCAGCGATGGCGTGAGGGGTCCATCCTTCCTCTGGAGTTCGAGGCGATCGATCATCCGCTGCGTCGCCGGACCGATTGGATGCTGAGCAGTAACGACGACATCGACGCGCAGAACGCGCGGCTACGAGAGGAGATCGTCTCACTCGAGACGCGCTTCCACTTGCAGAGCCAGCATCTCGCGATGCAGATAGCCGAAGCTCGCGTAGAGGCTAGGCTCGAGGCGCGGCAGGAGTGGGAGTTAGAGCTGGAGGGCTGCGTAATGCAGGAACGTGAGCGGGTTGCGCGGACCTGTGCGGACTTCACGAAGAAGCGCACGAGCTACTTTGCGGCGATCGAGGGCGAGGTCGTGCGGCTGGCGCTGGCGATTGCGGCGCGGGTGTTGCATCGGGAGGCTAAGCTCGACCCTTTGCTTCTTAGCGCGGTCGTGCGGTTGGCGCTAGAAAAGGTAGCGGACGACAGCGGCGCGGTGTTGCATGTTCCCGAGAAGCAGGTTGAGGCTTGGCGCGCTCTGCTGGCGGCTGAGAGCGAGTCAACGGCACAGGTGATCGGCGACGAAAAGATGGCCTCGGACGGGTGCGTCCTCGAGACCAGTGTCGGGCGTGTGGAGTTGGGAGTCGTGGTTCAGCTTGAGGAGATCGAAAAAGGCTTCTTCGATCTGTTGCAGCAAAGGCCCGCATAGAGATCAAGGAGTAAGCGTGGAAGCGGATTGTGACGTAGAGATGATGACTCTATCCCCGTACTTTTCGCGGCTGGATTCGAAGCCCTCCTGGCGATGGCGCGGGCGCGTGGTAAAGGCGGATGGGCAGACGGTCGAGTCTGAAGGACCGTTATGCTCTGTTGGCGAGAGCTGTGAGATCACCGATGGCACCGGAGGTCTGCATCGCGCGGAGGCGATCGGTTTCCGTGGACGTCATGTGCTGGTGATGCCGATGGAGGCAACGCTCGGCATTCGTTATGGCGATACCGTGACGGCGCTCGGCGAGCGGCCCGGAATCCTGGTGGGCGAGGAGATGGCGGGACGCGTGTTGAACGCCCTGGGAGCGCCGATGGATGGACTGCCCGCATTGAGACTGACAGAGACGTGGCCACTCGACGGCTCGATTCCACGCGCGATGGAGCGCGAACCGATTCGCGAACCACTACAAACAGGGCTCCGTGTACTTGACGGTATGTTGACGGTTGGGCGCGGACAAAGGATCGGCATCTTTGGCGGTTCTGGAGTAGGGAAGAGCACGCTGATCGGCATGATGACGCGCAATACGGCGGCGGATATTACCGTCGTCGGCCTTGTAGGGGAGCGCGGTCGTGAGGTGCGCGAGTTCGTCGAGGATTCGCTCGGTGAAGAAGGCCGGCAACGCTCCGTGGTGTTGGTTTCGACCTCCGACCAGAGCCCGCTGCTACGGATGCGCGCGGCGATGGCGGCGACCTCAGTGGCGGAATACTACGCGGCGCGTGGCAAGCATGTGCTACTGGTGCTGGATTCACTGACGCGTTACGCAATGGCGGCCCGCGAGGTGGGTCTGGCTGCGGGAGAACCTCCTGCGAGCAAGGGATATACGCCCTCGGTCTTCACTCGACTGGCAAAACTGGTGGAGCGTACCGGCAACTTCAAGAGCGGTAGCATCACCGCCTTCTATACCGTGCTGATGGAGGGCGACGATCAGCAGGATCCAGTGGTGGATGCTGTGCGTTCGCTCCTTGATGGTCATGTTGTGTTGTCGCGGTCGATAGCGGCGGCGGGTTGGTATCCACCGGTGGATGTGTTGGACTCGTTGAGCAGGCTGATGCCTGCGGTGACGACGCCGGAGCATAGAGACCGGATCGCGGTGGCGCGGCGTCTACTCGCGGCACATGCACGCTCGGAGGACCTGGTCCGCATCGGTGCCTACAAGCCAGGAACGGATGCTGAGCTGGATAGGGCGATGCGGGCGATGCCGCAGCTCAAGTCATTTCTACAGCAAGGAACCAGGGAGCACATCACGATGGAACAGACAGTTGAGCAGTTGCGAACGATGGAGCTATAACGATGAGTTCTAAGCTGCCAGTGTTGAAGCGAATTGAAGTGCTATACGGATTGGTAGAGCAGATGCACTCGGTCGCGCTGCGGCAGGCGGTCGCGCTGGTTCACGAGGTAGAGACGGTGATCGCTGAGCAGAGTGAGCAGATACGCTGTGCTCGGAGCGACGCGCTTGAGGCGATGCTGCATGGTAACCGGGAGAACCGGGCACTGGCTGATGTACAGCGAGAGATCGGAGGACGAAAGCGGCAGCAGCTCGAAGCCGTTTGCCGGGTGCGGAAGATCGCAAGCGACCGCGCCAGAGAGGACTATGACACTAGCCGTCTAAAGAGTGAGCAAGTGAAGAGTATTGTGGAGAGCAATCAGTCAGCGATACAGCTCATTGAAGATAGAAGAACGCAGGCTTCGTCCGATGATCGTTTCCTCTCGAGGCTGCGCTGGAACCAGCTTCGATTGGACGAAGTATGAAGCTTTCCTAATCCTGCCGCGCCTCGCTTTGGCTAACGGAATGCATTTCTCTCTATCGAGGCGGGGAGAAACGATGATGGCACGAGTTGTAAGCATGTCGCCGACTGTCGAGGCTGCGGAGAGCATGGGTGCTCCCGCTCTACCGCAGCAGGTGCCGAAGCTGGACTTCGCAGCACTTCTTGCTAAGGCGTCAAGCCTTCCTGATTCAACTGCGAAGGCGGCGCTCGTTGCGCCCTCGCCGAGCATCACACAAGTATCAGCCGTACCAGCCACGCCGATCATCGCACCAGCATCGAGCGCCACATCTGCATTGAGCATTGCGCCCACACAGAAGACGGCGCTCTCGCAAGAGACTACTCCTGCGTCGCTCTTCGCTGACGACGCGCCAGTGAAGATTTTGCCGGCAAAGGAACGGGTGCAGGTAGAAGGCACGCCAGCGCAAAAGAGTATATCCATAGACAACCCGATCGAGAGCGCAAAACAGTCCGCAAAGCCAACGAATGAGCGCAACGTCGATGCCCTGAAGAAAACGAAGCCGGAGACGGTCACATCCACAGCCTCTGCTCCTCTCGTCGAGGCTCAGACAAATACGATGGTCGTTGCTCCTGTGCAAGTAGCACTCAATACAGTGAGTCCTGCGTTGCTTGGCGGAGACGCCCCTTCTCTTCTCGGCAGACGTTCCCAAGCTACAGCTCCTGTACAGGTAGTTACGGTTGCGACGACACAGGCAGTGCAAACAGTGAATGCCAGCCAATCTGTTCTCGCAGCGGATAAGACCTCTCCAGGAAAACCATCGCCGGACGGAAAGGCCTTGCTAGAAGAAACATCTACAACTAATACCCCAGGTTCATCTGTTCAATCAGTGCACTCTGCTGCTGTGACCGATCTGAGCACGGCTGCTGCGATCAAAGGACCAGATGATGCTACGGTGGCGGTTCAATCTGTAACTCCTTTGGGGTCTCAGTTGGTACATCCGGCGACGATCGTCTCCGAGACACCCCAACACGTTGCACCTGCTGCCAGTTCTTCATCACAGACTCCGGAGCTTGCAGGCTCGATGCAGCCGCAGGTTGCATCTTCCTCAACGACGGGACTTCCGCATACGACGCTGAGTTCCAGTCCGACATCGCTCGAGGTGGGTATCGCAAGCGGCGCACATGGATGGTTGAGGGTCAGGGCCGAGATAAGCGGTACCGGCGAGGTGAGCGCTTCGCTGACGGGCTCCTCGCAGGCTGCTGCTAATAAATTACAGGGTGAGATGCCTGCGTTGACTTCGTTCCTTCAGGCGGAGAAGGTTCAGGTGAGCGCACTGGCTGTGCATGCGACAGCGCCGATGGTCGCAGTACCGATGGATTCGCCTGAGGGCTCTGCTGGTTCCAGCCGGTCGTCCTATGAGAGCTCCAGCGGTTCTACAGGTACTGCGGACGGCGGGGCCACCGGCGGCGAGCAACATCAGCAGGCCGGACAAGGCGCAAACAGGATTGCATTGTTAGAGAGAAGCGAGACCACGGGCGACTCGCTTCCCGAGACGCTGTCTGGCATGGCATACGGGAGTGGAACGGGGTTGGGCGGCAATGGACTTCAGTCGCCTGTAGAGTACGGGAGCTGGTTGAACGTACGCGTATAAGTGAGACGGTCTGATCGGGGAGGAACAAGCGATGAGCGGAGTACAGTGGAACTCAATCACAGGAGCAGGATCGGCAGCTGAGACGACGGTAGCCTCGGCACTGCTGCCGAAGCATGCAACGGGTTCGGCCGTTGCTGCGAAGACGACGAGTAGCTCAACAGCATCGACCTCGTCGACGGATAGTTCGACAGGTGATATTACGTCGAGCGACTTCATGACCTTGCTGGTCAGCGAATTGAAGAATCAGGATCCTACGCAGCCGACGGACCCGAACGCATACATCACACAACTAGTCGGTGTGAACAGTCTGCAGCAGCTGATCCAGATCAACTCGGGTCTGAGCTCAGTGGAAGGCACGTCCGGCACTACATCCAGCACAACGTCCACGACATCGGCCGGCAGCTAGGCTTCGAGAAGTTGCGTTGCAGAGCCACAAACATCACCCTCAAGGAGAAAGACCATGCCTGATTTTTCGATAGCTCTGACTGGCCTTCAGGCCGATACAGTCGCGCTTAACACGATCGGTAATAACCTCGCGAACCTCAACACGACGGCCTATAAGGGCCAGACAACCAGCTTTGAAGACCTCTTCTACCAGCAGATCGGCACCAGCGGTGCAAGTGATCCCGAGCAGGTCGGTGTCGGCACGCGAGTGTCCGGCACGGAAACGAACTATACGCAGGGGAGTCTCTCCACAACCTCTAATTCGACGGATATGGCGCTTAGCGGCACTGGCTTCTTCGTGGTCGAGCAGGGCGGCCAGCAGTCGTTGACGCGCGCGGGCAACTTTCAACTCGATTCGAGCGGGGATCTGCAAACGATTGACGGCGAAAGCGTCATGGGCTTCCCGACTGTGGCGGGAACGGTTAGTCAGACCTCGAATCTTGCTCCAATCACTCTGCCGGTTGGCCAGACAGAGCCGGCGCAGGCTACGCAGAACGTATCCATCTCCGCGAACCTCAACTCTGCCGCAGCCGTGGGGAACACGTTTTCAACTGCGGTGACCGTGTACGATTCGCTCGGACAGAGCCATGTTGCTACGGTGACTTATACCAAGGCCAGCTCAACGACGTGGAACTATGCGGTTACACTCCCTTCGGCCGATGCAAGCGGCGCGCCGGTCAACAATACGGGAACGTTGACCTTTGATTCAACCGGTGCGCTGGTCTCTCCGTCTTCGAATGTGACCGGCATTACCTTTCCTGGTATGGCGGACGGGGCGTCAAGCATGAACTTCAGCATGAACCTGTACAACTCAGCGGGAGCCGCAACGGTATCTCAATCGGCTTCGGCCAACAATGTTGCGGCCAGTAGCCAGGACGGCTACGCAAGCGGAACCTACGAGAGTTTTGCGGTCGATTCGACAGGCATCGTCTCGGCAACCTTCAGCAACGGGCACACGACGACCGTAGGACAAGTCGCGGTTGCTACTGTAAGTAATCAAAGCGGACTTCTCCGCACCGGCGACAACAACTTCCAGACCACGGCTGCCTCTGGGACAGCCAGCGTGGGTACGGCAGGTACGGGCGGTCGCGCCACCATCGAAGACGATACAGTCGAGGGCTCGAACGTCGACATCTCGGCCGAATTCTCGAACCTGGTCGTCGCACAGCGTTCCTTCGAGGCAAACTCGAAGACCGTGACAACCTTCGATACCGTCACCCAGGATGCGATCAGCATGATTCGTTAGAACCTCCTAAAAGCAGCAGAGAACAGCAGTACGGGACACGCCTCATCTGGCGAGTCTTCGCACTGCTGCTTTCTTTTGTGTTGCGCTGAGCAGTTAGGAGGGACTGCTCTTCTGAGAATCGGCTAATTCTTTCTCCTGTTTAAATGGCTATCGATATGCATTCTTCATGATCATGATGGCTACCTCTCCTGTTGTCACAGAAAGCGCTACTGCTCCTGTACCTATTCCGGCCAAGATTCCGTTGGTCACGCTGATCATTGCAATCCTCGTGGCTGTCGTCCTAGGAATCGCGGGCACAGGGGGAGCGCTGTTCTATCTGCTCCGCTCGGGTCGACTGCCTCTTCAAAAGACTGTTGCCGCAGAGACCAGGCCGGTCGCTCCGACGGCCAGTCGTGCGATCGTGCTCGACCCAATGGTGGCTAACCTTGCGGATGCGGGCGGTGCTGCCTATCTGAAGTTGTCGCTGACACTGCTCGCCGCCGACGAGCTTATGAAAAAAGATGGTCCCAAAGCTGCCAAGGGAATCAGTACAGACGATGCAGCGGTTCGAGACACGGTGCTGATGGTGGTAGGTCAACAAACGGCGAACGAGCTGCTGGCACAAGACGGCAAGCAGCGCCTGAAATCCGCCTTGAAGGCTGCATTGGCCGAGCATAACCCCGAGCTGAAGGTGATGGATCTCTACTTTACCGATTTTCTTGTACAGCGTTGACATTCTGACTGAGAGGAGGGCAGCGATGACGGATACAGAGTTGATCGCCGCAGAGGCAGAGAACGCGCTGCCGGTAGTGCCGCGGGTGACGGAGCCCGGTTTCGCGGAAAGAGCAGAGAGGATCGAAGAGCACACGCTATGGCCCGTGCTCTCGCGGTTGCCGGTGGTGCTGACGGTACGTATTCCGTTGAGTGCATTCAAGGTGCGCGATCTCCTGCAATTGCAACAGGGACAACTCATTCGGAGCGACTGGTCGACGACTGAAGATATTCCCGTGAAGATCGGGCGTGTCCAGCTGGCGTGGAGTGAGTTTGAGGTTGTCGACGAATGTATGGCCATGCGGCTGACGCGGCTGGCGTAAGGAGGCAGGCAAATGGAACTGGTACAGAGTTTTACACGCAGGCAGGAGATGGAGCGGGTCGCACCGGTTGGCGGATTCGCAGGCTGGGTGGTGGGAGCGTTGCAAGGTCGCGTCCGTCTGAAGTGGCGCGGTTCGTCCCGCGTCCGCATGCAGCAGATGCAACTGCTCGAGACACTATCGCTTGGGGGGAAGCGCCATGTGATGCTGATCTCCTGCGAGGGCGAACGCTATCTCGTTGGGTGCGGAGCGGATGACGTTGCGGCCATCGTAAAGATAGCTTCAGGTGGGGGCGATACGCGGCCTACAGCTAAGACACTGGCGCACACATGGCTCTGATGCGCGATGCGTGGAGCGTGGCGGCGCGGTTCAGCATCCTGCTGGCTTGTCTGATCGTTCCTGCCACAATGCATGGGGAACCACAGGCTCCGGTTACGCCAGGCGGGTCCTTCTGGGTCAGTAAGCCGTCCGCTGCAATTGGTGCGCGGGTCGTCAAGCAAGCTGTTGTCCTGCCGCACAACACGAAATCGGGAACAATGGCGACTCCCGCATCGAAGCCCGTTGCGTCCTCTATAGCTTCATCGGCTATCGTGACCGGCCCCTTTAGTGGCAGCCAAAGCGTGCCTTGGTCGATTGTTCTTGGACTTACGCTGTTGACGCTTTTACCAGCGCTCCTGCTTTCGATGACGCCGTTGGTGCGGCTGCTGGTTGTCTTTCACTTTCTCCGTCAGGCATTGGGCACGCAGACGGCTCCGTCGAATCAGGTACTGATGGGGCTTGCGCTCATGATGACATGGTTTTTAATGCAGCCTGTCCTGCTCCAGGTTGAGCAGCAGGCAGTCGTTCCATATCGTGCCGGACAGATATCGGGTGAGGACGCGATCGATCGTGGCATGCAGCCCGTCAAACACTACATGCTTCGCTACGCACGCGAGAAAGATCTCGCGGTCTTTGCATCCGCCGGCATGAGTGTCCGCCCGACGACGAAGGACGATCTCCCGATCCAGGTCGTTGTGCCAGCGTACATCTTGAGCGAACTGAAGGCAGGCTTTCAGATTGGCGCGGTGCTATTTTTGCCGTTCCTCCTCGTGGATATTGTTGTGGCCAGCGTGACTACTTCCATCGGCATGATGCAGTTGCCGCCGGTAGTGATCTCGACGCCGTTGAAGATTCTGCTCTTCGTCATGGTTGACGGCTGGAACCTGCTGGCCGACCAGTTGCTGAAGAGCTTTTCGTAGAGAACTTGAGGAGTGGACGATGCAGCCAGACCAGACAGTAGAGATGATGCGGAGGCTGTTGTTAGAAGCGCTCTTGCTGAGTGCGCCTATGCTCATCGCGGCTTGCGTGGTGAGCCTTTTAGTCAGTCTGGCTCAGACACTAACTGGTGTGCAGGAGCAGACCTTGACTGTTGTCCCAAGACTCGTCGTAGTCTCCGGCGTAGTCATGGTGACGCTTCCTTGGGTGATCCATCGCCTTGTGAGTTTTACGCTGCATCTGCTGACAGATTTGCACCGGTATTTGGGGTAGGCGGAGAACGATGGAATCGACGATGCCGATGAACGGGCTGATTCAGCAGTGGCCGCAGTATCTTGCCGCGGGTCTGCTGGTCCTGGTACGTCTCAGCGGCTTGATCGCTTTCGCGCCGCTCTTTGGCTCAGCTGCGATCGCGCCGCGGATAAAGGCTGGCTTTGTTATCGCGATGACCTTGTTGCTTGCGCCTGTCGTCGCGGCGGTGCCCGGCGCGCGTGCTGTTCTGGACATGCAGGGTGTGCTGGGAGAGCTCGGCGTGGGCCTTGTCTTCGGGCTCTCGCTTGCATTGATGAATGAGGCGCTTCAGTTTGCTGGAATGCTGCTGGGGATGCAGTTCAGTTTTTCGCTCGTCAACCTGCTCGATCCGAACTCGATGATCGAGACGCCGGTGCTGGGACAGATGCTGGGATGGATCGGACTTTTGGTTATCATCGGCGCTGGGCTCGACCGAACGCTGATCGCCGCCATGACGCGCAGTTTCTGCATCGTGCCCGTAGGCACGGCCATGGTGCATGCGAGAACCGGCGCAGCGCTGGCCTCGATGACGGGCGGAGTCTTTCTCGCTGGACTGCAACTTGCCTCTCCAGTGATCGCCGCAGCGCTTGCCATCGAGGTCACGATTGCGATGATCTCGAGGCTCGCCCCACAGCTTCCTGCGATGGTGATTAGCATCCCGCTGAAGACAATGGTCTCGTATGTGGTGCTTGTGGGGTCGCTCGCACTTTGGCCGGGCTGGATTGAGCAACACTTCATCTCGCTGCTTGATGCCGCAGGAAGGTTGATAGGAGCGGCATGAGCGACAAGGGAACAGAACAGGCAAGTCCGCAGCGCAAACAGAAAGCTAAAGAGCGTGGCGATGTTGTGCGCAGTCGAGATCTGCTCTCCGCAGTCGCGATGCTGTCCGGTGTACTCGTATTGGGAGTGACGGCGCATGGATTCGTGACGGCGTGGGATAGTGTCTACGCCGCGTGTCTGCGCATGGCGGCTACTGGGGAAGTCGGCTCCGCGGACGGATGGCAAGAGGCAGTTCGGCACATGCTCGCTCCCGTGTTTGCGCCCATTGCTATGGTGTTGTCGGCAAGTTTTTTCGGAGCGCTCGCTGTAGGTATCGCGCAGGGCGGCGGAGTATCGATCCATCCCAATGCGCTTGAGTTAAAGTTTGAACGACTGAACCCGGTGACGAACCTCGGGAATCTTTTCAGTCTTCGCTCTGCGACACGTGTCGTGAAGTCGCTTGTCCCTGCTGCGGTGATGGTGGTCTTCGGATGGGTCGCCCTGAAGGCGCTCATGCTGCCGATGCCGGTGATGAGTCTCATGCGTCTGCCTAGCGCGTTCGCAACCGCTTATAGCCTCGCACTCGATGCAGCCTGGGTAACGCTCGCGTGGAGTGCGCTCGACTACGGCATCGAGTGGAAGAGCTGGAACACGCGGCTGAAGGTGACCAAGCAGGAGATGCGTCAGGAGATGCGAGATGCCATGGGCAATCCCGAGGTGAAGGGACGAGTCCGGCAGATCCAGCGAGCCATGCGTCGTCGTAAGGTCAAGGCCGACATCTCGCGCGCAAGCGTCGTCATCACCAACCCGACCCACTACGCGGTAGCACTCGAGTTCAGCTTCGACACCATGCAAGCTCCGACGGTGCTTGCGAAGGGCCGCGACCTGCATGCTGCGGAGATTCGCGAAGAGGCGCGTTGGGCGGGCATTCCGATGATCGAGAATCCTCCGCTCGCACGCAGCCTGTACAAGTCGGTTGAGCCCGGACAGTCGATTCCCTATGAGCTGTATGCCGCAGTGGCCGGCATCCTCGCATTCCTATATAGGCAGAAGGTCGAAGAGAAGATGCGCAACGAACGAGCGAAGGCCGAGCAAGTTGCGGCAGCGGCAGCACCGCCGGTCCCAAGCGGCGTACATGGATTTGGAGGAGGAATATGAGCACCGCTGCGGTCATGATGAAGAACAAAACTAGTGGCTGGCCGATTGCCAAGCTGCAACGAATGCTGCTTCCTGTAACGGCGATCAGCATGGTCTTCGTCATGTTGATTCCGGTGCCCAGCTTCGTGTTGGACCTATTACTGGCGGCCTCGATCACCGCATCCGTGATCGTCTTTCTTACCGCAGTACAAGTAAGGCGCGCGGTTGACTTCTCCGTCTTTCCCACTCTCCTGTTGTTGCTCACACTCTTTCGTCTTTCGCTCAATCTCGCTTCGAGTCGCAGGATTTTGCTTCACGGCAACGAGGGCACGCACGCCGCTGGATCGGTCATCCAGGCCTTTGGTCAATTTGTCGTCGGAGGTAACTATGTCGTAGGCTTCGTTCTTTTTTTAGCACTCATCGCAATCCAGTTTCTCGTCGTTGCACATGGGGCCGTACGAACCGCCGAGGTCACAGCGCGTTTTACACTCGATGCTTTGCCTGGTAAGCAGATGGCGATCGACGCCGACATGAATGCCGGCCTGATCGACGAGCAGGGAGCACGTCGTCGCCGCGAAGCCATCGCCCGCGAGGCTGAGTTCTATGGCGCGATGGATGGAGCCGCACGTTTTAGCCAGCGCGATTCGCTCGCCACCATCCTTATCACTGCCATCAACATCGTCGCGGGTCTGCTTATCGGCGTGCTCCAGCAGGGAACCGACCTGATGACAGCGGTCAAGACCTACACCGTCCTTACTGTCGGCGACGGTCTTGTGACCATGATTCCGAGCCTGTTGGTCTCGATCGCTGGCGGCCTTGTGCTCACCCGTGCTTCCTCCTCCGGGCAGCTCGACGCCGAACTAGGCACACAACTGCTGCGTGGGCGCAACACACTTTGGATCGCCTGCGCCGTCCTGCTCGGATTGGCGCTGATTCCTGGCTTGCCCAAGCTCTCGTTCGTTCTAATGGCAGGAGCAGTTGCGATGATTGCACGCAAGCTTCCGGAAACACCGGAAGAGACACCAGCGCTTGCGCTCGACGCGACGGCTACCGACAAGGCGAAGGCAGCAGAGTTGGCCAAGGGAGAGAACCTGGCTTCGCTGTTGAAGATGGACGAGCTTACTCTTGAGATAGGTTTCCAGCTCATCTCGCTGGTAGATGAGAAGCAAGGCGGCCAGATGCTGAATCGTGTGCGCGCTTTGCGTCGCCATCTCGCAACCGAGCTAGGTTTTATAGTTCCTCCCGTGCATATTACGGACAACCTCCGCCTCAAGCCGCGAGAGTATGTCGTCAGCGTGCGCGGCGTGGAGATCGCCCGCTGGCAGACGGAACAAAACTTTCTGCTCGCGGTGAACTCAGACCCAAAGGCGCGTGTGATTCCCGGCATCGAGACACGCGAGCCTGCATTCGGCGTAGCCGCTCGCTGGATCAAGCCGGGATTAGAAGAATCGGCGCTCGCAGCCGGATACTCGGTCGTCGATCAGACTACCGTTATCGGTACTCATCTTGGCGAACTTATTCGCCGTCATGCGCATGAACTACTCGGGCGGCAGGAGGTCAAACGTCTGCTCGACAGCATGAATGAGAGCTATCCCAAGCTCGTCGAGGAGTTGGTGCCGAAGCTGCTTTCGCTGGGTGAGGTACAGAAGGTCCTACAGCAGCTCTTGCGTGAACAGGTCTCGATCCGCGATCTTGGCGCGATCCTCGAGGTCCTGGTCGAGGCGGCGCAGCAGTCGAAGACACTGGTACATCTGGTCGAGAGTGTACGGCAATCTCTAGGGCGCGGCCTTATCCATCCTTTGCTCGACGCCGACGGTGGCCTGCGCGTTCTCATGCTCGATCCGACCCTCGAATCAGAGTTGATCCACACCTTTGATCCTGCGGGCGCCTCGTTGTTGCTGGGCGATGGTGCGCGGCCTTCGGGCACGCCTGCCGGCTATCTGCGGCGGCTTCTTGAATCTGTGAAACGCCTAACCGAAGGCGGCTCTGACGCGGCCCTTCCCGTGCTCTTATGCCCAAGCCCGGCCCGCTATCATGTGCGGCGCTGGCTGGAACCGTTCCTCCCTAAGGTAACGGTGCTCGCACCTGCGGAGATCCCTCCGGAGATACGGGTTCGCAGCATGGGGACAGTGGGGTAGGTCATGAGACCAAGCTGGCAGAGCGACAGCACAAGCGAGTGGATGGACGAAGTTGAAACGAGAGAGGACACAGGCGAAATGGCAAGCTCGATCCCGGTGATGATGTTGGATGGTCTACCCAGGCGCAGTCACCTAAACCAGGAACAAGCACGCTTCGAGAGTGGAATGCTGCCACCTCTTCTGGAGCAACAAACAATTGTCGATACAGAATCAGATACGTTGGGAGTGACTCCAGACCGCGACCGGCTGCTGGTCGAGCATCTTCCCACGGTACGCTACATCGCACGACGCATCCATGAGCGCCTGCCCCAGCATGTTGATCTTGACGACCTCATCTCGGCTGGCGTAGTCGGCCTCATCGATGCGTTCGCAAAGTTCGATCACAATAAAAAAGTGCAGTTCAAGAGCTATGCGCAGTTCCGCATTCGTGGAGCCATTCTTGACTCGTTGCGCACGCTTGACTGGAGCCCGCGCGAGCTGCGCCGCAAAGGTCGAGCGGTAGAAGAAGCTATCCGTTCTTCTACGCAACGGCTTGGCCGTGCACCCTCCGAGCAGGAGATCGCCGCTGCGCTGGAAGTCAGCCTCAGTGACTACCAGCAGCTTCTCGGGGACCTCAAGGGTCTCGAGATCGGCAGCCTTCACATGGAGCGCACCGAGGACTCAGGCGACGAAGAGCTCGCCTACATCCCCGGATCTCCCGAGGAAGATCCGCTCTTCCGTTGCCTCAAAGGGGAGATGAAGCAGCGCCTGATCGATGCGATCGACGAACTGCCCGAGAAGGAGCGGCTGGTCCTGACCCTCTACTACTACGAGGAACTCACCATGAAGGAGATCGGTCTCACGCTGGGCGTGGTTGAGTCACGTGTCTCGCAGATTCACTCCTCGGCGGTGCTCCGCCTGAGAACGGCTCTCGCGAACCTTAAGACTGCTACAGCATCGGCAAGCAAGCAGACTTACGTTGCCAAAACTTCAACGCAGAACAGGAAGCGACGAGCGTAATCGTTGTTGCACGGACGTTGCCATACGAAAAGAAGGAGGTCAGTATGCCAGAGGATGAGAGACAGAACGGCGCGGAGAGTGTGTCTCCTGTAAGCCGGAGCACAATGGCGCGTGAGATGGTCTCCGGGGAGGAAGAAGCGCCGGAGCCATACAACTTCAGTCGTGCCGGTCAGATAAGTCACGATCAGATGCGTGCCATCGGAACGGTCAACGATCTCTTCGCGCGGAACCTGATGCACACACTGGGCGCCTGGCTGAGAACACAGTTCCATGTCAAGCTGGCTGCCGGCAAACAGATGTCGTATGCGGAGTTGCTCGGTCGTCTCAAGGAGCCGACCTATGTCTGCTCGGTCCGCATGGAGCCGCTGGGAGCACTCGGCCTGATCGAGCTCGATCTCTCTCTCGCATCGCCAATCATCGATCTACTGTTGGGTGGCATCGGTCGCTCCTGCGAAACACGCGAGCTGACGGATATCGAAGAGGCCATTCTTGCCTCGGTGCTCCAGATGATTGTGCGCGAGTTGAACGGAGCCTGGCAGCCGGTTGGACTGCGCTTCGCCTTCGAGAAACGGGAGACGGCGGCACAGGTCGCACGCATGATGCCGTCGACCGAGAAGACGCTCTGCGTCTCCTTTGAGGTCAACATGCCCGAGGCGCAGGGAAGCCTGAACGTTTGCCTCCCCGTGGTCGTGCTGAATGCGATTCTCCGGCAAATGGTCTCCGATCGCGAACGCCCGCGCCGCCGCTCTGAAGAAGCTGAGAGGCGCATTCGCGACTTGTTGGCAGAGGCCAGCTTTGGTGCGGTCTTGCAGTTTCCCCCGCTGCGTCTTCGCGCCCGCGACCTGGCCGACATCGCGCCCGGAACGATTCTACGGCTACCTTTACCGCGGCACTCTCCCGCGGAGCTTCGCGTAGGCGGCATCCCGCTTACGAAGGCCCGGCCAGTCCGGATGGGCGAGCATCGCGGTGCACAGATTCAGACCGACCGCATCGCCGAATCGAGCCTGTCGCAGGGTGTGCAGCAGATTGGCCCCAGCGAACAAAAACGCTAGACAAATTCAATCCGGGAGATAAAGACATCATGGAAGAAGAAACGATACCGCAGGAACAATCCTTGAGCGGTGGAACGAGCATGGACCTCCTCTATGACATCGAGCTTGATGCAACGCTACAGTTCGGCTCACGCGAGATGCCACTCCGCGAAATCCTGTCCCTTTGTCCGGGAGATGTCGTAGAGCTCGACCGTCACGTCTCCGAGCCGGTCGATCTGGTCGTCGGCGACCGGATCGTCGCACGCGGAGAGGTCGTTGTCGCCAGCGGAAACTTCGCGCTCCGCATATCCGAAGTCGCAACACCGCAACTGCGGCTGGAGAGTATCCGATGCCTTTTCTAGAGAGACGAAATCATGATGTTGGGTCTTCGACTGGCGTCAGCCGACGTCTTGACTACGAAGCAGCAATTGCCTGGACTCGGGACGAATATATTCCCGGTGATGGGGTGCGAAGTTTGCGGCCGAGACCTTCAACGAACGGTGGAGAGCGGCTAATCTGCTCGAGCCCGGAGTGCACTGGAGGCTGGAAATTGCCATGGAGAAATCGCCGTCGGCCCATCTTTGAAGGCCAGTGGGGATGCAGCGCTCGCTGCTTGCAGGCCGTTGTTCGCAAGGCTCTGCGTCGCGAACGGGGCGACGGATCCATTCTGCTTGACGCAAACGAGCCGCACCGCCACCGCGTTCCATTAGGGCTCGTTATGCTCGCGCAGGGCTGGATCACGCACTCTCAGCTACGCCGTGCTCTGAACGCACAGCGAGCCCACGGCGAAGGTCGCATAGGTGACTGGCTTGTGCAGGAGTGCGGCATCGATCAGGAGCAGATCACACGCGGCCTATCCGCCCAGTGGAGCTGCCCAGTCCTTCCGCTCGACGGCTTCGCGCCTGCTGCCATGGCGCTCACCATGCCTCGCCTCTTCGTCGAAGAACTTGGTCTGTTGCCTCTGCGTGTTGCTGGTTCGCGCATCCTCTATCTTGCCTTCAAGGATCGCCTTCACGCCTCTGCGGCCTTCGCCGTCGAACAGATGAGCGACCTTAGAGTCGAAAGCGGTATCACCGACGGCCGTCAGTTCGACGCAGCACGCAAGCGTCTCTTTGAGAGCCAATTTGTTACCGCAAAACAGGAAAACGTCATCGACACAGACACGCTCGCTGCGAAGATCACCGCGACCCTCGAACAAACCCAGCCCGTCGGCTCGCGCATCGTCCGCATTCACCAATCTTACTGGCTCAGGACATGGCTCGAATCCGGCGCATATAGTGGTATTGGAAGCCTGCCTGCAACCGGCGAAGACGTTGCCGACACTGTCTTCACCATCGGCTCACGCGCCTGAGACTCGTAAGAAGTCTATCGCCCCATCCAGCCACCATCCACCGTCAAAACCGTGCCGGTTACATAATCACTGGCGCGCGAGCTGAGGAACACCGCCGCTCCGGCAAGATCCTGCGGATCGCCCCAACGATTCGCAGGGATGCGTTCCAGGATCTGCCGGTTTCGTGTCTCGTCGGCCTGTAGCGCGGAGGTATTCTCCGTACGAAAGTATCCCGGCGCAATCGCGTTTACCTGAATGCCCTTCGGAGCCCACTCGTTCGCCAGTGCCTTGGTCAGTTGTGCAACGCCGCCCTTCGATGCTGCATACGACGGCACGCGAATACCTCCCTGAAAGCTGAGCAGGGAAGCGATGTTCACGATCTTCCCCGGCGCATTGCGCGCCATCATGTCCCGGGCCACAAGCTGCGAGAGCTGGAACACGCTCGTAAGGTTGATCTGGAGAATCTTCTGCCAGTCTTCGAGCAGCGTGTCCTCGGCAGCCGCACGGTGGATTGTGCCGGCGTTGTTGATCAGAATATCCACCTGGCCGAATCGACCGCGCACTTGGCGAAAGAGCTCTTCGGCTCCGTCTGTCGAGGATAGATCGGCGCGAAACGCCGCTGCGGTTCCACCTGCGGAGCCGATAGCCTCAGCCGTGTCCGTTGCGGCTCGACGATTGCCATGGCAGGCAACGCTGGCTCCTGCCTGCGACAGTGCCGTAGCAATGGCTGCACCCAGCCCACTGGCCGAACCGGTAACGAGCGCAACCTTATCATCAAGCCGAAAGAGATCGAGAACCGTATTAGAAGAAGGCATCATGGTAAAGCCACTCTATCGCCTGTGTTGCGTCCCGGCAAATGACCGCTCCATTGACGCCGGTCGGCACGCTTTCGTATTGTTGGGGTCGATAGAGAATTCATTCAGCCAATGCCTTGAGAAGCGCGACGCATCTTGCGCAGAACAACTTATACTGGACCCAGATACAAGGAGAGCCATGAAGCTTTATCAGATGGCGGACCATGTCCGCTATAGCCGGATGACCACAGACGAGCGCCGCTCGACCTTCCTGCTCGAAGGGCTCTTCCAGAAGGGCGCAATCGAGTTTGCGTATGTCGACCTGGATCGCACCGTAATCGGTTCTGCGTTTCCGACGGCCTTTGAACTTGTTCTCAAACCCGAACCCGAGTTACGTGCGGAGTACTTCCTGGAGCGTCGCGAACTCGGTGTCCTCAACGTCGGAGGATCCGGCGCAGTGATAGTCGACGGTGAAACCTTTGAGCTGGACAAGCTCGACTGCCTCTACATCGGTCGAGGCCACCGCGAGGTGATCTTCACCAGCATCGACCCCGCAGCGCCCGCATACTTCTACCTCCTTAGCTATCCTGCTCACGCTGAATACCCTACTCGTCTGGCCAGATTCAAAGACCTCGAGGGGCTGGAGCTCGGCTCACACGAGACCTGCAACAAGCGCACCATCTACAAAGCGATCTATCGCGAGGGCATCAAAAGCTGTCAGCTTGTGATGGGCTTCACGCTGCTCGATTCCGGCAGCAACTGGAACACCATGCCTCCGCACACCCACATGCGCCGCTCGGAGGTCTACTTCTACTTCGACATCGATCCCGCGCATCGCGTCCTGCACCTGATGGGGCCACCGCAGGAGACCAGCCATCTTGTCGTCGCGGACAAAGAGGTCGTCGTCTCCCCAGGGTGGTCCATTCACTCCGGCGTCGGGACCAAAAATTACGCCTTCTGTTGGGGTATGGGTGGCGAAAATCAGGCATACGACGACATGGACGGCGTGACCATCGCCGATCTCAAATAATGTCGCTCGCCACATCCGGTCTCGTCATTCGGCCAAAACAGGACTGCCGCTGGGATCTCGTCAGCCTTGGCGAGGTTATGCTGCGTTTCGATCCCGGCGAGGAGCGCATCGCCCGCACGCGCAACTTCCGCGTTTGGGAGGGTGGCGGCGAGTACAACGTCGCCCGCGGCCTGTGTCGATGCTTCGGCCAGCGTACCTCCATCGTCACCGCACTCGCAGACAACCCTGTAGGCCGTTTGCTTGAGGACCTGATGCTGCAAGGCGGCGTCGATCTCTCTCATCTCCGCTGGTCTGAGTACGACGGCATCGGCAACGCTTCGCGCAACGGCGTCTACTTCCTCGAACGTGGCTTCGGCAGCCGCGCTGCCCTCGGCATGATGGACCGTGGCCACACGCCTATCTCGCAGCTCAAGCCCGGCCAGATCGACTGGGATGCTATTTTCTCCGGAGAGGGAGTCCGCTGGTTCCACACAGGTGGCGTTCTCTGCGCTCTCTCAGCGGACGCACCCGAGGTCGCCCGCGAAGCGATGCAGTCCGCTCGTCGTCATGGTGTCGTCGTCTCCTACGACTGTAACTACCGTCCCTCGCTCTGGAAGAGCTACGGAGGACGTCAGGGCGCATGCAACGTCAACAGGGAACTGGCACCCTTCGTCGATGTCCTCTTCGGACACGAAGGCGACATCGCTGCAACCCTCTGCGAAGCCTCATCCGGGCCTCCATGGCATAACCTTGAGAGCTATAGCGCCATGGCCGAACGTGTGACCAACGAGTTTCCGAACATCAAGTTCATTGCAACCACAACCCGCCGCCCCCGCACTGCCAACCGCAACGACTGGGCCGCCTTTGCCTGGACCGAAGGCAAGGTCTATCAGAGCATCGACTTCCTCGACCTCGAGATCTACGACCGCGTAGGCGGCGGCGATTCCTTCGCCGCGGGCCTGATCTACGGCCTCATGGAAGATCGTGGCATGCAGTGGTCGCTCGACTGCGGCGTGGCGCACGGTGCCCTTGCCATGACCACTCCGGGAGACAGCTCCATGAGTACCCTGGCCGAAGTCGAGCGCACGATGCAGGGCGGGTCGGCCGGAGTTCAGCGTTAAATCATTTAGTTTCTATTGAACCGGAGAAAAAGTTCATGAATAAGATTCAAATTTTGCAGACGCTCAAAGAGATTGGACTCGTTCCAGTCCTGCGTGCGGAGTCGGTCGAGAAGGCAATGGCGCTCGCCACCGCAATCGCCGCTGGCGGCGTCACTGTTCTTGAGGTCACGATGACCGTCCCTGGTGCCATCCACGTCATGCGCCGCCTCGCCGAAGAACGTCCGGACATCCTCGTCGGCGCAGGTACAGTCCTCGATCCCGAGACAGCCCGTACGTGCATCCTTGAAGGCGCAAAATTCGTCGTGAGCCCCGCAATCAATCTCAAGACCATCGAGATGTGCCAACGCTATTCGGTCCCTGTTCTCCCTGGCGCGCTCACGCCTACCGAGATTGTCACCGCGTGGCAGGCCGGCGCGGATATCATTAAGGTCTTTCCAGCCAGTGCACTCGGCGGCGCGAAGTACCTCAAGTCCATCAAGGCCCCACTACCTCAGATCGAACTCATCCCTACCGGTGGCGTCTCGCTCGACACTGCTTCCGAGTTCCTCGATGCAGGAGCCTTTGCTCTTGGCGTCGGTGCCGACCTCGTTGACGCAAAGGCCATGGCCGATGGGAAACCTGAGCTAGTCACCGAGACCGCCCGCAAGTACCTTGCTATCGTCAAGAAGTTTCGCCAGCAAACGTCCGAGTAGACCTACCCTTCATACGGCTTCTCAGTCTGAATGCGCCGGATCGAAATTCGCAATACCTTCTTCCGAAACTTTGCCAATAACAGCCTTTGGTTGCGGATGAGTGGATCGCCGGAACAGGGCGATTCACTCATCATAATGATTTCGGAGATGAAAAATAGTATCTATTGACACACCTTCTTTTGCTCTCGTAGATTTCAACTGCGTTCGATGCCAATCTTCGGGCGGCTTGCCAAGCACAACTCATCCATCCCGAGACCATGCCGGGATCTCACAAAGGGACCACAGTATTGGGTAACTTACGATGAAGATTCGACCGCGGCTCGGTACGCGCTCGTGCCAATGGATGCTCCTGCTCTGCCTCAGCATCACCCCTGTACTCTCCCAGAGCGTTCCACTCTCCGAAGTGCATCGTCTCTTCAAGGCTCCACCGGACGATGCCCGCATCATGATGCGCTGGTGGTGGTTCGGCTCAGCCGTCACTAAACCAGAGCTCAAGCGCGAAATTCTCGCGATGAAAGCTGGCGGCATCGGTGGATTCGAGATTCAGCCTGTCTATCCTCTCGCTCTCGACGATCCGGCCCAAGGTTTCAAAAATCTCCCCTACCTCTCGCCCGGCTTCCTGGATGCCGTCACCTTTGCCTCGAACACCGCCCGCGCGAACCACATGCGCATCGACATGACGCTTGCGAGCGGCTGGCCCTATGGCGGGAATCACGTCCCCATCACGCAGGCCGCCGGAAGACTCCGTGTAGTCGCAGTCGACGTGCCACCCTCCGCGACTTCGATCCCCCCGCCCGACGTCGGCAACGGTGAAGCGCTCCTCGCCACCTTCCTCGGCGAAGGTTCGCCCGATCACTACGACCCGGCAAATCTGAAGCATGTCGAGTTACATATCGCCTCGCAGCGCGCTGAGTTGCCACAAGGCTCCGCGCACCGGGTCGCGCTCTTCTTCCTCTCCAGCCGCACCGGCCAGCAGGTCAAACGCCCCGCGGCCGATGCGGATGGCTTCGTCCTCGACCACTTCGACAAGGCCGCCATCAACACCCATCTCAATGTCGTCGGCGGCAAACTCATGCAGGCGTTTGCCAATCATCCTCCCTATGCCGTATTCAGCGACAGTCTCGAAGTGTATGGTTCCGACTGGACACCCGAACTCCTTTCCGAGTTCCAGAAGCGGCGAGGATACGATCTTACCCCCTACCTGCCCGAGCTCTTCAAAGGCTCAGACGAGAAAGCTCTAGCCGTCCGCCACGACTGGGGCAAAACTCTTACCGAACTCATCGACGAGAACTATCTCGAGCCGATCAACACATGGGCAACCGCTCATCACACACGCTTCCGCTCCCAAACCTACGGCGACCCGGCAGTCTCACTCTCCAGCAACGCGCTCGTCGCCCTGCCCGAAGGCGAAGGCCCCCAGTGGCGCCGCTTTTCGTACACCCGCTGGGCCACCTCGGCGAGCCATCTCTATGGCCGTCCCATCACCTCCGCCGAAACCTGGACATGGCTTCACTCGCCCGCCTTCCGTGCCACACCGCTCGACATGAAGGCCGAGGGAGACCTCTTCTTTCTCGAAGGCGTCAACCAGCTCATCGGCCACGGTTGGCCTTACACGCCTCCCAGCGTAGCCGAGCCCGGTTGGGCGTTCTACGCTGCCGCTGTCTTCAACGATCACAACCCCTGGTGGACCGTGATGCCCGACATCACGAAGTATCTCCAGCGCGTCAGTTATCTCCTTCGACAGGGTCAATCCGACAATGACGCCGCCGTCCTGCTGCCCAACGACGATGTATACGCCGCTTTCCGTCCCGGCCATGTCTCCCTCTCCGATGAGATGAGCCACTTCATAACGCCCGCGCTGACCGAGCAGATTCTCAACAATGGTTACAGCCTCGACTACATCGACCCCGAAGCCATCGAGCATCAGGGCATCCATTATCCAGTCCTGGTATTGCCGCACATAGACCGGCTCTCACCCGAAGTGCTCACAAAGATCACCGATTACGCTGCACACGGTGGCAAGGTCATCGCGATCGGCGCAACTCCCTCGCATGCGCCAGGTCTGATGCACAACGAAGAAATCTCGCAGAAGGTCGTCACACTCTCGAAGCAGTTGTTTACCGGAGACAACCCGCGTGGACATCTTATTGCATCCGACGAGGATCTTGGTGCCGCCCTCAAAACCGCACTCTCCCCCGACGTCGAACTCTCTGCAAACGCATCGGAGATTGGCTTCATCCACCGCAAACTCACCGACGCCGATCTCTATTTTCTGGTCAACACAAGCAATCACGATATTCACGCAACAGCAAAGTTCCGCAGCACCTGGCAGTCCGCCTCATCTTGGAATCCTATGGATGGAAGCGAAGCAGCCATCGCCATATCACCCGTCACCCTGGATCTTGCACCCTACGAGTCTCGCGTGATCGTCTTCAGCAAATCCTCCACCCCCACACCACCACCCCCTCACGTTGCCGTGTCGAAACTGGTAGTCGATCTTTCACACGACTGGAAGCTGTCCATTCCGCAGCTTCACGCCACGCACACGCTTCCTACGCTCCTATCCTGGACGGAAAAGGACGACACCCGCTTCTACTCTGGCGAAGCCATCTACACAAAAGACTTCGACCTCACCGCAGCGCAGTTACAAGGTGTGACGCTCGCCGTGGACTTCGGCCCGGGCGCTACCATCGAGCCCGATCCGCATCAGCACGGAACCCGCGCACTGCTCGAGAGCCCCATCCGGGAGGCCGCTGTCGTCTTCGTCAACGGACAGCGCGCCGGCTCCATCTGGCACCCACCGTATACGCTCGACATGACAGCTCAACTGCACGCAGGTCACAACCACCTTGAGATTCGCGTCGCCAATCTCGCCATCAACGGACTCGCCGGACACACGCTCCCCGACTACCGCCTCCTCAATCTCCGCTACGGCCAGCGCTTCGTCCCGCAGGACATGGATAATCTGCAACCACTCCCCTCAGGCATCCTGGGGCCGGTCAAACTAATTGCAACAGAGAGAGGGAAGTAGCCATGCGCACCGCAGCTTCTCTTCGAAATTCATCCCCGTTCTGATGCTCGCTGTTACCTTCAGCCCCGCCGTCGCCGCCGTCTACAGCGGCGTGCACTAAGGACCAAGGGCAAAACAACACGGATCTCGACACCCACGCCATCCATGAGGGCATAGGACTCTGGCATACTTGAGTATTGCCATCATGACCAAGCCTTTGATTCTGCTCCTCTACTGCCCAGACCGAAAAGGTCTCGTCGCGGCTATTGCCAACTTCCTCTTCGAGCACAACGCCAACATCCTCCACGCGGCGCAGCATCAGGACAACGACCTCAGCCTCTTCTTCATGCGGGTCGAATTCGCATTGGACGATGAAGTGGATCGTTCCATCCTCCGTGCCAGCTTCGCCTCGCTCGCTTCGAGCTATCAGATGACTTGGCAGCTCGAAGAGCAGGAACGCCCGCCCGCCGTCGCCCTCTTCGTCTCGCAATATCTTCACTGCCTCAACGACCTGCTCTACCGTCATTCCTCCGGTGAGCTCAACTGCACGATCCCGCTCATCATCAGCAACCACGAAGATGCTCGCCCGCTTGCTAACTTTCACGGCATCCCGTTCCATCGCATCGAGGTCAACAAAGAGTGTAAGCAGGAGGCCGAGCAGCAACAGATGGCTCTCCTGGCCGAGCACTCCGTCGATCTGGTCGTCCTCGCCCGCTACATGCAGGTGCTCTCGCCAGACTTCTGTGCTCGCTATCCGAGACGCATCATCAACGTCCATCACTCATTTCTGCCCGCCTTCACCGGAGCCCGCCCTTACCACGCGGCCTTCGCTCGCGGCGTCAAGCTCATCGGCTCCAGTAGCCACTATGTCACCGAGGTGCTTGACGACGGCCCCATCATCGAACAGGACGTCATGCGCATCTCGCATGAAGACCAGCTCCCGGATCTCATTCAGAAGGGAAGAGACCTCGAACGGCTCGTGCTCTCTCGCGCCGTCCGCTGGCACCTGGAGCACCGCATCCTCTCCTACGCCAACAAGACCGTCATCTTCAACTAGTATCGCCTGAACCGCAAAGAAAATGGCCGTATCGGAGTCTCCGATACGGCCATTCGTACGTGTCACTTGAGCTTATCGCGTGCTAAGCACGCCGCCCTCTGCGGACGCCCGATCATCATGGTTCGGCCCAAGGCCCAGCTTGATGATCGCACGGGAATCCGGAATCAGCTTCGTCTGCCACCCGTTATCCGCCTGCATCTTCTGCATTGCGGATTCGGTCTGGGAGTCCCAGTGGCCCGTAGCCTCACCGGAGAGGTATCCCTGCTTGATCAACGCAGTCTGGATCGCCGTCGCACGCGTATCGTCAATGGCGCGCTGGCCGCTAGCTCGGTTGACCTTCGAAGAGGACGAGGATTTTCGATGGAAGAGCTTCTGTGAGGTCGGTCCGCGGCGCGAATGCGTCATCGCGACACCAGAGAGAGGAACCGCGAAGAGAAGCGTGGAAGAGAGAAGAAATCGTCCAAACTGCATAGAAAGCATCGCACCTCGAAATCAGTATCAGTCAGGCAGTGGTCGGACGACTACCTCTTGCACGTTCAGAGTATCGCGGTAGTAACCCCGGCGCAACATGAAAGCGAGCCTTATTTTGAGCCGTTTCCCTAATTGATCGGAGACTCAAAAGATAACCCCTGCAAAATGAGCATGGCGCAGGATCGATCCCACGCCATGCTCATTTCGTTTTCTTCAGCGGTCTATGGGAGTGTTCCACCCAGAAACGAGTTGCCACGGCTGCTATCGTTGGGGAAACGAACAACAAAGACCACATCTTCCCCTGACTTCAGCCCGGCAACAATCGCCCGATAGCTCGCCTCGTCCGTGACCGGCTTCTTGTTGATCGCCGTGATAATCAACCCCTTGCCGAGGCTGATATCGTCTGCGAAGGAGCCCGGACGAACCGAGGTGACCACGACGCCACCCTTCAGCCCTAGCTTGGTAGCCAGCGGTGAAGGCACAGCCGAAACAGTGATGCCGAGCTTGCCCTGACCTGCATCCGGCTCCTGCTTCGCATCGTTATCGCTATCGTCGCCACTATTCAGGTTCGCGTAAAGCTTTGCCCGATCCCCGATGGTGACATTCGCCGTGCTCTGCTTGCCATCGCGAAGGTATCCCAGCTTAACCACGCTCCCGACCTTGCGAGCGGAGATGTCGGCGACCAGATCGTCACCGTCCTTAATCTTCCGTCCCTCGATCGACACAATAATGTCGTTCGGCTGCAAGCCGGCCTTTGCCGCGCCTGCGCCTGGCGTCACCGTGCTGACCATCACACCGCTTTCGAAGCCATACATGCGCTGCACCGCCGAAGAGATCGCAGGCTGGAACTGGATCCCGATCGAGCCTCGAATGACCTTATGCTCCGGTCCGATCAGCATGTTGTAGACACTCGCAATCACGTTCGAAGGCATCGCAAAACCAACACCCTGCGAGCCCATTGACTGCGTATAGATGGCGGTGTTCATGCCGATCACCTGTCCAGCCATATCGACCAGAGGCCCACCCGAGTTGCCTGGATTGATCGCCGCGTCCGTCTGGATGAACTTCTGGAACTGGCTCTGTGCCGCGCCGTTCGGCCCTGGCTCGTCGATCGAGCGGTTCTTCGCGGAGACGATACCCGCAGTCACCGTCTTCGAGAGCGAGAAGGGGCTGCCGAGCGCAAGCACCCAATCGCCCACCTGAGCGCCATCGGAGTTGCCGAGCTTGATCGTCGGCAGCGGCTCCTTGGTATCGATCTTGATCACAGCAATATCCGTGTCCTTGTCGACACCGATCACCTTGGCAGGATGTCCCTCATCGCCGGGGCCACCGTCAGGATCGCTCGAAAGCTTCACAAAGATCCGGTCTGCCTTGTCTACCACATGGTTGTTCGTGATGATGTAGCCTCGCGAATCCACAATGAACCCCGAACCAAGCGCGCGCCGATCTCCCCCGCCGTCCGAATCGTCATCCCCACCGCCCTGACCGCCCTGGCCACCAAAGAAGCGGTTGAAAAAGTCCTGCATATCGCCTTGCTTCTGTTGGCTGTCGTCATCACCCTGGCCCGGATTCGGAGTAATCTGCCCGCGCTTCCGAGGAGTCTTCGTCGTCGATTCCTTGGGCAGCGACTCGGTGTTGATGTTCACTACGGCAGGGCCAACCTGCTTGACGATCTGCGAGAACCCGTTCGACAGAGTCACCGGGGAGGGAATCGTGATCGGGCGCGCGTCAGACGAGTCAACCGCCTGCACCTCTTTACCGCTCACAGTGCGGGTCAGGACAGAGCCAGCCAGAATGCCAACAGAGAGCGTCGCCAGTACCGCAAAGGAGGTCGTCAGACGGCGGTTGCGGATGGCTTCGCGCAAAGTCTTCTTAGGGGTGTTCATTTCCATTATTGAGTCGTTCCTCATTTCGTACGCATTGACACTGGTAAGTATAGATGCAGAAGGCATGTCGATTGGGTCACAGGCGACGAAGCCACTAAATCTTTAGTTAGACGCACAAATCAGGCAAAGGTGGCCGAATATTAAGCCGGAATCCCGGGCGGTGTGCGTGCAGGCACAAGTTCGATCGCCGCAATCCCCGCCAGAATCAGCAAAGCCCCAACCAGTGCGCGGTGTCCAAAACGTTCGTGCAACACAATCATGGAGGTCAGCCACGCAAAGACCGGCTCAAGCGTTAGGATCAACGCCGTATGGGTCGGCGCAAGGTGCTGCTGTGCATAGCTTTGGATCGTGAACGCGGCAGCGGTAGCCAGCACGCTCGTAATTGCCAGTGCCAGCACCAGCCGTGCCGTCAGGTGAATCTCCGGCCTTCCGCCTAGCGGTAGTGTCGCCCCCATCAGTACCGCAGCTGCACCAATCTGGAGCGTCGCCAGCAACCCCGCTGGCAAGTGCAAAGAGGTGTGAGCCAACGCCAGCAGATGTCCGGCAAAGGCCAGAGCGCATAAGAGCGTCAGCAGGTCGCCTAGCCCGATGCTCTCAAAGATGTGACGGAACGCCGTCCCCGCAGGAGTCGTCAGCAGCAGCAATCCAGTAAATGCAAGTACAGCTCCAAGCAGCGTCGTCACCCCGGGTGCACGAGCACCTTGCGGCCGCAACGCCGGAACCGCCGTCAGCAGAGGAACGAAGGCCACCACCAGTCCGGTAATAAACGCGGACTTCGCCGCCGTCGTCCGCGCCAACCCCGAGGTCTGAAACTGGTATCCAGCCGCCAGAAACGCTCCCACCACTAGTCCCGACAGAACTGTCTTCCGCGACAACTCTCGCAGATGCCGATAGTTGACCGCCGCCAGTACAAGAAACGCCAGCGTCATGCGCAGCAGGTTGAACAGCAGCGGCGAGACATCATTCAGCGCATCTTTCACCAGCACAAACGTCGCGCCCCACACCGCGACGACCGCAAGCAATAGCAACTGGGCCTTGGTATTCGAACGCATCTAGTTTTCAGTGACCAGATGCGCGTTTTCAGCGACCCGCTGCGCGCAAGGCAGAGTCGCCACGAATGGATCAAGGCAAGCCGTGCAGAAGAATGGATTCACGATGAGTGAAGTGTATCAAGCGCGGGCTCGTCAGCCCGCTGCACGCTGGGTCGTATCGAGAAGCGTCAGCAAAATTCGTCGCAGCGCCGTCTCCCGTCCGCTTGGGTCATACCACTCCTGCAACGTATGAATCCCCCCGCCCGTCCCCCCGGTCCCCATCGCAACCGCAGGGAGCCCAAGCGACAACGGCAGATTCGCATCAGTCGAGCCGATCCGCAACTCCGTTTTCAGCATCAGGTGTCTGTCCACCGCCCGAATCGTCTGTAGCAAGGAAGAGTCGTCTGGCAACGCCGCTGCCGGACGATCTCCAATCGTCTCGAGCGAGATCTGCGGACTACTCCCATTCAGATTCGGAAGCTGTAGCAAAAGCTCCGTAAACACCTCCCGCAACCTGGACTCTGTAGTCAATAACTGCTCACGATCACTCGAGCGCAGATCGAGCAACGCTGTAGCCGATTCCGGAATAGAGTTAACAGAAGTCCCCCCGGAGATCATCCCAACATTGAGCGTCGTTCGAGGCGTCTCCGGCAGCGGAATCTCATCAAAAGCCGCCAGCGCTCGGCTGAGGATCAATATCGGATTCGGCACTCCCGCATCCGACCACGAATGTCCACCCGGCCCGGTAACGCTCAATCGGAAGCGCTTGCTGCCCAGCGCCCGCGTGACCACCGCACTTGTCCCGCTCCCCTCCAGCGCAATTGCGGCGGCAATCCGGGTGCGATAGACCCCCTGTCCGAAGAGGTATTTCATCCCCCGAAGGTCACCCTCACCCTCCTCCCCAACATTCGCCGCAAACAGAATCGGAATCGGCGGAGTGATATTCGCAAAACGCAGCGCAGCCCCTATCGCCAGCAGTCCCGTCAGCCCAGCCGCGTTATCACAAATCCCCGGACCATACAGCCGACCATCGGCTTCAACCGGCATACAATCTGTCCCAGCCGGAAACACCGTATCCAGATGAGCCGACAGCAGCACGCAAGGTCCGCTCTTGTCCGTGCCGGCTCCGGCAAGCTCCCCAAGAGCATTGCCAGCCTCATCCAGATGCACGTTACTCAGCCCAAGCGCCTCAAACCGCTCCAGAAACCAGGCCGCCCGCGCAGCCTCCCCAAACGGCGGCGCGGGAATGGCCGTCATCTCCATCTGCCACTGCCGTAGCTGCAATTGGTGCAAGTGCAGCCAGTGGAACGCCCGATGTACCGGCGTCAGCGTCGCCAGCCGAGAGATCCGGCTCTGCGCCGCCGCTACTCCCTCCACGTGCGCCATCAATACTCCACCTCGACGAGGAACAGCCCTCGTGCCGGTGCCGTCGGACCGGCCGCCGACCGGCTCCGCGCAGCCAGAATCCCCGGAATAGAATCCGGCGAGAGACGTCCAGCTCCTACCTCTACAAATGTTCCCATCATATTGCGCACCATATGGTGCAAAAAACCCGATCCCGTCACAGAGTAAACATACAGCCCATCCCGCTCCTGCCAGCACGACCGATCAATCCTTCGAACGCCGGTAGCATACACCGGAACCTCTGCCTCGCGGGTCGCCCGATCTGGGTCCGAAGCCGCAAACGAGGTAAAGTCATGCGTTCCCAACACGTGCGTGGCCGCCTCCTGTAACAGCGTAAGGTCAAGCGGCAGCGGACAGTCCCAGACATACGGAGCCAGCATGGGCGAGCAGATTATCCCCATCTGCCCCCTCTTCACCAGTCCATGAAAGATCCTGTACTCATAGCTCTTTCGCACCGCGCTGTGCCGTGCATGGAACCCCTCAGTCATCGCCTCGACCGCCAGCACACGAATGCTTGTCGGAAGCGCCCGGTTCAGTGCCCGATGCAGATTCTCCCCCGGAATCCCGCACTCCAGCGCAAAACTAGCCACCTGTCCCAGGGCATGAACCCCCGTATCGGTCCGTCCCGAACCCTGCGGCAGCACGGTCTCCCCGGTCACGTGCCGGATCGCCGCCGCCAGCGTCCCCTGCACGGTCGCGAGCCCCGGCTGGATCTGCCAGCCATGAAACGGGGTGCCATCGTAGCTAAGGGTTATCTTCCAGATTTGCATGACTCTTTTTTGTTACGGCACCAGTTACGAAAGCATTGGTATACTTCGCCTACGAGACAGTGCCGATTTTTTGATGCTATATCGGGAACGAGGCAGGAGGTTTGTGCGTATCAGCCTTCGAACACGCTTTCCGCAGACAGTGAAGGAGATTTTCGGAGTCGTTCCGTATCTCCAGCGCGTCTAGTTGTTACTGATTTGAATCAGCTTGAAACTCCTGCGGCGTCCTCTGGACGTTCTGTGGAGTGTAATAATCCGGAATCGTTGGCAGTATTATGGTTGTCCCGGACACACAACAGCAGGGTTGGAGAACGCATCGTGAGATTACGAGATTTGCAGGCGGCAGCGTGTATTGCGCTGACTTTGATGAGCGCGGGCACGCAGCAGGGTTTCGCGAAACAGGCTCCGTCTGTGACGCAGACACACGTCAAGAAGAAGAAAGCCAAGAAGCCAGTGGCTCACACGGCGGGTACAATCACCCCGGCACCTGATCTCCCGGATGCCCCGCCGGTCAAGCTCACCGAGCCCCTCTACCTCCGCGATACCGCCAAGGACTACACCCGCGGCAGAGGCAACTTTTTCCGCGATCCGCTCCTGCGCTACGCCTCCAATGACTTCATGCTGCCGAGGAGCTCAAACTCGCAGCGGCTTGGCGATCTTCTCCGCGACGGAAAGATCTACCTCAGCCTCTCCGACGCCATTACGCTGGCGCTCGAGAACAACTACGATATCGCCATCGCCCGCATCAACCTCGACATCGCGGACACCGACATCCTGCGCACCAAGGCAGGCTCCATCTTCCACGGCGTCTCGACCGGCCTGGTGACGAACACGCTCGGCGGTACATCATCCACCATCACCAGCGGAGGAGGCCCCGGTGGCACCAGCAGCGGCTCAGGCGGCGTCGCCAGCGGCGCTTCCGGTATTGTGACCAGCACCAACGGTGGTGGACCCACCCCCGAAAACCTCGACCCGGTTCTCACCGGCACCATCCAGTACGAGGCTGCCGACACGGCACAGTCCAGCCCGCTCCTCTCTGGTCTGCCTACCGGAGCCACCACCCTGAACCAGGACACCTCCACCTACAACTTCGCCTATAACCAGGGCTTCCTTACCGGCACCCAGCTCCAGGTGACCTACAACAACACCCGCCAGACCACGAACAGCGGCTACTCCAGCTATAGCCCTTCTCTTAATTCGACCTTCCGCGCGACAGCGACCCAGCATCTCTTACAGGGTTTTGGGCCGGGGATCAACGGTCGCTTTATCGTTGAGGCAAAGAACAATCGCCGCATCACCGATTCCTCCTTCCGCCAGCAGGTTCTCTACACCGTCAATCAAGTAGAGAACATCTACTGGGGCCTCGTCAGCGCCTACGAAGACGAGCAGGCCAAGGAGCGCTCGCTCGCGCAGTCCACGCAGCTCACCGCCGACAACCGCAAGCAGCTTGAGATCGGCACCCTGGCTCCGCTCGATGTCGTCAACTCCGACTCCTCGGTCGCAGCCGACAAGCAAGCACTCATCGCCTCGAAGACCAACCTTGAGTACCAGCAGCTCATCATGAAGCAGGCGATCGCCCGCAACCTGAACGATCCTGCACTCTCTGCGGCTCCCGTCATCCCCACCGATCGCGTCAGTCTCGATCGCCTGGCCGAAGAGGACCAGTCCGTAGACGACCTCATCCGCGAGGCATACACCAACAACCCACAGATTGAGCAGGCCGTGCTCAACATGAAGAACAACGAGATCACCATTAGAGCGGAGAAGAATGGCCTTCTTCCCGTTGTGGACGCCTACGCCTTCTACGGCGCCAGTGCCCTCGGCGGTGCGCAGAACCCCAATCTGCTTTGCAGTGGATTGGGTTCCACCACTTCGGCTACGTGCCCTGCCGGAACCGTGTCGGCGATCGGCTACGGAACCGTCTTCAGCAACCTGTTCAACAGCTCCTCGCCGGATAAAGGTGTCGGCGTCAGCATCACCATCCCTCTGCGCAACCGCACCGCGCAGGCCGATCAGGCTCGCTCGCAGATGGAGTACCGGCAGTCGCAAATGCGCCTCCAGCAGCTCTACACCCAGATCCGCATCCAGGTCATCAACTCGCAGTATTCTCTGACCAACGACCGCGCTCAGGTGCAGGCTGCGGAAGCCGGACGAGTCTACGCCGCGCAAAGTCTCGACGCCGAGCAGAAGAAGTACAAGCTCGGCGCATCGACCACAGCCAACGTCCTGCAACAGCAGCGCAATCTTGCCGTCGCAGAAAACACGCTCATCTCTGATACAGCCGCCTATGCGAAGGATCGCGCAGCCCTGCGGCAGCTCCTCTCGACCACGCTCGACACCTACGGAATCAGCCTCGAAGGTGCAGCAACCGGAACCGTCGGTCAGGCACCTCTGATCCCCGGTCTCACGGCACCCAAAGAGCCGGAGGCTCCGAAGCCCATCTCGGCTACCCCAGCTCCCGTACAGTAACCTCATGTTTTATCTGCGCAGGCCCGGGCTTCGGCTCGGGCCTGCTCTTTTGCAACAACATCTGAACTAAACTTAATCCCATGAGTGAGCAGCACGGAACCGAGCATTGGAACTCTTTGTCGAAGGCTGCTTCAGCGTATCTGCGGTCGGCCATGCACCAACCCGTCGAGTGGCAGGAGTGGGGCCCCGACGCCTTCGAGAAGGCTCAAAGCGAGGACAAGCCAATCCTGCTCGATATCGGCGCTGTCTGGTGCCACTGGTGCCACGTCATGGACCGCGAGTCCTACGAGAACGCAGAGATCGCCGAGATCATCAACAAGTTCTACATCCCCGTCAAAGTCGACCGCGACGAGCGCCCCGACGTCGACACTCGCTACCAGTCCGCCATCTCCTCCATCAGCGGACAGGGCGGCTGGCCCCTCACCGCCTTCCTCACGCCCGAGGGCCTGCCCTACTTCGGCGGCACCTACTTTCCCCCCGACGACCGCCATGGCCGTCCCGGCTTCCGCCGCGTCCTCTTCACCATGGCCGAGGCCTTCCAGAAGAAACGCAACGAGGTCAACGAATCGGCCACCGGCGTCATGAGCACCATCGAGCACAACGAAACCTTCTCAGGCCGCGCCGGAAATCCCGGCAGCGAACTCGTCACCAAGCTCGTAGACTCCGCGCTCCAACAGTTCGACCCACGTCACGGCGGCTTCGGCTCACAGCCCAAATTTCCACACTGCGGCGCAATCGACCTCCTTCTCGATGTCGCCTCGCGCCCCGTCGCCAACAACGAAGCCGCAAAACGTGCCGCCCTCATCACCCTCGAACAGATGTCCCGTGGTGGCATCTACGATCACCTCGCCGGCGGCTTCCACCGCTACTCCGTCGACGAGCGTTGGATCGTCCCCCACTTCGAGAAGATGGCCTACGACAACAGCGAGCTGCTGAAGAACTACGTCCACGCCTTCCAAACCTTCGCGGAACCCGAAACCGCCCGGGTCGCCCGCGAGATCGTCCGTTGGATCGATGAGTGGCTCTCCGACCGCGAACACGGCGGCTTCTACGCCTCCCAGGACGCCGACTTCTCCCTCGACGACGACGGCGACTACTTCACCTGGACCCTCGCCGAAGCCACCGCCGCCCTCACCCCCGAAGAGCTCGCCATCGCCGCTCCCTTCTACGACATCGGCGAGGTAGGCGACATGCATCACGACCCCGCCAAGAACGTCCTGCACGTCAATCAACCCCTTACCGCCGTCGCCAAATCTGCTGCCGTCGATCCCGAAGCCGCAAAAGCCCTCCTCATCTCCGCCCGCCGCAAGCTCTACGCCGCTCGCCTAACCCGCCAGACCCCCTACGTCGACAAGACGGTCTACACCGGTTGGAACGCGATGCTCATCTCCGCCTACCTCGAGGCTGGCCGCGTCCTGGACCTCCCCGAAGCCAAGGCCTTTGCCCTCAAGACCCTCGACCGCATCCTAGCGGAGGCATGGAGCCCCACCACCGGCGTAGCCCACGTAGTCGCCTACGGAGAGGGAACGACATCCACCGCTCGCGTCTCAGGCGTCCTTGAAGACTACGTCTTCTTCGCCATCGCCGCGCTAGACGCATGGGACTCCACCGGAGATCTCCGCTACTACACCGCCGCTGAATCCATCGCCGATAGCGCCATCCAGCGCTTCTACGACCGCACCGGCGGAGCCTTCTTCGACACCGAAGTCTCCACCAACGGCCAGCGTCCACTCGGAGCCCTCGCCACCCGGCGCAAGCCCCTGCAAGACTCACCCACCCCCGCCGGAAACTCCGTAGCCGCCACCCTCCTGCTCCGTCTCCACGCCCTCAACGGCCGCACCGAATACGCCGACATGGCCACCGACACCCTTGAAGCCTTCGCTGGCATCGTCGAACACTTCGGCCTCTACGCCGCCAGCTACGGCCTGGCCCTCCAACGCATGGTCACACCCCCCGTGCAGGTCTGCATCATCGGAGATGATCCAACAGCCCGCCACCTCGAAGCCATCGCCCTAGCCCGCTACGCCGTCAACAAGAGCGTCATCCGCCTCACCCGTGAACAGCTCCAGGCGCTTCCACCCGCTCTCGCAGAAACCCTGCCCTTCCTCCCCACAGTCGAAGGCAGCTTCGCCGTCCTGTGCAGCGGCAACACCTGCCAGCCGCCCATCACCGACCCTGAACAGCTCATGGAACTGTTGAACAAATCTGTCTGAGGCAAGAGGGAACTACCCCACCAGCGGCTGCTGCGCTGGTGGAGCCGTCGGGTCCATATGTTTGATAATGAACATATTCGCCGGATCAGTCCCCAGCGGAATCCCTTCCTGTTCAAACGCCGGAATCACCCGCAGCCGCATCGCCCGCAACACAATATCCTTCTGGTTAGCGCGCACTCGGAAATTAACCGGATACATCACCTCACGCCCCGCAATCTTATCTACCCCAAGCACAACCGGATCGGCCAGGATCATTTTCTCGAGCGCCGGATCCTTCCGCACCTCCATCGCGACAGCAGTGAGCACCCGCATCACCTTCTCCGGGTCCGCGCTCGCATCCACACTGATACTGAGCGTCGCTACGGAGAAGTCCCGCGACAGGTTGGCCACCGTGGCTACTTGGCTGTTCGGAATGATATAAAGCGTCCCGTCGCCATCGCGCAGCGTCGTGCACCGTAGCGTCAGGTCTTCGACCGTCCCCTGTAACGAGGCCAACTTTACCACCTCGCCCACGTTGTACTGATTCTCTATAAGGATGAACATTCCGTTCAGCACATCCTTGAACAAACTCTGTGCCCCCAGACCAACTCCAACACCGACCACACCTGCCGAGGCCAGGATTGGTGCCAGATTGATACTGAACACCGACAGGATATGCAGCAGCAGGATGAACCCGATCACCGCATACGATGTCGCTCGCAGGATCGAAGCCACCGTTCGCAACTGCGCCGCACGGCCCGAGTCATGAGTCACATGACGATCCGCAATCCGACGCAGCCTGCGGACAAAGAAATCCACCACCCGCTGGATAATAAACGCCAGAATCAGGATGAAGATAAGCTTGGGCAGCTCGTGCTGCGCAAAGTCGATCAGATCGTTGTGCCATCCGCGCTCAACGGTTTTGAGACTTTTTTCATCCGGAATGTCTTGGAGAAGTGAGAGAAGAAAAAGTATGGCGGCGTCTCGCTTTCATTAAAATCATGCACCGGGAGAACGTTCCCTCGTTGATGAGACGCAATTTTTCACGAAGCGTTG
Organism: Granulicella arctica; assembly: GCF_013410065.1. NCBI lineage: Bacteria > Pseudomonadati > Acidobacteriota > Terriglobia > Terriglobales > Acidobacteriaceae > Granulicella > Granulicella arctica. The sequence continues at coordinate 946,553 of NZ_JACCCW010000002.1, forward strand.
GATTGCCCGTGAGAAATCCATACACTGTTGCACACAGCAGATAGCGCAGGAGGCGACGATGAGGACGATTCAGGCAGCGGCTTTGACGATCATTCTACTCGGATCAGGTACACCTTTTCTGGCTCAGCAGGGAGCCACGCTCCCATCCGTCCGCGCACCCTTCGGCCCCGGTAACTCCACCGATACCAACCCCCTATCGCCCGCCGCGCAGGAGCAGATGGAGCGCTCCCGCCAAACAGACCGCCAGAAGAAGCTCATCGCAGACACCAACCGCCTGCTCACCCTCGCAACCGAACTCAAAACCGACATGGACAAGACCAGCAAGGACACGATGTCGCTCGACGTCATCAAAAAAGCCGAAGAGATCGAAAAGCTCGCCCACAGCGTCAAGGAACGGATGAAAGGCTAGCGATGACTGTCTTAGTTCGCAACATTTAGTGCTGTCACCGCGTTCACCAGCGGGAACGGCACCGTGCCTATAGTAGTCGCCGAAGACCGCATCGCCGCCACAATCGTAGCTGCATCCCATGCAGGATGCGCTGCCCGCAGCAGTGCCGCCACTCCAGCCGCCAGCGGGGCCGACGCGCTCGTCCCCATCGCCTGCACATACTGCGTATGCCCCAGATTGAAGCACCCAAAGCTATGCGTCGCATCCGTCGGCAACCCATCGATCGTCGATGGTTTGCCCCCGCTGCACGCACCCCGTACCCATCCACTTACAGCATCGTCGCTACCCGCTGGCACATCGCCACCCGGAGCGGCCAGTGCATCCAGCGGAGCCCCGTAGTTGCTGTAATAGGGAAGCGTCACCGCTCCCGCAGCACACGTCGCCTCCGCAGCAAGGTTCTCCGCGCACGCCGGATTCGTCGTCGCCACCATCGCCAGCACACTCCGGGCCTGCGCTGGCAACTCGACATACCGCGGATTCGAAAAGTCGAAGCCATCATTTCCCGCCGCAGCTACCAGCACGACCCCCGCCTGCGCCGCTGCATAGGTCGCACGGTCGAACAACGCCTTCAGACCAGCTCCATCCCCCGTGCTCAGATCCACCATCGACCCCAGGGACATACTCACTACATCCGCATGCTGCGCCACCGCATCGCTAATCCCCTGGATCACCCAACTCAGCAGCCCGCCCGCCTCGCCGCTAGCACACTGCTGTACGGCGGTCGCTCCTGCAACACTTGTGTTCGGCAAACGCTCCAGAACCTTGATGTTCAAAATGCTCGCTGCCGGAGCTACACCAATCACTAATCCCGTCCCCGGCCCCTGCGCGCCTGCCGCCAGCGATGCAACCCAAGTCCCATGCCCTTGCTGGTCCTGCGGAGTCCCATCGTCGCACGCACTCGGCAAACCCGTCTGAGCCGATTGGTCGACCTCCGACAGATTCAACACCAGATTCGGCGCAATATCCGGATGGGTCTCATCCACGCCGCTATCCAGAATCGCAATCCGTGCGCCTTTGCCCATCGTAATGTCCCACGGTCCACGCGCCGGGCCCCCAGGAACGTTGTTTCCATAGCCACCCACCTGCTGCACCGCCCACCCTTGGGGCGTCGCGCTATAAAAGCTGTCCCATTCAGCAGCAGGCAGCTTCGCGATCTGCACCGTAGTCGCCGTGATCGGTCGTGCGATCGGGTTATGTAACTTTACTATTCTGGTCTGGACCCTGTGTGCATACACCATCCGATCATGCACGACGAGCTCGACGTCCGGCTGCGCCGCGAGCCGCTGGATATTGGTCGCATCGTCCGCCGTCCCATTCGCCTGTACCGTCGCCACGCCCAACATCTCGTGTCGGGCAAGCACCCGCGCTCCCGCCAGCCGTGTCCGTGCCTCCACATCCCCCGGAATTACCCCGCCTCGATAGGCGATCAGATAATGATTCGCGACGATCGGGCTGAGCGGTGTCGACCGCATCGCATCCTGCGCAGCTGCATGTTGAAGACACAGTATAGGGAATGCAGTCGTAGCCAGCAGAAACGGAAGGATGAACGAAAGACGGCGTTGGTTGAACACACGAAACCTCACTGAAAAACGGGTTAGATCATGACACTTCTCACAGCGGCACATGCCGAAGCAAAGTCACGCAGGGTGGCAGCGGATTACCTAAGCAACGCGCGAATCGGCAGAAACACCCCGATCGCTGCATGTTGAACCGCCATCATCACGAGAGCTGCGGAGACGAGCAGGAATGCGACCAGATACTGAATCGGCGGCGGAATAGGGCGTCGTGCAAACATGGCAGGCTCTCCTGAAGGGGGCTGAATGCGTTACTGTTTCCTGCATCGGCATACCCTTGCGAGTCCTGAAGCCGCCCAATCGTACCGTGACAGTACGTTGGTAATGTCTAAAAGCAATCCAATTCCCGAAGACCATGCAACCCGGCTCGCGCCCATCCACAGGCAGAAGACACGACGGACGCATTACAATCAAACCCATCAGGCAAATGAGCCGGTAATGTTCTCCGGACAGCAAGCCGTGACGGTGGAGGGTACGTGGCACGAAATGGCGCAACAGTTCGCCGGGAGATCTCCTCCTTGGCCCCCACGAGCACGTTGACATCGGAGCAGTTGATCGAGTTCTACCGCCTTATGTACCTCTCTCGCCGCACCGACGACCGCGAGATCGTCCTCAAACGCCAGCAGAAGATCTTCTTCCAGATATCGTGCGCTGGCCACGAAGCATTACTCGTAGCCGCAGGGATGGCGTTACGTCCTGGTTACGATTGGTTCTTTCCTTACTACCGCGACCGCGCCATCTGCCTAGCCTTAGGTAACACCGTCGAAGACCAGCTCCTGCAAGCCGTAGGCGCAGCCGACGATCCCGCCAGCGGTGGCCGCCAGATGCCCTCGCACTGGTCCAGCACAAAGCTGAATATCGTCACCCCGTCCTCATCAACCGCAACCCAGTGCCTCCACGCCATCGGTTGCGCCGAAGCCGGTCGCTACTTTACGAAGTATCCCGAAGCCGCCGCCAAACACACCGGCGACTACCGCGAGTTCAAGGACATCAAATTCCACGGCGACGAGGTCACCTACGTCTCCATCGGCGAAGGCTCCACCAGCCAGGGCGAGTTCTGGGAGTCCCTCAACACCGCCTCCAACGGCAAGCTCCCCGTCCTCTATGTAGTCGAAGACAATGGCTACGCGATCTCCACCCCGGTCGAGGCCAACACCCCTGGCGGCAACATCTCGAAGCTTATCGCCAACTTCCCCAACTTCCACTTCGCCGAGATCGACGGCACCGATCCCATCGCCTGCTACGCCGCCATGGTCGAAGCCGCCGCCTACTGCCGTGCTGGTCACGGCCCGGCTTTGGTGCATGGGCACGTCATTCGCCCTTACTCGCACTCCCTCTCCGACGACGAGCGCCTCTATCGCTCCGCCGCAGAGCTCCAGGCCGACGCCGCCCGCGACCCCATCTCCCGCATGCAACTCTGGCTCCTCCGCGAAGGCATCCTCGATGAAGCTGGCATCAACCAGCTCGAACGCAAAGTCGATGAGGAGGTCCAGCGCGCCGCCGACCGCGCCGTCCAGGCATCCCTCCCCACCATCGACTCCATCACGAAGCACGTCTACTCCGAAGACCTCCTTCCCACGGACGTCCGCTTCGACGCCCAGCCCGTCGCCACCGCCGACTCCAACGAGCGCACCATGGCCGACCTCATCAACACCTGCCTCAAGGACGAGATGCGCCGCGACCCCCGTATCGTCGTCTTCGGCGAAGACGTAGCCGACGCCACCCGCGACGAACCCCTCCGCTCCGGCGAGCTCAAAGGCAAGGGAGGCGTCTTCAAGCTCACCTCCGGCCTCCAGCATGAGTTCGGCAACGACCGCTGCTGGAACTCGCCCTTGGCCGAAGCCAACATCGTTGGCCGCGCCATCGGCATGGCCGTCCGCGGCATGAAACCCGTCGTCGAGATCCAGTTCTTCGACTACATCTGGCCCGCCATGCACCAGATGCGCAACGAGCTCGCCCTCATCCGCTGGCGCTCGAACGGCACCTTCAACTGTCCCATCGTCATGCGCGTGCCCATCGGCGGCTACCTCACCGGCGGCTCCATCTATCACTCCCAGTCCGGCGAGAGCATCTTCACCCACACCCCCGGCGTCCGTGTCGTCATGCCCTCAAACGCCCTCGATGCCATGGGACTCCTCCGCACCGCCATCCGTTGCGACGACCCCGTCCTCTTCCTCGAACACAAGCGTCTCTACCGAGAGACTTTTTGCCGCGCCACCTACCCCGGCCCCGACTTCACCATCCCCTTCGGCAAGGCCAAGACCATCCGCGAAGGCAAAGACGTCACCATCCTCACCTACGGAGCCGTCGTCCCCCGAGCCCTGCAAGCCGCGCAGAAGATCCACCGCGACAAAGGCATCGACGTCGAAGTCATTGATCTACGCTCCCTCAGCCCTTACGACTGGGAAGCCATCGCGACCTCCGTCAGAAAGACCAGCCGCGTCATCATCGCCCACGAGGACATGCTTAGCTGGGGGTACGGAGCCGAAATAGCCGCTCGCATCGGCGACGAACTCTTTCACGACCTCGACGCCCCCGTCCGCCGCGTCGCCGCCATGGACACCTTCGTCGCCTACCAGCCCACCCTCGAAGACGTCATCCTCCCCCAACCCGAGCACCTCTACAAAGCCATAGCCGAGCTGGCCGCTTTTTAGTCTCGCATCAAAAAAATGCTGGTAAACCTATCATTCTGAACGAATCTGAAGGGTCTGTAGTGAGTTCACAGATCCTCCGGATTCGTCAGGGCTTTACCTGTCCCACAAAAACCCTTCGCAACACACCATCCCAAAACGGGTCTACTCTCAACAGCCAAAGAACGGAGGACTGATGAAACCCGCATCACATCCAGTAAAAGCCCTCACCGGCACACTACTCTGCATTCTGATGGCTGGCCAGCCCCTCCTTGCCACAATCGCAACCCATAAGAAACGCGCCAACGAAGCCCAGAGCGAAGACCGCATCCTCCATGCCCTCAACCGCTTCACCTTCGGCCCCAGACCGGGCGAAGTCGCTGAAGTAGAGAAGCTCGGCCTCAAAAACTGGTTCGACCGGCAACTCAATCCCTCCACCATCGATGACTCCGCCCTGGACGCCCGCCTCGCCAGCTATCCCGCCATGCACCTCTCGCAGGAAGCGCTCATGCAGCGCTACCCCTCCCCACAGCTCCTCCGCCAGATCGAGCGCCAGGACATGCCGCTCCCCAACGATCCACTCGAACACACTATCTATGCAGACCAGTTAGCCTTTTACAAGATGGCGCAGGAGCGCAAGGCCGCCAAAACCGGTGACGCCAACGCCGCCATGAAAGAGGACGCCGCTCTCCCCGGCGACACCCTCGACCCCACCACGCCCGCCATGGCCGATCACATCGACCAGCTCTACTCCGGCCTCGAAGCAGTCAAGATTATCAACCTCCCGCCCGATCAGCGCATGGCCCGGATTCTCGCGATGTCCCCGAAAGAGCTCATCGCCTTCCGCGACAGCCTCAGCCGCAGCGAGCTCGCAGAGGCTGCTCAGGATCTCTCTCCCGAGCAGAAAGAGCTCTTCGCCGCCCTCCCCGGCTCCGCCCGAGTCATCGACGCCGAGCTCCTACAGACCCGCCTCCTTCGCGATATCTACTCCGACCGCCAGCTCGAAGCAGTCATGACCGATTTCTGGCTCAACCACTTCAACGTCTACCTCCGCAAGAACCAGAACGAGCCCTACCTGCTGCCTGGCTTCGAGCGCGAAGTCATCCGCCCCAATGCCTTGGGCAACTTCGAAGATCTCCTGGTCGCCACCGCCAAAAGTCCCGCCATGCTCGTCTACCTCGACAACTGGACCAGCATCGGTCCAGACTCCCTCGCCGCGCAGCGAGCCGCCCAACGTCAGCAGAAAAATACCGATGCCAAAGCCCGTCCTTCAGGTCTCAACGAGAACTACGCCCGCGAGCTGATGGAGCTTCACACCCTAGGCGTCAACGGTGGCTACACCCAGGCCGACGTCACCCAGGTAGCCCGCGTCTTCACCGGATGGACCGTCGCCCGCCCCAACCTCGGCGCAGCCTTCCAGTTCGAGCCCAACCGCCACGAACCCGGCCCCAAGCAGGTCCTCGGCCACAGCATCCAGCCAGCCGGAGAGGACGAGGGCCTCCAGGTGCTCCACATCTTGGCCACTAGCCCTGCTACCGCCCACTTTATTTCAACCGAACTCGCCCAGCGCTTCGTCTCCGACACGCCGCCCCCAGCTCTGGTCGACCGGATGACCCAAGCCTTCCTCGCCAGCAACGGCGACATCAAAACCGTCCTCCGCACCCTCTTCGACTCACCCGAGTTCTGGTCCCCATCCGTCGTTCACGCCAAGGTCAAGACCCCCCTGGAGTTCGTCGTCTCTGCCGTCCGAGCCAGCGACACCAACGTCGTTAATCCTCAGCCGCTCATCCAATCGCTCACCAAACTTGGTATGCCTCTCTACGGCATGCAGACCCCGAACGGCTACAGTTGGCTCGCCGAGCCCTGGGTCTCGACCGGCGCCCTCGTCAGCCGCATGAACTTCGCCCTCGTCCTCGCCAGCGACCGCATACCCGGCGTTCGCCCTGACTGGACCCAGCTATTATCCGAACTCTCCAACAACATCCAACCCGCTTCCCGGACTACTACCAGCCCCGACCAATCCAGCTCCGAAAAGGAAAAGCGTCTGGAACTCCTCCTCCTCGGCCAGCCCGTCAGCGACCTCACCCGCGCAACCGTCCTCCAGCAGTTTCAAGACAACACCGCCCAGCAGAAGGCCGAAAAAGACTTCCCCATTAAAGCAACCAACCTCGAACAGCTCGCGAACACCCTCCCCGGAGGTCGGCTAAACCCTCCCTTCGACACCCCACCCGCGCAACCCCTCGTCATCGACAAACAAGCTGGCATGATGGCCGGACTCCTCATAGGCTCCCCCGAATTCCAACGCCGCTAGGTCTCCCATCGAAGAGGAATAGATACCACCACCGCCCTGCGACCCCTTTAGTACCAAAGCTCTAACTATTCATTCCAATCGTGCATCTGCCGGACAACTATCTCCCTCTCGTAGCGTTACATCTAACAGGAAGCGTAGAGGAGTCAGCCATGTCAAACTGGAACCACTTCACCGACCACAGCGACTGGGGATGCGACATGCACGGCCGCGATCTCGCCCGGCGAGCTGTCTCCCGTCGCGGCTTCATGAAGAGCGGAGCTCTCGCCCTAGTCGGAACCTCTGTCATCCCCAGCTTCCTCGTCCGAAGCGTCATGGCTGAAGTCTCCACTGCCAAGGCGAACAACAAAAAGTTAGTCGTTATCTTCCAGCGCGGAGCAGCCGACGGCCTCAACGTGGTCGTCCCGTACGCCGAAAAGAACTACTACGCCATGCGCCCCACCATCGCCATCCAGAAGAAGGAGGTCCTCGACCTCAACGGCTTCTTCGGCCTTCATCCCGCCATGGCCTCCTTTAAGCCGCTCTACGATCAGGGCCACCTCGCCATCGTTCACGCCGCCGGCTCACCTGACTCCAGCCGCTCGCACTTCGATGCGCAGGACTACATGGAATCCGGCACCCCCGGCGTCAAGGTCACTCAGGACGGCTGGCTCAACCGAGCCCTCCAGGTCGGGCCGCCAGAAGGGAAGCCGACAGCCTTCCGCGCCGTCGCCCTCGGCTCCCAGGTTCCCCGCACCCTTCAGGGCAAACTCTCCTCCATCGCCGTCAACAACCTCGCTGACTTCTCCGTAGGCGGCAAAGGTCCGCAGATCTCGCCCATCTCCAACGCCTTCCAGGCCATGTACGACGAGAGCAGCGACTCCATGCTCCACGGCACCGGCGAAGAGACCTTCGAGGCCGTCCGTATGCTCAAAGCAGCGGATCCCGCTAAATACCAACCCGCTCCCGGTGTTGACTACCCCAAATCCCCCTTCGGCAACTCCCTCAAGCAGATCGCCCAGCTCATGAAGGCCAACCTCGGCGTCGAAGCCGCCTTCTCCGACATCGGCGGCTGGGACACCCACCAGAATCAGGGCAACGCCAACGGCCAGCTCGCCAACCGCCTCAAGGACTTCTCCGACTCCATCGCCGCCTTCTGGAAGGATATGGGCCCAGAAGCCGAGAGCGTCACCCTCGTCACCATGTCCGAGTTCGGCCGCACCGCTCGACAGAATGGCACCGGCGGCACCGACCACGGCCACGCGAATGTCATGTTCGTCCTCGGCGGCCAGGTTCGCGGAGGCAAGGTCTACGGCAAATGGCCCGGCCTCGCCAACGAGCAGCTCAACGAGGGACGTGACCTCACCGTCACCACCGATTTCCGCAACGTCCTCGGCGAAGCCGCCTACAAGACGCTGGGCGCAAAGAATCTGGACGTCGTCTTTCCCAACGCTCAGGTCCGTCCCGACCACTTCCTGAACTTCATCTAGATTGCCGTTGCCTGCTCTTCCTCAAAGCCACCCCAAACTGTCATCCTGCGTGGCGCAGTCGAAGGACCTGCGATTGCCGGTAGTGCCGGTAAGTTATCCTTGAGAATGAGCCACTTAGCCAGCTTTCTTGTCGGTAACCTCTCGGATGGAAGACTTTTGCCGATAAGTCCTTCTCCAGCCGTTTCATTTTGAAGCTACAGTATTCCGTAAAAAAATATTAGAAATGGGTACAACTTTTCTCTCCGATCTGCGTCTGATTGAATGTAACAAGCAAACGCCGGGCTTTCAGTTCCTTCGGTTCCGGCTTCCCCTATCCGCAAAACCCTCCCCTTCCAAAACGTAAGGCCCCCGGAACATCGGGGGCCTTCACTCCTTCTGTCGTCACCTTAACTCTTGACCTGCATTCAGATAAGGCCCATCCGCCGATCCAGCGCCATCCGTCCAGGCCCCGTCAGCAGCAGCATGATTGCAATGGCCAGGAGGGCTATTGGATACTCCGATGCAGCATATCCATGCCTCCCCGTCACAAATAGGATCGCAAACAGCATATTTCCAGCGATCAACAGGGCAAAAAATCGGACAAACAGCCCCACGAGCATCCCCAACCCGCCAATCACCTCCGCAAAAACGGAGGCATACCCCAGCCAGTAGGGAAGTCCCAACGTCACCACATAACGGCAGAAGTGATCCACCCCCGCCATACTCATGTGCCCATGGAAGCCGCCAGCCGGAAACACCTTACCCCATCCGTTGTAGAGCATCGCTGCCGCCAGCACCAGCCGCAGCAAAACCACACCCCACGGTTGTAACCCATTCAACCATCGCGTCATAAAGCTATTCCTTGAAGTTAAATATTAGAACATCAGCGGATCTGCATCTGTTGAATACCATTAGCAGTTATGTACGCATCCAGAAACCGTGTCAGCGACCGCGTCATCGTCTCCCCATACACCGCGCTCGACCGCTCCGGCAGCTCAATCGTCATCTTCGGATCGGCCGCCGAGCCCAGCATCCGATTCGACGCACCCGGCAACAACAATAGCTTCGGAGTCTTCAAGGTCGCGAGCAGATCTGCCAAAGGAAACCGGTCATGCAGCAGCAGCTTCACCGGTAGATAGTGGGTTCGCGGATCGCCCTCAACAGTCGCCAGCGGGTCTGCCGCAGGTGAGTCCACAATCACCCCCGGAATCTCTCCATGCTCAGCCGCTAAATGCGCCGCCAGACTCGCCCCCAGCCCAACCCCATACGGCACAATCTGCCGCGCCGGAATCCCCCGCGATGTAGTCAGGTAAACAAAGCTCGCATCCGCATCGGCCATCATCCGTTCCTGGTTCGGATGCACCGCCACGCTCTCGCCATAACCTCGATAATCCACACCAAACACAGTCAGCCCCAGCCCATGCAGCAGCCCCAGAGTAGGCGCACTATCAGCAAGCGACCCGTCTCCGGACGGCAGAAACAGCACCGTCACTCCGGCATATCGTCCGCCTGCCGCAGCAGGAATCGTCCACCCGGTAAGCTGTGGCACTGCCGTCTCATCCGGTCCGAACCGCACAAACTCCACCGGCGCTCCCGCAACCTCGGCCGGATGCGATGTCGTCCTCGCCGGATGCAGAATCAACTGCCACTGCCCTTGATACAGCAGCAAGCAAAGCGCCCCATAACCGCATACAAGCGCCGCAACCAGCACCACTGCAAGCGCCTTCAGCAGCCACATCGGATGAACCACCTCCGGCGGCCCATCCGGTCGCGGAGGATACTGTCGATACTGTGGAGGCTGTTGAGGAGCCTTCTTCTGAGTAGGTTTAGACCGTACCATCTCAAAGAACTGTAGCATCCAGACCGTCCATATCCACATGAGCCGCCTGCACTCTCCATTCATCTAACATCGAATCAGGCAAGCACAGTGAAGGAGAGTTCCACCGTGGCACAATGGGTCAGAATATGCAGTCTCGCGGAAGCCCCCACCCCCGGCAATGTCAGCGAGACTGAAGTTCATGGCGTCGGCATCTGCCTCGCCAACCTCAACGGCGAGCTCTCCGCTCTCGATAACCTCTGCCCGCATCGCCAGGGTCCCCTCGGTCAGGGTTGGATCGAGGGCGAGGCCGTCATCTGCCCCTGGCACTCCTGGGCCTTCAACCTTAAGACCGGCAAAGCCGATTACCCAGAGCACGAAAAGGTCAACGTCTTTCCCCTCCGCGTCGAAGGCGAAGACGTTCTCATCGGCATCGAGTAGCCGTCAGAACCTCCCTCGATACCTGCCGAATCTGAGGAAAACTTTTCGTTACAGAATCACGCAGAAAGCGTAAGCTGCATCCTAACCAGATAAGATCCAGTAGTTCAGATCGTCGGGCCAGGAGTTTCACCATGAAGATTCGCAATATTTTGCTCGCCGCCATCGCCGTCATCGTTCTCGCCGGAGCCGCTGCTCCCGCCAACGCTGCCGTCCATCATCATCACCGCCACCACCGTCATCACCGCCGCTAAGCAGCGATTCGCCGCTTACGCAGCAGCAAACAAAGACCCGGCAAGATTGCCGGGTCTTTTCCTTGTCCTGACATCATTTCAGCCGGCCAATGCTGATAGAATCGATTGAATCCACTCCAAGATTCAGGAGAGGCAATGCTGGCACTGCTGGCGCTCGAAGACGGGCGCATCTTTCGCGGAATAAGTTATGGCGCACAGTCGGAATGTTCCGGCGAAGTCGTCTTCAATACATCGCTGACCGGTTACCAGGAGATCTTCACCGATCCCTCTTACGCCGGACAGATCGTCGTCCTCACAAACCCCCACATCGGCAACTACGGCACCACCCCCCACGACGCAGAGGCCAAGCGCCCCTACATCGAGGGTCTGGTCACCCGCGAGTTCTCACCCGTCAGCTCCAACTGGCGCTCGACGCAGGTCGCGGATGAGTATCTGGAGCGTTACAACGTTCCCGTCATCTCCGAGATCGACACCCGCGCCGTCGTCCGCCACCTTCGCGCCAACGGCGTCATGCGCGGCGTCATCGCCTCGGGCGACAATCTTGATGTCGACGCACTTGTCGCCAAGGCCCGCGCCATCCGCAACATGACCGGTACCGATCTCGCCAGCGTCGTCACCACCAAAGAGATCTACCAGTGGGACGACAAGGAGCCGAAGAACCAGACCGGCGACAAGCTCCTCTCGCAGCAGGTCACAGGCGAGCAGATGCACGTCGTCGCCTACGACTTCGGCATCAAGGACAACATCCTCCGCATGCTCACCCGCGAGAACTGCCGCGTCACGGTCGTCCCCGCCCGCACCACCGCCGAGGAGACGCTCGCACTCAACCCCGACGGCGTCTTCTTCTCCAACGGCCCCGGCGATCCCGAGCCCCTCGACTACGCCGTCGAAACTGTGAAGAAGCTCCAGGGCAAGGCTCCCATCTTCGGCATCTGCCTTGGTCACCAGATCTTTGGCCTCGCCCTCGGTGGCAAGACCTACAAGCTCAAGTTCGGCCACCACGGCGGCAACCACCCCATCCTCAATCACCAGACCGGCAAGGTTGAGATCACCGCGCAGAATCACAACTTCAACGTCGATCCCGACACCCTGCCGGACACCGTCGAGAAGACCCACACCAACCTCAACGATCAGACCCTAGCCGGCCTCCGTCACAAGACCGATCCCATGTTCTCGGTCCAGTACCACCCCGAAGCCAGCCCCGGTCCCCACGACTCCCACTACCTCTTCAAAGACTTCCGCAAAATGATGGAAGAATTCAAGAAGTAGCGCATGAAAATGGAGATCTACAGCAGCAGTTGAAGGGGCGCGGCTTTAGCACTCACGCGTACTGCGGAAGTTGTAGAGCTTTGAAAGGGCGCGGCTTTAGCCGCGCCGCACATAGAGGCAAAGATAAGGGCTTTAGCCCCTGAGGGAATGCATGATACCGAGACGGGAGGTGGCGACGAGGAACGGGCAAACTTACTTCGTCACCTCCAATACAGCCGAACGAACTCCTTTTTTTCGGCATGATCGTTGGGTAAAGCTCTTCATCGAAACGATGTACGGCTACCAGCACAAACAGTTCTTGCTTCATGCTTTCGTTGTCATGCCCGATCACTTCCATCTTTTGATTACTCCGCAGGAAAGCCTGGAGCGCTCCGTGCAATGTATCAAAGGGGGATTCTCCTTTCGAGCAAAAAAAGATCTAAGTTGGACCGGTAATATCTGGGTCGCAGGCTTCACTGATCATCGTATTCGGGACCATGAAGATTTTGAGATTCATCAGAGTTACATCGCAAGAAATCCAGTCAAGTCCGGTTTGACTGAACGGCCGCAGGACTATCCTTACTCCTCTGCAACTGGGCTCTTCCATTTGGACACGTTCCCTCAGGGGCTGAAGCCCAGATTGATGGCGGCACAAGCCGGCGCGGCTAAAGCCGCGCCCTTTCAAAACAAAGATGCTGCACCGAACAATGCAGTGCAAGAACGAAGAGAGTAATCATGCCACGCAGGAATGACATCGCCAAAATTCTAGTGATCGGCTCCGGCCCGATCGTCATCGGCCAGTCCGCCGAGTTCGACTACTCCGGCACCCAGGCCTGCAAGGCCCTCAAGGCCGAGGGCTACGAGGTCGTCCTCGTCAACTCGAACCCGGCCTCCATCATGACCGATCCCGAGGTCGCCGACCGTACCTACATCGAGCCCCTCAACGCCGCCTATCTCGAGGAGATCCTCCGCGTCGAGTCCGAGATGCTCACCGACTCCGGCACCAAGGGCGTCTTCGCCGTCCTCCCCACCGTCGGCGGACAGACCGCGCTCAACCTCGCCGTCGACCTCGCCGACTCCGGCGTCCTCGACAAATATTCCGTAGAGCTCATCGGCGCCAAGCTCGAAGCCATCAAGAAGGCCGAAGACCGTCTCCTGTTCAAAGATGCGATGAACAAAATCGGCCTCGACATGCCTCGCTCCGCGCTCATCAACAACATTCGCGACGGCCTCGAGTTCGCCGCCAAGATTGGCTTCCCGGTCGTCATCCGTCCCTCCTTCACCCTCGGCGGCTCCGGCGGCGGCATCGCCTACAACCGCGAAGAGCTCATGGAAATCCTCTCCCGCGGCCTCGACCTCTCGCCCGTCCACGAGTGCCTCCTCGAAGAGTCCGTCCTCGGTTGGAAGGAGTACGAGCTCGAAGTCGTCCGCGACCTCAACGACAACGTCATCATCATCTGCTCCATCGAAAACTTCGACCCCATGGGCGTCCACACCGGCGACTCCATCACCGTCGCTCCCGCCCAGACCCTCACCGACCGTGAGTACCAGGTCATGCGCGACGCCGCCATTGCCGTCATCCGCGAGATCGGCGTCGAAACCGGCGGAAGCAATGTGCAATTTGCGGTGAATCCCCAGAACGGCCGCATGACCGTCATCGAGATGAACCCCCGCGTTAGCCGCTCGTCGGCGCTCGCGTCCAAGGCCACCGGCTTCCCCATCGCCAAGATCGCCGCCCGCCTCGCCGTCGGTTACACCCTCGACGAGATCCAGAACGACATCACCAAGGCCACCCCCGCCTGCTTCGAGCCGACCCTAGACTACGTCGTCGTCAAGATCCCCAAGTGGCAGTTTGAAAAGTTTCCCGGAGCCGACGAAGGCCTCGGGCCGCAGATGAAGTCCGTCGGCGAGGTCATGGCCATCGGCCGCACCTTCAAAGAAGCCATGATGAAGGCCGTCCGCTCGCTCGAGACCGGCAAAAAAGCCACCGCCGACGACATCGAGCCGCGCCGTCTCACCCAGCGCCTCGTCACCCCGCACCCCGACCGCCTCGCCTACCTCCGCTACGCCTTCGAGCGCGGCATGACCGTCCGCGAGGTCGGCCGCATGACCTCCATGGACCCCTGGTTCCTCCACCAGATGAAGCAGATCACCGACGAGATCAAGGCCATCGGCGGCAAGGGAATCGACGAAGTCACCGAGCATGACCTCCGCCGCGCCAAACGCATGGGCATCTCTGACGAGCGCCTCGCCGCCGTCTGGGGCCTCACCGGAGCCGAAGGCACCGCCGCCGTCCGCGCCCTCCGCAAGAAGCTCGGCGTCCTGCCCGTCTACAAACTCGTCGACACCTGCGCCGCGGAGTTCGAGTCCTTCACCCCCTATCTCTATAGCAGCTACGACGAAGAAGACGAAGCCGCTCCGACCACCAAGAAGAAGATTCTCATCCTCGGTAGCGGTCCAAACCGCATCGGGCAGGGAATCGAGTTCGACTACTGCTGCTGCCACGCAGCCTTCGCCCTCCGCGAAGACGGCTACGAGACCGTCATGGTCAACTGCAATCCCGAGACCGTCTCGACCGACTACGACACCAGCGACCGCCTCTACTTCGAGCCGCTCACCCTCGAAGACGTCCTCGCCGTCTACGAGCACGAGGCCAGCTCCGGAGCCGAGATCGGCATGATCGTCCAATTCGGCGGCCAGACCCCCCTCAACCTCTCCCTGCCTCTCAAAAAAGCAGGCGTCCCCATCATCGGCACCTCGCCCGAGTCCATCGACCTCGCAGAAGACCGCAAGCGCTTCGGCAAGCTCATCACTGAGCTCGAGATTCCGCAGCCCGAAGGAGCCATGGCCACCTCGGTCGAAGAGGCCGTCGCCGGAGCCAACCGAGTCGGCTATCCCGTCCTCGTCCGTCCGTCGTACGTCCTCGGCGGTCGCGCCATGGTCATCTGCTACGACGCCACCTCGATCGTGCAGTACATGACCACCGCCATCGAATACTCGCACGAGCGACCCGTCCTCATCGACCACTTCCTCGAGGACGCCATCGAGTGCGACGTCGACGCTCTCTGCGACGGTGACGATGTCGTCATCGCTGGCATCATGCAGCACATCGAAGAGGCCGGCATCCACTCCGGCGACTCCTCCTGCGTCCTTCCCGCCGTCGATCTGTCCCCTGAAGTCCTCGAAACGATCCGCGAGTACACCCGCAAGCTCGCCTTCTCGCTCTCCGTGCGCGGCTTGGTCAACATCCAGTTCGCCATCCAGCGCGGTAAGGTCTTCGTCATCGAGGTCAACCCACGGGCCTCGCGCACCGTCCCCTACGTCTCGAAGGCCACCGGCATCCCGCTCGCCAAGATCGCCTCCCGCATCATGGTCGGCCGCAAACTCAAAGAGTTGCTGCCCGAGCAGGTCGCCAACGGCCGCGATCTCGACACTGGCTCGCACTTCTTCGTCAAATCCCCCGTCTTCCCCTGGGGCAAGTTCCCCGGAGTAGACACCGTCCTCGGCCCAGAGATGAAGTCCACCGGTGAGGTTATGGGCGTAGCCGACAACTTCGGTGAAGCCTTTGCCAAAGCCCAGATCGCCGCCGGTCAGGTTCTGCCGCTCAAGGGCACCATCTTCCTCTCCGTCAACGACCACGACAAAGACGGCCTCGTCACACTCGCCCGCAACTTCGTCGAGATGGGCTTTCACCTCGTAGCCACCCACGGTACCGCCGCTGTTCTCGAGCAGGCTGGCCTCCAGCCAGAGCGAGTCTACAAGGTCAAAGAAGGCCGCCCGAACGTAGTCGATCTCATCAAGGGCGACCGGATCCACCTCATCATCAATACGCCACGCGGACAGGACACAGTCTTCGACGAGCAGGCCATCCGTCGCGCCGCCGTCCTCGCCCGCATCCCGACCATCACCACCCTCGCCGCTGCTCGCGCCGCCGCCGAGGGCATCTCCGCACTCCAGCAGGGAACCCTGTCCGTCAACGCGCTCCAGACCCTCCACCTCGAGCGCGAAACCGTCAGCCGTTAGGAGTCCCGATCAGGGATTCTTCGCGTCGGCAAAAACTTGACAACCCGACCTACCGAAAGGTGGGTCGAGTTGTGCAGGCAGCAAAAATGTAACTACAAAACCGTAACTACAAAAGCGGAGTTACGGTTTTGTAGTTACAACAGCTCTTTTGGACCCTTCGGCCCTAAAATAGAGAGATGCTGCTTGAAGGAATGCACCTCCCGCTGACCACGCCGTTCTTCCCCGACGGCCGCTTGAATCTCCGCAAACTCGAGCAGAATGTAGCCCATTACTCGCTCACGCCCGCCGCCGGAATAGTCGTCCTGGGCACCACCGGAGAGCCCACCCTGCTCTCCGACGAAGAGACCCGCAGCACTCTAAAATCCGCAATTGGAGCGGCTTCCGCAACCAAAGTGATGCTCTCCGGAACATCACGTAACAGCGTCAGAGGAACGCTCGATCTCCTCGAATACGCCGCCGAGCTAAACTACGACGCTGCTCTCATTCACCCACCGACCCTCCCCGGTCTGAGCGCAAATGAAGCCCGTCTCTACCTCCAAACCATAGCCGATCGTTCCCCCCTCCCCCTCATCCTCACCGGAAACATCCCCCAAACCCTCATTGCTGAGCTGGCATTTCACCCCCAAATACTGGGGTTTTTGCATGATTTCACCCGCCCCGACGAAATCCGCCTGCTCCTCGAACAGACCGCCGCAGTCAAACGAACTGTCACCGTCACCCAGGTCTTCGCCGCCGCAACTCGTCGAATGCTCGCAACGCAGACCGACGAAAACTTCGTCTCTGCCACCACCCTCACCGGCGGCACAGCCACTGCTGTCGTACCGGCAAAACTCGCGATTAAGACACGCACGAAGGTAGTCGGCTTCCAGATTCTGGTCGCCAGCGCCGAGCACATGTTGGCCGGATTGACCGCAGGCGCAGTCGGAGCCGTGCCCCCTTTTGCCGCATCCGCGCCGCAGGGCTGCTATGAGGTTGTGGCCGCCTGGAAGGACGGAGACCCCGCGCTGGCCGAAGAGAAACAGCTTCGGCTCATGCAGGCGGCACACAGCATTGAAAGGGGGCTGGGAGCAGCGGGTCTAAAGTACGGCTGTGATCTGAATGGATACTTCGGAGGGTTTCCGCGGCTGCCACTACTACCGCTTACAGGAGAACAGAGGACTGAGATCGAAACACTCATGCAGGGATTGCAAAGCTAATGTCTAGCGCTCGGCGGTGTGGCGTGGAGTAACCGTAATCCCCATGCCGCTGAGCTTACTGCGTGCCAGCATGGCCTCAGGCGCATTGGGAAAACGCTGAATGAGCGCGCGCAACTCGCGGACACCGGCATCGTTCTGCTTGAGCGCAAAGTAGGCTTGGCCCTTGTGCAAACGCGAGGCAGGAATCTTGTTATTGTCAGGGAAGTGCTGCAACACCATGTCGTAGTCTTTGATCGCATCCTCAAACTTTCCGGCACGATAGTCGATCTCGCCAAGATAGTAAAAGGAGTTTCCTGAGAGAGCCTGGTCGGGATAGTAGCGGATCACATCGGCAAACTCTCCAGCAGCAAGCGAGTACTTTGCTGCCATGTAATCGCCGAGTGCCGACTTGTAGAGATCGCCCACGGGAGCCGCAGCCGGTCCCGTAGGAGCTGATGGGGTCGCATCGGACATGGGAATCCCAGCAGAAGGCTTACCTTTGCGATCCGTCGGAGCCGTATCTGGCAACGGTGCCTGCGTCGCGCTAGGCGGCGGAGTATTGTCCGGAGCAGGTGTGCTGGGGGCCGTGATCGTCTGCTGTTGATTCTGGATGCCCTGGGTTAGCGCCTCGAGTTTTCCAAGCCGCGCTTTGATCTCGTCCAACGAATCATTGAGCGATTGGATCTGGCCTGACAGCTGATCGAGCTTGGTGCCCTGAGCCTCGTTCTGCGTCTGCAAGCTGTGCGAAAGAGCCTCCATCGTCGCCGACATCTTGTTGACTTGATCGGCGTTCTGCTGGACGAGATCCTTCATAACCCCCATGCGCTCGTCGTTCGACTGCTGAAGGCGAGCCACCGAGTCCTGTAGCTGCTGGACCTGCGTCTGGAGCTGGATCATGTCCTTATTGGCTGCGAAGGCGGGTACGGCACAGAGGACGATCGTGAATACGGTCGAGGCAAGGCGGATGTACTTCATCTGCTTCGTCATAGGAGCTGCCTTCCTGCGAGAGCCCGTGCTTATGGCACGGGCTCTCGCTCTTGGTTGCGTGATGCGTGATCGAACAGTCAGGCCTAGCGATCCAGCGAGAACTGGCCGCGACGGTTCTGCTGGTAGCAGCTCTCGTCCTGCTCGGTGCAGAACTGCTTCTCTTTGCCGTAGCTCACGACACGGAGACGGCTGGAAGCAATACCGGCGCTAACCAGAGCGGTCTTCGCGGCATTGGCGCGGTTCTCGCCAAGAGCCAGGTTGTACTCGGCCGAACCACGCTCATCGCAATAGCCGCCGATAACTACCTTGATGGCCGGATGTGCCGAGAGATACGAAGCGGCATGAGCGACAGAGGTCTGTCCATCAGGGCGAAGCTCGTAGCTGTCATAGTCGAAGAAGACATCCTGCACGTTCTGATGGAAGGCCTCCTCACTCCCCATATCGCCGCTGTTGTCGGCAACCGGAGCGGTAGGAGCAGTCGGGACGCGCACAGTGACGCGAACGCTGGCTTCGGTCTCACCGCCGGGTCCCTTGGCAACGAGATGGAAGTTGGTCGAATTGGCCGGAGAGACCGTCTGTGTACCGTTGGCGTTTACCGTGCCAATGCCGTCGATCGAAACCGTGTCGGCATTCTGGGTGCGCCAGTTGAGGACAACGGACTGGCCGAGATCAATGGCCAGCGGGTCAGCGGTGATGACTGCGGTTGGGGCAGGGCCAGTGCTGGGCGCGCCGGCCATGGTGCCAATGTTCGAGTCGATACCCTTCTTATGGCAGCCGACAGCAGCGCTCAACAGAACAGCGGCGGCGATGGCGAAGATCTTACGAGGTCCGGGTTGCGTCCAGTTCATTGTCTTTCTCCTATGTGCAGCAGTATCGAATCAAGTCTTCAAAGTTGACTGCGAGGCATGCCTCACAGAGCCTGGGAGGGCACTACTTCCAACTCCAGTTTGGCATGTCGCCGCCACTTCCCGTCAGGGCATGGCGTTGGGTTCCGTCGGCGAGCATGGTCCAAATCTTTGTGTCTCCGGGGCGTCCGCTGGAGCTGTTCGCGTAGACGATGTGGCGTCCATCCGGTGACCAGGAGGGGAAGTCGCAGCGCCCCCCATCATGGGTAAGCTGGATCCACTTCTTGGTTGCGATCTCCATGACATAAATGTCCTGTCCGCCCGGCGCGCCTGGACCATACTTGCGATCCCAGGCGAAGGCGAGGAACTGGCCGTTGGGCGACCACGAAGGCGAGGTCGCATAGCCACCGTCTGTCATGCGGCTAACTCCGGAGCCATCCGTCTCCATGATGTAGAGCTGAGGAAGACCGGTGCGCCCGCTGATCCAGGCGATCTGCGCGCCTGTCTTCGGGTTGTAGGTCGGCGAGACATCCGGGCCGCGGAAGCTGGTGACACGGCGTGAGAGAACGCCGTTCGCGTCGCTGATCCATATCTCGGGATCGCCGGTACGCGAGGAGGAGTAGGCAAGCTCACGTCCGCTCGGAGACCATGCAGGCGAAAGATTCGTGCCCCCGGTGGAAGGGAAGGCGACCTCGCGGTTCAGCAGCAAAGAGTACATCTTGATCTGGAAGCCATATTTGCCCAGCGATGAGAACGCAAGACGGGAGTTGTCCGGAGACACACGCGGCGAGATCGAGATCGTCCCAAGGTGTGTCAGAGGATGCTGGTTTGCACCGTCGTAGTCCATCGCCCAGATCTCTTTGTTTCCGCCAGCAATATGGACGTAGTAGATCTTCGTCTCTGCGATCCCGGAGACACCGCCGCCGAGCCGGAAGATGATCTCGTCGGCAAAGCGGTGGGCAACTTGGCGGGCGCTGTTCTCGCTGGAATCCTCGTTGTACTGCTTGGCAAGAACCTGCGGGTACTGGCTGTTCTTCGCGTCAAAGAGATAACCGCTAACGACGAGCCTGCCGCCCTGCACGCCCAGGCTTCCGAAGGCAACCATCGCGGCCGAAGCAGGAGCGTTTGACCAATCGGTCAAGTGAATCTCAGAAGGGCCACCGGGAGTCGCCTGCGGGGCGAGACTCTTCGAGACAATATCGAAGATGCCCGCATTCGCAAGATCAGAATAGAGAGTCGTATCGAAGGTGCTCTTGTCGGTAACAGCCGCAGGATCTCCAGAGGAGGGCTTGAAGTCGGCGACGGCGATACGGATGCGCTCGGCTCCGCTGCTGGTCTCGGTCTTGAACCAATCCTGAGCGAAAAGGCTCGACGTGCCTGTGATGAGCAGGAGCGCTACGAGGGCGAAGGATGATCGGGCGATTTGTTTGCAGACAGCAGATCTGAGGGCCGGACTAGTCATTCTCTTCCATGGTAGACGCAAAGTGGGCCTTATGAGGTAGTTGAAATTCCTGAATTCCATAGTGTGATGCCGATTTGCCTACTGAAGTTTGTAATTAAACGTATATTCCACCGTAATATGGTCGCCAGCAGGCAGTGGGCCGAAGCCGTCGACGCGCTGCACTGCACGCATCGCGGACATATCGAGGGTTGGGGAGCCGCTGCGAGTTTCGATCCGAGGGTTCGACGGAAGACCAGCCCGATCAATGTCGAAGACGATGGTAACGCTCTTGCCGTTTGAAACCCGAGGGTCAGCCTCTGCGGTAAACCACTGCTCGGCAACCTTCCGATTGACGATATTGATGTAGTAGGCAAAGCGAGCGCCGAAGTTTTTGTCCTCCACATTCACGCTGGCTGTGCCATTCTTGAGCTGCATCGTCGCCTCTGCAATGCGGATGCCTGCGGTCTCACCCGTAGCAGCTTTCTTGGGCGGCGGTTGGATCGGCTGCGGATGCTTCGGCGGCTCAGGCGTAGGCTTCTCCGCGACCTTAACGGGCTTGGTAATCTTCTGCGGGATAGCAACCTCGTCCGGCTTGGGCGGAGGCTCAGTCTTCTCCTTTGCGACAACAGGCGCGGGGCTGGGTGTCTCTGAAGTCAGAACGCCGGTATCGAGAGTGCGCTGTCTCGGCGGCAGAGGAAGCGCTGAAACCATCGTGGCCTGGACGGCTCCAGCCGTGGCCTGATCCTGTCCCCAGGGCTTCTCATGAGGATGCAGATAGGCAAAGCCGATCAGAGATCCGGCAACCAGCGCGTGCAGCAACACGGAGACAGTAAGGTCCTTGCCCGTCGTACTGGTGCTGGCTTCCTCCCGCGTCCATTTGGTCTCAGTAGCGATGGCGGCTTATCCCTGAACTTCGAATTACTGCTTCTGTAACGGCTGCGTGACGATGCTGATGTTCGTGATGCCGGCCTGCTTCACCGAGTCCATCACAGAGGCGAACGCACCGAAGGGAACGCGCTCATCGGAGCGGATGTAGACGATGCGCTTGGCGGCAGGTTTTGCTCCGTCCTGGAGCAGCGACGGCAGATCGTTGACGTTGACCGGCTTATCCTGAAGAAACACATTCTGGTCTTTATCGATGGTGATGACCATGCGCTCTTCCGTCAGTTGATTGACAGTACGGGTATGCGGAACAGCAACCTCGATGCCAGACTGGAGCACCGGGGCGGTCAGCATGAAGATGAGTAGCAGCACGAGTACGACATCGACCAGCGGCGTGATGTTGATCTCGGCGAGCGAGGTCTGGGTGCGGCCCTTGGCAGAGAATGCCATGAGTTAGAACTCCCTCCGGCGCTGCTCCTCGGGCTGACGGCGATCATCCTGCGCCGCTGGTGGGGAAACCATCGCCGCGTTCTCGATGGCGTTCAGGAGCTCACGGCCAAAGTCGTCCATGCGGGAACCAAACTCGCGCAGCCGCGCGGTCAATTGGTTGTACCCAACCACCGCCGGGATGGCGACCACAAGCCCAGCCGCCGTGGTGATAAGCGCCTCCGAGATACCCGGAGCCACAGCACGCAGGGTAGCCGTGCCGCTTGCGCCCAGGCCGTGGAAGGCATCAATGATGCCCATGACAGTGCCCAGCAGTCCGATAAAGGGCGCGATTGCAGCGATGGTGGCCAGCCACGTCATGCGACGTTCCATGACGGTAAGAGCTTCGCTTGATGCGGTCTGGGCAGCGCGGTCGAGGGCGACAGGGTTCCGCGGTAAACCACGCCCGCCGGACTGCCGCTGATACTCATCGTGAATCTCATTGAACACGGAGACAAGCGGGCTAGGCTTGAACTGATCCGAAACAGTAGCAATCTCGCCCAGACGCCCGGACTTCCGGAAGGCCCGCAAAAATCGCTTGCTCTGCGTCTCGGCCTTACCGAAGCTGGACCACTTGGAGAGCATGATGGACCAGGAAAAGATGCTGCACAGCAGCAGTAGGATAAGCACCGCAAACGCAACGGGGCCGCTGTTGTGGATCATCTCCAGGAGGGCGCTGCCGCCCGAAGCAGACGGTGCGGCGGCGCTGGGATCGGCCGCGGAGGGATCCTGGAGCCAAAGAAGAGCGAGCGAGAGGGTCGAGACCATGATCGTCATCTGATGTCCAGTGTAAAGCCTCTAGTTGGCTATGGGAGGGGACGTACCGGGGAAGGAACCCCGGAAGCTCCCTCCTTGTGCCTGTTCAAAGCGTTGTGATGGAGGGTTTGCTATGCTCGCGATACGTTGTGATTTGAGGCTGAAATGCTGCTGGAGCTGCGAGCGGAAAATTATGCGGTGATTGACCGGGCCGTGGCCACCTTCGGCCACGGGTTGAACCTGTTGACGGGCGAGACAGGTGCAGGAAAGTCGATCCTGATCGACGCACTGGCACTTCTGCTCGGCGGAAAAGCATCCAGCGATGTCGTCCGGCACGGTGCGGACAAGGCCGTCGTCGGCTGCGTCTTCGAGATGACCCCAGGAGCGCTGGCAATTCTTGAGGCGAACGGAATCGAGGTCGAGTCCGATGACATCCTGCTGCGACGCGAGATCGTTGCAAATGGAAAGGGTCGGGTGTTCGTGAACAATCAGCCGACCACCGTCGGGGTACTGAGGCAACTCGCACCGGAACTGGCCCTCGTGCACTCGCAGGGCGAAACCATGGGCGCATTCGACCAGACACAGCAGCGGCTGCTGCTGGATCGATTTGCCGCAGTCGCGGCAGAACCGGCAGCAATGGCCTATGCGGCATGGAAAACTACAACAGATCGACTCGAACTGTTACAGTCTGCCGAACAGGATCGCCTGCGCATGGCCGACTTATGGCGCTTTCAAAGCAAAGAGATTGAAGATGCCGGGCTTTCCACTGCTGATGAAGACGCACTGCTTGAAGCCGAAAAGCGGGTACTGGCCAATTCGGAGAAGCTCTACAATGCGGCAATGAGCGCCCACGATCTGTTATACGAGTCGGAGAACTCGGCCGAGACGACGCTCGCGGCAGCATTGAAGAACCTTGAAGAACTGGCACGGTATAACCCACGCTTTCAGGAACCCGCGCAGCAGCTTGCCGCAGCCAAGGCCACAGTCGAAGATGTGAGCGCAGAGGTCCGGGACTTCGCCGAGAACATCAACGCAGCGCCCGGCCGGCTGGAGGAGATCGAGGACCGGTTGGCAGCGCTCGACCGGCTGAAGCGCAAGTACGGTCAGACGCTTGCAGAGGTGATCGCGTTCGGACAGGAGTCGGCCCGGCAGCTAGCCGAGGTCGAAAACCGTGACGTTTTGCTAGCGGAGCTCCAGGTCCAGGAGGCGGCAGACGCAGAATCCTATCGAACAGCCGCAGTCTCGCTGACGGTGGTCCGGCAGGAGGCCGCGAAGCGGCTGGAGAAGCTTGCCGAGGCGCAGATCAACGATCTTGCCATGCGGGTACGGTTTGCGGTGCAGGTGACTCCGGAAGAGGAGCGCTCCTCCTGGACTCCCCATGGCTGGGACAAGGTCGAATGCCTGATCGCAACCAATGCGGGCGAGCCACTGAAGCCATTGGACGAGATCGCCTCAGGCGGAGAGATGTCCCGTGTAATGTTGGCGCTCAAGGTAACCGTCGAGGAGGGAACGGCCAGCGCGGGTGCTCGAAAAAAGAAGTCTCCACTCCCCCGGACGCTGGTCTTCGACGAGATCGATATCGGGATCGGTGGCCGCGCGGCAGAGGCGGTCGGACGAAAGCTGAAGACGCTCTCCAAAGGGCAACAGGTGCTCTGCATCACCCATCTGCCTCAAATTGCTGCGTTTGGAGACCAGCATTTCCTCATTGAAAAGACCGAAAAGCAGGGTCGCACGCAGACCAATGTTCGCAAGATGGAGGACGAAGAGCGGCGGCAGGAGATTGCGCGCATGCTGAGCGGTGCGACCCTGACCGAGACCAGCCTGAAGCATGCAGAACATCTGCTCGAAAGTAGCCGATAGCGACATCTCTTTCTGGACGGACGGCATCGCACTCTGTGGCAGTTCAGGAGAAGGTTGACCATGTCCACGACAAATAAAAAATGCGCACACGCAAGCTGCGGTTGTATGGCTGCTGAGGGCTCGAAGTACTGCTCCTCGGTCTGCCAGGATTCCAAAGGTCTAACGACCCTTAGCTGCGATTGCAGGCACGCAGGCTGTTCCGAACGCAAGCTGTAAGGTATCCGTGGTGCCTGTGGATGTTTTCGCGTCCTGCCCTGTCGAGCAGGGCTGCGTCTGGTGTTGCACCAAGTTTGGTTCAATTATCCTCGCGGAAAAGCCAGACGCGGTATACTGGTAACTGTGACGACACCCACTCTTGATCCCGTAGATACCTCCCAAACAGGCAACCCAGTTTCAACGAAACGCGTCCTGCTGTTGAAGCCGCGAGGCTTTTGCGCTGGCGTTGTCCGCGCCATCGACATCGTGCAGATTGCGTTGGATACGTTTGGCGCGCCGATCTATGTGCGGAAAGAGATCGTGCATAACAGCTATGTTGTGAACGATCTTGCAAAGAAGGGTGCGATCTTCGTCAACGAACTGGACGAGGTGCCCGAGGGTGCCCGTGTTATCTACTCCGCGCATGGCGTTTCGCCTGCGGTGCGAGAACGGGCAAAAGAACGCGGCCTGAAGGTCGTCGACGCAACCTGTCCGCTGGTCACCAAGGTTCACGTCGAAGCCATTAAATTCGCGAAACAAGGCTATTCGCTGGTGCTTGTCGGGCACCGCGACCACGAAGAGGTCGAAGGCACCCAAGGTGAGGCTCCGGATGTAACTCAGGTGGTTTCGACGGTGGAAGAGGTCGCAGCGCTGGTCGTTCCCGATCCCAATAAGGTCGCTTATCTGACGCAGACGACGCTCTCGCTGGACGAAGCGCACTACATGATCGAAGCCCTCAAGAAGAAGTTTCCGAACATCGTCGGACCGCACGCGCAGGACATCTGCTACGCCACAGAAAATCGCCAGACGGCAGTAAAGAAAGTGGCCCACGGTGCAGACTTGGTGCTGGTCGTCGGTTCGCGAAATAGCTCGAATTCAAATCGCCTGGTTGAAGTTTCGAAAAACTTGGACACCAACTCCTATCTCATCGACATGGCAGAGGCGATTCAGCCAGAGTGGCTCGATGGGGTGAACACGGTAGCCGTCACCGCGGGGGCATCCGCGCCCGAGGTGCTGGTCAAAGACGTTGTCGAATATCTTCAGTCCAAAGGATATGGCGATGTCGACGAGGTAGAAGTCATGCCGGAAAATGTACGCTTCGGTCTGCCGCCTGAGATCGTTCAGGCGATTCAACCTGCACCATCGGTAGCCCGTCAGTAATCCAATAAGTCATGCCGGACAAAGTCTTCAGGCAGTGATATTTAGTTTGTTGACCGGTTCTATAGAGAGTTTGTTGAACAGATGAGCACATTACCACGCAATCCGCAGACGGCAACCAAGTCGGCACAGCCCCGCTATGGCCGGATGGATCTTGGCTTGGAGCATGTTGCCAGCGGGATCGCACGCGCGAAAGATTGGCTGCTTGGCAAGCAGCATCCGGATGGCTATTGGTGCGGCGAGCTCGAAGCAGACGTAATGCTCGAAGCGGACTACATCTTCATGCATACGCTGCTTGGAACAGGAGACGCCGGCAAGATGCAGCGCGCCCTGAACGAAATTCTTCGGCACCAGAATGAAGACGGCGGCTGGAGCCAGTTTCCCGGTGGCCCCTCAAATATCAACTACGGCGTAAAGAGCTACCTCGCGTTGAAGTTGATGGGCTGGTCGGCCGAGCACCCACTCCTCGTCAAAGCACGTGAATGGATTCTCGCGAACGGCGGCGTCGTGGAGTGCAATACTTTCACGAAGATCTACCTGTGCGCTCTGGGACAGTATGAGTACGACGCGGTCCCGGCAGTACCGCCCGAGATCGTCCTCTTCCCGAACTGGTTCTACTTCAATATCTACGAGATCTCCTCGTGGTCTCGTGGAATTCTGGTGCCGCTGTCGATCATCTATGCGAACAAGCCGTTCAAAAAAATCGCCCCAGAGCAGGGAATTGACGAGCTGTTTGTCGGTGGCCGCGCCAACGCGAACCTTCATCTGCGATGGGACAAGAAGCGTCTCTTTGGCTGGCGCAACTTCTTCCTTGCCCTCGACCGGCTGATGCACTGGGCCGAGCGAATTCACATTCGCCCACTCCGCAAGATTGCAATCAAAAAAGCCGAAAAGTGGATGCTTGCGCGGTTTGAAAAATCTGACGGTCTCGGCGCAATCTATCCGGCCATGTTGAACTCCATCGTAGCGATGCGCGTTCTGGGATACTCCCTGGACGATCCGCAGATGATCCGTGCTATGGATGAGTTCGAGAAGCTTGGAATTGACTGCCCGGAAGGCGAGCCGGAGTACCCGACACCAACCTTCCGTATGCAACCATGCTTCCCGCCGGTATGGGATACGGCTCAGGTCGTTTCAGCCCTCGGTGAAGCAGGTCTCTCGAAGACGGACCCGCGGCTTTTGAAGGCGGCCGACTGGCTACTCTCCAAAGAGGTTCGTCATAAAGGTGACTGGGCCGAAAAGGTTAAAAATGTTGAGCCTGGCGGCTGGTACTTCGAGTTTAACAATGAGTTTTACCCGGATGTCGATGATACCGGAGAGGTTCTGCTGGCATTGAACTGCGTCGACAACCCTCGCGAGCGGTATCAGCACGAAGTATGCCAGCGTGCTTTGAACTGGATCTGGGCGATGCAGTGCAAGAACGGCGGATGGGCGGCGTTCGACAAGGACAATACCAAAACGATCTTCCAGTACATCCCCTTCGCCGACCACAACGCGATGCTGGACCCACCGACGGTCGACATCACCGGACGCATGCTGGAGATGCTGGCGCAGTACGGCTTCACCCGGGACGACAAGCGCGTCGAGAAAGCGATCCAGTTCGTTCTGAAGGAGCAGTCGCCGGACGGAAGCTGGTTTGGCCGCTGGGGTGTGAACTACCTGTACGGAACCTTCCTGGTTCTGCGTGGCCTGGAGGCCATCGGGATGTGGAGTCATGAGCCCTGCATCCTGCAAGCGACGGAGTGGATTCGCATGATGCAGAACTCCGACGGCGGCTGGGGCGAGACTTGCGGCACCTACGACGATGAGCTACAGAAGGGCATCGGCCCAAGCACGCCATCGCAGACGGCATGGGCGCTCCTTGGGCTGCTGGCTGGCGGAGACAGTCGGTCGGACTCCGTAGCGAAGGGCGTGCGTTGGCTCATCGATCGCCAACACGAGGATGGAAGCTGGGACGAATTAGTTCCAGGACGTAACGGCGAAAGCTACTACACGGGAACAGGCTTCCCGCGCGTGTTTTATCTCGGTTACCACTTATATAAGCAGTACTTCCCCTTGCTTGCTCTGACAACCTACAAGCGAGCGATGGAACGGGAAACGGCATAAAGAAAATTAAGCAAGCGTTTCTGTTTTTGCTTTAAAGATTTATAGGAGATCCTCGGATGGCTGTACCAGTCTCGCAAGCGTGGACCGTAGCGACATACGTTTTGAAGCAAAAGCTGATGGGCCGGAAGAAGTATCCTCTGGTGCTGATGCTTGAGCCCCTCTTCCGCTGCAACCTGGCATGTGCCGGCTGCGGGAAGATTCAATACCCTGCGCACATCCTCAAGGCAGAGCTCAGCCCTGAGGAGTGCTTCAAGGCAGTCGAAGAATGCGGAACGCCGATGGTGTCGATTCCAGGCGGCGAGCCTCTGCTGCATCCCAAGATGCCGGAGATCGTTGCAGGTCTCGTTGCGCGGAAGAAGTATGTGTACATGTGCACAAACGCGCTTCTCTTGAAGGAGAAGCTGCACCTGTTCAAGCCCAGCAAGTATCTGTCATTCTCAGTGCATGTGGATGGTCAGCGCGAGCATCATGACTTCTCTGTCTGCCGCGAGGGTGGCTACGACATTGCGATGGAGGGTGTGCGTGCTGCCGTGGCCGCGGGCTTCCGTGTAACGACCAATACGACGCTGTTCGACGGAGCCGACCCGAACTCAGTGCGGGCGCACTTTGACGAAATGATGGCGGCGGGAGTGGAGAGCATGATGGTCTCGCCTGGCTACACCTACGATAAAGCCCCTGACCAGAACCACTTTTTGGGTAAGGCGAGATCGCGCAGAATGTTTCGGGCGATTCTTTCGAACCGTAAAAAATCCTGGGAGTTCAATACCCATCCGCTCTTCTCAGAGTTTTTGATGGGGAAACAGAACTTCGAATGCACACCCTGGGGGATGCCCACCTTTTCGATCTTCGGCTGGCAGAAGCCATGCTATCTGTTGCAGGACGGATACGCTGACACCTTCAAGGAACTGCTGGAGACGGTAGAGTGGCAGAACTATGGCGCAAAGAGCGGGAACCCGCAGTGCGCGAATTGCATGGTGCACTCTGGACATGAAGCTTCCGCCGTCGACTATGCCTTCAGCTCGCTGAAGGGCTTCATGATGACCGCAAGGAAATTCATGTTCCCCCCGACATATGAAGATGCAGATGCACAGAAACTGCTAAACGAGTGGCCGAAAAAGAGCCATGGACCACTTGTGCAGATCGCTGCCCCTGCAACAACACATAACGCAGCAGAGCTACAGCAGGTTTCGGGAGACTAATTATGGCGACCGACACACAGGAAGCAGCAAAACTGGAGCAGCTGTCTCACGAAAGTGCCGACGAGATCGAGATAGCAGCAGGACGCGAGCGCGAGCAACTCGAGGGATGGATCCCCTCGCTGGCAAGCGACGCCGACATTCGCGAGGCGCTCGAAAAGGCATTCGACTATCGCGGAGACATCACCGTCACGCGCAAAGACGGAACGCAGATTCAGGGATACCTCTTCGATCGGCGTAGCGGAGCGGCTCTGTCTGATTCCTTCATCCGCATCATCCCCGCCAACGCTGCGACAAAATTGAACGTGTCGTATGCGGATGTCGCGGCTCTGTCTTTCAGTGGGCGCGATACGGCTGCTGGCAAGACCTTCGAAGCCTGGGTGAAGAAATACTGGGAGAAGAAGGCGGCGGGCGAACAGAACATTCAGATCGAGCCGGAAAAGCTGGACTGATACTGTTCGTCAGCGTACCTTGAACCGAGCAAAACTTCCCGCATAAGCTATGCGAGAAAACTTCCCCATATTGTCACTAAGAGAAGAGCAGGCGTGCGCGCATTCATCACGGGAGCGACCGGTTTCGTAGGCAGCCATGTCGCCCGGACGTATGCTGCTCAAGGCGCAACGTTGCGCCTTCTGACGAGGCAGACAAGCAGCACGAAACTGCTCGCCAACCTGGACGCCGAACTCGTAACAGGCGATCTGCGTCAACCGGAAAAGCTACGCTCTGCACTCGCAGGTTGCGATGCGCTGGTGCATGTCGCAGCAGACTACCGGCTGTGGGTGCGTGACCCGAAGGAGATGTACGCGTCGAACGTGAAGGGTACACGGGAGCTGCTGCGTATCGCACGCGAGGTCGGGGTGAAGCGCGTCGTGTATACGTCGAGCGTAGCGACCATGGGCTTCAAGGCCGATGGCACAATCGTGGACGAGGCAACCCCCGTGGGATTGGCCGATATGATCGGCCACTACAAGCGCTCGAAGTTCATGGCGGAACAAGTAGCCATCGAAGCGGCTCGCGCCGGACAACACGTCATCATCCTCAATCCGACGACGCCCATCGGTGCAGGTGACGTAAAGCCGACACCGACAGGCCGAATCATCGTCGACTTCCTGAATAAAAAATTCCCTGCGTATGTCGATACAGGATTGAACCTCGTCGATGTTGCAGAGATTGCGCAGATGCACTTCGCCGCCTTGGAGCGAGGCACGCCGGGTGAGCGATACATTCTGGGCGGGGAGAACCTGACGCTGAAGCAGATCCTCGATCGCATGTCGTCGATCACCGGGCTGCCGTCGCCAACCATGAAGGTGCCGCACGCAGTGGCGATGGCCTTCGCCTTCTTCGAGGAGAACATCACCGGCAGACTGCTTGGCAAAGAGCCGCGGGCGACGGTTGAAGCTGTGAAGATGGGAAAGAAAACGATGTTTGCCGCCTCCTCCAAAGCTGAACGCGATCTCGGCTTCCGCGTTTTTCCCGTCTATCATGCCATGCGTTCGGCAATCGACTGGTTTGTAGCGAACGGCTATGCGCCTGATCCTCAGAAAATTGAGCATCTAACCAAAGCATGAACGGAACGATTGCGATCATCGCGGCGCTTCCGGGCGAGTTGAAGCCACTCGTGTCCCCTCCACGGGGCGAGCGATGGCAACGACTGAAGGCAGGCAAAGGAACGGTATTGTGGGAGCGGCGGCACGCCAGGGGGCGCTGGATCGCCGGCTGTTCAGGTATGGGAGGGAGCCGTGCCGTGATCGCACTCCGCGAGATGGAACGCTACGCGAAGTTCGATGCGATCTGCTCGATTGGATGGGCGGGTGCGCTGGACCCGACGATCAGTGCCGCCTCGGTCTGGCACGTCGCTCGCGTGATCGATACGCAGACAGGGGAGCGATTCTCCACGGCAGAGGCGAACGGACACACCGATACATGGCCGGTACTAGCGACGACAGACCGCGTGGCGGATGCTACCGAGAAAGCACGCCTGGCAGCGAGTTACGGTGCACGCCTTGTAGATATGGAGTCAGCGACACTGGCCCGTATCGCGCAGGGACGGGGAATACCGTTCTATTGCCTCAAGGCGGTCTCTGACGATGCAGACGCAAAGCTGCCGGACCTCAATCCCTTTATCATGACGAATGGGCAGATGCGGCTCATGCCATTTCTGGCGCATGTGGCGATGAGACCGAACTCGTGGCGGGGCTTGGTAAAGCTGGGAAAGTACAGCGCGATGTCGGCAAGGCACCTGGCAGAGGCAATCAGAATCTGGCTCGATAGCAACACTTTAGAGCCTGTAACACACGAGGAGAGAGACTGAACAGCATGGGAGAAAGAGTGCCTGAGACGATGCGCGCTGCTGTTTACCGCGGTATCAACGATGTTCGCGTAGAGACGATTCCGGTTCCAAAAATCGGCCCCGGCGAAGTGTTGATGAAGATCCACACCTGCGGCATCTGCGGAACCGACCTGAAGAAAATCCATTCCGGCTCCCACTCTGCACCCCGCGTCTTCGGGCATGAGATGTCCGGAACGATTGCAGCGATCGGCGAAGATGTCACCGGCTTCGCCATCGGTGATCGCGTAATGGCGTATCACCATATTCCCTGTGGCAACTGCTACTACTGCCGCAAGCAAACCTTCGCTCAGTGCGAGGAGTACAAAAAAGTCGGCTGCACCGCAGGCTTTGAACCCTCAGGCGGTGGCTTCGCCGAGTACATCCGCGTGATGGACTGGATCGTGCGCGGTGGTCTCGTCAAAATCCCTGATGGAATTCCGTTCGAGCAGGCAGCCTTTATCGAGCCGACGAACACCTGCTACAAGGCGATCGAGATGCTCAAGCTCCAGCCGGATGAGACGGTGCTAGTCATCGGACAAGGACCGATCGGCATTCTCCTGGCAGCTCTCGCCCGCAGGACTGGAGCCACGGTGCTCACGAGCGACCTGTACCCCGAGCGCCACGCAGTCGCGGCCAAGTTCGGGCTGGAGCATCCACTCGATGCCGCAGGCGATGTCGTTGCCGCAGCAAAGGTAGCGACTGAAGGACGCGGAGCTGATGTAGCTCTACTAGCGGTTGGAGGCAACGCACTGATCCAGATCGCGATGGCTGCGGTTCGCCCTGGCGGTCGTGTGATGCTCTTTGCCGCAACCCAGCATGGAGAGGCCCCTTTCGATCCAGCCGCTGTCTGCATGGATGAAAAGACCTTGATGGGCTCCTACAGCTCCTCACTCGCCGTCAACGACGAGGTAGCGCAGTTGATCTTCGACGGCTATGCCAACGGATTCGATCTGACACAACTCATCTCGCACCGTTTTTCGCTGGAGCAAGCAGTAGAGGCGATCGAACTAGCATCCAATCCGCAGCCAGGGTCGATGAAGATCGTCATTCAGCCAGGGCTTTAGCATCAAGCCTTGACTGAATCACTAATCCCGAAGCCCACGCTTTTTGATCTCGACGTTAAGGCGCTTAATCTTCTGGTTAAGGGTAGACAGAGGAATCTTGAAGTACTCCGCCGCCTCAGTCTGGTTCCAGTGGCAGCGCTCTAGGCGGTCGGCGATGATGCGTCGTTCAATCTCTTCCATCAGATCAAAGAGGCTCGCATCAGGCCGATGGTCAAGGATGCTCGCCGAGTAGGTGCTACCCGTAAGCTGCGAAGGCAGCAGATCGGCGGTGATAGTCTTCGAGGTCGAGAGGACGACGCCGCGCTCCATCGAGTTCTCAAGCTCGCGGACGTTTCCAGGCCACTCATAATCCATCAGGACGCGCAGCGCATCAGGGGCAAGCGTGCGCGGCTCCATGCCATTCTCTTCGGCATAGAACTTCAGAAAGTGCGCAGCCAGCAGAGGAATGTCCTCGCGACGCGCACGCAGCGGTGGAAGCTCCAGACAAATCACATTGAGACGATAGAAGAGGTCTTCGCGGAAGCGGCCATCGCGAACGGCCTGCTGAAGATTGACATTGGTCGCAGCGATGATGCGGACGTCCACCTGAATCTCAGAGGTCCCACCGAGGTGCATGAAGCGGCGGTCCTGCAACACGCGCAGGATCTTCGCCTGCATGTCCATCCCCATCGTGCCGATCTCGTCCAGGAAAAGTGTGCCTCCGTTTGCAACCTCGAACAGCCCCTTCTTGGAGCTGACCGCCGAAGTAAACGCACCCTTCACGTGGCCAAAGAGCGTTGATTCGAGCAGCTCGGAAGGCACCGCGCCGGTATTGACCGGAACAAAGGGTTTATCGCGGCGAGGCGAATGCGAATGCAGAGCCTTGGCAATCAGCTCTTTGCCCGTACCGCTCTCACCCTGAATGAGCACCGTGGAACGGCTGGGAGCAACCTGTCCGATCAGGTCGAACATACGAAGCATCGGCTCACTCTTGCCTACAATATTTTCAAAGTTATAGCGCTGCTTCAGCGTTCGTTTAAGCTGAATAACCTCTTCTTCAGCACGATGACGTGAGATGGCCACACGGATATCGGCCAGCAATTTTTCGTTATCCCACGGCTTCTGCGTGAAGTTCTCCGCCCCGGCGCGGATTGCATCAACGACATTGCCGACCGTCCCGTACGCCGTAATCATGATGACGGGGAGCTCCGGCTGGATCTCCTTGATGCGAGGGAGCAGATCGATGCCGCTCTCGCCTGGCAGCGCAAGATCAAGCAGCAGGAGATCATAATGATTCCGCGAAAGCAGATCGATGCCGGACGCGCCATCGACAGCCATTGAAATCTCAAAGCCTTCAAGCGTAAGAAGCGTATCGAGCGACTCCCGAATAGCCGCTTCGTCATCAATAATTAAAATATGTGCGCCGGTGGAGTCACGCAGCGTACGGGAGGCCGATAGCTTGGGGGCTTCAACTGGTTCAGCTTCGGTGCTCTCAAGCATGGATCGTGGACCTCGTATTTTCTACAGATGAAGCGCTTGCAGCATCGGGACGTGCCGTCTCTTCGCGCGTGGTAAGTGTGGTGGCAGAAGGAAACTCCAATCGGAAGGTTGTGCCTGCTCCAACTTCGCTCTCGACCTGAATCTTTCCGGCATGCTCTTGCATGATCCCGTAAGTGACCGCGAGACCGAGGCCGGTCCCTTTACGCTGCCCCTCTTGCGGTGTGGCCTTGGTCGTAAAGAAGGGGTCGTAGATGCGGTTCAGGTGCTCTTTTTCGATACCATTGCCGGAGTCTTGAATGATGACAAAGACAAACCCTGGGCCACTTTCCGTGGCGATCTTCAGTGTCGCATTCGGCTTCCCATGCATCGCATCCTTGGCGTTCAACATCAGGTTCAGGATGACCTGTTGCAGCTTGCCCTGATTGCCCTTGATGAACGCAAGCGCAGGATCGAAGTGCGTCTCCACATGGATCTGCGCTGTCTTGAACTGGTGCTCCAGCAAGGTCTCCGTATCGTGAAGCAACTGGTTCAAGTCGATGCTGGTGAACTCGCTTCCGCTGGTCCTTGAGAAGTTGAGCAGCCCATTGACGATCTCGGACGCACGAAACGTCTGCTGCGTAATCTTCTCAAGGATCGGCGCCAAACGCTGGTCATCTCGCATGTGCTTGGACAGCATCTGTGTATAGCTGGAGATAACGGCAAGCGGTGTATTGACCTCATGCGCCACTCCCGCAGCCAACAGACCAATCGAGGAGAGCTTCTCCGCCTGCGTAAGCTGCACCTCGAGTTGAATACGATCCGTAATGTCATCGACAAGGACAATCCGGCCGACAGCGATCAGGTCGCGCGTAACCAGCGGCGCAATGGCGATATTGGCAATGCGAAAATCGCCGCTCGGCAGCGCAAGGCGAAACTTGTAGAGCGTATGCGTACCGTCTTCATGTCGAACATTGTTGAACTGCTCGATAAACTCCGGAGGAAACACCTCCGAGAGTGGATGATGCAGGGCCTCCCGGCGAGGCTTCGCGTACATCTCCTCCATCGGAGCATTCCAGCTCTCGATGCGGTCTTCAAGATCGACAGCGAAGACACCGATGTTGATGGACTCAACGATGTTCTCGTGAAACTCCTTCAGTCGTTCGAACTCGCTGATCTTCGACTCCAGCCGCTGATACAGTTGCGCATTTTGGATAGCGATGCCGATGTATCCTGCAAGCGACTCCAGCAGCTCCATATCTTCACTGGAGAGAAAATCGCCATCATCCGTACGCCCAAGACCGATCACTGCCACCGTCCTCGTCCCGCTGCCCTCACGGTTGGCGACCCGACAGGGAAGGTAATAATTCAGGTCCAACTTGCCGGCTGTCTTGCGCTGATCCTCGGGCAGGCGCAGCACCTGTTGAGGATTCTCAAGGAAGATATGGTTGTTCGCGTCCGGCGCATCGAAGTCGAGAAAGCGCACATCCAGCGCCTGCAACTCTGCCGCTGGTAAGTTCGTCAGGCCATGAGAGGCTGCAAGATGAAAGCTTCGACTGCGTCTTTGACCATCAGCCTCCTCGGCAAGAAACACAGCTACACGCGTAACCAGCAACGTCTGAGGGAGCCGCTCGACGATGGAATCGAGCAGAGCACGCAAGTCTGTCTGTGAGTTAATACCGCGGCCGAACTCGACCAAAGTCTCGCGATAGTCGAAGCGTTTCTGATCGAAGATGCGATCGAGCCGGCCTTGAATAGCCCTCTTAACAGGATCGAAGATGAGGCAAGCGATCACGATCGCGCCAAGCAGGCCCCAAACGCCGAGATCTTTGAGACGGGTGTGCACGAGCTCAGCGCTAAAGGCGACGATGGCAAAGTAGAGGCCAACAACAGCCGCAGTCGCCAGCGTGTAGGTCACACCGCGCTTGAAGATCAGATCAACGTCCATCAACCGATAGCGGACGATAGCCCAACTGAAGGTCAGCGGAAGGAAGACCAGAGACAGTCCCGCAAACTTCGTGACCAGAGCCGGAACCGCCATGTCGAAGACAAAAGGCAGAACATAGAAGACCGTGAAGGGAACTACTGCAAGAAGCGTTCCCCGTGTCAGCCACTTAAGCTGCTGCCGCTCAAGCGGCGACTCCGCCGAGCGATATCGAAACAGGAAGACAATCGCCGCCAGCACATAGTAAAGAGCTAGATAGGCATACGCAGTCTGGTCAAGGCGATGTTTGAGAATCTCCGTCGCCGACCAGAGCTTGATCGCAGTCGCCTGGACCGCGATCAGAATCAATCCGGGAGCATAGAGAAAAACGACCAGGGCACGGCGGCGCGTGAGATTGCGACGACGATTGGCAAAGTTGTCCGAAAAACTAACCGCAAAATGGAGGAAAAGAGCTGGCTGAATCGCAGTCGCAACGATGTTCGACCAGTAAATACACCAGTCGAATGTGTCGAAGACGCCCGTATATCGGAAGGCATACAGAACGAACGAGACTAGGCAGAAGACAAAGAAATGTGTGGATTTTGGAGCAGTCCAACGCCGGAAGAGCACATAAAGCCCGATCAACAGGTAGACCAGGGCAATCAAGCGGGTAACCTGATGGTTGCTCCGGTCCGCTGGCTCAAGAATCACGTTGAAGTCCAGCTTCGGAGTAAAGAGAGTGCCTTGCGGGGTCACGATTGGTCTGACAATCGAGTAGCTCGCTCGCCCCCAGCTCCCCGTACGGAAGATCGCACGCACAAGCGGATCAAGCCGCAGTGTGGGATGGTCGTTGACCGACTCAAGAATATCCCCGGCCCGGATTCCCGCGCGGCTTCCCGGCGTATCGGCAGGCACCCGCTCAGCCCGCAGGCCGCCCTGCGCTTCAACCCACCAGATCCCGTCCGTCGGGGTGTCGATGGTGTTCTCCTGCGCAATGTTGAAACCCGCCAACAGGCACACCGCCAGGGTCGCAAGTGCGAGTCCGATAGCGAGAATACGAGTTTGGAAGGCGTTTTTCATGGTTGAGCGCAGTTGTTAATGCACATCAAGTTCCAAACCGGAAAACCAACAGAATTGCTCCGATAAATTCACATGTCATAGAACAACCTACGAATAACTGTAGGGGATTCCAAATAGCGGATGTAGCGCGAAACATGGCAAAGCAATAAACGAGACTGCACCGATTCTAGTTCTTTTCCTTTTTTCTTGACACGTAAACTTCGACGGAGACAGATTGCCCATCCGTGCTGTTGCTCAATGCTTCACGGACAAGTAATTCTTCTAGTATTGAAATTAATACTCCTGTAACATTCAAAGAGTGCTTTGAAGTCGCTCTCCGATCCATTCCTGAGATCGAGCGGCCCAAGAAATCAGGAGAGATCAGAACGTGGTGGGTAAAATCGGTGACAGTCAGGTGGACGAGATCTTCGTCCAGGTGAACGGGATGCGTGTTCATCTCCAGCGGTCGGGCGATGGTCCTCCGTTGCTGCTGCTCCACGGCCTCGTCGGCTCCGCCCGCAACTGGCAGCAGAACATCAGCTTCCTCTCGCAACACGCCACGGTATACGCAGTCGATCTCTTCAATATGGGAGAATCCGAGCGAGTCATCGGGCTTGACGCAGGGCTGGAAGCCACAGCCGACGGCCTAGCTGCTCTGTTGGACGCCCTTGATCTTCCCCATGCCGATGTTGCTGGACACTCTCACGGAGGCGCAGTAGCCATGATGCTGGCCGCACGGCACCCACAACGTGTCCGCAAACTGATCCTCTTCGCTCCGGCAAACCCCTTCTGCGACTTCGGGCACCAGCTCATCCGTTTCTATCAGACGCGCTTCGGTCGCTGGTTTGCCACGCTTATACCTATCCTGCCGCGCAGCCTCAAGGCCACCGCTCTCAGCCGGATGTACGGCGACCCCTCACGCGTGGTCGAAGGAACTCTCGATGGCTACATCAACGGCCTACAGACCCCCGGCACGATTGATCACATCCTGCGCATCCTACAGAGCTGGTTTGACGACATGGTCACGCTCCGCTCGGCCCTTGCAGAACTCGCCGAAAAGCCGACACTGCTGATCTGGGGTGACCGCGACCATACCGTAGGGCTCAACTCGGCACATCGCTTGCAGCAGATCATGATGCGCTCGAAGCTGATGGTCATTCCCGGTGTCGGACACATCCCCTTCGCAGAGATGCCGGACGAGTGCAATCGTGCCATGCGCGAGTGGCTCGTCGAGCCACGGCCCGTAGCCCGGCTGACACGCCGCCACCACGCTGCCTGAAGCTAGCTCAAACCAAACTCACTCCGCAGCCACATATCCATCTCACGACGCATAACGTCCAGCTTGGGCGCAGGCGAACCCGGCACACCCTGAAAAAAATGATCCGCACCTTCGACCCAAACCATCTGCTTGGGAGCCGGTGCCTGTTCAAGGACTGCTTCCACCGCCGCGCGTGAACCGAACGGGTCATGATCGCCACTCAGAAAGAGCTTCGGCTCAATGCACTTCGGCAGAAAACCGTAAGTGTAATCGCGCCCGTCCGCATGAACAGGCAGCCCCAGGCCAATCAGCCCCTTGACCCGTACATCACCACAGCAAGCCCGCAGACCAACATGTGAGCCGAAAGAAAACCCCGCAAACAAAATCGGGCGCTTCAAATTATGCTCAAGCCAGCTTAGAGCAGCACGGACATCGTTCTGCTCCCCATGTCCGTTGTCGAAGACGCCCTCGCTCAACCCTGTACCGCGGAAATTGAACCGAAGTACCGGCAATCCTAAGGATGAAAAAACCTTCATCGCGTTATAGACGACTTTGTTATGCATGGTCCCACCAGCCGGCGGATAAGGGTGGCACACCAGCGCCGAGTACGGCGCGTCGTCGCGACCCGTGTTGAGCACGGCCTCAAGCTTGCCGTCCGGGCCATACAGGTTGTCGATAGAGCGAATCTGCGAGGGAGTCCCATTTGGCAACGTCATCTCCTTCAGTTTACCGGCGGTCGTGCCCCGTCTGTCACGCTGTTGTGACCGAACGTCGGTTATTCTGGACTTCCATGGCTATCGACCCTCTCTCTCTTACCCGTCAGCTCGTCGACATTGAATCCACTACCTATCACGAAGGCCTGGCAGGAGCATTCCTGTATGAATTTCTCAGCGAGCAGCGTTACGCCGTCGAGCGTCAGCCCGTCCCGCAACCGCCTCCCACCACTCCCGGAGCAGGCAACGGAGAGCGCTTCAACGTCTACGCCGCACTACCCGACGTCACGCCAGACGTCGTCCTCTCGACCCACATGGACACCGTCCCACCCTTCTTCGGCTGCACCGAGGATGACGAGTTCCTCTACGGCCGCGGAACCTGCGATGCGAAGGGCATCATCGCCACCCAAATCGCCGCGGCAGATCGCCTCCGCGAGTCAGGGATCAAGGTAGGACTGCTCTTCGTCGTAGGCGAAGAGCGAGACTCCGCCGGTGCGCAAGTCGCAAACACCATGCCCAAGGGCTCTCGCTTCCTCATCAACGGAGAGCCAACGGACAACCGCCTCGCGCTCGCAACCAAAGGCGCACTCCGCGTCGAACTCCGGGCAAACGGCCGCATGGCGCACTCTGCCTACCCAGAGCTGGGCGAGTCCGCAATCGACAAGCTCCTCGAAGCCCTGCACGACGTCATGGCCCTCCCCCTGCCCATCGAGCCGGAGATCGGCCCATCCACCCTCAACGTCGGCCTCATCCAGGGCGGCCGCGCACCCAACGTCATCGCCGACAAAGCCGAAGCGCATCTGCTCATCCGCACCGTTGGCCCCTCCGAAGAGGTCAAACAAGCCATACTCAAGGCAGTAGGCGACCGCGCCGAGGTCACCTTCTCGCTCGACCTGAGCTACATACGTATGCGCAAGATCGGCAATCTACCGACAATGGTCGCGAAGTTCGCCACCGACATCCCCACCCTCACAAACTGGGGCGAGCCCTTTCTCCTAGGCCCCGGCAGCATCCACGTAGCCCACACCCCAAACGAGCGCATCGCTAAAAAAGAATTGCTAGAATGCGTCGATCTCTACATCGATCTCGCAACCAGCCTCGTAAGCTAGCTCGACCAGACGGCAAAGGGAAGAATGTCCTTATTGTCAGCCGCAAGCGTGTAATTCTCGTCAGGATTCTGCGGATTGTAACGGACCTGGATGATCGTATCCTCCTTCGCATCTCGGATAGCGCGATGCGCTTCTGAGTCGGAGAGCGGGACGCTCCGAAGGTGCCCGCCAAAGTAACCGCCATCCAGCGTGAAGTAAAACGCAGACTCGATCTGAAAGTTCTGATAGACCGATCCTGCCTCCGCGAAGGAATCTTTCGGCACGACGGTAGAGCCAAGCAGCTTCGCCGTGAGCACGGGCCACGTCTTGGCCTGCCGCAACGCAGCCTCGCGCTTGCGACGGCGAGCAGACCGTAGGAGCCAATCGAAGGCAAGAAAGCCACTCATGGCCTGAAATTGTACTGCCGTAAGTACTCTTTTGTGCATCGCCAGAGAAGAGAACGCTCCATGTACATCCAGAGGTTCTGTCCCCGTTTTTCCTCAGCCAATGCCTCCCTCGCGAAAGCCTAAAATCAAATCATGGCCGCAGAGTTCACCCACCTCCATCTTCACACCGATTATTCGCTCCTAGACGGAGCCTGCGACGTAGACAAGCTAGCCGCGCACCTCAGCCGGATTGGCCAAACAGCCGCCGCCATGACCGATCACGGCAACATCTTCGGCGCCGTGCACTTCTTTGACGCCATGCAGAAGAAGGGCATCAAGCCCATCCTCGGCTGCGAGCTCTATCTCTGCAAGAACGACGACCACCGCGCCGCCCCCGAGGGCGACAAGTACAACCACTTCCTCGTGCTGGCCGAAAACGAAGTCGGATACCGCAACCTCGTCCGTCTCACCAGCGAGGCCGCTCTGCACGGTTTCTACCGCAAGCCCCGCGTCTCCAAAGACTTTCTGTCGAAGCACACCGAAGGTCTCATCGGCTTCTCCGGCTGTCTCGCGGGCGAGGTCAACCAGCACCTGATGGCAGGGAAGTACGACGAGGCCAAGCGCAGCGCAGGCATGTTCCAGGAGATGTTCGGCAAGGGCAACTTCTTCCTTGAGCTACAAGACCACGGCCTCGAGCCCGACAAGCCAGTCTGCGACGCTCTCTTCAAGATGGAGCGCGAGCTGGGCATCCCCCTCATCGCGACCAACGACGCGCACTACGTCGAGAGCGACGACTCCCGCGCACACGAGATCCTCCTCTGCGTCCAAACCGCCGGCAGCATGAACGACCCCAAGCGCTTCAAATTCGACACGCAGGAGTTCTACATCAAGTCAGCGGAGGAGATGCTCCGCACCTTCGCGCAGACCCCCGAGGTCTGCACCCGCACTATGCAGTTCATCGACCGCTGCAACCTGAAGATGACCAAGGTCGACAACCCGTTCCCCGACTTTCCCGTTCCCGAAGGCGAAACGCTCGTGACCTACTTTGAGCACGTCTGCCG
Source organism: Granulicella arctica (assembly GCF_013410065.1). Lineage (NCBI taxonomy): Bacteria > Pseudomonadati > Acidobacteriota > Terriglobia > Terriglobales > Acidobacteriaceae > Granulicella > Granulicella arctica. Next base: position 988,164 of record NZ_JACCCW010000002.1, read on the forward strand.
CGAAGGCCTCGAAAAGCGCCTCGGCACCGCAGTCGAACACCTCCGTTCACGCGGCCTGCTCAAGAAGACCATCCCCGACTACCACGCCCGCCTCGACCGCGAGATGGACTGCATCAAGCAGATGAAGTTTCCCGGCTATTTCATGATCGTCTGGGACTTTATCCGCTATGCCCGCGAACAGGGCATCCCCGTAGGACCAGGCCGTGGATCCGCCGCCGGGTCGCTCGTAGCCTACTGCATGGAGATCACGGATATCGATCCGCTCCAGAACGAGCTGCTCTTCGAGCGCTTCCTCAACCCCGAACGTATCTCCATGCCCGATATCGATATCGACTTCTGCATGAATCGTCGCGGCGAGGTCATCGAGTACGTCAACCGCAAGTATGGTCGCGATCAGGTCGCGCAGATCATCACCTTCAACACCATGGCCGCGAAGGCCGCCATCAAAGACGTCGGCCGAGCACTCGACATGCCCTACGGCGAGGTCGACCGCATCGCCAAGATGATTCCGCCCACCATCGGTATCACCATCGACAGAGCGATGAAGGACTCCCCAACACTCAGCCAGGCCTACGATTCCGATCCGAAGATCAAAGAACTCATCGACGCAGCCCTTCGTCTCGAGGGCCTCGTGCGCGGAGCCGGCGTGCACGCCGCAGGCGTCGTCATCGCACCAAAGCCCCTCACCGAACTCGTCCCCGTCACCCGCGCCAAGGACGACTCCGTCGTCACCGCCTACGACATGAAGGCCGTCGAAAAAATGGGCCTGCTCAAGATGGACTTCCTCGGCCTCACGACCCTGACCGTTATCGACGATGCCCTGAAGCTCATCAAACAGACCACCGGCGAACTCATCGACATGGCCACCATCCCGCTCGACGACGTCGTCACCTACGAGAAGGTCTTCCATCGCGCCCTTACCTCCGGCGTCTTCCAGTTCGAGTCCGGCGGCATGCGCGACGTCCTCCGCCGCTACAAGCCCAACACCGTCGAAGACCTCACCGCCCTCAACGCCCTCTATCGTCCCGGCCCCATCCAGGGCGGCATGATCGACGAATTCATCGAGCGCAAATGGGGCCGTCGCGCTGTCGAATACGAACTCCCGGAGCTAGAACCGATCCTCTCCGAGACCCTCGGCGTCATGCTCTACCAAGAGCAGGTCATGCAGATATCGAACCGACTCGCCGGTTTCTCCCTCAGCCAAGCCGACATGCTCCGCCGCGCCATGGGCAAAAAAGATGCTGCCGAGATGGCCAAGCAGAAGATCAAATTCATGGAAGGGGCCGCAGAAAACAAGCACCCCAAAACAGTAGCCGGCAACATCTTCGACCTCATGGCGAAGTTCGCGGAGTACGGATTTAACAAGTCGCACTCCGCTGCATACGCTCTGCTCGCCTACCATACGGCCTATCTCAAAACCCACTATCCAGTGGAGTTCATGGCCGCGCTCCTCACCAGTGAAACCTCGAAGCCCGAGAACGTCGTCAAGTACATCTCCGAGTGCCGCGAGATCAACATCCCCGTCGTCCCGCCCAACGTCCAAATCTCCGACGCGAACTTCACGCCTGTCCGTACCGACACCGGTGCCGCCATCGGCTTCGGCCTCGCCGCCATCAAAAACGTCGGCCACAACGCCATCGAATCCATCATCACCGCACGCGCCGCGCTGGTAGCAGCAGGGAAGCCGGGCTTCGCGAACCTGTGGGAGTTCTGCGAAAAGGTCGATCTCCGCTTGCTCAACAAGCGTGTGCTCGAGTCGCTCATCAAAGCAGGAGCCATGGACTGCTTCGGCGGCCGTGCTCAGGTTACCGCCGCACTCGACAAAGCAATGGAGCGCGCCCAGAAGGCCCAACGCGACGAAGCCGCGGGCCAGCACGGACTCTTCGGCATCTTCGACGACGGCCCGGTGCACTCGATGCACGCCAGTGAAGACGCCCTCCCCACTGTGCCCGAGTGGGACGAACACACACGGTTGCAAAATGAAAAGGACGTTCTCGGCTTCTTCGTCTCCGGCCATCCGATGGACAAGTACCGCGAGAAGCTGCGCAACATGAAGGTCGTCGATACCGCAACCGCATGCGAGATGAAGCCCGAGCCCCAGACCTTCCGCCGCGGACGCAACGAAGAGCCTCAAAACGAGATCCAGATCGCGGGCGTCATCACCGGCCTCAAGGTTGCCAAGTCGAAGCGCTCCGGCGAAATGTACGCCCAGGCCTCGCTCGAAGATACCGTCGGCAAGATCGAGCTGATCGCCTTCCCGCAGTCCTATGAAAAGCTCGCCGAGAAGCTGAAGATCCCCGTCCCTGTCCTCGTTCGCGGCACACTCCGCGGTGAAGAAGACTCAGCCCCCAAGCTTGCCATCTCCTCCATCCAGGCCCTCGAAGACGTAAAAATCAAGCTGCCAGAGTCTCTTCGCATCAAGGTCCCGCTGCACAGCTCCGACGCTGTTCTCCTCGATAAGCTCCACGCTCTCCTCATCGCCTCTCCCGGCAACGGCAAGCTGCTCCTCGACCTCGAAGAACCCGGCGAATTTTGCGCCGTGCTCGAGCCCCACGACGTACGCGTCGCCGCCGACCGGCTCTTCATCGATAACGTCGAAGAGCTCGTAGGCCAGGGCGGCGTCCGCATCATGGACTAACTTCATGGCCCTCGAACCATTCGCAATACCCTTTTCAAAGAGCGCAGTGGACGATCTCCGAGATCGGCTGGCACGAACACGCTGGCCCGACGAGATACCCGGCACTGCTTGGGAGTACGGCTTCGATCTCGCGTTCCTGAAAGATATTTGCGATTACTGGAGACACCAGTTCGACTGGAAAGCACAGGTAGAGAAGCTCTCGTCCTTCCATCATTACCGCTACACACCGAATACCGCCGGAATTCATTTCATCCATGAGCGCGGCAAAGGCCCTGCTCCAATCCCACTCATCCTGACGCACGGGTGGCCCGGCTCTTTCCTGGAAATGCTGCGCATCATCCCACTGTTGACCGACCCAGCGGCACACGGAGGAGATGCCTCCGACTCGTTCGATGTCGTAGTCCCATCCATGCCCGGATACGGCTTCTCCGATCGCCCAACCACCCGCGGCATGAACACCTTTCGTATCGCTGAATTATGGGTGGAGCTCATGAACGAACTCGGCTACAACCGTTTCGCTGCTCAAGGTGGAGACGTAGGTGCAGGTGTAAGCACAGCCCTCGGATTGCGCCATTCGCAAAGCATTCTTGGCATCCATCTGAACTACATCCCAGGCTCCTATCGCCCACATCTTGCAGCGAAAACAAAGCTTGCCCCAGTCGAAGAAGAGTTCTTGAAACATGCAGCCCAGTGGTACGACGAAAGCGGAGCCTACGCCCACATTCAAAGAACGCAGCCTCAGACAGCAGCCTATGGTCTGAACGACTCGCCTGCCGCCCTGGCTGCATGGATATTGGAAAAATTCCGTAGCTGGTCCGATTGCGAAGGCGATCTCTATAGATGATTTACACGCGACGAGCTGTTGTCGAACGTGACGCTCTACTGGTTGACCGAAACGATCCACTCCTCCTTCCGTTGGTACTACGAAAACCGGAAGGCACCGCTGCAATTTGGGCCAGACGATTTTGTGAAAGTCCCCTGCGCAATCGTACGTTTTCCAAAGGAAGACCCTTTCCCTCCTCTCGAATGGATCGAGCGCGGCTATAACATTCAACGCTGGACGGAGATGCCACGCGGAGGTCACTTCGCAGCAGCGGAAGAACCCGAACTGCTAGCAGAAGATATTCGCGCTTTCTTCCGCAGGTTTCGGGAAATTGCTTCTCCAACCCCATAGCACTAGACTGGAGATGCAACCTTATGGCCGACCTAGAGACGAGCAAATCAGCCCAGGCAGCACCTACTCCCGAAGCATGGATCAAGACGGAGCTTGCGCGGAACCCTCAGCGCCCACACCCGATGGACTTCATCGAAGCACTCTTTACCGACTTCAGCGAGATCCACGGCGACCGGGCCTTCGGTGACGACTCCGCAATGGCATGCGGCATGGCGCTCTTCCATGGAGAGCCAGTGCTCGCCGTCGGCAACCTCAAAGGCCGCACCCTCAAGGAACGAGTAGCACGCAAGTTCGGCAGCCCGGACCCCGAAGGCTACCGCAAAGCTCTCCGCGCCATGAAGATCGCCGAGAAATACGGCCGCCCCATCTTCACCTTCCTCGATCTGGCAGGAGCAAACCCCGGCATCGGTGCCGAAGAACGCGGCCAGGGTGAGGCCATTGCGCGGAATCTGCTTGAGATGTCTCGTCTGCGTGTGCCTACCATCGCCACTATCACCGGCGAAGGCGGCTCCGGCGGTGCCTTGGCGCTGGCTGTAGCCGACCGCGTCCTCATGCTCGACAACGCTATCTACTCCGTCATCTCTCCCGAGGGCTGCGCCTCCATCATGTGGAAGGATGCGACGAAGAAACAGCAAGCCGCCGCCGCCCTCAAGTACACGGCGCAGGACGCACGCAACCTAGGCTGCTGCGACGATGTCATCCCCGAACCAGTCGGCGGAACACAAGCCGATCCGGCTACCGCAATGGCTCTCGTCGACGAGCGCCTCCAGCATCACCTCACGGAGCTGCGCAGTATGCCACTCGACCAGATGCTCGACCGGCGTTACGAGAAGTTCCGCACCATGGCGCAGTTCTACACAACCGCCTGAGAAGCAGGGAGCACCTCCGATTGACGCAATCTGTCCCCTCCAGCACGGCTACGCGTTCGAAGGTCCGCCGTTCGCTCCAGTTCGCGCTCTTCGCCGTCTCGATGCTCTGGTTCGCTCTTTCGGATTCACTCGCCGGACGAGCAGCACATGGCCTGACGACCCGGTTTGACTTAGACGCAGCAAGCCCGCTGCTCGCCGCACTCTTCCTGATCTTCCTGTTGGCCGTCGGCTTCAGCCTCTTTGAGGGAGTCGCTCGCACCGGCAAAACATCCCTGCGTCTCGCAATCGGTCTGCCGCCGCGTCCTACCGCAGCCCGCGAATGGTCCGTCGGCGCAGCCATCGGCTGGGGCATCGCTGTCGCATCCGTCCTCCCAATGGCCCTCGGACGCACGCTGCACGTGAGCTTCTGGACCAGCCAACGAGCCTTCGGCCTGCTCTTCCTCAATCTCGCAACGCTGGCCTGTAGCGTCCTCGCCATCGAGATCGCCCTGCGCGGCTATCCCTTCCGCCGTCTGATCGAAGCACTCGGCCCGACATGGGCCACCGTCGCCATGGCGGTCACGCTCGGCTTCCTCCACGGCTTCCACCCCGATGCAACCGGCATCAGCATCCTTGCCACAACCATCGCCACCGTCCTGCTCTCCATAGCATGGCTGCGCACCCATGCCCTGTGGCTTCCCTGGGGCCTTCACTTTGCCTGGAGCGCCAGTGTAGCTCTACTCTTCGGCCTTCCTGTCCGAGGCGTAGACACCTTCGCCACCGTCATCCAGACACGAGCCATCGGCCCTGGATGGCTCACCGGCGACGACTTCGGCCCCGACGCCGCCTTCTTCACCATCATCGTCCTGCTAGCCGCCATCGTCGTCCTCGTCCGCGCCACCAGCGACTACGCATGGGACTACACCCGCCCCGAGATCATCGCCGCCGGATACGAGGTCAACCCCGCTCCGCCAGCCGCCCACTCCGCCATGGAGCAGCAAGCCGCCGCCAAGCCCCCCGCACTCGTCCAGATTCTACCCACCACCTCGCAATCGCGCTCCGTAGACGGACAATAACCCGCAACCCTCTTCACGATTTCCTTGTCAAAACACAAAAAATAGCGCATCCTTCTAGCAATCTGAGGTGCCGCCATGGCATTGCACATCTCCAGATGGATCCTGATCTCCACATTCCTTGCTGCCACCGCCGGAGCCCAGGTCTTCGTCGTCGGCGAGAAGACCGCGACCGCCGACATCTCCACCGACTTCGCGCCCACCCGCGTCTCGCTCCCCACCGATAAACTCACCGAGCGCGGCCGCCGCGACCTCGTCCGCAATCTCGAAGCCGAGCAGGGCTTCGCCCACCGCGCCCTCCCCATGGGCGCCGGCATCACCCTCCAGGCCAACGGCCAGCTCAAGCCCGGTCCCGACCAGTACAGACAGCTCATCTACAAGAAAGGTGAGTCCTCTGCCGCCGGAGACCGGATCGTCATCACAGCCGTCACCTTCAAGCCGGACAGCATCATCCTCGACCTCAACGGCGGCCCCTATGCGAAGCACCGCTTCCTGAGCCACGTCTCCTTCAACGACGCTCCAGTAACAGCTCAAGCCCCAGCCGCCACCGGCTCCCGCGTCACGCTCTCCTTCGAAGGAGGCGTCCCCGAGATCTCCGCCCCCGAGGTCAAAGCCCTTCTCGAACCCGTCCTCGACTTCGGGGTCAAAACCTCCGAAGAGGCCTACGCCGACACGCTCCCCGCGCCCCTCAAGGACGCCATCGCAGCCCACGACGTCCTCGTCGGCATGAACCACCGCATGGTCCTCGCCGCCCTCGGATCACCCGAGAGCAAGGTCCGCGAACACGACCCGAATGACCCAGACGGCCCCCGCTTTGAGGAGTGGATCTACGGCCACGTCCCCCAGACCGTCCGCTTCGTCCGCTTCGAAGGCGACCGCGTCTCCCAGGTCAAGATAGCCGCCATGGGCAAACCGATGGAGGTCCACGACCAGAACGAGCTAGGCGACTACCTCCCCCCACCGCCAACACGAGAGATCGCCCTCGGCGACGCAAAGCCCGGCGATACGCAGCAGGGAACTCACACCGCTCCGCCCACCCTCCGCAAACCCGGCGACCCCGACCCTCCTCCCAACACATCCGGCCAGGTCCAGTTCCCAACGCAAAAGCAGTCCCCCACAGCAGCCCCGATACCAGCAACGGTTCCTCCCGCAAGCACTCCACCAAGCCAGTGACGCTCTATTCGCTTTGCGGGAAGTCCACAGAAGAAGGTGCAATCCGATATTGAAGCAGGATCAAGTCGAGAAACCGGTCGAACTTGTATCCAACCTCACGGAGATGCGCCACTCTTTGAAAACCAAAGCGCTCGAAAAATCGAAGCGACCCAGTATTTTCAGAGTCAACCGCAGCGATCATCGAATGCTTTTCCATGGATCGCGCTCTCTTGATCAACTCCTCCAGCAATCGCCGCCCGATCCCCTGGCCACGTGACGATGCATGAAGATGCACCGTCACCTCCACCGTGAACCGATACCCCGGCCATGACCGAAACTCCCCAAACGTAGCGAATCCCGCAATGGAGCTTCCATCCATAGCAACCAGCACCGGAAACCCCTTCTCGCGCCGGCCTTCCCACCAGGCAACCCGATCCTCCAGCGTTACCGGTCGGTCATTGTAGATAGCCGTCGATGTCCGGAGAATCTCGTTATAAATCTCCGTAATCTCGCCGATATCCGAAAGAACAGCCTCCCTGATCTGCATCCCTTTACCTCGTCGTAAGTGTTGCTGCTATCTTTGTTTGGACCTACATCCAGCATACCGGGGCTGAATATGCGTACCGTCTTCTTCGTTTGCATTCTCTTGACTTCAGTGCTGATCTCTTATGGGCAAATAAACTCACCACTGAACAAGCCACTGGTCGAGCTCAGCTACCGTCCTGTCGGAAAGCTCATCTACGTTCCCGTGCAGGTAAATGGGTCGAGCCCTCTTTGGTTCTGTTTCGATACCGGCGCACCAAACAGCCTCATTGACAAGGCTGCGGCTCAGAAATTGAAGGTGAGAGCACTATCGAGCGGCATTATTCACGGCGCTGGAAAAGGCGAAGTATCGGCAAGCGATGCCGGCGAGGTTCGGTTCATGATTGGTGACCTCGCTACCCGAGTTCCGCACGCGAAGATCGTTGACCTATCAAAAGTGCCGCTTCCGGCGAAAATAGACGGTTTGCTTGGCGCCGAGTTTCTAGAGCAATATGTTGTCCGCATCGATACCGCGCAACACAAGATCGCTTTTTATGACCCGAACACTTTTGCTTACCAGGGAGATGGAAAGTCGATACCTTTGGAGCTGACGAATAGCCGTCTTTATGTTCACGTCGGACTGGCCGCAAAGCCTGGCGAGTTCGTCGAGCGAAGGCTTCGGGTCGACACAGGTTCTGAAGATTCGATCGACGATGATACCGTCAGAAGCTCGCCTAAACTTCAGAAAACAACACTCGGCAACGGACTGGGCACCAGTTACGAGGACGTTTCGGGTGTCTACGACACCGTTGTCATCGGACCATACAAGTTTCGATCCGTATGGGGACCGGCCGGTGCTGTGCCAATCGTCGGGATGGAGATGATGAGACGCTTCACGCTTACATTCGATACGAGACGCGGTCTACTTTATCTCGAACCAAACGCGAGCTTCACTGAGCCGGTTCCAGCCCCGAGCTAATCTGAAATTTGCGTTCGAGGAGTTGACGCCAATTTCTGAACGTATACGGTCAAGCAAGTACCGACAAACGGTGAATCGTGTAGACTTAAGCACTGAGCGTTTACCGCAGTGCTTCTCCTCTGTTCCCGCCCTGGTTCGTCCCGTGCAGATTCACCTGAGAGGTTCCGGTTGATCCGGTCCAGCTTGGCCCCACAAAGCCAGTCCGATGGTCACCCAACTGTGCGTATCGCCATCTATTCGTATCAGGGGAGAGAATCATGGCGAAGATTGCCAAGACCGGCGACCGTAAGAAGGTCATGGACACCAACAAGAGCACTGACTGTCCGAAGTGCTCCAAACCCACCCGCATCGTGAAGCGCGTCAAGGACCGCGAGCGCGGCATCCCGGGCGGTGTCTACATCTCGTGCTCGGCCTGCGAGTTCTTCGAGAAGCTGTAACCACCTCGGCAGTACCGATTTCAGGTCCTCATGAAGCTTGACCATACAAATGGTCGCCTTCATGAGGATTTTTCTGTGCGGATCAGCCTTCGGCAACGTCTTACTCTTGGGCCGCGTCCAACCCCTGGGCACTGCAATACGCCCACCTTGGAACAAGAGTACCCAACTGGTACCTCGTTGCAGGAAATTCATTTCAATCCCCTTGACGATGCTTGCTCAAGAGGGGCAGACTCAACAGCTGGAAAGTAGAGAAACAGTTGCAATGGCTACCACAAGTACGACCCCCGCAGTACCGCTCGATTTTTCCCCAACGCCACACTTCAGCCGCCCCACCTTTCTGATGTGCCCCCCGCAGTTCTACGACGTCGATTACGTCATCAACCCATGGATGGCGGGCAACCTGCACCGTCCCTCCCGGGATGTCGCCTTCACGCAATGGAACAGCCTCTATGAACACCTGAAGACCATAGCCGATGTCCGCCTGCTGCATGCCCGAGCCGACTCACCCGACATGGTATTCGTGGCGCACGCCGCTCTGGTTCACCACGGCATCGCAGCCATCTCCAGCTTTGCCTATGCACAGCGCCAGCCGGAGGAGCAGTACCTCCGCGACTGGTTCAAGGAAGCCGGCTTCCTCCTATGGGACACCCCACGCGAGACATCCTTCGAAGGCGAGGGAGATGTTCTGTTCGATCCCGAAGGCAAACGCCTGTGGGCCGCCCACGGAGTCCGCACCTGCCTACACAGTCATCGCCATGTTGCAGATGCTTGGCATACTGAGGTGGTCTCCTTGCATCTAATGGACCCACGCTTCTACCACCTCGATACCTGCTTCGCGCCCCTCGCCGGAGGATACCTCCTTTATTACCCAGGAGCCTTCGACGTAGAGTCACTTCGCAAGATCGAAGAAGCCTATCCCGTAGAGAAGCGCATCGCCGTAACCGAGCAGGAAGCGACCCACTTCGCCTGCAATGTAATCAACATCGGCCAAAACATCCTCATGCACACAGCTTCCAACTCAGAGCTGCCGGATCGCCTGATGGATCTCGGCTTCGATGTCACCCAGCTTGTGCTGACCGAGTTCCTCAAAGGCGGCGGCTCGGCTAAATCGTTGGCCCTTCGTCTCAGCGACATGAACGTCACAAACGGCCTGTAAAGCATTCGGGGTGAAGAATGTTCCACGTGGAACATTCCTCACCCCCTAATGTTCCACGTGGAACATTTTTGCCTAAGCGATCGCCTGCATCGCACCTCCGCCCAAGATCGCATGGACGGTTGCAAGCAGCTCTGGCAACGCAAAGGGCTTGCCAAGAAACCTCCACCCCTCCCCCAGCAGCCGTTTCAGGTTGTCGCCCCACACAAACCCGCCGGATATCAGCAGTATCGGCAGCCTTGGATTCTGCTGCCTGAGCTCGAGCGCCAGGTCCATGCCTGAGGTCTTCGGCATGTAAAAGTCGGTGATGAGCAGATCGATGCGCGATGCGCTGCGAAAGACGTGGCCTGCCCGCTCTGCATCTCCACAACAGAACACGCTATACCCTTCGTGTTCCAGAAAGGTCTTCGTCAGAGCACGAATATCCTCATCGTCATCGACGAACAGGATGGTTTTAGGAGAGAGCGGATACGCTGGGGTACTTTGTTTCAAATCCGTAAAGAGTTCGCTGTTCATGGAGCCTGCATTTTCGGTGATGCTCATGCGCGACGTAACCGTCTGTTCACGCTTCAATGAGGTTGATCTCTAGGCCTGTACGATGCCACACGTTATGGACTGTGCAAGTGCCAGGAAAGTTGCCTGCACACATTCGATGCAGACTGGGCGATAATTGTGACAGCCTTTTGTTGAGCAAACCTTAAAAAGCTCTCCAGCCAGCTATTGTGCGTACTCCAGACTCCATACGTGGGATGGGGGTGGCTGCGATACAACAAAAGATGCACACTTCGTTTTTAGAAAAGGGATACACTCGCAATGCCTTTGAACTGTGGAATCGTCGGTTTGCCCAATGTAGGCAAGAGCACTATCTTTAACGCACTCACCTCTGCCAAGGCAGCCGCGGCCAACTATCCCTTCTGCACCATCGAGCCGAACACCGGCATCGTGACCGTCCCCGATCCACGGCTCGACAAGATCACCGAGTTCGTCAAGCCGAACCGCACCATTCCGACCACGATGGAGTTCATCGACATCGCCGGTCTGGTGGAAGGCGCGAGCAAGAACGAAGGGCTTGGCAATAAGTTTCTGGGACATATCCGCGCTACCGACGCCGTGGTCCATGTCGTTCGCTGCTTCAGCGATCCCGAGGTCGTCCATGTGGCTGGCGGCGTCAATCCGCTGCATGACATCGACATTATCAATACAGAGCTTCTGCTGGCCGATCTCGACACGGTAGAGAAGCGCTTCACCAAGGCGGAGCGTGCCGCGAAGAATACGAGCGACTCCAAGCTGAAGGCCGAGGCTGCGTGCCTGTCGAAGCTGCTGGAGGCGTTGCAGGCAGGGAAGCCGGCGCGCACGGTCGAGCTGACGGAGGAGGAGAAGCCCATCGCTCGTGATCTGTTTCTGATTACAGCCAAACCGATGCTTTACGTCGCCAACGTCGACGACAGCGGGCTGGCCGGTGGCAACGAGTGGGTCGATGCGGTGGAGAAGCGCGCGGCCGAAGAGAACAGCCAGGTGGTGCGGATCTGCGGAGCGCTCGAGTCGGAGATTGCGCAGCTTGAGCCAGCAGAGCGCACGGAGTTTTTGAAGGAGATGGGCCTGACCGAGCCGGGACTAGACCGCCTGATTCACTCGGCCTACCGGCTACTCGACCTGATTACCTACTTCACGGCGGGTGTGCAGGAGGTACGTGCGTGGACCATTCGGCGCGGCACGAAGGCACCTGGTGCGGCCGGAGTCATCCACTCTGACTTCGAAAAGGGGTTCATCAAGGCCGACTGCTACCACTGCGACGACCTGTTTACCTATGGCAGCGAGCAGGCGGTCAAAGAAAAGGGTCTACTCCGTTCGGAAGGCAAGGAGTACATCGTCAAGGACGGCGATATTCTCTTCTTCAAATTCAACGTCTAAGAGTGGCTAACAGAACTGTGACTGCACATGTGAGGTTATGCCTTCGGTCCCGCCGGAGGCATAGCTCGCTCGAGGCAGTGCTCGACGACCCAGCTCGCGGGCTTGATCTCGCCTTCGGGGCCAAACGCGAGCGGCCTTTGCGCGAGCGGTCCGCTGGTGTTGGTGGCACCAGCGAGATGTGGCCTATCCCAGACACCCCAGGTAAGGATGGCGGATACGGAACGCGTGGAGAGAATCAGATCGAGGTAACGCTTGTATGTCTCTGCGACGGTGCCGTCACGCTCTGCGGTAGAACCGCTGAGACGGCTGTCGTCGACGTCCAGCTCCGTTACATAGACTGACAGCCCGAGATCTCGTATTGCCTGGATGAAGCGTGAAAGGCCCGGTCCAAATGTGTCACCGGCGTGCAAATGGGACTGGATTCCAAGACCATGCACCGGGACGCCTCGTTGCTTGAGACCACGCAACATCGCGAGTACTAAAGCACGCCTGCTCTCCCCGTAGTGCGAATCTCCTTCCAGACCGTAGTCGTTGTAGCAGAGCACGGCATCGGGATCGGCCTTGTGTGCGGCGTGGAACGCGATGTCGAGATAGTGCGGCCCGAGCATCTGATACCAGAGAAAGTTGCGCAGGCCACCAGGCTGGCGGTCTTCCGGTGCGATGGCCTCATTGACGACATCCCACGAACTGATCCGACCACGGTAGCGGCTGGCGACGGTGGTGATGTGTGCAGTCAGTACAGCTTCGGCGTTGTCGCGCGTGACAGTCCGAGGAACCCAGTCGGGCAGGGACCGATGCCAGCAGAACGTGTGTCCGCGCATGTGCTGGCCGTGCTGCTGCGCAAAGGTGGCGATGATATCGGCCGGGGCGAAGTCGTAGCGTTCCGGCTCGGGATGGACCGTCTGCCATTTCAGGACATTTTCGGGCACTACGATGTCTGCCTGGCGGGCGACGAGATCGCGATAGGTGGCATCGCTGCTCAGCTTTGCCGGATCAAGCGCGAAGCCAAACTGGATGCCCTTTGCAGCGGCAAGTTGACGCAGCGGCACGAAGGTTTCCGATGCAAACGACAGGCGACTGCCTGCGAAGGGGGCGCAGGCGAGTGCGCGAAGAGTTCCGGTTATGAACCGGCGTCGGCTTGTTGGGTTCATGAGTATCATCTTTGCTTGAAGGGTACGAATCTTAACATCGTTATGGACGGATGCCAGGTCGAGGGTGCACAGCCGATGCTGGTGCATCCAGCTCCGCACGGTCGATGGCAGCATAAAGCTGAGCAGGATCGGTGACCTCAATCCATTGTTTTGAGCTGACGACGATGATCGTGGGGGTGTGGCGGATGCCGATGCGCTGCCCAAGCGTGCAGTCTGCCTGAACCTCGGCCGCGCAACGACCGGATGGGTCGATCACGAAGGGCATTTGTTGGCCGTGAGACGGAAACCATCTGCGGGCAAACTGCTGTAGGTCATCCTGGCTCGCGATCATTTGCTGGTTGGCAAATACATCTCGCCGAAAATTCTCGGCTACCTGAGGGGCGACTTTGTCCTCAAGGTATCGGGCGTAGATGGCAGCAGTGCGCGACCAGACGTGGCTTTGGATGATGAAGTCGTGATGGACTCGAGGAATGTGGTACTGATTCATGGCATTCCGCACGAGCGGCGAAACCCGGGCGCAGAGGGGGCACTCCAGATCTTCAAACTCGATGATGGCGACCTTGGCACCGGCAGGCGGTTTGAGAGAGGAAGTATCTCTGAACGGAGTTGCCCCTGTGGATGGCATAGCGGTTTGGGCTGCACCGGATAGGGCCGAGAGAAGGATGATCACAGGGACAAGGAAACTCTTCATCGTGCCTCTATCATTGCGATTGTTGGGACACGCGTCAAATTTTCTATATCGACGTCGCTATCTCATCGAGAATTGCGAGAGCTGCTGATTTTGGGTCGGGAGCCTGTGTGATGGGTCGTCCTACGACGAGGCGGGAAGCGCCGCGGCGGATCGCCTCTGCCGGGGTCGCAATGCGGCTCTGATCGCCGATCGCCGCACCCGCTGGACGTATTCCGGGGATGACTAGTTCTGCTTCGTCGCCTAATACCTCGCGAAGCAGGGCAACCTCTTCGGCGGAGCAGACCATGCCGCGAATCCCTGTGGACCATGCGAGGCGTGCCAGCCGCAGCACCTGATCGGCGGGAGACGAGGCGATGCCGATGCCCGACAACTGTGCCGCATCCATGCTGGTGAGGACGGTGACGGCGAGCAGGCGTGGTGCTCCGGGTACGCTGGCAGCTTCTACGGCGGCGGCCATCATGACAGAGCCTCCGGTGGCGTGGAGCGTCAGCAGGGAAGCACCTGCGTTTGTGGTGGAGCGCACCGCACCGGCGACGGTGTTGGGGATGTCGTGCAGCTTGAGATCGAGGAAGACCTCGTATCCAAGGCCGCGCAGCTCTTCGACGAAGGCGTTGCCCTCGGCATAGTAGAGCTCCATGCCGACCTTCAGCCAGCGGCAGGCACTATCGAGTTGCTTCAGAAAGACGCGTGCAGGGGCGGCAGAGGGGAAGTCAAGGGCCACGATGAGCCGGTCAGTTGGATGGAAAGCCTTCGTCGTCATTGCACGCTCCATCCATGATTCTACTGTCGCGTTGCGCGTCCGGTATGCTGCTACAGACGCTTGATGAAAACTGTTCTCACGATCGCGGGCTTTGATCCTTCTTCGGGGGCTGGCGTTACTGCGGACCTGATGGTCTTCGCGGCCCATGGACTCTTCGGGACCTCGTGCATCACGGCGCTCACGGTTCAGTCGACGCTTCGCGTTGCGGCGACCCATCCTGTATCGCCGGAGATTGCCAGAGCGACGCTCCAGCATCTAGAGGAGGACCTGCCACCGATGGGGATCAAGATCGGGATGCTGGGGACGGCGGAGATGGTCGCAGCGGTGGCCGATTTTATTGAACAAACGCCGGGGATTCCAGTGGTGCTTGATCCGGTGCTGCGATCCAGCTCCGGGAGAGAGCTGCTCTCGCCGGATGGTGTCGAGCTGATGCGGACGCGGTTGCTGCCTCTGGTCGGATGGGTGACTCCGAATCTGGACGAGCTGGGCATCCTGGTGGGAGAGCGAGTGACGACTCGTGAGGAGATGGCCGTGGCAGGCCGGAGGCTGCGCGATAGCAGCAGGGGATTGACGGTGTTGGCGACAGGGGGACATCTTGCTTCTCCGGACGATCTGTTGCTTGCCCCGGACGGTGACCAGCTGTGGTTGCAGGGCGAGCTTATTGCTACAAGCTCTACACATGGAACGGGATGCGCGTTATCCAGCGCTGTTTTGAGTCGGCTTGTGCTCGGCGATAGCTTCACGGCAGCGGCCTTGGCGGCGAAGGAGTATGTGGCTGGAGCGCTGCGGGCAGCCAAAGGGATTGGACATGGTCGAGGGCCGATCCACCATCTCTGGCCGCTGGAAAAATTAGAGGGTTCTCATAAAGCTTAGGAGGAGTGCGTCGATAAGGAGGATACGGAGGTTTTTCCATGTCTACCTCAACTGTTTCCGTGCCGTTTCTTGTGCCGCCACCTGCTCCTCCGTGCACTGCTGTTATCCGTCGCCGTCCGAACCAGCAACAGGGACGAGCGCTTGAGATGCTCGGCCATGCGATCGAATACCTGGTGGACTCACGGATGTTTCTGGTCCATGAGCGGAATATGCCCGCGGAGTCGAGTGCGGTGCAGATCCTGTCTCGCGCCAGCCGCGAGGTCTTCGCGACCTGTGCGGAGATCGTTCCGGTAAGGCAGCGGCTGAAGCTCTGGGCAGCTTTGCGGCTACGCATGGCGTCCTTGCCAGCCTTTGGGGATACGACCTCTCGTCGCGTCTGATAACGAGACGGCGTGAACGGAGCTGCATTTGGCTGGGGAGGTCGCAGGGATAAGCTGTCACCTGCTAGGCTATGGAGGTTATGTCTCTGACGCTTGTCCTGAATGGCCAGTCCCGCCCGTTTCCCAATCTCTCAACCTCCTCGAAGCTGGAGCTACTGGTCGCCGAACTTGGGCTTAAAGGAGATCGTGTCGCCATCGAACATAACGGCGAGATCGTCTCCCGCGCAAACTGGAACGAGACTGTCCTTAGCGAAGGGGACCGGCTGGAGGTCGTACATTTCGTCGGGGGCGGTATCTCCTAAGACCACGATTAGACGTTGGAAATGAGCTTCCAAGGTCTTCAGGTAATCAATATATACATAATATGTGTTATCGGACATTATGGTCCTTTTCCAGCTGTTGCTTAAGAGAGTGTGCCGCTATGGTCGCGACGCTTAGCAATGAGTTGCAGTCCGTTGCGCGCAAGTCTGTCGGCAAATGCAGCCTCGATTTGGACGTGACTTCCCTACTTCGATGAACTTTACTTGTATTTGCAGGTGCGGCGAGAGCCCAGATCGGAACCGAGGCCGGGAGACCCTCAAGACCCTACTGCCTTGAGGCAGAAATTGTGTTAGATTCGGTAAGTAGCCTGCTTGCGGAGAGATGGCCGAGTGGCTGAAGGCGCACGCTTGGAAAGCGTGTATACCGCAAGGTATCCAGGGTTCGAATCCCTGTCTCTCCGCCACAAATAAGTCATTTATTCTCAATAAAGGGAACCCAACGCGAAAGCGGCGGTATCGTTTCCGGAATAATAAAGGCTGCCCTTGCAGTCGCTCTTTAAGAGGGTGCTTCCTATCATTCTCCCAGGACGGGAATGGAGTCATCCACAAGCAGATCATGACCACCCCGAATCGCTAAAGCGAATCAGTATTCATCAGTCGGCTCGTCTTTACTAGCAGCTCTGATACTTCCAGTTCCGCTGCTTGCCCTCACCGATCCACCCCACCGCCGTAGCAATCCGCTTATCCCGAGTCTCCGGCCGCTTCGCATCCGCGACCCACTCCACATACTCGCGTTTGCAGCTTGGACTGAACGCTGCAAACACAGCCGCCGCCTTCTTGTCCTTCTTCAGAGCCGCCATCAACTCAGGAGACTCCACCACCGCCTTCGGAGCCTTCACCACGCTATGCCGTGCCGCAATCGGGCTCACCTGCTCACCACTCGCGATAAAGCTCGCAGCCTGCCGAATCCATCCCACCATCGACTTGTCCGCAGGCAGGTCCTTCAAGCTCGTGATCTTCCCGAGCGAGCCCATCCCATCGTCCCGCACCACCCCTGCCTCGCGTAGAACATCCCCCATCTCCTGCCCCCAGAAGCCGAAGCTGCAATGTTCTTTGAACGCCGATATATTGCAGAGGATCGTCCCGCGGTACTCGAAGAACGGCCGGCTCCACTTCACCGTCTCCTCCACCTCAGGACAGCCCTTGTGCACCAGCTCCCGCAGATGCTCCAGAATCGGTTGCGCAAACGGCTTTGCCTTCGCGATATATCCATCCACCTTGTCATTTAACTTCGCAGTTGCCCGCATCATCCCCTCCTCATTTTTTCGAGAACAGCAGTGTACAACCACTCCATCTGATACTCTTTCCACGACCCTGGCACTCTCCACCGGAAGGAGCCCTCCATGCGCCTCAAATCCGCCTGCGTCACCCTCCTCGCCCTTCTTCTCCTTGCTCCGCTTGCTCCTGCCCAGTCGTCGCAGCCCAAGCCCACCCTCAAATCCATCCTCCTCGAGCAGCTCCGCTCCACCCACAACCACGCGGAGTGGTTCGTCCCAATCAATACCGCGATCGCTGGCCTCACTCCAGAGCAGGCCAGCTGGATTCCCCCATCGTCTCCTGGTATCACCCACAACCCCGCCCCCGAGGATCACTCCGTCGGGATGCTCGCCTACCACCTGCTCTTCTGGAACACCGACGCCCTCGCCAAATTCAAAGGCGAGAAAGCCCCGCCAGATCCCAGCGATAATACCGAAACCTTCAACAACTTCGACGCAGCCAACTGGCCTGAGACCGTCCGAAAACTCGACGCGGTTCTCACCGCCTGGGAACAGGCCGTCGAAGCCTCCGACGATGCCAAGATCGCTGCAAACGCCAAAACCATTGCCCGCATCGGTGCTCACAACGCTTACCACACCGGCCAGATCATCATCATTCGCAAGCTTCAAGGCTCTTGGGACCCCAGCAAAGGAGTCAAGTAGAAGTGGAGTCGAACCTTAGACATCGGCTTCGTTATGCCTTTCGGTCTAAAATTGATCCGGGAACCACCGCAACCTATTTCAAGATCGGAAGTCGAACCACCATGTCGATGCAGAACACTCTCAAGCGCACCCGCGAAGCAGGCTTTACCCTTATCGAGCTTCTCATCGTCATGTCCGTCATGCTCGTCCTCATGACCCTTGCCGTCCCCCAGCTCCTCAAGCTCCGCAAACAGGCCAACCAGACCTCTGCCATCCAGTCCGTCCGCACCATTGGACAGGCCGAGCTCCAATACAACTCCGCTTATCCTGCCAACGGCTTCTCATGCTCGCTCCCCAACCTCGGCGGTTCGCCAGGCTCCGGAGCCCCCAGCGCCCAATCCGCCCAGCTTATCGACCCCGCGCTCGCTGCCGGACAGAAGTCCGGATACACCTTCAATATCACTGGCTGCTCCAAGGTCACGGTTAACAATCAGGATATGTATACGTCATACACGATTACGGCGGTCCCCCAGTCCATCGGCAAGACAGGCGATCTCGGCTTCTGCGCCGACGAAAACAACACCATCCGTCAGGACCCTGCCGGCGGAACCAACTGCACCCAGCCCATCCAGTAAAATAGTTACTGAACAGTAACCGTGCACTACAATTTTGTAGCTACAAAACCGTAACTCCGGTTTTGTAGCTACACGGAGCGATTCTCATCCGCACCTCCCTTGTCCTCGCCCTACTTTTGTCAACCACCCCTCTGTTCGCGCAGAGCAGCGATGCTCTGATTCAGCGGGTAGACGACCACTACAACCACCTTTCATCTCTTCAAACCCATTACTCTGAGCACTACACCGGCATGGGCATGGATCGCACCGAGTCCGGCACCTTGACCCTCAAAAAGCCCGGCCGCATGCGCTGGAGCTACGCAACCCCCGCCGGTAAAGTATTCATTCTAGATGGGAAGAACGGTTGGTTCTACACCCCGGGCGATCCTCAGGCACAACGCGTCTCGGCCAAACAACTCGACGATCTCCGCTCTCCCCTCCGTTTTCTGCTGGGTCACACCCAGCTCAAAAAAGAGTTGGACAATCTCACCGTCAAGCCCACCCCCGGCGGCTATGAGATCAGCGGAGTTCCCAAGGGCATGGCTCAACGCGTCAAGCGTCTCACTCTCGGCATTGATTCCACAGGACTTATTCTCTCCATGCGTCTTGAAGAGGTTGATGGAGCAACCACTGACTTCACTTTTTCGGACTTGCATGAGAATGCCCCGGTCAAAAACTCTGACTTCGTCTTTACCCCGCCGCCCGGCGTCACCGTGGTCGACGGCCTCCCGCCGATCTGATCGCGAACTCCTGTAACACGAGTGAGTTAGAATTAGGTAAGACCACTTAAAAGTAGAGTTTACAGTCGTGACCCAAGCCCTGACCTCCCCGCAACTGACCACCGCCGAGTTCCAAGCTGCCGTCTATAATCTCGCTCCCGCCGTCGCTGTCTTCGATTGCGACGGTACTCTCTGGTCCGGCGATGCTGGTTCAACGTTTATGGCCTATACTATTGAAACTGGGCTACTTTCACGCGAGGCAACTGACTGGCTCGACGCTCGCTACCGCCTCTACAAGCGCGGCGAGGTCTCTGAACTCGCCATCTGCGGCGAAATGGTTCAGGTCTACGCTGGCCTCCAGGAGGGCGAGATGCGCCGCGCCGCCCGTGAATTCTTTCGCACCCGCGTCGAACGCAACATCTTCCCCGAGATGAGGGAGCTTATCGCCGAGCTCCAAAGCCGCGGCACCGATATTTGGGCTGTAAGTTCAACAAACGATTGGGTCATCGAAGAGGGTGTTCAGCGCTTCGGCATCCCTGCCGATCACGTCCTCTGTGCCCGTGTCCGAGTTGAAAACGGTGTTGTCACCAACACCCTCACGGACGTCCCGACCGATCAGGGCAAGGTCGACTCGCTCGCCCGGGTTGGTATCACTGCACCCGATGCCGTCTTCGGCAACTCTGTCCACGACGCCGCGATGCTGGCCATTGCTCGCCGTGCGTTTCCCATCAATCCCACTCACGCGCTGGTCGAACGCAGCGCCGCAGAGCTCTGGCCTGTGTACTATCCGGAGTCAGTTCGGCCTCGGGACCGTCCCTAACACTAACTCGATGAAGCCTTTGGGGCAAACGGTGCGTCTAACCGGCAAGGTGAAAGAAACGATTCGCAAGCTCGATCATCGCGCCGACCAGGAGATCGCTAGACCGCTGCGTCTCGTGGTGGCTGCATTGATGCTGCGCAACTCGTCGTCAGGTGATGCGCAAACGATCGAGGTCCTCATCTGTCAACGCAAACCGAACGAACCCATGAGCCTGAAGTGGGAGTTTCCCGGCGGCAAGATCGAGCCTGGTGAGACCGCCGAAGAGGCTCTAGCGCGTGAGCTGAACGAGGAACTCGGCATCGACGCTGTCATCGGCAGGCGCGTCGCCCAGGTTCACCACAAGTACCGCAACGGTGGAGCGATCGATCTCCAATTCTTTGTCGTCAACGAGTTTCAAGGCACCCTCGAAAATAAGATCTTCAACGATGTGCGCTGGTCCCCTCTCGTAGCCTTGCCGGAGTATGACTTCCTCGCCGCCGATCTCGGTCTGGTCCGCGATCTGGCCGATGGACGACTACTCTAGCAGCCAGATCGTATAGCTATCAACCAAAGAGCGAACCCCACACATACACCAGCGTAAGGCCGATCACGATAGCAGCCGTGAGCCATGCCACTATGTTGAACCAGTGCGAGTTCGTGTACTTGCCCATGAGTTCATGCTTGTTGATGAGCCGCAGCATAAAGATCAGAACCACCGGCAGCAGAACGCCGTTGAGCACCTGCGAGAGGATGGCGATCTTCACCATCGGAAAGTCTGGGATCAGGACAACTGCCGCTCCCAACACAATCAGCAGCGTGTAGAACCAGTAAAAAAAAGGCGCCTCTCGGAAGCTCTTGTCCAGCCCGCTCTCGAAGCCCATACCCTCGCATACGGTGTACGCCGTGGACAGTGGCAGGATGGATGCAGCAAAGAGTGATGCGTTGAACAATCCTGCGGCAAAGAGGATGAAGGCGTACTTCCCCGCGAGCGGCATCATCGCCTCGGCAGCCGTAGCTGCGTCGGAGATATTCCGAATACCGTGCGTGTAGAGTGTCGCGGCACACGCGACGACGATAAACCACGCCACCAGATCGGTGAAGAACGAGCCGACGATGACGTCCAGACGCGATGCCTTGTACTGCTTGACGGTCACGCCCTTCTCGACGATTGAGGATTGCAGATAGAACTGCATCCACGGCGTGATGGTCGTGCCGATGACGCCAATGGTCATGTAGACGTAGGTCTTGTCCTTCCAAACGGAGCGGCCCGGCAGCTTCACTGTTTCAACCAGCGCCTGGTGCCAGTTCGGCTCGCTCAAGACACCGGCGATGATGTAGGCGATGTAGAAGACGCTCGCCGCGAGGAAGACCTTCTCGACATTTTTGTAGTCGCCCTTCACCACCAGCGCCCACACGATGACGGCGCAGATGGGCACGCTCAGGTACTTGCTGACGTGGAAGAGCGACATGCTGCCAGCGATGCCGGAGAACTCCGTGACGACGTTGCCGAAGTTGACGATGACCAACAGGATCAGCATTACGAAGGTCATCCGCAGGCCGAACTCCTCGCGGATCAGATCACTGAGTCCCTTGCCGGTCACAGCCCCCATGCGGGCGCACATCTCCTGCACGACGATCAGCGCGAGGGTGATCGGAATCATCGTCCACAGCAGCGTGTAGCCGAACTGGGCCCCTGCCTGCGAGTAGGTGTAGATACCGCCGGAGTCGTTGTCGACGTTAGCGGTGATAAACCCCGGCCCAAGCACGGCGAGAAAGAGTATGATCCGTGTGCGCCACCGGCGCCAGGGCGTCATCCTGCGGCTCCTGAGGCTGCCTGAAGCTCACTCGGATCGGAGCAGTGATGCGCTAGATGAATGGTCATGCCGACACCGCCGCTGCTTGACGCACCTTTGGGATAATCTGCAAGGCTCGTTCTACGATCAGACCGACCTGACGATCGTTGTGGTAGCCATCTCGTTGTGCCCGGGCATGTCCCGCAGCAGCGATACGCGTTCGAGCGGCCTCGTCTGGAAGGTAGCGACGAATTTTTTCGATGCACTCTTCGAAGGTCGAGAAAAATACCGCTTCCTCGTCCTCGATGAAGCGCTGCTTGTGCCCCTCTGAGCGCTCCGCAAGCAGGAAGCCGCCGCAGCCGGCGATCTCGAAGCTCTTGTGCACGAACTCATCCATGTTGGAGTGTGTAATGAAGCTCAGGTTGATCTTCGATCTCCAGATGCCCTCGCGGTACGCATCGCGATACAGCTCCTGGCTGCGGTAGATCGCTGCGGCAGCCTGAGCGGTCAGCGCAGACCTCCACGCGATGTTACCCGAAACAGCCACGGGAATATCAAACTCCTGCCAGAGCCGCGTTAGAAATTCAGCGCGGTTGTCGTATGGGGTTCCGATAAAAGAGACCTCGCGATCTCTGTCTTTGTCGCTCCATTCTGCTGGAGCCGGAAAGTGGATCGTCGGCTCATAGGCTGTCTGAATCTTGATGACGTCGCGCGCGCCATGCTCGCGATACTCCGTGACGTTGCGATCGCGCTGGACCACATGCAGGTCGTAGTGTGGGATGTTCCTCATATAGAGCCGCCAGCCTGGGTCCCGGCGAGGGCCGAATGGGTTGTCGATCATATAGCTGATGGTCGCGATGCCCATAGCCCTCAGCTTGTCCAACGTCTCCGGCCACATCCAGAGCAGCTTATCGGTCCACAGCACATCCGGCCGCTCGCGCTCCGCCAGTTTCAGCAGATCTCTGTTCAGACGATTCACTCCAGGGCCTAGCGACAGGCGAAATACGACCTTTCTTGCCAGTGAGTTGCGTGACTCGTAGTCAAACGCATTCAGCGGCACCACCGTATGCCCCAGACGCTCCAGCGCGAGGAGTCGATAGAGCGAGGAGTCGTTCGGCGAGAGGCCTGCAGCGTACAAAATCTTCATCGAGGTTCTTTTCCCTTTTTCTTATCGCTTCGATCGTAAGAGAGCGATCACCTGCTCAGCGTGAACCACTCCCACGAGTTGCTTCTCTTCATCCACGACTGGCAAAGACCTCAGGTTATATTTATCGAACAGCTCCGCGACCTTCTTTCCATTCGTATCTACATCGCAGCTCACGATGTGCCCGTTGGCGAGGTCTTTCAGCGATGCATCTCCTGCCGCAAGCAGCAGCTTCACCAGCGGCACCACGAAGGCAATCTTGCCCTCCTCGTCGAGCAAAAAGATGTCCAGAACGCTCTCAATATCTCCCTCAAACTCCCGAAGGGCTGCAATTGCGGCGACTACAGTTGTTTCCTTGTCTAAGGCGATGTATTCGGTCGTCATCCGCCCGGCGGCCGAGTCGCTCGGAAACTCGAGGAGCTCCTCGACATCCTGCCGCTCCTCGGGGTTCATCTCCTCGAGGATGGCGTCCGACTGCTCCTCTGAGAGCTCCGAGAGCAGATCCGCGGCCGCTCCCGGGTCCATCTCTTCAACAATACCCGCGATCTGCTCCGAGTCGAGGGATTCGATCAGCGTCTGCTGCATCCTTGGATCGACCTCTTCGAGCGCCTCCGCCGCCACCTCCTCATCGAGGCTCCTGAACAACGCCTGACGCTCAGCTGGAGCCAGCTCTTCCAAAATATCGGCGAGATCCGACGGGTGAATCCTCGACAGCCCTTCCTGCTCGATCTTCAGCTTCACTCGGCGCGCCGGATCACGATCGATGAGGTCCACAAACTCCCAGGGGATGGCATTGGGGCCAAACCGACGTGAAAGCTGATCGACCGCGGGTGCGGGCAGTCCCTTCAGAAGGCGCCGGAGCGCTCCCCGCATACCGACTTCGACCTCTGTAATGCGTAGCGCCAGCTCCGGCTGGGTTTCACTGGCTGGAGACCAAATCAAGTCCACATCGTTGACGCGCACCACTTTATGGCCGTGGACATCGATAATCTGCTGGTCGAGCAGGTCGCGCTCCAGTAGCAGATACGCGTGGTCGGCTGAGAGCTCAATCGGATTTGCGTCAGTTCCGAGTCGCAAGCGACTGGTTTCGTCGAGTTGCATCTCAGCGATCCGGAGCACAATCGGCAGATCACGGGTCTTCGCGGAGGCTCGCCGGATCACCAGAGCCTTCACCAGATGAACATCGGTCGTCAGATCTACGGCAAACTCGCGCACACGTCCGAACAAGGCTCCGGAGGCATCGAAGATCGATGCGCCCATCAGCGCCGAAACACTGGTTCTGTTGACGACATGCTTGTTCATATCGGCGACTCAATTCCCTGCCGGATGATTTCGGTTGTATTTAAAAGTATGCCGGAGCGACTGACCTCGTCCCAAGATTGCCCTACGGCCATGCACCTCTGTCATGCTATCGTACCCGCGTCGTTCGCAGGGCATACAGAGCTAGCCAGGGTATCGTTATGACAACGTTCTGAAGGGCTTGATGGAGGCGTGAGGGGCCTACTGGATCGGGCGGAAAAAGGTTTTATCGGCAATTTTTTGCGCGTTCAAACAGATCGAAGTTTGCCGCAACGGTATCCGGTCCTTGACATTCCCGGTTCGTGCAAGCAAACTGCGAAGAATGCGGCGGTTCTCCGTACCACCCAGAAATCGTCGCACTCTGAGGATTGCCTTGGCAGATTCGATCACCAGCCGCGTAAACCTCACCCTCGAGTCTTCCCTCGATAGCGTCAACCGGGTCGAACAGGCCGCGGAAGACTATGCGCAGCGTGCCGGATTCGATGAGGACTCCGTCCCCAATATCGCCATGGCCGTTCGCGAAGCAGCGGTCAACGCCGTTGTCCATGGTAACGGATACGATCCCGACAAACAGATCACCGCATCGTTCGAGGCGACGGCCGATTCGATGATCATCCGTATTGCCGACCAGGGCCCGGGCCTTGATCCCGAGACAATTCCCGATCCTCTGGCACCAGAAAACATCCTTCGCGGTTCGGGCCGCGGTATCTTTCTCATCCGAGCCTTCATGGATGAGGTAAACTTTCGCCAGCTACACCCCGGCACAGAACTTACTCTGATTAAACATCGAACACCCGCGCAGTCGGGGAACTAAGGAGACGTACATGAGCATGAAAGTAAAGACCCGCCAGGTGGACGGCATCACCATCTTGGATCTCAGCGGCCGTATTACCCTCGGCGAAGGCAGCGTTACCCTCCGCGACGCCGTTCGTGATGTCCTGGCTAAGGGATCGAACAAGATTCTGCTGAACCTAGGCGATATCAGCTACATCGACAGCTCCGGTATCGGTGAGTTGGTCAGCGCCTTCACTACGGTCAAGAACAGCGGCGGCGAGCTTAAGCTGCTCAACCTGACCAAGAAGGTACAGGATCTGCTTCAGATCACCAAGCTCTACACTGTGTTCGACGTCAAGGACGATGAGGCTTCCGCCGTCGCTTCGTTCACCAGCTAATCAGCTTTTACGAGCAATAAGAAGCCGTCGCTCGATGCGACGGCTTCTTATTTTGTAGCAGACGGCTTACTTGCCGAAGTCAACCTTAGGGGCAGTGCTGTTCTCCGGGTTTCCCTTGAAGTATTCGTCTCGGTAGTGGAAGCCGGCAATGTTCGCCCAGATACTGTTGGGGAACTGCCGCACGTAAACGTTGTAATCCTCAAGCGTTTTGTTATACCGGCTGCGCTCTACCGCAATCCGATTCTCTGTCCCAGCCAATTCGTCCGAGAGACGCGAGAACTGCTCGCTTCCCTTCAGATTCGGATACTGTTCCTGTAGTCGGAAGAACGGTCCGAGCGCCACGTCCAGCTTGGTGTTTGCCTGAATGCTGCTGGCTCGGTCGGTTGAGCCGAGGACGCCAGCGCGCGCGTTCGCGATATTGGTCAGCACGGTGACCTCTTCCGCGGTCGCTCCCTTTACCGTTGCCACCAGGTTTGGAATCAGGTCAAGACGACGCTGCTGCACAATATTGACCTGCGAGTATGCCCGGTCAATGTCCTCGTTTTTCTGCACCAGCGTGTTTTTTGCGCTTACGTAGCTGCCGCCCACAAAAAGCAGCATCAGAACGATCAATCCCACAACACCCAACACGATCCAAAGAGCTTTCATTTGTCCTCGATCCTTCGCTTCAATTCTATGCTTCCCATCCACAATACTGAGATCGTTGTCTAAAAGTTCCCACTGGCGCCGCCGCCACCGGAACCACCACCGCCAAAGCCACCAAAGCCTCCACCTCGATCGTCGTCCCTTCCGCCGCCACCACCGCCGCCGCCTCCCATCAGACTGCCCAGGATGAACCAAAGAATCCCGATATTACCCGTACTAATCAGGAGAATGATGACCAACAGGACTACGCCGCCCCCGATAATGATCTGGGTCAGGCTCATTCTGACCGGAGCCTGCTGCACGCGGCGATAGCGATGCACAACCGGCGTCAGCGTTACACCTGCGTCTGTCGCGATCACCTGCGCGATCTGCTGAACACCGAGTGGTACGGCCTGGTTGTAGTCATTTTTCTGGGCAAACGGGGCCATCGACCGACCAATATCGCCTACCTTTGCGTCGTTCAGGATGCCCTCGAGGCCATAACCGACCTCGATGCGCCCCCTGGTCGGGTTCATGACCAGAATCATCAGAACACCACGGTCGGTTCCTTTGGGGCCAACCTTCCATTTGTCTTCAAGTTCGGTCGCGAACTCTTCGATAGACTGGTCGTCATCGAGGGTCTTGATTGTGACAACGGCGATCTGCGCGTGGGCCTCTCTGTCGACCTCGAGACAGAGATCCTCGACCGATTGCTTCGTCGCAGGGGTAAGGACGCCCGCGAAGTCGTTTACATAGCCGGTCGGGGCAGGGAGATCGCTGACCCTCTCTGCATGCAGAAAGGGTGATGAGGCCAGTACCAGGGAGACGACGACCAGCCATCGGGAGAAGCGCTTCATTGTCTGCATTCTACGCTGCTCTCGACACAGCCAAGAAACAGAAAACCTATTGAACCGGAGGTGTCGGAGGCGTTGCGTGGCCACCATGCCTCTCCACGGGGACACCATTTGCCTCGGCCAACTTGTCGACCATCTTCGTGTGCTGCCAGATCACCTTCTGGCCTTTATCAACAGCATCCTTTAGGGCAGGATCGGTCACAGAAGCGGCTTCGACACGAAAGTCTCCCAGATCCTTGTGGTGATCCTTGTCGATGTAAGCCAGATATTCTCTGTCGAAGTCAGGGCCAGAGAGCCCGGTCAGCTTGTCATTCTCTGCCTGATCCTGCTTACTGAGTTTCTTCGGTAGCCGAACGCCCATCGAATCCGCGATCGCCTTCATATCATTGTTCAAAGTGGTGTGATCGTTCACCATCGTCTGTCCGAGGGCCTTTACGTCATCATTGCCGGCCTTCTGAACAGCAAGCTGGCCAAATTGAACCTCGGCCATGCCTCCCTCAATGGCTTTGTGCATGAATATTTTGTCCGTCATCCTCTGGTTTTCGGTAGAGCCACCGGGAGATGCTGTCATCGCGCCTGCCATCCCCGCACCTCCGGGCGTGCCGCCGGGCTGCTGCTGTGGCTGGTTTGGCGATCCCATCTGAGCAACCACAAGCGATGGGGTCGCCAGTGTCACCGTATAAAGTAAAACGATACGAACGCGATTTAGATTCATAAGTGGCCCTCCTTGGAGACCGATATTCTTGCTGGCCCGCCGTTACAGCTAGATTGGGTGTCCAGAAGACAATCCTGGTTGCCTACATCATTTGCCCAGAGAACTATAGAGGAGTGACGGAACCTTGTATTCTATTTTTTGGAGTTCGACCAAAAGATGATTCAGTCTGCACCTGATACAAAGGTCCCAATCGCCCGGCGCGAGCCGACACCGACCACCCTCCATGGAACTACTCTCCAGGACGACTACCGCTGGATGCGCGACAAGTCGTCTCCGGAGGTGACCGCGTATCTTGAGGCCGAGAATGCCTACACCCTCGATGCCATGGCATCCACGGCGGAGCTGCAAACCCGGCTCTATGAGGAGATGCTGTCGCATATCAAGGAGACCGACGAGTCGGTTCCCTACCCCGACCATGGCTGGTTCTACTCCTCTCGCACTGTAGCCGGGCAGCAATATCCCATCCACTGCCGTAGGCGGGCCGTCGATGGGAAATTCGATGACACACAGCCGGAGGAGGTCTTACTCAACGTGAACCTGCTGGCCGAAGGCAAGCCCTTCATGGCACTGGGCGGCATGAGCATCAGCCCCGATGGGTACACCCTGGCCTACTCAACGGATGAGACCGGCTTCCGGCAGTACACGCTACACATTCGTGATCTGAAGACTGGGCATGACCTTCCCGACACCGCTGAGCGCGTAGGATCTCTGGCTTGGGCCGCCGACTCGAAGACGCTCTTCTACACCACCGAGGACGAGACGACTAAGCGCCAGGATCGCCTCTTTCGACACAGTCTGGGGAATGCAGCTTCAGATGACACGCTGATCTATGTCGAAGAGGATGAACGCTTCAATCTCGGCATCGGACGTACTCGCGACCGGAAGTTTCTGCTGATGGAAGCAGGCAGCCACACGACAAACGAGTATCGTTTTCTCTCTGCCACTGAGTCGGAGGGAGAGTTCCAGATAATCGCGCCACGCATCGACGATCAGGAGTACTACCCTGAGCACCGCAATGGGCTTTTTTATATACGAACCAATGACGTGGGGAAGAACTTCCGTCTCGTCACCGCGCCAGCAGAATCGCCAAGCCGCGAATTCTGGACCGAGTTTCTTGCGCTTGATTCTGAAGCGCCACTTGAAGACTTCGACTTATTTCATTCTTTTCTAGTCACTTCTCACCGCAAACTTGGGTTGCCCGTCATTACTGTGGGTATGTTTGCAGAGGACGGACAACTCGCTAATATGCGCCCCATTGAGTTCCCGGAGCCGACATACTCTGCTGGAAGCCATGCCAATCGGGAGTTCGAGACGAGCGCGTACCGTTACAGCTACACCTCGCTTGTTTCGCCTGCATCGGTCTATGAGTATGACGTCGCCTCGGGCAAGTCGATCCTGTTGAAACAGCAAGAGGTTCCTGGAAGCTTCGATTCGGCCCGCTATGCCTCCGAGCGTGTCTGGATCGACGCGGAAGATGGTGTTCGCGTACCTGTATCGCTTGTCTATCGTCGTGATTCCTTCCAACGTGACGCGAAGAGCCCGCTCTACGTGTATGGATACGGCTCCTATGGCTATCCCCTTCCCGTGGGCTTCAGCTCAACCCGCCTGTCTCTTCTGGATCGCGGCATTGTTCTGGCCTACGCCCATATCCGCGGTGGTGGTGAACTGGGTGATGCGTGGCACGATGCCGGAAAGATGGCCGTCAAACGAACCACCTTCACGGACTTCATCGCTGCCGTTGAGCAGCTCACGGCAAAGGGCTACGGTGATCCTGCCCGTGTTGCGATTGAAGGAGGAAGCGCGGGAGGGTTGCTGATGGGGGCGGTCGTCAACCTGCGTGCCGATCTCTTCCGCGTTGTCCTATCGCACGTACCCTTTGTCGATGTGATGAACACCATGCTCGACGCCAGCCTTCCTTTGACTGTTGCGGAGTACGAAGAGTGGGGGAATCCGAACGAGGAGGAAGCATTCCACACCATGGCCTCCTACTCTCCCTACGACAACTTGAAGGCAGGCGACTATCCGGCGATGTTGGTGAAGACAAGCCTGAATGACTCTCAGGTAATGTATTGGGAGCCTGCGAAGTACGTTGCAAAGCTGCGCACGCTCAAACGGAACGACACGCCTCTATTGCTCCACATCAACATGGACGCCGGTCATGGCGGTGCCTCTGGTCGTTACGATTACCTAAAGGAGATCGCCTTCGACTATGCCTTCCTGTTGAGGCAGCTCGAGGTAGAAGGCTAAAGGATACTCGGTTCGATCGGGAGCTGGCTGATCGCCGCAGCCGGCTCCTCCCCCACCTTGCCGCCTTCCCCTGGAGCAAGGAAGAGGTTCCGCTCGATACCATGCTGACGAGTGTAGAGATCGTAATAGCGTCCACCCAGGGCATACAGAGACTCATGCGTACCGCGCTCGAGAATATCGCCCTTCTCGATCACGAGAATCTGGTCTGCGCGCCGGATCGTTGAGAGCCGGTGGGCGATCACAAAGGTCGTGCGCCCCTTCATCAAGTAGCCGAGGCCTTCCTGGATGAGTGCTTCCGATTCGGAGTCGAGCGAACTGGTAGCCTCGTCGAGAATCAGGATGCGGGGATCGGCCAGGATTGCGCGTGCGATGGAAATACGCTGACGCTGGCCGCCGGAGAGCTTCACTCCCCGCTCGCCTACGATGGTCTCGTACTGATCTTCAAACTGTTCAGCGAACTCATCGACACGGGAGATACGGCACGCTTCCTTCCACTGCTCCTCGGTAGCCGCGGGGCGGCTGAAGAGGACGTTCTCTCGGATGGTTCCGTCGAAGAGGAAGGTCTCCTGAAGCACTACGCCAAGCTGCTTGCGATAGCTACTGAGCAGTACCTTAGAAAGATCGTCCCCGTCGACCAGAATTCTTCCGGAGGTTGCATCATGGAAACCGCAGATAAGCGAGATGATGGTAGATTTGCCTGAGCCCGAGGAACCTACTAAAGCGGTGACGGTACCTGGCTTCGAATCGAAGCTGATTCCATGCAACACCTCTTTGTCAGGATCGTACGCAAACCTTACCGCCTCAAACACGACGTCGCCGTTGATGGTGCCGATGGCATTCGTGCGCTTCGGATCGGAGTCTTCGTCCTTCTCGGCCAGGATCTCGTTGGTCCGGTCGAGTCCAGCCATCGCTTCCGTCAACTGAGTTCCGATGGAGACAAACTGTGCCACTGGAGCGATCATGAACGCAAGCATCATCACATAGGTCACATAGCCGCCGGTCGTCAGGGTTCCATGAACAACCTGACTCGCGCCAATGTACATCACCATAGCGCCGACCAGACCAAGGATGCCTGTCGAGGTCAGACTCATCAGCGACTGCGCCGTGATCGAAGAGATGACGTTCTTAAGCAGACGTTCTACGCCAGCGGCAAAGATATTGGCTTCGCTCGCCTCAGCATGATATCCCTTCACCACGCGTACGCCGCCCAATGACTCGGTCAACCGCCCCGTCACCTCCGCGTTGATCCTCGAACGCTCCCTGAAGATGGGTCGAATGACCGTCAACGCCCAAATCATAATGCATGCGAAGACGACTAAGATCACGAACGCTAACAATGTCATACGCGCACTGAGATGTAGCAGAAATCCGAAGGCAAAGATCGAGGTCAGCGCACCGCCAAAAAAGTCGATAATGCCGGTCCCTATGAGGTTGCGAATACCTTCAACGTCGGACATGATGCGAGCAACGAGTGTCCCTGTCCGATTCTCGTCATAGAAGGCGACCGGTAGGCGGCCGATATGCGATTGCACCTTGGTCCGTAGCTCAGCAATTAGCCGCTGACCCGACTTCGACAGGAGTTGCGTCAGCGTATAGGACGTAGCTGCCTGTACAAGCGTGGCCACGCCTACGACACCAACGATCATCGGTAACAAATGGATATGGTGCTTCGCGATCACATTATCGATCATCGGCAAGAGATGGATCTGGTGCTTTTCCATCACATTATCGACGAGATATTTCGACGACGCCGGCAACACAAGACCGCAGGCCCGGTTGATGACCATCAACACAAAACTACCAGCCAGTAGCCAGCGGCGAGGTTTGACGAGATCCCAGACCTCGGGCAACACCTTCTTCAAAGGCGGCTTGGGGCGCTTGGCTGTCAACTCCGCTGTCGTAGAGCGCCCCGTGCCGCGTGTGGGGCGGTCCACCGAACGCATGCCATTGGAAGAGCCAAAAGGAGGAGCCATATGGGTTCTAGTCTATTCCTTCGGTCAACTTTTCCGTATTTTCTGACTCTGTCCTACCCCAACGTACGCTGCCGCCTTGCATTGATAAAGGAGCGTACACAGAGGAGCACGAAGAGCAGGCAGAGCAGCGACGACGCTGCTTTCTCCTCGATTGCGATCGGATGCGAAAAGCTGGCACCATGCGCCAGACGGAAGACATTGATGTCCGCGGGAATCAGCCCAAGGAACATGAGCAGAGCAACGGTCACCGCAATGTGCATCCAGAGCATCCGCTTCTTCGAGTCGCTGGTATTGGCCAGAGAACCAAAGAGGACAAAGAGCAAGCCAACCGCTCCGGGGATCAGAGCGGTTGGATGCGAGCTTCCTGTTGCGATGAAGCCTGCTGCGGCGACGAGCACAAGCAGAATACCGAGAACGATGGTGAGTTTTGCCATGAGAAACGACTCCTGAGACTACCGAATCTCAGGATACCGGATGCGGATCGAGTTGGTGCATTGAAGCACCAACAGTCTCACTTCGTCAGGGCTACATGGTCATAGCTGATGACTCGCGAGATCTTCCAAACTCCGCCCTTATTCTGCCAAAGCATGACGAACTTTGCCTCTCCCAGAGGCTCGGTCTGGTCTTTCCCCGGATGGTGAAACCGATGTATGCCTATCTCGACCGCACCGTAGTCATGCAGAGGGTAGACCTCGAGCGTGCCGGGGACAAGCTCTCTCGTAACCTTGCCGCAGATGTATTTGTGGATGCTATCGAGGAAGGTCGCTTTGCCAACCGCGAGGCCGGTTTTGTCGTGGTAGAACTCCAGATCGTCGGTGACCAGTGTGCCCAGTTTGTCCAGATCACATTGGTTATAGGCGTCGAAGAGTGAGGCGTCCAGCGAGGCAATCGTCTGGTAGAGCGGGTCTGGAGCGGTCTTTACTGTTGGAGTTTGAGAATAGGCCAGTCCTGTCGGAGCAAGGAGCAAAGACAGCCACAGCATTTTCCGTAGAGCGAAGATCGATTTCATAGGAGGAACTCCTGAGCTACTAAGTTTTATGTGCGCTCAGGGATACGCTCCTTACGAGAAGAAGGTTCCGCTCACGGTCTATTTGTCAGCTAGCTCGCGGCTGCCGCTCGTACTGCGGCGACGACATCGGCAGGCTTCCAGTCGTTTGTCGGATACCACGCCACGACCTTACCATCTTTTCCGATCAGAACTGTCGAGAGCGAGTGCGTCAACGACTTTGAATCGCCCGGAGTTACGCCTACATCGAAGAACTGCGTCATGGCGGGAAGCTTCTCCGCAGGTGGAGCGGCAAAGTCCCAATGACTAAAGGTTTCTTTCGCGAAACGCCCCGTGTAGGCCTCACCATACTTCTTCAAGACCGTAGGCGTGTCATACGCAGGATCAAAGCTGATGCTCAACAGATGGGTCTTCGCATACAGAGCAGGATCGGCCGCAAGCGCCTTATCGATCTCAGCAAAATTCGTGCTCATACGCGGGCAGAAATCTGCCAGCTGGCAACGGGTGTAGATGAAGGTTGCCAGGAGTACGCGGCCCTTGAACTGCGAGAGATGAATCAGACGATCGCTTTGATTCAACAGTTCAAAATTCGGCACGTCATCACCTGCCTGAGGGACGTGATACTGCACCCTTGGCAGGTAATCCGGCTTGGCCTGTCCGATGATCACGATGTGGTCGAGCTGGGGGTTGCGAAAACCAGCGGCATCCTGATCGACCAGAATCGTCGCCGTGATGCGATCGCCTGGATGCAGCTCGTTCACGACGCTCGGGTCCTTTAATTTGTATGACATGGTCATCGCATCCATGAAGCCGGGGACAGCTTCATGATCCAGCAGAACATGGGTCGGATCTGTGGCAAGAATCTTGCCACGTACTGGAAAGCTCTTCTGAGAGTTGGCCGTCGAGGAGCCGCCTACGGGGGCACTTCGGTGGCAACCGGGAAGCGTAAAAAGCACAAGAAGAAGCACAAAAGGAATGCGACGCAACGTATCCACCTCTATGCCAATGATAATGTCTCGAGGAATGTCATGGAGATGCCAAGCGATGAGCCTCTTTCTGCTATCGTCCCCATCAGCATTTCCACCTGATCCGGGCGTATAAACGAAGGATGGATGGTGGGGCGTTGCTTCCGGAGGCGATCGTTGCGACACTTGCTCGCGGTGCTACCGTTCTGACCGGCAACCAGCGAGCCGCACGGACACTGCACTATCAGTTCGATCTCCACAATCGAGCGCTCGGTCTGCCTAGCTGGGCGCCGCCTGCAATTCTCGCCTGGGATGTCTGGATTGCCAGTCTCTGGCATCGTCTTCTCGTAGACGGTTACGCCAACCTGCTTTTACTGAACCGTCCACAAGAGCATGCCCTTTGGCGCTCGATTATCGCGGCAGACCCTGAGTGGAGTAGCCTGCGCACATCAGACTCGCTCGCCGAGATGGCCTCGGACGCATGGTCCCACCTCGCCGCCTATCGTGGAGAGGGACACCTGCGCTCTGCCGGCGTCAGCGCCGACACACGCGCCTTTCAACGCTGGGCAATCGCCTTTGAGAGGCGATGCCGCGCGGAAGGGTATCTATCGCAATCGCAGATGGAAAGCATCCTCGAAACGGAGGTCTCCGCAGGTCACGTAACGTTCAGTGATCGCGGATATGTTCTTGTTGGTTTCGATGGCATGACGCCTGCGCAGCTATCCGTTGTTGAGGCCTTGCGTGCCACCGGTATCTCCGTGGAGGAGCTCGAGCTTCATGCGCCAGACCGTTCGAAAGCTCTAGTTGCCGCGGAAACCGAGCACGAAGAACTGACTCTATGTGCTCGTTGGGCACGCCGTCATCTCGAAGAACACCCTAAAGCTCGCATCGCCCTCATCGTTCCCGACCTGGAGGACAGGCGAGCGGTGATCGATCGCGTTCTCCTCCATACTCTTGCTCCAGAGCTCGAAGACATTACTGCAAAGCAAGCTACTACGCCCTTTGAGTTCTCCCTAGGCATTCCTTTGGCTCGAACTCCGATCGTAGCCACGGCTCTTGACTTGCTCCACTGGACATTCCAGCCGCTAACTATTGATCGCATCAGCCACTTGCTTCTGTCCCCTTACTTCGCGGGTGGAGTTGAGATCAACGCCCGCGCAGAATTCGACGCCTACGAGCTGCGGCGCGCACGCATGCTCCGTCCGGAGATGACTCTTGACGACATGATCCATGCTGTAGAAGCAGCCCGCCGCAGTCAAAGACTTCCTCGCCTGATTACCGCGCTCAAAGCAATGCGCCGCGTTATCGCTGCCGAGGGATTCGCCGCGAGCGACCTTCGTCCATCTGCTGACTGCGCAGAGGCCATCCATGCACTCCTCGAGGCTGCCGGATGGAGTGGAGGAGACGACAGCATCGAGTTTCAAACGCGCCGCAAATGGGAGAGCCTGCTCGACGAGCTTGCTACACTCGATTTCGAAGGCATTCGTATCAGCTTCCACGATGCTCTCGCTACCGTCCAGCGCCTCGCGCAGAACACGCTCTTCGCTCCTGAATCGCGTGGAGCCTCTGTTCAAATCATGGGTCCACTCGAGTCCGCTGGCTCTGTGTTCGATGCGGCCTGGTTTCTTCGTGCAGGTGATCTTATATGGCCGCAGCGCCCCGGAACTACTCCCCTACTACCCTGGCACCTTCAACGCGAGCTGGCCATGCCCGGCACCGATCCTGCCGCCGATAGCGGACAAGCGCGCCGTACGACGGAGCGCATCGCTCACAGCGCTCCTATTGTCGTGTTCAGTTATGCAAAGGATTCCGTCGATGGGCTACAGCGTCCCTCGACCGCGCTGGCTGACTTGTCCCTTCATGACGCCGATATCCAACACCTAGCTCCTGCAACACCACCGCGCGAAGTGGTCCCGCTCGAAATCGTTGAAGACGGCTCCACGTTGCCTCCCATACCGGACCAGGTCATTCGCGGAGGGGCAGACATTCTCCGGCTACAGGCGGCGTGTGGTTTTCGCGCCTTCGCCGAAAAGCGCCTCTGGGCCACGGGACTAGACTCTACCGAGCCCGGCATGGATGCTCGCGAACGAGGCAGCTCTGTTCATGTTGTGCT
Organism: Granulicella arctica; assembly: GCF_013410065.1. NCBI lineage: Bacteria > Pseudomonadati > Acidobacteriota > Terriglobia > Terriglobales > Acidobacteriaceae > Granulicella > Granulicella arctica. The sequence goes on from NZ_JACCCW010000002.1 coordinate 1,024,161, forward strand.
CGAGCATTTCTGGAGAGAGGTCAAAACTCAAGCCGCTCTGAAGGCACTCTCTACAGTAGAGCGTCGCGCAGTCCTTTCCCGGGCTATCGAGACCGCGCTGGAGAAGACGGACAGACTCAGCATCTCTTCCTGGGATGCAGCTTATATGGACATCCAACGCGAGAGGCTTGTGGCACTACTCGACCCTTGGCTTCTAGCCGAGATGAAGCGCAGCGTTCCCTTCACCGTCAAGCTGAGCGAGACTGAGCTGAAGGACGCGCACATCGGTCCGCTGCGCCTCAGGCTCCGCGTCGACCGCATCGATGAGACCGAATTCGGCGATGTCATCCTCGACTATAAGACAGGCGACGCCAGCCCGAGCGCATGGCTTACCGAGCGCCCGGACGAGCCACAGCTCCCGCTCTATGCCGTCCTCTCGGAGTCCACTGACATCGCCGGGGTAGCCTTCGCCAAGGTTCGCGTCGGCAAGGATATGGAGCTTCACGGCTATGAGACGCAGTCCGGCATCCTGCTCAAGAGCGCGAAGCTGAAGGATGCACCGACACTCGAGGATCAAGTGGAGCAGTGGCGGCGCGTCCTTACCTCCCTTGCCGAGGACTTCCACGGGGGAGACATACGCGTCCGTCCTAAGAAGTACCCCACAACCTGCGAATACTGCACGCAACGATTGCTGTGTCGCCTGGACATCTCCCAACTCGAAGACAACACCGACGACGAATCCGAAGCGGAGACAGATCGTGGCTGACCTTTTTCTCGTCGGAACCGAACCGGACAAACGGGAACCAAGCGCTGGCCTCCCTCCAGACTGGCAGCAGCGCGAAGCAGCCCTAAACATTCATCAGTCATGGATCGTCGAGGCCCCCGCTGGGTCCGGCAAAACCGGGCTGCTCATTCAGCGATTCTTGAAGCTACTGGCCGATGAGAGCGTCACCGAGCCTGAGCAGGTGATGGCTATTACCTTCACCGTCAAGGCCACCGCGGAGTTGCGCGAACGCGTTCTTAAGCAACTCGATGCCGCCGCGAATAACACCCCTACAAACAATCCCTTCGACCACGACACCCGCATATTTGCCGAACAGGTTCTCATGCGCGATCGGGCGTTTGGCTGGGGCCTGCTGGAACGTCCACAACGTCTCCGTATGCGCACCATCGACTCGGTCTGCGCCGAGATAGCTCGCTCGCTTCCAGTCCTCTCAGGCAGCGGTGGCCAGCTCTCTCCTGTGCTTGACGTCGCTCCACTGCACCAAGAGGCTGCACGGCGCACCCTGATGCAGCTTGGCGGCGACGATCTGGTCCTCGATAAAGCTTTGCGCGTCCTGATGCTGCATCGCGACGGCAACCTCGCCGAGTGCGAGCGACTGCTCGCCGGGATGCTTCAATGGCGTGACCAATGGGGCGAGTGGATCCCACTTATGGGTTCCGAGTTGAGCGACGAGTCCCTGGAAAGCACAGTGCTCCCACGACTCGAGCGCGCCCTCGACCGTGCCATCTGCGCAGGGCTGCAACAACTCGCTAAAACCTTCCCCTCTCCCCTCCTGGACAAACTGGCGCATCTCGCTGGGGAGATGGGTCACTCTCCTGGCTATAAAGGAGCTCCCTCGCCCATCGCGTCCTGCGCTGGACTGCACAGTGTTCCGGGTGAGACCGCGGAGCAACTTGCCCACTGGCGCGTTCTTATTCATCTAATGACAACGAAGGATGGAGGCTGGCGCTCCGGCTTCCGCAGCAACTGGTTGTCTTTCGAGCTCGAAAAGTACCACGCCTCTCAACTCAAGGATATTGTTCAGCAGCTCAGTGAGCGCGACGATCTTCTCCACGCAATAGACCAGGTCAAGTTGCTACCTCCTGCACGGTATCCACAGGAGCAGTGGGTCGTCGCCAAGGCACTCTTCCGCATCCTGCGCCGCGCCCTCGTGGAGCTGCAATTCGTCTTTGCCGAACGAGGCGAGTGTGACTTCGCTGAGCTCGGCCTGCTTGCCCGTATTGCTCTTGAGAGGGACTCCAACGGAGATGACCTTGCTGCCGCCCTTGGTATGCGCTTACAGCACCTGCTGGTCGACGAGATGCAGGATACTTCGACCAGCCAGTACGAGCTCATCGAGCTGCTCACACAGGGCTGGGACGGCCATAGTCAGACTGTCTTCCTCGTCGGTGACCCCAAGCAGTCAATTTACCTCTTCCGTCAGGCCCGCATAGAGCGGTTCGTTCGAACCATGCGCACGGAGATGCTCGGAGACCTGCCAGTCGGCCGTCTACAGCTGACAGCGAATTTCCGATCTCAGCGTGCGCTCGTCGAACAAGTTAACGAGGACTTCGCGCTGCTCTTCCCTTCTGCGGCCACATCCGCTCATCCGGAGGATGTGCCTTTCGCTGAGGCGAAGGCTACCAGACCCCCAACAGATGCTCAGGGAAGGGTTTGGCATCCGCACACCATCGCGAAGGATGCTCCCAACGGTACGCGCAAGCGGCAGGCCGCCGAGGATGCACTTGAGATCCGCCGCATCGCCGAAGGCTGGCGTGCTCGTCCATTGCCCCCCGGAAGAACTGAGCCCTGGAAGATTGGAGTCCTCGTGCGTTCTCGCGGCCATCTCGGAGAGATCGTCACGGCTCTCAAGCAGGACGGTGGCAACGGATCAATTCCCTTCCGCGCGGTTGACATTGAACTTCTTAGTGAGCGTCAGGAGGTGCTCGATCTCTTCGCCCTCACTCGTGCCCTGCTTCACCCAGCCGACCGCGTTGCATGGCTGTCGATCCTGCGCGCACCGTGGTGCGGCCTCACTCTCGCCGATCTGCATCTGCTCGCCGGAGCGGATGACCCCGCATGGGCAGAGACCTCTGTTGAGGAGTTGATCTCGCGTCGAGGCGACCTTCTTAGTCCTGATGGATGCCAGCGGCTCGAACGCATATGGAGTGTGATGCAGGCTGCGGCAAAGCGACGCTCTCGCCTAACGTATGCCCAGTGGGTTGAGCGAAGCTGGCGTTCCCTCGGCGGTGACGCATATCTGAGCGAGACAGAGCTGGCCAATGCCCACCGCTACCTTCAGCTTCTCGACGAACTCGAAGCAGAGACAGAAACAATCCGCGTTGATCAACTTGATCAGCGCCTGACAAAGCTCTATGCTGAAGCCGCCGTCCACCCCGGTGCGATCGACCTGATGACGATCCACGGGTCCAAGGGACTTGAATGGGATGTCGTCATCGTCCCTTCCCTCGAGCGTAAAGGCCAGTCCTCACGTGGACGCCTGCTGACATGGCTCGAACTCGACTCCACGGACGCGGACTCCGCCCACGTCGTGCTCGCCCCCATCCTGGGCAAAGGCGAAGCCTCCCGGGAGTTGAACGATTGGCTGAATAGTATCCATAACGCCCGCGAAGCAGCGGAGAGGAAGCGGCTTTACTATGTCGCCTGCACACGCGCCCGCGAAGAGCTGCATCTTTTCGCCTCGCCAGAGAGAACGAGCAAGGGCGCAATCAGTATCCAACAAGACAGCCTGCTCAAGGCAGCATGGCCTGCGGCAGAGCGACACTTCGCAGACACTGAAAGCATCCTTGCAATGATGCCAGCCGCGCTCCCTGAGAGGGAATCTGTCATCGATATCGCAGCCGAGGGCATGGAGACGCAGAGGCCGCAGCTACTCCATCGTCTACCGGCGGACTTCAATGCCAGCAAACGATTTGCTCAACACCTGCCACTGTCTGACGGGACAGTCGAGACCAGGGATGCTATCGCATCGTTCGAGCGCCCAGAAGGTTCCTTCGCCGCACGTGCTTTCGGCAACGCCGTCCACTCCTTCCTCGAGCTTCTGGCCCAGCGCATCGCCGAGGACCACTCCATCAACTCGCTACTCGCCGAACTGCCGCGTTGGACACCGCGCATCGCTGCCCTTCTGCGTGGTGATGGCCTGCCACCGGCGATGGTTGAGCGATTAGCGCAACGTGTTCGCGTGGCGCTAGAAAACACGTTGAAAGACCCTGAGGGCCAGTGGGTTCTTGCGCGCCACTTGGATGCCGCGAGCGAACATGCCCTGACTCAATGGAAAGAACGGCACGCCAGCATTCGCATCGATCGCATCTTCCGGGCTGGGGCCGAACCTCTCGCACCCGGTGCAGATTATCTCTGGATTGTCGACTTCAAGACCACCACTCATGGCCGCGATGGCGTCGACGCTTTCCTCTTAAAAGAGCGAGAAAAGTACGCGTCACAGATGGAGACTTATGCCCGCATCCTCACCGCAAGCGATCCGCAGAACACCCGCATTCGCATGATGCTCTACTATCCGCTGATTCCCTCCACATTATGGTGGAGCTCTACGACCACATAAAAGCGGTTCTACGCGCCGACGCTGTTGTGCCGGACATCTGCGCCACGCACCCAGAAGATGACATCCTCTGCAATATTGGTCGCATGGTCACCCACCCGCTCTAGATTCCGCGCGATAATCAGCGCATTGAGCGACTGTGGCGTCAGCTCTGGCTTTTCTTTGATGAGTGAGCTAAGCGCATAGAACGCCGCGTCGTTCATCTCGTCTACTTGATCGTCCATCTTCAGTACTGCCCCTGCCAGCTCGGCGTCCGCCTCAATGAAAGCTTGTAGTGCCTTGCGCACCATCGCTGACGCCAGCGATGCCAGCTTCGGGATATCCACTGGAAGGTCGATATTGGCGAACGCTCCCATCTCACGCACGCGAACCGCTATGTTCACCGCCTGATCGCCAACGCGCTCCAGATCCGCATTGATGCGGATCACGGACAGGATGAAGCGCAGATCGATCGCCATCGGCTGCTCCATGGCAAGCAGATCGAGTGCCATCTGGTCGATCTCACGCTCCAAACGGTTGATGGCCGGCTCAGAACGAAAGACTAACTCGCAGATGCTTAGATCGCGAGAACGGTAGGCCTCGATCGACCGCTGAATGGCCTGCTCCGCCATCCCCGCCATGACGAGCAGATGCTCCTTCAGGTCATCCAGGCTCTGTTGAAACTTGATTCGCGCCATTAGCCAAACCTCCCGGTGATGTAATCTTCGGTACGTTTGTCGCGAGGATTGGTGAAGATTTTGTGCGTCGAATCAAACTCAACCATCTTGCCATTCAGGAAGAAGCCGGTGTTTTCGGCTACACGAGCGGCCTGCTGCATATTGTGCGTCACGATGACGATAGTGTATTGGCTCTTCAACTGGAAGATGAGGTCCTCGATCTTTGAAGTCGATACCGGATCAAGCGCTGAGGCAGGCTCATCCATCAGCAACACTTCAGGATCAACAGCGAGAGCGCGTGCGATACACATGCGCTGCTGTTGGCCACCCGAGAGGCTCGCACCCGACTTCTTCTTGAGATCGTCTTTGACCTCTTCCCACAGCGCGGCCTGCTTCAACGAGCGTTCTACTGTCTCGTCAAGGATTTTGCGATTGCGGAAGCCGTTCAACTTCAGACCACTTGCCACGTTGTCATAGATCGACATCGTCGGGAACGGATTTGGACGCTGAAAGACCATCCCGATGCGGCGGCGAATCTCAACCGGCGAGGCACTGGTGTAGATGTTGACGTCGCCTATCTTCACGACCCCGGTCGCCCGTGCAATCGGATTGGTCTCATGCATCCGGTTTAGGCAACGCACGAAGGTAGATTTGCCGCAACCTGAGGGACCAATGAGTGCCGTCGCATGGTTCGCCGGGATGTGCAGGTTGATATCCTGCAAGGTATGCGTCGATCCATACCACGCGTTCAGATTCTCGACTTGAATGCCGACTCCCACTAGCTTGCTCCTTTGAGTGCGCCGCGGTTGGCAAAGATGCGGACGAGGGTGACTGAAACCATGATAAGAACAATCAGAACGAGCGATCCAGCCCACGCCAGGCGATGCCACTCGTCATAGGGAGAGATGGCATACACGTAGATTTGCAGGGGCAGCGCGGCGATGGGCTCATTCAACTTGAAGCTCCAGAACTGATTGCCGAAGGCGGTAAAAAGCAGCGGAGCGGTCTCTCCCGCAACGCGAGCAAAGGCCAACATGCAGCCAGTAATAATGCCGGGCGACGCTGTACGCAGGCTCACCGAAAGCACAGTGCGCCACTTTGGCACACCCAGTCCAAGAGCGGCTTCTCTGACTGCATGCGGCACAGTGGCCAACATCTCTTCCGTGGTACGCGTGATGGTCGGAACCATCATGATCGCCAGCGCAATGCCGCCTGCCAATGCAGAGAAGTGCTTCTGCTGCATAACCACTAGCGAGTAGATGGCGATACCCATCACGATCGATGGAACACCGTTCAGTACGTCTGCCGTAAACCGAATGAGATTCGCCAGCAGCTTGCCGCGACCGAACTCCGATAAATAAACACCCGCTGCGATACCAACGGGAACTCCCATCGAACTCGCGAGCGTCAACACAACGCCCGATCCAATAATCGAGTTCGCCATACCGCCACCCTCTTCGCCTACCGGCTTGGGTATGTGTGTGAAGAAGGCCAGGTTCAGCGAACTCGCCCCCTTATAGACCAGATAGAACAGAATTGCTACGAGGGGAGCAATGACAAGGATGGTGGCAAAGATCGAGAGTCCACTGATGAAGTAGTTGGTCGCATTGCGGCGGGCCGTATTGAGCCGCATCGACTTTGTCTGAAAGTTGATTGGTTGTGTGCTCATGGATTACCCCACCCTCGCCGGTGCGCCGCGTGTGACTGCCCAGACCAGTAACCGGGCTATCGCATTGACGACGATGGTTACGAGAAATAGCGCCAACCCTATCTCGATCAGCGCGCTGAGATACAGATCGCCAGTCGCCTCGGAGAATTCGTTCGCGATAACGCTGGCCAATGTATAGCCTGGCGCGAAGAGTGATCTAGCGATGTCTGGATGGTTGCCAATCACCATCGTGACCGCCATCGTCTCGCCCAGTGCGCGGCCCAACCCAAGCATCACGGCACCGACGATACCAATGCGCGAGTTTCGCAGCACGCCCGTGCGGATCATCTCCCAGCGCGTAGCGCCCAGTGCGAGTACTGCCTCCCGCTGGCTATTCGGCACAGCCGTCATGATGTCCCGCGTCAGCGAAGAGATGATTGGCAGAATCATGATCGCGAGGATAATACTTGCCGTTAACAACCCGACACCGAAGTTTGATCCTTCAAAAAAACCTGTCCAGCCCAGGTATTTGTACAAGATGGGGCCAAGAACATCGCGCATCAACGGCACAAGCACAAACACGGCCCAGAGACCGTAGACCACACTTGGAATCGCAGCAAGAATCTCCGTAAGGAAGGAGATTGGAGCACGAAGAGGCCGAGGGCAAAGCTCCGTCAGGAATATGGCCACTCCGAGTGACAGTGGAACTGCCATCAGAAGCGCAAGGAAGGATGTCGCCAGAGTGCCGTAGATGAACGGTAGAGCTCCGAAATCGCCGGAGACCGGATCCCACGCCTGCCGAGCAAAAAACTTCCAGCCAAACTGGGCGAGGCTGAGATGCGACCGCGCAACCAGAATGCTCGCAATGAAGATGACGATTGCAAAGATGCTGAGGGCGCACAGCAGCATGAGCGCGGAAAACGTTGCGTCCGCAATCCGCCCGCTCCCTCTTGTGCGAAGGAAAGATCGGACCGCAGAGGGGGGCGTGGATGGCTCGGAGGCTTGAAACGAGGTCTCCACTGTAGCAGGCACAGGGAGGGGCATCGATACGGAAGGCTTAGGATCTCGTTCAAGAGTCATGCGGCTGGGAGACACGGTCCTTTTCCTGCAATTCAAACTCAGGTAAAGAAAAATTGAAAAAAACCTGGGCGCGTCCGGAAAGAATCACGCCCAGGAAATATCCTACTTGATCTGCCGGATCGTTATGCGAACACGATCCTGAACCGCCTTCGGCAGCGGAGCGTAGGTCATGGAAGCGGCCTCGTTTTCACCCTTATCCAACATCCATGTCAAAAACTCGGCAAGTGCTTTTCCCTTAGCCGGATCTGCGGACTGCACCGGAATCAGTAGCCAGGTAAAGCTCGAAATAGGGTAAGAATCCGCTCCCGGGGCGTTGGTGATTGAAACCCGGTAGTCGTTCGGAATGTTCTTAGAAGCTGCTGCGGCGGCCGCGGTAACGCCAGACGTTGAAGCCTTCACAAATTTGCCGGAAGCATTGCGAACGAGACCAAACTGCATCTTATTCTGGGCCGCATAGATCAACTCAACATAACCAAAGGAGTAAGGGGACTGACGCACCATCCCGGCTACACCCTCGTTACCTTTTTGCCCGATGCCAACCGGCCATTTGACCGATGTCCCCTTGCCCACCCGGCTTGTCCAATCCGTGCTTACCTTCGAAAGAAAATCGGTAAAGATGTAGGTCGTTCCGCTTCCGTCCGAGCGATAGACCGGAAGGATTGACTTATCCGGAAGGCTCACGCCGACGTTGTCCTTCGCGATACGTCCGTCATTCCATTTGGTGATCTTGCCCAGATAGATATCCGCGATCACATCCGAGGAAAATTTCAGCTCCTGGTTGACGCCCGGAAGGTTGTAAACGGGAACGACCGCACCAAGAACGGTCGGGACATGCATCGTCTTGACCTTCGCATCGTGAATCTGCTGGTCATTCATCGGTCCATCGGTCGCGCCGAAGTCGACTGTGCCTTCTGACACCTGCCGAATGCCGCCACCTGAACCGATGGATTGGTAGTTGATGTGCACGTTCGGGTGAACCTGGCTGTACTCGCTAAACCAACGGGAGTAGATCGGGTAGGGAAAGGTCGCTCCCGCTCCATTGATATTCTGAGCACCTGCCGCTGCCGCGGTCAGTGCCAGGAAGCCTGCTGCTGCAATTACCCTAAATCTCACGTTTCCCCCTCGAATATGAACCAACATCGAATCAAAAGACATACCGCTTCAGTCTCGCGCCCGCGCATTAACAGAAGGTTACATACCAATAAAAAGCGAGATAACACCTTGCTACAGCGTCGGGTACAGCGCTTTGGGTAATGTGAATAGAAAGTTACTTCCCGCATTCAATTCGCTCTCGACGCGAATCCATCCGCCCTGGGCCTGCACCACATGCTGGGCAATGGCAAGGCCCAGTCCAGTGCCTCCTGACTCACGCGACCTCGCCTTGTCTACCCGATAAAAACGCTCGAAGATGCGATTCAGGTGCTCCGAGGCGATTCCCTGTCCGAAATCGCGCACGCTGAACTCGACTGCCTCAAAAGGCTCTGAGACCTCGCGAGCGCTCACCACAACGCGGCAGCGGGCATCCCCTTTCGCCTTGCCATACTTGATTGCATTTTCGATTAGATTGCTGAGCACCTGAAGGATTGCATCGGTATCGGCAAATACATGGCAGGAGGTCGTCGGCCCGATCTCAAGAACGGCCTCCTCATCTTGTACCAGGCCGCTCATCGCCTGTACCGCATCACTGACTAGAATGTCCGCCGGAATCGGAGCCGGGTGCAACTCCTGTTCCGCAGCCTCTACTCGTGCCATCACTAACAGGTCCTCGGTCAATCGATTCATCCGCGTCGTATTTTTGAGGATCGTCGTCAGAAACTCTCGTGCCTGCGAGCTCAGGCTGGCCTCGTGGTCGAGCAGCGTCTCCACATAGCCGCTGATTGAGGTTAGCGGTGTGCGCAGTTCGTGCGAGACGTTTGCCACGAAATCACGTTGCGTCCTCTCCACCTCTTCAATACGAGTAATATCGTGCAGCACGACCACCGCGCCGCCACCCGGCATGGGAGCTGCACTTACTTCGAAGATCCGCCCCGGAATCATCGAGGTCGAGCGGCGTTCCGACACTTGACGCTCAGCAAGAGCGATCCGAACACACTCCAACACCTCCGGATCACGTATTGTCTGCACCAGAGCATGGCCGATGCGGATGGCACTGCTAAAGGACGCACCAGGAACCAACCGCTGCATCCGTTGATTTGTCCACTGAATGCGTCCAGCTGCATCGACCGCCACAACAGGGTCCTGCATGCTGTCGAGCATTGCCTCGAGCTCTTGCCGTGCCTCTACCGATGCAGCAAACGCATGGTCGGAGCGCACAAATGCAGTCCTTATCAGCTCAGCCAGATCATTTATCTCGCGGAAACGTGTTGGATTGATCGGTTTCGAATGATCCGCATCCGGCAACGTCCCGCGTTTCAAAGGAATGATCGCGTTCCGCAGTGAATGGGAAGCCCACGCCGCAGCAAGCAGCGTACCAGCCAGCACCAGCGGAAGATCGATCGCCCACAGGCTTCGAGGAATTGCGAAGCACGCGGCCGCGACCAGCATGGCGACTGCGGCCAGTCGCATCCAGAGATCAAAGAAGAAGCTGCGATTCACTCGTCGCTCCCGTGGCTCAGGCTTGCGCTGCGGACTTGGGAATTTCGAAGCGATAGCCTGCTCCGCGCATTGTCTTCAGGTAGCGCGGCGTCTCTGCATCTGCCTCGATCTTCTCGCGGATGCGGCGAACATACACGTCCACCGAGCGAGGCGTCACAAAGCGAGCATCACCCCAAACCGCGTCCAGGAGGTGGTCGCGGCTGAAGACGCGCCCCGGATGCCGCGCGAGATAATCGAGCAGCCGGAACTCCGTCGCGGTCGTCGTCACCAACTCACCGTTGACGCGAAGTTGCATCGCGCTTGCGTCGATTTCGATTGCCTCAAACTTGATGAGCGATGGGCCCGATGGGCGCTCGAAGCGACGAAGTACAGCCTTGACCCGAGCCACCAGTTCGCGTGTCGCAAACGGCTTGGTAATGTAATCGTCCGCGCCAAGCTCGAGGCCGTGCACGCGGTCGTTCTCCGCGGCGCGAGCGGTCAGGAAGATAATTGGGATGCTGGCGAGCGTCGGATTCTGCCGCAGGCGGCGGCAAAGATCCAGTCCATCTCCCCCAGGCACCATGATATCCAGCAGAAAAAGCGCGGGCGGCTGCCGCTCTGCATCGGAGATGATCTGGCTGGGAGCCATGTATGGACGCACTGCGTAACCAGCGCTTTCCAGGTGATACTGCACCAGGCGAGAGATATCAGCATCATCTTCCAGGACGAAGATCGTTTGATTCAAAGAAGTGCACCTCGTTCATGCGGACGGCGTTACCGCACCTAGGTTAGCGCATCTGATCGCCCTGTAATGCTAACGCAAGATGAATCTGCCTCTTTTTTCAGGCAATTTTCTGTAACTCTACGTTCACAATCGCAGCGGCCCGCTCGCACGCGGCCCGATCCACATCGAAGTGCGTCACAAATCGCACCACCCTTGGGCTGATGGCACTTGCAAACACACCCTTTTCCTTCAGCGCCGCAACCAGGCTTGGAGCATCCCCGTCATTCTTCAACTGGAAGATGACAATATTCGTCTGTACGGCATCCAGGTCAATCTCTACTTGATCTGACTTTGCTACGCTCTCCGCCAGCAGCCGCGCATTGGCATGGTCCTCGTGCAGTCGTGCGGGCATCTGCTCCAATGCGATTAGCCCCGCCGCTGCCAGCACACCCGCCTGTCGCATTCCGCCACCCAGAGCCTTGCGGAAGATCCGTGCTCTTTCGATATGCTTCCGTGTACCTACAAGAAGCGAACCGACCGGCGCACCCAATCCCTTCGACAGGCAGAAGTTGACGGTATCGAAGCCACTCGTCAGCGTTGCCATGTCCGTTCCGAGCGCCGCCGCTGCATTGAAGATACGCGCTCCATCAAGATGCACCGGAAGGCCGGCCTCTTTCGCTCCTGCCCAGACCTCCTCCATGACGGCAAGCGGAGTCACCGTACCTCCAGCCATATTGTGCGTATTCTCAAGGCAGATCAGGCCGGTCTGTGCCCGGTAGTACATCTTTGCGCCGACACCGATCGCTGAACGGATGTGTTCCCATGTCAGAATGCCGCGTTCTGCTGCAACCATCCGCACCTGGCAGCCTGAGAACGCCGCCGTCATCGCCATCTCCCAGTCGAGGATGTGCGACCGCGCCTCGCAGATGACCTCTTGCCCATGCTCCGTATGCAGCCGGATCGCAATCTGATTTCCCATCGAACCTGTCGGGACGAAGATCGAAGCCTCTTTCCCGAAGATCTCCGCTGCCCGTTGCTCCAACCGGTTGATGGTCGGGTCTTCCCCGTACACATCGTCGCCCACTTCTGCTGTAGCCATGGCCTCGCGCATGGCTGGTGTGGGACGGGTTACGGTGTCGCTGCGCAGGTCGATGATGGCTTCGGGACTACTGGACATGGTCTTTGCTGATCTCCTGCTTCGAGTGTATATGCTGCTCTCAGGCCAGCGTGGGGAGGAGTAATCGACTGAAAACTTCGTTTGAAAGCAGGCGTCCGCGACCAGTCAGAGTGACGCGGACATCGTCGAAATCGAGCAACCCAGCCTGCTGTAACTCCTTGAGCGCAGGCATCGTATTGCTAATCAGAACCTCACCATGCTTCTGCTGCAGCTCGCTGAACAAAACGCCTTCATTCAACCTCAACCCCAGGAAAAGTGCCTCCTCGAAGGCTGCTTCCCTTTCGATCACATCCGGTTCCGGCTGCGAGGATCGAATCGCAAATGGCCCAGAGATCGACGGGGGCACTAGATACGCATCCAAGTCATCTGTATTGGCCAGCCGCACCGCACCAGTTTCGGTCAACAGCATCGAATGTGCATCCAGCCCAAAGCCAATGTACGGCTGCCGTCGCCAATACTTCAGGTTGTGCCGTGACTTATGGTCTGCACGGGCAAAGTTCGAAATCTCATACTGATTGACCCCCGCCGCGCCTAAAAGGTCGCACGCTATCTGATACCACTCCGCGGTCTCGTCCTCGGAAGGCAGTTCTCCAGCGTGATAGCGTCCTCCCTGCGCCAACGCCTCCCTGCCCAACCGAGACTCCTCATCGACCTCGAGCATGTACACGCTGACATGTGCCGATTCCGCCGCGATTGCCTCGGCGATCGAGTACTGCCAACTCGCTTCAGTCTGGAGCGGAAGACCAGCAATCAGATCGAGATTGATATCGGTCACTCCGGAGGCACGCACCCGCTTCACTTCGGCCAGACACATCGTCCGCGTGTGCAGCCGTCCGACCGCTGCTGCCTCCGCATCCACGAAGCTCTGTACCCCAAAGCTGATCCGGTTCATTCCTTGTCGCAACAGTTCTTCGAGTGTCCCGTCCGATAGCTGTCCCGGAGCGCATTCGAGCGTAATCTCAGCTTCCTCCGCCACGCGAAACTCATCTCGCAGCCGTTCGAAGATCGCCTGCATATGCTCGGCATCGAGCAGGCTCGGCGTACCACCTCCAAAATAGATACTGTCAACACTGTCCGGCAGAGCCGCCCCCAGCCGGCCGGCGCGCTCTCGGGCCGCGGCAATCTCCTGGCAGAGCCGATCCGTATAGCTCTGCATACGTCCGGAGCCAAAGGCGTCGGAGGCAAAGTTACAGAAAGTACACTTCGCCTTGCAGAACGGCACCGAGATGTACACGCCCAAAGAACTCATCGCACCCACGTCATACCTTCCCTATTGTTTCATGGGTAAGTTGCTGGACAACAGGGTCTTGGCCGTATGCTGGGCGGCGGCATAAGAGCTCCAAATTCAGCAATTTCTTTTTGGTCGTCAAATCTTCTGGTCGGTCGAGCGGTCCAGCAGCATCTAGAATGAAGACACCGCATGGCAGACAAGAAAAAGCTGGATGACAAGACGAAGGCTCTTCCGAAGAAGAGCCCCAAAAAGAGCGAAGACGATGACGTCGTCGGCAAGGCCTATGACGGACGTCTGATGCGTCGCCTCTTGACCTATCTGCGTCCTTACAGCCTTCAGACTGGGTTATCTGCTGCCGCCATCTTCTTCAAGGCAGCCAGCGATGTCATGGGACCCTTCCTCGTCAAGGTCGCCGTCGACACCTACATGACGGATGTGCCCAACCCGCACCCTTCCTGGCTTTCGCGCCAGCTCAGCCCCGTTCCTATGACTGGCATCACCGAGCTGGCGGCGCTCTACCTCGGGTCGCTCCTCTTTACCTACGCGCTCGAGTTCCTCCAGACCTACCTCATGCAGTGGACCGGCCAGAAGATTATGTTCGACCTCCGCCGCCAGATCTTCCGCCACATCCAACTCATGCAGCCTGCCTTCTTCGACCGCAACCCGGTCGGCAAACTCGTCACCCGCGTCACCTCCGACGTCGATGCACTCAACGAGATGTTTACCTCCGGGGTGCTCGCGATCTTCGAGGACGTCTTTGTCCTCACCTTCATCGTCATCATCATGCTCCGCATGAGCTGGCTGCTCGCCCTGCTCACCCTTCTTGTCCTTCCGGCGATCCTGTATGCGACGAAGGTCTTTCGCAAGTATGTGCGCCAGAGCTACCGTCGCCAGCGTGCCGCCACCGCGCACATAAACACCTTTACGCAGGAGTACGTCTCCGGCATGGCCGTGGTGCAGCTCTTCAATCGTGAGCGCCGCGCCTTTGACGACTTCTCTGCGGTCAACTATGAGAACAAGCAGGCGTGGACCGATGCCATCTTCGCCTATGCCGTCTACTATCCTGTCGTCGAACTCCTCAGCTCCATCGCCATCGCCCTCATCATCTGGCACGGCGGCTACAGTGTCCTCCACGGCATCGTCACTCTTGGCGTCCTCATCGCCTTCATGCAGTATGCGCAGCGATTCTTCCGGCCCATCATGGACCTGAGCGAGAAATACAACATCCTGCAAGCTGCCATGGCGGCAAGCGAGCGCGTCTTCAAGCTGCTCGATACTGAGCCGGAGATTCTCTCGCCAACTACGCCTGTCGCAGGCGATAAATCGGGCCGCATCGAGTTCCGTAACGTCTGGTTTACCTACCAGACGCTCGACGAGGCGCAGATGGCGCGTGTCGCTTCAGCCTCCAATGACGACCTGCGTACCTTCGCCGATATCGAGTGGATTCTATGTGGCGTCAGCTTCGTCATCGAGCCGAACGAGACCGCCGCGATCGTCGGACACACTGGAGCGGGTAAGACCACCATCACTGGCCTGATGATGCGCTTCTACGATATCCAGCATGGCCAGATTTTGGTGGATGGTGTTGACGTCCGCGAGCAAGACCTAAACGCTCTGCGCCGCCGTTTTGGCGTCGTTCTGCAAGATCCCTTCCTCTTTACCGGGACGATCGCAGACAACATTCGCCTCGGCTCCAAATGGATTACCGATGAGAGGCTCGAAAGAGCTGCCGACGAGGTCAACGTCGGCGACTTCATTCGCGCCCAGCCGCTTGGCTTTGCCGAGCCCGTCCGCGAGCGTGGAGCGACGCTGTCCACTGGCCAGAAGCAGCTCATCAGCTTCGCTCGTGCCCTTGCCCACGATCCGGGCATTCTTATCCTCGACGAGGCTACGTCGTCAGTCGATACTGAGACCGAGTTGCGCGTCCGGCTCGCGCTCTCCCGCATGATTACTGGGCGCACTTCGGTTCTCATCGCGCATCGGCTGTCGACCATCCAGACTGCGGACAGCATCCTCGTTATGCATAAGGGGCAGCTTCGCGAACGCGGCACTCACCAGCAGCTACTGGCCGAGCGTGGGCTCTACTGGAAGCTCTATCAACTTCAGTATCGCGACCAGGAGACCTCCTCCGGCAACCTTCAGGAAGGGCAGCTTACGGATGCCATCTCTTCCTGAGCCTCCGAAGAAACTCTCTCCACAGATCTTTCTCTCGGCTGGTGAGGCCAGCGGGGAACATTATGGTGCCCAAATCATCGCCGAGATGCGAGTTCGAATCCCCGGAATGACCTGCTTTGGGTTAGGCGGAACGGAGATGGAAGCGGCTGGACTGGAGCGGATTGTTCGTGCCGAGGATGTGGCGGTAATGGGAATTACCGAGGTCGTCCGTCACATGCCGCATATCTACGCGGAGTATCGGAGGCTGGTCGCGTCGATCAAGGCTCGCAGGCCGGATATTGCGGTGCTGATCGACTTTCCGGATGTAAACTTCCGGCTTGCGAAGGTGTTGAAGCGGCTTGGGATTCCGGTCGTCTACTTTGTCAGTCCGCAACTGTGGGCGTGGAAGCGCAGCCGTCTTCGCTGGGTTCAGCAACGCATCAGTCGGATGCTGGTGATCTTTCCCTTTGAGGAGCGGTTCTATCGGGCTCGTGGCGTTGAGGCGGAGTTTGTCGGGCATCCACTAGCTACACTGCCGTTACCGATGCAGACTCGGGAAGAGTTTGCTGCGCAGTATGGGCTTGACCCGGCGAAGCAATGGATTGCGTTGTTGCCCGGAAGCCGGCGCAAAGAGGTTCACCTAAACCTTCCGGAGATGGTTCAGGCTGCGGCGCAACTCCGTGAAGAGCAATCTTATGAAGTACTGCTTCCGGTTGCGAGTACGGTTGGGATGGAGTTTGTGCGGACAGCCTTGCAGGAGTTTGGCGCGGTCGATTCCATTACGCTGGTCGATGACGCGCGGGCGGCGATGCACCATGCGAGGGCGAGCATCGTTGCCAGTGGGACTGCTACGGTGCAAGCAGCGGTGATCGGCAACCCGTTTGTGGTGGTCTATCGGGTGTCGCCGCTGACCTTCCGGCTGGCGAAGCGGCTGGTGCGGTATCCGGTGGAGATTCCGGCACCTTTGGATGAGGTGGGCAATCTGCCGATTGCGATGGTGAACCTGATCGCGGGAAGGCGGATCGTTCCGGAGCTATTGCAGGAGCGATTTACGGCGGTGAACCTGGTTGCGGCGTTACGTCCTCTGCTGGAGGATGGTCCGGCTCGAGAGACGATGATTGCTGAGTTGGCTGAGGTGCGCGGAAGCTTGATGCTTTCTGCTGGGTCGAGTCCAATCTGCCGGGTTTGCGATACCGTACAGTCACTATTGGGGTAACGGGTTTGAGTCAGTGGCCCAATTCCCTGCGATAGCGTCTAATCTATCGACAGCGAACATCATTCGAGGATTCTGCCTGCATGGTTTTCCGTATCAAGCCTTTACTTACCGCGGTTGCGGCCTTTGTACTGATCTCTGGTGCCAGCGAACGGCTTTGGGCTGCGCCGATCCGACCGCAGATGCAGATTACCGGTTATGTCATCAGCGCCGATCTGGATCCGGAGGCGAACAAGCTGACGGCGACTGCGGCGGTGACGCTGACGGCGTTGGAGGACTTGAATACGGTCACCTTCGAGCTGAATAATGGGCTGGCGATCACAAAGCTGACGGATGCGATAGGAAAGGTGTTGACGCCGGAACGGCTGACGACGAACTCCACGGTGCGTGTGCCGCTGAACTCTCCGCTGGCGAAGGGTGCTTCGACGACCTTTAGCTTCGAGTACAGCGGCGTGTTGAAGGGATCGGATACAAGTCCGGCTGAGGGGATCAAGCTGGCTGCGGTCGCCGACCCGATCAGCATCCTGCTCTATGCAGGACGCTGGTTTCCGATGACGGGGCTGTTTACGAACCGGTTTACGGCGGAGATGCATATTCGTGTTCCCTCCGATGAGCGCGTTGTGGGGAGCGGCGAGACCGGACACAAAGCTCTCCCGGATAAGCGGACCGAGTACAGCTTCAACTGGACGAAGCCGGGGTTTCCGGGGACGATCATTGCGGGCAAGTTCCTGGAGCCGGTTACAGGAGCGGGCGTCAACATCCACGTATATGTGACGGAGAAGCGGAAGGAGTTTGCGCAGGACTTTCTGCATCTGACGGCGCGTGAGTTTGAATATATGAGCAGTACGTTTGGGCAGCTTGAGTCGAACCGGATGAATGTTGTGGAGTTGCCGGACGATGCGGTTTCGGCTGCCTGGGCTCCGGAGATTGCGGGGATCAGCGGGCAGCGCATTGCGGATCGGAACGAGCAACGGCTGCTGTCGAATACGCTGGCGCATCAATGGTGGGGCAGCGAGGTTTCGCCGGCGACGCTGAACGATGCGTGGATCACGAATGGGATGTCGCGGTACGCGGAGCTGATGTATCTGGAGGATTCGGCGGGAAAGAATGCCTTTCAAGCTGCGATCACGGATGTTTCGGCGGGCGCGCTGGCTTACGATACGGAGCCGCTGACGAGTCTTGGACGGCTCGATCCGTTCTCGCCGCAGTTCCAGTCGATGACGTTGGAGAAGGGCGCGATGGTCTTCCATATGTTGCGGTGGGAGATGGGCGACGATGTTTTTCAGAAGTTTTTGCGCGGCGTTTTGTCGCAATATAGGGACAAGGGCGTTCGCAGTAGCGAGGTGCAGAAGGTTGCTGAGGCTCAGTCGCAGCTTGAGCTGGAGCCGTTCTTCGCGCAGTGGCTGAATGGGACGGGTGCGCCGAACTTTGCCAATAAATATTCGGTTTTTCGGCTGGGGAATAACAAGGGGTTCCGCACGGTGGGGTCGATCGATCAGGACCTCGATCTGTTCCGGATGCCGGTGGAGCTGCGGATCGAGACGGATGGAAAGACGGAGCTGCGGCGGGTGGATGTGAGCGGAACCGAGTCGCAGTTCTCGGTTGAGACGTTCGGGCGTCCGAGGAAGATCAGCATCGATCCGGAGGACTGGGTGCTGAAGACGACGCCGGATCTGGCGGTGCGGGTGGCGGTGCTGCGTGGGCAGCAGTTGGTGGCGCAGGGCGATATGACTGCCGCGTTGGTGGAGTATCAGAAGGCACTGGATGTGAACAAGACGAGTTCGCTGGCTAGCTATCGGATTGGGGAGATCTTCTTCATGCAGCGGAACTATCAGTCTGCGGCAAACTCGTTCCGGGATGCGCTGCGGGGTGATGGCGATCCGCGGTGGGTCGAGGTTTGGAGCCACATTGAGCTGGGGAGGATCTTCGATGTGACCGGGCAGCGGGACCGGGCGGTGAATGAGTATCGGCTGGCGGTGCAGACGAACGACAATACGCAGGGTGCGGTGAATGAGGCTCGGGCTTTGATGCAGAAGCCTTATAAGAAGCCTCAGACGGATAATTAGGGCATTTTCACTATCACCCCGCTACGGATCTGATTGCACCCCGTCCTTCGCAAAGGCGCGAAGGACGGGACACCCGAACGGTGCGCTATCTGGGGTAGCTTCGGGGTAGAACAAGCAACGGCAAGAGCAAAGACAACCGCAGGTCCTTCGCCTCAGCGCTATGCGCTTCGCTCAGGATGACAGTGTTGTGGAGGAGTTAGAAGGAAAAGCAACAACACCCCCCTCCCCCCACCCTCTATCGAGGGAAGTCTTTTGTTTGCAACGCTATAACGATTTTACATACACCCAAATATAAGAAAACACACGACTTAGGTGTCAAATATAAGATTCTAAAGGAGATAGCTAAGCGCTGGAGCGTCTTCTCTTATACCTGTGTTTTGGGTATTTGTCCTGTATTTAGTTTATCTGGTTGAAGTGGGTAAATGAGCACATTTTTTCGCAAAATATTTTATCGAGATTTCGCTTTATTTTGTGCTGCTTATAGCGATTTATGGATGTAGAGGTTCGACTATTGGGGCTTGACAGCTTTTTGCTGCTTATTCGTAGCGGAGGGCTTCGATGGGGTTGAGGTTGGCGGCTTGCATGGCGGGGATCATGCCGCTGACTGTTCCGACGAGGATGAGGATGGAGGTGGCGATGACGACGATGTGCGGGGAGATGAGCAGGTGGATGTCGGCGTCGGTGGCGTTGGCGGCGATGGCGCTGTAGAAGGTGACGCTGCCGATGGCCTTGGAGACGGCGTAGGCGAGGATGACTCCGCCGATACCGCCTACGCTCGAGATGACGAGGGCTTCGGCGAGGAACTGGAAGAGGATGTGGCGTTTGCGGGCACCGAGGGCTTTTTCGACGCCGATCTCTCGGGTACGCTGCTGGACGCTGACGAGCATGATGTTCATGAGGCCGATACCGGCGATGCCGAGGGTGAGGGCTCCGATGAAGAGCAGGAGTACCTGGAGGGCGATGCTGATGAGGCGAAACTGCGAGAGCTGCTCCATGAGGTTGGCGACGTAGATGGCGTTGTGGTCGGAGGGGCGGAAGCCGTGCGCCATGCCGAGGGTGTTGCGGAGGGCACGCTCGACGGCCATGTGGTCGCCCTGGAAGCTCATCCACATGCCGCCGAGGTACTTGGTGTCCTTGAGGTCGCTCATGGTGCTGAGGGGGATGTTGGTGATGCGGTTGTCGTTGTCGTCGCCCTCCTGCATCTTGGGCTTGAGGACGCCGACGATCTGGAAGCTTACGCCGTTGATGTGGATGGTTTCGCCGATGGGGTAGAGGCCGGAGAAGAGCTTGGTCTTGGCCTCGGAGCCGATGACGGCGACGTGGGCACGCTGGACGAGGTCGGCCTGAGTGATGAAGCGGCCAGCGCTGAGGTCCATCTTCATGATGGATGATAGCTCCGGAGTGATGCCGTCAACCTCCCAGGTGTAGTTGTGGAGGTCGTTGGAGACGGGAACGTTTTTGAAGTCTACGGGCGAGACGTGGATGATGCCGGGGACGCCTTCCTGGATGCGCTCGACGTCGTCCATAGTGAAGCGGACCTTGACGCCGGCTTTGGCTCCGCCGGCCTGCTCGCTGGTGGTTCCGGGGAAGACGCCGATCATGTTGGTGCCGAACTGGGAGAAGATGGCTTCGAAGGCGCGGCCGAATCCTGCACCGAAGGCGAGGAGAAGGACGACGGTTGCGATGCCCCAGGCCATGCCGACGATGGTGATGGCGGTACGGCGTCCGTTGTGCCGCATGGCTTCGATGGCCTGACCGAAGATGTCTTTCAGCATGAGCTACTCTTTCCTGAGGGCTTCGACGGGTTCGAGGTGCGCGGCTATGCTGGCCGGGTAGATGCCTGCAACGATGCCGCAGAGGGCCAGGGTGCCGACGGCCATGGCGGCGGACCAGGGGACGAGGCGAGGTGGGTCGAAGCCCATCTGGTTGTCACCCATGAGGGAGCCGAGAAAGGTCATGAGAGCGGCGGCACCACCGATGCCGATGACTCCGCTGAGGCCGGTGAGGATGAGGCCTTCGAGGAAGAACTGGGTCATGATGCTGCGATTGGTGGCGCCCAAGGCTTTGCGGAGGCCGA
Source organism: Granulicella arctica (assembly GCF_013410065.1). Lineage (NCBI taxonomy): Bacteria > Pseudomonadati > Acidobacteriota > Terriglobia > Terriglobales > Acidobacteriaceae > Granulicella > Granulicella arctica. Next base: position 1,045,080 of record NZ_JACCCW010000002.1, read on the forward strand.
TCTCGCGGGTGCGCTCCTGCACGGTGACGAGCATGATGTTGACGATGCCGACGGCTCCGAGGGCGAGGGTGACGATGCCTACACCGCCGAGGAAGAAGTCCATGGCGGTGAAGATGAGGCCAACGGTCTGCATGGACTTGATGGTGTCCCACTCCTCGAAGGCGTCTTTGAGGTCGGGGGTGAAGCCGTGGTTGGCGGCGACGATGCGGTGGACTTCGGTCTTGGCGGTCTCGTTGAGGGACTCGCTGGTGGGCTGGTACTGGATGGAGTAGACGGAGTCCTCGGGGATGTTGTCGCCGGTGATGGGAAAGAGCTCCATCATGGTGGTGAGGGGGATGTAGATCTTCTGGTTATCGCCGTCGTTGTTGCCACGGCCGATCTTTGCGGCGACACCGACGACCTGGAAGCGGTAGCCGTTGATGGTGATGAAGGCTCCGAGTGGAGGGCGGCCGGGAAAGAGAAGATTGCTGTTTTTCTGGCCGAGGACGACGACGAGGCGATGCTGGGCGAGGTCGTCGGCGTCGAGGAAGCGGCCCTGGGCGATGGGGAGGTGGCGGATGTCGGGGAAGTTGAGCTGGACGCCCATGACGGCTCCGCCGGCGCTTGAGAACTCGCTGACCTCTTTGAGGTCGCCACGGTTGATGAGGGCGGTGACGTTGCGGACGTGGGGGGCCCCTGCGCGGATCGCTTCGGCGTCCGAGAGGGTGAGCTTGTAGGGGCGCATGCCGGTGTGCTGGTTGGGGAGGGCGGGGATGGTGCCGCCGAACATCATGATAACGTCGTCGCCGACCTGGGCGAGGCTACGGCGCTGGCCGGAGCGGAAGCCTTCGCCCAGGCCGATGAGCAGGAGTAGCGAGGCGACCCCCCAGGCTATGCCGAACATGGTCAGAAACGAGCGGAGCTTGTTGGCGCCGATGGCTCGGAAGACTTGGCCGAAGATGTCGATAAGGGCGCGCATGGGGTGATTGGACTCAGGGTATCCATCGTACGTTACGTATATGGGGGATGACGAGTTCCCTTTTATTTTTTGGAAAACAGAACGCTGCAAGAACGAATGCAACCGCAGGTCTTTCGACTGCACTGCGCTCAGGATGGCAGTTTGTTTGCGGTGATGGAGAGAACGAGAGTCAGCCTTAGCGGGTGTAGACGATGTTCTTCATGAGCATGGGGAGGTCGGGGTCGGGCTGGGGGGTGACCTGATTGCCGATGGTCTGGAGGAAGTGTTCGGTGGTGGAGAGGGCGGTGGGGGCTGCGGTGGCGGGATAGAGAAGGCGGATGTGCTGGCCGAGGGTTCCGCGGACGGCGAGGATGCGGTCGGGGCGGTAGGTGCAGGAGGCGAGGTCGGTGATGCTGATGGTGTTGGTGGGGGTGCAGAGGATGGTTCGGGGAGGGGCCATGCGGTCGAGGAGACTGAGGATTTCGAGCTTCGATTCGAGCTCGTCGGGGACGAAGTCGATGGCGATGTCGGCGGAGTGGACGGCGTCCTCTACGGTGGATGCGAGCTGGAGCTGGCCGGGGGCGGCGTGGAGGCGCATGTCCGAGAAGTCGGCCTCAGCCTGACGGAGGTTGGCGGGCATGACGTCTTCGAGGACGACGTGGAAGCCTGCTGCGGTGCAGGACAGGGCGAAGCTGCGTCCGGCCTTCCCCGCCCCGATGACGGCGACCGTCCGGATTGGATGGGCGGGGAAGGTGGACGGCATTACTTTTTGGCCGAGACGGCAGTGAGTACGGACTCGTAGCTGGGCTCGGCAACGCGGAAGTGATCGGCGACGCGCTGCTTGTCTTCGTCGGTCAGGGAGGGGAGGACGGCGAGGATGCGCCGGAGCGTCACCGAGATATCGTCGACATAGTTCATGGTGCGGATTGCTTCGCCGGAAAGAGGCATGAATACTCCTGAAAGATAGACTTCGTTTTTAGTCTAAACGCTGGAGCCGAGCTCTGCCGGCGCGTGGGCTTCTTCGGTGGACTTGGAGAATGTCTGATTCAGTCTCCAACATTCCCTCAGCGGCTAAAGCCACGCTGCAACGGCGAGACTTATGGCGGGACTGAAGTCCCGCCCTTTCAAAGCAGAGACTCGTGCAGAGATTCCTTGGGTGTCTCTGAATCCTTGGTTGGGTCTTCGTAGCCGTCGCGGTCGGTCATCTCCATGAGGGCGGCGAGCTGGGTGGCGAAGTCGGGGTGGAGGGCGTCGGAGTTGTAGCGCCAGGTCCAATTTCCATCGGCGGCGGAGGGGCGATTCATGCGGGCTTCGGTGCCGAGATGGAGGACGTCCTGCAAGGGGAAGATGCAGAGGTTGGCGACGGAGCGGGCGGCGGCGCGGATCATCGCCCAGACGATCTCGCCGTCGTGGTCGATGGTCTGGAGATAGGTCTGGACGTTGGCGCGCTCGTTTTCGGTGGCGTCGTCGCGCCACCAGCCGAGGGTGGTGTTGTTGTCGTGGGTGCCGGTGTAGGTGACGGTGTTGGGGACGAAGCGGTGCGGCAGGTAGAGGTGGCTGCCGCGGTCGGAGAAGCCGAACTGGAGGATGCGCATGCCGGGCATGCCGAAGTGCTCGCGCAGTTCGTCGACCTCCGGGGTGATGAGGCCGAGGTCTTCGGCGATGAAGGGGAGGTCGCCGAAGACCTCTTTGAGGCGCTGGAAGAGGTCGTGGCCGGGGGCCTTGATCCACTGGCCGTTGATAGCGGTCTCTTCTTCGGCGGCGATGGACCAGAAGGCCTCGAAGCCGCGGAAGTGGTCGAGGCGGATCATGTCGTAGAGGGCGAGCGAGCGGCGGATGCGGGCGACCCACCAGTCGAAGCCGCGTTCGCGCAGGAGGCCCCATTTGTAGAGGGGGTTGCCCCAGCGCTGGCCGGTGCTCGAGAAGTAATCGGGAGGGACGCCGGAGACACGGATGGGGCGGCCTTCTTCGTCGAGCTCGAAGATGTCGGGGTTGGTCCAGACGTCTGCGCTGTCGTAGTTGACGAAGATGGCGACGTCGCCGAGAATGCGGATACCGCGCTCGGCACAGTAGCCCTTGAGGGAGGACCACTGCTCGCTGAAGAGGAACTGGATGGCTTGCTCGATGGCGAGCTCGCGGCCACGGTCGTTGAGGAGGCCGGTGAGGGCGTCGGGCTGACGCTGGGAGAACTCGCTGGGCCACTCATGCCAACTGGCGTAGTTGTAGGTGCGGCGGAGGAGGTTGAACATTGCGTAGTCGGTGAGCCAGGAGGTGTTGTCGTGGCAGAACTGCTGGAAGCGAGCGCGCTGGTCGTCGGGGGCGCGGTCGAGGAAGTTGGCTGCGGCCTCTTCGATGAGGGGCAGCTTGCGTTTTGTGGCGGCTTCAAAGTCCGCCGGGCCGTCGTGGCCGGGAAGACCCTGGATGCGGTCCCAGGCGATCCAGCCGTCCTGCGCGAGGCGCTCGAGGCTGATGAGTTGCGGGTTTCCTGCGAAGGCTGAGAGAGCGGAGTAGGGGGAGCTGCCGTAGCCGGTAGGGCTGAGCGGGAGGACCTGCCAGAGGCGTTGCTTGGCTGCGGCGAGGAAGTCGATGAAGGCGAAGGCGGCTGGACCGAAGTCGCCTACACCACCGTAAGATGGCAGAGATGTTACGTGCAGCAAGACTCCAGACAGCCGATCCTGACCCATTGATTCCCTCTTGATGCTCCACTCTGTTTGACGCTTGTTATTGTGCTGCCGCGATCATATGTTACGAACATAAAAAACGGGCCTGTTCCCTGTCGGTAAACGACGGAGGAACAGGCCCGTTTGCGGGTTTGGCGAGATTAGCTGCCGAAGGGAGAGGAGCCGGGAGCCGGCTGCTTCTTCGAGTAGCGAATGGCGCCGGACTTCTCGTACTTCTGGGTCAGGTCGGCGACATATACGCGGAAGATCTCTTCGTGCTGATCGTTGAGCAACTGCTCGCGGGTCTGGGCGAAGTTCTTGGCGATGTCGTCGGCGGTGGGCTGCTGCTTGTCGAGGATGCTGAGAACGACGCCCGAGCGCCCGGTGTTGATGGGACCGGAGATGGCTCCCTTGGCAAGGGTGAAGGCGACCGAGCTGGGACCGGTCATTGCGCCGAGATCGGGAACCTGACCGTCCTTGCCGACGAGGTCGCTGGTCTTGACGGTGATGTTCATCTCGGCTGCGGCCTTCTTCAGGTCGTTGAGCACCTTGGCGCGATCATCGAGCTTGATGAGCTGCGCATTGAGGAGCTGGGGGACCTGCTGCTCGCGGTAGTCGGTGAGGATGTGTGTTTTGTAGTCGGCGAAGTCGGGTGCGTGGGCGGCCTTGACGTCGAGCACCTGGAAGACGGCGTAACCGTCGCCGGTGGAGACGGTAGCGGGAGCGGCACCTTTGGCTACACCGAATGCCTGGGTGAGCAGCGCGGAGCCGTCGGCGAGACCGGCCACTGTGCCATCCTTGCCGAGGTAGTCGGTCGTCTCGGCTTTGAGGCCGTGAGCGGCGGCGGTCTTCTCGATGCCGTCCTTCTGGGCCTGAGCGGCGAGCTGCTGGGCGAAGCTCTGCTCGGCTGCGCCGGACTTCTGCTGCTCGAGCACGGGGACGATCTGGGGTTTGACCTCAGCCAGGGGCTGGAGGTGCGCGGTCTTTTTGTCTTCCACCTGAAGGATGTGGTAGCCGAACTGGGTCTTGATGAGGTCGGAGGTCTGTCCGACAGGAAGCGAGAAGGCAGCCTTGTCGAACTCGGGGACGGTCTTGCCGCGATCGAGCCAGCCGAGCTCGCCGCCTGCGGTCTTGCTGCCGGGGTCGTCGGAGTTCTTGCTGGCGAGGTCTGCGAAGTTGCCGCCACTCTTGATCTGCTTCAGGATGTCCTCGGCCTTCGCTTTGGCTGCTGCATCGGTCTTGCTATCGGCACCCTGGGGGACGGAGATGAGGATGTGGCGGACCTTGACCTGATCCTTGAGCTGATACTGGGCCTGATGCTGGTTGTAGTAGGCCTGGATGTCGGCGTCGGTGACCTGCGGCTTGCCGCCGGGCAGGTTGGAGGCGTCGAAGGAGACGTACTGAATCTTGCGGCTCTCAGGGACGGCGGTCGCGTAACGGCTCTGGTTCTGCTTGAAGAAGGCCTGGAGCTCGGCGTCGCTGGGGTTGATGGTCTTTTGCACGTCGTCGGCAGAGATAACGGCGTAGTCGAACTTCACCTTGGTTCCCTGGACGAGGTAGGCGTCGCGGACGGCTGCGTCGGAGACGGTGACGCCGCCGGTGATGAGCGCCTGGAGGCGGTTCAGCTCCATATCCTGCTTGACCTGCGACTCGAAGTCGCTGCGACTGGTCTGGAAGGCGGCCTGGACGAAGTTCATGTAGGCGTCGTCGCCGATGTAGGTGCCGTTCGGGAAGAGATACTGGGCGAAGGGACCGGTCTTCAGCTCACGGCGGAGATCTTCGTCGCTGACCTGGAGGTGCAGGCGGTCGGCCTCGTGCTTGAGGATGGCGCGCTGGACGAGGATCTGGCCGGCGCGGTTCGCCATGTAGGGCAGGAGGAAGTCGGGCAGCTTCTGCTGCTGTAGCTGCCGCTGGGCGAGCTGATCGACCTCGGCGGTCTTGATCTGACTGGAGTCGCCGGAGAGCCGCCCGAGGATGCCGGGGCTGTGGACGGTGGCGAAGACAGTCGCATCGCCTGTGCTGCCGCTGTTGTCGAAGATGCCCGGGACGAGCGTGATGACCATGGTGATCACAGCGAGACTGATGATCACGGCAAAGATAATTTTGATGAGGCGGCTGTCCTGTTGCAGAATGCGAATCATGCTTGACTAGAACCTTTGCTTCGAGCGCCCTGTTTTCTGGGAAAACAGGCACCTACCCGTGATTTTGCGCGACATGGCAACGTGTCCTGAGACACATGCCACGCCGATTGCAGGGCAAGCGACAAGTATAAATCAGTGCGGCTGTGAATTCATCTCAGGGAGCGGATGGGAGGCCAAATGACAGAAAGGAGGCTTGTATTAAGCCTCCTCTCTGGTGGGATTGCTGGTGGTTTAGTAGGGGTACGGGCGCGCATAGTAGGCGGGGCCATAATAGCCCGGAGGCGGGGGAGGATAACGGCGGCGCATCTGCGGGGCGCCTGCCGGGACGCCGTAGGAGAGGCGATCCATCTCCGCCTGGGAGATGGTGGTCATGGGTGCGGGCTGGGTGAGATGGAAGGTGAGGATCGCCTCCGAGGGGATCATGACCTGGCGGCTTCCGGAGGCGGCGGATGTGCCGATACCGGCGGCTCCGCCAGCGGCTGCTCCAATGGCGGCTCCGGGACCGCCACCGGCAACTGCACCGATAAGGGCACCGAAGGCACCCATGCCGACGGCGCTTCCGATGGTCTGGCCACTCTTGTCTGCGCTGTCGCGGGTCCAGACATTAGAGGTGATGGGAAAGGTTGCGCCGCCCAGAGTGACCTGGGTGAGTTTGAGTTGGAGTTCGCCGTGTCCCTTGATGACGCCGCCGCTCTTGGCGTCGACGACGACCCCTTGTACGCTGGCTCCGCGAGGAATGGCGACTGCGCCGTCCGCGACTACGTCGTTGAGAACGATGGCGTCAAAGGGCGTTCCGGGTTGGGTGTGCTTGCTGTCGAGGCCTTCGTTGATGCGGATGCGAAGCAGGGATCCGGGAGGTACAGTGACTGGGCGACCGCCAACCTGGGCTCCATAGGGCGGTGGCTGCTGGGCGTACTGCTGGTTTGGCGGATAGGGCTGGTTGTTTCCATTGTAGGGTTGGCGGTAGGTTGGCTGGGGGGGTGGCTGGCTATTGTTGGCGGAGTCGTCCGGCGGATTGCTCTGGCCGGAGGGCGTGTCCAGTCCGTGCTGTGTGGCGTAAACGTCGGGGTCGGGAGCGTGCTGGGCCTGGCTCTGCGGCGGGGGAGCCATGGTGCCATCGGATTGCAATTGCCCCTGAGATTGATCAGCGTCAGGCTGAGCCGATGGAGCAGTGTTCTGCGCGTCCGCTGGAGTGCCCAGGGTCAGTTCGTCTACTACTTTTTTTACGCCTTCTGCGCGCGAGGCCAGATTTTCGGCCAGCAGACGGGTGGGTTCATCTTTCACTGTGCCGCTGAGGGTGACTGTACCGTAGACGGTGTTTGTGACAATGTTTTCGCTCGCAAGCTGGGGCGAACCGGCGAGTGCCTTCAGCACGTTTGCTTCAATCTGCGCATCGGGCTCGGTCGCTGTCTGATTTGTCTGGGCAAAAGCCTGGGCACCAAGAAGAACAACTCCGGCCAGTGCCAGTACCGTTTTGGAGACTCTTTGATAGCCGCCGTGTTGATGCATACTTCCTCCGTGCGAGCGGGTTGAGCCCCGCCAGTTAATCCTGCACTTATGAAGACTCTATTTTTAGAAAAAAGTTACGCTTCCCTTGTTTCTCGAAGAGGAAATGGCAGGAATGGGGTATCCCATTCCTGCGGAAAGAGATTACGGGCGATTTACGGCTTGCCTTATTTCACCGTGCGCTGAGCAGTATCGTGTTTAGACTGAATAATGCGTACTGGTTGCTGGTCGACGAGCGAGTCTGGCGGGCTGTCAATGACGCGCTGGCCCACCTTCAGGCCAGATACGACCTCGACCTGAGTGCCAAAATCTCGCCCCATCACGATCGGAGTAAGACGAGCGTGGTCGTTCCCTTCCAGAGTTGCGACTTGTAGCCCTTGTGTGCGGAAGATGAGGGCGCTGACGGGAAGGATGATCGTTGGCATTCCCGTTTCGAGCTTGAGATGAACCTCGGCATAGGAGCCTGGCAGCAACTCACCGTCAGCGTTGTTTACGTCGATCTCGACTAATAAAGTGCGGGTTGCGAGGTCGATTGCATTGGCATTCCGCACTAGTTTGCCGGGGAACTTGCGGCCCGGAAACTGGGCGAGCGTAAGGTCGGCCGTTGTGGAAGGCTTCGCATCACGGGAGTAGACCTGGGGTACGTTGATAAAGACGCGCAGCGTATTGATTGCGGCAATATGGAAGAGCTCCCGTCCGTTGCTGGACTGGCCAGGGGCTGCGGTGGTTGCTGTGCTCGCATTGCCGGCGTTGATCAGTTGCCCATTGTCTGTGTTGCGCGCGGTGATCACACCGTCAAAGGGCGCCGTGATTTTTTCAAACGATTGCAACTCTTCAAGGCGCTTCACATTCGCCTCAGCGGAGCGGACCATGGTTTGTTTTGACTGTGCGTCGGCTGCGAAGCTCTCTTGATCCTGACGCGATACAGAGTTGGTCTTCAGGAGGTCTGTATAACGAGCAGCGGTTGTTTGCGAAATTTGCAGGTTCGATTGAGCCGTCGCGAGATCGGCTCTTCCCTGCTGGAGCTGCTGATCGACCTCGGGTGAATCGATCACAGCTAGCACTTGGCCTTTCTTCACACGGCCACCTATATCTACATACCACTTCTTTAGATAGCCGCTTGTGCGGGCGTAGATGGGGGCATCTGTGTACGCCTGCATATTTCCTGGCAGGACAATTTCCTGCGCTGGCGCTCCCTCTTTCGGGTCGATGACCAAAACCTCGGGGACGGCCATCTCATGGGTGTCCTGTACAAGCTGCTTTTGCGCATGCACCCGGGTAAGAATGCCGACTATCGCGAGAATCACCGCTACTATCAGTGCGACAAGGATAAAGATTCCGACGCGGGTCTTCGACACGGCCGGGGTCTGCTCAGTGTGACCGGAATTATGATATTGTTCGCTGCTCATTGCTCATTCTCCACATTGCAGAAAGCCACATACAGGGTTACATATCGGAGTCGTCGGCGAGCTGCTGCGGCAACTTATCGTTGCGATGCAGGAGGCTGAAGAAGACAGGGACGAAGGTAAGCGTCGCGATGGTGGCGAGAAGAAGGCCACCGATGACAGCACGACCCAATGGAGCATTCTGTTCGCCACCGTCGCCGAGGCCGAGAGCCATGGGAACCATGCCGATGATCATTGCGAGTGCGGTCATCAGTACGGGCCGGAAGCGTGTAAAGCCAGCCGATAAGGCGGCTTCCACAGCGGTCATCCCTTCTGCCATCTGCTCTTGCGCAAAGCTGACTACGAGAATGCTGTTTGCCGTTGCCACGCCCATGCACATGATGGACCCGGTGAGGGCCGGCACGCTGATGCGCGTATGGGTGAGGAAGAGAAACCATACGATTCCGCACAACGCAGCGGGCAGCGCGGCGATGATGATGAATGGATCAAGCCATGATTGGAAGTTCACGACGATCAGCAGATAGACCAGGACGATCGAGAAGAAGAGACCACCTACAAGACCGATGAAGGACTCGCGCATCGTCTGAATCTGGCCGCGAACGATAACCTGCGCACCACGCGGCAGCGACTTCTTGTTGTTTGCGATGATCTTGTCGATCTCTTTCGCTACGCTCGCGAGATCGGTGTTCTCGACCGATCCATAGATATCGATGACTGGTTGAACGTTGTAGTGGCTTACTGTGCCTGGCTCCGTGCCTCGCGTGATCGACGCCAGATTGCCGAGGATCTGTGGAGGCGCACCATTTGTACCCGTGACAGGGATATTGCGAAGGTCCTGCAAATTTTGCAGGTCGTACTGAGGCTCCTGAATGGCAATGTTGTAGGTGACTCCGTTCTGCGGATTGAGCCAATAGGAGGGAGCCGTCTGGAAGCTGCCGCTGAGCGTGACGAGCAAGTTTCCTGCCACATCTCTCTGCGTATATCCAACTTGTTGTGCCTGTGTACGATCGACAGCCACGGTAAATTTCGGTGCGTCGAAGGGCTGCTGAATACGGAGGTCGGTTGTTCCTGCGACTTGGCGTATTTGTGCAAGGAGCTTCTGGGCGTAGTCGCGGTCTGCCTGAATATCGCTGCCGACCACCTGAACATCGAGCGGGGCCGGCAGGCCGAAGTTCAGGATCTGACTGACGATATCGGTTGGAAGATAGTAGAACGTTGTTCCGGGGAACTTCGTCAGCAGGCGACGACGCAGCTCCTGCATATAGGGGGCAGTGGGATGATGGTCCTCGTTCAATGTGACAAGGATGTCCGCGTCCCCGGTGCCTACCGGTGCGGAGTTGCTGTAGGACAGGTTGAGTCCGCTGTAGGGGAGGCCGATATTGTCGATGATCGTCACCAGCTCAGACTTCGGGATGAGCTCGCGAACCGTCTGATCGATCTCGTCACAGAGCTTGGCCGTCTCTTCGATTCGCGTCCCCATTGGTGCGCGCACGTGAAGCTTGAACTGACCACTGTCTACAGTGGGGAAGAAATCCTGTCCAAGCCATGGATACAGGACCCCCATGGATACGAGGCAGAAGCCGAAGAAGCACAGCAGGAATATTGCTCGGCTCTCGACGCAGATCGCGAGAAAACTATGGTATGCGGAGCGGAGGCGTTCAAAGTTGCGCTCGAAGACTCGCTGGAAGACGATGAAGGGATTCCGGCTCGTCTTCTTTGCCTCCTCTGCTGCTTCAGAGTGCGGCTTTAGCAAATACTTTGCCATGGTGGGCACGATGGTTCGGGAGAGGAAGTACGAGGCGAGCATGGCAAAGACGACGGCCTCTGCGAGGGGCACAAAGAGGTACCGAGCGACGCCGCTCAGGAAAAACATGGGTACAAAGACGATGCAGATCGACAGGGTCGAGACGAAAGCTGGAATGGCGATCTGCGCGGCTCCATCGAGGATTGCCTGCTCTGTCTCTTTTCCGAGCTCGATGTTGCGATTGATATTTTCGATTTCGACTGTGGCGTCATCGACAAGGATGCCGACGGCCAGTGCGAGGCCGCCGAGCGTCATGATGTTGATCGTCTCGCCGAGCGCGCTCATGGTGATGATTGAAACTAAGATCGAGAGAGGGATGGAGACGGCGATGATGATGGTACTGCGCCAGCTTCCCAGGAACACAAGGATCATGATGGCGGTGAGGCAAGCGGCAATCAGCGCCTCGCGAACGACTCCATTGATGGCACCGCGGACGAATACGGATTGGTCCGCCAGCGGCTGAATTCTCAATTGAGGAGGCAGGGCTGCGGAGATTTGCGGGAGGCGATCGCGGACGCGTCGGATGATATCGAGCGTGGAGACACTGCCGGACTTTTGAATTGTAACCAGCGACGATCGTTGCCCGTCTACTCGAACGATGTTCGTTTGCGGCGGAAAGCCATCCCGGACATGGCTTACGTCATGGACGTAGATGGTGGCACCGTTGATTGTCCGAATCGGCAGATCGTTCAGTTCCTGGATGGTTTGCGGACTACTATTCGTCTCGACCTGATACTCGTATGAACCAACCTTGGCTGTACCGGCGGGCAGAACAATGTTTTGCGCATTGAACGCATTGACGACATCGCTTGGAGAGAGTCCCTTTGCCTGTAGCGCCTGGCTGTCGATATCGACCTGGACCTGCCGCTGTTTGCCTCCGTAGGGAAAGGGGATCGATGCGCCTTGTACGGTCGCGAGCTGGGTACGGATGAAGTTAGTGCCGATGTCGTTGAACTGTTGCTCCGAGATGCCTTGTCCTGAGAGGGAAAGCTGGAGCACCGGAACGCTCGATGCACTGTAGGTGATGATGAGCGGCGGGGTTGTGCCCGGCGGCAGTTGCCGGAGCGCCGTCTGAGCGATGGCGGTAACCTCGGCTACTCCTGCCGGAACGTTTGCATTGGGTTGAAAAAATACTTTGATGACTGCGATTCCGTTGAGCGATTGCGACTCAATGTGTTCGATGTCGTTCACGGTCGTCGTCATATTGCGCTCAAACGGCGTGACGATCCGATTCGCCATCTCCTGGGGAGACAGCCCCGCATAGTTCCAGACGATGGAGACTACGGGGATATTGATGTTGGGAAAGATGTCTGTGGGCGTGCGGAGAATCACGATCGGGCCCAGGATCAACAGCAGCAGCGAAAGTACAACAAACGTGTAAGGCCTGCGCAAGGCAAGTCGAACAATCCACATGAAACTTCTCCTGAGCCCTTACAGTTGTAAGATTTCTGCCGCCAGCAAATGCGCGTTATTGTTCGCCGCTCTGCTGCGCCTGTTCTTTGGACGCTTCAGGTCGCCGCCAAGCCTCATTTTTTATATGCCCTCATTTTAGAGAAGGAATACGCTGTTGGCGACCCGGTGTAAAAAAGCCAGTGTTTACCTGCGAAGCGACTTACCAGGCATGATAAAAACCGTCTCTCTGATGGAGCTGCACTTCGGTTTCAAAGAGGCTGGACAGCCTCGAGGCTGTCAGTAACTGCTCCTTCGGTCCGTCAGCGACGATGCGCCCTTCGCGCATCATCAGCACACGGTTCATCTCGGGTAGAATGTCGGCGATGAGATGGGTGATGAGCAGGATACCGGTTCCCTGACAGGCAAGGCGCTGGAGCAGCAGGCGCAGGTCGCGTTGGGCTGACAGGTCGAGTGCGTTCGAAGGCTCGTCCAGCAGAAGCATATCGGCAGAACCTACGAGGGCGCGACCGATCATGATGCGCCGCTGCTGTCCGGCGGACATCTCTCCGACCTCTTTGTTCCGCAAACTCAGGGCATCGATCTGCTCGAGCACCTCGTTTGCCCGGTCTTTCATCTCGGGCGTTATGGTGAGATTTGGCCAGAGGGTACTGCTCGAGAAGAATCCGGAGAGAATGGCATCGAAACCTGTGGTTCGCCGCGTCTGTTTGCCGGGCAGCTCCGCGGAGACGACGCCGAGCTTCTTTTTCAGCTCCGTCAGATCCCAACGCTCACGCCCGAAGATGCTGACACGGGTCCCTGGCTGAACCAGCGGATAGCATTCACAGGTCATGGTTTTGATGAGTGTGGATTTACCGCAGCCGTTGGGTCCGAGGATGGCTAGATGTTCGCCGCGCTGGATGCTTAGATTGATGTCATGAAGGACAACGGTGTCGCCACGGGCGACATTGACGTGCTCAAGGTGCAGAAAAGGCAGCATGATGCTACCTAGAATAACGGCTTCGGCATCGGCGAGTCAGTAGGAGGAACGAGCGTTGGCAACGACTAGAACGAGGTCTTCTGCCACTCCGCCTTCTCGGACTCTGTCACCGGGCTCAGGACAGCGCTCTTGTACCAGGCGAAGAAGTTTCGAAAGGACGAGCCGACCTTCGTCGCGAGCCGCGGTCGCTGTTCCGAAGCCTGTGACACTCGAGGCAATCCAGCTTTATGAAGCGCTTTTTCTCTCGTGACTAAGGTGCCCATGAACATCCTCGGGTTGACAGATGACTCTTCAACCAATTGCTTCTCGTCGCTGCGATTCAGCAACCATACGAGCGAATTACGCAAGCAGAAGCGAAATGATCTTAGCGCAAACTTTAGTGAACATTCAACTCTTTGGTAACCATCATAAATAGGTTACTTTAATGTTGGCTGTTTTAGGTCGGAAAAGAGGAGGCATGGCCTCTGCGTTGAACTCTCCTGTGCGGATGCTCCCCAGGGCAAAGATCAGGGGAATATGGCCGACACAAGCCTGTTCACGGGAAGATCGTCCGCGCAACTTGCGGAGATGAGTTTGCCCTATCGGAGTACATATGCCTCGGGTTGATGCTGCGCTGGGGAGAAGCGACGCTTGGGTACTCTTTCTGCGCAGATGTTTAAAGCTGAGGGACTATGGAGCGGTGTGCGGGTGCAATGATTTCCTCAGCGGGTGAAGCCCCGTTTCTTTCCACTCCTTATAAGGCGTAGCTGAAGTCGTACCCTTTCACACCTCTCCTTCGATTGCAGTCTTTAAACAGGTTTTGAGGCGGCACAACAGCTACACCCTCGATCGATTCTTTCCGGCGGACTGAGAGACGGCGCACGTGATTGCCTATTGCATATTGCGGAGGACGGAGCCGACCAGACCTCCGACGACGCCACCCTCTGCTTGTTGAACGCGCTCAACCTTCATGTATTCCTGAAGCTGGTGCGCAAGACGGGAGATGGGCAGGGTCTGTAGCCAGACTCGGCCGGGGCCTGTGAGGGCGGCAAGGAAGATGCCGTCGCCGCCGAAGATCATGTTCTTGATCCCGGGAATGCGAGCGATTTGGAAGGCGACGCTGGACTGAAATGCACCGACATGTCCGGGGTGAACACGGAGCGTCTCACCGGGAGCGAGGTCTTTTACGATGACTTCACCGGAGAGTTCAAGCCATGCTATTCCCTGCCCTGAGACCTTCTGGAGGAGGAAGCCGTCGCCGCCGAAGATACCGGCTCCCAGAGACTGCTGGAAGCCGACGCCGAGGTTGACTGCGGCGGTGGCGCAGAGGAAGCCGTGGCGATGAATCAGGTACTCCTGATTGGAGTTGACGTCGACCGGGACGATGTGGCCGGGGACACGGGTTGCGAAGGCGACCTCGCCTGGCGCTCCGACGGCGCGGTATTCGGTCATGAACAGCGATCCACCACCGACGACGCGCTTGATGGCACCGAAGAAGCCTCCGCCGCCGCCCATCTGGGTATGCGTGGTCATCTGGACTGAGGAGGACATCCAGGAGAGTTCGCCGGCTTCGGAGACAATGGCGTCGTTGGGGCCAAGGGCGAACTCGAGGACGGGCATGGTGGTTCCGAGGATGCGGCTTTGCATAGGTACTCCTGAATTGAACTGAATTCGACGTGTGAAGTATATCTGGCGACGGGATGGGCGGCGAGATAATCCTGTTGGATTAATGAGCCATGCCAGGAAATGCGATGCGCGTTCTCGGTACACTGCATTCGGAGAACAAGATGCGGATTCTTCTGGTTGAAGACGAGCACCGGCTGGCCGAAAATGTGGCGGCGGCGATTCGTGATGGTGCTGGGTTTGCGGTGGATGTGGCGGAAGACGGAAAGACGGGGCTTGATCTGGCGGCTTATGGGCATTATGACCTGATTGTGCTCGATCTGATGCTTCCGCGGTTGGATGGTGCTTCGGTACTGAAGACGGTGCGGAGTCGTGGAGATCGGACTCCTGTGCTTGTGCTCACGGCGCGGCAAGAGATGCAGAGTGTTATTCAGTTGCTGAATCTTGGCGCGGATGACTATATCGGGAAGCCGTTCGATCTGGGCGAGTTGCTTGCTCGGGTGAAGGCTCTTGTCCGTCGAGGAAAAGGTGTAGCGACGCCGATACTGCGTTTGCGGGATCTTGAGATCAATACGCTTGAGCAGAGTGTTCTGCGTGATGGCGTTGCGATCGACCTCTCTCCGACTGAATATCGCATTTTGGAATACCTGCTTCACAAGCCGCGGATCGTGGTTTCCAAAAGGGAGTTGCTGGAGCACCTCTACGATTACAACTGGGAGCGCCACTCGAATGTCATTGAGGCGCATGTTTCCAACCTGCGCAAGAAGCTGGACTCTGCCGAAGGGCATCCTTATATCCTGACGCTGCGCGGGCGCGGCTATAAGCTTCAGCCGGATGAGACGGCATCGTGAAACCGTATTCCATTACTCGGCGGGTGGTTTCGCTCGTTCTTGTCGTCGAACTGATTGCTGCTATCGGCGTAACTGCTTTTGCGTTTTTCTATGAACGCCACTCCCACTTTCGCGCCTTCGATATCAGCCTACGTGGACGGGCGGACACCGTGATGGGAGCGGTTGAGGATGCGGACGATGCCAAGCTCGGAGTGATGCTCGACAAGACCGATCTGAAGATGCCGCGAAAGGATGTCTATGCGGTTCGGGAAGAGGGCGGGCAGGAACTGGGGCAGTCGCCGAACTGGAGCCCCTCTTCGGAGAACTGGGAGGGTGAGGCCGGATATTTTCTGCTGAAGGTCAATGGGCGGAGCTATCGGGGTATCCGGTTGCGTGGCGTGCGCGTGGTCGATCCAATGGTCGGGAATGTGCGTCATTCGTTGACTGTGCTTTATGCCTCTCCTACCAAGGAGGTATGGGAGGGGGTTTTTGGAGCGGTGCAGGTTTTTGCACTGGCGAATGGGCTATTGGTTTTACTGACAGCTTTGCTGGTTCCGCTGCTTGTGCGGCGCAGCATGAATCCGCTGCACTCGCTTGCGGTGGAGGCCGGAGGCGTTACGGCGACTGCGTGGCAGTTTGCTCCGAAGGATGACGTGCGGGAGGTCGCAGAGCTCCGACCGCTTGTCGATGCGATGGAGGGAGTTATCCGCCGGCTGGAAAAGTCTTTTACGCAACAGCGGCAGTTTGTTGGGGATGCTGCGCATGAGCTGAAGACTGCTGTTGCCGTGGTCAAATCTTCGATTCAGCTTCTTGAGCTGCGTGCGAAGACGACGCTGGAGTATGAGTCTGGGTTGAAACGCTGTTATGCAGATTGCCTGCGCATGGAAGATCTTGCCCAGAAGATGCTGATGATGGCTCGCGTCGAAGAGGCAGGCAAGTCTGAGCCGACGGAGCGAACTGATCTTGCAGCCGCGGTGCACGCTGCGGTTGCCGAGCTAGCCCCTTTTGCGGCTTTGCGCAGTGTGGAATTTGTGGCAACGGGAGAGGCTGGGGCGAATGTTGGTATCGATTCAGCGATGCTGCGCAGCTTGCTCGTCAATTTGCTGACGAACGCGGTTCAGCATAGTCCGGCGGCGTCGGAGGTTCGGGTTGGCGTTGCATGCGATGGGGCGACGGTGGAGCTGCTGGTTGAGGATTTCGGGGAGGGCATCGCGGCAGAGGTGTTGCCTTTTGTCTTCGACCGCTTTTACCGGGGCGATCCTTCTCGATCCAGAAAGACCGGAGGAACTGGACTGGGGCTTGCTATCTGCAAGACGATCGTCGAACGTGCCCGTGGAAGCATCCGGATTGAAAGCGTCCGAGGATCGGGAACGAAGGTGCTGGTCACGTTGCCGGTGTTCGGACAGATTTAATCTCAGCCTCATCTTCCTTCAGTGTTTCTTCATGCAGACAAGCGGAGACTAAGCGTGTTGCTGTGTTTCTACTCTGAAGGAGCTTCTCCATGCGTCTCAAGAATTTGGTGTACTGTCTTCCGCTTGCAGTGTGCACGATCCTGCCGTTTGCTCATGCTCAACCAGGACCATATGCCGTCATCGATCGATGGACGATTGGCGGGGAGGGTGGCTGGGACTATCTCACAATGGATTCCGTTGCGCATCTTCTCTATGTGACTCATGGCACGCGCGTAGAGGTGATCGACACCAAGACTGGGAAGTCTGTTGGAGCTATCACTGGGCTGAAGGGGACGCACGGAGTTGCGCTCGACAGTGATGGAAAGTATGGCTATATCAGTGAGGGTGCGGGAAATAATGTTGTTGTGTTCGATCGCAAGAGTTTTGCCAAAGTGGAGTCCATTCCAGCCGGGACGAACCCCGATGGCATCATCTTCGAGCCGGTTACGAAGACTGTCTGGGCCTTCAATGGCAAGAGCTCGGATGCGACCGTGATCGATACGGCTGCGATGAAGGTGATCGGAACCGTGAAGCTCTCCGGCAAACCGGAGTTCCCGCAGGTTGACGGCAAAGGCACGGTCTTCGTCAACATTGAGTCAAAAAACAGCATCGTCCGCCTGGATGCGAAGAGTCTAAAGGTCGCGGCTGAGTGGCCGCTTACAGGTTGCGAGTCGCCCAGCGGCCTGACGATGGATACGGTGGGACGCAGGCTGTTTTCCGTCTGCGATGAGAAGGTGATGTCGGTTACAGATGCAGACTCGGGCAAGATATTGAAGCTGGTACCAGTTGGGGATGGACCGGATGCTGCCCGTTATGACGCTGTGAATCATCTGGCTTTTAGCTCCAATGGTGAGGGGACGCTTACGGTAGTCGATACATCAACGAGCGACTACAAGGTGATCCAGACGCTTCCGACGCAGAAGAGTGCGCGCACGATGGCGATGGATACGAGCACAGACACGATCTATCTTGCTGCTGCAGTGATGGGACCCAAGCCTGCGGCTACTGCTGAAAATCCGCGGCCTCGAGCTACCGTTACGCCGGGGAGCTTCACGATACTGGTCGTTGGGCGCAAATAACTGATCGACAGAAGGCGAAGGGCCGAAGATGCGATTGGGTCTTCGGCCCTTTGCCTGCTTGCTAGTGTGCGCGCTTTCTCGTGAGTCGATAGTAGATGACCGGTGTAACGATGAGGGAGAGGAAGATCGAGACCAGTAAGCCACCGATGACGGCTATGGCCAGCGGCTGTAGCATCTGAGATCCTGCACCGAGCGCGAATGCCAGGGGCAGCATTCCGCAGACTGCGGCGATGGCGGTCATGACGATGGGTCTAAGTCGGCGTTGGGCGGCGTGGATCATGGCTTCGCGGGCGAAGTCGCCTGAGCCTGAGGGTTCTTCGGAGCGGTATTTTTCGTCGGCGTCCAGAAGCAGAATGCCGTTCTTGGCGACGATGCCGATCACCATGATCAGTCCCATGAAGCTGGCTACGTTGAAGCTGGTCTGCGTGATGAGAAGAGCCAGGATGACACCGGTCATGGAGAGGACAGAGCTGGTGAGGATGGCGATGGGGGCGGAGAGATTGCGGAACTCGGCGAGCAAGACTCCGAAGACCAAGGCGAGTGCGAGCAGAAGAACGCGGGCGAGATCGCGGAAGGATTTCTGCTGCTCCTCATAGGTGCCTCCGTACTCGACGCGGACGCTCGATGGCAGATGCATATTGGCTACTGTCTGGCGGACGCTTGCCATGGCAGAGCCGAGATCAGAGCCCTCCAAACGGCCGCTGACGAGTATCAACTGCTGCAGGTTTTCGCGGCGGATCTCGTTCTGCGGAGGAAGCTGTGTGACCTGCGCCATGGAGCCGAGGGTTGCGGTGTGGCCTGTGCTCGAGTTGAAGACCGTGTTCTGGATCGCATTGAGCGAGGTGCGGTTTTGCTGGGGCAGGCGCACACGGATGGTGTAGGGACGGCCATCGAGGATGAGCGGATCGTTGGTGGGAAGGCCGTCGAGGATGGCTGTCGCGTCTTCGGCAACCTCTGTGGGGGTGAAGCCGAGTCGTCCTGCGAGGACAGGGTCGATCTGGAAGCTGGTTGCTGGTCCGGAAAGGGTATTGTCTATGCCGTTCTGCGTGTCCACGACTCCGGGGATTTTGCTGATGGCGGCCTGCACGCGGGGGCCGAGGTCGTTGAGGAGGGTTTGGTCGTTTGCGAAGAGCTTGATCTGGATGGGTTCGGGTGAGTTGGAGAGGTCGCCGATCATGTCTTGCAGGACCTGCGTGAACTCTACGTCGAGTTCGGGCTCGGTGGCTTTGACCTGAGCGCGGACGTCGGCCATGACCTCGTCGATGGAGCGCGAGCGTTTTGTCTTGAGGCGCACGGTGAAGTCGCCGTAGTTTGCCTCGGTGACTGCGGCTAGTCCCATCTGGAGGCCGGTGCGCCGGGAGGTTATCAAGACCTCCGGGGTGTGGCGGAGGATCTGCTCGACGTGTTGCAGGACGCGGTTGGTTTCGGTGAGTGAGCTGCCTGCGGGCATGGTGTAGTCGAGGACGAATGCGCCTTCGTCCATCGCGGGGAGCAGGTCGGAGCCCAGGCTCTGGTAGCCCAGATATCCCACGAATATGAGGGTGAGACAGGCAAGAGCGAGATAGAACGGATGGACGAGAGCCCAGGTGAGGGTGCGCTCATGTGCGTTGAGGATACGGCGCATGATGGGGCCGTTCTCTTCATGCTCTGTCTTTGCTGTATCTGTGGCGTGGGAGCTGCGTAATAAAGAGAGGCTTAGTGCGGGTGTCCAGGTGAGCGCCAGCAACAGAGAGGTTAGAAGTGCGGCGGTCATGGTGACGGCGAGTGCGCGGAAGAAGCTACCGGTTACGCCGCTTACGGAGATGAGGGGAAGGAAGACGACAACAGGGGTGATCGTCGAGCCGATGAGGGGAACGGTGATCTCATGAAGAGCTTTGCGGACGGCTTCGATGCGGGACTCGCCTCGGTCGCGGTGCACGACGATGTTTTCCACGACAACGATGGCGTCGTCGATGACGAGGCCGATTGCGGCGGCGAGGCCGCCCAGGGTCATGAGGTTGAAGCTCTGCCCGATTAGCCATAGAAAGAGGATGGTGATGGCCACGGTGACTGGGATGACGAGGCCGGCAACAAGTGAAGATGTCCAATCGCGAAGGAAGAGGAAGAGGATGACGCAGGCGAGGATGAGGCCGATGAAGATGGCGTCGCGAACACTGGAGATGCTCTCGCGGACGAGTTCTGATTGATCGTAGAAGGCTTCGAGATGTACGCCGGGAGGGAGTTTGCTTTGAAGCGAACGGATCTCGCTGGCTACGGCGTTGGCGACTGTGACGGTGTTGCTTGAGGGTTGTCTTGCGATGTTGAGGAGAACGGAGGGTGCGCCGTTCGCCGTCACCATGGTGTAGACGGGCATGGTGGCGCGCTCGACGGTGGCTACGTCTGCCACTCGAACCGGTGCTCCAGCGGCGGTTGTCTTGATGACCAGATTTCCGAGTTGAGAGGCGTCGTGCGCCTGCGCACCGATCAAGCCGAGGATGAGCTGGTGATCCGCTTCGTATAGACCCGGGGAGTCGATGATATTTGAGGCTTGGACTCCGTTGACCAGATCAAGCATGGTCACGCCGGAGGCTTGCAAACGTGCGAGATTTGGAACGAGGTGGAACTCAGGCGTCTGACCGCCCTGGATGGTTACGGTACTGACACCTTCGACTCGATTGAGTGGGGGCTTCAGGTCGTAGGTGGCGATCTCCCACAGGCGCGTCTGCGAGACCGTATCGTTGCCTCGGTCGTCCGCTGTGAGTGCGTAGCCCAGGATGGGAAAGGTGGCGAAGGTGAGGCGGTTGGTTGTGATGCGGGCGGTTGCGGGGAGGGTTTGCTGCACCTTCGCTAGAGCTGCATCGGTGAGTTGCAGCGTGTGGAACATGTCAACGTTCCAGTTGAAGAAGAGACTGATCTCGGCGGAGCCTCGGCTGGTTGTGCTGCGAACGGTCATCAGGCCGGGAACACTGTTGACGGCGTCTTCGATGGGCTTCGTGATCGTGAGCTGCATCTGCTCGACCGGCATGACGCCGTTGTCGATGCCGATGACGACGCGGGGAAAGTTGGTATCGGGAAAGACGGAGATTGGAACCTGGAACGCGCCGTAGATTCCAGCGCACGTTAATACCAGCAGGAAAAAGAAGATGGTCCTGGAGGATTGCGCTAACCAGAACGGCTTCCCTGTTTTAGAGATGCTGGTGTTCGTGGTCATTTGCTGTCTGCATCCTTGCCGGCAGCGCTGTCTGGCGGGGTACCGATCTTGACCTTCGTCTTGTCATCGAGCGCATACGAACCGGTTGTGATGACCATGTCCTGTTGCGTGATTCCTGAGAGCACCTGTACTGTTTCGGCTGTCTGGGTGCCTATGGTTATCGGCTTCTTGCTCGCTGTGCCGTCGGATGCGATTACCATAACAAACTTTGTTCTGCCGTCGGTTGCAGTCTGGACTGCTTCTGCTGGGACGAGGAGGGCTTCGGGAGTTGTGCGGCCAGTGATGGAGGCGTGGACCGGAGTTCCGACCTTGAGGTTGCCTCCGGTATTTTCAACCCGTAGCCAGACCTCTACTGTGGTGCTGCCCGGGTCGAGGGCTGGGCTGATGAGGGAGACCTTTGCCGGGATGGGTTCGCTGATACCGGGGATTGCGATCGACGCCTCGGCTCCTAAAACGAGCTGCTGGGCCTGCATCTGTGCGATGTGCAGCTTGGCGATCAGGGCTGAGGTGTCCATCACGGTGAGGAGGGTTGTTCCGGCTGAGGCGGTCTCTCCGGCGAACAGAGGTCGATCCGTGACGACGCCGTCGATGGGGCTGCGGATCTCGGTGTAGCTGAGCTGTGCCTGGGCTCCCTGGTACTTCCCTTCTGCTGAGGAGAGTTGGCCTTGCGCGGTCTGGAGGGCGGCTTTGTGATTTATTTGTTGTACGAAGTCGAGGTGTTGCTTTGCTATCTCGTAGGCGGACTGTGCCTGTACCAGTGCGGCTTTGGCGGTATCGAGGTCGCGGCCGGGGATGGCTCCCTGCGCAAAGAGTTGGGCACGACCATTGACGATGCTCTTGCTTAGATCGAGATTAGCTTTGGCTTGCGCGAGATCGGTCTGGGCTTTGGTTGTGTCCTCCGGGACCTGGGCACGAGTGGTGGTTTCGAAGGTTCCTTGAGCGGCTGTGTAAGCACCTTTGCTGTCGAGAGCTGCTGCTGCGAGATCGCTATTCTCAAGCGTCGCCAGAAGCTGACCTGCTTTGACGCGGGAGCCGCGCTGTACCATGAACCGCTTTACCGGTGCTGTGACGCGCGGAGAGATGGCGGCCTGTGCCAGCGGTGCGAGGGTCGCGTCGGCGGTGATCTGCTCAGAGATGCTTCCTCGGGTTGGATGGGTGGCTTGAACGTAAACCTCGGGCTCTGGGAGCGCTTCTTTTTTGTTGCAGCCCAACACCGACAGGAGGGTAGCTGCGGTAAAGAGTATTCGGTGGAAGCGCATGGCTAGAGAGTTCCTGTGAGGATCTGAAGGTTGGCGAGAGCAGTCTGATAGCGAAGGACGCCGTCCTCGCGGGCTAGTTCGGCTGTGGTTAAGGAGTTTTGGGCGTCGACAATCTCGAGGACCGTGGCCTCTCCACTGGTATATCGGAGGCGGGTGAGATGGAGACTCTCGGTTGCGGTGCTTACGCTGAGGTCGAGAGATTGAAGTTGGTCGTGTGCGGCTGAGGCCTCGGCGTAGCTCTCGTCGAGTTGGGCGACGAGGCGGCGCTGTGTCGCGGAGAGGGCCACCTTTGTTGCGTCTCGGAGGATCTGGGCCTGACGGACACGGTGCTGCGTACTGAGCCAGTTCCAGAGGGGGATATCGAGCGTTGCCGAGGCTGAATACCCCAGGTTGTGTACACCTTCCGGGCCGCGTGTAGCGAGTTGCTCGGCGTCTACTCCGTAGGTGAAGTTGAGGCCGAGATCGGGGAGGTATGCGGCTCGAGCGGAGGTAATCGCAAGTGAACTGGCGCGCAGCGAGGCGATGGCGCTTTCGAGCTCGGGGTTTTTATGGGTGGCCTCGGCTTCGATCTGGGTCTTGGTGGCCAGTGGTGCGGGATCGCTGTATGAGACAGTAAGCGTGTACGGGGTTCTTGGATCGGGAAAGAGCAGGATAGCAAGTTCGAGGCGGGATCGATCTGCCTGGAGCTGGGCATCGATTAATTCGAGGTCTCGTTGTTGTTGCTGAAGCTGGGCTTTGACCACATCGGCGTGGGCGCCCTCACGAGCGGCTTCGCGCTGCTGAGTCAGCGTTGTGAAGCTGGCAGCCTCGGTCGTGGCTCGCTCGGCTACAACTAACTTACGGTTGGCGGTAAGTGAGCCGTAGAAGAGATTGACTACGGTGGCAACGAGGCCTCGGCGAGCAATTTCCAACTCTGCGGAGGCGATGGCAGCTGCGGCTGAGGCGCTGCTTACGGCTGTCCACTGCTGTAAGCCGATGGTCTCGTTGACTACGACCTGGCTGGCGTATTCGTGTACTGCGTTGTTCGTAATGAAGCGTGGTGCGGCCTGGCTTCCGGTCGAGCCTGCCTGGTTCTTGCCTCCATTGGGCTGGGTGTAGAGATACTGGTTGTGATAGGTCGCGCTTGGGAGCAGGGCCGCTTGTGCAATGGAACGGTCTATTCCGGCTACGCGGCTTGCGGCTGTAGAGGCGGCGAATGCGGGTTCATTTGCTTCGGCTCGGCTGAGAGCCTGAGTTAGATCGATGGAGACTGGAGTCGAGGGCGAAGGTTGCTGAGCAATAGCGCCGCATGGCGAAGCAACACAGGTGGCGAAGAACAAAACCACCATCCAACCGCGTCGCGCACTATTGAGATTCGAGTTCACATCGACAAATGTAGAACCGAATAGCTTAAGGAGTGATGAAGGCTGATCGGACGCGAACGTGCGATCAGCTTATGTCTGCCCAGTCGAGGATGACCTTCCCGGAGTTTCCGGATCGCATCGCAGCGAAGCCCTCTTCGTAGTCGCGCCAGTTCATACGGTGCGTAATCACAGGGGAGATGTCGAGGCCGGACTCCAGCATGACCGTCATCTTGTACCAGGTCTCGTACATCTCGCGACCATAGATGCCGCGAATGGTGAGTTGGTTGAAGACGACCTGATTCCAATTGATCGAGATGTCTTCGGAAGGGATGCCAAGCATGGCGATCTTGCCGCCGTGGCTCATGTTGGCGAGCATGTCGCGAAAGGCATGAGGATTGCCGGACATCTCAAGACCGATGTCGAAGCCTTCCTGCATGTTGAGCTGCTGTTGCGCCTGCTTGAGCGTTGTGGCGCGTGGGTCGACGGCGAGCGTTACTCCGATCTTCTCCGCGAGGGCTCGACGATAGGGGTTGGGGTCGGAGATAACAACGTAGCGTGCCCCTGCATGACGCGCGACGGCAGCGGCCATGATACCGATTGGGCCTGCTCCGGTGACGAGGACATCTTCTCCGAGGACCGGGAACTCAAGCGCGGTGTGAACTGCATTGCCGAAGGGGTCGAAGATCGAGGCGACGTCGCGATCGACGGTCGCAGAGTGTTGCCAGATGTTGGTCGTAGGCAACACGATGAATTCGGCGAAGGCACCATTGCGATTGACACCGACTCCGCTGGTGTGAGCGCATAGGTGACGGCGACCGGCGAGGCAGTTGCGGCAGCGACCGCAGACGACGTGGCCTTCTCCGCTGACGAGTTGTCCGAGCGTGACATCGGCGACATTCGAACCTATCGCGACAACCTCACCAACGAATTCATGACCAATGGTAAGGCCAATGGGGATCGTTGCACTGGCCCACGCATCCCACTCATAGATGTGGAGGTCAGTTCCGCAGATACCGGTCTTCAGCACTCGAATCTTGACGTCGTTGATGCCCATCTCTGGCTCGGGAACGTCCTCAAGCCAAATGCCGCGCTCGCTGCGGCTTTTTACCAATGCCTTCACGGTTGCTTACCTCTCCTATGAGCTTAGTTCAGCCCTTATGTATGCTACGTCACCCTTATGCTTAATTTTGACTTCCTTATTTGGCCAAGGGCAGGCATAGGGTGAACACCGAGCCGTTTCCGAGTTGACTGGTCACTCGAATCGATCCGCCGTGCGCTTCCATGATGGCCTTCGAGATGGCTAATCCCATGCCGGAGCCGTGACTGCTGTGACGCTGGCCTCGGCCGCGGTAAAACTTATCGAAGATCATCTCCTGCTCCAGTAGTTCGATCCCAATGCCGCGATCGGCGACGTTTACGGCGAGTTGAGCATCCTCTACCTCGGCTGAGATGTAGAGGGGGCTATCGGACGGGGAATATTTGGACGCGTTCTCAAGCAGATGTCCGAGGACCTTTACGATGAGATCGAGATCGACCATCACCTGCGGCAGGGTGTCGGTGAGGCGAAGCTGCACGGTGCGGCCCGTTAGCGCAACACTACATTCGGATAATGCCTGCTCCACGCACTCTCGTATGGAATGGGGGGCTGGATCAAGGTGGACCTCGCGGGCGTCGAGCCGAGCCATCTCTGTCGCTTCTGCGATCAGTCGATTCAGACGATCGCTCTCTTCGTCGATGACGGTAAGGAGCTCTGTACGCTGTTGTTTGTCCAACGGAAGCGGGGATAGGAGGCTGGTGACCGAGGCTTTGATAGAGGTAAGCGGAGTGCGGAGGTCGTGGGTCACGGAGTCAAGCAGGGCGGAACGAAGCCTTTCGCTTTCGTGTGCGGCGTCGGAACGAGCAAGTTTTTCGACGGCGGTTGCACTCTCGATCCTGATGGCGATCAGACTGCTCATCGCCTCAAGAGTTTCTTGTGAGGGGAGATTTCCTTCGATTGCAATCGAACCGATGGGCCGCACGCCGACCGAGAGCGCAAGAAGGGCTCTCGGGGGCGACGAGGCATCATAAAGATTCGACGAATGCATCGCGTGCCGGAGGCTTTCCAGATTAAACTGCACCTGCTGCTGGTCCGACAGGTATACACGATCTCCATTGGAGAGATAGAGTGCGGCACTACGGGTTCCGAAGACGGAGACGATGTTCTGGGGAATGGCTTTGAGCAGATCGCTTGTGCTTTCGGTCATCAGGAGCCGCTGCCCGAGGTCATATAAGAGTTCGAGCTCTCGTCGACGGCGGTTGGAGACGGCTATTTCTGTTTTAATGCGATTGGACAGATTACTGCCGATCAGCGCGGTTGACAGAAATGCGAAGAGTGCGATCCAGTTCTGACTATCCGCGATGGTCAAAGTACCGATCGGTGGAAGAAAGAAGAAGTTGAAGCATAGCGCTGAGGCGAAAGAGGCTACGACCGCATAACGAAACCCCCAGTAGGCGGCAAGCAGTAGGATGTAGAGGAGAAGCGTCATCGCGACGGTGGTCGGATTGGGGTGGAGTAGCCGGACGTAAAGCCCGACTATAACTGCGAGCAAGATGCCCGAAGTTGTCCACCGAACTGTTGCTCGCGTTACGCTTGATGTCACGAAACGATTGTACTCATGCCAAACGATTCTCAAAACTCGACGAAAACGCCTGAGCAATGGCTGGAGCATGTCGCCTCGCAGGAGAAAACACGTGGACTGCTGAAGGTGTTTTTGGGCTATGCCCCAGGAGTGGGCAAAACTTTCAGTATGTTGAGCGAAGGTATTCGTCGGCTCGCGCGTGGCGAAGATGTCGTCATTGGGGTGGTCGAGACGCATGGCCGACGGTGTACGGCCGAGTTAGTGGACAACCTTCCGGCAATCGAGCGGAGACATCTTGAGTACAAGGGAACCGTCTTTGAAGAGATGGACCTTGATGGGATTCTCGCTCGCCGCCCGGAGGTAGTTCTCGTAGATGAGCTTGCCCATACGAACATTGAGGGCAGCCGTCATGCCAAGCGATACGAAGATGTGATGGAGCTTCTGGAAGCGAAGATCGACGTGTTGGTGACGATCAATATTCAGCACATTGAGAGTCTGACTCCGCAGGTGCAAAGCCTGACGGGCATCACCGTGCGCGAGAGTGTACCGGACTGGGTGCTTGACCGAGCCGATGAGATCGTTCTGGCCGACGTAACTCCCGAGGCTCTTGAAACGCGGATGAAACGCGGCGATATTTATCCTGCGGAGCGAATCGAGCGAGCTCTCTCCAACTTCTTCCGACGCGGCAACTTAATCGCTCTGCGTGAGATGGCATTGAAGCAGGTTACACGTGCGGTCGACCGAAACCTCGATGCTTATGTAACCAGGAAGCGGCTTGGCGGCGAGTGGTGTGTGCGAGAGAAGGTCGCAGTCTGCATCAGCGCCAGCCCGCATGCGCGACAGCTGATCGCGCGAGGCGCTCGATTGGCGGAGGGGCTTCGAGCAGAATTCTTCGTCGTTCATGTGAACCGAGGGGAGAAAACTAGTGAGAACCGCGTGCGTTCCCTCGAAACCAATATTCGCTTCGCCGAAAATGTGGGGGCCCAGGTGGTACAGCTGCACAGTACAAGTGTCGCCCGTGCTACGGCGGAGTTTGTGTCGCAACAGCGAGTGACCCAGGTGATCTTTGGGCGGTCTGCTGTAACCGGTTTAAAGAAGTACCTTTTTTATCTGGCTATTCAGCGTTTCATGACCGGCGCTCCGCATGCGGATCTTCATATTGTTACGCAGGAGCAGGCATGAGTCATGGAAAGATTCTCGTCGTCGATGACGAGCCGCAGATTCTTCGGGTTCTTCGCACCTCCCTTGAAGGTAGTGGGTATGAAGTTACCTTAGCTCGAAATGGGCTGGAGGCTCTTGAGCTCTATCAGCGATCCATGCCGGATTTGGTGATTACGGACCTTGCCATGCCAGAGATGGATGGCATCGAGTTGACACGCTGCATCCGTGAACACGGTGAGACGCCGATCATCGTACTTTCCGTGAGAAGTGCTGAGCCCATGAAGGTCAGTGCTCTTGACGAGGGAGCGGACGATTACATTACGAAGCCCTTTGGCATTCAAGAGTTGCTGGCTCGGGTACGGTCACACCTGCGTAGAACACGCACGGGAGAGCCGTCGCATCCGGCAGTCATACGCTCCGGAGATTTCACAATCGAGGTCGAACGCCATCGCGTGTTGCGCCGCGACGTGGAGATTCACCTTACACCAAAGGAATTCTCCCTGCTTCTGTTTTTCGCGAAGAGTCCCGACCGCGTGCTTACCCATAAGGTCCTGCTTCGCGCCGTCTGGGGAGCTGGATTCGAACACCAGCCTGAATACCTTCGAGTGCTGGTGGCGCAACTGCGTAAGAAGATTGAGCTTGGCAGCGGTGCGGCAAAGCAGGAGCCTCGCTATATTCGCAACGAGCCTTGGATCGGCTATCGTTTTACACCTGACGGAGACGCGGACGGCGGCCAGGAGTCATCCATACTTACGGAGTTTTAACGTCTTTTCTACGGACTTACTACTGCTATCGGCGGTTTACTTAATGAAGGAGTAGATCGACGTCATGGTTCGTAGATTCAGTTTTGTTCCTGTAGTGTTCGTAGCCGTTGCCATATGGGCCCCCTTTACCTTTGCACAATCTATCGGCAATGACGATATTGCGTCATCCGCAATTACGGCTTCGGAAATATCCCCTTCATCCGCAGCGGGTACGAGTGAAGACAACTTCTTCCTGCGCTTTGCGAATGCTTATCGTGAAGACTGGCATCCCACGCAACCCGCAGGAGCCGCTGGACCACAACGTCGCGGATATCCGGCTCCGTTGGATTCAATCCCATTTCCGAGTCCCGATTACAGCGTTGGAGGCACATCCATCATTGGTGCTCCAGATACGCAGACTTACCCCCTCATGCAGGCAATCAATCAGAACAAGAGCCGGATAAAGGTCTATGGCTGGCTGAACGCTGGCTTCAATATCAGCACTTCTGACAAAGGCGATGGTGCCAATTCTCCAGCCGCCTACTATTACAACCCGAACCGTATCACTCCCGATCAGCAAGTCCTCTACATCGAACGGCTTCCAGACTCCGTACAGACCGACCATGTGGACTATGGGTTTCGTATCGCACAGCTTTATGGACAGGATTACCGCTATACCACCAGCAAAGGCATTTTCTCGCAGCAGTTGCTTGCGCGTAATCACGAGTATGGCTATGACCCAGTCATGTTCTACTTCGATCTTTACGTGCCTCATGTTGCGAAAGGTATGAATATTCGTGTGGGCCGGTATATATCTCTGCCGGATATCGAAGCGCAGCTTGCGCCAAACAACTACACTTACTCTCACTCTCTGCTCTACACTATCGATCCATATACACAGACGGGTATTGTTGCGAGCATCAAGCTGTCAGACCACTGGCTTGTACAGGCGGGTTTCTCCGGTGGCAATGACGTGGCGCCGTGGACGAAAGATGTAACCCCTACAGGTACTGCGTGTGTCGACTACACATGGAGCAAGGGCGGTGATGCACTCTACACATGTGCCAACTCTTTCAACAAAGGAAAGTACGCCTACAACAACGTACAGAGTTACTACGAGACCTGGTATCACAAGATCAATGCAACATGGCACACCGATACGGAGGCCTGGTACATGTATGAACGTCAGGTTCCCAACATCGGCGGCAATGTTGTAAACCCGATCACACCTGAGACCGGAGCGAACGGGGCTTTTTGCTCTTTCGGCGAGAAGACGTGCTTTGCCCCAGAGGTTGCAGTCGTGAACTATCTCGAGCACGAGTTCAACGCGCATAACTATCTTTCCATACGTAATGAGTTTGTAGATGACATCAAGGGTCAGCGCACTGGCTACGCCACAAAGTACTCTGAACACCTGATCGGCTACGGCCACTGGATTGGGTCCACTGTTCTTTTTCGTCCGGAGATCCGGCTCGAACACTCTTACGATTTAGCGGCCTACGATCTTGGGACGAAAAAGACCCAATTTATTGTGGCCGGCGACATAACTTACCATTTCTAGATTCACGAATAACGGGCGGTGCCGCATGAACCGCCCAGTTTTCTCAGGAGATGCCTATGTTTGATCTGCTTAGCATCATCTCAACTGTTGTTCTCTTCGGTATAGCCCTGGTTTATGTTCATGCCAGCGAAGCTCTGAAAGAGAGGCGTCCCAATGCTTGAAACAGTTCTTATCCTCTTACTTTGCGCTGCGCTTCTAGTGTATTTGGTTTATGCCATGCTGCGTCCGGAGAAGTTCTAACATGACAACCAACGGTTGGCTTCAAATCGTCTTCTTTTTCGTCTCTGTCTGTCTAGTCGCAAAGCCTATGGGCTTATACATGGTCAAGGTCTTCGAGCGGCGGCGGACCCCGCTTGATTTTTTGCTCAGACCGATCGAACGCCTCCTCTATCGTGTCACCTTCGTCAAAGAAGATGAGGAGATGCGTTGGACCGAGTATGCAGCAGCAATGCTCATCTTCTCTGCTGCAACGATGCTGCTCACTTATTTGGTTGAGCGCATACAGGCGTTCCTTCCCTGGAACCCGCAGCATCTAGCTGGTGTCGCTCCGGCACTCGCCTGGAACACAGCCATCTCGTTCACAACGAATACTAACTGGCAGTCGTATGTGCCTGAGTCAACGATGAGCTATCTCACTCAGATGCTTGGGTTGGCTACACATAACTTCTGGTCCGCTGGTGTAGGCATAGCGCTTGCAATCGCTTTCATCCGCGGTATTGCCGGACGCGAGACTAAGACACTCGGCAACTTCTGGGTTGATATGACCAGAGCGATTCTGTACATTTTGCTCCCGCTGTGTCTCATCTATGGCACGGCACTGGTCTCACAAGGTGTTATACAGAACCTTCGGCCTTACGACACTGCGAAGTTAGTTGAGCCCCAAATAGTTACCACGGCTGGTGCTGACGGAAAATCCATAAAACAAACCGTCACTACGCAGACTATCGCGCAAGGACCTGTCGCTTCCCAGGAAGCGATAAAGATGCTTGGCACAAATGGCGGCGGTTTCTTCAACACCAATAGCGCTCATCCGTTCGAAAATCCGACTCCCTTCACCAATTACCTACAGATGCTTTCTATCTTTCTAATACCTGCAGGACTTACGGTGACGCTTGGCCACATGGTTGGGGCACCACGGCACGGATGGGCCGTGTTCGCCGCCATGTCTGTTTTTTTTCTTGTGGGAGTTACGGCAGCCTATAGCGCTGAATCGCGTCCGAGCCCCCTCATTCATAATGCTGCGCAAGCTGCAACGACCACTCAGAGTGGCGGCAATATGGAAGGCAAAGAGGTCCGGTTTGGCATCGCTAACTCGGCTCTGTTCGCCACCGTTACCACAGACGCAAGCTGCGGAGCGGTCAATGCGATGCACGACAGCTTCACTCCTCTCGGGGGCCTTATACCTATGGTCAATATCCTACTTGGGGAGATTGTCTTCGGCGGCGTAGGAGCTGGACTTTACGGCATGCTGATCTTCGTTGTATTGGCGGTATTTATAGCTGGTCTAATGGTTGGACGAACTCCGGAATACCTAGGCAAGAAGATCGAAGCTGCCGATGTTCAACTCGCTATGCTTTATCTGCTGATCTTTCCGCTCATCATTCTCTCGCTCTCGGCTATCTCGGTTCTGGCTCCAAGCTTCGGGACTTCCAGCTTGGCCAATCAGGGACCGCATGGCCTCTCCGAGATTCTGTACGCTTTTGCGTCGGCCGCTGGCAATAACGGCAGCGCTTTTGCTGGTCTCAATGCCAATACGCACTGGTACAACTCCGCGTTGGGATTCGCCATGTTTGCGGGGCGCTTTCTTATGATCGTGCCGATGCTTGCAATCGCAGGCAACCTTGCGAAAAAGAAGATCGTGCCTGCATCGCAGGGAACTTTCCCGGTCACTACGCCGCTCTTCGTAGTGCTGCTCTGCTCGGTCATTCTCATCGTTGGCGCACTCACCTTCTTTCCGGTGCTTTCCCTTGGACCCATTCTTGAGCATCTACAGATGCATGCTGGCCACCTCTACTAAGCTTCATCGTCTTTCGAGAGAACACACATGTCCGCAAAGAAAACTTCACTCTTCAACATCGCCATCGTTCGCCGTGCGGCCCTTGATGCGCTCATCAAGCTTGATCCAAGAAGCATGATGAAAAACCCTGTCATGTTCATCGTGGAGGTAGGGAGCATTCTTACGTCCCTCCTTCTTCTGCTGAATACCGTCGAGCACACACGCAACTTTAGCTTCAATCTTCAGATCACACTCTGGCTTTGGTTCACCGTCTTGTTCGCGAACTTTGCAGAGGCGATGGCTGAAGGGCGTGGCAAGGCCCAGGCAGACACTCTGCGCAAGGCGAAGTCAGACACTCCAGCGCACCGCCTGCGAAAAGATGACACCGTCGAAGAGGTGTCCAGCGCCCAACTTCGTAGAGACGATATCGTCATTGTCTTGGCAGGACAGATGATCCCGGGAGATGGCGAAGTTATCTTTGGTGTGGCATCTGTCGATGAGTCGGCAATCACGGGTGAGTCGGCACCTGTGATCCGCGAGGCAGGCGGTGACCGAAGTGCCGTGACCGGCGGAACGCGCGTGCTTTCGGACGAGATTCGCGTTCGCATCACATCGAACCCTGGTGAGACCTTCATCGATCGTATGATTGCGCTCGTCGAAGGCGCCAAACGTCAGAAGACTCCGAATGAGATTGCTCTTAATATCTTGTTGGCTGGATTGACTATTATCTTTCTACTGGCAGTAGTTACATTGCAACCGTTCGCAATGTACTCTGGAGCACCTCAAACTATTTTTGTGCTTGTATCGCTGCTCGTCTGCCTGATCCCCACGACCATAGGCGGTCTACTTTCGGCAATCGGCATCGCGGGTATGGACCGGCTCGTGCAACACAATGTTCTTGCTATGTCTGGCCGCGCAGTGGAGGCAGCCGGAGACGTGAACACACTCCTACTCGACAAGACCGGCACCATTACAATTGGCAACCGCGAGGCGACGGCATTTCTTCCCGCGCCGGGTGTCAGCACCGACCAACTCGCTGATGCCGCGCAGCTCTCTTCCCTGCCCGATGAGACGCCGGAAGGACGGTCGATTGTCGTGCTTGCCAAAGAGAAGTTTGGCATTCGTGGCCGAGAGCTCGCTAGTCTCAACGCGGTCTTTATTCCATTCAGCGCTGTTACCCGCATGTCCGGAGTCGATCTTGACGGACGTACAGTGAGAAAGGGTGCGGCCGATGCCATCGAGAAGTATGTCACTAGCCTTGGTGCATCCATGCCTCGTGAGGTGCGCGAGACTGTAGACGAGGTTGCTCGTTCCGGCGGAACTCCTCTGGTTGTCGCGGATGGAAGCCGAACCCTCGGGGTCATCCATCTCAAAGACATCGTCAAAGGCGGCATGCGTGAGCGTTTCGCCGAACTTCGCCGCATGGGTATCCGTACCATCATGATCACCGGAGACAATCCTCTTACTGCCGCAGCCATCGCGCGTGAGGCCGGAGTAGACGACTTCCTCGCTGAAGCCAAGCCCAAGGACAAGATGGACCTTATTCGTCGCGAGCAGGCTGAGGGCAAACTCGTCGCCATGACCGGCGACGGGACCAACGATGCACCGGCGCTTGCTCAGGCTGATGTAGGTGTCGCCATGAATACGGGCACCCAGGCAGCGAAGGAGGCCGGCAATATGATTGATTTGGACTCCAATCCCACCAAGCTTATCGAGATCGTCGCCATTGGTAAGCAGCTCCTCATGACCCGAGGTGCACTTACTACGTTTTCGATTGCCAATGACGTCGCTAAGTACTTCGCTATTCTTCCGGCGATGTTCGCTGGTGCCTTCCCTGTTTTGCAGGTGCTCAACATTATGCACCTACATACGCCACAGTCTGCTGTGCTTTCGGCCGTCATCTTCAATGCGCTGATCATCGTCGCGCTCATTCCACTTGCGCTACGTGGTGTTGGGTATAAGGCAATGTCAGCAGAGGCTCTATTGCAACGCAATCTTCTAATCTATGGTCTCGGCGGTATCGTTGTTCCGTTTTTAGGAATCAAGCTGATCGACATACTGATAACTGCTGTTCATCTTGCATAAAATTTAAAGGTTGATATGACGAATTACGCAGACGTAAGCCGTCAGGAGCATATATGAAACGCGTCCTTGTTACTTCGATTCTTTATACTGCGATCACTGCTCTCATTCTTGGTATTGGCTACCCGTTGGCGATGACGGGCATTGCCCAGGTCTTCTTCAAAGACAAAGCGAACGGTCAGCTCATTGTCAAAGATGGCCAGATAATCGGCTCACAGTTGATAGGGCAATCTTTTACAGGGGCGAGCTACTTCCACTCACGCCCTTCAGCTGCTGGCACCGGATACGATGCTTCTTCGTCTTCCGGATCAAATCTTGGCCCTACCAGCAAAGCGCTCATCGACCGTGTAACTACCTCAACTGCTACAGAACAAGGCATAGGTCCAGTGCCGATTGATTTAGTAACAACATCTGGGTCTGGGTTAGATCCAGATATTACGCCGGATGCCGCGTTCTATCAGATTCCGCGGATATCTCGCGAGCGGAGAATCCCAGTCGCAGTGCTGACACAACTGGTCCAGGCACATGTGCAGATGAGACAGTTCGGCCTGCTTGGAGAGCCTCATGTGAATGTGCTCGATCTCAACCTTGCTCTGAACGACTTAGGTCAGAAGAATAGCAACTAACTTAACAGCAGTGATTGACGGGATTCCGTAGAGTGTGGGAGAGCTCCTCTCACACTCTATTTTTTTAATTCAACCTACCTCCCAGTACGCCTAGCGACTTAGTCTCTCTATCCGGCTATTCTTCGATCCCGACGGGTGCTCAGAGCTACTGCGTGATAACTCATCATGCAGTGGAGCAGGCGAGGGGTGATCAGTCACGGAATTTTGAACTGGGAAAGATCCACGGCATGAGCAAGGCAGATGCTGAAAATGATCCCAGGGTAATTCGAGTCCCAGGAAGACTCTATAGTTGATTTCTACTATAAAATGAATGCGTTACGTCTATCACGCATGTGCTATTTTGCATTTTTTGTACGATCAATCATGTAGAAAACCCATCCTTGGAGGCAAGGCTTGAAAGAAAAAAAAGACCGTTCCGGTGGGGCAAAACGTGCTGAAAACAAGGTGGCGGAACCAGTAATCCATGAAAACGGAACCATGCTGATAGGGGAGCGGAGACAACATGAGCTCTCTATCATTCAACGCGACGGTCGCGTTTTGGTTTCTGAGCTTTCAGAGTCTCTTGGCATCTCTTCGATTACCATTCGTAAAGATTTG
Source organism: Granulicella arctica (assembly GCF_013410065.1). Taxonomy (NCBI): domain Bacteria; kingdom Pseudomonadati; phylum Acidobacteriota; class Terriglobia; order Terriglobales; family Acidobacteriaceae; genus Granulicella; species Granulicella arctica. Next base: position 1,080,061 of record NZ_JACCCW010000002.1, read on the forward strand.
GACTACCTGAACTCCAAGGGACTGGTAACAAGGACCCATGGCGGTGCTCTTGCCCTGCAAAGCACCTCGATGCTTGACCCTTCACTCAAAGAAAAAGAACAACATCAGTTCAAAGAGAAGCAACTCATTGCCGCTGCTGCAATCAAGCTAGTCAAAGAGGGGCAGTGCGTTCTGCTTGATTCTGGCACCACGACAACGACAATTGCCCGCGCCCTGCGTAAGTTTTCGCATCTCACCATCGTTACGAACGGGCTGAACATTGCTGCCGAGCTGAGCGACACGGATTTCGACATTATTCTTATCGGCGGAGCCTTACGAAGAAATTCCTTTTCGCTCGTAGGACCATTGGCCGAAGATGTTCTTCGAGAGGTTCATGCAGACATTCTCTTTCTGGGCGTTGATGGCTTTGATATTCAGATAGGGCTGACGACCCCCAATATTTTAGAGGCCCGTGCCAATCGGGCTATGGTAAAAGCTTCTAAAAGGGTCGTCGCTGTTTGCGACTCCACCAAGTTCCACCGTCGCAGTCTGGCGTTGATTGTGCCTCCCACCGCGATTCATACGGTCATTACCGACTCGCAAATATCCGATAGTGACGCTGAGGCACTCAAAAATATCGGTATCGAAGTCATCCTCGTCTAGATGGAATGGCTCACCGGGTCACCCAGACGTCCCAGAGCGCTATGGCGCACCTTTTCTGTGCAAAGCTTAGCCATCATTTAGGCATTTGCGCAGTTGGAGGCAAGTTTTCAACTTTGGGCACAATCGGGAGACAGTCGCCAACAGAACTTCTGTATAACCTAATAATTCATGGTGCCCGGAGGGGGACTTGAACCCCCATTCCCTAAAGGGCGACGGATTTTAAGTCCGCTGTGTCTGCCGATTTCACCATCCGGGCATTCAGACTGAACGCATCCCTTTATCTTAGTGCATCTCTCAAACGTATTCTCAAGATTGGGGAACGAACTCTCACCATATTGCGTACAGACTGAGGGAATGGAAGTTTAATCCCTCAATCATGCCTATACATGAACTCCTCATCCAGACTTTATCCGCACTGTGGGAGACGAAGCTTCGCAGCTTCCTCACCATGTTTGGGATCGTATGGGGGATCACCTCGGTCATTCTACTGGTCGGCCTCGGGATCGGCTTCAGCGTCGATCAGAGGGAGCATCTGAGGACGATCGGAACCGATATCGCCATTATTTTCGGTGGTAAAACCGGCGCCCAGGCTGGCGGCTATGCTGCTGGTCGCGATATTCGACTGACGGTGGACGATGCTACGGCAATCCAGGAGCGGGCCAGTCTCATCAAGACGGTTAGTCCTGAGGTAATTCGCACCGTGAGCGAGGTGAGCGAGTGGAATGCATCCAGTCGTCCTGTGCGAGGAGTCTGGCCACAATATCAGCAGTTTCGGTCGCTGACTGCGGATCAGGGGCGCATGATGACCCAAGAGGACGAGGACAATGCAGAGCGGGTCATCATCCTCGGGGCTGAGTCCAATCGCCAGCTCTTTCCAGGAAAACCGGTCATCGGCCAACCCTTGATGGTCGCAGGATACCGTTACACCGTAATTGGCGTTCTTCAGAATAAAAAACAGAACGGCAGCTACGGAAGTGGCCCAGATAACACGCAGCTTTTCGTGCCCTATTCCTCTCTGGCGAGAGACTTCCCTCCTCCCGACGGCCCGGGCGTCGTCCGTGGCTCCCTTCATGACATCGTCGTCCAGCCCGTCTCCCCTGATCTGCATGAGAAGGCACTCGTTCAGGTGCAGCACATTCTTGCCGAGCGTCACCACTACGACGCCGATGACAAGGAGGCACTCTGGATCTGGGATACGCTCGACGGAGCCAAGTTTACCGAACGCATCTTTGGCGTGATGACTCTTTTCTTCGGGGCGGTTGCTGTTCTTACACTTGCCCTCGGTGGTATCGGCGTTATGAACATCATGCTCGTTGCAGTGACCGAGCGGACCCGGGAGATTGGCGTTCGCAAGGCTCTTGGTGCCACGGCCAGAGATATCCGAAGACAGTTTCTCGTCGAGTCCGCCATTATTACGCTTGTCAGCGGGATTGCGGGCCTGGTGCTTGGCATCGGTACGTGTCTCGCCATGCGCTTTATTCCGCTGCCTGACTTCGTGCCGCATCCGGTCATATCGCCTGTTGCTATCATTGCTTCGCTATCGACCCTTACGCTCATTACGTTGCTCGCAGGAACATACCCTGCGTTGCGTGCCGCTAAACTAAGCCCAATCGAATGTCTCCGGACTGAGTAGCCATGAACCTGATCGAGATCGTTCGGCAAAGCATCGATTCTCTACTGCGAAACCGCCTTCGCTCAGGCCTCACCATGCTGGGCATCGTCTGGGGTCTCGTAACAGTAGTACTTCTGCTCAGCTACGGACAAAGTCTAGGAACTGGTGTTCTCAATGGCTTTCTCGGTATCGGAAACAACGTCATCATGATCTGGGGAGGGCAGACCAGCATGCAGGCAGGTGGCGAGCGCGCTGGGAAACCAGTCAAATTTCTCGATGGCGATGTCGAAGCGGTGCGGGATGCGGTTCCTTTCCTGAAAGCTGTTAGCGCGGAGACGGATGATGGCTTCAGCTTCAAGTACGGCTCAAAGGTCGTCAACATCTCGAGCAAAGCGATCGACTATCCGTATGGTGGAATGCGCAAGCTGAATGTTGAGACGGGCCGTTATTTCGAGCCCGCAGATTTTACGGAACATCGACAAGTTGTTATCTTTGGCCCTCACGCCGCACAGAAGCTCTTCAATGGGTTCCCTCCGGTTGGAGAATTGGTGGAGATCGAAGGGCACAGCTTTCAGGTAATCGGTGTATTGAAGAACAAAATTCAGGATTCTTCAAATAATGGTCCTGACAATGAAAACGCCTTTGTTCCATTCGACATGATGCGCGAGTTGCGCAACGAGCGCAATCCGAATTCTATTGTCTTTCAACCGGCATCGCCAGAGTTGCATCTCAAAGCTATTCAGGCAGTGCGTGCTGTTCTCGCCGACCGGCATCACTTCGATCCAAAAGACGATAAGGCAATTGGAAGCTGGGACACGATTGAAGACTCCGCCGAGATGATGCAGTTCAGCACTGCACTGGAGCTGCTACTCGGCATCATTGGGGCTATGACGCTTGGAGTCGGAGGCGTCGGCGTGATGAACATCATGCTCGTCTCGGTGACCGAGCGAACGCGAGAGATTGGCCTTCTAAAAGCGCTGGGCGCGCATCGCCGAGACATTATGACCCAGTTCCTGCTTGAGAGCCTGACTCTGACTTTCATCGCGGGAATCGTTGGGATGCTTGTCGCTGTGGCTGTTGCCTATATTGTTCCGCCCATGCCGCTCTACTCCGATATTTACAAGACCGCGAATCATGAAGGAGACATCATCCTGCATCCATCACTCACTGTGATGCTCGTCTCCTTTGGCATCCTTGCCATCGTAGGGATTGTCTCGGGCTTAATTCCCGCTCTACGCGCTGCACGGATGGATCCGGTCGTTGCACTTCGACACGAATAGGCGCGCTAATGAGGACGTCGGTAGCGAATCGATTTCTCTCCTAAGACATACTCTGCGGAACAGGTATCCGAACCGCAGATCATCGCTTCGTGGCCTGCGTATTGTCGTTTGGTAATCAACCCCAGACAGCCGCACTGCGGACAAGCTAAAACCGCCCAGTAGGGATTTTGCGCCTCTCCCAGATCCCCCGGTCTCTCCAGCAAAAACATCGTTCCCGGCTCCATCTGCTCCGGAATCCACTCTTCCAGAAAATCCAGCTCCGCCACCATGTCTATCCCCTTGGTTCCTGGTTAGGTCTCACGGTTGAACTATTTTGGCTGTGTCGTCGGTCTGCCGGCTCCCCCCTCTAATGGATCAAAATGCACAGCTTCTGGTGCAAAGCATATCCGATTTTTCTGCGCTGTCAATCGTTTCCGGATTAAATCTTCCGCCGCTAGCGTGCCGAGGAGAGCACTCGGTACATCTCTCGATTCCGAAGGATAGCCTGGACATACTCGCGGGTCTCCGTATAGGGGATAGACTCGACAAACTCTGGAACGTCTTTGTAATCTCCACTGGCCAGCCATTGCCGGATGGGAACGTCACCTGCGTTGTAAGCAGCGAGCGCGTACTCTTTCTGACCGCCAAAGCGGTCGAGGACCTGCTTCAAGTTCAGAGTGCCCAGTTGCAGGTTGGTAGAGGGATTCAGAAGCTGATTTGTGTTGAAGTGGCTGATCCCCTCTTTCTTCGCCATGCTCTTTCCAACAGAGGGCAGCAATTGCATCAATCCATACGCATTCGCATGGCTGACCGCCCCTGCATTGAACTCCGACTCCTGCCGAATGAGCGATGCAACGAGGTAAGGATCAAGACCGTTCCTTTGCGAGTCCGACACCAAATCCGCCCAATAAGGCTGCGGGAAAAGCAGTTTCCAGTAGACGACAGGAACCTGATCGAACGGCTGTGCAAAGAAAGAGATGCCACTGTGCTTCATCGCCTGAAGAGAGCGCGTGTACTCGCCGAAGGATGCATAGATCTCAGCCTGAGCGAGAGCTCCCCATTGTTCCGAGGTAGGGCTCGCCATGATCTCAGGGCCGATGTATTCATTGAGTGCCGCATTTGCAAGGAGGCGAGCTTTGATGAGGTGCGTATCGTTCTCTGGCAGATCTCCTGTCAATTCGGGCACGACAGGAGGCTTCACCGAAGCAAGTACAGGCGATGGAGCTGATGGCTGCTGGTTATTCAAGACAGCTAGACGCTGTCGCGCAAGATTTGCATAGTAGAAGTTCACATAGGCTTCCGATAGCGCGTGATAGTAGTTCACGGCCTGTCCAAAGTTATGCTCTTCCTCTTCATAGATCCTGCCACGCCAGTAAAGTGCGCTGGGGACTTCGATCCCAGCGGTGTACTGCTGTATCTGTTCATCCATTAGGCGTGCCGCATCCGCATACTTCCGCATCCGGTAACTCATCCATGCAGCACGCCAGTGCGCCGATGGAGCGTACGTGCTATTCGGAAATAGCTTTACCAGAAGCAGATAGTCATACGTTGCCTTGGCTGAATCATGCTTCAGAATGTACATATTCCCGCCCGAGTAGAGAGCCTCTTCAAGCCACCGGCTTTGAGGGAAACGCTGCACCATCTGCGCGATCAAGGCATCGTGTCCTGATCGGTTATCTTCGTTGCGGTCGAGCTCAGACTCCAGATAGAGCTTGAGGGCTGCACTATCGTCGCCTGTCTGAGGTAGTTGCTCGACATCGCGACGACTGAGACGCTTAAGCTTTAGATCACACACGGCCGCATAGATCTCGAGCGCGCTGCGGTCAGAAACACTAAGAGCGCTGTCGTTCTTCCGAATCGCGTGGTATTCCTCACCGGCTTCTGCATAATGTTTTGCGTTGAAGAGCTGATCTGCATGAGACTTCTGCTCCGCTGCGCTCAACTGGATGCCCATGACCTGAAGTTGGCTGCGAGCCTGCCCAGCCTCGAAGCTCAAAGGCATCGTTAGATAAAGACTGCGGAAGAGGGGAGCCGCGTGGCCCGTATCTCCTGCAAGCTGATATGCTCGGCCGAGCGCGTAACGAAAGTCTGGGTGCTTTGCCTGAGGAGTCTCCGAAAGAGACTGTAGAACTCGCAAAGCACCTTGTGGGTTGCTCTGTTGCAAATAAGCGTTCGCAAGCAGAACTGGAGCCTGAGTGTTGAAGATGCTATCGGGATGGCGTTCCGCAAAACGATCGAGCAACGCATAGGCATCGGCCCCACGTGAACCCTGCAAGGCAGCCTGAGCGCCAAGATAATCGGCATAGTCATCGAGTGCATTCCCTGCAACGCCTGCCTGCTTGAATGCGATCTCGGCGTCTGCGTAACGATGGTCCAGCATGTATGCATGGCCCAGTGCGAGGTACGCGGTGGCCGCTCCATCACCAGGATGTATATGGGCATAGCTAAGAACACCGCCATACGCCGATACCGACCGCGTCGAAGCAAGCTGCTGCGCCATCGGACGTAGTTGGGACGATGCGATAAACGCGCTCGTCAGCTTTCTGCTTTGTGGCGTCTCGGGAACTGATATAGCCCTGGCACGAATTCGTGTACCGCTCTTCGAATGTTTAGGACTTTTGCTGGAGACGGCTCTACTCCCTGAGCTTGCCTTGGAGTGGCCCGCTCGTGGCGATACTTTTCCGCTACTGGCTTTGCCAGTTTTCGCGGGACCCTTCTTCCCGCTTTTTGTTGTCGTTGCATGCCTGGTTGGTACGACATTGTTCAAAGCTGCATGAACTGTCCCATTGCAGGTCGCAACTATCACGATCAAGCACAGCATCGCTCTCATCCGCATCTTCGTCCAGCAGCTCAACACGTCCCCACTCATACTCATGCTCACATTACGACTGTAAGCTGCATTTGAGATTGAAGAGTACCCAAGGCAGCATGGGAACCTTGGCAGATACATCTTCCGCGAAACAAACAGCCCGGTAACAGAGGGGACGTTGCTCCTGAGCTTCCAGGCATTTACACTAGCAATGGCCTCGTTGTGTGTTTAAGCACCTTATCTGGCTTGCGAATGTTGCGCCTTAATTATGCCTGCCATCCAGTCCCCAGTCACGGAAGAGATTCACCCGGATGTAGCGCTGGTCGCTCGCGCGAAAGAGGGGGATACTGCGGCTTTCGAGCAGCTTGTCCGCCAGTACGACCGGCAGATCTTCCGCGTCGCTCAGCACATCACACAAAATCGTGAAGATGCAGAGGATATAACGCAAGATGCCTTTTTGAAGGCGTATGAGAAGCTCGATCAATTCCAGGGCAACTCCAAATTTTCGACATGGCTGGTCCGTATTGCCGTCAACGAGAGCCTGATGCGGCTCCGAAAACGCAAAACCAGCAAAACAGTCTCGATGGATGAGGATGTTCAGACTGAAGAGGGGTCAATTCCCCGAGATTTTGCCGAGTGGAGACCAAACCCTGAGCAATTGTACGGCCAATCGGAGCTTGGGGATATCCTCCGGAAGACAATTCAGGGGCTTCCTCCAGGATTTCGAACCGTTTTCACTCTCCGAGACATCGAAAACTTATCGACGGAAGAGACTGCAGAGGCGCTCGGCTTGAGCGTTCCGGCAGTCAAGTCGAGGCTATTACGGGCGCGACTTCAACTTCGCGAGCGGTTGAGCCGATACTTCCGGCAGAAGAAGGAGGTCTGAACCCATGACCTGCACTGATTTTCTTAGCAAGTTAACGGACTACTTTGACGGCCAGATCGATGCGGACCTTCTCGTCAAAGTGAAGCAGCACATTGCAGAATGCCACCACTGCGAGGTCGTACTCGACACGACCTCGCAGACGATTGCGATCTATCGGGACAGCGAGATCTATGAATTCCCTTCCGACCTGCGAGAACGGCTCCATGCCTCAATTATGAGCAAATGCCAGCCCAGACGCTAATAATATTGGCTACCGCAATTGTTACTGTCAATGAGCCAGGTGGCGAATTCCCCAAAAGACCATACTGAAAAACCCTAGAAGGACAAGAAGAAGAAGCAACCCGATAAACAGGTTTGCCCTTTGTCTCTTTTCGGGGCTCGGCTCGGTGATGCCGAAGGTCATGATGAAGCTGTGAACTATCCGGTCAAGCCACTGCATATGTTTACTCCGTCTGACAAAAAATCATCCTCTACAATTCCAGAACCTACTTCGGCAGCTGCTTCAAAACGATGGCTTGTCCAGACTTCGCTGGCTCGTTAGCGGCACCGAGAATTTGCATCATAACAATATTCGTGTCGAGGGAGAACCTTCGTGCCCGGCTCGGCGATACCAACGAGCTGAACATTCTTGTTCCTGGGAAGAACTTCCATAAGACCGAGAGCGTGCCCGTGGACAAGACCTACGATCGCAAGGCGGATCGGCGGGAGTTGGGCATATGCGTTCTTATTCAGACAGGCTGACGCAAAAGCAAAAAGGAGCAAAAGCTGAATAACCTTCAAGGCTAAAAAGTTTGATCTCACCTGCTGCTCCTTTGAGCGCATTGGTCCGCCACAATGGTAGTCATTTACTTCGTGGCTGGGAATCTAAGCTCCAACTTCATCACAGAATGAGGGACTTGAACAAACATTCTTAGGATCGCGAATACAGGTCTTTCCTTTTCTGTAGAAAATCAGGAGACCTTCCACTTCGTAGAGAGCATGGCTAGCTTTTCATTGATGGTTGGCTGCGGCTGCTGTGGTTTGGATATCGGCTGGCGTGACGTACGCTCAGCGGGCCCTTGAAGGGCTTTCATCGAGAGGGCGATACGCTTCGTTTTGATATCCGCCGTGAGCACCTTGACTTTGACGATCTGCCCAGCTTTGACGGCCTCGGACGGATCTTTGATGTAGCGATTAGAGAGTTCGCTGATATGAACGAGGCCATCCTGATGGACGCCGATGTCGACGAAAGCTCCGAACTTGGTGACGTTTGTGACGACTCCCTCAAGCACCATCTCAGGCTGAACGTCAGCAAACTCCCGAACTTTCTCGTTGAAGCTTGGAGCAATAAACTGATCGCGGGGATCGCGGCCAGGCTTTCTTAGCTCATCAAGAATGTCCTTGAGAGTGTAGACCCCTGCGGAGAGCTCCTTTGCATCAACCTTGGCAAGCAAGGCCGGGTTTTGAATGAGTTCTGCCACCGGAGCGTTCACTGATTGCGCGATCTTTTCAACGACCGGATACGACTCAGGATGAACGGAGGTTCGGTCGAGAGGATTATCGCCATCGCGGATACGGAGGAAGCCCGCCGCCTGCTCAAAGGTCCTGGCCCCGACGCCGGGAACCTTGTTGAGCTCTGCCCGAGAGCGGAACTTCCCATGTTCATCGCGATACGAGACGATGTTGAGCGCGGTTCGTTCGGTAACGCCTGCAACATAGCGGAGGAGCGTCCACGAGGATGTGTTCAGATCGACGCCAACGCGATTGACGCAGCTCTCAATCGCGGTCTCAAGAGACTGCTGAAGTTGCCGCTGATCCACGTCGTGTTGGTATTGGCCGACACCAATGGACTTTGGATCGACTTTCACCAACTCGGAGAGCGGGTCCTGCAAGCGGCGCGCGATAGAGATGGCTCCACGCACGGTGAGATCAAGGTCAGGAAACTCCTGCCGCGCAATGTCTGACGCAGAGTAGATGCTGGCGCCCGATTCTGAAACTGTAACGGAGAAGATGTTGGTGAGGTTCCGTTCGCGGAGAAAATCGCGGACAAAGAAATCCGTCTCGCGCGAGGCGGTTCCGTTGCCAATCGCAATCGCGCGAACGTTGTGTTTGACAAGAAGCTTCGCCAGCGTATCCGCTGCGCTGTTGGCGGCGTTCTTGGATGTATGCAGGTAGAGAACGTCATTGGCAAGGAACTTGCCTGTCTCATCGACAACCGCAACCTTGCAACCAGTCCGCAGACCGGGATCAATGCCAAGCACGGAGATCGGACCAGCCGGCGCAGCAAGAAGAAGATGTTGAAGGTTATCCCGAAATACCTGAATCGCATCCAGATCGGATCGTTTTTTCAACTCCAGACGCAGCTCTCCTTGAATAGAAGGATTGAGGAGACGTTTCCACGAGTCTTCGATGGCCAGTTCGAGATGTGGGGTCCAGTCGCCTTCCTTGCGGAGTATGCGATTGCGCAAAAGCGAGTTGGCACGAACTGATTCAAGCTCGATGAGAAAGTAGAGGACCGACTCCGTCTCACCGCGACGGATGGCAAGCATACGATGCGAAGGAATCGTCTTCACCGGCTCCCGGTGGTCGTAATACATCTTGAATTTTTCCTGCTCATCCACGGCATCCAGCGACTTACGGCTGACGACAATTCCCTCTTCAAACATCACATGACGCGCAGCTTTACGGAGATCGGCGTCTTCGCTGATCATCTCGGCAACGATGTGCCGTGCGCCTTCGAGAGCGTCTTCAACTGAAGCGACTTCCTTCTCGGAGTTTATGAACGTGGCAGCAAACTCATTGAGAGGCTGGAGAGTTCGTTGCTGAGACCAGAGATAGAGCGCAAGCGGTTCAAGGCCCTTATCGCGAGCGATGGTAGCCTTCGTACGACGCTTCGGCTTGAAGGGGAGATACAGATCCTCGAGTTCGGCTTTATCGATGGCAGCCTCGATGCGTGTCTTGAGCGCATCGGTCAGCTTACCCTGCTCCAGGATCGAGGCGAGAATGGTCTCACGGCGTGCTACGAGATCGCTAAAATAGCTGACTTTCTCCTCTATGTCTCGGATCTGCACTTCATCGAGATTTCCCGTAGCCTCCTTGCGGTAGCGCGCGATGAAGGGCACGGTTCCTCCCTCGTTGAGCAGGTCGATAACCGCCATCAGCGAGTGCAGAGGAATATTCAAAGACTGAGTGATGTGTAGAAGAATTTCGGGTGAGAGATTTTTTTTGTCGGCCATGATTCCTGTTTCTATCGTAGAGGCAAAGCTTCTGGAAATGTTCACCGGGTCCGTGAAATGGAAGGAGCTGCGACGGTGGTATGCTAGCCGGAATTGAACAAATCGAGGCCGCAACGTCCCATGTCGAACGAAACCAATCCCGAAGTTGAAGCAACCGTTGAATCTACCCCCTCCTTTGGAGAGATGCTTTCCCAATATGAACAAAGCCACTCCCATCGGACCGGCGAGGGAAATAAGCAGCTCAAAGGCAATGTTGTCTCTGTCACCGCCGACTCAGTCTTTGTTGATATTGGCTATAAGACCGAGGGCGTGCTCCCACTGACAGCATTTGCAACCGATGCGGAGCCGGTAAAGCCTGGCGACTCGTTGTTGGTGTCAGTAAAGGGTCGTAATGAGGAGGGCTATTATGAGCTCTCCAAGTTGAAGGTTGAGCAGCCCAAGGATTGGGAGTCCCTGGAGGAGGCGTTCGCCGCAAAGGCAATCATCTCTGGGACGGTAACCGGTGTCGTCAAAGGCGGGCTGACCGTCGATGTCGGAGTTCGCGCATTTATGCCGGGTTCGCGCAGCGGTGCTCGCGATGCGACGGATTTGGAGAAGCTCGTCGGCCAGCAAATTCGGTGCCGCATCACAAAACTGGATGTGGATGACGAAGATGTAGTTGTCGACCGCCGATCAGTTGTAGAAGAAGAGGAACGGTCTACTAAAGAGCAACGCCTAGCCGAGGTGAGAGAGGGAGAGACATTCTCAGGAACGGTCCGCAGCCTAGCTGCCTATGGAGCGTTTATTGACCTTGGTGGAGTGGATGGGCTTCTTCATATCGGAGAGATCTCCTGGGCACGCGTTAACAAGGTGGAAGAGGTGCTGTCTGTCGGCCAGACTGTTGATGTGAAGGTTCTCAAGATCGATCCCGAGAACCGACGTATTTCCTTAAGCATGAAGCAGCTTCTGCCACACCCTTGGGATACCGTCCCGGAAAAATACGTGCAGGGCCAGCGGATACGTGGCATCGTTACGCGCACCACAGATTTTGGAGCATTCGTCGAGCTTGAACCAGGCGTGGAAGGAATGGTTCATCTCTCTGAGATGTCATGGGCGAAAAAGGTGCGAAAAGCGGACGACATGGTGAAGGTTGGCGAGACCGTGGAAGCAGTTATTCTCGGCATCAACGTCGCAGAACGCCGCATCTCCCTTGGCTTAAAGCAGACACTTGGAGACCCCTGGGTGGAAGCCGCGGATCGGTTTGCTCCCGGATCAATAGTCGAGGGACCCATTAGCAGCTTCACCAAGTTTGGCGCTTTTGTACAGGTTGCCGAAGGCGTTGAAGGCATGGTCCACATCAGCGAGATCACCGCGGACAAGCGACTCAACCATCCGCAGGATGTGCTGCGGAACGGACAAGTAGTACAAGCGAAGGTACTCGAGTTTGATAAGGAAAAGCGCCAGCTTCGCCTAAGTATCAAGCAGATGGTACCAACAGGAGCGGAGGAGTTTTTTGCCGAGCATCACGTGGGTGATCTCGTAACCGGACGTGTAATTGAGGCAACAGGCGAACGCGGGCGCGTGGAGTTGGGCGAAGGCGTCATAGCCAGTTGCCGATTCGCTGCTGAGGCTCCTGCAACGGAACAAAGCACGAATAGCAGCCTCGACCTTTCGGCGCTCACAACATTGCTGAATGCAAAGTGGAAAGGTGGACCTACTGCGTCCTCTCAAAAAACAGAAAGCGTTAACGCTGGACAAATTAGAAGCTTCAGAATTGTGAGACTCGAGTCAGAGTTGAAAGAGATCGAACTCGAACTCGCGTAACCCAAATTCCCTTTCTCTTTTCTGCGCAATTCCCCCGGCCTCCTGAAGAAGCCGGGGGAATTTGCGTTTGGAGCATATATCAAACTGCCGTGCTTGCGGAAGTTACTCCGAAACAGCATTCACAAGTGCCGTAAGCGAGTCGAGGAAGGTGAAACGTACGATCCCTGCCGGCTTCTTTGCGTCATCAATCATGGACAGCTTGCTCTGCTTCCATCCCGCGGCCGCTTTTTTCCCCGAACTCAAGTAGCTGATCGCTTCCAAACCTGCCTGAGCCAGCCTTGGGAGTTGCTCAACCCGCGTCTGCACCTCGCTAAGCCGAGGAGAGACGGCCATCTGCTGTTTGACGATCGGCACTGTAGCCAGCATCCCATGAAATAAGCCTTCTAGTTGTTGACGATCTGCCGAGTCCTCACGCGGAGCAAGCAGAAAATCTCGCGTTAGGCGCTCGATTTTATACCGTGATGGTGGATCAGGGCGAACAGCATCGACGAAACGATCGAGCACAGTAAGCTGCGAGGTATGCTGCTGCTGATAGCGTTCTCCAAAGCTGACAGGCTCAAGTACAGAGGCGAAGATACGTAGCTGCTCGATGGTCTCTGTTCCGGCTAGATCGCGAAGGCTGGCGTCCTCCTGGCTAATGTGTTGAAGACCTAGCGCCTCCAGTTGAACCGAAATGTAGTCCAGACGCCGATACATATCATCCACGTCCGTGACATTTTCCGGCGACCAAAACCTTTCGGCGATAGCGGCTGTGCGCGGCCAGATCCGGGAGTCAATCGTGTGATCATTGATCTGCTCTCCCCACATTGCCACCTCGCCTCCGAGGATCAACTTACGCTGGTCCGGGGTTAGTTCTGTATTCGATGGGGACGGATCGACCAGATAATGCTTGCCTGCTGGTTGCATCCCATCGAGATAATATCCGGCCGAGAGCAGGCCCTGATACCCCTCTCGTGCTCCTTTGGCAAGCGACTCTTGCCCTCGCCAGGACTGCACGATAACATCCTTCGGAAGTGCGGGGTTGAGAATTTCGTCCCATCCGATCATGTGCCTGTGTAGACGAGTGAGGATCTTCAGAACGCGTTGGTTGAAGTAGGCCTGTAGTGCATCGGGGTCCTTCAACTGGTGAGCAGTCATGAATGCCCGGATACGCGGGTCGGTCTTCCACTCCGGCGAGACAGTTTCGTCGCCTCCAATGTGGAGGTAGGGATCCGGGAACAGCGTGGCCATTTCAGAGAGGAAGCGGTCTATGAATCGATATGTCTCCTCGCGCGTGGGATCGAGCGCGAAATCCGAGACGCCAAACTGGCGGCGAATGCCCGTTGGTGCTCGACCGCTGGCTAGCTCTGGATAGGCTACGAGCCACGCAGTGCTATGGCCGGGCATCTCGAACTCAGGTACGACACGAATACCGCGCGCGCGGGCGTATTCGACAATCTCCTCTACTTGCTTTTGCGTGTAAAAGAGTCCATCCGAGCCCATACTGGTGAGCTTTGGAAACACCTTGCTTTCGATACGGAAACCCTGATCTTCGGTGAGGTGCCAATGGAAGACATTGAGCTTCACGGCAGCCATTCCATCGAGAGTGCGCTTGATTACTTCTACCGGCTCGAAGTGGCGGCCACAATCAATCATGAGTCCGCGCCATGGAAAACGAGGCGAATCATGAATGGTCACAGACGGAAGAACATAATTTTCCCCGGCAGGTTGGACGAGTTGGAGCAGCGTCTCCAAACCTCGCATCGCACCGACCACAGTCGCAGCATCGAGCTGAACATGTGTAGAGGTTACGGTGAGGGAGTAGGATTCATCCTCATCAACAGATTGGACTGCCTCTCCAGGGCCATGGACTGCCACAGAAAGCACAGCGTTGTTGCTGGCCGCGACGTCATGCAGGCTAATCTCGAGCCCCGTTCTCTGCTTTATCTGAAGCAGTGCGTCACGAATAGCTAAGCCGAGACGAGCATCGGTAAAACCGGTAGAGTTAGCCGCGAATTGGGGCGAGAGAACAAGTTGTCCCTGGGCTACAGTAAGGCTTGCAGGCTGTGGCATCAGGTTGTTAACAAACCCATTGCCTACCGGCTGTTGCTGGCAGATCATCACATTCGTAAGGGGGATAGCCATTGCAAACACAGAGACAACACCGGACCAAAAAGCAGGCTTCATCATCTTCATACTCTCTCTTAAGCAGCACTGTCGTACATCACTCATCTTAATGGTTTAACGCCCAGAATCTTTTAGATAAGGTTTTCTATTGGTCCAAGCAGTTCTCGTCTCCGCTCAGCTTTCGGTCGTGAGCGAGGGATCTATTTCTGTGGGGATAAAGAGGGTAAAAACAGTCCAGCCCTGCCGACTTGACGAAGCCTGACGACTACGCGTGCGAAGAGATCCCTGATGCTTGTCAACTATCTCGCGAGATACCCAAAGCCCCAGGCCTGCACCGGTAATACCCTTTGTAGAAAAAAATGGTTCGAAGATGTGAGATTGAGTCTCTGCACTCATCCCCATGCCATCATCGGCTACAGTAATTCGTATGCCGTCTCGCCCGGAACGCCAGTGGCGAGCTGTAGTTGTACGGATCAGAATATGCCCTCCTTTCGATAGGGCATCGATTGCATTTCCAATAAGATTGACGATTACCTGGCGAATCTCTCCATCGTGTGCCAACACCAAAACGTTGGTCTCAAACTCACGAATCACTTTGATCTGGAGTGCAAGCATACGCGATTCGAACAGCGCGATGACCGTCTCAATCAACTCACGCACATCCATCTGTGAGGGATGGGTAGAGCGCCGGTAGAATCGCAGTGTTTGAACAGTAATCTGCGCTACCCTATCCAGCTCCTTTTGCGCAAGTTCAAGAAAGCCGCGAGACTCGGCCGACAGTTCGGCCGTGGATAACAGAAAAAGGCAGTTTGTGACCGCTTCCAATGGGTTATTGATCTCATGAGCGATGGAGGCGGCGAGACGACCCGTTACAGCGAGCTTCTCCGTGCGACGAAGTAACTCTTCGCTCTTCTTTTGTAGTGTAAGGTCCGCGATAAACGCAGCGACTTGTTGATCTTCAGTTGCACTCTCGGGGTTCAACAAGGCCACCCCGATGAGAACATCTACCTTCTGCCCGCTGGTCGTCGTACAGACCGTCTCAAATGGCTCGATAGAAACTGCGTGACCTTTCAAGGCGCTGTACGTTTCATTCAACGTTGGACAAATGGAATCGAGTGTAACGATTCCGGAGGGAATATCCCCTGGCGCGTATCCGAGCAGACGCTCGGCTGCACCATTTGCGTAGAGGATTCGGCCGGAAGCCGCGCTGATTAAGAGGCTTAACGGCATCGCTTCGACAAGCCGATGAAAGCGTGCCTCGCTCGCTCGAAGAGCCAACTCCGCCGCGACTCTTCGGCGCCGTGCGAACGCCTCTTTCAGCTCCCGTTCCAAGGCTGGAATAAGGCGTGTCAGATTTTGCTTGCTGACGTAATCCTGGGCACCTGCGCGCATCGACTCCACTGCGGTTTCCTCAGAGACCGCGCCAGACATCATGATGAAGGGAATATCTATTCCAGCAGACTTCAGGAGCTGGAGTGCCGCAGGACCACTGAAATTGGGCAGATTGTAGTCGGCGAGTACAACATCCGGCGATGTCGCTTCTTCCAAAACAGCCAACATCTCTCCGGTCGTCTCAACGCGGGTCACTTCAGGAGTGAAGCCGTTGCGACGCAGATGCCGTTCAAGCAAGAAGGCATCATCGGGATTGTCCTCAATCAACAGGACTTTAAGGTGCCTGGGTTCTAGCTCTTCGGCGGACATTCGTTCAGCACCAACCAATACATTCCCAACTGCCTTGTTGCTTCTGCGAAATCATTGAAGTTGACTGGCTTGCGGATATAGCTGTTAACGCCAATTTGATAGCTACGCACCAGATCCCGTTCCTCATCGGAAGAGGTAAGAATAACAACAGGCAACATACGCGTCTGATCGCTCTCGCGGATGCGGCGAAGAACCTCCAGGCCATCCACCTTCGGGAGTTTTAGGTCGAGGAGAATAACCTGCGGCTGAATCCTCTCTGGGCCAAAAAGCATGCCCAATGCCTCCTCGCCGTCGTGCGCGACGCGTACATCATTCACGATGTTCGATTTCTGCAATGCGCGAATTGTAAGTAGTTCATGGTCGGGGTCATCCTCAACCAAAAGAATCAATCTTGAACCATCTGCCATGCGAGTTATCCTAACGTAAACCAAAACGTAGCGCCATGACCGACCACGCTATCGGCCCATATATTCCCATGATGTCGTCGGATAACACGTGCGACGGTAGCAAGTCCAATTCCGGAACCTTTAAAGTCCTTATCTCCATGCAAACGGTTGAATGCGTTGAATAATTTTTCAGAATAATACATGTCAAACCCTGCGCCATTGTCGCGGACAAACCATGCATTCTGTTCTGCGTCCCAACCGAACTCGATCACCGCATGTGAGACCTTCGCCGAAAATTTCACAGCGTTTCCAAGAAGGTTCTCAAGCGCCACACGCAGAAGCTTTGGGTCGGCATCCGCCTCGAGGCCATTCTGGATACGAAAGGCTATCTCCCTCCCCTCGTTCTGTTCTCGCAGGTCGGCAGTGACAGAAAAAGCGATTGCGCTGAGATCGAAGTGTTCCCGAACGATCGCCGCTCGGGTAATGCGAGAGAGCTGCAACAGCGCATCGATTAGTTCGCCCATACGCTGAACGCCACCGCGGACGCGTTTGATGTAGTCCCTTCCTGCCGCATCTACTGCTGAAGCGTAGTCTTCTTCGAGGGCAAGGCTGAACCCGTCGATCGTACGTAGGGGAGCGCGCAGATCATGGGAGACCGAGTAGCTGAAGGCCTCCAGTTCGCGATTTGTCGTCTCCAGTTCAGCGGTGCGGGCTCTGACCCGCTCCTCGAGCGTTGTGTTGAGTGCCTGCACCTCAGCGGCATTCGCCTCCGCTTCCGCACGAGCGATTGCGAGGCGTTCGCCGGTATCCTCAGCAACCAGACGCATCGCCCGTTCGTGCGCGAAATAGCGGAACATGAGAATAATTAAAAGAAAATCGATAAAGCTGGCGATCCCAAGCGTCGCCCTTGTACGGCGACTGCTGGATTTTGCTTGAGCAGTGCGGACAGCAAGAGTCCTTTGCTCTTCACCCTCCATCGTATCGGCGATTTCGCGGAGGTGGTCCATTTGCATTTTTCCAGTACCGCTCAGAACAATGGCGTGAAGGCTATCGGCACGACCGCTACGACGTAGATTGATTCCCTGCTGGAGCAATGAGATCCGCTGCTCCAACACCGCATGCATCTCGATAATCCTCATTTGCTGGTTGTGGTTGTCCAGTGTCAGTGCATTGAGATGGTCTACCTCCTTCGGCAGCTCCTGCAACGCTGAAAAATACGGATCGAGGTAAGCATCATCCCCTGTAACAAGGAATCCCCGGTTCCCTGTCTCGGCATCCTTTGCCGAACTCATAATGCGCTCTACCTGGTTGATGACCTGCCATGTGTGCTGCACCAGGTTTTCTTCATGAACCAGTACATCGATGGAACGGAAGGCAAACCAGGCATTGAGTGAAACGATAAGAATAGCGGCGATGAGAAGCGAAGGAACGAGGATGCGATTAATCTGGGACTTCATGATTTTGGCTCGATGGACCCATTCATAGACTCATTCTAAGATGCCCTTCTAGGCGATGGCAGTCTCATCGCAAGAGTTTATTCCAGGTCTGGATGTTTCTATGTCAGAGCTCTTGCAATCGGAAGATGTGCTGATGATAGATATTGGCAGGGGATGATGGACAGGAACTGGTCGTTATCGCGGCAGCATCAATATAGGTCGGCTTCCGATCACAGGAATTGTCGACAGCGTTCGCTGGGCTTAGCCGGTCCCAGAAGAATTGAATGCAGACCCAACCCAGCTTATCGAGATGAATCTCCTCACCCGATGCAGCCACAACAGTTGCTGTCTGCGGACCATAGATCAACGGTCGCGGCGTAATTGCGAGCGGCCGGTGTTCCAGATCGCTGGAGATCGCAGAGAATCGATTGGCGTAGTCATCTCTTCTTCCATCACCCGAACTGCGGTACGGAAGAACCTGATCGACTCGATGGATCACCTCTGTCAAAAGATCCTTGCGATTCCAATCGTCTCTCGGATGCTCCGTCATGCTGAACATATATCCTTGCTCGCTCCCGCTGAACATCCAACCCCAAACGTGATACCTTGCCTCCAACCGCGCCATGCCAGCCACTCATCCAACCCGACGAACCTTTTGCACCGCCGCCGCTCTCACCTTCTTTGGCCATCACCTGGGAAAAGCCCAGCAGCCAACGCTCTACGCCTCCGCACGCCCCGATGTAGCCGCCATCGACCATGACCGTATCCTCGCCGCAGCCAACAAAGCGCTCACCATCAGCACCACCCCACTCACCGCCCTCAAATCTCCCGGCAACCCACACGATTTTTACTCCGAAGCCGAAGGCCTCACCGCTTTCACAGCCCACCGCGACGCCGTCTTCAACTTCAGCCGTCGGATCGCCGATCTTGCGGCCGCCTTCCATCTCACGCACGATGACCGCTATGCCGCGCACGCCGCTCTCCATCTCCACGCCTGGTTCATTGATCCGGCCACCCGCATGACCCCCGACCTCACTCACGCCGCGACCATCCCCGGCGATCCTAAGCCCCACTTCGAAGGCATCCTCGACACCGTCTTCTTCGCAGAACTGGCCCAGGCCATTCCCTTTCTTGCCAGCTCCAACTCACTCTCCACAGAGCATCTCTCCCAGATCAAAGCCTGGTTCGCCGCCTATCTTCAGTGGCTCACCACATCACGGCTCGCCGCCCTCGCTCGCGAGCAAAAGGATCACCACGGCACCTCGTGGCTTCTGCAATCCGCCGCCTATGCCCGCCTCACCCAAAACGAAGCCGTCCTCTCAGACCTTCGTCACCAATTCAAAACAGTCACCCTCCGCGCCCAGATCGTCACAACCGGCACCTTTCCCCATGAACTCACCACGCCCTATCCCTATCGCAACTCGCTCTTCAACCTCGATCTGCTTGCCGCCTCCTGCCTGCTCCTCTCCTCGCAGTTCGAGAGCTTATGGGAGTTCGAGCTACAGGACGGCCCTGGTCTCCGCATCGTCATCGCCCGCCATGTCCCCTACATTCAGAGCCGCGGCACGTGGCCCTACCGTGCCGACCTTGACCACTTCGACGACCTGCCTGTCCGCAATCCCAGCCTGCTCTTCGCTGCCCGCGCCTACACCCGACCCGAGTACGCCGAGCTCTGGAAGACCCTCAACCCCGACCCCACCATTCCCGAGATCGCGCGTACCTTCCCTATCTCACAGCCACTGCTCTGGACCACCAGACCGCACCTGCCTAAGGCTTGAGAAACCAACCATTCAGTACCATCCGGCTACACAGCACATCGCTCACCGTCGACTCCACCGGTGTCACCTCATGCAGGCAGTTCGACGGAAAGAACACCGCACTATTCCGCACCGGCACGATCCGTGTAAACCCCTGTCCCGCAGGCGGTTCATCATGCAGCAGCAGGTCGCCTCCCGAAAAGCCCTTCGGCTCATCATGGATGAACCACACCACCGTCAACACCCGCCCGTTATCCACCTTGGGAGCGTTGTCGCGATGGACCGCATACTTGCCCCCCGATGCATACGCAATCGCCTCCACCTCTTCTCGTGTCTCGGAGATCGACTCCAGCCCCAGCCGTTCCAGCACTCCTTGCGCGCGAATCGTCTCCCGCAAAAGCCCCTGTGTCATCCCATGAAGCTCCTCATCTCCGCGGAAGAAAACCGCCGCACGCGTATCCAGGTCAACGCGCTCCAGCTCGCGATGCCCGATCTTCGCCACGGCAAACTGCTCTCTCTTCCTCTCGAGCGTCCTGCGTATCTCCTTCAGGATAATCTCCGGAGCAAGATCCTTCACCAGCACAAATGGAATCACTCCATCGGCATCTTCCACCAATCCCGCCGCCGTCCCCGCCATCAGCGCACCCAGCACCTGCGCCTTTTTTTCTTCAGGATGGAGCACCGCATACTGTTGATATTCCGCAGCGGCGACGGGAAGATTCCCTAGTGCCCGATCCAGCTCCGCCAATCGCCACAACACGCGGCTATCCTGCTGCGCCTCGTATGCTGCATGCGTCGCCTCACGAAACCGGTTCAGGAAAGCAACGGAGGTCAGTAGATTCGCCGGAGAGGAGGAAACAGTCACAAAGCCACCATGAGTCAGGAGTTAGGTTTTCAGGACGACCATACCACACACCGAGGCACCCATTCGCATTGCGCCACAGCCCCGTCCGTCACCAACCAAGCTCCGGCAACGCTACCCCGCCGCGCTCACTCGACAGATAAGCCGCCTCGACCGTCCGCATCGTATCGATCGCATCCTCGACACTCGTCGGCAACATCGTCGCCTCGCCCTGCACAAACGCCTGCAAGCTCCCCATCGATCCCATAAACGCGTCCGGAAACCAGTTACCCCTCACCGGGCTTTCACTCCACTCCGTATCGCCCCGCAGAATGTGCTCGAAGGTATCTGGTTTCCCCTTGGGATAGTCGAGATTAACCCCCATCTGAGCTCGCATCGCTCCATCCATCCCCTGCCACTGGACGAAACTCTCCTGCCGCTTCGGATGGAAGCCGTGACTATGGTTTGTCGTGATGAAGACCCGCTTACTGTCGCCATAATCCAGGACGATCACGCTCTTTGTCGCCGCCAGATCCGGTGTCGTTGGACTCCTCACCGTCTTTGCCCACACTCCCAGCGGATTGCCGAACCACGACCGCACCAAATCAACGTAATGGATGCTGTGATACAGGATCTCCAGCCTCGGCGCCGTCGCCAGAAAGCTCCATAGCTCCCACGGCTGATGCGTCGAGATCTTCACCTCCATGTCGTGTATCTCGCCTAGAGCCCCCGTAGCATGCAACGCCCGCGCAGCCAGCATATTCGGAGCCCAACGTAACTGAAAGTTCACCGCTGCCGTCAGCCCTTTCGTGCGGCAGAGGCGCAGAATCTCCGTCGCCTCGGCCAACGTCTCACCCATCGGCTTCTGGAGCAGCGCCGGAACTCCATCCGGTAACTGTGCCAGCACCGTCGTCAGCGCCGGAGCCGGCACCGTCACATCGAACACCGCGTCAGCCGGAGCATACGCAACCGCCTCACCGATCGTCGACGCAACATACGGGATGCCGAATCGTTTCGCCAGCGCCTCTGCCTGCTCACGATCCAGATCGACGATCGCCGCTACAGGAAACCCCGCCTTCGCATACGCAGGCAGATGCGCATCCCGCGCAATCCCGCCCGAACCCACCATCACAATCGGCCGCGCCACCTTCGGCCTCGGAGCAACCGCCTCCTGCACCACACTCTGCAAATCCATCTGTCCTCCAACAACGCTTACTTTACCGAAAATCATAGCCAAGTTTACTTATGCTTAAACTAAACATATGCTCCGCGTTCCCTTCGCCGACCTTTACGCCGCCCTCCATCGTGGCATGCTCGCCCTCGGCCTCACCGGCGAACGCGCCGAACTCTGCGCCCGCCTCTTCGCCGAAACCACTCGCGACGGCGTTTATACCCATGGCCTCAACCGCTTCCCTCGCTTCACCTCGATGGTGAACAACGGCAGCGTCGACGTCCATGCTCAGCCCGAGCGCATCGCCAGAATCGGTGGCCTCGAGCGCTGGGATGCCCACCTCGGCCCCGGCAATCTCGCCGCCTACGCCTCCATGAACCGCGCCATTGAGCTCTCCCGCCAGCATGGTCTCGGCGCCGTCGCCCTCGCCAACACCACCCACTGGATGCGCGCAGGAACCTACGGCTGGCTCGCCGCGGAGGCAGGCGTCTTTGGCATCTGCTGGACCAACACCATGCCCAACCTTCCGCCCTGGGGAGCCACCACCGCAGCCCTCGGCAACAACCCCATCGTCCTCGCCGTGCCCCGCCTCAACGACAACGGAGAGCCTGCCCACATCGTCCTCGACGTCGCCATGTCCCAGTTCTCCTATGGAGCCATCGACTCCTATCGCAAGCGCGGCGAGCTTCTCCCCGTCGACGGTGGCTTCGACACCGCAGGCAACCTCACCCGCGACCCAGAAGCCATCCACGCCTCGCAGCGCGCTCTGCCCATCGGCTACTGGAAGGGCTCCGGTCTCTCCATGACGCTCGATCTCTTCGCCGCCATGCTCTCCGGCGGGCAGGCCACCAATCAGATTCCCCGCGACCCCACCCGCGAATCCGGCGTCTCTCAATTCTTCCTCGCCATCGATCCGTCCAGCTTCGCCTCCTCCACAGAGCTCAAGCGCATCGCCGACGGCGTCCTCGCCTCCGTCCACGACGCAACACCAGTAGAACCCGGCAAACCGGCCCGCTATCCCGGCGAGCAAACGCTCCTCATCCGCGAAGAGAACATGCGCCTCGGAGTACCCGTCGATCCCGATATCTGGCATCAGCTCACGGTGTCCGATTAGCGACACCAGTTGTGACGTTTCAGCCCTCTACACATCTAAACGATGGAGGTTTTGATATGCTAAGGCTGAATGTAGCTCTCCTGCTTTCCCTGGCGACTCTGTGCGCGCCCGTCTTCGGACAAGGCGCGAGCCCAGCTCGTCCAGGTACATTAAATTACGTGGAAGGTCAGGCCTCGCTAGAGGGCCGACAGCTTTCACCCCGCGCCATCGGTCACGCCGAACTGCATCCCGGAGAGTTTCTCGCTACCGCGAATGGCAAGGCAGAGATTCTGCTGACGCCCGGTGTCTTCCTTCGTCTCGGCAACGACAGCACCGTCAAGATGATCGCGCCGGACCTCACCCACACTGAAGTACAACTCACCCGCGGACGCGCCAGCGTCGAAGCCGACCAGCTCTACCCGCAGAACGACATCCTGATCAACCTGAACAATGGACAGGTCCAGCTTCTGAAGAACGGCCTCTACGAATTCGACGCAAGCAACGGCACCGTACGCGTCTTCGATGGCAAGGCCGCCGTATACAAAACCATTGCACCACAAGCAAATGAGAAACCAATCGACGTAAAGAGCGGCAAACAACTCACGCTTGCGAATGCGTCGATCAAGCCGATCAGCTTCGACAGAAAACGCTCAGAGGACGACCTCTATAACTGGAGCAGCCTCCGTTCCGAGTATCTTGGCGAAGACAATATCGATCTCGCCTATCAATACGCTGGCGCACCTGGCTTTGCCCCAGGCTGGTTCTGGGATTCGGCAGCATATGACTACACATGGCTCCCCGGTGACGGACTCTTCTGGAGCCCCTTCGGCTATGGCTTCTACTCGCCCTACTATATCTATGGCGGAGGCTACATCTACGGCGGCTATCATGGCGGCTACGGTGGTCGTCCCGGCTACCCCAATCGTGGTGGCATCGCTCGCGGTTCAGTCACCAGCAGCCACAGCGCCGGAAACTTCGGCGGCGGCGGTTTCCATGGCAGCGCTGTCGGCGGTGGCTTCCACGGCGGTGGTGGCGGCGGCGGCCATCGCTAAATCAACCGCAGCGATAAACAAACGGCTCAGAGATGCAGCATTCCATCTCTGAGCCGTTTGTCTTTCTCCACCTGATCGATCATTCTTCTACAATCTCTCCAGATGCCTCTGAGAGAAAAATCCGCTGCCCTGCACAACACCCTGCTAGAACTCGGCTCGGTGTTGGTCGCCTACTCAGGAGGCACCGACTCAGCCTTCCTTGCCTATGCTGCGCATCGCGCCCTCGGCGACAAGATGCTCGCCGTCATCGCTGACTCCGCTTCTCTCCCCCGCACCGAGCTCGCCACCGCTCTCGCCTTCACCGCCGAGCACAACATCCCCACCCATATCCTCACCACCAACGAACTCGATAACCCCGACTACCAGCGCAACGACAGCCAGCGCTGCTACCACTGTAAAGACGAGCTCTTCACCCAGATGGAAGCCTTCCGCGTCGCCAGCGGCTTCGCACACCTTGCCTACGGCATGAACCTCGACGACCGCAGCGAGTTCCGCCCCGGCCAACAGGCCGCCGCACTCCACCACGCCGTCGCTCCCCTCGTCACCGCGCAGCTTACCAAGGGCGAAATTCGCACCCTCGCTCGCGAAGCCAATCTCCACGTCTGGGACAAACCAGCCTCCGCCTGCCTCGCCTCGCGCGTCGAGTATGGTCGCCCCGTCACCCGCGAAAACCTTAACCAGGTCGAGCAAGCCGAAGAAGCCCTGCGCGCTCTCGGCTTCCGCCAGCTTCGCGTCCGCTACCACGGCGATCTCGCTCGCATCGAGATCGACCGCACCGAGCTTCCCGCTGCCCTCAACCTCGACGCACTCGACCGCATCACCGCGGCCCTCCGGTCCCTCGGCTTCCTCTACGTCACCCTCGACACCCAAGGCTATCGCTCCGGCTCCATGAACGATGTCCTCCCCACCTCCGCCATTCTCCCGGCGGCAAAGTAATCCCGAACAAAGGAATTCACCCCATGCGCATCGCCTATCTCGACTGCTTCGCCGGAATTAGCGGCGACATGTTCCTCGGCGCACTGATCGACGCCGGAGTCGATCCAAACGTTCTTCACGACGCCGTCGCCGCCCTCAACCTCGGCGCAACCCTCCGCATCGAAACCGTTGACCGCAGCGGCATCTCCAGCACTAAAGTCCACGTTATGGAAGGCACCCGACTAGCCGAAACAACCCAGTACGAGCATGGCCACACTCACCAGCATCATCCCCGCACCCAGCACCAGCACAAGGCTGGCCATCCCCACACGCACGACGAGCACCAACACGCACATGGCCGCTCCCTCAGCGTAATCCGCAACCTCATCCAATCTGCCTCACTCGACGCGCCGGTCAAACAGACTGCCATCCGTGCTTTCGAGCTCCTAGGAGCCTCTGAAGCCAAGATCCACAACGTCCCCGTCGAGCAGATCCACTTCCACGAGGTCGGTGCCGTTGACGCCATCGTCGATATCGTCGCGGCCTCCGCAGGCATCCACGCACTCCACGTCCAGCAGTGGTTTGCGAGCCCCCTCAACGTAGGCGGCGGCATGGTTGATTGCGCCCACGGCCGCTTCCCTGTCCCCGCGCCCGCCACCGCCGACCTCCTCAAAGGCATCCCCACCTACTCCGCCACCGTCCAGATGGAGCTCGTCACGCCCACCGGAGCCGCGCTCCTCCGCGCCCTCGACTGCACCTTCGGCCAACAACCCCTCATGCGCGTCGAACGCATCGGTTACGGCGCAGGCTCCCGCAATCCGAAGAACTTCCCCAACGTCCTCCGCCTCTCCATCGGCGATTCAGCCTCCGTCCCCGAAACTCCGGGTGCCCCATCCTTCGCGCTTTATGCGGAGGGTGGGATCGACGGAACCGAGACCGTCACCATCCTTGAAACCGCCCTCGACGACCTAAACCCGCAGATCCTGGCCTACGTCACCGAGTCCGCCTTAGCCCTCGGTGCCTGCGACGTCATGTGCACCGCCGTGCAGATGAAGAAAGGCCGCCTCGGCACTCTCCTCACCATCCTCACCGACAGCGCCCACGCCGCAGCCCTCGAGCGTCTCCTGCTCCGCGAAACCAGCACCCTCGGCATCCGCATCCACCACGAGCACCGCTCCTGCCTCGATCGCACCCACGTCCCCGTTGCCACGCCCTACGGCGAGGTCCGCATCAAAGTCGGCTCCCTCCGCGGCGAAGAACTCAACGCGCAACCCGAGTTCGAAGACTGCTGCGCCGCTGCCGCCACGCACAACGTCCCTATAAAACAAGTCCTCCAGGCCGCCACCGCCGCCTACCTCAACGGTAAAGCCCAATGAACCGCACCACCCTGCTCGATCTGCTGGCTGAAGTCCAGCGCGGAACAATCACAACCGAGCAAGCCACGGCCCAGCTCGCCAACCTCCCCTTCGAAGACCTCGGCTACGCCAAGATCGACCACCATCGCAGCCTCCGTACCGGCCTGCCCGAGGTCATCTACGCCGCCGGTAAGACACCTGCGCAGACCGCCGAAATTTTTAGCCGGATGGCCGCTACCGGCGTAGCCGTCCTCGCTACCCGAGCCACCTCCGAAACCTTCGAAGCCGTCCACACCCTTACCCCAGAAGCAACCTATCACCCCATCGCCCGCGCCATCACCCACGGCTCCGCTCTCACCACACAGGGTAAGATTGCCGTCCTCTCGGCAGGTACCAGCGACCTCCCTGTCGCCGAAGAAGCCGCCGTCACCGCCGAACTCTTCGGTGTTCGCGTCACCCGCATCACAGACGTCGGCGTCGCCGGCGTCCACCGCCTCCTCGCCCATCGCGACACCCTTAGCAACGCCGATGCCATCATCGTCTGCGCCGGCATGGAAGGCGCGCTCCCCTCCGTCGTCGGCGGTCTCGTCGGCGTCCCCGTCATCGCCGTCCCCACCAGCGTAGGCTATGGAGCCTCCTTTGCTGGAGCAGCAGCTCTCCTCGGCATGCTCAACTCCTGTTCTCCCAACGTCACCGTCGTCAACATCGACAACGGCTTTGGCGCAGCCTACACCGCAACCCTCATCGCCCACGCCGCCCACAGGTAGCCTCCGACCCACATAAATCCCTGTACCTCTTCAGGTTCTGATCCATGCAACCGAATGCTTGCATCTCATAAGTGCGGAAGAGTATGGTTTTCTCCGCGTAGTAAAGAGGTGTAATCATGCTTCCCTTCGACCGAAAACCCTTTGCCAGACCTCTCGCGATCACAGTAATTGCTTTGTCTTTCATCGGAGCTGCCTGCCTTGCGTTCTACTTTTACATCAACGATTCGCTGCATATCTCCGAGGTAGTCGGCATCTTTCTGCTCCTCCTCACCATCGTGCCTCCCAACGTAGCCATCGTCATGCGTAAACCAGGCGACATCGAGGCGTTCGACTCGCACCCTCCTTTGGGACACAGACGCTCCACCATTCGGTAATCACCTAACTAAGAGAGCGGGAATGGGAGCCATCCCATGCCCGCTCTCTTCTGCCTTAGCTCGTTCTACTGGTTGACACCACTCGCCAGAAATCCTCCATCGACCACCAGAATCTCCCCGGTAATAAACGCCGAAGCGTCGCTCGCCAGAAAGATCGCCGCCCCTACCAGCTCCTCCGTCTTACCGAACCGTCCCATCGGCGTGCGCATACGCAGCTCCTTGCCTCGTTCGCTCTTATCCAGCAAATCCGCGTTCAGAGCCGTCCGAAAGACACCCGGAGCAATCGCATTCACCGTCACTCCCAGCGAACTCCACTCCACCGCCAGTGACTTCGTCAACGCCCCCACAGCAGCCTTGCTCGCCGCATACGCGGTCACTTCTTTCAATGAGACAAACGTGTTCAACGAAGCGATATTGATGATCCGCCCATAACCCCGCTCAAGCATATGCCTGCCGAATATCTGGCACGCTCGCAGCGTCCCCGTCACATTCGTATCCATAATGTCGTTCCACGTCTCTTCGGGAAAATCGACCGTCGGCGCTCGCTTGATCTTCCCCGCGCAGTTGATGAGGATATCAACCTTCTCCAACTCCTTCACCGTCTCATCCAGCAACGCCTGCAACGAGGCGCGATCTCCTACATCCGAGGTCAGCCGCAGCGACTTCACGCCCTTCGCTTCAATCGCGCTCGCCGCCTCGTCCACCTGCTCCGCGCGGCGCGAGCTCGCAACGACATTGGCCCCAGCCTCAGCCAGACCAACCGCCATCGCCAGCCCAATACCCGACGTCCCGCCCACAACCACAGCCGTCTTGCCGCTCAGATCAAACAAGGGATGTCCCATCGAAGATAATCCTCTCAATCCTCATCATGAATATGTAACAGTATCTGTTGCACAATCTCTTCCGGCGACCGGTCATTCTTTATCCGCAACGCATCCTTCGGGACCTCCAGCGTCGCAAGTTGGCTATCCAGTAATGCTGGGTTCATGAACTCGTGATGCCTGGCCTTCATCCGCTCCGCGATCTGCTCCTTCGACAATTCCAGCAGCACGAAGTCTACCGCACCCGCAGGCATCCCCGACACCAGCGTCGCCCGGTACTTATCCTTCAGGGCTGAGCACGCCAGCACACCGCCGATCCCAGCCTCGAACCATCCGCGCATCACTCCGTTCAGCGTCTCCAGCCATGGCTGCCGATCCTCATCATTCAGCGGATGGCCTGCCGCCATCTTCTGCTTATTCGCAATCGGATGATAATCATCTGCATCAGCGAAGACAACGCCCTCACGCTCGGCCAGCAACGCGCCAATCGTCGACTTCCCCGATCCGCTTACCCCCATCAAGACAACGATCATTGGAATCAGAGCCCCAGGAACACCGGTTTGATGTGCCGCTCGAACAGGTTCGTGGTCACATTCTTTGCCACAATTTCCTCGTTCGCTTCAAGCGCTTTCAGATACCGGTCGCCCATCTTCGCAGCAACCTTGAAGCCCACATGCAGCAGTTGCCGGAAGCTCTGGTTATACGCCTTGTTCGATTGGTCATGCCGCAGCGCCGAGGTGAACTGCTCGCTCGTCCAACTATTGACTACCTCAGGCGTCGGCAGCTTCGCCGGATCGATGTCGATCACCGTCGCATACGGCGCACAAAGCTCCTCACTGTGCGCATACGCGTCGGCATACACCTCCTTCGCGATCTCAAGTCCCGATCCGCCGGCCTCCGCCAGCCCAATCAACTCCTCGAGCCACGTCGTCCCCGCCGTCTTCACATGCACGCCCGCGCCGAACTTCTTCACGCCATCGTGGATCGCCTTGTAGATCGAAAACTTGTCCGAGCCGGAGTGCACACTGAGCTTCAGATTCTCCGGCAACCCGTATGTCCTGATCGCAAACGCAATCGCCGCCAGGTCTTCTTCAAACTCCTTCGTGAACTGCGCCACGTCTCCCACATAGTCCACGCCCTTGTTGAAGCGGCCGGTAAACTTCGGTGCAATCGTCTGGATCGGGATCTTCTCGTCCGCAATCGCTGCCAGAATAATCAGTAGCTCCACCGGCGTCTGCGGCGAATCCGTCTCGTCCATTGACACCTCAGGCACGAAGTTCCCCGCGCCCTTCTTCTCCACCAGCAGACGATAGATCTCCCCCGCATGTTGCACCGCCGCGAGGAACTTGTTCGCCACTCCGGTAACAAATGTCTCATCTGTCTTAAACGGCTCGGCGATATGCGGAATCGTCACCGTCCCCACCAGCTCCGGATGCCGCTTTACAAACGCCGCTACCGCCTCCGGCTTCGCCGGCTGACCGATCAGGTCTGCCACATCGAGCGTAAAGAAGTCGCACGGCGCAAGAAACCGTTCCACCGTCTTCAGGTTGATATGGTCCGCATCGAGAAAGTACGGTTTGGTCCAGCCAAGCTCCTTCACTGCCACATCCGCCGCCTTACGCGTCTGACTCGGCTCCGAACCTATAATCATGTGCTCGCGGTTCGACTTGTTCCATACCGGAATAACCTCAACACCTGCATCAGCCGCCAACACGCACGCCGCAAGCTGAGCTTTTGCCTGATGAGCGAAACGATCACCCACGCCCACCGAAAACTTTGGAAGCCTCAATCCATCACTCATCGCAATACCACTCCAATTTCCATGCAAGATTGGTCTAACCACTTTGCCGTTACCCAGCATACTGACTCCCCAGCGCAACGGGCAAATCTAGCAGGTCCCAATCAGTCCTTGAAGCGCCCCTCATACGCCCAGAGCCCCAGCCCCGGGTTCGAAATGTAAAAGATCTCCTCACCATCGACCATGTTCCAACCGTCCGCCAGCACCTCCGGGTTGTACTTCGCTGTCATTGACGCCAGGTCGCCATACTCGAAGTGCACGCTCTCAATCTCCGCCCGCGTCAGGTGTCCCGGACAGTACCGGATCGTAAACCGCCCCTCGCTTGAGCCATGGATCAGGTGCGCCGCCGCACTCAGGTTCCCTGCCAGATCAGCATCGTGCTTCACCGCCTCGAGCGTCGCCGGCGTCCCACAATACCCATACTTACGGATCAGCCTGTCAATCGCCGCATCTTCTCCGAACTCATGCACACCGGGAGCCAGCACGATCAGCTCAGCGTTATCGGCCAATGCCATGCGAGTGCGGTACACACTCTTGTTCCCCAACCAGGTACTTCGAAACTCATGCGGATCAAGAAACACGACCGCCTTCTTGATCTCCCGCTTCATTATCAGGAAGTTGACCTTTAGGCTCAGCTCCGCCGCGCGCTCGAAGCACTCCGCATCATCGCCCACATACATTCCGCGGATCACCAGCTTCCCAGCAGCATTTTTGCCCACCACCGTCTGCACATAAACAATCTGCGGCATCTCGCTGCCGAAGTGCTCGCTCGCGTAGTTCAGCACACGTCGCACCGGCGTCTCCGCCCGCCCCATCATCCGCTCCATTCCATACACTGCACCGAGAAAGTGCGAACGATGAATCCCCATCACCCCGCCCGTACCGACGAAGATATTCTTGTTCCCATTCGCCATCCCAACCACCTCATGCGGGACCACCTGCCCGATCGACAGAATCAGATCATGCCCGCCGTCCCGCAGCAACTTGTTCACCTGCGCGGGCCACGAGTAGTCGACCTTCCCCTCGCTCACCTCCCGCACAAACTCACCCGGCACCTCTCCCAGAGTCACAATATCGTTCCGCCAGTCATGCACCCGGAACAACCCACGCGGCGTACTGCCGAACATCGTCGCGATCTCGGTGTCCGTCATCGCCTTGTGCGTTCCCAACGCGGGAAGAACATCCATAAGCCTGTCGCCGTAGTACTCCCACGCCAGCTCCGTCAACACCCCGCTCTGCGAATGCATCCGCGTAAAGTCCGGCGGAACAGCCAGTACACGTTTACGCGGCCCTACCTTGTCAAGCGCGGTGAAAAGGTTACTTTTGACCTCTTCAGGAGACATTTCTGTAGTAGGCGAGCCAGCGGCAAAAAATAAACTCATAGCTCCACATGGTACTCCGTGCTAGCATCCCGGATACCGGCAGATAGAGTTGCACCCTGTTTACAAGCAAGGCGCAACCCTATACGTCATGTCCCCTACTTCGGGCAGCAAGAAGTCCCTGTAGTACTGTTCTTCCTGCCCTTTTTCTGCGCCCCAAGACAGAAGCAGCAGATTAAACAAAATCCACTCGCACCTTATTTCAAAGAGGCTCCGATCATGAACCAGAAGGTAAAGTCAGCCATCCTCAGCCTGGCGATTCTCAGCCTGAGTGCGTCTTCATTCACCCTGCATGCAGCGGAGAAAGCCGTCCTGCAAAGCCGCGTGGCCGCCACCGATCAGGTCGGCTTCGATGTATATCTGCCCCTGCAACATCGTGACCAACTCGAGATCGACCTTCATAATCTGCATGATCCCAACTCCTCCACATACCAGAAGTGGCTCACACCCGAGCAGTTCCATGCGCGCTATGGCGCAACCTCCAGCCAGCTAACAGCAATCCAGAATCAACTCACCACCTATGGCCTCCAGGCCAGCATCGTAACCCCGCAGCACATCCACGTAACCGGTTCCGCCACCTCAGTAGAGCAAGCCCTCGGTACAGTCCTGAAACATGGCATCTATCCGAGCGGCAAGACCACCATTGTCGCCGCTCAAGCAATCAGCACGCCGAGCACGCTCAGTCAGGTCAACGCAGTCGTCACCGGCCTCTCCGGAACGATCCGCATGCGGACGCACTCACACCCAGCCGCTCTCCCCCAGAACCGCTATAGCGCGACAGGCGGCTACTTTTTCGACGATCTAAAGCAAGCCTATAGCTATCCAAGCTACAAGACCTACACCGGCAAAGGGGTCACCATCGGCATCCTGATGACGGGCGACTTCAATCCACCGGACATGACCAAATACTTCACACATGAGAAACTCGCAACCCCGAGCTACACCACCATCCAAATCGATGGCGGAGCGCCCTTCAGTGCCACAGGTTCCTTCGAAACCCATCTTGACCTCCAGCAGAGCGGCGGCATGGCCCCGGATGCCAAGGTGATCCTCTACAACCTGCCCGACCTCTCCGATGCCCACATCATGGACGGCCTGTCGCAGATCCTCGCCGATAACAAGGCCGACGTGGTCAGCATGTCCTTCGGCGCTCCCGAGCTCTTCTACACCGCGGCCTACAACGACGGAACCGACTACACCTACCTCTTTCAAGAGGAGGATGACCTGATGGCCCAGGGCAACGCTCAGGGCATCACCTTCATCGCCTCCTCCGGAGACTCCGGCGCTCTGAGCGCCTTTCCTGTAGTCTGCTTCAACGGTGGCCCCGATTGCGGCTCCGCTGAGGCTTCGGTCCAGTTTCCAGCCTCCAGTCCCCATGTCACCGGCGTTGGCGGCACCAATCTCATCACCACCTACACCGGCAGCACCAGCGACCTCAACTCAACCTATATACGCGAGGAAGCCTACGCCGATCCGCTTTCATCGGATATCTTCTACGGCACCTCGGCCACCGGTAGCTACTGGGGCTCAGGCGGCGGGGACAGCATCCTCTACAAGAAGCCCCTCTTCCAGGGCCTGGTCAATACAGGCAATGCGAAGTTCCGCACTGTTCCCGATCTTGCGCTGCATATGGGCGGATGCCCCTATGGCGTGATCGGCACCTGCAACCCGGACGATAGCTATGACTACGAGGTGATCGGCGATGTATACGAAGGCGTCATCGGCACCAGCGCCTCCGCTCCCGATTTCGCTGGCCTCACCGCACTCAACATCCAACGGCAACATACACGGCTTGGCAACGAAAACTACTACATCTACACGCTTGCACTGCTCCAGAATATTGGGCTGCCGATCGACGTCTTCAAGACGAACATCCCTGGCTACAATGGCCTTTACCACACCACTCCAAAGGGTTATAACCGCGTACTCGGCAACGGAACACTGAACGGCGTGAACTTCCTGCTCGCGCCCTTCACCCCCGTAGCTGGAGTTCCGCAGACGCCTAGCAACCCCTAACCAGTTGTCTCGCATTGAGAAAAGGCCCGGACTCTCCGGGCCTTTTCTTGATGCTCCTCTGCTGAGCTACAGCTTGTAAGCCTTCCGCACCAGGTTGACCGTAAGATCCAGCACTACCTCGAACGCCTCATCCTCATCCAGACGATGCTCCGCCACCAGCCTGCCAAGGAAGGCGCAGTCGATTCGCCGCGCCACATCATGCCGCGCCGGGATCGACAGAAACGCTCGCGTATCGTCGTTGAAGCCCACTGTGTTGTAGAAGCCCGCCGTCTCCGTTGCCTGCTCGCGGAACCGCATCATCCCCTCCGGCGAATCGTGGAACCACCATGGCGGCCCCAGCCTCAGCGCCGGATAGTGTCCCGCCAGCGGAGCCAGCTCACGCGAAAACGTAGTCTCATCCAGCGTAAACAGAATCAATGTGAACCCGGGAGCATTGCCGTACCGATCCAGCAGTGGCCGCAGCGCCCGCACATACTCTGTCGGCGAAGGGATGTCCGCACCCTTGTCCCGCCCGAACTTCTCGTACACCAATTTGTTGTGGTTCCGCACCGAGCCCGGATGCAGTTGCATCGTCATCCCATCCTCGACGCTCATCCCCGCCATCTCTGTCAGCATCTGCGCCTGGAAGAGTTCGACTTCTTTCGCGTCCGCCTTCCCCACGTAGATCTTCGCGTACAGATCCTCTGCCTCACGCAAACTCAAGTCGGCCGTCAACGCCGTCAGATGGCCATGATCGGTCGCCGTCGCGCCCAGGCTACGGAAGAACTCCCGCCTCTTTCGCAATGCCGCCAGATACCCCTTCCAGTTCGACACATCCTCGTCCGCAACCTCTCCGAGCTTTTGGATGTTCTCCTTGAACCCGATGTACTCCGCATCGATCACCGCATCCGGACGGAACGTCGGCACCACCCGTCCCTTCCAGCCCGACTCGCGAATCTGCTTATGCCATTTCAAATCATCGAACGCTGCATCCGTCGTTGCCAGCACCTCGATCTTGAACTCGTCGAACAGTGCCCTCGGTAAAAACTCCGGCGTCGTCAGCTTCTTCGCAATCACCTCGTAATACTCTTCCGCATTCGCCATGCTAAGACGGTTCTTCAGCCCGAACTGGTTCTGCAACGTATAGTCCAGCCATAACCGCGTCGGCGTACCCCGGAACAGATAGTAGTGCTTCGCAAAGATACGCCATACCTCCCGCGGATCGGCCTGCTCCTTCCCATCTACCTGCGGAATCCCCAACGACTCCAGCGACACGCCCTGCGAGTATAGCATTCGAAAGATGTAATGGTCCGGCTGGATCAACAGCGCCGTTGGATTCGGAAACGCCTTGTTCTCCGCAAACCAGCTCGGATCGGTATGCCCATGCGGAGAAATGATCGGCAGGTCTCGCACCACTTCGTACAGTCTTGCAGCCACCACGTGCGCAGCACCCTCAGCAGGAAACAGCCGGTTCTTATCCAACATCCACATCACCATCCACCACAAAGATTTGTTCGCACATCGAACCTAAGCAGCCTATCAAATTGGCTGGACCAGTTCCATCTATAACTCTCCCACACCAAAGGAAAAAGGCACCCACAATGGGGTGCCTTTTCCGCAGAACAACGTTCTGGTTACGGGATGTAGTAACGCATTCCGGTGAAGACCATGTTGTTGGTCGCATTCGGAGCGCCACTGAGTCCGGTCCATGCCTCGCGCTTCAGGTAGCTGTAGACGCCTTGATACTGCAGGCGGCCAAAGCGCGGGTTGCTGTACACGCGATAGGTAAACCCAGCCGTACCTTCGAGAACCGCACGCGTAGCCGCACCGCAGCTCGCTGACGGATCGTAAGGTGCGCCGCCAGCCGTGCCGATGGAGCCCAGACCCGAGGTCGGTACCGACGGCAGCGTCTCGGTATTGCATCCCGAGGTCGCAACAGAGACAGGAGCATAACCAACTAGCTTGCCGGCATCTGTACCAACAGTGCTCAAATAGACCGTGCGCTGCGCATACTCGCCACCGGCGTAACCAAAAATATCAAGCTTCTTGGTGGGATGCAGCTCCACCGAGAAGAGACCCTGGTAAGCCTTGATCGGAGCAAGCGTGCCGTCAGGATGAACCGTTGTGTCAGGAAGCGTCGATGTGCCGTAGCGGCCTACACCCGTTCCGCCAAGGGTATGAATCCCGATATCGGCAAAGTGGGTTACCGGGAAGCGAGCGTTCGCGAGGAAGCCGCCGCCAACCTTGGTGTCGTTCTGAGCACCTGAGGCAGAGGGCGTCGCGAGTGTCTGGTTAGGATAATAGCGGTCACGGAAGAAGCGTGTGAGACCGCCGACTTCATAGTGACCGTAGTGCTTCGTATCGTAAGCAAACTTCACAATGATATCCGGGGCAATGTTATCCGAGTAATTGGCCGTCGCGTTATAGAGACCGCCGCCAGTACCTGCATTGCCCAGGAAGAAGTTGGCGTTCGCGTTCGTCGCCGAGTAGATGATCTGCGCCTCTTCGAGCGAAAGAGCCGCCGTCAACCCACCGATCTTCTGCTGCACCCGAATCGCCGGCTGACGAGCCCAGCTGAAACCAACGTGGTAGTTCGGGTCCACGGTCATCGGCAGGTTCTCCGTCCGATTGTCTGTTCCCTTCTTCGTCTCGGTCACAAGCGACCACATCTGACCACCGCTAACGGTGAAGCCGCTCTGTGTTGCAGCCTGACCGTAGATCACTCGCTGGCGAAGCGTATAGCTGTTGCTCTGGTTGCTGTTGCTGGTCACGCCGGCAGAGAGAAAGTCAGCCTCGAAGTATCCAGCCAGCTTGAAGGTGCCTGCATTGCCCTCGAAGAGACCACCAAGGCGGCTCTGGCGTCCAGAGAAGTTGAACTCGCTGACATGCGCCTGACCCGAGTTCATAAAGGGAGTCGAGTTGAAAGGCGTGGCAATATCCGATGCCGTTGCGCGCGAGCGGTACACCGACTCTGCCGCGAAGAAGGCAACCGGTGTAATCGTCACACCCTTATAGTGGATCGCCAACGGCGACTCGATCTTCTCCGTCAGATCCTTCTTCGTGTCGCTGATCGTCTGCGCCAGGCCCGAATTCGAAGCCTTCAAGTCATTGACCGTCGAGTTCAATGTCGAAACCGCATCCGCGTTCGCCTGTACGCTCGAGCTCACGCTCTGTGCCGTTGCCGTCGCAGTTGCAGCAGCCGCATTCGCCGACTGTGCATCCGCCGCAGCCGTCGCCAACTTCGCATCCTTCTCCGCATTCTGTGACTTCAACGCGTTGATCTGTGCCTGTTGGCTCTGCATCTGTTCGCGCAGCTCGCGAATCTCGCGCTCCGTTGCGGACTCAACATGCTTCACCACACGCTTCTGCGTCTTCGACGTCTTTGTCGTGGTCTGCGCCGGAACGGATACTGATCCTGCGATCAATACCATGGCAACGGCAGCCATTAATTGCTTGGTCATGGAACCTCTCTAAGATGAAAAGCACAGAACAGCCCTATAAAAGCGATTCGGGCTTTCGCCCAAAACCCTGGCCACTCTTTGGTTTTATGAATCGAGCTTCCCAAAACCAGATGAATGGACGGAGAATTCGCCCGGCTATTCACGGAAAATTGACATAATCCACCTCATCACCATCCGTCCCGCATCACCCCAGCCGTGACGAGTCCTTCCAGCGAACCTCCATCGTCATGTACCGTAGAACATGATTTCTTTCCGCTGTGGTGCCGTCCTCCCCGCCCTCATCGCGTTCTCTTCCGCATGCCTAGCCACACCATCGCACGCCCAGGCCCTGAAACTCATCCCCGTTCCCCGCGAGGTCCACTCCCTCACCACCCAATCTCTCCCAAACGGCGTCCACATCCTCTGCACCGCTTGCAACGCTGACGACCAGTTCACCGCCGACGACCTCTCCAATACGCTCCAGTCCCGCGACATTACCGTCTCCAGCGCCTCCGGCTTCCGCATCGAACTCACCCGCCTCGCCTCCCATCCCGTCCCCCGCTTCACCGACGAGATGCGTCCTGAAGGCTACGTCATCTCCGCCTCTGGCAACACCCTCACTGTTACCGCCGCCACCGCCGAAGGCATCTTCTACGGAGCCCAGACCGTAAAACAGCTCATCGACGGCAGCGGCTCCTCCGCCATCCTCCACACCGCCGACATCCGCGACTGGCCCGCCATGAAATACCGCGGCCTCGACGATGACCTCTCCCGCGGTCCCGTCCCAACCCTCGATTTTCAGAAAAAGCAAATCCGTACTATCGCCGCTTACAAGATCAACATCTACTCCCCTTACTTCGAGCACACGATGCAGTACACCAGCATCCCGCTCATGGCCCCTCCCGGCGGCTCCATCACCCAAGCCCAGGCCCGCGAGCTCGTAGCCTATGCCGCCAAATACCACGTCACCATCATCCCCGAGCAGGAAGCCTTCGGCCACCTCCACTACCTCCTCAACTGGGAGCAGTACACTCCTATCTCCGAAACCCCTCACGGTCAGGTCATGGCCCCCGGCCAGCCCGACAGCCTCAAGCTCACCCACGAGATGTTCGCTGAACTTGCCGCCATCTACCCAGGCCCCTTCCTCCATCTCGGAGCCGACGAGACCGTTGAGCTGGGCAAAGGCCAGACCAAGGCCACCGTCGATGCCCAGGGCCTCGGCACGGTCTATCTGGACCACATGCAGAAGATCGTCGCCGATCTACAGCCGCTTCACCGCAAGCTCCTTTTCTGGGGAGACATCGCCATGCACGACCCCGATCTCGTCAAGAAGCTACCCGCCGACTTCAAACGCGAAACCATCGCCGTCGCCTGGGAGTACAACCCCCAACCCAACGGCTTCGCCCGCTGGATCGACCCCTTCACAAAGGCCGGCATCGAAACCTGGGTCGCTCCCGGTATCAATAACTGGTCCCGCGTCTACCCCAACTGGAACATCGCCTTCGCCAACATCCAGCAGTTCACCGCGCAAGGTCAGACCGCTGGAGCCACTGGCCAGCTCAACACCATCTGGAACGACGACGGCGAAACCCTCGCCAACAACGACTGGTATGGCATCCTCTTCGGAGCCGAAGCCGCATGGCACAAAGGCGAAGCCTCCATCCCCACCTTCCAGTCCAGCTACGGACAGGTCTTCCACGGAGACATCACCGGCAAGATCGACCAGGCCCAGCAGGAGCTCATGGCCGCCCATCAACTCCTCCACGACACCGCTCTCAAGAGCGACGTGGCCGATCTCGTCTTCTGGATCGATCCCTGGTCAGTCGACGGCCAGCGCGAAGCCAGCCAAATCCGCCCCGTACTCTCCCAGC
Source organism: Granulicella arctica (assembly GCF_013410065.1). Taxonomy (NCBI): domain Bacteria; kingdom Pseudomonadati; phylum Acidobacteriota; class Terriglobia; order Terriglobales; family Acidobacteriaceae; genus Granulicella; species Granulicella arctica. The sequence goes on from NZ_JACCCW010000002.1 coordinate 1,118,545, forward strand.
TTCGCCTCCACGCCGAGCGCGCCATCACCCTCATCGCCCAAGCTCGCAACATCAATCCTGACCTTCGCGAGCAGGACGCACTGGACGCCCTCGATCTAGGCGCCCGACGCATGGACCTCATCGGCCTCAAATTTCAAATCTCCGACGAGATCGCCGCCGACTACGCCCACGCCTACGCCCTTCAGACCTCGACGAATAAAGACGACCACTCCGATGTCACCCGCGCGCTCGGTGACATCAACAACGCAGCCAACGGCAAACTACAAGACCTTCGCAACGGCTACTCTCTCACGCGCGACCTCTATGAGACCGCGTGGCTCAAGAGCAATCGCCCCTACTTCCTCCGCAATAACCTTGCACGCTTTGACTTCACCATCCAACTCTGGCTCGGGCGCATTGACCAGCTCCGCAGCGCACAGCGCCAATGGACCAACGCCCACACCATCCCACCGGCCACGCAACTGGGTATCCCTCAGCCCCAGCTCTAAGCCCTGCCCCACAAAAGGATAGGGTCATCCATCGTGCGAAGCCTTCGGGTTTCGCACGATGCGTTTACGAGAGCATGCACATTACATAATCGATTTAGTCGCCGATAACTTGCAGGTTTGAGTTCATGCCACTCTTAAAACAATCTGATGGAACAGAACAGAGTGATCGGATGGTCAGGTCGCACCCAAAAGTCACCAATAAAATGGTTACCGAATAATCCATTTATTTGCGAAAAACAGCTTTCATATTCTTACCCATACAACTATTATTTAGTTAATTAACAAGCTCAGAAGCCACAATCTAAGCGCTAAATGACTAAATACGTGGATCTTACGGGCTGTGTATATGCGCACATGATCAGACAGATGATCATATCCTGGCGGTTTCGATGGGTATCATCATGAGGAGGAAGTTAGCGGTCATACATTCGCGTTTGCAACGATGACATACTGCATCATTGGACACAAAGGCATCGGATAGGGGTAAATGCTTATTTCGTAAGACTTCCTTCCATAACCTATTTCAGAAAAACCTACCGTTCAGAGTTTTAAATTCTGTATGTTGTGATCGGAGGCGTCCGGAAACGGAAGCATCCCGAGAGGCCCCGGTGTAATCTGTCGACCTGCAAAACTCCCAGTCTCAAAATTCAACGTGGATCTAGCGGACCCGTAGTCCGTCGGATATCCCTGTAAGTAACCTTTGAGGTACCACACACTAGAACAATCAGGTGCCTGTTGATTTTCTGTCTCAGCAAAGCGCTATATCCAACTCTTGAAGACGCGGTGCAAAGGAGAAGAAGAAATTGCCAGAGAATGACAATATCGCTGCAACACTCCGTATACAGATCCAGTTTTGTCAGAAGTATCTCGCGAATCACACCGACCCATCGGATCCTAGAAATACACAGGAGATCAGAGACTATCTTGAGGCACAACTCGAACTCGCAAAAAAATTGCTAGCGGCTGAAGAGACAAACTAAAATCACCGATTCTACAAACGAATCATCTCCTCGCGTGAACGACACAAGCTACCTTTAGTATGAAAATCCCCCCCTCGGGAGCGGGGGGGACAAACACGAAAAAGCAACCACCGAAGCCGTCCACTGAAGACTCTGCTCTAAACTGGAACAGATGTCTCAAACTTTAATCGCCGCCCGACTCCACACACCGTCACATGTCTGGATCAACCCCGTCATTACCCTCAATGACGATGGTCTCATCACCTCCATCGAGACCGCCTCCAGCAGCTCCGACGACACCATCCTTACCCCCACCTTCCTCGACATTCACATCCACGGTGCCGTCAACCACGACGTCATGGAAGGCACCCCCGAGGCCCTCAACTCCATAAGCCGTTTCCTGGCCACCCGAGGCGTCAGTCACTATCTTCCTACCACCGTCACCGCAGCCGTGGACCCCACTCTCCGCGCACTCGACAGCATCGCCACCAACATCGAAACGAAGCATCACGACGGAGCCATCCCCCTCGGCATCCATCTCGAAGGCCCCTTCGTCTCCCACATCAAGCGCGGCGTCCACCCACCGGAGCACATCCTCCCGCCTTCGATCGAACTCTTCGACCGCTTCCAGCAAGCCGCACGCGGCCACATCCGCCTCATCACCATCGCGCCCGAAACACCCGGTGCCCTAGAACTCATCCACCACGCCACCAAGCTCGGCGTAAAAGTCAGCATCGGTCACTCCAATGCTACCGCCGCCGAAACCCACGCCGCCCTCGCCGCCGGAGCCACCTCCGCGACCCATACCTTCAACGCCATGCGAGCGCTCGATCACCGCGAACCCGGTATCCTCGGCGTCGTCCTCGACGACCGAAACCTCTTCGCCGAACTCATCTGCGACGGCGTGCACGTCGCCCCCGAACTGGTCCGCCTCTTCCTCAAGGCCAAAGGAACAGAGAAGGCCATTCTCATCACCGACGGCATGTCCGCCACCGGCATGCCCGACGGCACCTACATCCTTGGTGGTTTCGAGGTCCAGGTCGCCAACGGTCGATGCCTCGCCAACGGCGTCCTCGCTGGCTCCGTCCTTACTCTCGACCGCGCCGTCTTCAACTTCGCCCGCTTCACCGGAACCCCCTTCGCCGACGTCACCCACCTCGCCTCACGCAATCCCGCCGCCATGCTCGGCCTCGAAGCCCAGCTCACCATCGCTCCCGGCCAACCTGCCAACTTCAACCGCTACACCCCCGACGGCACTCTACTGGCCACCATCCTCAACGGCAGGCAGGTCATCTAACAGCCGTGCCTGCACCCTCCATCGGAATCGACTTCGGCACCACCAACAGCTCCGTCGCCCTCACGCGCGGGGACGGCACGGTCGACCTCGTCTCTTTTCCATCCGCAACCGGCCTCACTCCATCCTTCCGCTCCGTCCTCTACCTCGAACAGCTCAAACAGGCAGGCCGCACCGGCGTCAAAAGCTTCACCGGGCCCGCCGCCATCGAGCACTATCTCGAAGCCGAGAACAAGGGCCGCCTCATCCAGTCCCTCAAGTCCTACCTCCCCAGCCGTACTCTCACCGGTACCGAGGTCTTCGGACGCCGCTACACCGTCGAAGACCTCATCTCCCGCATCCTTACCGACCTCCGCCTACGCGCCGAGTCACACATTGGCCATCCCATCCGCATCGCCACCGTAGGTCGCCCCGTCCGCTTCGTCGGAGCAGAAACCCCTGAAGACGACACCTTCGCCGTCGACCGCCTCCGCTCCGCCTTCCAGCATGCAGGCTTCGAAGACGTCAGCTTCGAGATGGAGCCCGTAGCCGCCGCCTACGCCTACGAGTCCACCCTCACCCATGACGAGCTTATCCTCATCGGCGACTTCGGCGGCGGCACCAGCGACTTCTCTCTGATCCACGTCGGCCCATCCAGCCGCAACACGCAGCGCGGCCATCGCATCCTCGGAAACTCCGGCCTCGGCCTCGCCGGTGACGCCTTTGACGCCCGCATCGTCCGCAAGCTCGTCTCTCCCGCCCTCGGCTCCGACAGCTTCGAGCGCTCCTTCTCTCACGCCGTAGACCGTCCCGCCAACATCATTCCCGCCGTCCCCGCCTGGATCTACGCCAACCTCGAGCGCTGGCACTATCTCTCCTTCCTCAAGACCCGCAACGTCACCGAGATCCTCAAATCCGCTCGGCTCCGCGCCCAGGAGCCCGAAAAGATCGCCGCCCTCATCACCCTCATCGACGAAGACCTCGGCTACCAGCTCCACCAGGCCGTCCAGCGCCTCAAGATAGAGCTCTCGCACCACGAGTCAGCCAACTTCAAGTTCCGCGACGGCTCCATGGACATCCTCGCCCACGTCACCCGCGCCGACTTCGAAAACTGGATCTCCGATGACCTTCATTCCATCGAAACCTGCGTCGACGGCCTCCTCACCACCACAGGCATCCTCCCTGAACAAGTTGACCGCGTCTTCCTTACCGGAGGAACCAGCTTCGTCCCCGCCGTCCGCCGCATCTTCGAAACCCGCTTCACCGCCTCTCGCGTCCGCACCGGCAACGAGTTCACCTCCGTAGCCCAGGGTCTAGCCCTCCGCGCTGCCGAAAGACGCCACACCCAGCAATAATCTGTCATCCTGAGCAAGCCCGAAGGGCGATTGGTTGTCATTCCGCGGCGAAGTAGAGGAATCTGCTTTTAACCTTGCCTCCATTCATGCAGCATTCCTCCATCCCAGCCGCTATCATTACCATCAACCAAGCCAGCGCCCGGGAGATACCGATTGACGATTCCGCCCCACCTCCACACCGTCGACCTCGCCCTCATCGTCGTCTATCTGATCGGTATCACCCTCTTCGGCCTCAGCTTTCGCAAGAGCGGCAAAGATAAATCACTCCGCAACTACTTCCTCGCCGACAACACCGTCCCCTGGTGGGCCATCGCCCTCTCCATCGTCTCCGCCGAGACCAGCACCCTCACCATCATCTCCATCCCCGGCGTAGCCTTCGCCGGAGACTTCGGCTTCCTCCAGATCGTCATCGGCTATATGATCGGCCGCGTCGTCGTCGCCGCCATCTTCCTTCCGCGCTACTTCGAAGGCCGCATGCTGACGGCCTATCAGCTCATCGATCAGCGCTTCGGCCACACCCTGCACAAAGTCACCGCCGGACTCTTCCTCCTCACGCGCGCCGCCGCCGAAGGTGTCCGCGTCTTTGCCGTCTCCATCGTCGTCGGCATCGCCATCGGCACTCGCGACGTCCTGTCTATAGCGATTATTTCTGCTTTAACGCTTCTTTATACCTTCGAAGGCGGCATGACCGCCGTTATCTGGACCGACGTCGTCCAGATGGCCATCTACATCGGCGGAACCCTCGTCGCCATCCTCACCCTCGGCTCACACATCCCCGGCGGTTGGAGCCACATCCACACCATCGCCTCCGCCGCAGGCAAGTTCCACCTCTTCCATTTCGCCCTCAACCTCACCCAGACCTACACCTTCTGGGCTGGTGTTATCGGCGGAACCTTCCTCACCATGGCCAGCCACGGCACCGATCAGCTCATGGTCCAGCGCATGCTCGCCGCCCGCAACCTCCGCGAGTCCCGCCTCGCCCTGCTCTCCTCCGGCATCGTCATCTTCGTGCAGTTCTCGCTCTTCCTGCTCATCGGAGCCGGACTCTACGTCTTCTACGGCCAACACCCGCAGACCTTCGCCTCCGGAGATCGCATCTTCCCCACCTTCATCGTCTCCGAGATGCCCCTCGGCATCGCAGGGCTATTAGTTGCCGCCATCCTCGCAGCGGCAATGTCCAACCTCTCCGCCGCGCTCAACTCCCTCTCCTCCACCACCGTCGTCGACTTCTACATGCACTGGCGCCCCAACGCCGACGACCGCGAACGCATGATTATCTCCCGTTCTTCGACCATCGTCTGGGCCTTCGTCCTCTTCGCCGTCGCCGTCTACAGCGTTCACGCCGGAGGCAAAGGCCACGTCGTCGAGATCGGCCTCTCCATCGCCTCCGTAGCCTACGGCGCGCTGCTCGGCGTCTTCCTCCTCGGCACACTCACAAAATACGCAACCCAGACAGGAGCAATCTGCGGGATGATCGTCGGCTTCGCCTTCAACCTGGTCCTATGGCTGCTCCCTAACTCCAGCTTCGACCTGACTACCGACCTCATCCACGGCCAGCACTCCATTGGCATCACCATCCCCAAGATCGCCTTCACCTGGTACGTCTTCCTCGGAGCCATCGTCACCTTCGCCGTAGGCTCCCTCGCCAGCCTCATCTTCCGCAAACGCCCCGTCTCGAAAGCAATCATCACCGCAATCGTGCTTCTCACGATCACCATCACCTCTTCTGCCCAAATCCCATCGCGATCCGCCCTAAAATCTGTCATCCTGAGCGGAGGCGCAGCCGCAGTCGAAGGACCTGCGGTTGGAGCGCCACAGACCGCCCCCGACTTCTCCCTCGTCTCCACCCTCATCAACGACGCCATTACCCAACACAAGCTTCCCGGAGCCGTAGTCCTCATCGGCCACAACGACCGCATCCTCTTCGAGCACGCCTATGGCAACCGCAAACTAGCCGGAGAGCCCGGCCTTTACGGCAAGCCCAGCCCCGCCGAGTCCATGACCGAAGACACCATCTTCGACATGGCCTCCCTCAGCAAGTGCCTCTCCACCGCCACCGCCATCATGCAGCTCTACGAGCAAGGCAAGCTCCAGTTCGACGACCCTGTCCCCAAATACCTCCCCGACTTCGCCGCCAACGGCAAACAAAATGTAACCATCCGCGAGCTTTTAACCCACTACTCCGGCCTCCCGCCCGACATCGACCTCAAAGACTCCTGGGGCCTAGCCGCCCCCGACAAAGCCGAAGGCATCCGCCGCGCCATGGCCTCCCCACTTGTAACCACCCCAGGCACACACTTCGAATACTCCGACATCAACTACATCACCCTTGGAGCACTCGTCGAAAAGCTCTCTGGCGCACCACTCGACATTTATGCAGCAGTCCGCATCTTCAACCCATTAGAGATGAAGGAGACTCGTTATCTAGCCTTCGACAAAGTCTGCGGCTTCAGCAAAGACATTCCGGTACCTCTTCGATCTGATTTTCTTAACATTGTCGCTAAGGGTGATCCTGGGGTCGAAATAGACTGCGACCGGCTCTCTTGGACTTACATAAACTGGGCTGAACGCACCGCCCCCACCGCCCACGACAACGAAGGCACCGCAGCCACCAACCCTGACTTCGACCACCTCCTCCGTGGCACCGTCCACGACCCCACCACCCGCCGCATGGGCGGAGTAGCCGGGCACGCCGGCGTCTTCTCCACCGCAGCCGACATCAGCCTCTACGCCCAGGCCCTCCTCGACAAGCTCCTCTACGACACCGGCCCCTTCCCCCTCAAACAATCCACCCTCCGGCTCATGACCCAGCCCGAGCAACCACCCACCGCCGAGTCCACCGCCACCATCTTTACCCCCGAAGGCACACCCACCAAAGGCATCGCCACCCGAGGCTTCGGCTGGGACATCAACACCGCCTTCTCCCGCCCCCGAGGCAGCACCTTCCCCATCGCCGAGACCGGAAAACCCGGCTCCTTCGGACACACCGGCTTCACCGGCACCTCCCTCTGGATCGACCCCACTTCCAACACCTACGTCATCCTCCTCGCCAACGCCATCCACCCCCGAGGCAACCCACCCATCTCGCACCTCCGTGGCGATGTCGCCACCGCCGCCGCTCAAGCTCTCGGCCTGAAAACGCCACCAGCGACGACGGGGCCTGAAGCCGCTCAAACCTTTCAATCACAAACCCTAACCGGCATAGACGTCCTCGAAGCCACCCACTTCGCCGCCCTCGCTCAAGCCGCCGCCAACCACGGAGGTCATCTCCGCATCGGCCTCCTCACCAACCAGACCGGCCTCGACAGCCACGGCCGCCGCACCATCGACATCCTCACCACCGACGCCCCCCAATACGTCCCCGGTCTCCAGCTCACCACCCTCTTCTCCCCCGAGCATGGCATCTTCGGCAAACAAGACTCTACCAGCATCCATACCGAAACCGACCCCACCACCCATCTCCCCGTCCTAAGCCTCTACGGTGCACACGACGCCGACCGCCGCCCCAGGCCAGCCGACCTCGCCAAGCTCGACGCCGTCCTCATCGACTTACAGGACGCCGGCGTCCGCTTCTACACCTACGCCACCATCACCGGCTACTTCGTCGAAGCCACCGCCATCTCCCGCACCGACCTCATCGTCCTTGACCGCCCCAACCCCATCGGCGGCATCGAAGCCCAAGGCCCCGTCTCCGATCCACCCATACCCGGCAGCTTCGCATCCTACATCAACTACATGCCCCTGCCGCCTCGCTACGGACTCACCCTCGGCGAACTCGCCCGCTACATCAACGGCGAAAAGCACCTCAACGCTCCACTCACCGTCGTCCCCATGCAGCACTTGCAGCGCTCCATGTTCTTCGACGACACCCACCTTCCCTGGACCAACCCCAGCCCCAACCTCCGCTCACTCGAAGCCGCCACCCTCTATCCCGGCACCGCCTTCGTCGAAACCACCAACGTCTCCGTTGGCCGCGGCTCCGACACTCCCTTCGAGCACATCGGCGCTCCCTACATCAACGCAAACGAACTGGCCGCCTACCTCACCGCACGCCACATCCCCGGCGTCACCATCACACCCACCAACTTCTCCATCTCCGAAGACACAAACCACTACCCGTACCACGGCCAGACCATCCCCGGCATCCGCTTCGCCGTCACCGATCGCAACTCCCTCGACTCCCCCGAGCTCGGCCTCGAACTGGCATCTGCCTTGCACTACCTCTACCCCACCCAGTTCAACCTCCCCAAAGCCATCACCATCATCGCCAACACCGCCACCATACAAGCGCTCGAAGCCAATCAAGACCCACGCGCAATCGCCGCAGCCTCTGCCGCTGCCCTCGCATCCTTCAATCAACGCCGCAAACAATACATGCTGTACCCTTGAAGGAACCCCATGTAACTGCTCATTCACACGCCTTTCCTAAAAACTGCGTCACAATGGATAGAACAGAGGAGAAGCCGTGCCCCGCATCCACTTCCATCAGCAACTCGCCGCGCTCAAAGACAAACTCCTCGCCATGGCCGCGCTCTCCCAGCAGGCTCTTGAATTCTCTCTCAACGCCTATCTCACTCTCGACGTCGGCCTCTGCAACCACGTCCGCGAGATCGAAGCCGCCATCAACGCCGCCGAGCGCGATGTTGACCAGATGGCCTACGACCTGCTCGCCAAAGAGCAGCCCATGGCCATCGACCTCCGCTTCATCCTCTCCGTCATCAAGATCAACGGCGACCTCGAACGCATCGGCGACCAGTCCACCAACATCGCTCAACGCGCTCAGTCCATGAGCGGTCTGCCCCAGATCTCGCTCCCCATCGACATTCCTGCCATGGGCGAGAAGGTCGGCGTCATGATCCGCTGCGCCATCCAGGCTCTCCTTGAGGCCGATGCCCGCCTCGCCGAGCACGTCCTCCAGCTCGACGACGAGGTCGACGCCATGAACCACGCCGTCCAGGACGAGCTTCTCAACGTCATGCAGCAGCACTCCCTCGTCAGCGAGCAAGCCCTCAACGCCATCATCATCTCCCGCAACCTCGAGCGCGCCGCCGACCACGCCACCAACATCGCCGAAGACGTCATCTTCTGGGTCCGTGGCTCCGACGTCCGCCACAAGTTCTCCCTCGACGAAGCCGACTAACCACTACCCGATCCTTGACGCAACGCCCACCGCAACGTAGCCTTATTAGGATGAGTTTCTCCTGCAATCGCCGCGCCGTAGCCTGTCGCCACTGTTGTTGCCCCTGCGCGACGTCGGCATTGCATCGCTTCCTGGACTAACCCTCGAAGCCGCATCTGCAAAGCCACCAGCCGCCCACTCTACCCAGTGGGCTTTTCTGTATCAATTCGCTCTTCAAAGGATCCCACCGCAATGTCTGAAGTCGTCCCCACCGCCGCTGCCGTAAAGGAAACCAAAGCCCAGAAGTCCGAGCGCCTCAAGCTCGCGAAGAACCCCTGGGAGGCATGGGACGAGGTGCGCGAGTTCGCGAAGCAGGGGCGTGACGCCGTCCTCCCCGAGTGGACCGGCCTCTACTTCAAGTGGTGGGGCGTCTACACCCAGGGCGACGGCCTCGGCGTCACCGGCGGCGCTAACGGCGAAGGCAAAGCCTCCGAATACTTCATGATGCGCATCGGCATGCCCAACGGCATGCTCACCTCCCACCAGGCCCGCGTTATCGGCGAGCTCACCCAAAAGCACGCCCGCAACCTCGCCGACATCACCACCCGCCAGAACATCCAACTCCACTGGCTGTCGATCAGCTCGCTGGTCGAAGTCGTCGACGCCCTCACCGAAATCGGTCTCAGCCCCAAGGGAGCCTGCGGCGACGTCGTCCGCAACGTCACCGGCTGCCCCATCGCCGGCCTCGACAGCCACGAGCTCCTCGACGCCAGCCCACTCGCCGCCGAGATTGCCCATCTCCTCACCGCCAACCCTGAGTTCTACAACCTGCCCCGCAAGTTCAAAATCACCGCCAGCGGCTGCCCTGTCTGGTGCTCCTTCCCCGAGATCAACGACGTAGCTCTCACCGCCATCAAGCGCACCGTCAACGGCATCGACGAAGTCGGCTACACCCTCCGTGTCGGCGGCGGCCTCTCCACCGAACCCCACATGGCCGTTCGTATCCCTGCCTTCATCCCCCAGGACAAAGCCATCGAGGTCGTCACCGCCATCGTCCGCATCTTCAAAGAACAAACCGATCTCCGTGAGAATCGCACCCGTGCCCGCATCAAGTACCTCTTCATGCGTCACGGCTGGACCGCCGAGTCCATGCTCGAAGCCATCGAAGCCAAGCTCGGCTATAAGCTCGATCCCAGCCCAGTCTCCGAGGACATCATCCCCGCCGATGTCTACCGCGACCACGTCGGTATCACCCCTCAGAAGCAGCCCGGCCTCTCCGCCGTCGGAGCCGCCGTGCTCAACGGCCGCCTCTCCGGCGAACAGCTCATCAAGCTAGCCGACCTCGCCGACAAGTACGGCGACGGCCACCTCCGCGCCACCATCGGCCAGAACATCCTCCTCGTCAACATCCCCAACGCCCAGACCGCAAACCTCGTCGTCGAGCTCAACACCCTCGGCCTTCATGTCGATACCTCCGCCTTCTGGCGCGGCGCCGTCGCCTGCACCGGCACCGAGTTCTGCAAACTCGCCATCGCCGAGACCAAGGGCTTCAACAAGTGGCTCGTCTCCGAGCTCGAAGAGCGTCTCCCCGGCTTCGACCAGCAGGTCCGCCTCCACGTCACCGGCTGCACCAACTCCTGCGGTCAACACTGGATCGCCGACATCGGCCTCGAAGGCAAGAAACTCAAGAAGGACGGCAAGCTTGTCGACGCCTTCTACTTCTGCGTAGGTGGCTCTGTCGGCAAGTACGCCGCGCCCGCCCGTCAGATCGGCTACCGCGCCGCCGCCGAAGACTGCCCCGAAGCCATCGAACGCCTCCTTCGCGGCTACCTCACCCTGCGCCAGCCCGGAGAAGACCTCCGCTCCTACTTCCACCGCACCGATGACGATACCCTCCGCGCCCAACTAGCCGGAACCATCATCGACCCAGTAGAGCGCGATCCATCCCCCGTAGGCGCAAGCCGTCACGCTCCCGCGGAATAATCCGCTGGCACCTCTCCTCAGAGTGAACATCTGTCTGTTATTGATCCCTCTGACATGCTCAGACACGCAGACACCTGTCTGAGCATGTCATGGGGAGGTACTGGTTTCGTCAGGATCGTGAAGTCATGTCCCGCCTCACGTGCCCTCTCAAGCAGATCTACAGTAGCCGCCTGCCCGGAAAACAAGAGTACCCTGCATTCCGGCACCGTCTGCCTCAATGTCATAGCCAATTCGATCCCCGTCATACCAGGCATGACCACATCCGTAATCAGAAGGTCGGGACGGATGTTTCTTGCCGCCTCCAGTGCGCCCACCCCATCGTAAGCCGTCAAAGCCTTATAGCCGCTTTTCGAGAGGATGATAGATAACGTGTCTGCGATCACTCGTTCATCATCCACGACCAGCACCACCGAATGGCGCCGCCCAACAATATCAGTTTGACCGTTCAACGGCACTTCGCTAAGCGAAACAACCTTGAAATTGAGCTTTGCAGACATGATAGATAACCTCTAAACCAAACCCTACCAAGCCTGCCTAAATATGGGTTAACTCTTTTATATGTGCTGTTTACAGAAAAATTTTAGGTCTGTTAAAAAAACCGGTTTGACTGCCGCTGAATCATATTAGAATATGATTACGTTTACGCGACGTTAGCATAAGCATAATCATACCGGAGGATATCGTGAGTAACTACGAAGACGATCCCATCCCAACCCCATCGAAATTTCAATCGATTCTCCAAATTGACGTTCCCAAAGGGAGAGACGGCAAGCACAAGCAGATCATCGTGCAACTGCTCAACGACATCGATCAGTTGAGTAAGGGATCCGCCCTGAAAATTCCTCTTTCCGCACTTCCTGATACGAAGGAGAATATCCGCGCCGCCTTGAGCAGGGCCGCTCGTCAAAAGAACCTCAATCTGGCTACGTCGAGCAATGATGAGTTTTTGTACGTCTGGAAGACCGAAGAAGCTAGCTAATACCTTAAAGGGGTGCTCTCTAACAACCTACTCGGGTTCTCTGGACACCCGTTATCATGGAAGAAGAACACCCATGGACCTCTTCCCGATCTTCCTCAAACTCACCGCTCGTCCCTGCCTTGTCATTGGAGCGGGCAATCTTGCCGAATCGAAGATCGAGTCCCTCCGCGCCGCCAACGCCAAGATCACCGTCATCGCCCCCCAAGCGAGCGAGCGCATCGCAGACATGGCCGCCTCCGGCGAAATCGACTGGCTCCAGCGTGAATACTCCCCGGGCGACATCCAAAGCTGCTTCCTCGTCGTCACCGCCACCAACATCCCTGCCGTCAACCGAGCCGTCTTCCTCGAAGCCCAGGAAAACAACATCCTCTGCAACGCTGTTGACGACCCACCCTTCTGCGACTTCTACTTCCCCTCCGTAGTTCGCCGCGGCGATCTCCAAATCGCCATCTCCACCGCTGGAGCCAGCCCCGCGCTCGCCCAAAAACTCCGCAAAGAGATCAACGCCGCCCTCCCGCTCGACACCGGCGACTGGCTCACCGACCTCGGCAACCTCCGCCGCGAGGTCGTCCAGATGGAACCCCTCAACGAAGAGCGCAAACAACTCCTCCACCAGCTCGCCACGCGCGAGGTCTGCGGCTACGACGGCTGTCCCTCCCGCGTCCTCGCCCGCGAACACGCCAAAACCAATCCTCTCCCGTCCGAAAAGAACGAGACCCAACAGTGAGTACCGACGCCGAACCCGGCTTCGTCTACCTCGTCGGCGCGGGCCCCGGCGATCCGGACCTGCTCACCCTCCGCGCCGCCCATCTCCTCCGCACCGCCGACGTTATCCTCCCTGACGATCTCGTCTCCGACGAAGTCCTCGCCCTAGCCAGCCCCACCGCCGACATCATCCCCGTAGGCAAGCGCTGCGGCCAGCCCCGCATCACCCAGGCAGGCATCCACGCCCTCATGCTTGAGCATGCACAGGCAGACCGGTCTGTGGTCCGCTTGAAGTCCGGAGATCCACTCGTGTTCGGACGCGCCGGTGAAGAGATCGAGTCCCTCCGCGCCGCCAACATCCCCTTCGAGATCGTCCCCGGCATCTCCGCCGCCTTCGCCGTCGCCGCCAGCCTGCAAACCCCGCTCACCGACCGCACCAACGCCTCCAAACTCATCCTCGCCACCGCACATCACGCCGCAGGGAAAGTTGAGCTCACTCCAAGCTGGAGCGGCTCCTTCCCCGACGCCGCAACACTCGTCATCTACATGCCCGGCCGCGACTTCGCAGCCCTCTCCGCTGACCTCATCGCCTCCGGCATCCCCCCCGGAACCCCCTGCGTCGCCGTCAGCAAAGCCACCACACCCGACGAGCACATCTGCGCAACAACCCTCGTCAATCTAGCCTCCGCCGAGGTCGGCCCCGCGCCCGTCATCCTCCTCATCGGCCACGCCATCCAGCTTCCATAAAGCATCGCCTTCATCTTTCTGTATCGGATCAGCTACAGTGGGTAACCACTAAAAGCTGGAGCAAGCATACGCATGAAGCTATCCCCGTCCCGTGTTGCAACCCTCGTTGTCCTTCTTCTTGCCGTACTTGCCCTTGAAGTCACCTCCACGATCCGCCAGCAGTCGCTCACCTGGGACGAGGGCGACCACATCTTCGCGGGCTACATGACCTGGAAGACCGCCGACTTCGGCCTCAACCCGGAGCATCCTCCCCTGGTCAAGCTCATGGGAACCGCTCCACTCCTCGGACTCCCACTCCACGTCCCCAAACTCCAGGGCCGCTTCTTCAAAAATGAGTCGTACTTCGATGGCCGCGACCTCCTCTTCGGCAACACGCCAGCCTACTCCGCCGACGCGCTCACCTTCCGCGTCCGTATAGCCACACTTCCGCTCGTCCTGCTTCTGGCCCTGCTCGTCTTCTTCGCCACCCAAGAGATGTTCGGCACACCACCCGCACTCATCGCCCTCACGCTGCTCGTCTTCGAGCCCAATATCATCGCCCACGGCGCCTACGTCACCACCGACACCGCCATCTCCTGCTTCTTCTTCGCCTCCGTCTATGCCTTCTACCGCTACTGCAAATCGCCGTCCACACCGCGTCTCGTCATCACAGGCCTAGCAGCAGGCTTAGCCCTCGCCAGCAAGCACTCCGCTGTCATCCTCCTCCCCGTCCTTATCCTCCTCGCACTCGGCGAGCTCATCTACCGCACAAAATTATCCCCTTTCGCGGGATCAAAGGCACCGCGCCAGGCACTTCGTCTCATCGGAGCTCTCGCTGGCCTCTCCGTCATAGCTATCATCGTCCTCTGGGCCTTCTACGGCTTCCGCTACGCCGCACGCCCCACCGGCCTCTCACTCGACCCCACCCTCGCCAACTACACCCTGCCGCTGCGTCCACTCGAAGCCCGAGGCATCCTTCTCTTCGCCCGCCTTCACCTACTCCCCGAGTCCTACCTCTACGGCCTCGCCGACGTCCGCTCCATGGCCAACGGCATGCCCAGCTACATCTTCGGCAAAGACTACGAACACGGCGTCTGGTTCTACTTCCCCTCTGTCATCGCCATCAAGCTCACACTAGGGCTGATCACACTCGGCCTGCTCGCACTCGCCGCAATCTTCGCCGGAAGACTTCGCGGCCACACCCGCGAACTCCTCTTCCTCACCATGCCGCCGGCCTTCTACTTCCTCATCGCCATGGGCTCGTCGCTAAACATCGGCTCACGACACGTCCTACCCACCTACGTCTTCCTCTGCGTCCTCGCCGCCGCCGGAGCCTGGGCATGGATCAAGCCCTCTCCCAACAAGCCCATCAGCAAACCATGGACGAGCATTGTTACACTGCTGCTGCTCTTCCACATAGCCTCGTCCGCCCGCGCCTACCCCAATTACATCGCCTACTCCAACGAAGTATGGGGCGGACCAACCCAGACCTATCGCTACCTCACCGACTCCAACACCGACTGGGGCCAGCAGCTCAAAGCCGTCAAGCTCTACACCGATCAGCACCACATCCATGACTGCTGGTTCGCCTACTTCGTCACACCCTTCATCCTGCCCTCCGACTATGGCATCCCCTGCAAGGTTCTCCCAACCCCCGATTCCATCTTCACCAGCTACCAATACCCCGTCCCGCCGACCATCACCGGTCCCGTCTTCATCAGCGCAGGCACCCTCACCGGCTTCGAGTTAGGCTCAAACATCCTCAACCCATACCGAGCCTTCCGCTCTGTAACACCCAACGACCACATCCAGGACGGCGTCCTCGTCTACAACGGCACCTTCCCGGTTCCACTCGCCTCCGCGCTCAGCCACATCCAGCGCTCCGCCGACCTCCTCAAGACAAAGGACTACACCGGCGCCCTATCCGAGGCACAGCAATCCGTAACCATTGCACCTCAGGAGCTCCAGCCGCAGATAGCTCTAGGAGACGCCCTGGCCGCACTAGGACGCACCACCGAAGCCCGCACCGCCTACGCACAAGCCCGCAAAGTCGTCCTGACCATGGAGCCTCAGGCACAGACAGTCTGGAACGATACATTGAACAAAAAGGTAGCCGCCCTACCCTAGCGCGCCAGCGACGCGGTTAGCCGAGCCGTGACTCGGCCAGCCGCATCGCCTCATAGATCTGCTCGAAACTCTCGACCGCGTACAGCACCGGCTGCATCTCGCTGGTCTGAAACTCCTGGTCGAGCACCGCATCGAGCTCGAACTCCTTCACCTCGCAACCACCCGCCAGCACCCGCGAACACTCCCCATGCGAGCTGATCAACCCGCTGCCATACACCTTGATCTCGCCATCCTGACGAATCACGCCAAACTCCACCGTGAACCAGAACAGGCGCCCCATCCGCTCCAGATCACGCGCATCCGTCAGACGCGCGCAGATCGCACCATACTGCTGTAAAAAATCCGCGAACACCGGATGCGCATGCATTGGCACATGCCCAAACACATCATGAAAGATATCCGGCTCCGGCGTGTACTCCATCGCCTCCCGCGACCGCAGCCACGTCGTCGTCGGAAACCGCCGCGCCGCCAGCATCTCGAAGAACGCATCCGCCGGCAGAAAGCCGCTCACCGGAGTCGATTGCCAACCCGTACGCGGAGCCAGCCGCTCACTCACCGCAGCCAGGTCAGGCAGCTCATCCTCACGCAAGCCGATCTGCTCGAATCCATCAAGATACTCGCGGCAGGCATGATCCCGAAGCTGCGGCATATTCCGCCCCACCAGCTCCGCCCACACAGCATGTTGCTCCGGCGTATAGTCCACCCAACTCTGCGTAATCAGGTAGGGTGCCGCCACGCGAAGCTCCATCGGCTCCTTCTCTGCTGTCAAACTCACCATGACCGCCCCATCCTCTCAACCTCACCGTCAAGAATAGTCTCCAGCCGCCTCACAATCCACTACTTCCGAGCGACCATCTCCAAGCCGTCATCCCACAACCTGGTCTTCTTTTTGCGTCAGTTCCCACCATCCGCGCATCCATTAGACCGGCCCCGGCGATCCGGAAAGCCGTTTCCTTGCTACCCTATCGGCTGGAGAGAAAACAATAGCGTACTCCCCCACAGGTACGCTACAACATTAGCGTAGCTAACGAACCGCTCTGGACCCGCCAGAAAAAAGGAAGATCTCTCTATGAAATTCAAGCAAGTGCTGGCGCTCGCTTTTTCCGCGACGCTGCTGTTCGCTCCTATTGCTCACGCACAAACCTCCACCTGGGCACTCGACCCTGCCCATTCCCAGGCTGACTTCCAGATCCGCCACCTCGGCGTCAGCACCGTCCGCGGAGCCATCACCGGCGCCAAGGGAACCGTCATCCTCGACGAGAAGGACATCACCAAGTCCAAGGTCGAAGCGACTCTCAGCACCGCCACGGTCAACACCAGCAACGACGCCCGCGATAAGCACCTCAAATCACCCGATTTCTTCGACGCCGAGAAATACCCCACCATCACCTTCAAGTCCACCTCAATCACGAAGAACGGCGACAAGCTCGAGCTGACCGGTGACCTCACCATAGGCGCCACCACCAAGAGCGTCACCCTCGATGTCGACGGTCCTGCCCCACCCCAGAGCATGCACGGCAAAACCATCAGCGGCTTCTCCGCAAGCGGCACGATCAAGCGCAGCGACTTCAACTTCGGTCAGAAGTTCCCCGCTGCCATGCTGGGCGATGATGTAAAGTTCACGATCGATGTAGAGATCGACAAGCAGTAGGCAGAACGGGCAGGGCTTCGGTCGAATCTGATCGAAGCCCTGCCCGGCTACATCTTGACGCGAGCGATAGTTGCCTGCTCTTCAGGAATCATCGGAATACCGTCCGTCTCCTGCATATACTTCTTGAGCAACTGATGATGCAGACAATAGAGCGCCAGCTCCAGGCGATCCGATACACCCAGCTTGTCATAAACCTTCCGCAGGTAGTTCTTGATAACCTGCTCGGTCGTCCCAATCTGGTAGGCGATTTCTTTATTGCGCATGCCTCGCGTGATGCAGCTAATAATCGCCAGCTCTTTCTTGGAGAGCTTCGGCTGCACCCGCGGATTGGTCAGTGTAGACGCCTGCGAGCGATAGGCTTCGATCACCCAGCTAATCGACTGGTTATCGATCCAGGTCTCCCCCGCCGCAATCTTGCGAACGCACTTGATCAGCAGATCCGGCGTAATCGACCGCGGCACTACCCCACGCACGCCGCGACGGTACAGCTCGACTGTATTCGACTCATCCGTCTCCACAACCTGCACAATCAGCTTCGCCTCAGGAGCACGCCGAACCAGCTCAGGAATAGCATCCGCCGTACCGGCGAGAAGCTGACCTTCCAGCACAACGACGTCCGTGGGATAACGCTGCATCGCCGCATAGAGGTTCGTCAGCGTCTCTGCCTGCGCAACGACGCGAATATCATCCTCTAACGCAAAGACCTTACGCATACCCACGCGATAAATTGCCTGCGAGTCAGCAAGAATGACGCGAATGCCCGCCGGGGCATCCCCTTCTTCATGCGGCTCGGTCAAACTCTCGTTTTCGACTTCAACATCCATATCATCAGGCCTTTAGAAAATACTCATCGATAACAACAGCTGCCTTTTTTTCTCGGCCCTCTTGCTCGTGCCGTACGATTCTGCCGATGCAATGAATCGTAACGTCATTTTCCACACCCATAATCGCGGAAGGCATCGTCATCGTAAACTCAATCTTGCTGTCCAGGGCGGGAAGAGAATCACTGACAAACAGCAGACCATTCGATGAGACGTTTTCTGTCACCGCGCGAAGAACTCCAGCCCGTGTCTGAATCGTCAAGGGCAATCGCATCGGAAATCGCACAGCCACCCGGACAGGATTTACCTGAGGAGGTGGTGCCAACTCCTTGCCGTCTGCCCGCTCCAAATGTGTCATGCAGCCTTCTTTCCCATAAGCAGGCGGTTCTGTGATGACTTTAGTCTAGCTCAGTGCCCCATACTAGGGCACGGTTATTTTCATGAAAAAAACACGATGGTCACCTGACAGGAAAAAGCCCCGCAGACCCCCCAACCCACTCCTGATCTTTATTATGGTCCACTCCCATCATCAGTCCGCGCCCCATGCGTACCAGGCTGATGGCTGGAGTCAACTCCCCGCCATCCGGCCAAAGATACATAATTCGGACCTCCGCCTGCGTTTTACCGTGGGGTGTTTCGATCGCCGGCTCAAACTGCACCCGTTCCTGTAGCAGGTAAAGATGACGCTCAGCAGGGGGAATCGACGCCAACTCTTCATCGCTCGGAGCAAACTGGATTCCCCGCCCCGCAAACGAGTACAGCGGCTTCAGCAGCACTCTCTCACGATCCATCGGCAGCCCCTTTGCCTCACCCTCCCGAAACCACTCATCCAGAAACACAGTCGCCGGAACCGCCGGATGCTTCAGAAACGGTAATGAAAACTTGCTGATCCGGAAGTACCAGTTCGGGTGGCCCGCCCACTCCACCTCCAGTTCGTCCCGGTAATCGAATCCCAACTGAACATTCTTGCGCTCCATCTCATCGACGATCGCTCGGTTATAGATCCGCGAAATCGGAATCCACCGTCCATCTCGTTGATAAAAAAGCCGCTTCCCTTCCTTCCTTAGGCTCGCAATATCCACCGTCGCAATCCCTAACCGATCCTCATAGACATGAAAATCAGGCAGCGTCTTCTGCGTCTCCGGCGCAATCTCTGTCAGCACGACATTCTCCGCCGCGTGATCCCCAAGAATCACCCTTCGCAGCAGCGCCCAGTAACTCTCCTCGTCAAGCCCGCCCAGCAGCCATTGCAGCTCCGTATCCAACCCATACGTTTCGATGTACTCCCGTGTCAGTACGCTTTGATAGCCAAATACCGATGGAAACGCCTGCAACTCCACCAATTTCGGCTGCAACCCACCATCGTCGCTGCGAACCAGCCCAAAGTCCACCGTCATAAAGTGAGGATGCTCCGACTCGCCTGGAACACGGAACCGCTCCGGCACCGCCTCGGCAGACGCCGCCATATACGCCGGATTCCCGACCAGCTGATGCGTCAGCTCCGCGCCGATCTCCGCCATCTCGTCCAGCAGAGCCTTCGGCAAAAAACACGGTGTCTCCGAGACACGAAAGTCGATCTTCGTGCGCGTCGCCACGTCCAGCCGCGTTAGCAGTTCCTGATATTTTTCAGACGTAAACCGTGCATTGAAGTCGGATCGAAAAGGCTCCAGCATGTGCCATCCAGTCTAATGCCAGAACCCTCGCCACTAAAAGTTGTCCGCGAGAAAGCTCTGCACCTCAGCAAACTCAACCTCCGGCAATTTCAAGCTAGCCGCCGGAAACACCCCCTCTACCTGCGTAGCACTGCGCCCACCCACAATCGCAGCCGTAATCGCGGAGTTGTACAGCGTACACGCAATCGCCACCACCCCGGCGCTCACTCCATGCCGAGCCCCAATCGTCTTCATCAGCTCCGCCAGCCTCAGATTCAGCGTCAGATACGGCTCCTGGTAGTTCTTCGCCCGCTTACGAAAGTCGTTCTCCGGAAACTGCGCAACCCGCTCCTTCGTCATCGACCCCGTCAGCAGTCCCGAGTGCATCGGCGAGTAGTTGATCACTCCAATCCCATGCCTCTCGCAGAACGGCAGAATCTCCGACTCCACCGTCCGATTAATCATCGAATACGGCGGTTGCAAAGACGTCACCGACGCAATCGTCATCGCCCGTTCCAGTTGCGCCACACTAAAGTTAGATGCCCCGATCCAGCGTACCTTCCCCTCGCGCTGTAGCTCCGCCATCGCCGTCCAGCCCTCTTCGATCTCCTCATCCGGCACCGGCCAGTGGATCTGATACAGATCGATCACATCGACCTTCAACCGCCGCAGGCTGTCCTCGCACTCCCGCCGAATCTGCTTCAGGCTGCGGTCAATCTCCTTCTTCTCATTCCAAACCATCCCGCTCTTGGTAAACACGTACGGCTTCGCCGAGCTCGTCCCAAGCGCCTTCGCGACCACCTCTTCCGAGTGACCCAGCCCATACACCGCCGCCGTATCGATCCAGTTCACGCCCAGTTCTAGCGCCCGATGGATCGCTTCAAGCGAGTCCTTATCATCCTGCGGTCCCCAGGCAAACGCCCAGTCCCCGCCACCAATCGCCCACGCGCCAAACCCAATCCGTGTCAGCTCCATATCCGAGTTGCCAAGCTTCTTCGTTGCAAGTATTGTCATAACTTCCTTAGACGGCAAAGACCCCTTTCAAGCCTCGATCAAAAAATCGCCGTCCCGCATAATCTGTTCCTCGCCATCCGCATCACCCAGCCAGATGTTGAAGCCCAGCCCAACCACATCGATATGCGTCGAAGACTTCCACGCCGCCCCCGTATGCGCTCCATACGGATCGCCAAACGCAATATGCACGCCAGGAAACTTCTCGTCCTGCAAAATATTCCCAATCACCCGTTCCACACCGATGTTCGTCCCAATCGCAAACTCTCCCACCCGATCCGAATTAGCATCGGTGTGCGTATATGCCCAGAAGTCCCTCTCCAGCTCCTTGTTCGTACACGAGACCTTAGTAATCCGATTGCCTTCGATGTTGATCGTCAACGGCGTCTCGCGCAAAATCCCATATCGCGCGCAAAGAAAGTCGCCGACCACACCATCCACCACAAAAACCCCGTTCACCTCGCCCGGAGCCGTAAAGCACTCTCCACCTGGCAGGTTGCCCCACTTCTCCGTGCTGATGATCCCCGAAGTCTTGAACCACTTGTACTCCGGCGACAGCACCGCATGGATATCCGTCCCCGCCGCCGTCGTCGCACGCACATAGGTCGCCGCACGTACCTTGTCCAGCACCGCCTGGCTCAACCGGTCGATGGCAAGAAAGTCCGCGCGCATTCCCTGCATCATGATCTCCGCCGTGATATTCACCATGTGCGCATGGCGCATCCGTTTGCGGTTCACCACGTCCGTCATCTGCATCCGGCTGTGCAGCTCGTTCGGCTGCACCGTCACCGCAAAGATGCTCACCTGCGAGCTCTCCATATCCTCCAGCACCGCCGCCGGCATCTCTTCAAGCGGTCGCGCCGCCTCGGCCTCCAGCACAAACGCATTCCACACACAGCCGATCCGGTCCAGCTCGCTCCCGAGCGAGGCCGCAATCGTCAGACAGCTCTCATCCGTAATCAGCGTCACCTTCTCCTCTGGCTGAATACGCAGACAGGTCGTGACCGCATTCCGCGCACCCGCCGTAAAACCCTCAGGAAACGCCGTGCCCCGCAGCGTCTCCGCCCCGTGCATCTCCTTCGGTGTACCAGCCGTACCGTCCTTCGTTCCACTTACTAGCCCTGTCATCATCGGTCCCTCGATCTTCTACAAAAAAACAATTCGTTACTACATGCGTTACAAATCTGCTTTCGTCTCACTGGCCATAAAATCAACCACACTCTTCAGATCCTTCGTCTCGCGAAACACCCGTAGCTGCCGGTCCGCACCCGAGCCCTGTTCGAGCATCGTGTGGATGTAACCAATCTCCTCGCGGCTGCCCAGCTCATCCAGCACCTCATCGACAAACCCCAGATACTCAAGGATCAGCTCCCGCGCCGGAACCTCCTGCTGCTTGCCGAAGTCGATCAGCTTTCCATCCAGCCCATACCGCACCGCGCGAAACTTGTTCTCCATCAGCAGCGCCCGTGAGTACTGCCGGAAGTCGATATTCCGCTCATGCAGCTTATACAGCTTCGCCGCCGTCGCCTGGATCAGTGCCGCAATCGCAATCGACTCCTTCGCCCGCATCGGAATATCGCAGATCCGCACCTCCACCGTGCTGAAGAACGGATGCGGCCGAATATCCCACCAGATCTTCTTCGCGTTATCGATGCTGCCCGTCTTGATCAGCAGATTCACATAGCTCTCAAACTCCGAGTAGCTCGCAAAACTGTCCGGCAGATTCGTCCGCGGAAAGTTCTCGAACACCTTCGCCCGATAGCTCTTGTACCCCGTCTCCATCCCCAGCCAGAATGGCGAATTCGTACTCAACGCCAAAATATGCGGAAGAAAATATCGCAGCGAATTCATAATCCGAATCGCCGCCTCTCGATCCTCGATGCCCACATGCACATGCAACCCGAAGATCAGATTCGCCCGCGCCACCAACTGCAAGTCCTCGACCACCTGCGCATACCGCGGATCGGGATAGATCTCCTGCACCCGCCAATCCGCAAACGGATGCGTCGCTCCCGCCACCAGCACCAACCCATGCTCCTCCGCCAGCCGGATCATGTTCCGCCGCAGATCGAACAGGTCCTCCTGCGCCTCCTGAATGTTCTTGCAGACTCGCGTTCCCACCTCGATCACCGACTGGTGCATCTCGGCCTTCACGCGTTCCTCCAGCCGCAGCTTCCCCTTCGCCAGCATCTCCGTCGCAATATGCGACCGCAGATCCCGCGTCTCCGGATCGACCGTCTGGTACTCCTCTTCAATCCCAAGCGAAAACGTAGGCCGCATGCAAACTCCTCAATCAGGTGCGCTGAAACCAGCGGTTGGAAGCATCCTACTCCAGTGCGGCAATCCGTTATTCAGCGCTCTCGGCGGCCTTCTTGGCTGCTTTCTTCGCCGCCTTCTTTGCACCCTTGGTCCCCGTCTTCGCAACCACCTTCTTAGCCGCCTTGCGCGCCGGAGTCCTCGCCACCGGGCCCTTCGTCACAGGCGCGGCCAGAAACCCCGCCCAGTTCAACTGCGGATCGAAGCTCTCCGAAGCCTGCGCCTTCTTCACCGCAAGCCGCGCCACCCGATCCACAATCCACTCGAAGCTCTCCTGCCCAACCGAATGCAAGTCCGCATCCGGTGCCGGATTCATAAAGTCAATCGCATACGGCACGCCATCTTCGACCGCGAACTCCACCGTATTCAAGTCATAGCCCAACGCCCGGCAGAGCGTCAGAGCATCCTGCTCCACCCGCTTCAGCAGCTTCTTGTCATACTCCGGCGGGTCGAGCACATACCGCTCATGGTGCGGCCTCCGCGGATCGTAAGGCATAATCCGCACCTCCTCCTGGCCAACCACATAGCAGCGGAAGTACTCCTTGAAGTTCACCGCCGCCTGCAACGTCATACACAGATCGCGCGACTGGTCGTACGCATGGAAGAACTCATGCGGATTATGTACATGAAACACATCCCGCCAGCCGCCCCCATCATGCGGCTTCAGAAACGCCGGAAACCCTACATACTCGAAGATCTCGTCCCATTTCAGCGGATACTCCAAATTACGCACCGACCGCTCATTCGTATCCGGCGGAAACTTCTTATGCGGCAGCAGCACCGTCTTCGGCACCGCAACCCCTAGCTTCGCCGCCAGCGCATAGTTGAAGAACTTATCATCCGCCGACCACCAGAACGGGTTATTGATCACCTGCGTCCCCGTCAGCACCGCATTCTTCAGATATGCCCGATAGAACGGCATATCATGCGATATCCGATCCACAATCACCGCGTACCCCGACGGATGAGCCTCCTTCACCCCGCCCACTTGCACAAACTCCGCCGTGATTCCCTCAATCTCCATGGCATTGATCTTTTCGACCAACGCTCCTGGAAATGTATTCTCCATCCCGAACAAGACACCAATCTTCTTCACATATCCTCCATCGGTTTCGTCAAACGAATCGTTCTGGAAGGGCACGGCTTCAGCCGTGCCGTGAACATCCACCCAGCTATGGGGCTTTAGCCCCTGAGGGATATTCTCCCACTGCCATACCTCTCAACCGTTACAGATAAACCCGGACCATCTTCATCCACTCCGGCCAATCATGGTGCGACCCATCCCCCCACACATCCAGGCGAACAGGAATCCCCTTCACCCTCATCAGATGCGCCATATGCTCCGTCTGCCCCCGGCAGATATCGTGCTCTCCCGTGGCCAGCACATACGTATTATGCCGATAGCGATCCAGATACCAGGGATCGTTCGTGTTTGGTAGATACTGCGTCGGAATATTGAAGTAGCAATCCTGATCGTGATATCCACCAAGAAAGTTGGACAGGTCGAACGCCGCACCCATCGCCAGAAACACACGAAACACATCCGGATGCCGCAGCGCAATATTCGCCGCATGATACCCGCCAAAGCTACAACCCAGCGAAGCAATCTGCGGCCCGCTATGAGGAACATGGCCCACTCGCTGAATCAGCGGGATGACCTCCTCCATCACATAACTCTCATACTGAACATGCCGCGCAATCCGCCACCGTGGCCCCACGTTGCGGTTGTACCAGCTCTCCGCATCCACGGAGTCCACACAGATCAGCTGTACCTCGCCACGCTCAATCTGCTCCTTCACCGCGTCCACCATGCCGCGGTCCTCAAACTCGTAGAACCGCCCGCACGAAGTCGGAAAAACAATCGTCGGAAGACCCGCATGGCCAAACACCAGCAGCTCCATGTCACGGCCAAGACGTGGGGAAAACCACTTATGCCATTCGCGCTTCATGTCTCCCCCTCTGCTACCCTTAATGTCATCCTAGCGTAATGGAGCCCCACCTTCCGTATTGAACCCTACCGCACAATCCTTCGCCCGCGAGCCCGCGCCAACCATCGCCGCCCCTCTCTGGCCTGAAAATCCCCTCCGCATCCCCGACGACGCCGACGCCATCCCGCGCCTCGAGACCTGGCACCTCCACTCCCAGGCCCTGCCCGACCCCGGCTACCGCCCCATCCTCGTCTACCTTCCCGAGCAGTACTACTCCGAGCCCCATCGCCGCTTCCCCGTCTTCTACCTCCACGACGGCCAGAACCTCTTCGACGGACGCACCTCCTACGTCGCCGGACGCACCTGGCAGGCCCACACCGCCGCCGACAACCTCAACGCCGCCGGCGAGATTGAACCCGTCATCCTCGTCGGCATCGCCAACACCGGCACCCGCCGCATGGCCGAATACACCCCCACCCGCGACCCCAAGATGGGCGGAGGCGAAGGCCGCAAGTACGGTCGCCTCCTCATCGACGAGCTGAAACCCTTCATCGACCGCACCTACCGCACCCGTACCGGTCCCCACGACACCGGCCTCGGCGGCTCCTCCCTCGGCGGCCTCATCTCCCTCTTCCTCGGCCTCGAGCACCCCAGCGTCTTCGGCAAACTCGCCGTCATGTCCCCCTCCATCTGGTGGGACCACCGCAGCATCCTCAACTCAGTCAATCAGGCCCACCCGCGCCCCGACCTCCGCATCTGGCTCGACATGGGAACCGCCGAAGGCGCTCGCCACGTCCGCGACACCGACCACCTCCACCGCCTCCTCCTCCGTCTAGGCTGGCAAGAAGGCAAAGATCTCGCCTACACAGAAGCCCCCGGCGCCGTCCACGACGAAGCCGCCTGGGCCCAACGCTTCCCCAACGCCCTCCGCTTCCTCTTTCCAAACGACTAACACCGCATTTCGCACCAATTCCATTGCTAAAACCAACGTTTTCAGCCATACTTAGGTGTTGGGTCAGGTACAGTGTGGTCCGGCCCGCGACTTGGCATACCGCCTGCGACGTACCGAAGCAGCGCCCAAACATATTGTTTTGAAAGGCATTCCCTGTGTTGATGATCCGTCTGGCGCGCGTTGGCGCCCGCAAGCAGCCCCATTATCGCGTTATCGTTATCGAAAAAGACCGCGCCCGCAACGGTCGCTCCATCGAAGTCGTCGGAACCTACAACCCACGCACCAATCCCGCGAGCGTCGAGCTCAAGCGAGACCGCATCGACTATTGGACCAGCAAGGGTGCCCAGCTCTCCGAGCGCGTCGGCAAGCTCCTGTCCCAGGCAGCCGCAGCTCCCGCCACCGAAGTCGCAGCCTAATCACTCCTTGGTTACCTTTGGGGACCGAAACATGGTTCCCAAAGAGTGCACTCCAGCATCAATTGCACAATTGCATTCCCTCTCTGCTCACGTAAACTCATAGATCGAACCTTGTTTTCAATATATAGGTTTCGATTGGGTCGATTCGGCGTCTAACTTCCGAGTTGATTCATATATCATGGCTCTCTCGTATAAGACTCACCCCGGAAGACCTCACAAGAGATTGAGGCAATGGGCCAGTCTGAGTATGCCGTGGACTCTCCCAGAGGTGTGTGATGACAGAGGCAACGCAGAGCAACAATGCCATCGAAATAGCCAGCCTGATCACCGGAATCGCCCGGGCGCTGGTTGACTCCCCGGACAACGTCCTCGTAGAAACCATCCCCGACCAGGACTCCACCGTTCTGCGTCTCCGAGTCGCCCAAAGCGATGTCGGCAAAATCATCGGCAAGCAGGGCCGCACCGCTCGCTCGCTCCGCACCATCCTGAGCGCAGCCAGCATGAAGGTCCACCACCGCTACTCGCTCGACATCATCGACAACAGCAACCAGCCGCACTAACAGCCGCTCCGAAGGCCATCGCACAGCCGCCCTCAGCGGCCACGCCCCTCCGTGCGGTACTCTTAATCCCTATGACTGAACAGGATGCAAACCATCCGGAGACCTGGGTCACACTGGCCCATCTGCTGCGTCCGCAAGGGCGCAAAGGCGAGCTGCTCGCCGATCTCCACACCGACTTCCCCGAGCGCTTCGCCGACCGCCGCAGCGTCTCCCTACGCAAGCCCAACGGCTCCATCCAG
Source organism: Granulicella arctica (assembly GCF_013410065.1). Lineage (NCBI taxonomy): Bacteria > Pseudomonadati > Acidobacteriota > Terriglobia > Terriglobales > Acidobacteriaceae > Granulicella > Granulicella arctica. Next base: position 1,145,805 of record NZ_JACCCW010000002.1, read on the forward strand.
CCCGCCACCATCGAATCCCACTGGCTCCCCGTCGGCAAAAACGCCGGTCGCGTCGTCCTCAAGCTCCAGGGCATCGACTCCATCAACGACGCCGAACTCCTCGCCGGCTTCGACGTCGTCATCCCCGTCGAGCAACGCGCAGAGCTTGAAGACGACGAGCAGTACATCACCGACCTCCTCGACTGCACCCTCGTCGACAAAGAACACACCATCGGCCTCGTCGAAGACGTCCACTTCCCCACCAACACTGCCGGAGCCCGTCTCTCCGAAGCCGCTCCCCTCCTCGTCGTCCGTTCACCCAACGGCGACGAACTCCTGATCCCCTTCGCCAAAGCCTGGATCGAGAGTATCGACCTCCCCGCCAAGCGGATTCAGATGCACCTCCCCGACGGCCTCCTCGAGATCAACGGCTGACCATGCAATTCGATATCGTCACCATCTTTCCCGGCTTCTTCGAAGGCTTCCTGAGCAACGGCATCCTCACCCGCGCCCTGAGCAACGGCATCGCCAGCGTCGCCATCCACGACCTCCGCGCCTTCACCCACGACCGCCACAAAACCGTTGACGACCGTCCCTTCGGCGGCGGCGAGGGCATGGTCCTCAAGCCCGGCCCCATCTTCGAGTGCTTCGAAAGCCTCAACCTCACCCCCAAAGCCACCCGCGATTCAGCCAAAGAAACCGTCATCCTACTCTCCGCACAGGGTCGCCCTTTCACGCAGACCATCGCGCACGAGCTAGCCGCCGTCGAGCGCATCGTCTTCCTCTGCGGCCGCTACGAGGGCGTCGACGAGCGCGTCAACGACCTCCTCTGCGACCGCGAGCTCTCCATCGGCGACTACGTCCTCTCAGGCGGCGAACTCGGAGCCGCCGTCATCATCGACAGCATCGCCCGCCTCCTGCCCGGCGTCCTCGGCAATCCCGACTCAGCCCGCTTCGAGAGCTTTGGCACCCACCACGCCCCCGAGCCCCACACACCCGGCCTGCCGCCCGCATCCACCAACTCCGCCGGCGGCCTCCTCGACTACCCCCACTACACCCGCCCTGCCGACTTCCGCGGCCACTCCGTCCCCGACGTCCTCACCGGTGGCAGCCACGAAGCCGTCCGCCGCTGGCGGCGCGAGCGAGCCCTCGAAAAGACCCTTCGCAACCGCCCCGACCTCCTCGAGCAAGCCACCCTCACCGAAGAAGACCGCCGCACCCTCAACCGGCTCCGCAACTCATCCCCAAAGCTCTAACCTTGAGCAGCGACGTGTAAAACAACTGTCATCCTGAGCGGAGCGCAGCGTAGTCGAAGGACCTGCATTCGTCTTTGCTTGTCCCTCGGTTGTCATTCTGTAGCACAGCTACGGTTTGAGGGCTTGCCGGATCGCACCTTCTAGATCGGCCTGCGGAACTTCGCCCTCCCAGTAGTTTTTGATTTTGCCATCTCGGCCTACCAAAATCAGCGATGGGATGCCATGGACCGTATACAAGTCTGATACGACGAAGTCTGTATCACTGAGCGTGGGCAGGGAATGTTGATGTTGGAGCAGCCATTTTTTTGATTTATCAGGCAGGTCAAACGAGACGCCCCACAAGACGACATTCTTGGCCCTGTAGGACTCACCCATCGCTTCGACCATCGGCATTTCGCGGATACATGGAGGGCAGGTTATCGACCAGAAATCGAGCAATACGACTTTGCCTTGCATCGACGATAGCTTTACGCTCATGCCGCTGAGGTCCGAGAGCGCAAACTCAGGAGCAGCATGGCCAATCCACTCCTTGCGAATCGTAAGGCTCGACGCACTCTCTACGTTGATGAGCCACTCAGGAGCCGGACGATTAAACTGAGCGGAGTCGAACACTAGCGTCCACTGTGCTGGTGGATCAGTCGCGCGGCGACTAGTGGAATAGGCAAACGTCTTTTTTAAGACAAGATGTTTCTCAGAGCAGATCGAATAGGTGACCGCATCTGGGCCCACGGGTTCGTCATTGGCAGACTTGTAATCAACCTGAAGTATCCGGCAAGGGACCGCCACTCCGTTCAGGGGCAGCTCTTCCGATCCCATCTCCCTGACCGCAACTACGTTCTCTGCAATCCGGTCCCATCCTCCGGTTGCCGAGTTCGAAAGCATTACTTGGGGGAGCTTCTCTGCCTTGTCGCTGCCGAGGTTTACAAAGTGAAAATCGGCAACCATACTGCCCGGAGCGGCTGGTGTTTGTGGTTTGCCTGGAAGGGCCGGGGAAGACTGCTTTGCAGCGATTATGACTTCAAAGTTCATCTGCAATGAAGAGTTCGGGGGGCGCACCACACCATTGCCCTTGATTTCGTAGCCGTCGGGACTCTTGTAGACCTCCTCTGCGCTGCGTAGGAGATCCTGTGGAGACTGCGAATGGGCGTATGAGACCGCGATAAAGAACAGCAAGAATGCTCGACGCACGGAAGCTCCACAAAGCCAGAAACACATCAGCCCCGTCCCAAAGGCAGAGCTGCTCTCTAAACTGGCATACTCCAGTGAGATAATCCACTGAAATCCTAAAATTTAGGACGCCAAATGACCTTAGCTTCATAACCCAATGATCTGCGTAGTCGGCTGTTCAAAAATAGCGCTAGTCGGAGCGGCGGCGACCGTCAGCCTATGATTTTCGGTGTTTGGTGTAGCAAACCCTTAAAAAAAGGAGAGGTGCCACTCGGGCACCTCTGGGGAGAGGATTGCGTTCACAACAAGAAGCATAGGCCGCACACCCTCCCCCGTCATGACCCCTTAGGTTGGTTCTCCCTCCATCCTTCGGTGGAGTCCTCTACGAGCCCAAAGCATACGGAAACGTAAACCGCCCAAGCTGAATCACCGATTTATCCTTCGGCGGCCAGATTCGAAACGACTCCACCCGCTTGATCGTCTCATCGTGTCTCGCCTCCACCGTTCCCACCGGCTTACCCGTCGCTGCCTCGTAAAACTTCACCGTCAGCGAATCCTCACTGCGCGTCCACCCAAACACATACTGCCCAGTCGGCAACAGCATCGTCCCCACCCGCACCGGCACCTGCGCAATAAAGAAGTTCGAGTACTTCCCCTCAGCCGAGTACCCCGCCGTAATCAGCACCACCCCCGCGATAAACCGCCCCCGCCCATCCGTCACCCCTGAAGCCGTCCGAAACTCCGTCTCGATCCGCTCCGTCACCACCGGCGCCCGAGCCGGAATCAGCGCATGCAGCTCCGCCTCTGTCGCTCCCCTCCAATCCGCCGCTCGCTGCGCAAAGCCCAGCATCGGCAGTGCCAGCATCAGCAGCAGCAAGCTCCTTCGCTTAATCAAGATGCACAATCCCTCTCTGCAACGCCGTCCTCGCCGCCTGCGTCCTGTCCGATACACCCAGCTTTCCCAGCAGGCTGTTGATGTGCGTCTTCACCGTCGCCTCCGAGATGAACAGCGCCGTCCCAATCTCCTTGTTGCTCCGTCCCAGCACAATCTGCTTCAGTACATCCGTCTCCCGCTCCGTCAACGACGGCCCGCTCAGACGACCCGCAAGCCGTTCCGCCACCACCGCCGGCACCCGCGACTTGCCCGCATGAACCGCGCGAATCGCCTCCATCAGCACCTCGCCGTCCATCCCTTTCAGCAGATAGCCCTTCGCTCCCGCCTGCAACGCCCGATAGATGTCCTCATCGCCATCGAAGGTCGTCAGCACAATAATCCGCGCCTCCGGGGACTCCGCTCGAATCAACCCGATCGTCTCCACGCCATTCTGCTTCGGCAACCGCAGATCCATCAACGTCACATCCGGCTTATGCTCCTTGAACAGCGCAACGCCCTCATCGCCATCCGACGCCTGCGCCACCACCGTAAACTCCGGCACCGTGTTCAGCAGCGCCACCAGACCCTGCCGCACCACAGCATGGTCTTCCACAATCAATATCCGAACCGCATCACTCATACACACATCCTGACTACTCGAAGACTCTCCAGTTATACAAGCCTATCCAAGATTCAGCTCCACGAAGATCTCCGTGCCGCTCCCTACCTCACTCCGCATCTCCAGCCGCGCATGAATCTTCGCTGCCCGCTCCCGCATTCCGCGCAACCCAAAGTGCCCCGCAGGACCAGCCGCCGACGTATCGAACCCGCGCCCATCATCCCGCACCACCAGCCGAACCCCCTTCAGATCGTAGGTCAGCGTCACCTCCACCAACGAGCATCCCGAGTGCCGCACCGCATTCGTCACCGCCTCCTGCGTAATCCGCAACAGCTCATCCTCCACAGGCCGCGCAATCGCCCGATAGCTCCCCATCACCGTCAGACGTCCCGTCGCACTCGACGTCCCCGTCAGCATCTTCAACGACCGCCCCACCCGCACCGGCAGCTCCTCCGCCTCTTCCGATCGCAGATCCCAGATCGAACTCCGCGCATCCGCCAGACTCTGCCGCACCAGCACCCGCGTCTCATCCAACTGCGCCCGCGCCGCCTCCACCGAGCTCCCCATTAGCCGCGTCACCACCTCCAGCTGCAACGAGATACTCACAATCCCCTGCGCCAGCGTGTCATGGATCTCCCTCGCAATCCGGCTCCGCTCCTCCATCACCCCTGCATACAGCGCCTCCACCCGCCGCACCCGCCACGCATAAATCAGGTAAGCGATCCCCGCCACCACCAACACCAGCACCCCATAGAACCACCACGTCTGCCAGAAGTGAGGCCGCACCCGCAGCCGCAGCACCGCATCCTGCTCACTCCAAACCCCATCGTTATTCGCCGCCTCCACATGAAACACATATCGCCCCGGCTGCAGGTTCGAGTAGAACGCCGACCGATGCTCCCCCGCATCCACCCACTCCCGATCGAACCCCTCTAGCTTGTACCGATACCGCACCTTCTGCGGAGCCACAAAGCTCATCCCCGCATACTGAAACTCCACCCTCTGCCGCCCCGGTCCCAGCGTCAGCTCACCCGTCCGCAACGCATCATGAGCGACATCGTTCACCAGCACCGTCTCCATCGCCACCAGCGGAGCCACCCCGTTCTCATCCAGATGCTCCGGGTCCACCACGCTCACCCCGCGCAGCGTCGCAAACCACAGCGTCCCATCCCGCATCCGCATCGCCGCCGGATGCCCTCCGCTCGAGCACTCCCGCACCCGCATTCCATCCGTCGTATCGTAAGCAGCCAGCGCAACACTCCCGCCACCCCGAGCAATCACCCGCTCCAGCTCACTCTCCGCTACCCGAAACACCCCACCCCGCGATCCGATCCACAGCCGCCTCTCCCCATCCTCCAGCACACTCGAGATCGCCTCCGGCAAATTTGTAGCAGGCACAGGCACAATCACCCCGTTCCCTTTGTGAACGTCCATCCGGCTCAGCCCGCCCCCATTGCTCCCCAGCCACAACGTCCCATCCGCATCCTCATAGATCGCCGTCACCACATTCTTCGCTACTCCATCTCGCACTTTGAAGTTCGTAAACCGCCCCTCATGCAACCGCGTCAGACCACCGGAGGTCCCAATCCACAGATCCCCATCCCGCGCCTGCACCATCACCCCAATAAAATCGCTCCCCAGCCCATCCATCGACGTATACGTCGTCATCCCGTTCCCACTAATCCGCGTCAGCCCATGCCGAGTCCCCACCCACACATCGCCCTTCGCATCCACCAGCAGCGACCGGATGAAGTCGTCCGCCAGCCCATCCGCCGTCGTCAACACCTTCACCGTCCGACCCCGCACCCGATTCAACCCCGTCGGCGTCCCCACCCACAAATCTCCATTGTCACTAGCCAGCGACAAGATCACATTGCTCGACAGTCCCTCTCTCACCGTCATCGCAGCAAACCCCTCCGCTGTCCGCCGATTCAGCCCAGCCCCATCCGTCCCCACCCACACCGATCCCGACACATCCTCCAACACCGACCGGACAACATTCCCCGACAACCCCTCCGCCGTCGTATACGTCGTGAACTTCTGCTCATGCAGCACCGTCAGTCCATCCGACTCCGTCCCCAGCCAAACATTCCCCTCCCGATCCTCAAGCAGCGACAGCAGCGAACTCCCCGCCAGCCCATCCCCTGCCTGAAACACCTCCAGCCTTCCCCCCACCACCCTCGCCACCCCACTCGCCGTCCCCACCCACACCGCTCCCGCCCTATCCGCAAACAACGTCTGCACCGCCACCGAAGGCAACGCCACCGCCGGCCGAAACACCCCAAACCGCTCCCCGCTCCCCTTCACAAGCCCCCCCGAAGTCCCCAACCACACACTCCCATCCGCCGCCCGCACCATCGCATTCACCGCAACCCGCCCCACAACCCCATCCATCACAACCGGCGCGAGCACTCCTCGCCGCTCCATCTGCAACCCCTCCCCCGTCCCCACCAGCAAAGCGCCGTCGCTCCCCACCGACTCCACGAGAATCTCTGCCCCGCCCACCGTCTTCAGCGTCTCCACCCACCCCAACGACCCTCCATCAAGCCGCACCGCCTCCGCCCCATCCGCCACCCACACCGACCCATCCACCGCCTCCGCAAACTTGCCCTCCCCGCTAACACTCAACCCCTTCGTCGCCGCAACCACCTCGCATCGCACCCCACGCACCACGCAAAGCCCACCACCCGTCGCCACCCACACCCGCCTGCGACGATCCTCATGCACAAACCACACCGCCGCATCAGGCAACCCATCCGCCAATCCCAACGCCAGAAACCGGTTCTCCCCATACACCGCCAGCCCACCGGCCGTCACCACCCACAGCCGCCCCTCCCTATCCACCGTCAGCCCCTGCACCGAGTTACTCCGCAGCTCCGGAGCATTCTCCGTCGTATAAACCTTGAACGCACTCCCATCGAACCGCACCAGCCCATCATCCGTGCCCAGCCACACATACCCATCCCGGCCCTGCACCACCGCATGAACCGTGTTCTGCGGCAGCCCATTGTCCGTCCCCCACACCTGCCGCCCATACTGGTTCAGCGAACGCGACGGGTCCAGCCCGAACCCGCAACGGCCCAGCGCCAGCACCATCATCCCCAACACCACACCGCGCAGACAAAAGCTCATCGCTGCCAAGTCTAGAGCAAATCCCGCAAAACTCCTCGCATTGGGAAGACACGGCCTAAACCTTGACGGGGAAAGAACTTCGGAAGACGCTGAAAACCCCTCTTTGGAAGGGCACGGCTTCAGCCGTGCCGTAAGAGCCTGTTGAGTAACGCGGCTTTAGCCGCTGAGGGAATTCTCCCCCACCACAACCCAACAGCAGAGCCTTCCCAGGTTCCCCCACAAAAACACTGACCAAAGCGAAGAAATTGTGTAAACTAAAGACTCGAGTTTTCGACAGGAAAGTAGTGCCATGTCCATACATCCGATCATGCAGAAGCTGGCCGCCAAGTTCGAGCGGACCGATCTCCCCCATTTCGCTCCAGGCGACACCGTCCGCGTTCAGGTCAAAATCAAGGAAGGCGAAAAAGAGCGCCTCCAGGCATTTGAGGGAATGGTCATCGCCTCTCGCAAGGGACCCCAGGGAACCTTCACCGTTCGCAAGATGAGCTTCGGCCAGGGCGTCGAGCGCATCTTCCCCTACAACTCCAAGGTCGTCGACACCGTCGTCAAGGTTCGCTCCTACGAGGTTCGTCGCTCCAAGCTCTTCTACCTCCGCGGTCTTCGTGGCAAGGCAGCTCGTCTCACTGAAGTTGCCCGCTCCACCAAGTAACCCGCATCGAGCCTCAAACAAAAGCCACGACCCAGGTCGTGGCTTTTTGCTGCTCCCCAAAACCTGTCAAGCCCCAACCGTCACGAAACCCGCTCCAATCCAGCAGATTCGCGTGACACATTACCCCCATCCAATCCCGTACAATTAATTCAGAGCTCTTTGGGAAGGGCATGGCTGAAGCCGTGCCGCAAACTGCTGCAAGATTACTCATTCATACATAGCAAAGTGATATCGAGCCATATATAAGCTCATATCTAAGTCCTTTGTTTTCCATATTTTGATATCTAAGATATACCCACCCCCAAGGCCGTTTTAAGCTTCGTTTTACCCCTCCAAGCCTTCAAACAGATCCACCGACAACCTCGCTGGCTGCGGCTCTGCCGTAGCCACTAACGAATAAAACTCTTCACCACCATAAACTTCAAAGATTTCCCTCGTCCGTTCCATCAAGGGTGCCTGCGAAGTATGCGCCCGAAACGCTTCAGCCTTGCGCTCCTTCACACTCTTGATATCTAGCGTCACCGTCCAAGGCATCGGCAGCGGAGCCTGTCTCTCCGGAAGGAAGAAGTTCGTACTTACATAGAACAGCCGCTTCGGCTGAAACACCGTCGCCAACTCCGGATACCGCTTCTCTCGCCCCGCCCAGTGAAACGCCGCCGTAGTCACGCTCGACACCATCATGTGGTCGGCATGCGTATTCAACCCGCCATCGCTGCCAAACGTAATCACCACATCCGGCTTGAACCGCCGCATCCGTTCCACCAGCCGTCCCGCTGTCCTCGAAAAGTCGGCGAACTCCAGCCGCCCATCCTGATAATCCAGCAACTCATGATGCTTCACTCCAAGCACCTCGCACGACGCGACAAACTCCTCCCGCCGCATCTGCCCCAGCTCCGCACCCGACGCAGCATCCCCACGATACGACCCAGCCTGACCATCCGTCAGGCAAACCACATATGTCTCCACCCCACGGTCCGCCGCCAGAGCCAGCGCCCCACCAAACGCAAAGCACTCATCATCTGGATGAGCAATCACACACATCATCTTCAAATTCAATTGTTTACCTCCATAATCTCAAGTTTTTTCTGAATCATAGACCCAATTGGCGAAAAGCTCTTCCGATGCAACACACAAGGCCCATGTTCCACCAAAGCCCGCTTATGAGCTGGAGTTCCATATCCCTTATGCGAAGCCAAGCCGTACTGCGGATGGACCACATCCAGCTCCCGCATCAGAGCATCCCGATAAACCTTTGCCACCACCGAAGCCGCCGCAATCGACAGACTCAGCGCATCCCCATAGACCAGCCGCGTCTGCTCGCAGCCATGGTCGATCCGCATCGCATCGATCAGCAGATGATCCGGCTCCATCGTCAACCCACGCACAGCCAGCAGCATCGCCAACCGCGTCGCCTGGTAGATATTCACCCGATCGATCGTCTCCGCATCCACCTCAGCCACGCTCACAGCGAGCGCCATCTCTCGAACCTGAAGATCCAGCCGTTCACGATCCGCCTGGCTCATCTGCTTCGAGTCCTTCAGCCCAGACTCAGCCAACGACTCCAAACTCTCCGGCAAAATCACCGCCGCAGCCACAACCGGCCCAAACAAAGCCCCACGTCCAACCTCATCCACACCCGCAATCCGACTAAACCCACGCAGCCGCAGCGCCTGTTCCGACGCGTCGCTACAGACAAGCTGTTTCAGCATCCGCTGCTTCAGCGTCGCAGCCGACACCGTTCCGGCCTTCCTGCTCTTCGTCTCGCGCCCCGCAGCCTTCATACCCTGAGCACAAGTCTAGCTCACTCAGCGAAGCTGAAACTCCGGCGATCCCATCACCAGCGCCGTCAGCAGGTTCAGTGTATCGTTCGGATTCGCGCCAACTGCCTGCTCCGTCAGTTGCTTATGGATCAGCTCATTCGTCTGCGTCGAAACCTCACCACCAATCAGCGATCCTTCCAACACTCGCAACGCAACGTCCGCGCCTCCAGCAGGCATCACCGACGGAGTCTCCTTCGTCTCCGATGCCTCCGTAAATCGCGCTCGTTGCGATACGACTTCACTCTGCACCGGTTGCGACAGCAGTCCCAACGCCAAAACACGCGCCGAGTCGAACTTCTGATTGTAGAACTTGTTGTTCGTCAACTGATACGCAAAGTTGAGCCGGTCAACCAGCGCTCCTGTGTTCATCCACTGATCCGCCGTAATGTAGTAACCAGTCGGCGGTAGCGCATAGTACAGCGGCATTCCCATACTCTTGATCGTGTTCACCAACGCCGCAGGATTGCTCGGATCGGTCGCCGTCGTGCGGAACGCCGAAGCCAGAAACTCCATCGGCGTCTTCACCTTGTTGCGGAAGTACTTCTTCGAATTGAACTCGGACGACTGCACCATCGTCCGCAACACCGCTTTGATGTCGCCCTCCGAAGCCAGATACGATTTCGCCATCTGATCCACCAGCGCCGGCGGCGGCACATCCGCCACAAACCGCTGTGCCAGCAGGAGGCTGATGAAGTGTGCCGTCTGCGGACGAGCCGCAAGCGAGGTCAGCGCGGCAATTCCCTGCTTCATCCCATCCTGCGGCGCTGTCGCAGGAACCGTCTCGCCAAACCACTGCTTTGCACCCGGCTCATGTCGCCTCGGATCGAACAGGAACGGTCCGCCCTGGTTCGCACGATCCACGCCCCAACCAGTCAGGATCGCCGACAGATGCGTCACATCCGCCTGCGTGTAGCCGCCGTTCACACCCACCGTGTGCAGCTCCATCACCTCACGGCCATAGTTCTCGTTGAGGCCCTTGTTACCCTTCTTAGAGTTCGGATTCGCCGGATTCACTCCGTTCGCAATCGAGTCAGGCCCAATCGACAGATAGTTGTCGAGATACACCATCATCGCGGGGCTCGTCGCCGTCGCCAGCAGCAGGTCGCGGAACTTGCCCAGCGCATTCCTGCGAATCACATCCCGTTCATACGGCGTTGTGTACCACTGGTCCGAATCCTTGCCGATGTAGATGTTGAAGTGATTGAACCAGAAGTCCGTCATCACCTCCTGCAACTGACGCTCGCTCAGAATCGCCCGCACCATCTTCGCCTGCGAAAGCTCCTGCGCTGCCTGAGGAGCAGAGTTGACATTCGACGCCATCCCTTGGAAGATCTCGCGCTCATGCGGCGTAAACTCCGTCAGCAGCAGGTTCCTCTGATCTCCCGCAACATACGTCGTAAAGGCGATTCGATCCGACACCGGCATCTTCACCAGCGCCGCCATGCGCTGATTCTTCGGCAGCGCGAACAGCTCCCCCGAGATTCGCGCCGCAATCGCCTGACCATCCGCCTTCTGCTTGGCCTTCTCCGCGTCCGTAGGCTCTGGTGGAGGCGTGCCGCTCGCCGTTAGCTTCTTGCTCACCTGCTGCTCGTTGTCCTTGTAGATCTGCACCTCGTACATCGCCGCCAGCAGCGGATCAGACGGATAAGGCCGTTTTCCCTGCGCCACCTGCTCGATGAAGCCGCGATCCGGAAAGATCGTCAAAATCTGCTCGGCCGACATATTCAGCGTAGGAAAATCGCCCAGCCGTCTGCCCAAAGCATCGTCCGGAATCGACTGCGGGTTCAACTGCTGCTCGAACCACTTCTCCGGTCCCATCGCCTCCACCCGCTCGATATCGCCCGGCCTCGGCCCGAAGGTAAACCGGTTCAACATCTGCACCGCCCGTTCGCGCTCGGACAACGGCGTCAGCGGCGCAGTCTTCGTAGGAACAGGCAGCTTCGGCTTGGACACCGAGCGCGCCTTCGGCTTCGTAACCGGCGGAACATCCTGGGCATGTAGTGGAAGCGCAAGCGCAGCAAAGATAAGAACGGCAGGGACAGCGCGCATGATAGACCTCACTACACTGAGAACCGCTTTCCCCAACGGAAGTTGCGTCGCCGGAGAGCCTCAGTCTACGTCCTGCTCGCCGAAACCGGCATCCGCGCCGCCGTCTTACTCGATCTCCGCCGCTTCCAAGCCGTGTACGCGAGCCGCGCCAGCAACAGCAGCATCAGCACCGCCGTATCCTTCCACGGGGTTCTCACACCAGCCTTTACCAGCCACCAGAAATGAACAACCCCCAGAAACGCCGCGACATACACCAATCGATGCAGCCTCTGCCAGTTCTTCCCGCCCATCGCCCGCAGCACAAACTGTGGCGACGTCACCGCAAGCGCCAGCAGGATCACCCACGCTGCAAATCCTACCTGAATGAACCGCCGCTGTAGAATGTCGTCCCACATCGTCGGCCACACCAGTTTGAACTGCGTCACTATCTCCCCAAGATGCCCTGCCTTTACCCCCGCAATCGCCGTCGGAACGTCATACCCCGAGAACAGAAAGACATACGTCGCCAGATGCAGCGTCGCATAGAAGAACGCATACAACCCCAGCATCCTGCGAAATCGGATCAGGTTCGACAGCTTCGCATGCAGCCTCCGCACCGGCGTCACCGCCAGCGAGATCAGCAGCAGATAGATCGTCCAGTCTCCAGTAAAGTGCGTAATCGTGTTGACCGGATCGGCGCCAAGGTTGTCCTGCTTGAAGCGATAAAGCAGCAGCGCCAGCGGCACCAGGCAAAGCAGGTGTACAACAGCTTTCACATAGGGGATCAGGCGATTAGGCATACAATTTCAGTGTAACCCTCTAACTTAGTAGAACTTCTTCAGGTCCATACCGTTGTACATGCTCGCCACCTGATCGCCGTAGCCGTTGAACATCAATGTCGGAACCGTCTTCGGGAACACACTCGAGTCGATACGCCGCTCATGCCCCTGCGACCATCGCGGATGGTCCACGTTCGGGTTCACATTTGAATAAAATCCATATTCCTGCGAGCTGATTTCGTTCCATGTCGTCTGCGGCTGCTTGTCGGTAAAGTGGAACCGGACAATCGACTTGCCGTTCTTGAAACCATACTTCCACGGCGTCACGATCCGCACCGGCGCACCATTCTGGTTCGGCAACACATTGCCATAGCACCCAAAGGTCAGCAGCGTCAGCGGATTCATCGCCTCGTCCATGCGTAGCCCTTCGCGATATGGCCAGTCGTATCCACCTGGCAGATCCGGCATCTGCTTCTTGTCCACCAGCGAGAAGAACTGCACATACTTCGCGCTCGGCAGCGGCTGGCAGAAGTTGATGAACTCCGACAGCGAGTACCCATCCCACGGAATCACCATCGACCACGCCTCCACGCAGCGATGCCGATACACGCGCGATTCGATGGGGCGATACTTCATCAGGTCATCGATGTTTACCGTCTGCGGCTTCTTCACCATCCCGGTCACCTGCACCGTCCACGGACGCGTATGCAGTGTATGCGCGTTCCGTCCTGGGTCCGACTTATCCGTGCCGTACTCGTAGAAGTTGTTGTAATGCGTCGCCTTGGCAAACGGTGTCTGCGCATCGCTCACTGTGTACTTACTAGCAACCGTCTTCAACGCCTCATCCGCCATCACGCTCGTTCCCGGACTTAGAACGGCGGAGATCCGGCTAGCAGCAATCGCTCCCACACCCAGCGAAGCTGCGCCAACAACAAATTTACGACGGTCAAAGAAAGCTTCCTTCGGAGTGATCTCGGAGGAGTGAATATCGGTAGCTTTGCGTATGAGCATGAATTCCTTCCCGCGCTGTAACTCCTCGTTAGAGTCGCCTATCTGTTAAACGTTACAGAGGTTCCGATGGATGGGCTAGTTCGCCAGTCGAAACCGCCCGCGCAGCAGATAAACCACCGTCCCCACGAGTATCAACCCTCCCGCCAGCAGCAACTCCCTCTCGAAGCCCGGCCGCGCCAGCAGCACATACACAAACCCCAGCAACGCCAACACTGGAGGCAGCGGATACAGCCAAAGCCGGAACGGTCGCAGCAGCCCCGGCTGCGTGCGCCGAAGATAGATCACCCCAACATGCTGGAGCAGAAACTGTAGCAGAATCCGCAGTACCACTAGCGCGGCTATTACATCCTTCAGCGAGAAAAAGCAGAACACCACTGCCGCCGTACCCAACGTCAGCAACGAAACATGGGGAAAGCCCTTCGTCGGGTGCAGCCGCCCGAACGCCCGAAAGTAATTGCCATCGCGAGCCGCCGCGTATGGGATGCGCGAGTATCCCAGCAGCAGCGAAAACACGCTCGCGAATGCCGTCACCATAATCAACACCGCAGCCACCTTGCCCAACATCGGGCCAAGCTGCGGGCCATAGGCCGTCTCCATGAACAGCGAGATGATCGCCCGCCGTGCATCGAGATTCTGCGCCACCAGCAGCGACTGCCACGGCAGCACAGCAAGTACCGTCACATTCATCAGCAGGTAAATCACCGCCACGCAGCCGATCGAGATCAGGATCGCTCGCGGAATCGTCCTCGCCGGGTCCTTCACCTCTGCCCCAAGGAACGTGATGTTGTAGTAGCCCCAGTAGTCGTAGGTCGCAATCAGCATCGCCGCGCCCAACCCGGTAAAGAACGCCGGACTCAACGTAAAGGCATGCGCCGGAAACGAGAACGCCTGCCGCCAGTGCGCATGCGTCACACCGGTCAGCAGAATCCACGCAACGGTCCCCATCACCACACTCCCCATCGCCAGCGAGAGCCGCTGCACACCCGCAAGGTTCCGATACAGCAGCACCACCGCAAGCGCCACCGTTGCAATCGCGACCAGAGTCACCGGCCCCAAGGCCACGGCAGCGCTATACGTCCCCAGCCGCAGCGTGTGCGTTACCGTATGTTTCGCCAGAGACGGAAAGAGATACGTCGCATACTGGCTCAGCCCGATGCATCCCGAAGCCACTGACAGCGGCGCGCTAAAGCTCAACTGAAACAGGAAGAGAAACGCCAGAAACCGCCCCGTCTGCCCTGGATAGATCCGCCGCAGAAACTCGTACGACCCACCCGCTTGCGGCATCGCAGCGCCCAGCTCCGCCCACACCAGCCCATCGCACAACGCCAACAGCGCGCCGAAGATCCACCCCAACATCGCCTGCGGCCCGCCCATCGCGCCAAGGATGAGCGGCAGCGTAATAAACGGTCCAACGCCGATCATGTCCAGCATGTTCAGCGCCACCGCACCGCGCAGGTTCAGCGTGCGGGCAAGGCCATCCGGATTGGTCTCAGACAAAGCGATAGCTTGAGTGTATCGGTCGATGTGAGAGATTAAATGCAATGGCAAATTTTCGGGGATTTTTTCAGACGGCAGTCGTGCTGGCAATCGGAGCAGCAGCACAGGGACAGAGTTCGAAGGCCGATCCAGCCAACCTCGCGGCAGAGCGCGTCCAACCCTCCGTCACCATGCAGAACATCGCAGCCAACCAGGGCTCCGCTGCCCTCTGGCAAACCCTCACCAAGCTCCGCACCCGCGCCAGCCTCATGATGATCGTCGCCCACCCCGACGACGAAGACGGCGGCATGCTCACCTACGAGTCCCGCGGCCAGGGCGTCCATACCGCCATGCTCACCCTCACCCGCGGTGAGGGCGGCCAGAACATCATGTCCGGCGATTTCAACGATGCCCTCGGACTCGTCCGCACGCAGGAGCTGTTAGCCGCCGACCGCTACCTCGGCGTCGATCAGCTCTGGGGCACCGAGGTCGACTTCGGCTTCTCGAAGACCAAGGAAGAATCCTTCTCCGCGTGGAGCCATGACCGCGTCCTCTACGACGCCGTCCGCGCCGTCCGCCTCTATCGTCCACTCGTCATCACTGCCGTCTTTATCGGCGGCCTCACCGATGGCCACGGCCAGCATCAGGTCTCGGGTGAGATCGCCCAGGAGGTCTTCGAGAAAGCCGGCGATCCCAACGTCTTCCCCGACCAGATCAAAGCTGGCCTCGAGCCTTGGAAGCCGCTCAAGGTTTATGCTCGCGTCCCCTTCTTCTCCATCTCATCGAAGGGCATGTACGACTACGCGACCGGGAAATATGCTCCGGTCCACTTCTACAACTACGTCACAAAGGAGTCGTCCACCACACCGCCGATGGCCAACGTGTCCATTCCTGAGGGCACCTACAGTCCCATCCTCGGCATGACCTACGTCCAGTTCGCCCGCATGGGCCTTGGCCTCCAGAAGACGCAGAACGGAGGCATGGGCGTGCCGTCAGCGGGGCAGTTCGACGTCGCTTACCATCGTTACGGCTCCCACGTGAAGACCACGGAAGACGAGAAGACCTTCTTTGACGGCATCGACACCTCGCTCACGGGCATCGCCTCGCTCGCCACCTCAGAGAGCAGATTCCTCAAGCAGGATCTCGCAGCCATCGAAGCACTCATACAGCAGGCCGTCGAGAAGTACTCTGTCTGCCAGCCGCAGCTCATCGCGCCTCTCTTGCACGATGGTCTGCACAACACCGACGCCCTGATCGCCAAAATTGAAGCCAGCAACCTCTCCGTGCAGGAGAAGTTCGACGTCCTTCACGAGCTCCACATCAAGCGCGTGCAGTTCAACGCCGCCCTCGTTGAATCGCTCGGCCTTAGCCTCCGCGCCCAGGTCGCTCCCGAGCATGAAAACTCCGGTCCATTCGCGCAGTTTCGCGACGCGCCCGACACCTTCGTCTCCGCTGTCCCTGGACAAAAGCTAGCCGTGCAGACACAGGTGGTCGATGGCAGCGGCATCACCCTTACCGTCCGCTCGAGCAAGCTCACCTCACCATCCGGCACACAGTATCAAGGCAAGTCGAACGTAGCGCTAGACACAGACCACGCCTTCAGCGATCGCATTGCCGTCACCCTGCCAGCAGACACCGCGGCCACACGCCCTCCCTTCGTGCAAGCCAATGTCGAGCAGGCGTTCTACACTGTCGCAGACCCCGCCCTGCGCAATGCCTCGCTCCCACCCTATCCTCTGACCGCCAAAGTGACGCTGGACTACAACGGCACCCCGATCGAGCTTGAACAGGTCGTCCAGACTGCTCACCGCGTTACCGGTCTCGGCACCGTCTATGAGCCTTTGGTCATCGTCCCCGCCATCTCCATCTCTGTCTCGCCCGGAGCAGGTATTGTTCCGCTCTCCGAAAAAACCTTCATGCTCACCGCTCATGTACGCAGCAACGTCAAGGGACAAGCCACCGGCTCCGTCCACCTTGAGCTCCCCGAGGGATGGCACGCGACGCCCGAGCAAGCACCCTTCACCCTCGCCAAGGATGGCGACTCCATCGACCTGCCCTTCACTGTGACGCCAGAGCATCTTACCGAGCGTCCCTACACCATGACTGCCGTAGCCAGCTTCAATGGCCAAGAGTTTCGTGAGGGTTACAAAACCGTCGGTTACGCCGGTCTGCTCCCTGATAATATCTATCGCCCGGCCATCTATAGCGCGCGTGGCGTCGACGTAAAGGTCGCTCCCGAGCTGAAGGTCGGCTACCTCCCCGGCACCGGCGACGATGTCTCTGCCTCGCTCGAAAACCTCGGCATCCACACCACCACACTCACTATGGCCGACCTCACCTACGACCGGCTCGCGCACTTCGACGCAGTAGTCCTCGGCGTACGCGCTTACGCTGCCTATCTCGAACTTCCCGCGGCCACCAGCCAGCTTCTGGCTTATGCCCGTGCTGGAGGCGTCGTCATCGTGCAGTACAACTCCGGCCAGTACGACCATAACTTCGGTCCCTATCCCTACGTCCTCGGAGAGGCCGAACGCGTCGTCGACGAGACCGACTCCGTCAAGCTTCTCCATCCCGAAGACCCGCTCCTCACCTGGCCCAACCACATTACCCCGAAGGACTTTGACGGTTGGGTCGAAGAGCGCGGCCACGGCTTCATGGAATCATGGGACCCGCACTACACCGCTCTCACCGAGACCCACGATCCCGGACAGGACCCGCAGCAAGGCGGCCTCCTTTACGCCAAAACCGGCAAGGGAGCCTACATCTACGTCGCCTACGCGCTCTACCGCCAGCTTCCCGAGGGCGTCCCCGGTGCCTACCGCCTCTTCGCCAACCTCCTCAGCCTCGATAAGAATCCACACGTTACCCATTAGGCGACAACAGTATCTGATTTAAGGCACACTGATAAGATGACCGGAGCCAGAGAGCAACAACTGATGAACGCAGCGAACACGCTGCTCGATGCACGCAGGACGAACACTCCCATCGCCGACCTACCACCAGAGCTACTACCGGCGAGCCTCGACGAAGCCTACTTCGTGCAGGACACCATGGCCATCGCCTACGAGGCCATCGGCGGATGGAAGGTGGGCGCTCCCACCCCCGACGCCACACCCATCTTCGCGCCTATGCCCTTCGCCTGGATCGCTCCGAGCAGCAGCACCCTCGCTGGCCAGACACATCGTTACCGTGGCCTCGAAGCCGAGATCGCCTTCCTCCTCGGCGAAGATCTACCTCCACGTGCCACGCCTTACACACTCGAAGAGGTTGTCGCCGCGATCAAGAGCTGTCACCCCGCCATCGAGGTCCTAGAGAGCGGCCTGGTCGATCCTGCCACAGCCACGCGCATGTCCATGCTCGCCGACCTCCAGATGCACGGCGGCTTCGTCTACGGCCCCGCCTTCCCCGATTGGCAGAGCATCGACTTCACCACCGAGAACGTCTCCCTCTTCGTCGACGGAATTCTCCGCGTCGAGCGCACCGGCTCCAACACCTCCGGCAACCTGATGCGCCTTCTTCCTTGGCTCGCCAACGAAGGGGCGGCCCGCACCGGCGGACTCAAAGCAGGCCAGTGGATCACCACCGGAAGCTGGACCGGCAATGTGCAAGCCCTCGCTGGCTCCACCGTCGACGTCCGCTTTGAACACATTGGCCGCGTTGGCCTGCGCTTCGCATAGCAGCAATCGCTTGTAACACCCCTTGAAAGGTAAGTCATGACAAAGCACGATGAAGGGATCACCTTCACAGCCCCCGTATCCGAGCAGCAGTCAACCGTCCTTACGACGGAGGCAGTAGCCTTCATCGTCGATCTCCAACGTGCCTTCAACGAGCGCCGCAAGGATCTGCTCGCCAGCCGCGTAGCTCGTCAGGCAAAGCTCGACTTAGGCGAACGCCCGGACTTTCTGCCCGAAACAAAATCGATCCGCGAAGCCGAATGGACCGTCGCGCCTCTCCCCCAGGACCTCCTCGACCGACGCGTCGAGATCACTGGCCCCGTCGATCGCAAAATGATCATCAACGCCCTCAACAGCGGCGCCAAGGTCTTCATGGCCGATTTCGAAGACTCGACCACCCCTACCTGGAACAACGTTCTCGACGGCCAACTCAACCTCCGCGACGCCGTCCGCCGTACCATCACCTTCGAAGATGAAAAGACCGGCAAGAGTTACAAGTTGAAAGAGCACCCCGCCGTCCTCTTCGTCCGCGCCCGCGGCTGGCACCTCGAAGAGCGCCACATGCTCGTAGACGGCGAGCCCGTCTCCGGCTCTCTCTTCGACTTCGCGCTCTACGTCTTCCACAACGCGAAAGAGCTGCTCGCACGCGGCTCCGGCCCCTACTTCTATCTCCCAAAGATGGAGAGCCATCTTGAAGCCCGCCTCTGGAACGACGTCTTCGTTGCCGCCGAAGCAGCACTCGGCATTCCCTCCGGCTCCATCAAGGGAACAGTCCTCATCGAAACCATCCTCGCTACCTTCGAGATGGACGAGATCCTCTACGAGCTGCGCGATCACTCTGCCGGCCTCAACTGCGGCCGCTGGGATTACATCTTCAGCTACATCAAAAAGTTCGCTGGCGATACCAGCATCCTCCTGCCGGATCGTGCCCAGGTCACCATGACTACGCACTTCATGCGCAGCTACTCAAAGCTCGCCATCAAGACCTGCCATCGTCGTAAAGTCAGCGCCATGGGCGGCATGAGCGCCTTCATCCCCATCAAGACCGATCCCGTCGCGAACGAAAAGGCCCTCGCCCAGGTCCGCGCCGACAAGGAGCGCGAGGCCACAGACGGCCACGACGGTACGTGGGTAGCGCACCCCGGTCTCGTTCCTGTAGCCCTCGAAGTCTTCGACCGCATCATGCCGCAGCCCAACCAGATCGACAAGCAGTTGATCGACTATACCGCCACCGCCGAAGACCTCCTCCGTGTTCCCTCCGGTTCCATCACTGAAGCGGGGCTGCGCCAGAACGTCGCCGTCGGCCTTGGCTACGTCGAAGCCTGGCTGCGCGGTATCGGCTGCGTTCCGCTCTTCAATCTCATGGAGGACGCCGCCACGGCCGAGATCAGCCGCGCCCAGCTCTGGCAGTGGGTCCATCATCACGCCGTACTCGAAGATGGCCGCCCCGTCACTTGCGCTCTTGTCAACACAGCCATCGACGACGAACTCGCAGAGAAGAAATCTATCCTTAGCGACGAGCGATACGCCTTCTACATGCGCGCAGCCCAGTTGATGCGCGACCTCATCGACGCCGAACGTTTCCTCGATTTTCTCACCTTATCTGCCTACACAAGCGTCCTCGAACGCGAGTTCGTCTCGTGACAACCGCAGCCTAAGCTCGCTCCACATCCAACCGCATCACGAGGCACTTCGCCGCACCGCCTGCCTTGAGGAACTCGCTCAGGTCGATTGATACGGGACAAAATCCCTTCGACCTGAGCTCCTCGGCGAGGCGTTCGCTGATATTGTTCATCAAGATCGTCTCGCCTACATTCACCGCATTGCAGACAAAGCGCAACGCATCCTCCTTCCCGACCACGATACGCATCTCCTTCGGATAGAACGCCTCGATCCGAGCCAACGAATCCGTATCGAAGGCCCCCGGATAATAAAGCACAAAGCCGCCCTCAAGCGGAGCGAAGCACGTATCGAGATGGTAGAAACGTGGATCCGTCAGATGAAGCGAAACCACCTCCACCGGCCATACCTCGCTCAACCTCCGGTGACTGCTGATCAAAGTCCGAGGCCCATATCCCACCCACAGCCGCGAACCATCCAGTGAGAACAGCGCATCGCCTTCGCCTTCAAACGGAGTCTCACGCGGAAGCGTAACAACACGATACCCTGCCTCCTCAAGCCAACGTTGGAAGTGGCGTTCCTCGCCCTGACGTTCCTCATGAAAAAAGCTGCTAAGCACCACCACACCATCGCGCTCCAAACCAGCGTTTGCAGTAAAGACCATATCCGGAGAGCCCGGTTGCGGATCGACAAGTCGCACCTCTCCAAGTCGGCTCACCTCACGGTAAAGAATCTGCCACTGCTCAACCGCACGCTCACGCGAGGAAGCATGGACGTTCCCCGCCATCCACGGATTGATCACATAGTTCACGTCATACAGCGTCGGCGCGCACATCAAAAAAACAGGCCGCACAGCAACATCGGCAATGGGATGCGACGAAACACGAACATTATTTACAGCCTGCACAGTACTAATACTCATCGTCATGAAACCTCACCGATGAGCTTGGCAGCACGCAGAACCCGCGTCAACACGAATGATTATGCGTATTCCACTGCATACTCATACACAAACGGCTAGTCTCTTTTCGAGATCTGGCCGTCCGCTTTTACATGTGGCAAAAGTTCTAGTGTGATGGTTGCGCCGGTGGCAATTCCCTGCCCTCAGTCCCCTTCGGCTTCTTCGAGAACAGTCCAAGGAACGTCTTGAAGAGAACATACAACACAGGGATGAACACCAGGTTGAGGAACGTCGACAGTACCATGCCGCCAACCACCGCCGTACCGACCGAGTGGCGTCCATACGCGCCCGCACCCGTAGCGAGGTACAGCGGCATCACGCCGAGGATGAACGCAATCGACGTCATCAGGATGGGCCGCAGTCGAAGTTCAGCCGCGATGATCGCCGCATCGACGATGCTCTTCCCTTGCGCCAGTTGCTGCTCCGCGAACTCGACAATCAAAATCGAATTCTTCGCCGAGAGGCCGATGAGCATGACCAGTCCGATCTGCACATAGACGTCATCTACCAGTCCACGTGCAGCTACCAGCGACAGCGCTCCAAGGATCGCTGTCGGGACCGCCAACAAAATAATGAATGGCAGCGCGAAGCTCTCATACTGTGCCGAGAGTGCAAGGTATACGACCAGCAGCCCAAGCCCAAAGATGATGATGGCCTTGCCGCTCGATTCGATCTCTTCCAGCGCGATACCAGTCCACGAGTAGCTCATGCCTTGCAGCTTGTTCTTGTCGAACAGCTTCACCATCGCATCCAAACCCTGACCAGAACTGAGCCCCGCCGCAGGTGAACCGTCGATCTCCGCCGCTCGGAACAGGTTGTAGTGATAGATCACCTGCGGCCCCGATGTCTCATCGACAGCGATCAGGTTATCGAGCGGAACCATCTGGTTCGAATCCGAACGCACGTAATACTGTTGCAGGTCTTGCGCATTGCGACGGAACTGCGCATCGGCCTGCACATACACGCGATACGAACGATTGTTGAAGTCGAAGTCGTTGACATACGACGATCCCATAAAGGTCGACATCGCCGCGGTGATCTGCGACAGCGGTACACCCATCGTCTTCGCCTTCTGCCGATCGATCGTGACCTGAAGCTGCGGATCGTTCGAGGTAAAGGTCGTGTTGAGAGCGTTCAATCCAGAAGCCGGATTGCGCGACTGTGCGACGATCGTATGTGCAACACGATCGATATCGCCGAATGTGTTACGGCCCGCATCCTGCAACATGAACTGGAACCCGCCGACCGTACCGATACCGGCAATCGCAGGAGGTTCAGCCGCAAACAGAATGCCGCCTGGAACCTGAAATAGCTTCGGTCCGATACGCGCCACAATCTCCTTGGCCGAGTGTCCCGGACCGAGCTTCGTGCGCTCGTCAATCGGTTTCAACGGCGCGAAGATCAAGCCTGAGTTCGGCGAGCTTCCTCCCGCCAATGAGAAGCCCATGACCGAGAACGTTCCGAAGACATCATTGTCCTTCCGCACAAGCGCGGAGGCACGATCCGCCACCTCAGCCGTATATGCCAGCGATGCACCAGGAGGCGTCTGCACAATGATCAGGAAGTAGCTCTGGTCCTCAGCCGGAACAAACGCCGTCGGCACATGGTTGTACATGTATACGGTTGCGCCCAGTCCAAGCAGGAAGATCAAAACAACCGCATACCGCACCTTGACGATCCACGTCACGAAGACCGCATAGATACTGATTACCTTCTTGATGGCCTTATCGACCAACCCCAGCAGACCGCCATGGTGTGTCTCCGGCCTTAGAAGGATCGCGGCAAGTGCAGGCGATAGCGTAAGCGCATTGAACGCGGAGATCGCAATTGAGAAAGCGATCGTTAGCGAGAACTGCTTATACAGAATGCCCGTCGTCCCCGGAAAGAAGCTGACCGGCACAAACACCGAGATCAACACCAGCGAGGTTGCGATGACAGCACTCGTCACCTCAGCCATCGCAGTAGATGTTGCCGCATGCGCATCGGTCACACCTTCGACGAGGTGGCGTTGCACATTCTCGATCACGACGATCGCATCGTCAACGACCAATCCCGTAGCCAGCGTAATGCCGAACAGCGTAAGCGAATTGATCGAAAACCCGAACAGCTTGATAAACGCAAACGTGCCAATCAGCGAGACCGGAATCGTCACCGCCGGGATGATCGTCGCATGCCAGTCCTGGAGGAACAGGAAGATGACAACGATCACGATCACGATCGCCTCCGCAATCGTCGATTCGACCTCCTTGATCGAATCACTGACAACCGTCGTCGTATCGACCGCGACGATGTAGTCGAGCCCTGGGGGGAAGGACTTCCGCAACTCCGTCAGCACCGCACGGCACTGTTTGTCCACGTCCAGCGCGTTCGCTGTCGAAAGCTGCTGAATACCAATACCAACCGCCTCACCACCTGAGAACTTCAGGTCGGTGTTGTAGTTCTCCGCCCCGATCTCCGAATGGCCAACGTCTTTCAGCAGCACCAACCCATTCGCAGTGGAGCTGTTTTTGATAATGATATTGTCGAACTCGCGCGGGTCCGAGAGACGTCCCACCACGCGTACTGCCATCTGGAAGCTCTGTTTCGGGTCCGCCGGCGGCAGTCCAAGCTGACCTGCGGCCACCTCGACGTTCTGCTCGCTCAGCGCATTCGTCACATCGAGTGCCGTCAACCCACGCGCCGCAAGCTTCGCAGGATCAAGCCAGATCCGCATCGCATATTTGCGCTCGCCGAAGATCACGACCGCGCCCACGCCCGGTACGCGCTTCAGCGCATCCGCGACATATACATCGAGGTAGTTCGAAATGAAAGCCTGCGACAAGCTATGGTCCGGCGAGATGAATCCAGCAGCCAGCACGAAATTGCTGTTGGCCTTCGTGATCGTAATACCGGTGTTGTTCACAACCGCGGGCAAACGCCCCTGAGCCGATGCAACACGGTTCTGCACATCGACTGCGGCGATCGAAAGGTCATAGCCCGTCTTGAACGTCACCGTAATCGAAGAGGTTCCATCGTTCGAGCTCGTCGAACTGATATACCGCATCCCTTCAACGCCGTTGATCGACTGCTCGAGAATCGTCGTAACGGCAGACTCCACATCCTTCGAGTTCGCGCCGATGTAGTTGCAGGTCACCACCACCTGCGGCGGAGCCAACTCCGGGTACAAAGAAATCGGCAGCGTCGGAATACACACCGCGCCCGCAAGAATTATGAGGAGTGCGCAGACCGTAGCGAAGATCGGGCGGCGAATAAAAAAATCTACCAAGACAAACCCCTATGAAGCGGCTGGCTCCCGCGTGCTGGGGAGGTAAAGCATGGCGGCAGGCCTTCCAACCCGCCGCAAAATACGAACTAGCTCAACGGTTGAACCGGTGCGCCTTCCTGAAGAAACTGGATGCTCGTGAGGATCACCTTATCGCCCTGCTTCAATCCGCTCTGCACGGGATAGTTGTTGCCGACCGTCTCTCCCAGCGTGACCGCGACCTGGTGCGCCGAGTACCCATCGCCATGCGCCGAAGGAACCGCAACATAGACGAACGGCTGCCCTCCCACTCGAACGACGGCAAGCACCGGCACCACCGGCTGCGGCGAGACCTTCCATGTCACCCGCGCATTCACCAGTTGCAGGTTGCGTAAACGTTGAGCGGTATGCGGAATCTCCGCCTTGGCCAGAATGCTCTGGAGTCCGTTATCCACCTGCGGGGAAAGAAAGCTGATCGATGAACGCGTCACCACACCCCCCGAAGCATCCAGAATCTCCACCGGCAGGCCGGTACGGATCGAAGTCCCACGATCCGTCGGCAGATAGATGTATGCTTCGAGATCCGCGTTCTCATCCACCGTCGTCAGCACCGTCGTCGGCGAAACATAATCGCCCAGGTGAACAGGAATATCGCCCACGACACCAGCGTATGGAGCGCGAATCTGGTAGTAGCCAAGCTGTTGTACCTGCGTGGTCGTCAACGCTTCGTTGGACTCGTAATCGCCCTTTGCGTTCTGAAACGCCTGCACCGCCTGGTCATACGCATCGCGCGAGGTCACACCCGCTTCAAACAGCTTGCGCTGGCGTTCGACCTCCGTCTGGTTGTACTGGTAGACGGCCTTCTTCTGCGCCTGCGTCCCCTGCTGCGACTGCACGGCGGCAGCCTGCTTCAACGGATCGATCTGCATCAGCAGTTGCCCGGCCTTCACCGCATCCCCCGACTTTACCAGGATCTTCGTAATATTCCCGTCCACCTGCGGCTGTAGTGTGGTCGAGCGGCGGCTCTTGATCGTCGCGACGTACGTGTCGCTGGTCGGCACATCCGTCAGCGATACAGCCGAAACCTTGACCGGCATAGCCTGTGGCGGCGGAGCGGTCGGCGCGGGCTTCGAACAACCGGCAATTAAACTCAAGCTGGCGACTGCACAGACAAGCAGCGGCATAGTGCAACGGAAATTCAGATTCGGACGCAATGCACTTCTCCTAGAAAACACAAAGACGGTCGATGGACATGGACAACGAATCCTACCGAATTGAGACAACGTGGCGCAACGCTCATAGACACAGAACGTCGCTCAGCCAAACTCATCCAGTTACATCACATCATCAATAGTTGGTTTAGATGACACATCTTATCTGTCCGATGCGTTTTTACATAGTTTCTTGATAAATCTACGCATCCGATAGCCCAAAGTTTCGAAATGGGTGCTATTCCTTAAATGAAAAAGGGTTAAAGTTGCGCTGCCAGTCAAAGGTATCCACCTTTTCCGCCGCTTTCAGGCCATTCACCACCAGGTAAGTCAGCGGCGTCGCCAGTACCTCGTACCCTACCTTAAGCATGTAGCCCGTCGCCATAATATTCAGCAGAGTACGCACCGGATAGATCCCTCCAAAAGTTAGAGCGATGACCAGCACCGTATCCACGGCCTGCCCCACAACCGTGGAGCCAATCGTCCGCGTCCACAGCTTACGTCCGTCGGTCAACAGCTTCAGCCGCGCCATTGTGTATGAATTGGCGAACTCTCCAGCCCAAAACGCTATCAAACTGGCCGCCAAAATACGTGGGATAAACCCGAAGACCGTCGCGAACGCCGCCTGATTCTTCCATCCCGGGGCTGGCGGCAGCGAGATAACGATTGCGCCCATCAGGTACAGCAACCCCGTCCCAAAGAACCCCAGCCAGATCGCCCGCCGCGACGCAGCAAACCCATACACCTCCGTAAAAACATCCCCAAAGATATAGGTAATCGGAAACAGCAGCACCGCCCCGCTCACGGCAAACGGCCCGATCATGCAGACCTTCTGCGCCACCAGATTGGATACCAGCAGAATTACCACAAAAGCGGTCGTAAGAGCGTCGAGATATCGGAAGCGCGGCGCAGTAAGGGTCATGGTCAACATATATAGAGGAACATTTCCATCATAGATGCGCCATCCTCAAAACAGGACGCAACACTTTGACAGGTGCAGCCGATGTTGGTAGTTTTAGAGATGGTGAGGGCGCAGTTCGGTGCCGTCACATCTTGCAGCGTCCCCGTCGTCTAGCCCGGCCCAGGACACCGCCCTTTCACGGCGTTGACACGGGTTCAAATCCCGTCGGGGACGCCAAATAAACCAATAACTTGCGAGTCCACAAACACCGGGTTTGACGCCTGTACGTCATGCATACGTCATAGGCCCTTCAGATACCCCCCACCACCCCAGATAGCTCCAGCCGTTCGGCGGGTGGTCCACCCATCGGTGTGCGAGCAGTTTGGCGTGTGAAAATGACGTCATGCCCAGAAAGCGAGCACTGAGATTATGGTCAATCCTAGCCGGTGTGACATGTATGTACTGCGCGTTAGGCTTTGCTATACAAGTCATCGGTCTGTGCGTAGTCGTTGTGACAAGTCCCAGAAGCGTTCCGAAGGTCGATCCTGCATATTGGGGTCTAATGACCGCCCATGCAATCATCGCCATTGTGACTTTTTGGGTACGTTCTAATCTTCAACACAAGATGGACGAAACAAAGGATTGAATCCACCCATCGGTACGCGAGTATTTTTGATGTTGGGGTAGGGTACATATCAAGCACAATGGGCATGGGGTGACTTATCGTATGGGCGTAGTCGGCGATGGCCTAGAGATCATGAAGCTCCTAAACATGGGAGCCAATGCGGATGTGCATGAAAAGCTCGGCAAGTTCATCGACCGAGCGAACGACCTACAAGCGAAAGTTGAGGAGCTTGAAGAAGCGAACAAACAGTTAGCGGATCAATTGCGGTTCAAAGGGCGTTTGCTCCGGGTCGGTGGACTGCTATTCGCAGTAGGCGACGATGAAGCTCTCTGCGCTCGATGTGCTGAAGTTGATCGAAAGCTGGTCCATCTTTTGCCTCAAGCAATGGCCTTCCCTGCATGTCCTCAGTGCAAGACCAAATATACGTCGGCTATTTTGTTACGGTCTAGGTTGGATACAAGTTTGCCAGAAACACCATTCATTCTTTAGCTAAAGCTAACACCCATGGGCAGGAGAGCATTGTGAGCAGTGAAGCTGAGTCACAGTATCTAACCAAAGGACGTGCATTCGTCCGAGAAGCTGTCTCAAGCCTGAATTTACCTGATTGGGAGAATGGCAGGCTTTATGAGACCACTGACGAACAGATAGCAGTTCTCGATGGCAGAAAATCAGGGCGCGAATCTCGGCGAGACGCCGCGAACGCATTGCATGAGCTAGCAAACCAAAGGGTCATTCAGAGCTTTGGGCTTCCTGACGATTGGAAGAGTATTTTAGGCACTTATTTGAAAGCGTGGGTTTATGGGAGCAATCCTCATACCCTTATCGACGTTGGGCTACTCCTGACCAGTGCCAAGGAATTTGAGTTTGCTATGCGGAGCTACCGTGTTGCCGAACTGTACGTAGTTGAAATTGAGCAGTCGGGATCAGTTTTGGACAAGGAATGGATGGTTATGGGCAAGCTAAACGAAACGCTCCAAGACTTGATCGCTGGACTTGAAAAACGTCCACCGCCATCCGCCTAAGTCCATCATTACAATAAGCTTGCACCCAATGGGAAGGTGCGCTACTTTACCTAAAGCGTGATGCCAGTCGGCGTCAGGCTACCCAGGTACCACCCTCTCCAGTCGGAGAGCGGGTCTCAGGCAGTCGCCTAGCCCGGATCAATAGCAGTTCATTTTGATTCGAGGTTAGTCCCATGCCACAAGTCCAAATCACCGATGTCATCGTTCCTGAAGAGTTCACCGCGTACACGGTGGAAAACTCTCTTGTGTCCACTGCTCTGTCTCAGAGTGGCGTGGTCGCCCATAACGCTCTTATCGCCGATCAGCTTCAGGCAGGCGCGGAGAGCTTCACCATTCCGTTCTGGTTGGACCTGTCCGATACCGAAGCGGATATCACCAATGATGATCCAACCATCCTCAGTACCCCGCAGAAGATCAGCGCGAACAAACAGACTGTCCGCAAGAGCTTCCTTCATGCGTCGTGGTCTGAGATGTCCCTCGCGTCCGAACTCTCCGGCGATTCGGCACTCGCTCGTATTCAATCGAGAGTCACTGCCTATTGGTCGCGTCAAATTGAGAAACGCGTCATCTCAACCCTGCTCGGCGTGTTGGCTTCCAACGTGGCGAATAACGCTGGCGATATGGTCAACGATATTTCGGGTGCGGCGGGCGCGCTTGCAAACTTCAACGGTGGTGCAGTCATTGATACCGCGCTAACGATGGGAGACCGTCTGGAAGATGTCGCCATGATTGCAATGCACAGCGCTATCTACGGTGAAGCACTCAAGAACAATGAGATTGAGTTTTTCAAGCCGTCCGAGAATGGTGTGGAACTGAAGACATATAAGGGAATGGCGGTAATTCTAGACGACAATCTCACCCCGGCAGCGGGCATCTACACAACGATCCTGATGGGCGCGGGTGCGATTGGCTACGGCATGAGCGCACCACGTACCGGCTATGGGACGGAACTCTTCCGTATCCCGGCAGCGGGTAACGGTGGTGGTCAAACGGTACTCCATAGCCGTGTGAACGTCGGGATTCATCCTCTCGGCTACGCATGGACGGACGGCACAGGTGGAAGCGCTATTGCAGGCGACTCACCATCAATTGCCGATCTTGCCGTTGCTGCCCATTGGAGCCGTGCTGTGTCACAGCGTAAGTCTGTGCCGCTCGCCTTCCTCATCAGCAAATAGAGATTCCCGCGTCCTCGGGATAGAGGGGTTGCGTACCTAAGAGCCGCGCAATCCCTCGCTTTTCACCTTCAGGACAACACCATGCCGAAGCTCAGGATTCTGTACTTCATCCATTCGTCCAAGCCAACGAACCACGAACGCCAAGCCGCTTTTATACCGGGCAGGCTGTAGCGTTCCGTAACCTCGCGCTCGTCAAGCCCGATGACCTCGCTGAACCCTGCGATGCCGTTATGGGTGTGCCCATTCCCGTCCAGTACAAAGACAAGCCAACCTTCACAGCGTAGCGAGTTCATCATGGCCTTTCTGAAGAATCCACCACAGTATGTAGCGGCAGAGACACACGCTCTCGCCGCTACAGGTCATTCCAAGTTGGGCATCGCGGCTTATTTCGGCGTTGGCATCGGTGTGTTCGAGCGATGGATGGAAGAAGATGACGAACTGAAAGAAGCTTTTGCCAATGGGCGGGAGCAAGAGCGCCATGCTCTCCATGCCGCGCTATTCAACAAAGCGATGAGGGGCGATGGTCCGTCCGCAATGTTCCTTTTGAAGTCACGACACAATTACCGCGAAGGGGATCAGTCCGATATATCCAATCGAGTTCAGATCACATTCAACCTGCCGGGGGCTATGACGCCTGAGCAGTTCAAGACGCTTGAAGGAGTTGCCAAGCCGACTAAGCGGGTCACAGATGGCGACTGAAGAGCTTCAAATGAATCCGTTCCAAGAACGGCTAATGTCTGTCCCAGAGACCTATGACGTGTTTCTAGGCGGCGGACGCGGCGGCGGCAAAAGCTACGCTATGGCTTTCTTAGCACTCCGGCATTGTGAGCAGTACGGTATACGTGCTCGGGTGCTGTATCTTCGCAAAACCTACAAAGGAATTGCTGATTTCGAGTTGGTTTGTAGAGAGTTGTTCGGCAAGGTATATGGGACGGCTGCGAAGTACAACTCTGCCGAGCATGTATGGACCATGCCGAACGGCTCATACCTGGAGTTGGGCCAACTAGAAACGGCGAGTGACTATGCCAAGTACCAAGGACGTAGCTTCACACTCTTGATGGTCGATGAGTGCGGGCAATGGTCGGATTTGACCTTGATAGATCGCATGAGATCAAACCTACGCGGATGGCAAAAGATCCCATTGCGTGTCGTCCTTGCGGGGAATCCGGGCGGCAACTGTCATCAAGTCTTAGCTCGGCGCTTCGTGTTCGTCGCCTCACCCTGGACGCCATTCAAGGATGAAGTATCCAAGCGAACCGTCGTGCATTGTCCTTCGACATTCGCAGGAAATTCGATGATAGATAGGGAAGCATATGCCGATAGCTTGCAAGCATCCTGCCCAGATGATCCAGAGCTTTATCGAAGTTGGTCTGAAGGCGACTGGACGGCGCTTGTCTCCGGTGCGTTCAGTGAATGCTTAGAAGAGAAGCGTAACGCCGTTGATCCATGGCAGTCCCTTCCATCGGATGAGGATTTCTGGACGCTTTACTTGGCGATAGATTGGGGAAGTGCCGCACCTTCATACACAGCGCTTGTAGCTCAGTCTCCGGGCGCTGAATGGGAAGGTAAATACTATCCACGGGGTTCATACGTAATCGTGGATGAAGTCGCGACAACCCGACCCGGCTCACTCACATTGGGACTCAATTACAACGTATCCCAAACGGCGAGCGTCATCCGTGCAATGTGTCAGAGATGGGGTCTCCAGATGGAATCCCTTCCGTGTTATGCGGACGATTCTATTTTCAGCAACCAAGGGTCCAACGTAGGCAGCATTGCAAGTGAACTACGCCGCGCCGGATTGATGGGTATAGAGCGAGCCGGAAAGAAAGACAGAAAGACAGGCTTTACAAGAGTCAAGAACCTGTTAGCAGCGGCAGGGCAGTTAGACCGTCCGGGTTTGTATATAAGTCGCGCCTGCTCTTACTGGTGGAATACCGTTCCGTTCCTAAGTCGTGACCCAAAGCAGCCTGAATCAGTCGATGGATCAAGGCCGGACCACGCCATAGATTGCACCGCATATCTGTGTCTTGCTCGTGACACTGCTGAGCATGTCAAGGTATCGTGGAATGGGTAGTTGGTAGGTCGGATTTCTATATCCGGCTCTATATACATTCGCATAAAAATCATTTCTAAGTTCAAATGACAAAAATGTTGACGGCTGTGAAATCTCGAATAATGTAGTCCCAAGTTCTCTCGGATAGAGAGTAACTCGGAGACCTAACTATGCCAGTCGATATAGATTCTTCTACCCACTTCAACATGAGGATGACTCCTCGTACCCGCTACTTTTTAGAGCTTGCATCACGTACTCACGACTCAAAGCTCTCTGAATATGTTGAAGCCGCCGTCATAGCGAGCTTCAAAACCATCTGCGTTGATCCACTAGATGAATTGAGCGATCCAACCGCAATCGGCTTTCGGGAAGGCGCTCACTCGCTCTTCGATCAAATGGAGGCTCTATGGTCTGAGTTTCCCATCGGTCGCTTAGAGGCGATGTGTACGATGGGTTACACCTACCTGATGAGCGATGAAGAGCTAACCATCTGGACCTATCTCTTCACTCAGCCGAAGACCGCTCCCAATGGGAAGCTAGATCGTCGCTACGTCGCGGCGAATTGGCAGACGATCAAAGCTGAAGCGCTCGCAGCAAAGAAAGCTGAGGTAGCTCAATGACACAGCCGATTGAAAACTCCAATGAAATCGCTGTATTGAAGCAAACCCTTGCTGAAGTACAAGCGAAGGCGACTGCCCGCAAAGCTCGCATCACTGAGCTAGAGACGCAGGTCGCAACCTTGACCACAAACCTCAGCGCATCACAGACAGAGCTACAAAACATAACGATCAACACGCCGCTCCGCACGATGGCCGAATCACTATCAGTGGTCCCGGACATCTGGATTGCCGAGTTCAAGAAACACTTCAAAGTTGAACTGAAGGACGGCAAGCTGAGTGTTCTGAATCAGGATGGTGAACCCGCTCTCGCAAAAGACGGTAAGCCTGTAGAGTTCACGCGGACGGCTCTAGTCGGCCTCGTGACGAAGAGTGATAACGCTGCCTTCAGACCGTTCGATCACATCACTACTGTCAGCTTAGCGAGTGGTGGTGGGGCGATAGGTATACCTGGCGCTGGCAGCGTACAAGCGTATCCAGAGAATCGAGCGACTGACGCGCCCAAGCCGACCCGCAAATTGGGATTGAGGTAATCGTCATGGATCAACTACTTGTATCTGTGCCGAATGCAGCGAAGATGCTTTCTATATCGCGCTCTGCGATCTATGTCCTGATGTCTGAAGGTGCGATCAAGTCATGCAAGATCGGCAAATCACGATTGGTAGTGACAGCATCGCTCCACTCTTTCATCGAGTCCCTTCCCACAGGCGGTCTCGCCGTCCCTAACTCGGTCAACAAATAACGGAGTACATCATGCCCTCTGTCCTCACACTGCTCCCACCTAATCTCGCATGTAATCATGCTTCGTATTGACTCACCCATATTGAGCAATCGGGAACGATATGAAGAAGATAAGCGATGGTTCAAAGACAATCCGAAACGCCGCATGTTCTTCCGTTCCGAGATAGATGAGTTCGATCCAGTCACGATTCCAATGAGCGAGAGACTTCAGATGCCGAGGTTGCATGTACTCGTCACAGAGATTGCGCCTTCCGTTCACTCTGTACAACCCATCTATCGCGGCAAACAATTTTGGAATCATCATCTCGATAGTGATTCTGCTGTTGCTTCTGTATTGGTAGAGATGCAGCAACAACGTGGATACGATGCCAAAGAATTTTCAGAGTTCCTTGACCGAGTAGCAGCTAAGAACAAGGCGTTTGCGGTAATGAACGCGACTGGAAAAGTGCATTGATGAGCAGCCCAAACAGAGACGCAGCCGTAGCACTCGCCCATCAGGGTTTCCGTATCTTTCCGTGCAATGCAGACAAGACACCGAAAGGACCGTGGGCAAGTATTGAGCCACGATCACCGTTTGCTATCTCTGGCGTTTGGAAAGCGGACGATCTACCCGGCTTTCCTATCGGCAAGCATGGAATGATCGTTATCGACTGTGACTGTAAACCGGATGGGCCGGATGGCGTAGCAGCGTTCGATGATCTATGCAGTCGAGAGGGAATCGACCGCTCAGAGGCCTTCGTTGTTACGACGCCTTCAGGTGGCTTACACTTCTACTTCCGTACCGAAACGCCCTATGGCAATTCCAGCGGCTCTCTTCCCCCAGGTATCGATGTGCGCGGTAAGGGTGGCTACGTCATCGCTCCCGGTGCGGTCCTGCCTGATGGTCGCACGTATCGTCACGATCACGGCTCATGGGACACGATACCGGCTCTTCCTGAAGCACTCGCAAGCTACCTGAAGCCGAAGGACGGTCTAACCCTGCCCGACGCCGTAGCGGACGCGCCTGAAGCTACTGGTGAAGTCCTGCCCATTCCTACAGAGCGTGACCGAACATACGCCGAAAGGGCGCTAGAGGATGAGGTCACAAAGTTGTCAGCGCTTGGGCATGGTAGCCGTCGAAATGCGGCTCTAAATGACGCATGCTTTGTCATGGGAACACTCGCAGGGAACGGCAGCATTGATCCGCAGCACGTCGGAGAGCAACTGCTCCGTGCAAGCGAGATCAATGGTCATGCCGCAAAGCATGGGTTTGATCAAACCGTTGCGACGATTCAAAGCGGCATTAGAGCCGGTCTAGCGAAACCGCGTCCGCTCTTGTCTGATGCGCCTGACATCCCGATTGACGGACTACTAAACGCAGCCAAGGTTTCAAATAGAGATGCTGCAATCAAGCCAAGCGTCAAGCGTTCCGTGTCGCTGCTCCAAGGATCGGAGATACAGGAGACGCCTATAACGTGGCTCTGGGACGGTTATCTTCCTCAAGGCAAACTTACGCTTTTAGCCGGAGCAGGCGGTACGGGTAAGTCTACGCTCGCCTTCAGTATCACAGCGACGATCACAACTGCCGGTCTATGGCCTGATGGGACGCGATGCAATCAAGCCGGAAACGTCTTGATATGGAGCAGCGAGGATGATCCTGCCGATACGATCAAGCCGAGACTAATGGCCGTGAACGCTGACCCTACTCGCTACGGCATTATCTCCGGCACGATAGATGAGCACGGCATTCGTGATGCCTTCGATGCAGGGCGCGACATGGACAGTTTGCGCGAAGCCGTCAAAAGCATCGGCGGTATCAAGCTGCTCATCATTGACCCAATCGTGACAGCTGTAACAGGCGACATGCATAAGGCCAACGATGTCCGACGCAGCCTGCAAGCTATCGTAGACTTCGCAGCGGAGATGAATTGCGCTGTGATCGGGATCACCCATTTTGCAAAGAACACAGGCGGGCGAAATTCAGCCGAGCGTGTCATCGGCTCGCAGGCATTCGCGGCGCTCGCTCGCATGGTGCTAGTTGCAGCGAAAGAAGAAGAGTCAGACCGTCGCGTATTCACCCGCGCCAAGTCGAACAACTCAGTCGATACGGGCGGCTTTGCCTATACCATCGAAGCCCTCTCGCTTCATCGCGGCATCATTGCTACGCGAGTAGTTTGGGGCGAAGCGCTGGAAGGTTCATCCCGTTCCATCTTGGCTGATGTAGAGAGCGAAGAAACAGAGGAATCGAGCCAAATGAGTAAAGCTCAGAGCTATCTTCTGGAAGCGCTGAAGCATGGTCCTGTTCCGTCCAAAGAACTCATGGAACATGCGCGAGAGATACACGGCATCTCTCCTAAGACATGCCGCAGAGCCAAAGACGAGCTACGCATTCAAGCGCGGAAAGCTGGCATGACTAGCGGGTGGCTCTGGCAGCTTCCGGTTAGCGGTTGACCACCTTCCAGAGAGCAAGATGGCCATGAAGATTCCCTATTACTAAATACTGACCATCTTCTTATTTATATATATATTTGATGACCATCTTCAGAGAGAAGACCATCTTCCGAAGGTGGTCAAGATGGTCGAAGATACCCATCAAAATGAGTAATACGAAAGATGGTCATCTTCATATCCGAGATACCGTCCCAGACCCCTCCCGAGCGATCAACGCATTTCATAAAAAAGCTGCTTCAATGGGTAGGGTACATCGTTATGCTGATGCGCCGAATCCATAGGACGGAGCATTCGCCCGAATGCTTGCTCGCTTGAACGACTTGGACAGATGGGCATAATGGCGCTCTGTGATGCGCGTGTCCTTATGACCTAAATTCTCAGCCACTACAGCAATCGGCATCCCGTTCATTACAGACAATGACGCCCATGTATGCCGGAGAATGTGAAACGTAACGCCTTCTATCTTTGCAGCTTCGCAAGCCGCGTCCATTGGGCGTTTCTGCTCGGATGACTTCCAAATCTTGCCGTTAGCACGTAGGAATATAGTTTCCTTGCTGTCCCTGTTAGCCGTCACGTCACTGAAGAGCGCGATTCCTTCGTCCGTAAGATCAACGTGACGTGATTCCCCGTTCTTGCTCTCGGCAATGAAGATAGTTCCCTGCACCGGGTCGAATGCTCCCACCTTCAGCCCCGTCAATTCTCCAAAACGGCATCCTGTCAGTAGCGCGGCTTTGACCAACACGCTAAACGACGGCTCACACGCTGGAATCAATGCCTGTACTTCGTCCGCTGTCAGAAAGCGAATCTTCGGAACATCTACCTTGCGGAAAGGTTTGACGTTCTCCCATGCCGCTTTGCTCGCTATATGTCCCTGCTCATGGGCAAAGTTCAAGGCTGCTTTGAGGACTGTCAAGATGCGGTTTGCTGTGGCTTGGCGCTTGCGTAGCGCTTCCGGGTCAGATGTATCAATGGGACGGGATGCCTGTGGCAAGGGGACGTTTGTTGCGCGTTCCTTCATCCTGTCCTTGTAAACGCCATTGCGGAGCGTCCGAACCATTCGCTTTTCCATTACAAACCCTGTCCGTACACGCGGCGCGTTCGTCGCCAGCTTATCGCGCCAATCCTTCAGCTTTGATTGGGTGAGTTTACTCAGGTCGATCTTGCCGAGCGCCGGAACGATATGACCGTCAACGATCAGACGCGCCCTGCCCTGAGACTTCCGTTTCGTTCTCTCGCGGTCTGCGATGTACTCAGCCATCGCCTGAGCGACCGTGTAAGGCCCGCCAGCGACTTCGCCACTCTCATCTGTCACCAACCTGCGGAACCACGTCTGAGCAGCCTCTACAGCCTGAGCAAACGACTGTACACCCGCTCCGTCTGCCGTGATTGTGTCATCAGCCGCGCCAAGCGCCTGAAAGCGTCTGCCGTGGTCTCGGGTGTACTGGCGAGCAATCCATGTCCCACCCATCTCTGTGCGCCTGTAGCCAAGATGCTGACCTTCGGCGATCAGATGCCAATAGGGATCACGTCTAGGGGCGAGCTTCATTCGGACGGTACGGTTGACTATGCGAGGGTTATTCGATGTGCGAGCCATACGTCATAAGTACGTCATAGATCATCCTGAATGCAAGGAAATAATGGTGGACATCAAAAACCTTGAAAATCACTAATCTCCAGTGTTTATCAGCCTAGACCGCATTTCCACGTACATCCATCACCATCTAGCGAGACCTATTGTTACGACTCTTTCACGGCGTTGACACGGGTTCAAATCCCGTCGGGGACGCCAATATTTTCAAATACCTACAGGTTCGGTAAAAATGATATATACGCTCTCGTGTATATCATTTCTCCTCTCGCCGCAACTCTGACATCTAGCTTTTAAATGGCGAACTCCTGCACGCGCGTGCAGGAGTTCGAGCCCGAAAAGCCAAGTGGCCTCCGCAGGTGGACCCACATGAGAGAGCCGATGATGACTCCCGAATAGCAAACGATACGAAGCTAGCGAATCACAGTAAAGTCTAGAAGCTCAATGGAAGGGCTCATATATGTATCTTTCACGGGCTCATCTTTCATCAGATCCGTACTCAGATACTTCCGATTGTCATCGCTGAATACCGTTGCCACGACAGATCTATTTGGGAGTCGCCCCTGCGCCATCACGGCGGCGAGGAAGTTGCAGCCAGACGAAATCCCCACAGCCAGGCCCAGAGTAGAGGCCAGCTTCTGTGCCATCAAGATCGAGTCGCCGTCAGAAACCGAGAGAACATCGTCGATCATGTCGAGCTTGAGAATATCTGGGATGAACTCATCCGATATGCCCTGGATACGGTGAGAACCTACTTTAAAACCAGTGGACAGGGTAGGAGATTCGGCTGGCTCCACTGGATAGATCTTGGCTTTGCTGCCTGCTGCCCGCAGGTACTCCGCCATTCCCATGACCGTCCCCCCAGTCCCGACACCTGCGACGAATGCATCCAATGCCATGTTTTTAGACACAAGCTGTTGCATAATTTCCGGTCCCGTCGTCAAGGCGTGTGCCCGAACGTTCGCCGCATTTGCAAATTGGCGAGGCAGAAATACGTTAGCCTCCCGCCTTCGATGCTCCTCTGTAAGGCGAATGCTGCCTAGGAAACCACCCTCTTCTCGCGACACCAATACAACCTTGGCGCCGTAGCTCTGAATCAACTGAACGCGCTCCCTACTCATCCAATCCGGCATATAGATAATTACCGGATGGCCCATTGCTGTTCCGATAGCGGAAAGGGCTATGCCCGTGTTCCCGCTTGTCGCTTCCACAATTGAATCGCCTGGCTTCAAATGCCCTTCAGCATACGCAGAGCACAAAATATGCAATGCCATCCGGTCCTTAATCGACCCAGTAAAGTTGAGATACTCTGCCTTCGCATAGAGTTTGCGAACAGAAGACCCGTATCGAAAAGTAATTTCGAGCAGAGGCGTGTTTCCAACTAGGCTACGTAGAGTCTCCACGCTTTTCGGCAATGCTATATCTTGGGCTACAACCATCAATCTTCACCTCTTTACATTTCGGTATGTATTTAGCTTATGAGGTAATGTTAGGGAATTAGAAGGGGCATCATGCGGTATTCATCGAGATACGTCTAATATTATTAGGCAATGATGGATTTTTTCTTAACGCATCCCCTAAAGCCGAAATAGCACCTATCTACCTCCCAGGAGTTGGGTGTGTCACGCGGAATAGCTTGCAGGACTTTAGATTCCGTAACTACTTCGGGTTAAGTATGCTGCTACTCCTTCCGCCCCTCAGGGGGGTGAACGCGGTTCAGGAGTAGCACACGATCGTGATGAGCTAGAATGTGCTGCGATGGCATTCAAGTTTCAAGGCGTTGACTTTATCGAGTTCGATTCCCTGCTCTCCGAAGATGAGCTTCTCGTCCGTGCGAACACTCGCGCCTACATCGAAGACAACCTGATCCCGATTATCGAGCAGTGCAACCGCGATGGCCGCTTCCCCCGGGAGTTGGTGCTTCCGATGGGCGAGCTAGGCTTCTACGGAGCCACCCTGGATGGCTACGGTTGCGCAGGAATGAACAACGTCGAATACGGTCTCTTGACGCAAGAGCTCGAACGCGGAGACTCAGGCATACGCAGCTTCGTCAGCGTGCAATCCGCACTGGTCATGTATCCGATCTACACATTCGGCTCAGAGGAGCAGAAGTCTCACTGGTTGCCGAAGATGGCTATAGGAGAAAAACTTGGTTGCTTCGGCCTGACGGAGCCTGACTTCGGCTCGAACCCCAGCGGCATGCGCACCCGCGCTCGCAAGGATGGCGACCACTACATCCTCAACGGCGAAAAGATGTGGATCACCTCAGGCAGCCTAGCGGATGTCGCCGTCATCTGGGCCAAGGTGGAAGAACCGGACGTCTCTCCGGACGATTGGCGCATTCGCGGCTTTCTGGTCGAAACAGATCGCCCCGGATTCTCCGCGCAGGATGTACACGGCAAGTGGTCCCTTCGGGCATCGGTTACATCCGGTCTCTCCATGCAGGAAGTGCGGATTCCGGCGACGAACGTTCTCCCTAAGTCCGACGGGCTGAAGTCTCCACTAATGTGCCTCAGCCAGGCCCGCTATGGCATCAGTTGGGGAGCCATTGGCGCAGCGATGGCCTGCTACGACACCGCATTGCAATACGCGAAGCAACGCAAGCAGTTCCGCGGCCAACCCATTGCAAGCCATCAACTTATACAGGAAAAGCTGGCCTGGATGATTGCCGAGATCACGAAGGCGCAACTGCTATCGCTCCAAGTAGGCCGGCTCAAGGACAAGGGAAAAGCTGCTTTCCAGCACATCTCCATGGCGAAGAAAAACAACGTCTGGATGGCGTTGGAGTGCGCCCGCATGGCCCGCGACATCCTCGGAGCCAACGGCATCGCCGACGACTACCCCATCATGCGCCACATGATGAACCTCGAATCCGTCAAAACCTACGAAGGCACCCACGACATCCACACCCTCATCATAGGAAACAGTATCACCGGTATCCCCGCATTTTGAGTTGCATTCGACAAAAAGCCCTGATAGCCTCTGGAGCCATGGAACTGCATATCAGCATGATTCCGTCACCAGAAGATCCTCCGTGCAGAAGCGACGGCTATCAGTCGGAGCTTCGCGACCTTGGACTGACGCTTAAAGCCGACGGCTTGGAGCTTCGCGAAGTCGGCACACGCTCCGTCCGCCCGGACTGTCTCCCTTCGCTATCGGGAGAATGGCGAATCCAGCTCGGCGCAACGCTCGGCACCATCCTTGGAGCTCCGGTCGGCTCCTGGCTACAAGCCCGACGGGGTCGCACCGTCCGCTTGACCATTGGCAAGATGGAAGCAGACGTGCAAACAGCGGACCAGCTTGAAAGCGTGATCAAGATAGCCAAGTTCTATCAGGACGTGGCAGAGAATGACGCCAACGCGTAGAGCCTTCAACCAGCGTTAGGGCGAATATGGTATTGTGTCTCGTTCGTGAAACTGCCAAGTTTCACCTCGGGAGCAGACCTCATGGCGACAGAAAACGTCGCGCTGGCAGCCAGTGCCGAAGGCGGCACATTGGTCGAGCCAGACACGCAGCCGCAATCTTCGCAAAGAAACATCGTCAACGACTTCACCATTCAGATAGCGACTGTCAATGGATCCGGATCGCAGTCAGCTAATCTGGTCCTGCTCAAATCAATATTTCGAATGGGCATTCCGGTCAGCGGCAAAAACCTATTCCCTTCCAATATCGCCGGGTTGCCGACCTGGTACACCATCCGTGCCAGCAAAGACGGATATGTCGCTCGCAAGAAAGAGATCGACATCCTGATCGCGATGAATCCGGAAACCTCGAAGGAGGACATACTTTCGCTGCCCACAGGTGCCGCGGCGATCTATGAAGAGTCGGCCAACCTAAAGCAATTTCGCGACGATATAGCCTGTTATCCGGTTCCATTCGACAAGCTGACAGCCGCGGTTTGCTCTGAGGCGAAGCTGCGCAAGCTCGTCAGAAACATGATCTACGTCGGCATCGTCGCACAGCTTCTGAAGATGAACATGACAGCCGTCGAAGCAACGCTGCGCAAACAGTTCGCAAAAAAGGTGAAAGCAGCAGACCTGAACTGGGCGGCAGTGCAAGCTGGTTACGACTACGCTTCGACAACATTCACCAAGAACGATCCCTTCGTGCTCGAAGCAATGAACGCGACCGATGGCAAGATCATCATCGATGGAAACGCCGCCGCTGCACTCGGCTGCATCTTTGCTGGCTGCACTGTGGTGATGTGGTATCCCATCACGCCATCGTCATCGCTGGTGGAGAACTTCATCGACTATGCCAAACGTTATCGCCTCGAGGAAGACGGCAAAGCGACCTTCGCCGTTGTGCAAGCAGAAGACGAGCTCGCAGCAATAGGAGCAGTGTTCGGAGCAGGTTGGGCAGGCGCCCGCGCCATGACCTCAACCTCCGGTCCCGGAATCTCGCTCATGGCCGAATTCACTGGCCTCGGCTACTATGCCGAGATCCCCGGAGTCATCTTCGACATACAACGCACCGGCCCATCCACAGGCATGCCAACGCGCAACCAGCAGGGGGACCTACTCTCCGTCGCATTCCTCTCGCATGGAGATACAAAACACGTCATGCTCATTCCCGGCAGCGTGAAGGAATGCTACGAGATGGCGCAATCAGCGTTTGATCTGGCAGAGCAGCTACAGACACCAGTGTTTGTCATGTCCGATCTCGATCTGGGAATGAACAACTGGATGTCCGAGCCCTTTGCTTACCCGGACAACCCCCTGAATCGCGGCAAGGTATTGAGCGCAGAAGACCTGACAAGGCTCGGTGGATTCGCTCGCTACAAGGATGTCGATGGCGATGGCATAGGCTATCGCACCCTGCCGGGTACCGATCATCCCCTCGCCGCATACTTCACCCGTGGCAGCGGCCACAACGAGAAGTCCCAGTACACAGAGCGACCGGACGACTACTTCAACAATATGGAACGTCTGTCCAGAAAGTTTGAGACCGCACGCACGCTCGTTCCTCACCCCGAGATCATACAGACCGGTAAATCCAAAATCGGTTTGATCGCCTTCGGCTCATCTGATTTTGCAACGCGTGAGAGCCGCGATCAACTCAACAAGGAATACGCTCTTGACACTGGCTATATGCGACTGCGCGCCTATCCGTTCTCGCGTGAGGTGCATGAGTTCGTCGCTGCGCATGATCGCGTCTATGTGATCGAGCAGAACCGTGACGCACAGATGTTAAGCCTGCTGAAGCTCGATCTGCAAGCAGAAGACATCGTGAAGCTGCGCAGCATCCGCCACTTCAACGGACTGCCGATCGACGCTCGCTCCGTCACCGATGACCTTGTCACACAGGAAGGAATCTAAAGGCAATGACACCTGCTCCTATCGACACACCAAAGCCGCCAGCGAAAACGAACCGCATTGGTCTTCAAGTCCTCGACTACCGCGGCGGCAAAACAACTCTCTGCGCCGGCTGTGGCCACAATGCAATCTCTGAGCGCATCATCGATGCTTTTTATGAGATGGGCGTTCAGCCAGAGCGATTGATGAAGCTCTCCGGCATCGGATGCTCATCCAAAACTCCGGCCTACTTCATCAACCGTTCGCACTCCTTCAACAGCGTCCACGGACGTATGCCCTCCGTAGCGACCGGCGCGCTGCTCGCCAACAACACCATGATGGCCCTGGGCATCAGCGGTGACGGCGACACCGCCTCTATCGGCATAGGGCAGTTCGTCCACATGATGCGTCGCAACATCCCGATCATCTACATCATCGAG
The DNA here is from genome assembly GCF_013410065.1 of Granulicella arctica. Lineage (NCBI taxonomy): Bacteria > Pseudomonadati > Acidobacteriota > Terriglobia > Terriglobales > Acidobacteriaceae > Granulicella > Granulicella arctica. Next base: position 1,188,191 of record NZ_JACCCW010000002.1, read on the forward strand.
GACAACGGCGTGTATGGACTCACCAAAGGTCAGTTCTCCGCAACCGCCGACATCGGCTCTAAGCTGAAGACCGGCGTCATCAACGATCTCCCACCGATTGACACCTGCGCACTCGCCATCCAACTAGGTGCGACCTTCGTCGGACGTTCTTTCTCGGGCGACAAAAAACAGTTGCTCGCCATGCTGAAGGCCGCCATTGCACACAACGGTACCGCTGTGCTCGACGTGATCTCCCCCTGCGTGACCTTCAACGATCACGAGGGCTCCACCCGAAGCTACAAATATATGCAAGAGCACGAAGAAGCCATCACCGAGATCGGCTTCGTGCCCCATTTTCAAGAGATCGACGTCGAGTACGATCCCGGTACAACCATCAACGTGGAGATGCACGACGGCAGTCATCTCCGTCTCCGCAAGCTGCATGAAGACTACGACCCAACCAACCGTATCACTGCAGTTTCAACACTCATGTCTGCACATGCAACAGAAGAAGTTTTGACCGGCATCTTCTACGTCGACACACAAAAACCCAGCTTTACCGAGATGTTGAATCTAGTGAATGAGCCGCTTGGCACCTTACCGGAAGAACGAGTCAGACCCAGTCGCGCTGTGCTGGATGACGTGATGCAACGGTTGATGTAGTCCGACGCAATCAGCAAGCCCCGGACAACTATCCGGGGCTTGTATCGCTCACACCATTCGCCTACTGATGGTAAAAGCCTCTGTAATAACCGCGCAAATACGCATTCCGGAAGTAATCCCGATACGCCTCGAACGGCCCAAACCGCGGATCATACCCAGGCGCATCATGAAACTTGCGATCACTCTTCGGATGATAGCCCACGCCGTTGTACGAATCACGAGCCCCATCTGCCGAACCGGCTTGGAAGCCATTATGGTCGGCCTGTTCCACCAATGGCGGAGGTCCTTGCGGTGGTGGAGGTGGCGGCGCAGCCACATATGTCCGCTCGGCACAACCGGCAGTCAGTAGCACCGCAGCAGCGGCCAGGGGAAGCATATATCGGGAGAGTTTCATCACATCCTCGCTTTCTTCTACGCTGCCTAACAAACGGCCAGCGCCTCATTCGTAGGAACGCGAAGTGGAATGAAATGTTTCTGAAGAAAGAAGTTGCGCGGCGCAGCGCATTTTTTCACGCCTGACTACTAAGCATTACCGCTCGGCAGCCGCACCACAAACTCAGTATTTCCCGGCTGGGACGAGAACAAAATCCGCCCACCAAACTGCTCAACGATCCGATGCACGATCCCAAGTCCCAGCCCGGTCCCTACACCCATCTGCTTCGTCGTATAAAATGGATCGAAGATCTCCTTCTGGCACGTGATAGGAATACCCGATCCATTGTCTGTCACGCTAATGCAGATGTAAGGGCGGCTATTACCGCCGCTCCCGTTGATCGACTCTAGCCAAGTCCGGATCTTGATCCGCCCCTTGGGCGACACCGCATCGATCGCATTGTCCAGCAGGTTCGTCCAGATCTGGTTCAATCCAGAGACCTCCGTGTTGAGCAGCGGAAGATCCTGCGCAAAATCCTTCTCGAGCACAATCTCCTTCTCACGGAACTTGTGCCCCAGAATCACCAGCGTCGCATGAATGCTGTCGTTGACATTCAACGTCTGCCGCTGTCCCTTGCCCTCATACGCATACGACTTCACCGCATGCACCAGGTCCCCCACCCGGCCAATGCTCTCCTCGATCGTGCCCACCAACTGCATGCTGGATACAAGTGCCTCGAGCCAGCTCAGCGCATCCGAAAATATCTCTCCAGGAAACTCGTTTCGCGCGCACTCCAGCTCCGTTATATCGATGCCGGCTGAGACCAGTGTCGGAGCCAGCTTCCACGCGTTCTCGACGTTTGCCGTTTCCATCCACTCCGTCAACTTCTCTTCCGCGTCAGACTGCTCAAGCGAGTTCATCCGTAGCGGCTCTTTCATCGCGAGCGCCTGCTCCTGCAAGTCCCGCATGCACTCCTTCTGTCCCCGGCTCAACTCAATCTGCGAAAACTTCGACGAGAGCGCATGCAGTCTCAGCAGGTTCTCTCGCAACTGCGCCGCCGCCCGCCGCGCCGCCGCACCCGGATTATTCAACTCATGCATCAGCCCCGCAGCCAGCGTCCCTAGCGACGCCATCTTCTCTTGATGCACCGCAACGCTCTGCACCTTTTGAAGCCGCATCGCCATATTTCCCAGAATCGCCTTACGAACCTCTGGGCAAACTGTCATCAATTTCCAGAAACCGTCTTCCTCCAGGCGTAGAAGATGAGTGTTGCCAAGCGAGCGCATCTGGACAGAATTCGGAATGTTCGCCAAAAGTGAAATCTCTCCGAACGCGCTCCCCGCATTAAGCACATGCAGTGCCATCTCGTTGCCATCAAGCATCATCTGAGAGATGCGTAGATCACCTTCCAGCAGTATCCAGAAGTAGTGTTGAATCTCGCCCTGCTGCACAACAAACTCGCCATCGGTCAGGCGAATCTCTTCTGCGTCCTCCAGGCAAACCAGTTGGTCATTCTTCAGCGAGGCCAGGATCGGCACCAAGTGTAGCTTCTCCAGAAGCGCGGGGTCGATGTTGGTTCCAATCCGGTTGATGATCTCTTCACTCTCGCTCATATATCTACGCACGTCATCCCTTACAGTGTTGCTAAATATTGGTGCACAAACTGAATCGCAATCGAACCTTCACCGACCGCCGAAGCGCATCGCTTAACTGAGTTGAAGCGCACATCGCCAGCCACAAAAATCCCTGGCACACTCGTCTCCAACAGATGCGGATCGCGGTCGAGCGTCCACGCCTGAGCCGCCCTCACCTTCAGGTCCGGTCCCGCCAGAATGAACCCCTTGTTGTCACACACGATTGAGTCAGGCAGCCAGTCCGTCTTCGGTGCCGCCCCAATAAACACAAACAGAGAGTTGGCGTGCCGCGTCTCTTCGCCCCTCGGAGTCTTCAACGTCAGACACTCCAGGTGCGAATCGCCCGAAACACTCACCACCTCGGTCCCGGTCTCCACCACAATATTCGGAGTCGCCTCGATCTGATCGATCAGGTACTTCGACATGCTCTTCGTCAGCGACTCGCCACGCACCAGCATCCGCACCTTGCTCGCATAGCGCGAGAAGTGCATCGCCGCCTGCCCAGCCGAGTTCGCGCCCCCAACAACATAAATCTCTTCATCGGCGCAGCCCCGTGCCTCCGATAGAGCCGCCCCATAGTACATCCCCGCACCAGAAAATCTGTCCGCTCCCGGAATGTCCAACATGCAGTACGAGACTCCCGTCGCAATCAGGCACACATGGCAGATCACCTCCTGCCCATCCGCCATCTGGACGATGTGATACTTGTTCTCCGTCCGGATCGACGTCACCCGCTGCGTCAGGAACTCCGCTCCAAGCCGCTGCGCCTGGATATACGCTCGCTTAGCCAGCTCTTCTCCGCTCAGCCCCTGAGGAAATCCAAGGTAGTTCTCGATCTTCGAGCTCGAACCCGCCTGTCCCCCGACCGACTCGCCTTCGACAATCAGTGTCCTCAGTCCCTCCGACGCGCCATACACCCCGGCCGCCAGCCCCGCCGGTCCCGCTCCGATCACCACAACGTCATAGAACTCCTGGCGCGCCTGCATCGGCAGCCCCAACTTCGCCGCCATCTCCTGCTCTGTCGGCTGCAGCAGTACCGATCCATCCCCGAACAGCACCACCGGCATCTTCGTATCGTCGATGCCGCGCTTCTTCAGCAGCTCCAGAGCTTCCGGGGTCTGCTCCGGACTCAGCCACTTGTACTCCACCCGATGCCGTGCCAGGAAATCACGTACCTGATAGTCCGCCGCCGACCACCGCATCCCCACGACCTGGATGCCCTCATACGCCGGTCGATATCCCTGTTTCCACGACTCCAGCAGGTCATCCAGCACCGGATACAGCTTTACCTCCGGCGGGTCCCACGGCTTATTCAGGTAGTAGTGAATCTTCGCCGCGTTGATCGCCCGGATCGCGGCCTCCGTATCGGCATACGCCGTCAGCAGCACCCGCTTTGCATCCGGATACAACGCCATCGCCTGCTGTAGGAACTCCACCCCAGACATCCCAGGCATGCGTTGATCTGACAGAAACAGCGCAACCGTCTCCTCGCGCTCTTTCAACTGCCGACAGGTCTCCAGCGCCGCGTCACCCGAGACGGCGCGAATGATCCTGTAGTGCTGCCCATAGTGGCGCCGCAAATCCTGGACCACCGCCTCCAGGACACTCACATCATCGTCGATCGCTAGCAATATCGGTTTCGGCATAACTTCTACTATGGCTCACAGCACGCCGGATTTCCTAATGCCACCTTCCGAGCCCGCCTCGCCATTAGAGTACTTACGAAGGCCCTGCGCTTCAGAAACATCGCCCGGTAAGCGGAAACTTTTGGAACCCAGAAAGAAACGGTATAACTTTGCAGCCGCTCACAACCAGCGTCGGCTCCATGACATACACTTGTACGAATTGTATACATTCGAGGGTTCACCCGATCAGCCGCCGATAAGGTGACTGCGGGCAGAGGAGCATCATGCCGCAGGAGACCAACACGATGAATCGGCTCATACTTGCGGACAATCAAGCCATCTTCCGATCGGGTGCCGCCCGCATCCTGGCCATGGAAGACGACATGCGCATCGTCGCTCAATGCGAGGACGCCTCGCGCCTCATGGCAGCCCTCGACCACATTGGCGGTGTTATCGTTCTCTTCTCCACCAGCATGCAGCCCGATATTGAAGCTGTGCTCGCCAGAATCCGCGAAACCGGCAGCCGCGCCATCCTCGTCACCGAAAACACCGAAGAGGTCACCGCTGGTGTCGCCGAACAACTGGACGGTATCATCTGCCGCAACATCAGCGGAACCGACCTTATCGACTCCCTTCGCCGCGTCTCCCGCGGTACCCGGTACATCCATCACCCCAACATCACCGCTATGGCCGCTATGGACAGCGTCGGCGCCCGCGTCCGCGACCAACTCACCCCCAAAGAGATGCAAATCGTCGCCCTCATTGTCCAGGGCTGCAAGAACAAAGACATCGCCAACCAGCTCAACACCAAAGAGCAGGTCATCAAGAACTACCTGCGCAGCATCTATGACAAGACAGGCGTCTCCGACCGCCTCGAGCTAGCTCTCTTCACCCTCCACCACAGAGTCCTAGCTGACGCCGCCGCGAAAGCAGGAAATCTCCTCCAGAAAAAATCCGCCTGAGCCAACCGGCAGACGACACCCCCCTCTATTTACTGCTTCACAGCAAAGGACGGGGTATCCGCGCCAAACTCGATCCTCCTTTTGTCACACCCAACCAAAACTGTCATCCTGAGCGAAGCTCAGGACCCTGTATTTTACCGTTGGACTCGTTTTTGCTTCATCAACCTTGTCAACCCCACCCAATCTCAAAGTCCGCCCTAACCCCAACAAAATAAACCATCAATAAACCAAAAATCCCTTGGCATATTCACTCCACCTAATCCACTAAAATAGAAATAGGGGGGCTCTTTATGAAACTTGCGCGCGTGATCTTGTTTACTGGACAGATCGAGGCAATGAGCAAATTCTACGGAGACGTACTCGGCCTCAAGAAGATCGTCACGAATGAAACGGGCTGGCAAGAGTTTGCAGCAGGCGGCGCACGGATAGCGCTCCACTCCGGTCCGTCATCGCCGGGACGCAAGGGCCCCAAGATCGTATTCCACGCCAAAGACGTCGCCGCCCTGCGCGAGACGCTGGTGGCACGAGGCGCAAGCTTCGGCAAAGTCCGACAAGGGGAGATGTTTTGCCTCTGCGACGGCAAGGACCCCGACGGCAATCCCATTCAATTATCCGACCGCTGAAATCATACCGAAGTCCAGACCTAACCCCTTTGTTTTTCATATTTTGATATCGAAATAGGGGGGGAGTGGACATATAAACGAGGTATTTCGCTCCGGCATTTGATGGGGCATACTTTTCCCACAAGTGAAAGGAGGCATTATGGGACAGGTACTTCACAGGAGCGGCCGGACGACAGCGACTCTTCGAACGATTGGGATTGTGTTGCTCGTATCCTTATCGGCCCTGCCAGGAGCTTCGTAGCAGGCAAATCCACTAGCGATTTGTGGAGCAAACTCTGCCTAGAGAATAATCTTTGTTGGACGGCTGAAAGCCCTCGCAACAATGCCAGAGTCCCAAATATCTACCAGGCATATACGGCGACAACCCTTGGTGGACCAGCAACATCGTCCTTCACCGTTGTGCTGACAAGAATCTGAATATTTTTCTTGGGCCAATCTTTAGACATAGACAAATTGCGAAGAGCCTTTTCAAGGCCATCCGGATGAACGATGAGGTCGGCAGCTGCATCGGAGCCGCTCGCTTCGACTCCTGCAACAAGCACGACAAACTGTCCTGTACCGGAATCAACCAAACGGGTAACCAGGCCATAATCCTCACCGACAGGCCCATGCTTAGAGGACCACGATCGTCCAGTAGGTCCTGGCTCTTGAATACGGGTTCCCTTATCGTCATCAACAAAGGAAAAATGTAAGCCCGAAGCCAATTGAATCGTCAAGGGATTGCTGAAGGCGCCAACGACCACCGCCGGTGAATTGCGAAGATCTTCAGAGGAGTAGCCGTTGCCAATCCTGACCTCGCTGTCCTTACCTTGATGGCTGAGGAAGTTAGACAGCCTGATCGTCGCTTCCACATCTCCCTTGCTCACGCCGTAATCATAAAACTCGACCATATCTCCCCAGCGAATGAAGTCATCGGGTTGGAGATGAGGGGGATGGGTCATCCGATCGAGTTCGCGATCAAACTCGCCTGGAGATTTAGCAGTGCGTTTGTATACCTCTAGCGACGGTCGATAAAAGATAGGCTTCGGCAGGCATATTAGAAGTGGTTTCGACGAAGCGAAAGCTGGGGACCAGAACTGTGAGATCACAGAGTCAGCCACTGTTGTCCGATAAAACTTTAGCCCCAGCAAGACAGCGAGAAAGATCGTAGCGACCGTTACAGCTCCGAGGAGGAGCTTCCTGCGGTTCGATGCCATACCCGAAAAGATCGTAGGTGGTCGGGATACCGGCGGATCAATGGGCGAAGAAGAAACGGGGCGAGATGTTGAGGGAGGGAAAACAATTTCATTTCTCGGAGGTACAGCCCACCTGAACTCAGAAGAATACGACCCTACTGGAAGATTGATGCGGACCGGGCTATCGCTGGGACAAGCGAGATAGTACTTCTCGAGCCGGCGACGTACCTCTCTGGCCTGTGCTCGAACCACCGAGTCGTCCCCCGTGGAGTAGTCGACGGGCCGGTTGAACAAAGCCGCGCCAATGGTGCGCTCTTTAAGAGGCTCTGGATGATTTTGCAGCCGGTACTGGACCACAAAATGCAAAAACTGACTGCCACGCTTGCTGGCACGGAATAAGGAACTTTCCAGAATGAGCCTGAGAGCCTCGACCACTAAAGCCGACGGTGGCTCTAAATCATGAGCCTGCTGAGGAGCTGGCGAGGTGATTCCAAGACCTTCAGCAGTACGGGGCTGCTCCATTAGAGCATGGCCCAAAATCGGAAGACCTTCACTCCCCACGACGTGTACCTCCGGCTATCAGTCCGGCTTGGACATGAAAGTCTCTGCTGCAAGAATGATGTGCCGTTGAGCCGGCTTCAACCTGCGAAGCAATTGTAGCGCAGATGCTTTGACACTTTATATCTTTAGATTCAATAACTTTCACATGTGAAATACCGTTTAGACCTTGCGTACTGCTTGGTCGCGAGCCTCTAGTAGTCCACGTTAAGCGAGAACTAAGTACAGAGCTTCGGTTGAGTTGCTCGCAAATTATTTAATCACCTATTCTGGAGGCCTGACATGTATCGAACACTGCTGCGTCTTACCGCTTTGACCATCGGTCTAGCGATTTCCTGCACGGTCCAAGCTCAGATCACCCGCATCACTGGCCGGATTACGGACGCCACTGGTGCCGTAATCCCCAAGGCTCAGGTGACCCTGACCAATGATGGTACCGCTGAACAACTCAACGCTCTTACAACCAAGACCGGGGACTACTCGTTCGTGCATCTTGCTCCTGGCCTTTATGATGTCAGCGCGACAGCCAAAGGCTTTGCAACCGAACAACAGACCAGTCTCCATCTGAATCTCGATGCGGTCCTGACGGTCGACCTGTCACTTAAGCTTGGGGTAGCCTCCGAGGTTGTGACGGTCGCAGCAGACGAGCTGCTTCTCAATCGAACGAATGCGGACCGAGGACAAACCTTCACGCAGGACGAGATCGAGAACTCTCCTCTCAATGGCGGTGTCCCTTTGCTTCTGGCAAATACCGCGCCCGGCGTGGAGTTCACCGGGACCAACAACGGTGTGAACCAGTGGGTTCGCCCCTTCGATAACAGCTCGATCAATCAGTTCTCAACAAATGGACAAGGATCAGACACGAACGACTTTCAGATCGACGGTGCTCCAAACAACTCCAATTCCTTTGGCTCACGTGATATCGGTTATGTCCCCCCAAGCGGCAGCGTTCAAGAGATGAAGTTCATCTCGAATCCATACGATGCTCAGTACGGCCACACCGGCGGTGGCGTGTTCGATATCGTGACAAAGTATGGCACAAACACGGTTCATGGGCAGATCTATGAAAATGCTCGGCGTACGTGGCTGGATGCCAATACGCATTACAACGATAACCCCCAAATCAACTTGAAGAAAACCAGCGACACCCGCGACCAATATGGCTTTCAGGTAGATGGTCCAGTCTACATTCCTCATCTTTACAATGGCCATGGCAAGACCTTCTTCGAAGTGCAGGGAGAAAATTGGTCACAAAACACACCCAAGACGGGGACATCCTGGGTGCCTGCCCTGAGTCCGGGTTCGACCACGCAGACCGTTGCAGAGACTGGCGACTTCAGCGCGGCGGATTATTACGATGGTAATTGCCAGTGCCGCAAACCTATTACGATCTACGATCCGCTTACGACGGATCTCGTCACCAAAGTGAGGCAGCCCTTTTCCGGGAATCGCATTCCTATTTCACGACTCAATGCAGCGGCGTTGAAGTACCTCAGCTATCTTCCGCTGCCGAACCGCTCCGTTGGTGCAGATCAACCTTATGGAAGCAACAACTACGCATGGTCCGTCACTGCGACTGACCGTTACAAGACGGCGATCATTCGGTTGGATCAAAATTTCGGCGCTAAGGACCGCGCCTATATTCGTTTTGCATGGAGTAAACGTTTCCAGGACGTCGGGGATACGTACAACGGTATACCCGGGCCTGCCGCGCAAGGCGTTTTTCCACTGGTCCGTCAGAATCACTTCTTTACAACCGATTGGACCCACACTTTTTCGAGCAACGCGGTCTTCGATCTGCATCTTTCTTTCACGAGGTATGCGTATAACCAAAGTCAAGGACCGAGCCCATTTGATCTCTCGCAGCTTGGCCTTGGCTCCCTCGCAAGCCAGGTGACAGCCCAGGTATTCCCCGAAGTGGATATTGACGGCGTTACTGGCTTCGGTGACTTTGCTAGTAACGGCGGAAATAAGCTCAGTATCACCAATACCATCTCGGGTATGCCGACCCTCACACTCGTTCGGCGGTCTCACACAATCAAATTGGGGATGGACTACCGGTGGATGAAAGCAAGCAACTTTACCGGAGGCGCATCATCGGGTCACTTCGATGAAAGCACCTTCTGGACACAACAAAACACACTCGCCAATCTAGGTTCACAAGACGGTTACGCACTCGCGAGCTGGGTCCTCGGCACACCCGCCAATGGTCATCTGGATGTGAACCCCAAGCAATACTTTAGCTATCCTTACTTCGCACCGTTCGCCCAGGATGACTGGAAATTCACTTCGAAGCTCACCCTCAACTTTGGCTTGCGCTGGGATTTTCAAGGTCCTCCTTCAGAAGCTCGCAATCAGATCGTCGGAGACTTTAGCACCACTGCTCAGAATCCAGTGGCTTCTTCGGTCGCGGGGCTACCTTCTGGGGTGCAGCTTCTTGGTGGCATGACGTTTGCGGGAGTGAACGGGCAACCTACCACCATATACAACTGGAACTGGAACCTGGTCCAGCCTCGCATCGGATTTGCCTATGCCATTGACAACGATACCGTTGTTCGCGGTGGGTTTGGGGATACTTTTGAACAGAGCTCTGCACAAGGGTATTCTCAGGGTTTCAGCCAGACCACAGCGATGACCACCTCGCTCTCCAACGGAACGCGTCCAGATGGCAATACCATCGATGATCCGTTTCCTGTGGTGGCTAAACCAGTCGGATCAGCTCGAGGACTGGCAACAAGTCTGGGCGACAGCTTCAACGTCTCCAACAGGAGCTTTCACATTCCAGGTGTCTGGAACTACTCTTTCGGTTTCACCCACCAACTTGGTTCTCACACATCCGTCGATCTCAGCTATGTCGGCAGCAAAGGCTTCGACCTCGATAGCACCGATAACATCAATCATGTAAGTGCGGCATTCCAGGCAAGCTGTAACATTCTGCAAGGATCCACAGTCTCGCGGTTACAGGAGTGCCTTAATCCCAGCGCGAATTCCGCTTGGGTCACCAATCCTTACCTTGGAAATGCGGCGTTCTCGCCCGCGGCCACTGGAAACCAAAACGGGTATTACACCAGCCAGTTGCTTCCGGCAAGTATTTACTCTCGTCCTTCTCCTCAGTTCGGCGATATTTACCAAACCGAACAGAATGACGGACGTTCCCGCTTCGATTCACTGCAAGTATCCGGAACGCATCGCTGGAATGACGCACTAACGTTCCATGCGAATTACGTCTGGTCCAAGGTCATGAGTTCGGGCTACCTCGAGGACAGCATCTATCGGACTCGGCAACACCATATCGACACTGGCACGCGTCCCTGGCGCTACACGTTCAATGCCGTTTGGCACCTGCCTGTCGGACGCGGCCACCGTTATCTAGGCACATCCAACTACGTAGTAGACGCTCTGCTGGGGGCTGGATCGTGGCTCCGATCTATTACTACGAAGCGGGAACGCCTGTCAGCATTCCGAGCAGCATCATGATGACCCACGTCAATCAATATCAACGCAAGCGAACGATCGAGGACAATACAAACACCCACTTCATCCGTGGCACAACCAGTTGCGTCGGATGGTATGACCCCGGGAATAACTATGCGCTTGGGCCGATCTCTGGCCAAAATTACTCGGGGTGCACAAATCTGGGCCAATATGACTTCATCGTGCTGCCTCCATTTGCGCAGCTAAATGACATATCCGACACCGGTATCCGCAATCCCAATGGTCAACAGCTTGATCTTGCGATGAGCAAGTCCTTTCCCATCTATGAGAGAGTGGCTTTGGAAATGCGATTTGAAGCCTACAACGCTTTCAACCATCCCTCATGGCAGGGCCAGAGCTATTGGTGGGGAACGAATGATCCTCACTTCGGGACAATCAACATGATCTACAACCAGCAGTCCAATCCATCCCGGCAGATCCAGTTGAGCGGAAAAATTACATGGTAGCCGCATTACCGTGGACGCCTAGCCCGAGCAAGTTGATGAGGATTATCATCCACATGCTCGGAGTCCATCACGTTCAAGACGCGAATTTGGGCCATATCTGGCACTCGGAAGTACCAAGTCCTATCAGCTAACGCACTATGGCCGCCACAAAGGTCTAGGCAGAGAAATTTCCGAACCGGAAGCCTTAATCACTTACTATGAAATCGGCTGACGGGAGCAGATTGAGTATGGCCTATCCGCAAGGAGAATCCAAAGGGGCATTCCATCTATTTTGAGC